>CAWIMG010000033.1:0-27646 GCA_963837105.1 uncultured Actinomycetes bacterium | reverse complement strand
GGGCCCCGGCCGGGGCGCTCGGCCTGGCGGGCCAGGGACTGCGGGATGTGACCAGGGTGGCGGGCGGCGACAGCGGCCTGTGGACACAGATCCTGGCGGCCAACGCGGCGCCGGTGGCGCGGGTGCTCAGCCAGGTGGCCGGGGATCGGCCGCAGCCGCCGACGCACTCGCCGCGGCCGGACCGGATCAGCCGGGCCTGCCGCAGCCGGGGCACCCGTTGCTCAAGTCGCTGGCCGCGCTGCTGGATGAAGGCTCGGCCGGGGTGGCGATGATCCCGGGCAAGCGGGGCCTGCCCAGCCGGGACAGCACCGTGGTCCAGGTGGTGATCCCTGACCGGCCCGGAGAGCTGGCGCGGCTGTTCCAGGTGGCGGGGGATGCGGGGGCAACATCGAGGACTTCGGGATCGAGCATTCGCCTGGGCCGCCGGTCGGGGTGGCCGAGCTCACAGTCCGGCCGGACGCCGCTGCGCGGCTGACCCAGGCACGGCGGGGCCGGGGGCCGGTCCGCCGGTAGCATCGCCACCGTGACCGAGCGCCTGGCGATCGCCGTGGACGGGCCGCTGGGTCAGGCAAGTCCAGCGCCGCCCGTGGGGTGGCCCGGCGCACTGGGCCTGCACTACCTGGACACCGGCGCGATGTACCGGCACCGACCTGGTGGATGCTCAGCCAGGGAGTGGACACCGCCGTCCCGGAGACGGTGGCGAGGCACGCCACCGAGCCAGTCATCGAGGTCGGGGTGGACCCGGCCGCGCCGCGGATCACGGTGGGCGGGGGATGTGTCCGGCCCGATCCGCACCCGGCGGGTGTCCAACGCCGTCAGCGTGGTCGCCTCGGCGCCAAGGTCCGCGAGCACCTGATCGCCGCCAGCGCGACATCATCCGGCGGCACCAGGCCGCCCCGGCGGCGGCATCGAGCCGAGGGCCGCGACATCGGTACCGTGGTCGCCCCGGAGGCGCCGGTGAAGGTGTTCCTCACCGCCAGTGAGCAGGTGCGCGCCCACCGCCGCAGCGCCGACCTGGCCGCCGACCCGGACGCGACCGCGGCGGTCACCCAGCGGGAGCAGCACCGCCGGGACCGGGCGGATGCCCCGCAGACGGTCATGGCGGCCGACGCGGTGGAGATCGACTCCTCCAGCCTGAGCCTGGCCGAGGTGATCAGCCGGATCACCGACCTGGTACGGCAGCGGACCGGGGACACGCACCCGGACCCGGCGCGGGCGCGGTGACCATGCCTGACACCGAGGGCGGCTGGGACGACGAAGGCCACCAGCCTGCCCCACTGGTCCCGGTGGTGGCAGTGGTCGGCCTGCCCAACGTCGGCAAGTCCACGCTCGTCAACCGGATCCTGGGCAGCCGCCAGGCGGTGGTCCAGGACACCCCGGGTGTCACCCGGGACCGGGTGGCCTACGATGCGACCTGGCGCGGGCGGGCGTTCACCCTGGTCGACACCGGCGGCTGGGAGCCTTCCCCCGGGTCGGAGGCGGGGCAGGCCAGCCGTGCGCTGGCCGAGCAGGTGACGGCGCAGGCGCGGCTGGCGGTGGCGGCGGCGGACGCGGTCCTGTTCGTGGTGGATGTGACCGTCGGCATCACCGACTCCGACGACGCGGTCGCTGCGGTGCTGCGCCGGTCCGGCAAGCCGGTGGTTGTCGCCGCAAACAAGGTCGATGACACACCGGGCGAGCCGGCCGCGGCGGCGCTGTGGGCCCTCGGGCTGGGCGAGCCATGGCCGGTCAGCGCGCTGCACGGGCGCGGCAGCGGCGACCTGCTCGACGCGGTGCTGGCGGCATTGCCGGAGGCACCCGCCGAAAACCTGGCCGAGGTCGGCGGCCCGCGCCGGGTCGCCCTGATCGGGCGCCCGAACGTGGGCAAGTCCAGCCTGCTGAACAAGCTGGCCGGGCAGGAGCGGGTACTGGTGGACGCGGTCGCCGGCACCACCCGCGACCCGGTGGACGAGCTGATCGAGCTGGGCGGCATCAGCTGGCGGTTCGTGGACACGGCCGGCATCCGGCGGCGGGTCAGCCACACCCAGGGCGCCGACTTCTATGCCGCCCTGCGGACGTCTGGCGCGCTGGAACGGGCCGAGGTCGCGGTGGTGCTGGTGGACGCCAGCGAGCCGCTGGCCGAGCAGGACCTGCGGATCGTGTCGATGGTGATCGAGGCCGGCCGGGCGCTGGTCATCGCCTACAACAAGTGGGACCTGGTGGACGAGGACCGCCGCCTGCAGCTGGACAGGGAGATCGACCGGCAGCTGCACACCGCCCGCTGGGCACCCCGGGTCAACATTTCCGCCGCTACCGGCCGCCACCTGGACCGGCTGGTGCCCGCGCTGCAGACCGCGCTGGCGGGCTGGGAGACCCGGGTGCCGACTGGCAGGCTCAACTCCTGGCTGGCCGGCCTGGTGGCGGCCACGCCGCCACCGGTCCGGGGTGGCCGTCAGCCGAAGATCTCGTTCGCTACCCAGGCCGGCATTCGGCCGCCGCATTTCGTGCTGTTCACCACCGGTTTCCTGGAGGCCAGCTACCGGCGGTTCATCGAGCGGCGGCTGCGGGAGGAGTTCGGGTTCGAGGGCAGCCCGGTGCAGGTGTCGATGCGGCTGCGGGCCAAGGCGCAGAGCCGCCCGGCCAGCCGTGGCGGCCGGGCGGGCCGGGCCGGTGGCGCTAGCACACACGAGTTGGGAAAGGTGACGGCGGACCGATGAGATACCGGGAACTGGGCGCATCCGGGCTGACGGTGTCGGTGACCGGGCTGGGGTGTAACAACTTCGGGCGGTGGCTGGATCTGGCCGGGACCCGGGCGGTGGTGGACGCTGCCATCGACGCCGGCGTTGCACGCTGTTCGATACCGCCGACGTGTACGGCCTCGGCGGATCAGAGGAACTGCTCGGCGAGGTGCTGGCCGGCCGCCGCGACCAGGTGGTGCTGGCCACCAAGTTCGGTGGCGGGACCGACCTGGGCTATGGGCCGGTCGCCGGGGCCCGGGCGGCCGTGCCTACATCCGGCGCGCGGTGCAGGCGTCGCTGCGCCGCCTGCGCACCGACTACATCGACCTGTACCAGTTGCATCTGCCCGATCCGCGCACCCCGGTGGCGGAGACCCTGGCCGCCCTCACCGAACTGGTCGCCGAGGGCGAGATCCGCTATCTCGGCCACTCCAACTTCGCCGGCTGGCAGATCGCCGACGCCGCGCACGTGGCCCGGGCGGCCGGGACCGCGCCGTTCGTGTCCGCGCAGAACCACTGGTCGCTGCTGGAGCGCGGGGCGGAGGCCGAGGTGGTGCCTGCCGCCCGCCGGTTCGGGCTGGGTGTGCTGCCCTACTACCCACTGGCCAACGGGCTGCTGACCGGCAAGGTCCGGCGCGGGCAGGAACCGGCCGCGGGGACCCGGCTGGCCTGGCCGCTCGGACTACATCACCGCGGACAAGCTGGACCGGGTGGAGGCGCTGGCCACCTGGGCGGCCGAGCGTGGCCGGACGATCCTGGAGGTGGCGGTCGGCGGGCTGGCTGCCCAGGACGGCTGCGCTTCGGTGATCGCCGGGGCTATCACCCCCGAGCAGGTGAAGGCGAACGCCGCCGCGTCGGACTGGCTGCCCACCGCGGATGACCTGGCCGGCCTGGACCGGGTCCTGCCCCGCCGGGCGGATCCCGGTAGCCAGCCAGGCCCGGGCGGGCCGGTCAGCCGCCGGCGCGGGCGGCGAGGCTGACCGCGGTCTGGTACAGGCTTTCCACATCCTGCCCGAAGCGGATGGTGTAGGAGATCGCGGGCAGGTCCCCGCCCTGCTGGTAACCGCCGATCACGCCGATCACCGTGCCCGTCCCGGCGGGCCCCGGCCGGGCCAGGAAAGGGGCGCCGCTGGTGCCGTCGGTGTAACCACCGCAGTCGAATTCCATCTCGTGTGCCTGGAACCGCTTGGTCTCATTCGTGCAGGTGACTGGCTGCTCGGTGGCATCGGGGTAGCCGATGACCCGCACCCGGGCGCGGGCCTGCCAGCCGATGCCCAGCCGCTCACCGCCGGTGACATGCTGGATCGGCTGGCTGTTCCCCGGCTGGTGAACCACCAGGAAGGCGACATCGTGACCGGGATTGCCGGAATCCAGCCAGCCACTGTCGGAGATCACCTGGCTGACCAGCCAGACGCCATACGGCCGGTGACCGCCCGCGTAGCCGGGCACGAACGCCATCGAGCCCGCTGCCCGGTGGGTCACGCAGTGCGCAGCGGTGATCACCAGATCCCCGCCCGGGCTGTCCACCACGCTCGCGGTGCAGAAGTGCTTGCCCAGTGCGCCGCCGGAAACAGGGAAGAGCGCGCCGACGGCCGGGGTACCGGCGAACGAGCGGGCGCTGGCCAGGATGCCCGCGGTCGGGTCGTGCGCCGACAGGGTGGTGGCAGCGGCCAGCTTGGCGGCCATGCTGACCGCGGCCGGGGCGTTCGGCGTCATCAGCAGGAAAACACCGGCGGTCGCCACGGCCAGGCCCGTCCGCCAGCTGGCCCGGCCGAATGGCCGGGCCAGTGCCCGCCGAGCCTGGCTGTTCCCGCCAGCTGCCATCCGCCCTCCGTACCCTTTGCCGCGCGAGGATCTGTTCTGTATCAATTGTGCGGGTCAAAGTGGTACGACGCGAGAGTAAAACCGGGAGCTAAGAGCTGGCTGAGCGGCCGCTCCCGAGAAGCCGGCCGGGCCGCCGGTTGGCCCGGCCCCGGCGAGGGGGTACCGTCGGCTCGTTGGCCTGCCGAAGTCATTCGTTGGGTATCCGAAATGAAGTGCGATGAGCTACCTGGTTGATCACTGGTCATTCGACCCGTTCGTGATCGTGGCCGCGGTGCTGGTGGTCTGGCACGAGATCGGGCTGGCACGGCTGGCCCGGCGGTCCCGGCCGGAGCGGACCGCCCAGCGCCGCCAGCGGTCGTGGCTCTTCTACGCGGGCCTGGTGGTGCTGCTGCTGGCCGTGGTCTCGCCGGTGGACTACTGGTCCGACGCCTACTTCTTCGTGCACATGTTCCAGCACTTGCTGCTGATGTTCGCGGCGCCGACCCTGGTGGTGGCGGGGGCACCCTGGCAGCCGCTGCTGGACGGGCTGCCCGGGCGCACCGGCCAGGCGATCACCCGCGGCACGCTGCGTGGCGGCTGGTCCCGGCCGCTGCGGGCGGTCGCCGGGTTCCTGCTGCGGCCCTGGGTCTCGGTGACGCTTTTCAGTCTGATGATGGTCATCTGGCACGTGCCCGTGCTGTTCGACCTGGCGCAGAACAACCAGTACGTGCACATCTGGCTGATGCACGCCAGTTTCTTCCTCGCCGGGGTGCTGTTCTGGCTCCAGTTCATCCCCTCACCGCCGTTCCGGCGGCGGATGACACCGGTCGCCCAGGCCGCCGCGCTGATCGCGACCAACGTGGTGATGTGGGTGCTGGCGATGTCGATGAGCATCCTGACCCAGGTCTCCTGGTACTCCGTCTATAACCACGTGCCGGGGGTGACGCTGGCGCCGTTCGCCGACCAGCAGATCGGCGCCGCGATCTTGTGGGTATGCGGCGACTTGTGGGCCATTCCCGCACTGATCGTGGTGATGCGCCGCATGATCGACCAGGACGGCAGCATGGGCGCGTCGCTGGAGAAGATGCTTGGGCGCGGCTCGGCGAGCGCCCGGTACAGCTGGGCCACTGCCGCCAACGGCCACCGGAATCAGGGGGCCAGATCATGGGCGAGTGGCCGCCCGAACACGTCACCGCCACCCGAGCCCCCCGCCGGCAGCTAAGCCGCCCGCCATGAACCTGCATCCGGAAACCCGCGCCATCCACGCTGCCGCGCCCGAGCTAGCCCGGCTCCGCCCGGTGAGCGTGCCCATCTACCAGACCTCGACCTTCGCCTTCGACGACCCGGAGGCGTGCGCCGCGGCACTGACCGATCCCGATGCCGGGTTCGCCTACAGCCGCTACCGGAACCCCACCACGCAGGCGCTGGAGGCTGCCGTCGCCGACCTGGAGGGCGGCACCGCCGCGATTGCGGCCAGTTCCGGCATGGGCGCCATCAACGCGGTGCTGCTGTCCCTGCTCCAGCCCGGCGACCACGTCATCGCCCAGCAGTGCCTGTACGGCGGCACCTTCTCGGTCTTCACCGACCTGGCCCGGCGGTACGGCATCGAGGTGAGCTACGTTTCCGGCCGGGACCCGGCCGAAGTGACCGCCGCGCTCCGGCCCGCCTCCCGGCTGCTGTTCCTGGAGACCATCGCCAACCCCACGGTCGCGGTCAGCGACCAGCCCGCGCTGCTGGCGGTGGCCCGGGGCGCCGGGCTGACCGGCGTAGTGGACAACACGTTCGCTACCCCCCTGCTGTGCCAGCCGATCGGGCACGGCGCCGACATCGTGATTCATTCTGCGACCAAGTACCTGGGCGGCCATGACGACGTCACCCTGGGGCTGGTGGTGTCGGCCAGTGCGCAGCTGTACCGCCGGCTCTGGAAGACCGCGGTGGACCTGGGGGTGGCGGCGGATCCGTTCGCTGCCTGGCTCACTTTGCGCGGCCTGAAGACGCTGGCGCTGCGGATGGCCCGGCACTGCGAGACGGCCGCCCTGCTCGCCGAACGGCTAGCCGCCCACCCGGCGGTGACGGCGGTGCACTGGCCCGGCCTGGCCAGCCATCCCGACCATGAGGTGGCATCCAGGCTGCTGTCCGGCTACGGCGGCATGGTCGCCTTCGACCTGGCTGGCGGGCGGGCGGCGGGCCTGCGTTTTGTGTCCGCGCTGAAGCTGGTCGCCGTCGCCCCGTCGCTGGGCGGCGCGGAGACGCTGGTGCTGCATCCGGCCTCGACCTCGCACCGGCAGCTGGACGCGGCCGGGCTGCGGGCCGCGGGCATCGGCGAGGGCAGCATCCGGGTGTCCGCCGGGCTGGAGCATCCCGACGATCTGTGGGCGGATTTCGGGCAGGCGCTGGCAGCCATGGACGGCAGCGGCAGGTAAGGCGGGTAAGGCGGCTTGCGGCCGGAGCTAGATGGTGCCGGGCAGGTCGGTGTGGCGTTCCAGCAGCAGCACGTCGCGCCAGCGGCCGTAGTGGCGGCCGATCCGCTTGCGGGTGCCGACCACCCGGAACCCGGCCTTCTCGTGCAGGCGCAAGCTGGCGGTGTTCTCCGGGAAGATGCCGGACTGGATGGTCCAGATGCCGGCCGTTGCGGTGGACCTGATGAGCGCCCTGAGCAGCGCGGCGCCGACCCCGCGGCCACGGGCGGTCGGCGCGACATAGATGGAGTGCTCGACCACGCCCTGATACACGTGCCGGTCCGAGACCGGGGACACCGCCGCCCAGCCGAGCACCTCGCCGCTGGCGTAGTCGGCAGCGACCAGCCGGTGGCTGGGCAGCCGGGCCGCGTCGAAGTCCGCCCAGGACGGGGCCGAGGTCTCGAAGCTGGCCTCACCGGAGTCCAGCCCGGCCTGGTAGATCGCCAGCACCTGGGTGGCGTCGCCGTTCACCATCGGCCGGATGGTCACCCCATCCGGCAAGATCGTGCCTGCCCCGTTCGGCAGGCCCGGACCCGCCCCGTTCGGCAGGCCCGGACCCGCCCCGTTCGGCAGGCCCGGACCCGCCCCGTTCGGCTCGCCGGGGCGTGCCCCGTTCGGCAGGCCGGCGGTCACGCCGCCTGGCAGGCCGGTGGCCGCTCCGTCCGGCAGGCTGGAGGGCTGTCCGGCCGGGAGGGCCGCGGCCAGGAATGCGCCGGCCGGGATCGGCGCGGCTCGTCCCACCACCAGGTCCGTGGCGGTTGGGAAGGAGCCGACGCAGGCTTCGTTCAGCCGGTAGTAACGCGCGGTCCCATGCCGGTCGGCGAGCACGAACCGGACCTCGGCGAGCACCTTGAGGTGCTGTGACACGGTGGCCTGGCTGACGTTCGTGGCGGCCACGATCTGGCCGACGGTCAGCGGCCCGCGGGCGCGGGCGAGTACCGACACGACCTGAATCCTGGTCGGGTCGGACAGCGCCCGGAACCAGGCCGCGTACTGGCGCGCCTCGTAGCGGGTGAGCGGTTCTGGCGGCTCGCCCTGCGGTCGGCGCCGCCCGGGTTTCTTCATCGGTTACTGACGATAAGCGGTGATTGACGGGAAGAAAAATCCGCAGCCGGAGCGGCTGGCTGGGTAGTGGCTGCCTGCGGGCAGAGGTGGACTGCTCGGGTTGTTCCTACACCCCAAAGCGTCCATGTCTTCGTGGGGCAGATGAGGCGGAGGGGGGAGGTGGATTCGGGGAGCTGAGGCGGAGTGGGGTGGGCGGAAATCAGGGGCAGGTCATGGCTCCGGGCGGCGGGCCGCCCACCGCGGCCTGGATCGCCTCGCTGATTTCCCGCAACTGGCCCACCTGCCCGGCCGTGAGCGGATCCAGCAGGGTGCGGCGGACCTGCTCCACATGGCCGGGCGCGGCGGCCGCCAGTGCGGCGTAGCCCTCGTCGGTGAGCTCGGCGAAGGCGCCCCGCCGGTCGGTCGGGCACTCGCGGCGGCGGACCCAGCCCCGCTCTTCCAGCCGGGCGACCGCGTGCGAGATCCGGCTCTTGCTGGCCGCCGTTTCCTCGGCCAGCTGGCTCATCCGCAGCCTGCGATCCGGGGCCTCCGACAGCTGAACCAGGATCTCGTAGTAGGCAAGCGGCATCCCAGCGTCGCGTTGCAGCTCAGCGTCGATGGCCGAAAAGAAAGAGTGGCAGGCGCCGACGAAGGCGCGCCAGGCCACCTGCTCGTCGGCCGACAGCCAGCGGGTGCCGGTCGTAGTCACCCGCACAGTATAGCGCGGGAATAGTTGAGCGTTTGACATAGTTCCTTGACGGTGATAGTCGTTGAGTGTTCAACCAACATCCAGAAGGAGCTGAGTACCTATGACCACCAGCACCCAGGCCGCGACCGGCATCCCCGGCTACACGGCCGGCACCTGGACCATCGACCCCGTGCACTCTGAGGTCGGCTTCACCGTGCGTCACATGATGGTGAGCAAGGTCCGCGGCAAGTTCACTAGCTTCTCGGGCGAGATCACCACCGGCGCCAGCCCGCTGGACTCCTCGGTGACAGCCGACATCGAGCTCAGCTCTATCACTACCGGCAACGAGCAGCGTGACGCGCACATGCGGTCCGCCGACTTCTTCGAGGTCGACAAGTACCCGGTGATGAGCTACCGGTCCACTGGCATCCGCCGGCAGGGCAGCGGCTACGTCCTGGACGGCCAGCTGACGCTGAAGGGCGTGACCAGGGACGTCCCGCTCACGCTGGAGCTGAACGGGTTCGGGCCGGACGCCTACGGCGGCACCCGGCCGGCTTCTCGGCTACCGCCGAGATCAGCCGCGGCGAGTTCGGGGTCAACTGGAACGCCGCCATCGAGGGTGGTGGCGTCGTGGTCAGCGACAAGGTGACCATCCAGCTCGAGATCGAGGCCGTGCTCCAGGCCTGAACCGGAGCCTGCCCCGCAGCTACCCGCGCGGCCGGGAGAGCCAGTCTCTCCCGGCCGCGGGCATATCATCGCGGCTGCGCTGCAGGTCAGCGAAGTTACCCGCCTGTGGCCGCCCAAGAGTTTCCAGACCCACATGACCAGGCCACCGCCGATGATCAGGAAGCCTAGGCCCGGCGGCGCCACGGCCACCCCGCGACCGCGATCAGCGGCAGCCACAGGGCCAGGTCCTGGACATATACCGGGTTCGCCGGCCCTTCCCGCGCAGGAACGCCGCCTGCCCGCCGCTGCCCAGTGCGGGCGCGATCCGGTTCAGCCGGGCCAGGGCGTTCAGCGCCACGATTACCCACACATACCGCGCTATTCGAAGATGAGGCGGTCACCGTCGATGTGCCCGCGGTACACATCCGCGTGGCCGTGGCTGTCGGCCATCACGGCCCGGTACTCGCCGTGCTCGGGCGCCCGTCATCACTGGCGTGCCGGGGCTCATCCCGCCTGCCGCGGATGATTCCTTTCCAGGTGACGTCCAGCGCGCACGCAGCGCGGGCGGTCCCCAATGTCCGCGATCGCCGGCCGGGTGATGCGGTGCGGAGCCTGAGTTTCAGCTTGCGTTCGGCCCGGGTACTCGGGACTTTGGGCTCTGCTGCTGGATGCACATAGGCTCACACGCTCGGTATGTGAGGGAGCTGCGGTATCGGGGGGCAGCAGGGTTGTGCCACGCAGGGATGGCCAGAGCGGCAGCTGCGGGTCTTCATGCACGGGTGGCACATCAGACAAGTGGGGGTCAAGGTGTGTGGAATCGTGGGGTATGTCGGCCGCAGGGCCGCCATTCCCGTCCTACTCGAGGGCCTGCGCAGCCTGGAGTACCGAGGCTATGATTCGGCCGGCCTGGCCGTCATCTGCCAGAACCGGCTGCAGGTCACCAAGACTGCGGGCCGGGTCCAGGACCTCAGGGACCGAGTCACCGATCGGGCCAATGCCACCATCGGCATCGGCCACACCAGGTGGGCCACCCATGGTGAGCCGAGCGACGTCAACGCCCATCCGCACACTGACTCCGCCGGGCGCATCGCAGTTGTGCACAACGGCATCATCGAGAACGCTGATCGGCTCAGGGAGGCTCTCACCAACCGTGGTGTCACGCTGGTGAGCGACACCGACACGGAGGTGCTGGCCCACCTGATCGCCACTGAGGCGACGGACGACATCAGCCTGGAGGAGGCGGTCAGCCGGGCCCTGCGAGGCGTGGAGGGCACGTATGGCCTGATCGTGCTCGATGTGAGGCATCCGGACGAGCTCGTTGTGGCCCGAAATGGCAGCCCGATCGTGCTGGGCATCGGCGCCTCCGAGATGTTCGTAGCCTCCGACGTCGCCGCGCTGGTGCGCTACACCAAGCAGGTGGTGTACATCGACGACGCCGAGGTTGCCACGGTGCACGCCGCCGACTACCGGACGGCTTCGCTGGACGGAGCCAGCCGCCCCGCCGGTGCGAGGAACGTCCCTGCCACTGTGGAAGCCGAGGCTGACGACTACGAGCTTGGCCCATACGAGGATTTCATGCGCAAGGAGATCCACGAGCAGCCCGAGGCGCTGCTCCGGGCGCTGCGTGGCCGTCTCGACGACCGGTTCGCCACGGCGAAGCTGGGCGGCATCAACCTGGACGCCCACCAGCTGAGGTCGATCAGGCAGGTGAAGTTCCTCGGCTGTGGCTCGGCCTACTACGCCGGGCAGATGGGTGCTCTCCTGGTCGAGGAACTGGCGCGCATCCCGTCTGACGCCGAGCCGGCGTCGGAGTACCGGTACCGGAACCCGGTGGTAGACCCAGACACGCTGTATGTCGCGGTCAGCCAGTCAGGCGAGACGCTGGACACGCTCATGGCAGTCCGGGAATTGCGCCGCAAGGGCGGCCAGGTCATCGGGGCGGTCAACGTGGTCGGCAGCGCGATCGGGCGTGAGTGCGGCCATGGGGTCTTCCTGCACGCGGGCCCGGAGATCGCAGTCGCCTCCACCAAAGCGCTGACCAGCATGGCAGCAACGTTCGCCATGCTCGCCCTGCTCCTTGGCCGAGTCCGTGACCTGTCCGCAGCATCCGGGCAGCGGCTCGTGGCCGGCCTGCGCGCACTGCCTGGGCACATCGAGGAGATCCTGGCCGGCGAGGAGGAGATCGCCGATGTCGCCCGCCGCTTCTCCGGGGCCGAGCACATGTTCTTCGTTGGTCGTGTCCGCGGCTGGCCGGTGGCCCGGGAGGGCGCGCAGAAGCTCAAGGAGATCTCCTACGTCCACGCCGAGGCCTACCAGGCGGGGGAGCTGAAACACGGCCCGCTCGCCCTGATCGACGCCTCAATGCCGAGCGTGGTCGTCGTTCCCGCCGACGAACTGCTAGCCAAGAACATCTCCACGATCGAGCAGATCAGGGCACGCGGTGGCCCGGTTATCGCGGTCTCCAGCACCGACCTGCCGCAGGGCCTCGCCGACGCGGTCATCCGCGTCCCTCGCGGTGAACCGGAGTTGGACCCCCTGCTGCTGAACGTTCCCCTGCAACTGCTGGCCTATCACGTGGCCGCCAAACTGGGCCGTGATATCGACAAGCCCCGTAACTTGGCCAAGAGCGTGACTGTCGAATAGGTACCGGGACCTTTGTCTCTACCTTGGGCCGGTGTCCCGCGATCTGATGGAACCGGCTTCCCAGGGGATGGCCATGAAACGCCAGCTGAGGGCTGCACGGGGTGCAAAGGCGGTAGCGACATGGATGAACCGAACAATCGCGGCTTTCTGTTCCGTACTGATGGCGTCAGGGGTATTGCCGGCCAAGACTTGACCGCTGCTCTGGCCTTGGACCTGAGCGTGGCCGCGGCCGTCGTTCTCGGTCAGCCCGGCGCAGGCCTGCCCGGCACCCCGGTCGCCGTGATAGGCCGCGATCCGCGTGTCTCTGGCGACTTCCTCGAGGCGGCGGCGGTGGCCGGCCTGGCCAGCGCCGGCCTTGACGTCCTTCGGGTCGGTGTGATCCCGACCCCAGGAGTGGCCTACCTGACCCGGGCCCTCGGTGCCGCCTTCGGTGTGGTCATCTCCGCGAGCCACAACCCAGCAAGTGATAACGGGATCAAGTTCTTCGGCCCCGGCGGTGGCAAGCTGCCGGACGCTGTGGAGGACCAGATCGAGGCCCAACTCCGGCCCGCGCGGCCCTCACCGGCAAGCACCGGGTTCGGCAGGGTCACCGAAGCTGGAGCGGAGCAAGAGCGGTACCTCGACTACCTGCTATCGACCCCCGGGAGGGCAGGGGCGCTGGCCGGGCTGCGGGTCGTGGTCGACTGCGCGCACGGGGCGGCCTACCGCATCGCACCGCAGGTGCTCCGCCAGGCGGGCGCGGTGGTCAGCACGATCGGGGCCGAACCCGACGGGCTGAACATCAATGCCGGCTGCGGCTCCACCTGCCCAGGCACACTGGCCGCAGCGGTTATCGAGCACGGCGCGGACGTCGGCATCGCCTACGACGGTGATGCTGACCGGTGCCTTGCCGTGGACGAGCGCGGGCAGCCGTTCGACGGTGACCAGATCATGACTGTGCTGGCGACCGAACTGAAGAATGAGGGCAGGCTGGCGCATGATGCGGTGGTGGTGACCGTGATGTCGAACCAGGGTTTCCATGTGGCCATGCGCAAGGCAGGCATCCGGGTGATCGAGGTCCGGGTGGGTGACAAGCACGTGTCCGCAGCCATGCGTGACGGCGGTTACGTGCTGGGCGGGGAACAGTCCGGGCACATCATCATGGGCGAGCACGCGATGACCGGCGACGGCATCTTGACGAGTCTCCAGCTGCTAGCCGCGGTCAACCGGCGCGGGATGACGATGTCGGCGGCTGCGAAGTGGATGCGGAAATTTCCTCAGCTGATGGTGAACGTGCCCGGGGACGGTTTGCCGCCCGGGTCCCGAGTCGCCGCCGCAGTATCCAAGGCGCAGTCTCAGCTCGGCACTAGCGGGCGTGTCCTGGTGCGGCCGAGCGGTACTGAGCCCGCGATCCGGCTCATGGTTCAGGCCGGGGACGCGGGCCTGGCTGAGCGGGTCATCGGCCAACTGGCGGCAGAGGTCCGGCTGGCCCTCGCCGAGAAGTAAACCCGAAAGTCGTTTGGGTACTCAGGGCCGGACGTTCGGCCCTGTCTGGCCGCGAGCGCGCTAGCTCATGCTGAGCGGGTGACGCACGTTAGCGGGCGGACTCTGCTGGTTCTCGTCCTGTCCCTGGTCGCGGGAACTGCGCTTGCAGCCGTCATCACGATGCTCACCGGCAGGCCCGCCGCCGACGGGGATCGGCACCCCGCGCAGGTTAGCGTGCCATGGGCGGCACCGTACCTCTACCTGGGTGTTCACGGTCCCCCTCCCACCCAGGTCATGGCGGCGACCGGTGTCCGCCGCTTCACACTCGCCTTCATCCAGTCCGACGGCCGTTGCAGCCCAGCGTGGCAGGGCCAGGACCCGCTAACAGGCGGCCCTGAGCATGCCACCATCCGCAGCATCCGCGCAGCCGGTGGCGACGTGGCGGTATCGTTCGGCGGCTCGGGCGGCACCAAGCTCGGTGTTACCTGCCGCACGCCGATGGCGCTGGCGGCCGCCTACCGGAAGGTCATCGATGCATACCGCCTGCGTGCCGTCGATGTGGACATGGAGGATACCGAGATCAGCGAAGCGGCGGTCCGTCAGCGCATTATCAGCGCACTCGTGATCGTGCGGCGGCGTGATCCCAGGCTGATGATCTCCATCACCATGGGCGCAGAGCCGACTGGGCCGGACGATGCTGGGCGGGACCTGATTATGCGTGCGGCTGCGAATGGGCTGCGGGTGGACGCCTGGACGATCATGCCATTTGACTTCTCTACCCGGGTGTCCGACATGGGGCGGGTCACCGTGCAAGCCGCTGAAGCGCTCAAGAGCGACCTGATGAGCGCCTACCACGAAGCGGCGTCTGCCGCGTACCGGACCATGGGCATCTCGTCGATGAATGGCCGCACCGACACCGGGGAGATCATCCGGGTAACCGACTTCCAGACCATCCTGCGATACGTGCGGGCACACCACCTAGCGCGGTTCACGTTCTGGTCTGTGAACCGTGACCATCGGTGTATGCCGGGCCAGGCCGCCGATTCATGCAGCAGAATCGACCAGGTTCCTTATGCCTTCACCAGCATCGTCGCCAGATACCGCGGGTGAGCCGACGCGGCTGCCTCGCCAGCGGCAGCCTCTCACGGCTGTATCAGACGGTATTAGTTCGCTTGGGCCGGTACCAGCCCATCGCCTTGCCTTTTGCCGCCATGAGAAGTGACTTGTAGAGGACGTAGATCCGCAGCGGTTCGTAGACCAGCCGGTATATGGGCACCACCAGCAAATGCCATATCCGTTCCCTTACCATCCGGATTGCTACGATCGATGTGAGCAGATGAATACCAGCCACAAGCATCGCGAACAAGGCCACGTACTGCCAGCGGCCCGACATAATGCTCAGCACCGCAGCCGTGTACGTCAGCGGCATGAACATCAGCGGAATAAGGATGGACATGAGCGCATAGGGCAGCACGACCATGCCGAGTATTCCGTAGCGCGGACGCAGCACCATGCCCCGATGTTTCCGGAGCGCCTGCAGGGTCCCGAAGGTCCAGCGGAGCCGCTGCTTGGCCAGGGCGCGGACGCTCATCGGCGCCTCTGTCCAGGCGATCGCCCCATTGTCCTGGACTACCTTGTAGCCCAGCTGATGGACGCTCAGCGTCAGGTCGCAGTCCTCCGCCAATGTCTGCGATGAGTAGCCTCCTGCTTCGACGACGCTGCGCTTGCGCCACGCGGCACAGGCCCCCGGTGCGATCGTGATGGCGCCAACGAGCCCCTCAGCCATCCTGGTAATGCAGATACCCGATATGTATTCCAGGCTCTGCCACGCGGTGACCACATTCCGCCGGTTACCAACTTTGACCTGGCCGGCCACCACCCCAATCTGCGGATCAGCAAAGTGCCTGGCCAGCTTGCCGATGGCCGTCGGCTCAAGGATGGTGTCCCCGTCGAGAGTAACGATAATCTCACCTTCGGCCTCTGTAATAGCGCGATTCAGCGCGGCTGCCTTTCCGCGATTCGATTCCTGGCGGAAGATGCGCAGCCGGGGCCACACGCTTGCAAAGTCGGTCAGCACCCCCCAGGTATCATCGCTTGAGCCATCGTCCACCGCCACAACTTCGAATCTTGAGTAGTCGGCCCTTGCCAGAGCTCCCAGTGTTTTCGCGAGTACTTCTTCCTCGTTGTAGACCGGGAGTGCAACGGTCACCAGCGCAGGGGAATGTGGGCCTTGCGGCCATTGACGGGAGTGCTGCCGGCGCTGGTTGACGAGGGCGAGCACGATATAGATCAGGGACATGATCGTCAGCGAGGCAGCGCCGAACCAGAACAGCCAGCTTATGAGCTCAGCTGGCAGGACAATGACTGTCCAGGCAAGGTAATACGTGAAACGGTCGGCCACCGAGGGCGTCACCCGCTCAGGCACGGCCGCCTTGGGCACAATCGACGCGACCGTGGTGAACGTGTAGCCATCTGCCTTCGCCTCAGCTATCAGCCGTGGCAACAGTTTGACCGTCGCCGTGCGATCCGCTCCGCCGTCATGCATGAGCACGACATGACCCTTCCCGTCGAACTTGGGCAGCGGGATCGTCTGGCCGGGCTTGTACTGCCAGTCATTCGTGTCCAAGTCGTAGTTGACTGCCAGATAACCGAGTTGCTGTGCCTCCAGCACGGCAAGAGCATCACCGTCCGGGTCTCCATAAGGCAGGCGGAAAAGGCGCGTGCTATAGTCAGCGGCCGACCGTATGATGCGATCGTCCCCGATCAACTCTTCACGGTCCCACACATTGCCATTACCGGCCCTGGAGTGAGTCAACGTGTGATTACCCACCACATGCCCTTCACGGATCTCCCGTTTAACCAGCGCAGGATAGCGTACGGCATTCGCACCGATCAGGAAGAAGGTGGCTGGAACGTGCTCGCGTGACAGGATATTAAGTATCTCTGGGGTATTCTGCGGGTCGGGGCCGTCATCGAATGTCAGCACAAGCTGATGATCTGGCAGGTGCCCATACCATTCGAGGACATATGGGTGTGTGCCGATGGTCTCAGCCTCATCCGCGGTGGCGGCACGCAGCACCCGGCCGCTGAACGCATCCAGCAGGTACGTCCGGCCCGCCTGCCGCCGCACCCGGTCAACCCGCGCTAGCTCATCGATGTTCTCATCACCGATAATCGGAATCGTGCGCAGGTCGCTTTCGCCAGGCAATTGCG
This sequence comes from uncultured Actinomycetes bacterium, assembly GCA_963837105.1. Classification (GTDB taxonomy): domain Bacteria; phylum Actinomycetota; class Actinomycetes; order Streptosporangiales; family Streptosporangiaceae; genus UBA9676. The sequence goes on along the minus strand of CAWIMG010000033.1, from coordinate 10,950 downwards.
CCGGATAGGCGCCGGACTGATGCCGCGGAACGGTCCAGAGCGGCCGGAGGGCAGATGGTGTCATGACCGCGATAGCCGCCACGACTGCGAGAAGGGAGATTCCAAGCCAGCCGAGAATCCTGCGCCAGCGCTTGCCGGTCACATCGAAGAACATGGGTGTGACAAGGCCTGAGCCTGCAGCACGTCCCCTGCCAGTCTGAGCGGTCAAGCTTCCCCCTTAACCGGCAAATTGGCCGGCGCAGCCCTGGCTGGACAACTGGCCGAGAATTGCCGTAACTACCCCCCAATGCTCTTTCTATTAGCCCTGATCATTCACGCTGACTGATCGCTGGCCTGCGCTGGCTGCTGAACCGCGTAGTGGATCATGATTTTAGGGTCCGGGTATGACGCTGGCCCGGCTCGCGGGCCGGGTGCCGGGGGTTCCACGGGCCCCGGGTGTTCCTTCCTTCCTGGTCGCAGGGATGGCGTCGCGCTGGTCAGGGCGCGTTGGCGAGCGCGCTGATCCTGTGCCAGGCGGTGATGATCTCAGCGGCCCAGGGCCAGGTGGCGGAGATTTTGAGCTGCCGCCGGCGGCCGCCGCGGGCCATACGGCCGGCGGCGTGCAGGATCCGGTAGCGCAGCGTCTTGGGCTCGGCGCGGCCGAGGCTGCCGTCCAGGGCGAGCAGCTTGAGCCAGGCCAGCAAGGTAGCAGCGATCAGGGAGGCGCTCATCCACGCCTTGTTCATCGCCAGCGAGTCGGAGGGGAACTTGCCGATGCCGGTGTCCTTGCCGGTGCGGATGGCGTCTTCGACCCGGGCATGCACCCGGTGGGCGGCGTCAATGTAGGCGGGCTGGCCCAGCCAGCCTCTGGTGCTGGCAGGCCGGTTGGTCACCCAGAGCGTGTACCGCCAGCCGTCTTCGGCCTCGAACAAGGTCAGCTGGGCCCCGGGGTGCGGCCGCTCGCGGCGGGCGAAGATGCGCATCGAAGCGGGCCAGCCCGCGAACTGATCTCCGGCAGGGCCTTCGCGCAGCAGCCCGGTCAGTTCGGCTATGTGGGCTTCCTCGATCCAGCACTTCCGGTGTGCGCAGCCCAGGTCGCCGCAGGCCTCGCCGGCGCGGCGCTCGCGCACCTCACCGGCCGCATCGATGGCGATCTGCCAGGCCTGCTCCGGCACCTGCCGGATCGCGGTGCGCTCACGCCCGCCCAGCTCCCAGCCCACCGAGTAGATGACCTGGCAGCCGGGCCGGGAAGCGAGCTTGTCCAGGCGAGCGATGAGATCATGGCTGGCCCCGGCCCCGTCGCAGGTGACCATCAGCCGCCGCCGGAACGCCGCCGGCAGCGCCTTGATGGCCGCATCCAGCACCGCGAGGTGATCGGCGGCGGTGTTCGACCCGGCCGAGCCGGGCCGCAACATCCCGGCCAGCGGCTCGGTCGTGTTGTCACACCAGGCGCCCAGCGGGTGCAAGCCTTCTCTGAACTAAACGATCATGGAGTCTCGTTTGGTGAGGCCGTGTCGGCTCGGGCTGCGGTGGCGCGGCCTGCGATGGCACCGAAGGTGGGCATGCCCAGGCCGATGGCCGCGTGGCGGCGGGCGATCAGAGTGTCGAGCTGGGCGAGCTTCGTGTTTGCCGCGGCCAGGCTGACTTCCAGCCCTTCGGCCTCTCCGGCCCAGCCCTGCTGGCGGGCCTCGCTGATGCGGGCGATCAGGTTGTCACGTATGCCGAGCAGGCGTGGCCGCTGCGCGGTGTCGATGCGAAGGAGCGGGCATCGGATGCAGCTGTGTTCGTGGATGCAGCTGGTTCCGTAGGCACGGCCGCAGTCGCCGAGGGCGACGCGGCGGCGTTCGAAGTGGCCGAGGAATTCCTCCCATTCCTCATCGGTCGGGGTCCGGTATTCCTCGCTGGGGCGCAGGGCGCGGCGGCGGGCGATGAAGGCGCGGTGGCCGTTGATGACCTCTTCGGGGTAGATGGCCTTGTATCCCATGGTGGTGTTGATGTCGGCGTGGCCGGCCACGAGCTGGGCGATGTGCGGCGGCATCCCGTGCATGATCGCGTCGGTGATGAGCAGCCTGCGGAAGTCGTGCGGGGCGAATCTGAGTGGCTGGCCGCTGGCGTCGGTGAGGCCGGTGCGGGCCAGCGCGATGTCCAGGAGCTGCCGGATGGCCTGGGCGGTGATCGGCCGGTTCTCGACGCGCAGGCGGCGCTGGAACAGCAGCGGCATCGGCGGGTTCCACAGCCGCTCGTTGTCGTCGTAGGAGACCACGAGGGGAACAGCCCCGCTGTCGTCCCGGATCCGGCTGATGACCGCGGACAGCACATCGGCCAGGTCGGGGCTGACGACCAGGAGCCGCTCGGTGTCAGTCTTGGACGGGGCGATCTGCAGCAGCGGGATCAGCTCGCCGGTGGCGGCCAGCCGGTACTGGACCAGGCTGTGGTGGGACAGCTCGGTCAGTTCCTCGATCCGGATGCCCGAGTGGCGCAGGACCTCGATGGCTGCCCAGGCCCAGAACCCGCGGTGCTCTTCGAGGGTGAGGTCGCGGCGTTTGCCGGTGCCGGGGTCATCAGCCCAGATGCGGGCGCTGGCCCTGCTCGTCATCACCGGCCGGCGGAGGGTCTGCCCGGCTGCGGTGAAGACCTCGCCGGGGACAGCAGCCCGCGCGGCTGCCAGCCGCCGGGCGGAAGCGTGGCGCTCGTCATCGGCTGCGGCGGCCAGGACGGGCAGGGCGGGCAGCCGCTCACGGGTCCGCTGGTCCATGCGGGCCTTGCGGCGGGACAGCTCTTTGGCATAGGGGACCTCGCCGTCCCGGATCGGGCAGGGGGCGGCCCAGGCCGCCCAGCGGGCCGGGTCGTCGACCGCCCACTGGGCGATGTCCAGGTAGAAGGCACGGACGGTGAACAAGGCGCTGGCTGCGGCGGACCGGGGAGCGCGGGTCTCGACGATGTCCCCGGTCCCGGTGGCCGATCGCCGGGTCTTCAGCTGGATCCGCTGCTTCCATCCGGCGGCGACCTGGGGCGCCAAGCGCAGCGAATCGATCCCGGGATGGTGGCGCTCCAGGTCACGCCAGAACAGGTTGCCCAGGACGTGCGCCACCGCCCGCAGCGAGGCATGGTCGACCATCAGCTGCTGTTCGCTCAGGTAAGCCACGAGCAGGTCACGGACCGGGCGGCAGGCGATGCCGCACCGGTCGATCAGCTGGCTGGCGCTCAGCTGGCCCTGGGTGGCGAACATCCGCATCGTGGCCGGGGCCTGCGGCGGGAACACGCCCGTGGCGCGGAGCAGCTGGTAGAAGTACATGCCCGTGCTACGGCTGCCGCCGACCTGCCCGGCGACGTTGGCCAGCTCCAGGCAGTCGCCCGCGGTGATATCGCTGACCGCGCCTCCTTTGGCCGCCATGATGGCGGCGATGCGGCGCAAGGAAAGGTCGCGGGTAACGGTGCTGGCCTGCTCGGCGTCGCATAGGCGCCTCAGTGCGGCGAAGGCATCCGGGTCGCGGATGCGGGCCATCTCAGTGGTCAGGTTCTGCAGCCCGCAGGAGGCAAGCAGCCACGGCAGGCCCGGGTGGATCACGTCCCCGCAGATCAGCAACAGCAGGCCGCCGCCCAGGCCAGATTCTGGCCGCTGGCTGCCGGCAGAGATCCGGCCGGTGCGGGCAAGCCACCGCGCGGGCAGCTGCCGCCACTGGCCGGCGTCTTCGGCTCCCGACGCGGCCCAGCGTTCCTGCCAGGTGCGGCCTGGCTGGCTGCCCAGCCAGTCCAGCACCCGCATCATGCCCCACCGGCGCTGACGTTGCCCGGCGCGGGTAGTCAGAGCGAACGGCGGGCCGAGCAGCCGGGCCAGCACCTGCTCACGTGGCTGCCTGGTCGCAGGCCAGCCGTGCTCAGCGGGGCGCGGCGGGAAACGCCGCATCACCGCCGCCGCCTCCGGGGCTGGCATCCCGCCGGAGGAAGCGATAAACAGCGGCGATACCGCCGGGGCCTGAACGGCGTTCACCTGGTCTCCCCGAAGAGAATCTTCAGCGACTCCGGCCGGTAACCATGCACGGCGCCGTCCCGGTCCTGGCCTGCGGGTGCCGGCTGCCGCCCCGCCTGGCGGGCATGGAAGGCAACCACGCTGGCGATCACATCGTCGGTCAGGGGTGTCAGATACAGCTGGGTGGTGGTCAGCCGGGCGTGGCCCAGTACCCATTGCACGTCGGCCAGCGGAATCCCTGGATCGCGTGCCATGCGGTAGGCGGCAGTATGCCGAAGATCATGAATGGTCCAGTCCGCCCCCAGGGCGGCGCTAGCCCTGGTGAGCATCCGGTGAGCGGCATGGTAGGCCAGCGGCCGGAACGGCCGCCGCAGCGTCCACCACAACGGCTGATCCCACCCGGCAGGGACCAGACCCTGCATCTGCGCCTGATACAGCCGCAGCCACACGAACGCATCCGGCGAAGCCGGGAGCTGCTGCATCAGCCGGGTCCCCTTACGGATCACCGTGATCAGCTGCTGCCCGGCGTCGGCGTCCCCAGCGGTGGCCCCCAGCAGCTCGGCGGCCCGCGCGCCAGTGGACACCCAGAAGGCGACCAAGGCCCGATCGCGGTGCGAGGCGAGCCGGGCGAACAACTGGTCGAACTGCTCATCGGGGATACTGCGCGGAATCCTCCGGGCCTGCCGGGGCCGGAACATCCCGGACCGCTGGTTGCGGTGGGCGTCCATCGGATTGCGATGCGCGCCGGAGCGGCCGCCGCGGCGGCCGCGGTCCAGCGGGAACGGATTCACCATCGGGCCAGACCCGGCATCGAGGTGAAAGTCATAGAAATGGCGCAGCACGCTCTCGCAATGCGCCGCGGTTGACGCTGCGTAGGCCCGGCCCGGCGCCGGTTTCCCGGTCACCTGGCCCGGTTCTCCCCGCACGGAGGAGGGCGCGGCGCGCGCCGGAACTGCCGTAGCCTGCCCTCCCGCACGCTTCACACGCCAGTGTGGGCCAGCAGGCTTGCCAGCAATCTGCAGCCACCGGCAAAAGTCAGCGGCCTCAGCACGAGTTGCCTGGTCCCAGGAAGTTCCGGTCGCCCAGCAGAACCGGAACCACCGCAGCAGGTCCATCCCGTAAGAACGCTGCGTGGTGGCAGCCCGCCCGGCCGCCTGCAGATCCCTCAGATAAGCCGCGACAGGCTGAACCACCTCGCCCGCCGGATCCAGCAACTGGTACGGCTCCCACAGATCACCTGTGCCGTGAAGGCTCCCCAGCGGCGGGATGACCAAGCTGGCCATGTCCCGGCCGGGCTCCTCTTGCCCGATCATGGCCCGGAACCGTAACGGGGCCACATCGGACCTGTCCCCTGAACTGGGAAGACAGTCCCGGTAGTTCAGTCAACAGGCCGAATCCCTTGAAGTTCGGCTCCGCGCCTTCCTTCCCCGAATGGCAGGTCACCACGCTGGCATCCAGCCGGATGCAGGTCACGCCCTCCAGCATCTTGTCCGCGATGCGGATGCCAGGCAGCGCCCCATGCCGTGCCACGATCTGCGCCCAGGCCCGCCGCCGGGCAGCGTTCACCGCCACCGTGATCCGCGACAGCACCCGCTCCCCGCCGCCGGCGATCTCCGCCAGCGTGCGCCACGCCGTCGGCACCGAGGCGACCAGGCCGAACAGCTCAGCCTGATCACCAATCACCCGGAAATCGCTGATCACCTCACCACCGTCGGCGATCGCGCAGGCCAGGTCAGCCATCACCCGGCCCCGGTCATGAACCAGCAGCCGCCGCGACGCCAGCGCACACGACAGCCCCCCAGTCAGCCCGGTCTTGTCCGCCAGCGCCCGCACCAGCGCCACCCCGGCATGCGACACGACCCCCGTGCCGCCACCGGTGACCTGCAGACCCCTCAGCCAGCCGGTAGTGTTCACCTATCAAGTGCTCCTCGACTTGGGCCGGATAAGGACTTCGACACCCCTATCGTCCCAGGCCAGGAGCACTTTCTATGACTGCCGCACCGGCGCGCTCAGCATCGGCGTGAATTCTCAGGGTTAGCGGGCCGTGCGCGGCGCCGCGCAACTTGCAGGACCGCTCCCCAATGCCGCCGCAGGCGGCCGTCAGGCCGCTCAGCGAGGCGACGCCGGATCTCGCTGTACAGGCGGTCACGTTTCCACGCCTCCATGGCGATGTGGCCAGAGAACGTGTCGAGCAGCCGGATGTACTCCTCGGCGCTATAGCTGATTTCCCAGTCGAACTGACGCACCGTCACGTGCTCGAAGAGGCCGCTGCCCTCGATCTCGGCCGCATCATTGGGCAGCTCGCCCGGCCGTGGCCAGCTGGTGCCCGGCGGGAGCCCTTCGCCGATCTCGTCGTAGACGTCCTGAACGTCGCGGAAAAACCGATCTCCTTCTGCCGGGAACACGTGGGTCGCGGCCCAGAAGGCGAGGTGCCCGCCTGGGCGCAGCAGCTCCCAGGCCCTCCGGTACTTCACCGCCGGATCGATCCAGTGCCAAGCCGTCGCGGCGAACACGAGATCAAAAGCGGCCACACCAGGTGGCCGCCAGGTCTCGAAGGCCGCCTCGATGACTTCTACACCAGGCAGTCCGGCGAGGTTCCGCCTGCCCGCGGCAGCCAGCTCAGCTCCGATCTCCACACACGTGATCCGAAAGCCCCGCCGGGCAAGCGGAACGGTTGCCTTGCCGGTAGCGCACCCGATCTCCAGGATCCGGTCACCGGATCGGAGACCTGCGAGGCGCACCAGCTCGTCATACAGCGCACCCGGGTAGTCGGGCCGTGCCTGCTGATAGAGTTGCGCCGCGGAGTCAAAGGTGGCTCTCAGCCGGTCCCGGTCAGTCATCACCGAACCATCATCGCCGACGGCACCTTCCGCTTCTTTGCTTTCGCGTTCGGGCCTATCCGGCGGGCAGTCCCAGCTTGGAAGGCTGCGACTACCTCGTCTCTGGGCAGGTGATACCCAGGTCGGCGGGTCCGCTGATGGTCCGCGAGTGACCGCCTGAACACGTGAGTTACCTCTCGATCGGGCACGCAACGGGCACGGCCGGGTCTGGCACAAGCCCGAACAGTCGGGCCTGGCCGCTGGTGGCGTCGTTAGCCTGGAGTGATGAAAGCGGCACCTGACGGAATCGATGAACGCGAGCTGTCTCGCGCCCTGCAGGAACACTGGGGGCTTGCTCCGGCCTGGCTCGGCTATCTGCCGGTGGGCTTTGGTGATCACCATTGGGACTTGACCGATTCCGGTGGCCGCCGGTGGTTCGTGACCGTCGCTGGTCTGACTGGTGGCTGTCGCGGCACCGATCCGACCGCAGGATACGCAGACCTGCAGGCCGCGATGGACACCGTCGTCGCCCTCGCCGAGGCGGGCCTGGAGTTCGCCTTCGCCCCAGTGCCGACCACCGACGGGCAAGCGCTGGCTCCGCTTGGTGGTGAGCATGCCATCACCGTGTTCCCGTATCTTGACGCCGCTGGCGAGGACCTGGGGGACGAGGTACCCGAGCGGGAGCGGAGCGCTCTGATTGACATGCTGGCCAGGCTTCATAATGCAACCCCGCAGGCTGCGCGAACGGCACCGGTCCGCTGCCTTGATCTAGCGGCCCGCCCGGTTCTGGAAGCAGCGCTGGGGGAGCTGAGCCAGCCATGGAATGGCGGCCCGTACAGCGAACGCGCCCGCCAGCTGCTGGCCCGGCACGCATCCCACCTCGGCCGTGCCTTGGCCAGTTTCGATGAGCTCGCGCGCGAGGCCGCCCGCAGCGGGCCCTCGGTCATCACCCACGGCGAACCGCACAATATCCTGCGATCGGCAGGCAGGCTGTACCTCATCGACTGGGCCACCGTCGGCCTCGCGCTGCCAGAACGGGACCTGTGGGCGCTGGCCGACGATGATAGCTGGGAGGCTGACCGCTACGCCGAACTCACCGGCCGCCGCGTCAGCACCGCCCTGATGCGCATGTACCGGATGCGCTGGAGCCTGGAGGAGATCATGCTCGGCCTGTGCGACTTCCGTGGCCCGCACGAGCAGAACGAGGACACCGAGCTGACGTGGGAGGTCCTCACCGAAGAGACCGAGAACATTCTCCAGCTCGCGCTGTAGCCCACCTGGGCCTTTCTGCTCTGCCTGGCCGAGGCGCACGGCGCCGATGCTGCCATCACCAGCGCGATCGACGCTCACGTGGAATCCGAGCGGGGCAAGTACTCCAGCAGTAGATCGTTATGGTCATGGGTCGTCGGCGGCTTGGCGCTGGTAGTGGCAGGTCCGGGCGGTGTGCTGGTGCCGCCTGCGCCATGTGGACCAGCGCAGCCGGTAGCCCGCATCGCGGACGGGCGGGCTGATCAGGGCGGCGGCCAGGCGGGCGACCTCGTTGCGGGTGAGCGGGATCAGCCCGGCTGGCGGTGGCTGGGCGTGCTCGGCGATCGCGGCGACGGTGAGGAAGGCCAGCGCGAGCATGGCCAGGGTGACCCACCGGTACCAGGAGGTCCAGCGCCGTACCTGGTGCTCGTCGAGGGCCGCCAGGCCCTTGCTGGCCTGGAAGTCCTCCTCCACGGCCCACCTGCGGCCGGCGGCCCTGACCAGGGCGGTGAGGGGAACGTGGCGCGGTGAGTAGCAGCGGTAATAGGCCAGCTCGCGGGTGCGCCGGTGGCGGCGGATCAGCAGCCAGTGGTGCCCGGGCCGGCCGGGATCGATGCTGACCCAGGCCCAGCGGTAGTAGCGGTGGCCCTTGGCTCCGGGCCCGGCCGAGAGCCGCTGCCAGGCCCGGGGCGGCAGCTTGCGGGCGAGCACGTCCGCGCGCAGGGCGCCGGCCGCGGTGGTGACGGGGTGGCTCTTGGCCACGGCCAGCACATAGCTCACCCCGCGCTCTTGCAGGCCGGCCCGTAAGCCCGGGCCGGCACCGTAGACCTCGTCCCCGGCCACCCAGCCGGCCGGAGTGCGCGCATCCAGCGCCCGGCTGATCATCCGCAGCGCCAGTTCCGGCTTGGTAGCAAACGCCGTGTCCTCCGGGATGCCCGCGGCGGCACGCCGGCCTGGATCGGCCACCCACGACTGCGGCAGGTAGAGCTCCCGGTCGATCAGCGCGTGCCCGCCCCGGCCGGCGTAGGTGAGGTAGACCGCAACCTGGGCGTTCCCGGTCCGCCCCGCGGTGCCGGTGTATTGCCGCTGCACCCCGGCGGTGGTGCTGCCCTTCTTCACATCCCCGGTCTCGTCCACTACCAGCATCCCGTCCGGGTCACCCAGATGCTCCGCCACATAGCCGCGGATATCATCACGGACGCCGCCGGCGTCCCAGCAGGCCCGCGACAGCAGGTGCTGCATCCCGGCCGGCGTGGCATCCCCGGCCTGCTCGGCGATCGTCCAGCAGTTCGCCCGCGGCAGCCCGGCCAGCAGGCCCAGCACGAACGCCCGCGCCCGCCGCCGCGGCTCCACCCTGCCAAAACGGCTCCCGATACCAAGCATCAGGTCATCGAAGATAACCAGCCAGCGGCCGGGGTCTACGCTGTGGCCAGCGGCCACCGCAAGATCATCATGTGTCGTCACAAACCATGATCATCAAGCGGTGGCCGTCTCACGTCCACCCGTTGCCCGCTGGAAGTAACGATCTACTGCTGGAGTACAAGGGAGATGATGGCGGTGGCGCCTTTGTGGCCGTCGTGCCCACGGGCTAATGGCACGTTAATGGCACGCGACCGTCTTCGGGGCATCTCAGGCCTGGATGCTAGAGATCGGCGTGAGCCGCTGACCTGGTGTTTCGTGGTGGAGCGGGTGACGGGAATCGAACCCGCACTATCAGCTTGGGAATCTGACCGATCGGCCATTGAACTACACCCGCAGGCTCCCGGACTGTCCACGAGCCGGGGCGCATGCGACATCGTACCGGAACCGGGCGGCCGACCCGGCGGCGGCCGGGAGGCGTCCGATCCGCACTCCCACGGGCAACGAGAGCCACCAGTCGCCCCGGCCATTCGGCCAACCGCGCCTACCGGCGGCCGCGTGCCTGCAGTTCGGCGCGCAGGGCCTCGCACTCCCGCTCCAGTTCGGCGACCCGGGCCTCAAGCTGCAGAACGCGCTGGATCCCCTTGATGCCCAGGCCCTCGTCGGCCAGCCGCACCACATACTGAACGACAGTGACCTCCCGCCGGGTATAGCGGCGCTGGCCGCCCTCGGACCGGGACGGTTCGCCACGCCCAGGCTGTCGAGGCGCCGCAGGAAGGCCTGCTGCACCGCGAGCATGCCCAACACCTGGCCGACCGTGAACAGCGGCAGGTCCTCGTCGTCGAACGGCAGCGATGGCACGCCAACTCCTGCAACTCCTTTTCCAGCATCGTGACGGATGCCCGCTAACAAACCAGACGGGCCCGGTGTAGCGCCACCGGGCCCGCGATCTCTGCCGATCCGGGGATCAGGCAGCGATCTCCTGCTTGCCGTCGTGCGATCTCCACCTTACGGGGCTGCACCTGCGCCAGCAGTGGCAGCCGCACCGTCAGCACGCCGTTGGTGCCGTCGGCGTCGATGGTCGTTGTCGGCGTCGACCTGGTGTCGGACAGCCGGACCCGGCGGACGAAGGAGCCGGTCACCCGCTCGCGGATGAACGGGTTCTCGCCCTCGGCCTGCTCCCGCTGCGGTGCGCGCTCACGGTGAGCACCCAGGTCCACGGTGACGTCGATGAAGCAGGCGTCAACCCCGGGCAGGTCGAAGCGGAGCAGCACGTCGTCCTTGCGCCGGATGCCATCCATCCGCATGACCGACCGCGTGTGCACGGCACCGTTGGTGGTGCCGAACACCCGCTGCGCGAGCCGGTCGAACTCGCCCGCAAACAGGTAGAAATAGAGGTCAGCAGCACTGCGTTCACCTCCAAATTTCCTAGTTCCATAGAGCTAAGTATGTTTAACGACATCAGAAAACTTAGCACTGTAGTTGAAGGTTTGCAAGTTCTGCTGCTATAGCTTTCCTCTCGCTATGCGCCAGCCATAGGTCAGCCGACCCGTTCGATGATCGTCGCGTTGGCCT
>CAWIMG010000032.1:0-95979 GCA_963837105.1 uncultured Actinomycetes bacterium | reverse complement strand
CTGGCCCGCAGCGCCGGCAAGGTCGTCTTCTTCGCCAAGCACGTCGACGTGATGGACGCCGCCGAAGAGATCTTCGCCCGGCAGGGGGTGCGCTTCTCGTCGATCCGTGGCGGCCAGACGCCCACAGCGCGGCAGGCGAACGTCGAAGCCTTCGTGAACGACCCGGACGTCGCGGTCGCGGTGTGCTCGCTGACCGCGGCTGGCGTGGGCCTGAATCTGCAGGTCGCCTCGAACGTCGTGCTGGCCGAGATGTCCTGGACCGACGCGGAGCAGACCCAGGCCATCGACCGCAGCCACCGCATCGGGCAAGCCGAACCGGTGACCGCGTGGCGTATCATCGCTGCGCAGACCATCGACGCCCGGATCACCAGGCTGATCGACAGCAAGGCAGGGCTCGCCGCCCGGGCGCTGGACGGGTCGGACCAAGAGGTCTCCTCGTCAGCCGACGTGCAACTCGAGGCGCTGGCCGCATTGCTGACCGATACGCTGCAGGCGTCTTTCGGACATGCCAACGCCCCGGATTCCTGACCGTCAGGACCCCCAGGCGACTGTGCCCGAGGACCAAGGCCCACCAATTGCGCATGCTGGTGTCGGCGCCCTGACCGAGGCCGACTCTCCCCGCTGGTACATGAGGCCAAGAGGGGCTACCTGAATCGCCCCGGTAAGTCCGGGGCGGTTCAGAGGGTGGATACCAAGTGCATGGCCACGGACCTCTCACTGCATTGCTGAACACGAATGGAGATGCTGATCTCTGCATAAGGATGCGCAGGCGGCACTCGCTCACATCGGCTGTGCCGGGCGCTCCCTGGGCGCGGGGAACCTGGGGATCTTGTGTTGAACTGCCAGGGCGGCGGTACCCGTGCAGTCGAGCCGGCCTGCTGACGTCGGGCCCTGGCGTTACCGTCCGGGCAGCAGCACGCTCAGGCAGGTGACGCAGCCTTCGAGTTTTTCGAACTCGCTGATGTCCACCACGACTGGGGTGAAGCCCACGTCATCCAGGAGGTCAGCGGTGCGGGGAGCGGACGCGGCGATCAGCACCTGGTCCCCGCCCAGCGGGACGACATGACAGCCGCTTTCTTCTTCCACCGGGCGGACCGCCGGGAACAGCCCGGCTGGCACCAGCTGCGGCAGCAGCAGGAACGTGCCGTCGGGCAGTGCGGTCACCGCGGACTTCAGGTGCAGCACGTTCCCCAGTGGGACGGCGATCACTGTGCGGCCCAGCGGAGCCAGTAGCGCACGCAGCTGGCGGATGCCCGCACCGTTGGTCCGCCCGCCGCGCCCCACATACACGGTGTGGCCGGCCTGCAGCACATCGCCACCGTCCAGAGTCCCCGGCTCTCGGATCGCGGCGATCCGCAGGCCCAGCGACCGGACGATCCCGGCGACGCCGGCAACCTCGGCCCGGCGGGCCGGCGCGCCCGGGCGGGCCAGCACCGCCAGATCCTCACACACCACCACCGCATCTTCGATGAAGACCGAGTCCGGGCAGTCCTCAGCGACCGGGACCGGCTGGATCATCCAGCCGCTGGCCACCAGCGCATCGGCGTACCCCGCGTGCTGGCCCCGGGCCAGGGCCGCATCCACCGGGGTCCGCCGGAGGTGGGTGACGATGCCCTCGGCCAGCCTGCCGCTGGGTGCGCGGACCAAGGCCGTGCCGTTCACCGAACGCTCCCCACCTGGCCAGGCGGACGCCCATGCGGCACCGCTGGCTGCTCTCGCCGAGACTGTCCCACTGCGTGGCGATGATAAGCAACGGGCCGGCCACGAGCGCGATGCCCACGACTCTTCTTGGGGCGTGCCAGCTTGAGCTCAGGAATCTGCGCGGCTGCTAGCTCACCAGCACCCCCGTCGAGGTGCTGCCCAACCGCAACGCGCCCGCAGCGGCAGATGAAGACGTGCGCTCGTAGCATGACTGGGTGATTATCTGGCTGAACGGGACCTTCGGCGCGGGTAAGACAGCTACGGCGGCGGAGTTGCTGCCTTTGGTTCCCAGGGCCCGGTTGTTTGATCCAGAGACCATGGGTTACATGCTGCGGCCGAATCGCTGACCACCCGGTGCCCGATTTTCAGGACTGGCCGCCATGGCGGTCCCTGGTCGTGGCGAGTGCTGCCGAACTCGCCCGGTATACCGGCCAGCATCTGATCACCCCGCAAGCGGTCCTGAACCGGGATTACCTGGCCGGCATCTTCACCGGGCTGCGGGCAGCCGGGCTGGCGGTCTTCCACATCCTGCTCGACGCCAGTGACGAGGTTCTGCGCCACCGGATCGAGGCATCGCAGGAGGCCAGGCAATGGCGGCTGGACCACCTGGCTGAATACCGCCAGGCCCGCAGAAGGGAGCCAGATGCGGGTGTTCCCGGTACCGGGCGGTCGTGCATTGTCATGCATGCTGGGTCGCGGATGGTGGTCATGCTGAAACCTAGGCTTGCCGGTTCACCGCACCATAATGGGCCTAGCTGGACGCGGACCGGGGCTTTGGCCGGCGCGGCGCCTGGCGCGAAACGGGGACGATCGTGATGGGCGCAGATCTGGCTGATCTGCATGCGCCCACAAGCACGGGTGCCACTCCTTGCACGAGCGTCCGCGGCCAATCACTATTAGCCGCGGATAAGGCCGAGGGAGCGGGCCCGGCTGACCGCCTCGTCCCGGCTGTGGACGCCGAGCCTCCGATATAGACGTGCCGCTCGCTCCTTGGCCGCTGACCGGGAGATGCCCAGCTTGTCGGCGATAACGGAGAAGGGGAGTGGTTTGGGGAGGTAGCGCAGAACCTGGGCCTCGGCCACGGTGATCGACGCCGCCCTGAGCCGTTCCCCGGCCTCGCCGGTGGCTTCGGCTGCCACCTCGTCGGCGGCGGCGATGGTAGCGAGGGATTCCGCCAGGGAAGCGGCGGCCACCTCGTCGGCTGCTTCCACAGTAGCGGCGTCTTCGGCTACGGCATCAGCGGCGGCCTGGCCGGCGGCGGCCACGATCAGGCCAGCCGTGGCCAGCGCCGTGACCGCCTCGTGCGCGGCAGCCTCCTCCACCAGCCCGGCAGTGATCAGCGCCCGGACAGCGGCAGCGGCAGCGGCGGACTGAATCCGCTCCGAATCGGCCACCGCCTCGGCCGCTTCGGCCTCGGCCGCCACCGCCGCGAGCAAGGCGTCGGCCTCATCGGCCTGGGCCTGGGCGATCACCTCAGATGCCTCCTCCATGGCCGCGACCTCGGCTCCCACCACCAGCCCAGCCTCGGCGGTCAGGAAGCCCTCGCCGATCAGCGTGCCGCCGGTCTCGGCGATTGCGTCAAACAGCGGTCCGGCCCAGTGGTGCTCCACGAGCAAGAAGGCCAGGGCGGTCCCCGGCTGGAGAGAACCGGCCAGCGCCTGCGCATCGGCCGGGTCAAAGGCTGGGCCGCCAGCTGGCGCCGGCACCGCCGGACCGCCGTCCGCGACCGGAACGACCGCCGCCAGGAGCGAGCCGAAATCCTCGTCATCACCGATGGCCAGCCGCTCGATGGTGCCGTCCTGGCTCTTGGCAACGAAGAGCATGTCCAGCAGGCGAAGAACTCCCCGGCCGCGGAGACGGTTGACCTCTGCCAGGATCCGGTCCTCGGCACCGGCGTCGCGGCTGAAGCTCAAGGCGATCACCTGGAGCGGTGCGGTCATCGTTACCTCCTTGTTCCGGCCCGTAATGCCGCCGACCGTACCACCGGGCGGCGTCACCACTAGCGGTGCATCCGCACCTCGGCCGGGCAGGGCAACCCGGAAAGGGAAGACAACCACCGACCCCCATCGCCGACATCGGCAAGGCCGCCCGCCCCCGGCGACCCCGCGACCAGCGGCATAGAGGAAACTGATTCGTCAACGTGGAATCAGCCTGCGGGGCCCTGACGCAGGCGGGTGCCGCCTGATGGGGCCGGGCAGGACGTGGGCTGCCTTCAGTACCGATCCGGTGGCCAGGGCCGGCGTCGCGGTGCGTGCCCTCAGGCGGCGTATCGTCAACATGTGAGGTCCGGAGTGGCCGCGGTCCTTATCGCCGTCGCCGTCACGGCCATGGCGGCGTGTTCGGCCGCCGGCCAATCTGCGCCGCCACTGCCTTCCCGCCCACCTGCTATTGCCCTGCCACGTGGTAACGCCGCGCCGGTTAGCGCCGCGGGCTGCCTGGCCCGGCGGATCGACGGGCCGCTGCCAGTATGGGCCCGGTCCGGCTTTCATCCACCCGGCATGCCGATCGGGCATGTGATGGGGCTGCGGGGCGATATCGCCGCCATTTTGTGGGGCGGGCCGGAATCGTCGCTGTATGCCCCGCCGCTTCCCAACGTGGGAAACAAAGTCCTGTGGGTGTCGCGGCTCGCTGGCAAGACCGGGGCGCCGCTGACGATCCGGGCTACGCTCAACGGCACGCACCGCACCGCTGCCCTGGAGCTGCCCGATGTCGGCCCGTCCTACGTCAATCTCCCCGCACCTGGATGCTGGACACTGGACCTGAGCTGGTCCGGGCATCGAGATCAAGTCGAGCTGTGGTACACCGCTACCTGACCCGGGAGGCTTGCCGGGATGCCTCCCCTAGCTGTGCCGGTTCCCTGAACGACACAGGCCGCGCCATCAGCGACGCCAGAGGATGTCGTGGCCCAGGCCGTGTATGGGACTGGCATTCGGTGCGGGTCAGCCGGCCAGCGCCTGCAGGTAACGGGTGGTGACGTAGCGCTGGATTGCCCGCCGGGCCGGGCCCGCGGCCTTGGCCAGCGCTGTCGCAGGCCTGGAGAACGCGGTGATGGTGAAGGTCACCGTGCCATCAGCGTGCTGGCCGATGATGAACGCTTCTCGCCTCGCTCAGGATGGCCCGGCAGCGTGCCGGAGGCGAACCCCCGGCGGGCCGGTTCGCTGGTGACGTACACGACCCGGCACGGTGCCTTGATCTGCAGGCGCGGTGGCCCTGCCCCCAGCAGCACCACGCTGCCCGGTTCGGCCGTCGGCCAGGATGCCGTCACGCTCAGGCCTGCACGCAGGTGTGCCTGCCAGCTGAGCAGGGCATCTGCTGCCGGGTGAACACCTGGGCGGCGGAGCCGATCACGGCGCTGCGCCGCAGGTGATGGTGTCCCGATGGAGTCCTGCTCGCGGTATGGCCCGCCTCGCCGTAGGTCAGCTCAGCCTCACGCAGCCGCGTGCCCGCCCAGCCATCACGGTCACTGGCATGACCCGATCATGCCCGAAGGGAAACGACACGCCGAACGCGGCATGACCGGGCGTCTTTGGCAAGTCGTGGACTCGGCCGTGCTAGGCCGGCGCGTGTAGCGTCTGGGTCGTCGGCCCTTCCCGACTGCGACGAGTGTGAGTGCGAAATGAGTGTGTTCTCTGACGCTGAGCTGACCTACCTGGCCCAAGGCAAACTCGGCCGGCTGGCGACCGTCGACCGAACCGGGATGCCCCACGTCGTTCCCCTCGGCTGGCGCTACAACCCCGAACTGGACGTGGTCGACATCGGCGGCCGGGACTTCGGCCGTAGCCGGAAGTTCCACAACGTGCAGCACAACCCGAACGTCGCCCTGGTGGTCGATGACGTGCTGCCACCGTGGCGGCCGCGATGCGTGATGATCCGCGGCACCGGCGAAGCTCTGGCGGAGGCGACCGGGCCGGACGGCCAGCCAGCCGGGCCCATCATCCGGCTGCACCCCGCCGAAGTGATCAGCTGGGGGATGGAGTTCGCCGCCGAGTAGTGACCCACGGCCAAGCGGATCTCCGTACCACGATGATCCGTGCAAACGCTGATGTAACTGGTGCTCCTGAGCAGGCGCCCGTTGCCCACCCGCAAGGCCGCACCCGCAGCGGCACGGCCAGGGCGTTCCCCCGCCGCCGCACATCGCCGCAGAAACGGAGGCCCGATGAGGCTGGCACGGGCCCGGCCCGCAGCCGGGGGGGCTGGCGCGAAGGGTGGCGCCTGCCATCGGCTCATATCGGGGCCTGAGGGGAAATACTGGCCACATGGTTGACGACAACGCACGGAACCGGGCCATCTACCACGCGCTGAAGGCGGCCGACGAAGTCGCTGCGGCCCTGCAGGCTCACCTCATCGAGGAGCACGGGGCTGATCCGGATCGGACCGTTGCCCAGAATCCCTCCACCAACTCGCTCAAGCTGCTGCGGCAAGCACGCGAGCGCCTGGGCGAAGGACTGCGAGCGGTCGAGGCTGGCACTATTGCTGAGTCTGACGCGATCTCCCTGCGCAACCAATAACCGCAACCTTCAACATCCCGGTCGGCGGATGACGGTGCGTGGTCAGCGGTCTGCGGCTCCGGTGCCGCGGCTGCGGGCAGCGATCTAGGCTCGTTTGGTGTGGGTGGGCATCAGGTTGTGCTGCTGCATGGCCAGCCGGGTTCGGGTGCGGACTGGCGGCAGGTTGCTGGCCGGCTGCCGCCGGGGCTGCCGGTGGTGGCGCTGGACCGGCCCGGGTATGGGGCCAGCCGCCAGGGCGCCGGTGGCTTTGGGTATAACGCTCGCGCCGTGGTGGCGGAGCTGGACGCGCGGGGCATCGGGCGGGCGGTGCTGGTGGGCCACTCCTACGGGGGAGGTGTCGCGCTGGCGGTGGCTCAGCTGGCACCGGAGCGGGCCGAGGCGCTGGTGCTGCTGGCCAGTGTCGGCCCGGGCTGCCTGACCGGCTGGGACCGGCTGCTCGCCGCGCCGGTGGCCGGGGAGGTGTGCGCGGTCACGGCGTGGTGGCTGACGCCGTGGCTGGCCCGGGCCCGGCTGGCGGCCATCGCCGCGCTGCGCGGGCGGCCGGCCGCCGCCGATGAGCATGTCAACTGGCATATCTGGGGTCACACGCACCACGATCATGGGCCGGTGTGGCGCAGTTTCCTGACCGAGCAGCGTGCGCTGGTCCGCGAGGCCGGCGGCCTGTCCGCGTCGCTGGCGGGCGTGGCGCAGCCGGTGCTGCTGATCGCCGACCCGCACGACACGCTCATTCCCGTTAGCACCACCCATCAGCTGGCCGCGGTCCTGCCCGATGCCCGCGTGCAGCTTGTGGATCAGATCGGCCACCACCTTCCGCGCCGCGCAGCACCCCAGATCGCGGCCGCGATCACCGGGTTCCTGGCTGACCTGGATAAGCGGCCAGCGCCAGCTTGACCATCCATCTTGCCGGGCTCGCGGCCCGCCCGAAGCACCGCTTACACCGGGCCTGGGAACGCCAGGCTTGAGCGCTCCCTCAGCAATTGAACGGGCCTGGCACCACGCGCTGCGCGGCAATTGAGGGCGTTCACCCCAAGCATGGCGATGTATAAGAATACGGCCAGGCGGGGCCGCAGCCGTGTCGCAACCGGGACTGCCGTCTGGCCAGCGGCCCGAAGAAGTCTTGATAACCGCGCGCGTGCGCCGTGAGGCGCTGTTGATTCGAGTGGAGGTGAGAGACCTTCCGCCGCTGACCTTGTCGCAGCAGGGCGGCGAAGCTGGGGGCAGCCTGATCCGGGAAGCGCCGGTGAGGGTGGGAGCAGCCCCGACAATGCCGGGATGCGCCAGTACTGCCAGATGGTGTGGGTCCGGCGAGCAGTGACGGAGAGGAGTACGCGAGGAACCAGCGTCATTACGTCTCTTAAATATCTACTGGCTCAAATCTGGCGGATGGGGGCCGGGAGCGGCGCGCACCTGTTCCCCGCTGCGTTAGGGGGCGGGGAACGGGGAACTCCTGGGCGGGCTTGCGCGTGTCTGCCGGGAGGCCACGGTGAAGTGCTGCGGGGTAGCCGTGGCGATGCCGCAGGGGCAGAGCTGGGCTCCTCCTTCGTCGAGCGAATCGCAGTGAACACGGGAACCGTCCCGGTCTGCCCGGCCGCGCGCGGCCAGCGCGCGGGTGCGGGCTGGGCCCGCTGTCGGCCGATCGGCCTGGGGCGGGGCGGAGCCGCCGTAGTACTCCGAGCCGGGGAGAGCCCGGCGCATGGGGAAGGGCGGCAGCAGTTCCGGGAAGGGAAGGAGGCTGTAATGCCGCAAGATGCGCCGCTGAACGGCAGCGCCCTGGACCTGGCCGAGGGGCCGTGGTCGCGGGTAGCGGGGATGCAGGCCAAGCTTCACCGCTGGCGGCGGCTGATCCCGGCCGATACGGCCAGGCGGGGCCGCAGCCGTGTCGCAACCGGGACTGCCGTGTGACCAGCGGCCCGAAGAAGTCTTGATAACCGCGGGCCGAGCCGCCGATCTGGGCGCCTCTCTCCGCGCGGCGGAGGCGCCGTCGCGCCGCACCGAACAGATCTATCTGCGCCGCTGTTGCGTCTCGACCGCTGCCGCGGCGGGTGGCATGCTCTCGATCCAGGATGGCTGGTCTTTCTGACGCGACAGGGCCCAGCTGGGAGCAGGAGGAGGCGGTTGATATGGACGTGGGGGACCTGTTGATGAAAGCGTCGGACAATCTGTCGGTGCGCCGCGCGTTCGGTACCGCGTACGAGAAGGACGACATGCTCATCATTCCGGTCGCGATGGTGGCCGGCGGAGGCGGCGGGGGCACATCACCCCCTCGCCACCGTGACCCGGCCGCCGGTCCCGGTAGCCCGCCCGGGGCGGGCCTGGCGGGACACGACGCACCACCGCAGGACTCCGAGCGCATGGACGCCGGCGGGGGCTTCGGCGGGCTGGTCCTGCCCGCAGGCGCCTATGTCGTCAAAGGCGGCCAGGTCCGCTGGGTGCCCGCAGTGGACGTGACGATCGTCGTTCTGGCCTCGCTGAGCCTGGTGCGGGTGCTCGCCCGCACCTGGACCCGGGGGCGGCGGCACCACGGCCGGCCATGACACCCTTCCCGGCCTGCCCAGGCGATGGCAGGGTCGTCCGCCGGGAGGCGGTCAAGCGCTCGTGCCTGCGTGCGCCCACTCGCGGCGGCGAGATGCGCGGAGCCGGTGCAGTCGCGGCCTGTCCTGAACGCACCGCCCAGACGTGGCGTGGAGCTGGCCAATAACCCCGATGTACGCGTCCTGGCGCGGTGTGCGCACGTGGTGGTGCAGTTCGGTGCGCAGGTGCCATCGTCGTGTCCCGGCCGGAGCCGCCAACTGCGCCCGCGGGCAGTCATCCGCCGGTCTCACTGATCTTCGACCTGCCGTGATGGAGGTGAGTGAGCGGGACCGCCCAGGCGGAGTGATCGGTGGAGTTGCCGTGCTGACCGCGTTCCTGGCCAGCGCGTGCTCGCGGTGCAGCCACGACCGGCTCGCGACGCG
This sequence comes from uncultured Actinomycetes bacterium, assembly GCA_963837105.1. Classification (GTDB taxonomy): domain Bacteria; phylum Actinomycetota; class Actinomycetes; order Streptosporangiales; family Streptosporangiaceae; genus UBA9676. The sequence goes on along the minus strand of CAWIMG010000032.1, from coordinate 86,816 downwards.
GCTTGCGCGTCTCACAGCTGTGCGGTACCTGCTCGACGGCGGCTACCGGCGGAGCCCGACGGTGACTTGCATTCCCCTTCGGCAGGTGGTCGCGGCGGGAACCTCGCCGCGGGACCTTCGACCGTAGCCGTTCGTGACCGGCCCGGCTGCTCGCCTAGCCATCCAGCGTCCGCCGGAGTGGCAGCCGGGCGGCCGCGCCAGGCGGGGACAGCATGTTTCTGACATCTTGAGGAGGCTTATCCGGGAACGCTCGACGAGGTGGCCCGCCAGGTCGTTATCAGCGGCCCGGCGTCAGCCCTGCACGCGTCCCGTACGGCCGGTTCGGCCATCTGCTGACCGTTGACCGGCACGAGATCGAGGCACTGCGCGCCATCCGCGGCTCATGGAGCAATACTGCGGCCTCGACCGGCCCGGCCAGCCGCTGTCGATCGCGGTATTCGCCACCGGGTCGGTAAGTCGTTCGGTGTCACCCAGGTCGCCACCAGTCTGCTGCCTGGCCGGGTCACCAAGCTTGAGTCACCTGTCCAGCTCCTCCCCTGCCGCTCGATGAAGCCATCATCGACATAGCCAGCTCGCCGGAACTCCTCGTTCAGCGTTCAGCCTGCCCTCTCAGGCCCAGCTCACCTGCACGTTACGGCCCCGTCCTCGCCCTGTGCACCGCCTCGACCTCACCGCACTGCTGGAACAGCTCGCCGCCGCCGCGCACGACGTCTACTGCGAAGACCTGGAAGGGCGCGGCTACCAGCTCGGGCCAGCCCGCGACGAGGCCCGCAAGATCTCACCCAGCCTGCGGCCCTACACCGAACTACCCGAGGAAGACAAAGAACAGAACCGCGCATCCGTCCGCGACATCCCAGCCAAACTCGCCAAGGCCGGCTATGTGATGACCCCCGCCAAGAGCGAAGAAGCCAGCAGCGGCTTCCCCGGCGACCTGCTCGACCAGCTCGCCGAAGACGAGCACGAACGCTGGTGAACGCCAAAGCTGCCCGGCTGGACCTACGGAACACCCACCGATCAGGCAGCAAGGCGGCACGAGGCCATGGTGCCCTGGGCCGACCTGCCCGACAGCCAGAAAGCCAAAAATCGCGCCCTCGTCGCCGGCATCCCCGCCATCTTGAGCCGCTGCGGATACGCCGTCATCCCCATCCCCCCCTGACAGCACGGCAAGCCAGGACCAGGCGTCAGGAACCCAGTAGCTAACCATCGGGCACTTGCCTGACTGTGAAGCGCGGCGAAGCCGTTTGGCACCGCTACTGCCGCCGGAAACCCTGGCGGCAGCGTGATATGCAGGGATGGTGGCAGGCCAGGCGGAGGTGTCAGCCGTACTGGCCGCAGAGCGGGCTGCCATCCGCCAGCGGCTGGAACAGCTGGAGCGGGAGTTCACCGGAATCGTTGAGGCGGTCGGCCCAGCCGGTGCCGACGATGAGCACGACCCCGAAGGTGCCACCATCGCGTTCGAGCGCCAGCACGTCGCCGCGCTGGCCAGCCAGGCCCGCGATCATCTGGCCCAGATCGAGGCGGCAATGCGGCGCCTCGCCCAAGGCAGCTATGGCATCTGCGAGGACTGCGCCCAGCCGATTCCCGCCGCGCGCCTGGCCGCCCGGCCAGCGGCCACCACCTGCCTGTCCTGCGCCACTCACCGCTGAAACAGCCACCAGCCCCACTCGCCGCGGCAAGAGAGTGAGCGCCGGCAGCGATTCAGTTCCGGCCTGCCAGGCCACGTGCCTGCCGGTGGCGCAGCGCCTGGCTCGCTACGCTTCGCTAGTGACCAGTGCCAGCATCCCCGCCGCGCCATCGGCATGGACCCGCAGGCTGCTGCGCTGCGGCGTGACGGCAGGCCCCCTTTCGTGGCGGTGTTCCTTGCCGAGGGTGCTGCCCGGGAGGGTTACCGGCCGCCGCGCCACCCAGTCAGTTCCCTCGCACTCGGGTCGCGCGGCTGGATCCAGGCTGGGAACTTCGCCGTGGCAGGGACGTTGTTCCTGGCCGCAGCCGCAGGGCTGACCCGCGCTGGTGACCCGGCGGCCAGCAGCCGCGCGGCACCGGCCCTGATCGGGGCCGCAGGTGCGGGGCTGATCGGCTCGGCAGTGTTCACGACTGACCCGGTCAGCGGGTACCCGCCGGGAACACCCGATGCGCTCACCCATCCAAGCCGTCGCGGCATCGCGCACAATCTGACAGCCATCCCGGTGTTCCTGGGCCTGCCTGCTGCCGCATTGATCAGCAGTTGCCGGGCCTGGCGGGCAGGACAGCGCGGGTTCGCGCTCTACAGCGCGGGCACCGCCGTCACCATGCCAGCGGCCATGACTTTGGCCGCCGCTGGCTTCGGCCAGTCACCCAGGCTGGTCCGTTACGGCGGGCTGTTCCAGCGCGCCAGCATCATCACCGGCCTGGCCTGGCTCACAGCCCTGTCCGCACGAGCACTTCGGCACGCACCCCGCTGGCAGCGCCAGACGAGCGGCCAGCACCGCCCCACCGTTCCCCGGCACCAGGACGCGCAGCTAACGCCGCAGCAGCGGCGTTAGCTGTACTGCCGCGAGCCGCCATCAGCAAGGCGCCCTCACATCGGCCGGCGTGACCGGGGCCGGCGGTAGCATCCAGCGCATGACGCTGCCGGATGACGGGCTTCCCGCAAACATCGGTGCGCCGGCAACCCGCGCGCTCACCGCCGCTGGATATACCCGGCTCAGCCAGCTCGCCGATGTGCATGCCACTGAGTTGAAGAAGCTGCACGGTGTTGGCCCGAAGGCGTTGAGACTGCTCCAGGAGGCGCTCGGACAACACGGCATGTCGCTCAGCTAGTACCTCACCGTTCATCGCGCTGACGCTGAAGCGCGATCAGCGGAAGCCATGAGGAGGCAGGAGCCCGGCCTGTGCCGTCAAGATGGTTTCAAGTAGCTCACGAGTGTGCGGTTCGTCGAGAACCTCGGCGATCCACGCGGCGGAGTCCCTGCGCTCCGGCGAGCGGGGATTGGGTTGCATCCAGTCGGTGGCGGCGGTCTCGGTGATGTGCCCGAGCTGCGCGATCAGCATCGAGAAGTGTCCGCGCCGGTCCACTCTCGCTGGGCCGCCGGCTTCCTGGTAGGCCTGCGTCAGCGCGCGGGCCCGTCCCGGGTCGAAGCGGGCGAACTCGAACAGGACGCACCCAAATTCCTGGCTCGGGTCAGCCGGGCCGCTGTTCTCCCAGTCGATGACGCACACCCCGCCGTCCGCTGTGGGCAAGACGTTGTCAGCCCACAGGTCGCGGTGACAGGTCTGGATCATCTCCGGAGGCTCGACCCAGGACTCCAGCGCGACCAGCTCATCACGCAGACCGGCCAGTCGCTGAGTGAACGGCGCTCCCGCCGCGGCAAGCTGCCCGATCAGCTGGTCCCAGCGCTCGGCGCCAATCGGTGCGTGATACCACGGATCCAACGGGCTGGGGTCAGTGGCCGGCACGCGATGAATGGCGGCCACGACCGCGCCCACCCGGCCGGGATCCAGCCGGGGATCGGGGCCCCGCAGGTCGACCCACTCGTACACCCTGACCTGCGCGCCTTCCAGCGCCGCAAAAACGCATCCCTCGGTGGTGCGCCGCACTCGCGGCGCCGGGACACCGGCGGCGCAGGCCGCCTCCTGGAAGGAGGCCGACCAGCGCACCTCGTCCTCGGTGGACTGGTCGAAGGGCACCTTCACTGCCCAGCGGCCATCGGCGGTGTCCAGCCGCCATACAAGTCCCTGCTTTCCCCGCGCCACCGGCCCGTCGGACAGCCTGGCGGCCCCGCCAAGGCCGAAGCGCCGGGCGACCTCTGCGGCATCCACCAGGCCACCCCAGCACAGATACGCGGGCGAGGCCAGCACAGACGTTATGCAGCATGCGGCCGCGCGCCGAAGACCCAGCTCTGTGAGACTCAGGCACATGCCGAATCCGCGTCCCGATGCCGTCGTCCCCCTTCACCGCCTCTGGACTGCCCGTGTGCTTCGTGTCCGCGAAGATGCCTGTGACGTCTGGAGCCGCGGCGAAACGAGCCCGGCCGGGTTCGCCCCGATGTTTCCCTCCCCGCGGGTCGAGAGGGTCTCTCCCGGCCATCTGGTCGCGATTGCCACCGGGCCGGGCGGGACCCGCATCGTCGTGTGGAGGTGGTACGACGCGGTCGTGCTCGGCACCGAGGACGACGGTTCGGTCCGGCTGTGGGAGCCAGCGCATGGGGAGGTCATCGCTCAGGCCCGCTCGTCTTACAGCAACCCGGATCCGGGGTCGCGGGCGTACGCATCGGCCGGCCTTCCGGGAGCCGGGTGGTGGGTCGCCGGCAGTGCCAGCGGCGCCCCGCACAATGCCGACGTCGAACTGGACGACGTGCACGCCCTGTACACCGGGAACGGTCTTTGGCCAGCGGTATTCGGCCCGAATACATGACCTGGATATCGACGCGCAGCCGGCATGCAACGTGCGCTCATCGGCGATGCCGGATGTCTCCCGGCTTTGGCAGCCCGGGCGGCCGGCGTCAGTGATCGTCTGTGCTCGGTGTTGCGTGGTGCAGGCGGTCTGCCCAGCCGGCGATGGTGGTGACCTCCGCCTGGCGGGGGAACACCTTGCCCAGCAGGACCTGGTGGACCTCGGGATCGGGGTCCAGGCAGCCGTCTGCCAGGACGGTGAGCTGGTAGTCGAGGTCGGCAGCCTGGCGGAGGGTGGACAGCACCACGCCGCTGGTGGCACTGCCAGCCAGCACCAGGTGGCCGGCGCGCCGTCGCCGTCATGCTGTCCGCTCCCCACCGTCAGGGTCTGCCGGCCGACCGGCTTGAGCCGGCCGCGATGCCAGCACCACACCGTAGTGCTAAGCCGGGGTGGTCACCGTGTTACGCGCGGCATGGCCCAGTCAGCGAATTTCGGTGTACTCGCTGCGGTCTAGCTTGACGACGTTGGGGTAGGCGCTGCCCTCTGGCTCGGCGACGTCGGTGTACTGGCTGCCGTCCAGCCGCACGATCCGGAAGTTGTCGGCGGAGAGCAGCTGGCGCAGGTGGCGGATCCCGGTCATGCCCGCGAGCGCGACAGCTATGGCCGCGGCGAGGACCGAGCCGCCGAACAGCGCGAGCCCGCCGGCGACGTATCCCAGCATCATCATGACCAGCGCGGCTAGCAGGGCCACCGGCACGGCGGCCACCAGCACCAGCGCGAGCAGCGTCACGGCGATCATGGCCTTGCCCGACCTCGCGGGCGTCCGCTCCGCGTGCCAATCGGTCATAACGCTCACCTCTCAAGGCCCGGGCCGCTCAGAGCCCAGCAACACGACATGTCGTGTCCTCTACTGCCAACGCACCCCTCGATCAGAATCATCCCGCAACCCTCTGGCGCGCCGGCCGCCGCGGCGGGCATGCGGCCGGCGTGACGGTGTACCGGCCGGCGGGCGTTCTCACGATCAGCCGCTGGCGGCCGGGCCCTGCTGGAACTGCCAGCCTCTGGCGGCGCAAGCCTGCCGGACCTCGCTGAGCTTGAACAGGTTGATCGGTATGACCGCACTGGTCCCCTGGGCCGCCAGGCACCGCCTCGGAAACCGCGGTGCGCCCATCTCGACGACCCGCAGCACATCCCCCTGCTGGCGGGAAAAGGTCACGGTCTGGGCCTTACCGCGGACATAGCCGGCAGAAGTGATGGCCTGACCGGTGATCTCCAGATGGCCGCGCCGCCGGATCACCATGACCCCCGCCGACGCCACCAGCGCCGCCAGCACTCCGAAGATGACGGCCACCGCCACCCGGCCGCCGGTCGAGCTTGCCCCGGCCAGCCCGTGCCGCAGCGCCAGGAGGAACACCGCCAGCAGGCCACCGTACAGAGCGACCGGGAGGACTCGGCCCTCACGGAGGACGACTGGACCCGCGCCAGCGGTGAATTGGCCATGCGGAGCCTCGGCCATTTCCCGCTCCTCGCTCCCGCACCAACGGCAAGCCGGGCTGCTTCAATGGGCAGGATCCACCTTCCGGTCCTGGCCGTCAATCCGGGTGAGCCGGGCCACCCGTAGGCTCGGGGCTTGTGAAGCGAGTCCTGCTGACCGGGATGCCGGGAACAGGCAAATCGAGCGTGATCCGCGCCTCGTGGACGCTTGATGAAAGGAGGCTTGCTGAGATGAAGGTGTGTATACCGATTGCCGACGGCGGCCAGGTTGACCCACGCTGGGGCCGGGCCGACCGGGTGGCCGTCGCCGAGGTGGCCGACGGCCAGATCAGCGACTGGCAGGAGTTCGCCGTCGGCTGGGGAACGCTTCACGACCAGGGAACCGAGGGTGCCCATCACGCCCGGATAGCCCGGTTCCTGCGGGCCAACCAGATCCAGGTGATCGCCGCCCACCATGTGGGACCTGGCATGGAGCGCATGCTCGGCTCGATGGCGATCCGGCTCGTCACCGGCGTGGGCGGCGACGCCCGGGCGGCGGCACTGGCCGCAGTGTCCCGGGCCTGACAGCTGGCCATGCCGGACCTGGCCAGGCCCTCCGCAGTGGTCCGCGACTCGTTCATCGAGGCCGCGCGCGACCTGCGTGATGAGGGCTGGCTGCCGGACTTCCCGGTGCAGGAGGTGGCCGCGGACTTCGACGGCTACCTGCCGCGGGTCCTGGCCGGCAAGCGCGGCTGGGGCGTCCCGGTGACCACACTGTGGTACATCGATGGCACCACCTACCTGGGCACGGTCATCATCCGCCACGAGCTGACCCCCGAACTCACCCGCCATGGCGGGCACATCGGATACCACGTCGCTCCCCGTCACCGGCGCCAGGGGCACGCCACCGCCATGCTGGCGGCCGCGCTGGCCTACTGCCGCGGCACCCTCGGCCTGGCCCGCGTCCTGATCACCTGCGCAGAGCAGAACGCCGCATCCCGGCGGGTGATCGAAGCCAACCGCGGGGGCCTGGACAACATCCTCGACGGCGAGTGCCGCTACTGGGTTGACCTCACAGAAGCCCCGTCCCCGGCGACGTGACAACCTCTCCGGGGGCTGCCCCGCGGGGAGCGCCCGGAGCCGGCGGCGGGGCCGGGCCGTGGTATGGGAGAGGTGGGGTGGCCAGTGGCAGTGCGGCCAGCTGCATCAGCAGCAGCACGTTGTCGTCGGCGGCGGTCCGGTTCATCCGCAGCCGCCCGCAGCGGGTGCAGCGGTGAATCAGCATCCAGCGGCGTTCGCCGCGGATGGTGACCGCTATCGGCTCCATGCCGCCCGGGCACTCGGCCTTGCGGTCGCCGGGGACATTGCGGTCAAGGTGCCTGGACCACAGGCAGCTGGGACAGTGATTGCGATGGGAGGTGCCGGGGGCGTCCAGTGAGACGTCTACGCCGCAATGGCCGCACACGAAGGAACGAGGAAACGGCAAGTCTGGTGACCTTTCACAGCAGGGCTCCGGAACTGGGCAGGCATTTCCCCTCCTCTCGCGCTCGGCCGAGGGGTGCCGGTGGACCGGCGACGGTCACCATCGTCGGCAGCCAGCACGCCGTCCGTCAACCGGATATCGTCGTGTTCTTCCTGTGGCTGGTCGTCGCGATCCTGGCCATCATCCTGCTGGCGTTCGTCGTGCACTGAGCCGGCGGCGGCGTACTTAACCTGCGGCTCGGGCACTTCGTGCTGAACGTCGGATTCACCTGACCAGCACCAGCGGTCAGAACGGGATGAAGGGCAGCCGCATGCCCGCCGCTTGGGCAGTCACCACGGCGCCGGGCGGTGCTTCCTGCTTGATGTGGTCTGCCAGCGCCCGGGCGTCGTCCTCGTTGCTGGCGCCGACGATGAGGAACTTCCAGCGCCGCACCACGGCATAACCCTCGCCCTGGAGCTTGTCCGCCAGCGCGACCGCCTCCCGGTGCGAGCCAAGCTCGGCGCGGGCCTCCCACTGGGCGACCCCGGCCGCCGCCGATTCCTCGGTTTCCGCCTCTTCCAGCCGCTCGTGCTCAGCCTGGCGCTCCGTATCGGTCTGTGGCATCGCCACATCCGGGCTTTCCCACTCCTCCTCGATGGGATGCCAGCGGTGAACGGCGAACTCCGCCTCGATGCCCCGGTGGCCCAGCACCTCGCGGGCCTCCCGCTCGGCTTCGGCGGCGGCTAGTTCGGTGCCGGCGTACAGGAAGATCTGTGTGTCGCCGGAGCCGACCACGATGTTGCGCCCGAGCTTGCCGCGGACGTCGTCTTCCACCTCCTGCACGGACAGGACCTGCCGTGCCTGCTGAACGGTTGCCTGGCTAGGCAGCGAAATCGTCACGCGCCAGTCGGTGCTCTCCGTCACAGAACGCGACTCTAGCGCACCCGCGGGCCAGGCTGTCCCGGGCACTTTCCGGCCGCCGTGGTCAGGAGAGCACCCGCCGCCGGAAGTTGTACAGCCCGATGGCCAGGAAGGCCAGCCCGAACTGGAGCGTCTCGGGATAGATGTAGTACAGCCCCAGGTGCGGGATCGCGGTGAACGCGGCCCGCGTTCCCTCGTTCACGTAGGTGAGCGGGTTCATCAGCACCAGGGTCTGCAGCCAGTGCCAGCCGCCGACGGTGACCGGGGCGAGCCTGGCCCAGGCGTAGTAGGTGCCACCGAGGAAGGTGGCCGGCAAGATGATGAAGCCGAACATCAGGCCGATGTTGCGCGGCTCGAAGGTGGTGCCGAGAACGAGCCCCAGGCAGGCCATCGTGAGGCAGGCCAGCGGCAGGAACGTGACGATGAGCCACCAGTGCGGGGTCAGCTGGGCGTGGATGCCGGGAGCGTGGATGACCGCGGCCATGGGCAGCACGACCATCGCGGCCAGCAGTGCTTGCATGGCGCCCGAGAGCACCCTGGCCACCGGGACCAGCCAGATGGGGCAGGGTGCCTGGACCCGGTCCTCGATCTCGCGGGTGGAGCCGATCTCGTGCGCGATGCTCAGCGCGACCGACTGCACGCCCTGGAAGAGGATCGAGATCCCGATCACCCCGGGCACCAGGATGGTGGCGAAGGCGGACTCACTGGCGGGCGTGTGCCCGCCGATGCCCTGCCCGATCTTCGGGAAGACATACAGGAAGACGAAGCAGAGCAGAAACGGCTGCATGATCGTGCGCAGCACGACTTCCCACAGGTGCTTGCGCAGTACCACCAGGTCGCGGAGCATGAGCGCGCCCAGCGCGGTCCAGCTGGCCGCCGTCACCGAGCGGGTGGGAGCGGCCAGGGCCTGCCGCGGGCGCGCCGCAGCGGCCGGGGTGGCGGCGGCGACTGGGGTGGCGGCAGCCGGGGCGGCCACGGCGGCTGGCGAGGGCGGGGCGGCCCGCGGTGCGGTGGTCACTCCCGCAGCTCCTTGCCGGTGAGGTTGATGAACACCGTCTCCAGGCTGGGCTCGTTCACCGACAGGTCGATCAGGGTGAACCCGCCGCGCTCGGCCGCCGCGACGATCCGCGGCAGGATCCGGTCATTGCCGCGCACGTGCAGCTGGAGCCCGCCCGCCACCGGATATCCCCGGGTCACGTCCGGCATCTCCGCCACCAGCAGCCCGGTGAGCCGTTCCCGGTCGCCGGTTGTCTTCACGGTGACGACCGTATCGGCGCCAATGCTCTGCTTGAGCGCGGCGGGAGTGCCGAGGCTGAGGATCCGGCCGTGGTCCATGATGGCGACCCGTCCGCAGAGCCGGTCCGCCTCTTCCATGTAGTGGGTCGTGAGCAGGATGGTCTGGCCCTCGTTGTGCAGTTCGCCGAGCAGGTCCCACAGCGCCAGGCGGCTCTGCGGGTCAAGGCCCGCGGTTGGCTCGTCGAGGAACAGCACCGCCGGGTGATGCGCGACGGCGCGGGCGATCATGAGCCGCTGCGCCATCCCGCCGGACAGCGTCGCCACCGGCGCCGCCGCCCACCTGGACAGCTGGAAGCGCTCGATGAGCTCGTCGGCGACGTGCCGGGACTGCCGGGATCCGAGGCCGAACAGCCGCCCGTGGAAGTAGAGATTTTCCCAGACGCTGAGCTGGCGGTCGAGCGTGTTGTGCTGCGAAACGGTCCCGATCAGCTGCCTGGCCCGGGCCGGGTGGGCAGCGATGTTGACGCCGCCGATGAATGCCCGCCCGGAGGAGGGCACCACCCGGGTGGTCAGCATGCCCACGGTGGTCGTCTTCCCCGCGCCGTTGGGCCCCAGCAGCCCGAAGATCTCGCCCGCCGCGACGTCGAGGCTGAGCCGGTTGACGGCGGGGGTCTCCGTGCCCGGGTAGATCTTGGTCAGGTCCTCGGTGTGGATGCCCGCGCCTGGCTGGCCCGCGGCCATGCCGCCCGTCACGCCGGGAGTCACGGCGCCGGCCAGGCCGGTCGCTGCCGCGGGCGCGGGGGTGGCGTTCATCTACAGCTCCACGGCCATGCCGTCATGCGCCACCTCGATCCCGGCCGCGTGCAGCATCGCGCGCTCCGGCGAGTCCGCGGCCTGGGCGGGGTTGGTGTTGTTGAGGTGGGTGTACAGCCTGCGGGCCGCGGGATGGGCCGCCAGCCGCTGGTAGGAGCTGGCGATGGGCAGGTGGCCCATCGCCAGCGCGGGGCGGTCCTCGCCGGTTGCCCGCAGCATCTCGTCGTCGTGGAAGAAGGTGCCGTCCAGGATCACGCAGCCGGCCCCGGCGAGCACGGCGTCCAGCCGTTCGGTCCACGCGGCCAGGCACGGCGCGTACACCAGCGATCCGCCGGTCCGGCGGTCCTCGAACCGGTAGGCCACCACCCACGGCTCCGCCGCCCCGGTTCCGGCGGGCGCACCGGGCGCGGGCCGGGCGCCCGCCACCGATCCCGCGGATGAGGCATAACGTGGGCGCTTCGCGCCCAGCGCGACCGCCGTCACCGACAGCTGGCTGTCCAGCGCGACCGGCTCGCCGGGGCTGACCTCGTGCCAGGTCAGCGAGCCGTAGGGGGCGAGGATCGGGCGGACCGGGAAGCTGTCCCGCAGCGCGGCCAGCACCGGGCCGGGGCCATAGACCGCCAGCGGGGAGCCCTCGCGCAGCATCAGCAGCCCGATCGTGTGGTCCAGTTCGCCGTCGGTGAGCAGCACGCCCGCGACCGGGGTCTGCCGGTGTCCCGGCCCGGCGGCCAGTTCCGGTGCCGCGAGGATCTGCGCCCGGATGTCCGGGGAGGCGTTCACCAGGTACCACCGCCCGCCGGAGCCGGTCACCGCCAGGCAGTCCTGGGTCCGGCCGGTGCCGTCCCGGCGGGCCCGGGCACACATCGCGCAGGCGCAGTTCCACTGCGGCAGGCCGCCGCCCGCCGCGGTGCCCAGCAGCAGTGCCCTCACCCGGCGCCGGTTCTCGTTCCCGCGGGCATCATCCTCGGCTCCCAGGCTGGCGCCTGCGCGCCGGTGAGCAGGCCGGTGACGAGGTCGTGGTGCGGGGACAGGGCGCAGACCGGGTCGGTCGCGGCCGGGTCGCCGGTCAGCTGATAGGCCTGGCAGCGGCAGCCGCCGAAGTCGATCTCCTTGCGCGGGCAGCTGCGGCACGGTTCGGGCATCCAGTCGGTGCCCCGGAACCGGTTGAAGGCCGGTGAGGAGTACCAGATGGCGCGGAGCGGCTCGTCACGCACGTTGGCCACACCCAGATCCGGGATTTGCGCGGCTGCCGGGCAGGGCAGCGCACCGCCGTTGGGCGCGATAATCAGCTGGCGGATCCCCCAGCCGTACATGCAGGGCTTGGGGCGGTCCTCGTAGTAGTCGGCGAGGACGTACACGATCTCCATCGCCCGGCCGAGCCGGTCCCGGGCCAGCTGGACATCGCGCTCGGCGGCCTCGACCTCTGCCCGGGTGGGCAGCAGCGCGGCCCAGTTGCGCCGGGCCCAGCCGTAGTACTGCGTGTTCGCCAGCTCCAGCCGGTCAGCGCCCATCCGCTCGGCCAGTTCGGTGAGCCCTGCCACATGGCCGATGTTGCCGCGGTGCAGGACCGCATTGATGGTGAGCGGCAGCCCGTGCCCGGTCACCATGGCAGCGGCGGCGAGCTTGCGCTCGTGCGCCGCCACCCCGGCGATCGCGTCGGCGCCGCTGGCCGCGTCGTCCTGGACCGACAGCTGCACATGGTCCAGGCCCGCCTGGACCAGCGCGGCGAACCGGCTCTCGGTCAGCGGCACGCCGCTGGTGACCAGGCCGGTGTACATGCCCAGCCGGTGCGCGTGCGCGACCAGATCCGCCAGATCGCGGCGCACCAGCGGCTCCCCGCCCGACAGGTGGACCTGGAGCACCCCCAGTTCCCGGGCCTCGTCCAGCACCCGGCACCACTGCTCGGTGCTCAGCTCGCCGCGGTAGGCAGCCAGGTCCTCCGGGTTCGAGCAGTATGGGCAGCGCAGCGGGCACCGGTAGGTCAGCTCGGCGACCAGGCCCAGCGGGACCGGATCCGGCCGGTCCCCCGGTGCCGCCGGCGCGATCCGCGGGACCGCGGGCCCGGCCGGCCGGTGCGCGGCCTGGGACGCCACGGGCGGCGGCTGGTCAGCGCCCGCCGGCCCGGCCGTGACCAGGCGCCTGTCCACCAGGCCGTCCAGCAGGGCCAGCACATCTGCCATCGACGCGTCCGCGTACTCGCGGGTGAGGTCGGCGGCGATGCCGGCCACGTCCCGGCTGCCGTCACAGCGGCGCAGGACCGCCCCGGCGGTCTCGTTCAGCAGCAGGACGCCTTCCGGGTACAGCAGCGCGTCCTGCCCCCGGGCCTGATCATGAACCAGCCGCACCCCGCTGCCGAACGCCGGGCGGCACCCGGCGGTCAGTCCCGCCGCCGGGTGCGGTGCGTCAGCCGTCATTCAGCCGCGTCCGTGGTAGTCGATCGCGTCCAGCATCGCCCACAGCACGTCGCACTTGAACGCCAGCGCGGCCAGCGCCGCGTCCTGCTGCTCGCGCGTCACGCAGTGCTCGACCACCAGGCCCAGCGTGTACTCGGAGTCCTTGCGCACGTAAGGGATGCGGGCCTGGAAGTAGCTGTAGCCAGCTGGCTTGATCCACGGGTAATGCCGCTGGAACACCACCAGCCGGTCCGCCATCAGGTCGGGCGAGAACAGCTCGGTCAGGGCCGCGCCCGCACCCTCGGTCCAGGGACGTGCCCGGCAGAAGTTCACATAGGCGTCCACGGCGAACCGGACCCCCGGCAGCACATGCCACTCCTCCTGCACTTCCTGCCGGGTCAGGCCCACCGCCTCGGCCAGGATCAGCCAGTCCTCCAGCCCGCCGGCCGAGTCCGGCGCGCCGTCCTGGAAGGCGATCCGGTCAGCCCACCGGCGCCGCACCTCGGGCAGCGGGCAGTTCGCGATGATCGCGGCGTTCTTCTGGGACAGGTTCCGCTGGTAGTACCAGCGGTTCGCCACCCAGGCCCGCACCTCGTCCGGGGTGCAGCCGCCTTCGTGCAGGCGGACGTGGAACGGGTGCTTGTCCCAGTAGTGAGTGCCCTGCGCCTGCAGCGCGGCGACGAACTCTTCCCGCGGGAGCGGGTCACGCACGCGTGACCCGCTCCCCATGGCCGCAGCGGTCACGCTAGCGGCGCCCCGCGTACATGGCCGCTTCGGGCGTGATCTCGAAGTCGTCCGCCTTGGGCGGGAACCAGACCCGCTTCGACGTCGGCGAAGCGCCGTCGCCGCGGGAACCCGCGGGCGTGTTCGCGGGCGTGTGCACGGAGTCCTGCGGCGTACGGGAACCTTCCGGGTGGGCCATAACCTCGCTCCTTCGGCAATCTGCGGCCGGTGCCTGGATGAAAATGAGCCTTGCGGCTCGGCACGCATGACACATGAGCGGGGCAGGGCCACGCGTGACCCGGGTTACACTACCGTCCCGGTCCCGGCTGGCATGGCAAATTCCGGGTAAAGGGGCCCGGTCCCTGGCCTGGCCGCCGCTACCGGCCGCGCAGGCGGGCGTTCTCGTCGGCCACCCACAGGCCCACCAGGCCGCGCAGGTGCGCGATGAACGCGTCGTGCTCGTGGGCGGGATACGCCGACTGGACCGTCTGCACCAGCAGCCGGTCGAAGCCGGGGCCGGCGGCCCAGTCCAGCACCACCTCGTCGATATGCGGCAGGGCGCTGGCGCAGAACTCCTGGTAACGCTCCTCCTCGAAATAGGCGCTGGCCAGCCCGGCATAGGCCGCCAGCTTGGCCTCATAGGAAGCGCCCGCCTGGTCGGCGACGCCGAAGAACCGGTCGGTCTCGGTGTCCAGCCGTGGCCGGCGGCCGGTCACCAGCACGAACACGCACCATTTGACCAGCGCCTTCACCGCCCAGGGGAAGTAGTAGTGCAGGCTGGTCAGGGCCATGTCCGGGCAGGCGTTGGCGTAGTCGATGGGATAGACCTCGCCGTCTTTCACCAGCGTCTCGCACGAGTTGAACTCCCACCGGAAGAACGCGTTGACCAGCCGCCCGACCGTCCTCACCTCGGCCCCGGCGGCCGGGGTGAGGAAGTCGTGGTCGACCGCGTACCGCAGGTGCATGGGCTGGTCCGGCCGGAACCGCATGACCATCGTCTCGGCCCCGATGGACAGGGACCGGGCGAAGGCGTCGTAGCCGTCGATGGCCTTCTGCAGGTGCATCAGCATCTCGCCGCTGGCGTTGTAGGCGGCGTGCAGTTCGGCCGGATCGCGGATGCGCGAGACGCCACGCCAGGCCCCGCCGTCATAGGGCTTCATGAACAGCGGGTAGCCGAGCCGCTCCGCGATCGCGTCCAGGTCGAACGGCTGGTTGTACTTGGCGGCGGTGTAGGCGTAGCGGGCGTTGTCCACCGGGTTCTTGTACGGGACGAGCACCGTTTCCGGCACCTTCAGCCCCAGCCGCATCATCGCGCAGTAGGCGGCGTGCTTCTCCATCGACTGGAAGGTGAAGGGGCTGTTCAGCAGGTACACGCCGTCCATCAGCGCGATCTTCTTCAGCCACTCCCGCGGGTGGTAGTACCAGTACGCGAGCCGGTCGATGACCAGCTCGTGACGGGGCCGGTCGCGCAGGCTGAACGGCTCGATGGTGATCCGCTCGCAGTCGAAGCCATGCCGGGTGCCACCCTCGCCCGCGACCGGGCCGAGCCGCCGCAGAATCTCCTCGAACGCGGCCGGCCAGTCCTCCTCGGTGCCGAGCAGCAGACCGATGAGATGCCTCGTCGTGGTCAACTGGGCCTCCGGTCGGTCAGCAAAATCGTGGCATGTGATGGGCGAACTGGGCGCGCCAGGACGGCCAGTCATGCGGCACGTCGTGGCCCCACAGGTCAAGCTCGCACCGGATGCCCTTGCCCGCCAGCAGCGCGGCGAACCGCCGGGTGCTCTCCAGCGACCCGGTGCTGTCCTCCCACTGGCCCTGGCCGCAGACCAGCAGCAGGCTGACCCGGCTGCGCAGCCAGCCGAGATGATCTCCGTCCAGGTGGGCGACGTAGTCGAGCGGGTTGTTGAAGTAGGCGTCGCTGCCCCGCTCACCCCACCCGTTCCAGGACGCCGGGTCATAGTTGCCGGAGAAGCACAGCGCCAGCGGGAACCGGTCGGCCCGCTTCAGCACGAAATTCGCCGCGTGGTAGGCCCCCAGGCTGCAGCCGAGGGTCGCCACCTCGACGGCGCCGCCGCAATCGGCGTAGATCCAGCCAGTGACCTCGTTGAGGATCCAGGACTCATAGCGGCCGTGCAGGCGTGCCCGCTCCTCCAGCGGGAGCCGGTGGTTGGACCACGACTGAGCGTCGAAACTGTCCACGCAGTAGAGCTTGAGCCGGCCGGCGCCGATCAGGCCGGCCACCGCGCCGACCATCCCGTTGTTCTCGAAGTCGGTGGCCCGTCCCTGCTCGGCCGGGAACACCAGCACCGGCCGGCCCCAGTGGCCGTACCGGATGACCGTGCCCGCGGCGCCGATGGCGCCCGACCATAGCTCCGCCACCTCCCGGTTCACCGGCACACCCGCCACAGCAGCCGGGTCAGGTGGGGGTCGAACGCGTCCCGCCAGGCCGTGTAGTTGTGCGCGTCCGGGACTTCATGCAGATCCGCGGGGTAGCCAGCGCCGGCCAGCAGCCGCGTCATCAGGCGGTTATTGGCCAGGTTCTCCTCGATGGTGCCGCAGGTCAGGCTCACCGGGACCGGCCGGCCGGGCAGGCCGCCGGGCAGGCTGGCGACGAAGCCGGCGATCCGCTGGTAATAGCGGAACCGCCGTTCGTGGCTGTCGTAGCGATCGCAGAAGAAGCTGCCGGACTGCAGGAACAGCGCGCCGAAGGAGTCCGGGTAACGGCAGTGGGCGTGCAGCATGGCCAGTGCGCCCAGGCTGGTGCCCATCCCCACCCGGACGGTGGTCGCCAGCCGCTGGCTGAGCGCCGGGATGACCACGTGCCGCAGCGCCCGGGCGTACCGGGCGTTCGCGGAGTACCAGCGGTCCCGCTCGCCGGGGCCCAGCAGCGCGGCCCGCAGCCGGGGCAGCCAGCCCGTGGTCACGCCCGCCGACAGGTAGCGGGTCAGGCTGGCCAGGGCGTCATACTCCGGTCCATCATGCACAACGACGAGCGGCAGCGGCTCATCGTCGCCCACGCCGGGCGGGGACCAGGTGATCACGCCGATCGCCGCGCCGAGCGCGGGCGACGGCAGGTCGAAGGCGGCGGTCCGGCCCGGTCCGGCCGGGGCAAAGAGCCAGCCGGGCGGGGCGTACGAGCCGAATTCGAGCACGCTCTTGGGCCCGAACGCGCCGGGGACCTGCCGCGGGTTACCTGGATCGGGCACGGTCTGGCTGCCGCCGCCGGGATAGCGCAGTTCGACCAGGTACTCCAGCCTGCTCACCGGCGGCGGGACGACGGCCAGCCGCCAGCCATCGCCAGTGGGCGAAAAATCGGGCTGGCCGCCATCGACCGGCACGTCCGGGTGCAGCCGCACCCCCGCCAGCCGGTGCCCTGGATCGGGCACCCAGAAGACCGCGACGTCATCGTCCGCCGGAATCTGCGAGGCGCCGGTCACCCGCACATCGTGCCTGCTCCCCGCCGGCGCTGACAATGGCGCTCAGCCTGGCGCAAGCACCGGGTGACGTGCGAACCTGGGCGGGAAGATGACCATGCAGGTGCGTGGTCCCCGTCTCGCCGAGCGGGAGCCCCATGGGTCGCGACATCCAGGCCATCAAGATCAGCGGAGACGACCGGCGCAAGTACCGGGACAAGCTGCAGCGCTCGCTGGACGTGTTCGACCGGATGCTGCGCGAGTCCCGGTTCGAGGACGATGTGGCCCGGGTGGGCCTGGAGATCGAGCTCAACCTGGTCGACCTGGACGGGGAACCGTCCATGCGCAATGCCGTGGTGCTGGACGCGATCGCCGATCCGGCCTGGGCGACCGAACTCGGGCAGTTCAACCTGGAGATCAACGTGCCGCCCCGCGGGCTGGACGGAGACGCGCTGGCCGACCTGGAGTCCGAGGTGCGGGCCAGCCTCAACGCCGCTGACCGCAAGGCCCGCGGCACCGGCAGCCGCCTGGTCATGATCGGCATCCTGCCCACCCTGGCCGAGGACCAGATGCACGAGGAGATCCTGTCGGCCAACGAGCGCTACCGGGTGCTCAACGAGCAGATTTTCGCCGCCCGGGGCGAGAACATCCGGATCGAGATCGACGGCGCCGAGCCGCTGCTCACCCACGCGGACAGCATCACGCCGGAGGCCGCCTGCACCAGCCTGCAACTGCACATCCAGGTTCCCCCGGACACCTTCGCGAGCTACTGGAACGCCGCGCAGGCGATCGCGGGCGTGCAGGTCGCGCTGGCGGCCAACTCCCCGTTCCTGTTCGGCCGGCAGTTGTGGCACGAGACCCGGATCACCCTGTTCGAGCAGGCCACCGACACCCGGCCGGCCGAGCTGCAGCACCAGGGGGTACGGCCGCGGGTCTGGTTCGGGGACCGCTGGATCACCTCGGTGTTCGACCTGTTCGAGGAGAACATCCGCTTCTTCCCGGCGCTGCTGCCCATCTGCGAGGACGAGGATCCGCTGACCGAGCTCGATGGCGGCGGCTGCCCGCAGCTGGCCGAGATGAGCCTGCACAACGGGACCGTGTACCGCTGGAACCGCCCGGTCTACGCGGTCGTGGACGGCATGCCGCACCTGCGGGTGGAGAACCGGGTGCTGCCGGCCGGGCCGTCGGTCGCGGACGTCATCGCGAACGCGGCGTTCTACTACGGGCTGGTGCGCGCCATGGTCGAGGCGCAGCGGCCGATCTGGACCCAGATGTCGTTCGCGACGGCGGCCGAGAACCTGCGCACGGCCGCGCGGGACGGCCTGGACGCGCAGCTGTACTGGCCGGGGCTGGGTGAGGTACCGGTGTCCGAACTGGTGCTGCGGCGCCTGCTGCCGCTGGCGCGGGAGGGCCTGGCCCGGTGGGACATGCACCCCAGCCACGCCCAGCGCCTGCTCGGCATCATCGAGCAGCGCTGCCTGACCGGCCAGAACGGGGCCACCTGGCAGCTGGCGGAGGTGGCCGCGCTCACCAGGGGCGGCGCCAGCCGCCACGAGGCGCTGCGGCTGATGACCCAGCACTACATCGACCACATGCACACCAACGAACCGGTCCACACCTGGCCGCAGAGCGGTTAGCGGGACTCTCCGAGGAATCCGCGCAGCCACTGCCGGACGTTGTGCCCGAGCTGGGGGACGTGGTAGCCGCCTTCCTGGACGATGAGCGCAGGCAGCCCCAGGCTGGACACGGTTGCGCCCATCCGGTGGAAGCCCTCGGAGGTGATCGCCAGGTCACCGAGCGGATCGCGCTCGTAGGTGTCCATGCCGAGTGAGACGACGAGCACCGCCGCCCCCCGGCGGCCGATGACCTCCAGCGCACCGGCAAGCCGAGCGAGGTAGTCGGTGTCGGCGCACCGGCGGGGCAGCGGGATGTTGAGCGTGTGACCGGTCCCGCGGCCGGTCCCGGTTTCATCGGCGTACCCGGTGAAGTAGGGAAAGGCCCGGTCCGGGTCCCCGTGGAGAGAGACGTACAGCACCTCGTCGCGGTCGTAGAAGATTCTGCTGGGTGCCGTTGCCGTGGTGATAGTCCAGGTCGAGGATCGCGGCCGGCCCGCCCGCGCGATCGCACAGATAGCGGGCGGCGATGGCGGCGTTGTTGAAGTAGCAGAAACCGCCCAGCACCGAGCGGGCCGCGTGGTGCCCGGGCGGCCTGCACAGCGCGTAGGCGGCCCGGTCGCCAGCCAGAAGGAGATCGGCCGCCGTCAGCGCGCAGTCCACGGCTGACCTGGCCGCGGGATAGGTGCCCTCGACGATCGGGGTCATGGTGTCGAAGCACCAGTAGCCCAGCCGGGCGAAGGGGGCGGCGGCCGGCTCGCGGCCGGGGCTCATCCCCTGCCGCAGCCCCGGGTGGAGCACCGTATCGGGGAAGATCTCGCGGGTCGGGCTGTCCGGGCCACAGTCAGCCCAGGCTTCCGACAGCCAGCGGACCAGGCCGGCCTCATGAACCGCGAGGACCGGCTCCAGGCGATGCTCAGCCGGCTGGGCGGCCTGGAAGACAACGTCCCCTGCCAGGCACTGGGCGATGTCCTCAGCCCGGGCCGGGATCTCCACGCTGGGGTGTGGTGTCCCGGTCCAGATTTCCAGCGCTGGGTCGTGCTGCCGGTGCGCGGCACTGGCGACCCACCGCATGCCTGCGTGCGCCGGGCGCGCCACGCGAGCGGGCCGCGGCGTGCGCGGCGGTCCATCATCTGCACCGTCAGCCGGGCGCCGCAGGCTGCGCAGCACCCGCTGTCGTGCTCCGCCTGGGCCAGCCGGCGGCCGCGAACCCGGACGGTCAGCAGTTCCGGCGGTCTCCCCGTCCGCGCTGCCGGCGCTGGCCGCACCTCCCCGGAGGTGATGACCTGCTCTCCCCGAGCAGCGTGCCGACGGTTGGTGCCGCACTGTTGGCCATCACCCACCACTGGCCATTGCTGAGCGCATGGGCCGGGTACAGCGTCCGCCACCAGGTCCGGGCGGCGGTCTCGTACGCGGACGGCTGAATGATCAGCTGGCGCCTGCGCCGCCCAGCGCGCGGGCGACCTCAGGGAAGTCGCCGTCGAACAGACCGTGAGCCCGATCACACCCAGTTCGCCGGTCGCGCATACGGTCAGCCGGTCACCGGCGGTGAAGATGCCGTCTCGCCGAGCGGGCGGTACAGATGCGCCTTGCGATGCCAGGCCCGCAGCTGCCCGTCACGGTCGAAGAGCAGGCGGTGTTGTACAGGCCGCCGTCCCCGCGCTCCGGTACCGAGCCAGCGGCCAGCCAGATGCCAAGCTCGCGGGCGCAGGCGGCGAGCGCCGCGCACCGGGCCCGTCCAGCGGCTCGGCGGCTCCCGCGGCGTCCGCGCAGCGACCCCCAGTCGAACCCGCACGGCCAGAGTTCGGCAGCACCACCAGATCCGCGTCCTGCCGGCAAGGCGGCCGGCCAGGCTGATCGCGGTGGCGAGGTTGTCAGCTGGCTGCCCGGGCCGGGGCAGCCACTGGCGATGCCGATAACGGCATCGTCACGCACCGGCACCACCGGCAGCGACGGCCGCGGGCAGCTGCGCCGATCCGGCCCGGGTGACGAAGTAGTACAGCGGGATCGTCACGGCCAGGCCCACGATCCAGAGATGTCGGCCCCATTGAGGCTCTTGGCCACCGGCCCCTCATACAGCGTGGTGTTCACGAACGGAATCTGCACGCCGACGCCGATCAGGTAGATGATCAGCGTGGCCCAGTTGATGCGGCCGTAGATCCCGCCAGACGGTCGAAGAACGACGGGACGTCATGTTGCCGTGCCGGATCAGGTAGAAGTCCACCAGGTTGATCGCGTCCACGGGATCAGCACGTATAGCAGAAGAGGATGAAGTTCACGTAGCTGGTCAGGAAGGTGCTCTGGTAGGCGAGTGCGCCGATCAGTGACACCACGACGATCGCGACCGACACCACGGCGCGGGTCCTGGCCCTGGGCAGCCAGCGGTACTTGAAGGTCTGGCCGACCGTGATCGAGCACAGCATCCCGCCGTAAAGGTTGATCGAGTTGGTGTCGATGATCCCGAGCGCGAAGACCAGCATATCAGCCAGCCCGCGCCGACGGTCATCATCCGATTTCCTTCGCCGCCACACCACACCACATCATATACCGTCCGAACACAGTACAGTACGAACTCGACCTCTGTTCCCATATAGCGCTAGTCACACGTAGCGCGTACATCTCCAATCCTTGCCTCCATCGTGAACACGCGTAGAAGTTCCCAGCCGCGCCCATATATACCCGCAGCATCACCGCCGAACAGCAGCGTCGCTTCACCGTATCATTCGTACGAACACCATGAGCAGCTGCCAGCGCAGATATATTCCATCGTCTACCCGTACGCACTTACCACTACCCCGAATCATTCCCAGAAGCCGATGTCATAACACGCATCATACAGACCGCCGACGAAGCGAACTGCCGTTATCATCTGCCACCCGCCGCTGCCAGTGCAACCATACAGCACCGCATTCCAGATCCGCACCTTTTCCCCGGGCCCGGCCGCCGAGTTCATCACCGGTGGCCATACCCACCCCGCCGGCAGCGCACACGATGCGGGGGGGGGGGGGCATTCCCACATACTTCCTCTCCCCGTGCGCCCGCAGCAGTCACACCCTCGGCATAGCCCCGGCCCGCTCGTATCAATGGTCGTGTGAACACCGGATTCCTTCGTCGGGGCGATGCTAGACGCCAGTTCTCATACGCAGCAAGGACTTCTCACTCATCGAGAAGCAGCATCCGCGCCGGGATCCGGCGGTGGGGCCCAGCCCGGTTCCAGGCCCAGCACGGCCACCGGCATATCCTTCGCCATCTTCTCCAGGTACTCGTACGGGACGCCGACATCCAGCAGGGCGGCCAGCAGCATGCGCAGGCCCTCCGGGTGCGGCGGGCCGGCGAACTGGCCCAGGTCCGAACCCAGGACGATGTTCTCCCCGCGCAGGGCGATGATCCATTCCGCGAGCTCGCCCGGCTGCTGCTCCCAGAAGATGGGGGAGACGCACGAGCAGGCCACGTACTCCATGGTGGCGCCCTTGGCGATCAGCTCACGCTGGACGCCGAGGTCGAGCTTGCACAGGGACCAGTTCGCGTGGGTCACGATGAACCGGGTCACCCCCGCATCGATGGCCGCGTCCTGCAGGGCCCGGATCTCGGCCAGGGACAGGTGCCCGGTAGCCAGCGCGACGTCGTTCTCTGCCACGATCTCGCAGATGGTCCGGGCCTGCCTGGTCAGGGTCCGGCCGTCGTCCTCGAACACGGTGACGCCTTCCCCCGGCAACTGCCGCTTCGGCCGACCGAACTGCGGGTAGTCCGGCATGTCGAAGTACTCGGCGTGGTACTTGGAGTGGTTCGACGGCATCCAGACGATCTTCGCCCCGTAGTGGATGGCCGCTTCGGCCACGTAGGGGTTGAGGCCCCCGACCGAGCGGTTGAGCACCACCGCGCCGAAGGACTCCACCCGCGGGTACATGCGGTTCACGTAGTAGGCACGCCCGGTCGTGGAGGCGTCGTGATCCTTGAGCACAAAGCCCCGCATGCCGAACTGGATGGCAATCTCCGCGAGGTCCGCATCGTCGATGTGCCGTTTGAACAGCGCAGGCGCCGTGTGCGCGTGCATGTCGATGGCGCCCTTCAGCAGTTCCAGGTCTGGCCGGTCCACGCTCACCCTCCCACTTCTCACGATATGAAATAGCGTCTCGTTCGGTGGCATCGGCATGATAACATCCGGGCGTCAGCCCGACGGGTGGGAGGGGAACTGGGGATGTGTCAGCCCGGACGCCGGTTGGCCAGCACGGGCATGGCCGGCGGTGCTCGCTGCCGGAGGACGGGGTGACCCCGGCCGCGGCGGGGCGGACAGCCAGCCACCGGCATGAGGGCCGGACGGACGGACGGCGGCACGACGGCCAGGGCGGCCGCGATACCGCCGACCAGAAGCCAGCCTTCCAGGTGCTGGAGCGGACCTTCGGGATCCTGGAGGTCTTCACCGAGGCTCGGCCGGAGTGGAGCACCACCGACATCGCGCGCTGCCTGGACCTGCCCGTGCCCACCGTGCACCGGATCCTCGCCGCCCTCCGGCGGCTGGGCTATGTCAGCCAGCACGAGGACACCAAGCGGTTCCGGCTCGGGCTCGGCGCCCTGTCGCTGGGCGAGCGGGCCCGGGCGGTAGCCGACCTGCGCCCGATCGCGATCGGGCCACTGCGGCGGCTGTCCGAGGCGACCGGGGAGACCGCCCTGCTGACCGTGCTCACCCCCGAGCGTGACCGGGGTGTCTGCCTGGAGCGGGTGGAGACGTCACAGCCGCTCCGGCTGTCGGTCCAACCCGGCCGCCAGCTGCCGCTGCACGCGGGCGCGTCGCAGAAGGCGCTGCTCGCCTTCATGCCGGACGAGGACATTGACCGGGTGATCGCCCAGCCGCTGGAGCGGTTCTGCGGTTCGACGATCACCAGCCCGGCCGCCCTGCGCCGGGAACTGGCCGCTATCAGGAGCCGCGGCTGGGCCAGCAGTTACGAGGAGACCAACGTCGGCGTCTGGGGGGTGGCCGTGCCGGTCCTGTCCGCGTCGGATGTGGTCTGCGCGGTCGGCATCGCCGGGCCGAGCGCCCGCTTGTCCGCCGAGCGGATGCGCCGCGATGTCGGGCTGGTGCACGAGTCCGCGGTGACACTCGGGCGGGCACTGGGACTCACCTCTCCCCCGGTGAAGGTGTCAGAGGCGAGCATCGGCCCCGCCGCGGAGAGGAGCCAGGCATGACCAGGGAGCACCCGCTGGCAGGGCAGGTGGCGATCGTCACCGGCGGGGCCAAGGGCATCGGCGCGGCCGTGTCGGAATGCCTGGCCGAGGACGGCGCCCACGTTGCGCTGGCGGGCCGGAGCGAGGAAGCGCTGCGGGCTACGGCCACCACTCTGGACGAGAAATTCCCCGGCCGGGAGAGCCTGGCCATCCGGTGTGACGTGACCGACGAGCAGCAGGTGCGGTCCATGGTGGAAACGGTGGCCAGCCGGTTCGGGGGGGTGGACATCCTGGTCAACACCGCTGGCGGAACCGGGCCCATCGAGACCCCGGCGCAGGAGTACCCGGCTGAGGAGTTCCGCCGGATCCTGGAACTGAACGTCATCGGCACCTTCCTGCCCTGCAAGCATGTGATCCCGCATCTGATCGCCCGGGGCGGCGGCCGGATCGTGAACCTGGCCGGCACCTCCGGCCTGCGCGGCTACCGCAACCGCAGTGGCTACTCGTCGTCCAAATGGGCGGTCCGGGGCCTCACCCGGACGCTGGCGCTGGAACTGGGGCAGTACGGCATCACCGTCAACGACGTCTGCCCGAACGTGACCAACGGCGCGCGGATGGACCGCATCGTGGCCGAAAAGGCACGCCGGGTCGGGCTCACCCCGGAAGCTGTCTACGCCGACTTCGCCGCCCAGACCGCGCTCGGCCGGTTTGTGGAGGAGTCCGACGTCGCGGAGGCGGTCCGGTTCCTCGTCTCACCGTCCGCCCGGAACATCACCGGGCACGACATCCCGGTCAACGCCGGCTGGGATGGGAGAGTCAGGCGTACCCGGCCAGCTGCCGCCGCTCGGCATCGGTGAAGGCAGTGGGCTGCTGCTGACCGGTGTCCCAGCGGACCACGACCACCCGGGCATCGGCTGCTTTCTCCCCTGAGGGCAAGGTGATCGTCTCGCGGGTGGTCAGACTGGTGGTGCCGACGCTTTCCACCTCCAGCCACACCGTCACCTGTTTGTCGGCAAGGCGGATCTCGGCGCGGAAGTCCAGCTCGATCCGGGCCACCACATAGCTGGGGTCACTGCCCAGCACCCGGATGAAGAAGGCGTCCCTGCCCTCCTCAAGATAGGTAAGGAAGACCGCGTGGTTGACGTGGCCGAGAGCGTCGCTGTCGCGCCACCGGACAGCCACCTCACGCCCAAACGCCTTGCCCATCCGCCCGTCCCCTGCCGCCGCCGCCGGGGCCAACACTAAGGCCGGGTGCGGCGCGCGCGACAGCGGTCAGCCGCAGGCGCCGGGACGGTCAGTTGTCGCCGCCGCCGCCGCCACCACCGCCACCACTGGTCTGCGTGGGGGTGGGGGTCGGGGCTGGGGCCGGGGGAGCCGAGGACGGGACAGGCGCCGGGGCGACCGCCTCGGTCACCGTCACCACGCTGCCGAGCGGGAGCTTGCCCCCGGGCTGGACCGACACGACCAGCCCGGCCGTCTGCGCGCTGGTGACGGAGGTCACCAGGTGCGGCTTCAGGCCGAGTTTGCGCAACTCGCTCCGCACCGCCCCGGCGGGCTTACCGATCAGCGCCGGCGCCGCCACCAGGACGGTCTTGTGCACCGGCGCATGACTCGCTCTGGGTGAGGTGGCGGCCGCCGGCTTGGCCGGCGGAGAACCCCGGAAGACGCCGAAGGCCAGTATCACGATCAGCACAGCAGCAGCGGCGGCGGCACTGGCCAGCAGGACGGCCAGCCGGTTCCGCTGCCGGGCCCGGTGCCGGTACAGCTCGACCCGCCGCTCGGTCCGGGGATAGGGCGGGCGGTGATAGCCCTCCCGGGGGTGGGGGACCGTAGCTTCGCCGTCAAGCCTGGTCAGATCGATCGGCATCACCGGGCCGGTGCCCGTGGCACCAGCCGGGTCGATCCGCGCCAGCGTGGCCGAGCTCGCGTCACTCACCAGCGGGTAAAAACCCGGCGGCGGTTCGGCGTAGCCGGGCCGGCGCGGGTAGGCGGGCGCGGCGCCGTCCGGGTCAGGCCGGACTGGTCTGGGCATCGCGCCTCCCGCCCGCCCGGGAACGCGGCGGCCGGCCTGCCCGGGGCCAGCAGTACGCCCGCCCAGGCCGCCGCCCGGCGCACGGCCTGCCGTCGCTGCCACACCCGCGCCCGCCGCCCCGCCGGCGCCCGCCTGCCAGGAGCGCGGCTGGCCACCGGGGCCGCTGGACATGCTGTCCCGCAGCTGCATCGCCCACCAGCTGGCCTGGTCGGCACTGGTGGGCCGGTCCCGCGGCTCCTTGGCGGTGAGCTTGGCCACGAAGGTGGCGACGGTATCCGGCACACTGTCCGGCAGCGGCGGCAGGGGGTAGTACCGGTGCGCGGTCGCGACCTCCACCGGCGGGCCGCCGAACGGCGCCACCCCGGCCAGGCATTCGTAGCCGACCACGCCGAGCGAGTACAGATCGCTGGCCCAGGTGGCCGGCTGGCCCGCCGCGCATTCGGGAGCCAGGTAGTCCGGCGACCCGGTGATGGCGCCGGTGTGCGCGAGTGCCGCGCTGGCCGCGGCGGCGATGCCGAAGTCGGTGATCTTCACCTCGCCGCCCGGGCCGATGATCAGGTTGGCGGGCTTGATGTCGCCGTGCACCAGGCCGGCCTCATGCGCGGCGTTCAGCGCCGCGGCCGCCTGGCCGATCACGTCCATCGCCCGGTCAGGGTCCAGCGGGCCGCTGGCCAGCACCCGGGCCAGCGACGGCCCCATCACCAGTTCCGTCACCAGGTACGGCGGGACCGGCGGGTCGCCGTCGTCGTAGTAGTAGACCCTGGCAATGCCGGGATGGGACACCGAACTCGCGTGCCGGGCCGCGGCCCGGAACCGGGTCAGCGTCTGCGGCGGCCAGCCCGGCTCCGACCTGAGCAGCTTGACCGCGACCGATGCCCCCGCGCTGAGATCCAGGGCCCGCCAGACTTCGCCCGCACCGCCAGAGCCGATCCTGCGCTCCAGCTGGAACCGGCCGGCGAGGACTACCTCGGTTTGCAACATGACGGTCAAAGCGTAGTAGTGAGCAGGCAACTTGCCCTGTTCCCAACCATTTGGCAGGGCGGATTTAACCAGTGCTTAAACCGGCCGGGAGCGCCCGCCCCCATCTCCGCCAGCGCGCCTGCCAGCAACGGCCAGGTGACCCTGCCCGACGGCGGCCAGCCGGCCGCTGGTGTCGGCCTTGCGGACCGCGGCTGACCAGGGTAAGAACGGTCCGTGGGCGGGGTGGCTCTGCCCGGCGCCGCCGGTTCTCCGCGAATCGAACTTCGCCTCGCGGGAACCTTCGCTGTCATTCGCGGCGGCGCCGTGCTGGCGGACGGTGAGATCGGCAGCCGGAAGGCACGGACGCTGCTGAAGCTGCTCGCCGTGGACCGGCCCGCGCTGGTTCCGGTAGACCGGCTGGCGGATGTGCTGTGGGACGGCCAGCCGCCGGCAGCCGCCGGGCAGAACATCGCCACCCTGGTCAGCAGGCTCCGGGCGGTGCTGGGCGTGGGCGTCGTCCTCGGCGGCCGGGCCGGCTACCGGCTGGCCGACGGGCCGGGCGTCCGCGTTGACCTGGACGTCGCGGCCGGCTACTGCGACCAGGCGGAGCGGAAGGTGACCGCCACCGCCGCGGTGGCACTGGCCGCCGCGCAGCGGGCACTCCAGCTGCTCGCCGCCGGCACCGCGCTGGCCGAGGAACCGTATGCGACCTGGGCGGATCCAGCCCGGGACCAGGTGCGCGGCCTTATCCGGCAAGCCCGTCTGGTCGGCGCCGAGGCCGCGCTGGCGACCGGCGATGCGCCCGCCGCCGCCCGGCTCGCCGAGGCGGCGATGGCGGCCGGCCCGCTGGATGAGGCGGCGCACCGCTGGTACATGTCCGCCGCCGCGGCCGCCGGTGAGCCCGGCAAGGCGCTCGCCGCCTATGCCGCCCTCAGCGAGCGGCTGGCCACCGAACTCGGCGCCGACCCCGCGCCGCAGACCCGGGACGTGCACCTTGCGATCCTCCGGGAGGAGCCGGCCGGGACAACCGCCCCGCCGGGCCCGGCGGGACCAGCCAGCACCGGGCCGGCGGTCCTGCGGCCACCGGCGCACCCGCCCCGCGTCTGGCCTGCCCTGACCGGACGCGCCGCCGAGACCGCCCAGCTCCTGGCCGCCTGGCACGATGCGGTGGCCGGCCATCCCCGGCTGGTCACGATCGTGGGTGAAGCGGGCATCGGCAAGACCACGCTGGCCGAGTACCTGGCCGCGGAGGCGGGCGCGGACGGTGCCACCGTGCTGCGGACCCGCTGCTACGAGACCGAGCGCTCACTGTTCCTGCAGCCGATCGTCGAGGCGATCATGCCGGCCATCACCGTGCTGCCTGCCGACCGGCTGCGCCAGCTGCTCGGCGAGCACACCCAGGCCGCGGCTGCGCTGCTGCCCGACGCCGCCGCCGTGCTCGGGCCGCCGCCACCATGGCGCGGCAGCGTCGAGATGGAGCGCCGCCGCGCCTTCGAGGCGGTGACCGCGTTCCTCACCGGACTGGCGACGGCGAGCCCGGTGCTGCTGCTGGTGGACGACCTCCAGTACGCCGGGCAGTCCACCGTCGAACTGCTGCATTACCTGGGCCGGCATGCGGGCGGCGGGCGGCTGCTCACGCTGGCTACCATCCGCGCCGAGAACGAGACCGAGATCGGTGCCGCCCTGGCGCCGGTCGCTACCGGTGTCAGCCTCGGCCCGCTCGGCCCGGAGGCAGTGAACCAGCTCGCCGCCGAGGCCGGCCAGGGTGAGCTGGCCGGCCGGATCCTGCAGCGCACCGGCGGCCACACCCTGTTCGTGGTCGAGGTCCTGCGCGCCCTGACGGGCGGCGGCACCGGCGTGCCCGAATCGTTGCGCAGCGCGGTGCAGGCCCGGGTGCGCCGGACCGGACCGGCTGCCGAGGCGATGCTCCGGGCCGCCGCCGTGCTCGGCGCCACCGTCGACCCGATCGAGCTGGCCAGCCTGCTCGACCTCACGCCCGCAGCCGCACTGGAGCTGTGTGATCAGGCCCTGGCCGCCCGGCTGCTGGTGGTCAGCGGCCGGGACTTCGAGTTCGCCAACGACCTGATCCGCGAGGCCCTGTACGCCAGCACGCCCGAGCCGGCCCGGCTGGCGTACCACCGCCGGGCCGCGGATCTGCTGACCGGCCAGCCCGAGGTGCTGGCCCGGCACGCTGCTGCCGCGGGCGACTGGACGCGGGCGGCCCGGGCCTGGCTGCTCGCGGCCGAGGACGCGATGCGCCGGTACGCCGCGACCGATGCGGCCGCCCTGGCCACGCAGGCGCTCGACGCGGCCGGACGCGGCGTGGATGCTGAGGTGGCCGCCCGTTCCCTGTTCGTCCGGGGCCGGGCGTACGAGGCGATGGGCGCACAGGCCCGGGCGCTGGCCGACCTGACCACCGCCGCCGCGGAGGCGCGGGCGGCCGGGGACCGGCGGCTGGAGATGCTGGTGCTGCGCGAACTGGGCGGCGACGTGCCCGCTTCCCTCGGGCAGCCGGTCGCCACCTATTCGGCCAACCTGGAACGCGGGCTGCAGATCGCCGAGGCGCTGGGCGACCGGTCCAGCCAGGCCGACCTGCTCGCCCGGCTGGCGATCCTTGCGGCCAACCGGCTGCAGTATGACGCAGCGCTCGGATCTCGGCCGCCGCGCGGTGGCGGCCGGCCGCGCGGCCGACGACGATCAGGCGCTGGCGGCGGCGCTGGACGGCCTCAAGTTCGTCTACGTCAGCCTTGGTGACGTCCCGGCCCTCAGCGAGGTGCTGGCCGAACTCCACCCGCTGCTGTGCCGGCTGCGCGACCTCTTCCGGCTGCACTGGGCCGAGTTCGAGTACCTCGTTCGTGCACATCGCCGCGGCCGACTGGGACGCTGCCCTGACCGCGATCGAAGCCGGGATCGAGGCCAACCGCCGCGCCGGCTACCGGGCCTCCACCGCCTGGTACGTCGCTCACCTCGGCTGGCTGGCCTGCATCCGCGGCCACGATGCCGAGGCGATCACGCACGGCCGACGTGCGCTGGCCATCACCGACCAGTACCCGCACCCCTGGTGCGCACTCCGCCGCCAGTGCCATGCTCGGCGGCACCCTGCTGCTCACCGGTGAGCGGGCTGAGGCGATCGCCCTGTTCGAGCAGGGCCTGATTGCGGCTCGGGAGTCGGGCATGGAGGCCTACCTGCTGCGCTGCACGGCGCCGCTGGCCGAGGTCACCGGCTCGCCGCGGCTGCTGGCCGAGGCGACGGAACTGCTCGCGGCTGCCAGCCTGCCGGACGGTGGCGCGTGGGTGCTCGGCGACGACGCCTACCTGTCGCTGGCCCGGGCCTGGCTCGGCCACGGTGATGCCGAACGAGCGCGCGCGATCCTCGCCCCGCTGCTCTCCGTCGCGTCGCGGGTGCCCTGGACCGCCACCGAGGCGGCTGCCCTTGCCGTGGACGGCCAGGCCCTGCTCCGGCTGGGCCAGGCCGGGCCGGCCGCGGCCGCACTCCGCCGCTCGGTACACCTGGCCCGCGAGCATGGCCTGCCGCACGTGCTGCGTGAGGCGAGAGCGGTACAGCGCACCATCCGGCCGGCCGCCGCCCGCTAGGCCACGGCCGACAGCAGCTCGGCCAGGCTCGCCGCGGCCCGGGCGGCGCCGTCGGTCTCGACCGGCCGGTACCGCACCGGCCGCCCAATCTCCTCGGCGATCGCAGCCGCCAGCACGTCGGGTGCCAGCTCCCCATACTCCAGGCAGCGGCCCGCCCGGTAGCGGGCCAGCCGGTGCCGGACATGGAAGTTCTGCTCGAAGTGATGCCGCAGCGGCACGTAGATGAACGGCCGCTGGGCGGCGGCCAGTTCCATCGTGGTGGTGAGCCCGCCCTGGAACGACCGCCAGGTCACAGGCAGCGAGATGCCGGTACAGCCCGTGCACGTAGCCGTGCACCTCCAGGCCGTCCGTGGCTGGCAGCGACTCCGGATCGATCCGCGGCCCGGTGACCAGGATCATCCGCAATCCGGGCACCAGCTGCCGGGCGGCAGGGCAGGCGGCCGCCACCCGCCGCAGCAGGTCACCGCCGACCCCGGATCCGCCGACCGCGACCAGGCACACCTGCTCGCCGGGGCCATATCCCAGTTCCGCCCGCAGTTCCTCCCGTTCGTCTGGGGCCGATCGGGTCGAAGCCGGACACGTACCCGCAGAACTCGTAGTTCTGCCCCACCCAGTCCCGGATCAGCGGCAGGCCCTGTCCGAACCCGTCCGGCACCACGTCACCGGGGTTGCCGACGAACACCGCCCGGTCCCGCAGCCGCGGGAAACGGGCGATCTGCTCGATCATCTCCGCGTTGTAGTCAGTGGTCAGCGCTGCTTCGGCTGGCCCGCCATCCGGCATCGGCAGCCAGCCCACGAAATCGGTCAGCCAGGCATACGGCGCCCGCTTCAGCTCCGGGTTCTCGTGCAGGAAGTAGTCGACGTCCCAGGCCTCGTCGCCGGCCCACAAGTCGAACTGCTCCTGCTCGACCAGGTCGGCGAACACCATGAAGTTGCTGACCAGGATCTCGTCCATGTTCCGCACCGCCCGGAAGGCGTGCAGGTCGTGCTCGGCCGACTCACTCTCGAAGTGCCCGGACTCGCTGGCCAGGAACGACGACGCCGGGTGGATCAGCTCCCCCTGCCGGGTCAGCAGTTCGGTCACCGGATGCTGGGCCAGCCAGTGCACCTCCAGCCCGGGCCGCAGTTTGCGCAGCTCGTCGGCGATGGCCAGGTCCCGGCGGGCATGGCCGAGGCCGATCGGCGAGGAGATGAACAGCGCGCGCTTGGGCCGGTTCAGCGGCCGCGTCCAGGTTCGCCTGCCGACGGCGCCCGCGGCCGGAGGGGCACCGGCATCCGCAGGTGGCCGGGGCCGGAACCGGTCCACGAAATCGCGGATCGCATGGTTGACGACAACCGGCTCGCGGGCCTGCGGGACGTGCCCGGCGCCCTCCAGCAGCAGCAGGTCACCGCCGGTCAGTTCGGCCAGCCGTTCCCCCCGCTGATATGGCTGGCAGCGGTCCTCCACCCCGTGGATGGCCAGCACCGGGCACCGTACCCGTGCCAGCAGCGACTCGGTGTCTTCTCGCGAGGAGCTTGAGAACGGGGCTTCGTCGTGCAGCAGCATGGTCGGTGCGCCGATGTCCATGGCCCAGCCGACACAGTCCTCGCGCTGCTTGGTCGAGTGCGGCTCGGACAGCAGCTCACCGAAGAAGAATTCGGCGTACCCGCGCCAGTCCCGCTCCCAGTAGTGCCGGTTGCACTTCGCCCAGCCTTCGTCGGTGTCCAGCACCTCGTCGAACTTGTGCACCACCCGGAACGGGTGCGGTGGAGTGAGGAACGGCAGCCAGCTGGCGATCGCCACCAGCCGAGCACCCGGTCCGGATGGTGCGCCGCGGTGAGCAGCGAGCGCCAGCTGCTCGTGCACATGCCGACCAGCACCGCCCGCTCCACCCCGGCCGCGTCCATCACCGCGATCGTGTCGGCCACGAACTCGGTGTCGGCATACGCCTCGGCAGTCTGCGGCCGGTCGGACCGGCCGTTGCCACGGGGGTCGATGGTGACCACCTTCGAGCGCCGGGCCAGGTAGGCACCTGTGCCTTGTACGCCCGGGACTGCACGATCGCGTCGATCGGCACGAACACGACCGCCGGCTCGCCCTCGCCGAACACTCTCGTAGCCGACCTTGACCCCATCCCGCTCGATGAAGCCTTCCACGTCTGGATATCGCGCCCGCATGGCCGCCTCCTCGGTGCCCGTGCCCGGGTCCGGGATCAGCCCGGGGCCCCCGTTGCGCATCCACGCTCGCAGCACCCATTGCAGCGCGGTTGCAACGCCAGTGCAACGGCCCGGCGCAGCCTGGCAGGTAGCCAACGGAACCGAGCACGGGAGGCTCATCATGGCTATCGACATGGACAAACTGCAGGAGTTCCTGGGCCGGTTCGTGACCGACCTGGGCGCCACGGCGGCGGCCGGCAACGTGGTCATCGGCCACCAGCTGGGCCTGTACCGGGCGCTGGCGGACAGCCCGGCGACCGCCGACGAACTGGCCGCCCGCACCCAGACCAGCCCGCGCTACGTGACCGAGTGGCTGCGCGGGCAGGCGGCCGGCGGTTACGTCGAGTACGACGCCGAGGCTGACCGCTACTCGATGACCGAGGAGCAGGCCTTCGCGCTGACCGACCCGGACGGGGCCATCTACGCGCCGGGCGCGTTCGTGCTCGCACTGGGCACGCTGCGGGCGGTGCCGCAGATCACCGAGGCGTTCCGGACCGGTGCCGGCTACGGCTGGCACCAGCACGACGAAGATGTCTTCACCGGCTGCGAGCAGTTCTTCCGCCCCGGCTACATCGCCAACCTGGTGCCGTCCTGGATTCCGGCGCTGGAAGGGGTGGCGGGCAAGCTGCAGGCCGGCGCCAAGGTGGCCGACATCGGCTGCGGGCTCGGCGCGTCCACCATCCTGCTGGCCCAGGAGTACCCGAACTCGACCTTCACCGGCTCGGACTACCACGGGCACTCGATCGAGCTGGCGCGCAAGCGGGCCGGTGAGGCGGGGGTCGCCGACCGGGTCAGCTTCGAGGTCGCATCCGCATCGTCGTTCAGCGGCTCCAGCTATGACCTGGCCGCGACCTTCGACTGCCTGCACGACATGGGCGACCCGCTGACGGCGGCCAGGCACGTCCGGCAGGCCCTGAAGCCGGACGGCACCTGGCTGGTGGTCGAGCCGGCCGCGGGCGACGACACCGCCAGCAACCTGAACCCGGTCGGGCGCGTGTACTACAGCTTCTCCTCGATGCTGTGCGTGCCGAACGCGCTGTCCCAGCCCGGCGGCTACTCGCTCGGCGCCCAGGCGGGCGAAGCCGCCATCCGGCAGGTGGCCACCGACGCCGGGTTCACCAGGTTCCGGCGTGCCGCCGAGACTCCGTTCAACATCGTCTACGAGGTCCGGCCCTGACCCAGGCCGGCCCGGCCTGGCGCAAGCGGCCCCGGCCCGGCCCGCACCGCGGGCCAGCCGCCAGCGGGGACTGCGCCAGGCCGGGCTGGACCTCTCCGGTGGCGCCTCCGCCACCACCGCTGACCTGGTCGGCTACCTGCCAGATCACAAGCTGGACGCGATCCACCACAGGTGCTTCGGTTACATTGCGTGTCCCCGCTGAACCGTGGTACAACGAGCCGAATGATCTCGGTCCCGAGTCCTGCGCAGCCGGCCGCCGCCGGCGGCCCCGCTGCCGCGGCCGCCGCGGTCCACGTTTCTGGCCTGCGCAAGCACTACGGCGAGGTGACCGCGCTGGCGGGCATCGACCTGGTCATCGCCGAAGGCGAATTCTTCACCCTGCTCGGCCCGTCCGGGTCGGGGAAGACCACCCTGCTGCGGCTGATCGCCGGGTTTGAGCGCCCGGAAAGTGGCCGGATCGAGCTGGCCGGGGCCGACGTCACCCGGGTGCCACCGTACTCACGGAACGTCAACACCGTGTTCCAGGACTACGCGCTGTTCCCGCACATGACGGTGGCGCAGAACATCGAGTACGGCCTGAAGGTCCGCCGGGTGCCCAGGCCGAAACGGCGGGACAAGGTGACGCAGGCGCTGGAGATGGTCCAGCTGCCCGGGCTCGGCGGCCGCAAGCCGGCCCAGCTCTCCGGCGGCCAGCGGCAGCGGGTCGCGCTGGCCCGGGCGATCGTGAATGAGCCAGAGGTGCTGCTGCTGGATGAGCCGCTCGGGGCGCTCGACCTCAAGCTGCGCCAGGAGATGCAGCTGGAGCTGCTGCGGGTGCAGCGCGAGGTCGGGATCACGTTCGTCTATGTGACCCACGACCAGGAGGAAGCGCTGACCATGAGCGACCGCATCGCGGTGCTCAATCATGGCGCCATCGAGCAGACCGGGCCACCGCTGGAGGTGTACGAGCGGCCGCAGACGGCATTCGTTGCCGGGTTCATCGGCGTGTCCAACCTGATCGAGCGGGATGGTCGCCGGATGACGGTGCGGCCGGAGAAGATCACCCTGCTGGAGGACGGCGACCCGGAGCCGCCCGGCACCCACGTCGAGCCGGGCCAGGTCCGGGATGTCATCTACGCGGGCGTGCTGACCCGCTACATCGTCGATCTGGACGCCGGCGGCGAGCTGGTGGTCAGCCGGCCCAACACCCAGGCGCCGGCACCGGGATCGACACAGAGCCAGACGAGCACCGTCCCGGGCGGCCGGGTGCGCATCGCCTGGCACTCCGACCAGGCATTCACCATTCCGCAGGGCCCCGACGAGGGCCCGAGTTCCGGGGAGGGTTAACCGATGATGAGAACACGGGCGCGGAGACTGTCCGGCCCTACGAAAATCGCACTGGGGCTCGCCGCCGCCGCGGTCATCGCGGCCGGCTGCAGCAGCGGCAGCAGCTCAACCCCGTCCGGCACCAGCCCGGCAGGCCAGACCATCCCCACCGCCAATCTCCCGGTGCTGCACAAGATCGGGAAAGGCGAGGGACAGCTCAACCTGATCGCCTGGGAGGGCTACCTGAACCCGATCTGGGTCAAGCCGTTCGAGCAGCAGACTGGCTGCCAGGTCAACGCCAAGTACGCGGGCAGCTCAGACGAGATGGTCGCGCTGATGAAGAACGGCGGCGGCGGCCAGTACGACATGGTCTCCTCCTCCGGCGACGCCGATCTGCGCATCCTGTACGCGGGTGACGCCCGGCCGGTGAACATCAGCCTGATCCCGAGCTGGAAGGACTTCTTCCCGGCCTTCCAGTCGCCCGCCTTCAACACGGTCAACGGCGTCCACTACGGGGTGTCACTGCAGTGGGGCCCGAACGTGCTGATGTACAACACCAAGAACTTCCCCGCCGCCCCGACCTCGTGGAGCGTCATCTACAGCCCCCAGTACAAGGGCAAGGTGACCGTCCCGGACAACCCGATCCAGATCGCGGACGCCGCGCTGTATCTCCAGACGCACAAGCCGTCGCTGGGCATCACCGACCCCTATGAGCTGACGCAGCCGCAGTTCCAGGCGGCGGTGAACCTGCTGGCCAGCCAGCGGCCGCTGATCGAGAAGTACTGGGACCTGGCCTCGCAGGAGATCTTCGACTTCAAGAACGGCAACGCGGTCGTCGGTGCGGGCTGGCCCTACCAGGTCAGCACGCTGAAGGCGGCCAAGTTCCCGATCGGCGAGACGATCCCGAGCGAGGGCGCGACCGGCTGGGCCGACACCTGGATGCTGGCGGCGAAGGCGCCGCACATCAACTGCGCCTACATGTGGATGCGCTACATCAGCACCCCGAAGGTGCAGGCCGAGCAGGCCGTCAACTACGGCGAGACCCCGGACAACAAGCTGGCCTGCGGGTACATGAACCAGCTGCAGGCCGGGTCGTGCGAGGAGTACCACGCCAACGCGCCGATCGCCTACTTCAACTCCATCAAGCTGTGGAAGACGCCGCTCGCGACCTGCGACAACGGCAAGCCCGACTGCGCCCCCTACAGCGAGTGGGTGTCGGCCTGGAACACCCAGGTCAAGTAGGGATGCCGGATCGATTCGCCGGGGCGGTCGCCTCATGGCGGTGACGCAAGCCTCCGCCCCGGCGAAGCCGGCCCAGCGGGACGGGATGTGGTCCAGCGTCTCGGCGGTGCTGTGGCGCCGGCCGTGGGCGCGGGCCACCCTGCTGCTCACCCCGCCGCTGGCCTGGTTCCTGCTGATCTACGTCGCGGCACTGGTGGTGCTGCTGATCACCGCGTTCTGGCAGATCAACCCGTTCACCACCAACATCGAGCGGGTCTGGACCCTGGACAACTTCACCACCATCTTCAGCAGCCCGGCGTACCGCGCGGTGATCTTGAAGACGGTGGGCATGGCGGCGGCGGTCACCCTGACCGACACGATCGTCGCCTTCCCGTTCGCCTACTTCATGGCCCGGATGGCCTCCCCCCGGACCCGGACCGCCCTGTTCGTGGCGATCCTGCTGCCGCTATGGGCCAGCTACCTGGCCAAGGTCTACTCCTGGCTGCTGATCTTCACCCACGATGGGCTGCTGGACTGGAGCCTGGGCAAGATCGGCCTCGGCCAGATCCACCTGATCTACACCAACTGGGCCGTCTACACGGTGTTCTGCTACCTGTGGCTGCCCTTCATGATCATTCCGGTCTACGCGGCGCTGGAGCGGATCCCCGCCTCACAGATCGAGGCGTCACAGGATCTGGGCGGCCGCACCTGGCGGACGACCCGGTCGGTCATGCTGCCGCTGGCACTGCCGGGGATCGTGGCCGGCTCGATCTTCACGTTCTCGCTCACACTCGGCGACTACATCACCCCGCTGCTGGTCGGCGGCACCAGCGCGAACTTCATCGGGAACATCATCTACACCAACATCGGGATCGCGAACAACGTGCCGCTCGCGGCCGCCATGGCGCTCATCCCGGTCGTCATCATGGCTGGCTACCTGCTGGGTGCCCGTGCGCTCGGCGCGTTCGAGGCGATGTAGATGGAGTCAGCGGGCCTGCGGGTAGCACTGCGGATCTGGGTCGCGCTGGTGCTGCTGTTCCTGTTCCTGCCGATCGTGCTGATCGTGCTGTACTCGTTCAACCCGTCCAACATCGAGAGCTGGCCGATCACCGGGTTCACGCTGCACTGGTTCAACGTGGCCTGGCACGACCCGCAGGTCCGGGCCGCGTTCCTGCTCTCGGTCCGGGTCGGGCTGGTGGCCATGGTGCTGGCGCTGCTGCTCGGCTCGGCGGTGGCCTACGCGCTGTACAAGTTCACATTCTTCGGGCGGGAGGGGATCTCGTTCCTGCTCGTGCTGCCGATCGCCCTGCCCGGCATCATCACCGGCATCGCGCTCAACTCGTTCTTCTCGTTCACCGGGATACAGCTCGGCACGCTCACGATCGTGATCGGGCATACCACGTTCTGCATCGTGGTGGTCTACAACAACCTGATCGCCCGGCTGCGGCGGATGCCCGGCTCACTGCCCGAGGCGTCGGCCGACCTGGGGGCCCGTGGCTGGCAGACACTCACGTTCGTGACCCTGCCGCTGGCGGCGACCGCGATCATCTCCGGCGCGCTGCTCGCCTTCGCCCTGTCGTTCGACGAGGTCATCGTCACCGTGTTCACAGCCGGGGCCGAGAACACGCTGCCGCTGTGGATTTTCGGCGCCATCCGGCTCGGGCAGCAGCTACCGGAGGTCAACGCGGTGGTGACCATCGTCATCCTGCTGACTCTCATCCCTGTGATCATCGCGGCCAGGGTGGCCGGCGCGGGTGCCATCACCCGGTCGGCCGGCAACGTCACGGTGGGCGCGGCGGCGGCCAGCCAGGCAGCGGCTAGCCAGGAAGTGGCGCCCGCGGCCAATTTCCCCGCCTGAGCCCGGCTGCCCCAGGCGGAGTGGCAGCCGGCCTGGGCTGGCGGCAGTTGACATTAATGCATGAGTGATTCATGATTGAGCTATGAGCCAGCGGCTGGAAAACCTGCTCGGGGCGCTGGTCATCGCGCTCGGCGACGCACTCGACGCCGAGGTGGAGACCGTGGCCGGGCGCCCCGGAGCGACCGCCGCCGCGCTGGCGGTGCTCGCCCAGGAACCCGGGCTCGGGATCGAGCAGCTGAAACTCCCGCTCCGCCGGACACAATCGGCCACCGTGCGGGTAGTCGACCAGCTGGTGGCAGACGGATACGCGGAGCGGCGGCCTGGCCGCGACCGGCGGTCGGTGTCGGTCTTCCTGACCGAGCCCGGCACCGCCGCCGCCGCCGGGCTGCTCGACCGCCGGTACCAGGTGCTGCGCGACGTGGTGGCCGCGCTTGACCCCGATGAGCGGGCCGCGCTCAGCACTACCCTGGAGAAGATGCTCGGCGCCATGACCGAGGACTTCGTCCATTCAGAACAGATCTCGCCGGCTCTGCGACATCCACGCCTGTCCGGCCCCGCGGTGCCCAGTCGGGCTCGCGGCCGGTGACGCGCCGGATGAGAACTGGCCGGCCGCCAGGCCGATACCCGGAAGGTTCAGGCATCATGCAGACGCAGCTGCCACCCAGGGGTGAGCTCACCGACACCGACCGGCACCGGGCGTGCCGGGTCGCGCACCTGTTCGGCGCGGTGACCATGGCCACGCTGGCCGCGTTGCTGGCCGCGCCCGCCGCGTTCCGTTCCCATCCGCTGCCGCTGGACCTGCTGCCCGCGGTCGGCCCAGCGGTGCTCGCCGCCGGGCTGGTAGCCGACCTGATGATCCGGCCCGCCCAGGTACGGCTGGCCGGCTCGCTGCTGACCGTCACCCGGTTCGGCCGCAGCCAGGCCGTGCACGTGCGCCGGCTGACCCGCCTGTCGGCGGTGCCCGGCGTGGCGGGCGTCGTCCGCCTGTCCGACGTCCGGGGCGGTGACATCCGGATCGACGTCCGCTGCCTGGCCAGGAACCCGCTCATCTGGGAACGGGTGGACGCCGGCATCCGGCAATCGAGCCAGCATGGCTCGCTGTCGCTGGACGAAGAAGGATCGCTGCTGTGGGACGACATCAGCGGAGAGGTTGACCGCACGCAGCGGCGGATACTGGCCGCGCTTGACTTCGAGCCCCGCTGACCCGCGGTCCCGGGCGGCCTGCGCGGCTATCACTGCCGGGAGGTGGTGAGCAGGGCTTCTGCGGCCACCGGGCGGCCGCCCGGCCTGGCCGTGCTGACCGGCCGCCGCGCAGCCTGACCGCTGCGGCCACACCAGCCAGCTACATCTGGATGCGCTTGTTGCCGGGGTCATACATCGGCCGCAGCGAGGCGGCCGCCGGGTAGACCGCATTCCCGATCTGGACGGTCCACTCACCGGCGTCCAGATAGGCCTGGCTGACCGGCTCGTCAGCATCGATCATGGCCAGCCCGACCGCACCGCCCAGGGTGAACCCGTACGAAGCCGAACGCACGTAGCCGGCCGGCCGCCCATCCCGGCGCACCACCTCGGCGTGGAACATGAGCGGATCCGGGTCGGTGACCAGCACCTGCACCAGCCGGCGCCGCAGCGGCCCGCGCTCCTTCTGCGCCAGCACCGCCTCGCGGCCGATGAACCCGCCCGGCTTGTCCAGCGCCACCGCGAACCCGAGCCCGGCCTCCAGCCCGGTGTCGGTGTTGTCGATGTCGTGCCCGTAGTCCCGGTACCCCTTCTCCATCCGCAGGCTCGCCAGCGCCTTCAGGCCCGCGTGCCGCAGGCCCACCGCCTGCCCGGCCGCCACCAGAGCGTCATACACCCCCACCGCCTGCTCGGCCGGGATGTACAGCTCGTAGCCGAGTTCGCCCAGGTAGGTGATCCGGATGCAGAGCACCCGGGCAAAGCCGATGCCGATCTCCGCCGCCGACCGGAAGCCGAAGGCCTCATTCGACACATCCGCGGTGGTGACCGCGGCCAGCAGTTCCCGCGACCGCGGGCCCTGAATGTTGATCTGCGCGTAGCCGGAGGTCACGTCGGTGACGAAGGCATGGGCGTCGCCGATGTGGCGGCGCAGCCAGGTCAGCGCGTGCCGGTGCGCGGTGTCGGAGGCGACCACCCAGAACCGGTCATCCGCCAGCTTGGTCACGGTCAGGTCGGCTTCCAGCGCGCCCGCCTCGTTGAGCCACTGGGTGTAGGTGATCCGGCCTGGCTCCCCGTCCACCTGGTTGGCCGAGACCTGTTCCAGTACCGGGCCAGCATCGCGGCCCTGCACCTCGAACTTGGCCATGAAGGCCATATCCATCAAGATCACACCGGTGCGGGCGGCATGGTGCTCGGCCGCCCAGTGCCCGAACCAGTCCGGGTGCTCCCAGGAGAGCCGGCCGGGCACCGGCTCGGCGCCGTCCGGCGCGTACCAGTCGGCACCCTCCCAGCCGCTGACGTCCCGGAAGTAGGCCCGCTCGGCCACCAGCCGCTGGTGCAGGGGGGACAGCTTCGCGCCGCGGGCGGTCCGCATCGGCCGGCCAGGATAGTGCGTCTCGTACACCATGCCGAGCGACTCCACCGTCCGGCTCGCCCGGTACTCCGGGTTCGCCTGGTAGGGGTGCAGCCGGTCGATGTTCATGCCGGTCACGTCCACGTCCGGGCGGCCGCTTGCGATCCAGTGCGCGATCACCCGGCCGATCCCGCCCCCGGTCAGGATGCCGATCGAGTTCAGGCCGGCGGCGACGAAGTAGTTGCGCAGTTCCGGTGCCTCACCGACGATCGGCAGCAGATCCGGCGTGAAGCTCTCCGGGCCGCAGAACAGCTTCTTGATCCCGGTCTCCGCCACCACCGGGATGCGGGACATGGTGCGCTCCAGGTAGGGCGCCATCCGGTCCCAGTCGGGACTGATCTCACCGAACGAGAACCCGGCCGGCACCCCGGCCACCTGCCAGGGGGCGCATTCCGGCTCGAACAGCCCGAGCATCAGGCCGCCGCCCTCTTCCCGGTAGTAGCCGTAGCTGGCCGGGTCCTCCAGCACTGGCCAGCTGGCCTCCACCCCCTCGATCGGCTCGGTGAGCAGGTAGTAGTGCTCGGCCGCCTGCAGCGGGATGCTCACCCCGGCCAGTTCGCCGAGTTCGCGTGCCCACATGCCCGCGCAGTTGACGACGTACTCGGCCGCCACGTCGCCAAGCGGGGTGCGGACACCGGTGACGGCACCGCCGTTGCGCTGAAAACCGGTGACCGGCACACCCTCGGCGATGCGGACGCCGCGCATCCGCGCGCCGCGGGCCAGCGACATTGTCACGTCCACCGGGTTCACCCGGCCGTCGGCCGGGATGTAGAAACCGGCCAGCACGTCGTCGGTGCGGGCGAGCGGGAACAGGCCAGCGACCTCGCGGGGCGAGATCTCGTGCACCTCAACCCCGCACAGCCGGTTGAACGCGGCGACCCGGCGGTACTCCTCCAGCCGGCCCGGCTCGATGGCAAGCTCGATCAGGCCGACCTGCTTGAGGCCGGTGGCCAGGCCGGTCTCGGCTTCCAGCCGGGCGTACAGATCCCGGGTGTAGATCCGCAGCTCGGTCGAGGTCTGCGAGGTGGAGCCGAAGGTGGCCATCAGCCCGGCCGCGTGCCAGGTGGTGCCGCTGGTCAGCCGGTCCCGCTCCAGCAGCAGCACATCGGTGATGCCAGCGTGGGCCAGATGGTAGGCGACCGAGGTGCCGATGATGCCACCGCCGACCACGACCACCTGGGCCCGGTCGGGGATGGCAGGCTTAGCAGGCGTGGTCACCGCCCGAGCATATGCCGGGGCGGTGAGGCAGCCGGCCAGCAGCAGGAGGCGAGCAGAACGATGACCGCGGACGACATGTGGCTGGCGGCGGCGTGGCCGCTGGTCCGTGCCCAGCTGCCCGATCCGCCGGCGAGGATCATTGAGATCGGCTGCGGCGAAGCGGGCGGGCATGTCCCGGCGCTGCTCGCGGCCGGGTACCAGGCGGTGGGCATCGACCCGGACGCGCCAGCCGGGCCTGACTACCGCGGCATCACGTTCGGGCAGTACCGGCCCGGTGAACCAGTGGATGCCGTGCTGGCCAGCCTGTCCCTGCACCACATGGCCGATCTTGGCGAGGCGCTCGATCAGGTGGCCGGTGTGCTGCGGCCGGGCGGGACGCTGGTGGTCATCGAATGGGGCTGGGACACCCTGGACGAGGCGACCGCACGCTGGTGTTTCGGCCAGCGGCTGCGGGATCCGGAAGGGGAAGAGGAGCACGAGCATGGCACCTGGCTGGCCGGCCTGCGGGCGCAGTGGACGGACTCGGGCCAGCCATGGCTGGACTTCATGCGGGACTGGGCACAGGGCCACGGGCTGCACCCGCTGACGGCTGTCCAGGCCGCCCTGGCCAATCGGTTCACCACCATCCACGAAAGCCGTGGGCCCTACTACTTCCCGGATCTGGCCGACACCGGCCCGGACGGCGAGCAGGCTGCCATCGATGCCTGCCGAGATCCGGGCCGGCTGCCTGCGCTACGCCGGGCGACTGGAGGGAGACAAGCCATGACCGCCACCGGTATCGATCCCGCCCGGGTGAGCACGACTCAGGCAGCGGGAGGAGCGCGCGTTCACCGATGCACGGCCCCGGAGCCTGGCGCTGTCCGGGCAGGCCCGGGCGGTGATGCCGAACGGTGTGCCGATGAGCTGGATGCTGACCTCGTATGAGCACGGCCCGCTGTTCGTCGCCGATGCCCGCGGCTCGCGGTTCACCGATGTGGACGGGCACACCTACGCCGATTTCAACGTGGCGGACATGTCGATGTTCTGCGGCTACGGCCCCGAGCCGGTGGCCGCGGCGGTCGCTGCGCGGGTGGCGGCCGGCTCGCAGTTCATGCTGCCGACCGAGGACGCGGTCTGGGTCGCCACCGAACTGGGCCACCGGTACGGGCTGCCCAAGTGGCAGTTCACGCTGTCGGCTACCGCCGCCAACACCGAGGCGATCCGGGTCGCCCGGGTCCGCACCGGGCGGGACCAGGTGCTGCTGTTCGACGGCAAGTACCACGGCCACCTGGACGAGACCCTGGTCGGGCTCGCCGGGGGCAAGCTGGTGCCGGAGGAAGCAGGACTGCCCGCCGACGTCACCGCGCGGACGGTGGTGATCCCGTTCAACGACCCCGCCGCGCTGCGGGCGGCGCTGGCCACCCGCCGGATCGCGCTGGTGCTCACCGAGCCGGCGCTGACCAACAACGTCGGGCTGCTGCTGCCCGGCGACGGCTTCCACGCCGAACTGCGGGCGGCCACCAGCGAGACCGGCACCCTGCTCGCCTACGACGAGACCCATACCCAGGTGGTCGGGCCCGGTGGGCTGACCAGGCGGTGGGGGCTGCGGCCCGACATCGTGACCACCGGCAAGTCGATCGCCGGCGGGGTGCCGCTCGGCGCGTACGGCATGACCGAGGACGTGGCCGGGGTGCTGGCCCGGGCCGGCCACGATGACAGCAGGCCCGTGGTGGCGACCGGTGGCACCCTGTTTGGCAACCCGCTGTCGATGGCCGCCGCCCGGGCAGCCATGAGCGAGGTGCTCACCGCCGGCGCGTACGCGCACAGCCAGCGGCTGGGGGCGCAACTGGCGGACGGCCTGGAGGCAGCCATCGGCCGGGTCGGGCTGCCCTGGTCGGTGTACCGGTTCTGGCCGCGCTCCGGCTACGTGTTCGCACCGGTCCAGCCGCGGACGGCGGCCGAGGCGGCGCCGGCGTTCGACCCCGCGCTGCGCCACCTGATCCGGGTCTACCTGGCCAACCGTGGCGTGTGGGAGGCGCTGGTCGGTGCCGGGCCGACCTGCTCGGTGGCCGCCAGCGAGAGCGATGTCGGGGCGTATCTGGCGGCGTTCGGCGAGCTGCTGACCGAGCTGACCGCCTGACATCAGGGCGGGCCGTCCCAGGGTGCGTTGGGGGTTAGGGCGGGTACAGGGCGGTGATGAGGCCGATCCCGCCCTCACGGCCCTCGGTCACGAACGTGGCATAGGCGGGCCGGCCCAGGGCCTGCCGCAGGCCCGGATCCACCGCCGCAACCAGCACCCGGTTGTCCCGCCCGGTGCCGGTGGCCCGCCCAGTGCCGGTGGACTGCCCGGTGATGGCTGCCAGCGCGCCCAGGCAGCGGGCGGCGAGCACGAGGTCCCCGGCGGCGCCTGCGGCGCCAGTCAGCGCGGTGAGGACTTGTGTCTGCAATGGCGGGCCGCTGGCGATGGCGGCCGCGTCAAGCGCACCGAGCAGGAAGCTGCACTGCGTGGCCGGGTCGGGGGTCAGCATGGGCTGGGCAAGTTCGGCCAGTGTCCGCGCGATACAGCGGAAGTCCCCGGCCTGGCGGAACACCGGCAGAGCCGCTTCCAGCAGCTCCCGAGCCGCCGCCGGCTGATCGCGGATGAGCAGGTAGCCGGCCCGGGTCAGGTGGATATGGGCGAGCTCATGGGTGAGACGGTGACTGGCCGCGAATGCCTCGCACCCGTCCAGCCAGACCGGTACCTCGTCCAGCCGGGTACGGTCCGCTACCGCCTGGTGGGCCAGCATGTAGCGCACGTTATGCGCGTGGACGAGGTCCCCGGCCGCGACGAACCGGCTGATGGCCAGCTCCCAGTCGGCGAAGGCGCTGGCCGCACTGATGCCAGCCAGGCCGCGGGCCTGCAGCACGGAGGCCTCCAGCCATGGCTCACCTGCCTGCCGGGCATAGTCCAGCACGGGATTCAGCTCCTGCCGTGCCGCCTCTGCCTCGTTGCGGTAGGCCTGTACCCAGCCGCTGGCCAGGCCCGCGAA
Organism: uncultured Actinomycetes bacterium; assembly: GCA_963837105.1. Taxonomy (GTDB): domain Bacteria; phylum Actinomycetota; class Actinomycetes; order Streptosporangiales; family Streptosporangiaceae; genus UBA9676. The sequence goes on along the minus strand of CAWIMG010000032.1, from coordinate 42,075 downwards.
GGCCCGATCCCGGCCGGTGATGGCGGCCCGGCGGCTCAGGTCGGCTAGCTGCCCGCCCTGCTCCAGGCTCAGGTAACAAACGGTCTGGCTGGCCCGCGCCAGCGCCTCACTGCTCAAGCCGGGCGGGTGGCGCCGAGCGATGTCGCTGATGGTCTGCAACGCGTGCCTGCTGGGCTCGGTTTCCACCAGCTGACTGGCCGAGATCAGCAGTAGGTCAGCGAGCCCGGCGTCGTGCCCGGCCGCCCAGGCCAGCGCGGCGAGCAGGTTCAGCTCATCTGGACCCGGCGCGCCGGCCGCGGGCGGGGCGGCCTGCCATCGTGACCGGGCGGCGGCTGCCGCCGCGGTCGCGATGAACCGAGCGTGGGCCCGCAGTACCTGCTCGTCCGCCACTGGCGCGGCATGCTCCAGTGCGAACGACCGGATAACCGAAAGCAGCCAGTAGCGGGCCGGTTCCCCGGCGGGCAGCCGGACGCTGACCAGCGACTGCTCGACCAGTCGCAGCAGCAGGGGCCGCACTCGGCTGGCGTCCGGCCCGCCTGGGCTCGCCGCGGGGCTGTTCCGGTTTGCCGCGGGGCTGTCCGGGCCGCCAGCCAACGCTGCCCCCGCCACCTCCGCGAGCGCGAGAGTGAACTCGCCCGGGAGCGCGGCCAGCCGCCTGAGTAGGCTGCGTTCGGCATCGGACAGCAGCCGCCAGGACCACCCGATGGCCGAGGCCAGGGATTCGTGGCGGCCCGCGTGGCCGGGCCGTTCCAGTACCCCGAGCCGATTCCGCAGGCCCTCGGCCAGTTCTGCGGCATCCAGCGTCCGGACCCGGGCGGCGGCCAGCTCGATGGCCAGTGGCAGCCCGTCCAGCTGCGCGCAGATGCCGGCGACATGCGGCGCGGAAGCCTCATCCAGCCGGAACCCCGGCGAGGCCGCCCGCGCGCGATCGAGGAAGAGCTGGCCGGCCGCACTGGCCTGAACCTCGGCCGGGCTCTGCCCGGCGGGCAGCCCGAGCGGCCCCACCGGGAACAACCGCTCGCCGCCGGCGCCCAGCGGCTCGCGGCTGGTGGCCAGTACCCGCAGCCCGGTGACCGCGCTGACCAGCGGGCCGAGCACCGCTCCGGCGGCGGCGAGGACGTGCTCACAGTTATCGGCGACCAGCAGCAGGCTGCGCCCGGCCAGCGCGACCCGGGCGGCCGCGGCCAGGTCGCTGACCTCATAGCCGATGCCGAGCCCGGCCGCGATAAGGGCGGCGGCATCGTCCGCGGTGGCGGACGTCAGGTCGACCAGCCGGGCCTCGCCCGGCCAGGCCTGGACAGCTGCCAGCGCCAGCCGGGTCTTGCCGGCCCCGGCTGGCCCGGTCAGGGTGACCAGCCCGCTGCCGGACAGCAGAGCGGATAGGGCGGCCAGCTCGTCGTCCCGGCCGACCAGGCTGGTGGTGGGGACCGGCACGGCCCGCTCGCCGGGCAGCTGCCGGGCCAGTTCCGCCAGCTCCGGCCGGCTCAGGCCGGTCTTGCGAAGCAGGGCGGACACGTGGCTCTCGACCGTGCGCACGGAGATGTGCAGCAGGGCGGCGATCTCCGGGTTGGCCAGCCGAAGGCCGATCGCGTCCAGGACCTCCCGCTCGCGCGCGGTGACCCCGGCTGCGGCCAGCCCTGCCGGGCCGGCCAGCCGCTTCTGCTCCGCCGGTCGCATGGTCACATCTTCGCAAAACGCACGGACGGAGAATCCGTGCTCAGCACGGATGACTGTCCAGACCGCTGCCATGACACTGGTCCCATCAGCGCAGCCACCGGAGGAAGCCCAGATGAACGACACCACTATCACTGCCGCCACCGCGGACGGCATCCGCAGCGCCGGGCATGCGTTCGTGGCCGCGCTCACCAGCAAGGACGCGGACGCGATGCTGGCCCTGTTCGGCCCGGAGGTGGACTTCCGGGCACTGACCCCGGGCCGGTACTGGGAGCCACGGACTCCGGCCGAGATTGTCAGCGAGGTAATTCTCGGCCACTGGTTCGGTCCCAGCGACGCGGTGGAACTGGTCGAGGTGGTGGACACCGGCCTGGTCGCTGACCGCGGAAGGGTGAGCTACCGGCTCCGGGTGGCGAACGGTGACGGCCGGTTCGTGGTCGAGCAGCAGGCCTACCTGATGCTGGCCGCCGGCAAGATCACCTGGATGCGCGTGCTGTGCTCGGGCTTCCGCCCGGTGGTGAGCATGCAGTAACCCGTCCGTGGCAGGTGACCGATAACTGCCACGGCTTACCAGTCACCCATGACCAGCGACAGCGAGTGAGGCAGCCATGTCCAAAGCAGTGATCAGCCTGACCACCGGCATGGAAGACCCGGAGAAGGTGACCGTGGCCTTCCTCGTGGCGGTCGGCGCCGCCGAGTCCGGCCGGCCGACCCTGATGTTCCAGACCAAGGAGGCGGTCCGGCTGTCGCTGGACGGCGTGGCGGTCGGTGTCGCCTGCCAGGGCTGCCCGTCCCTGCCGGACCTGCTCACCCGGTACGAGAAGGCCGGCGGGCGGTTCCTGGTCTGCCCGATCTGCTTCAGCGCCAAGCAACTGGACAAGGGCGACCTGCTGGCCAGCGCCGAATTGGGCGGTACCGTCCAGCTGTGGGAGTGGATCGGCGACGACGGCGCCACCACTTTCAGCTACTGACCGGCCCAGAGGTGGTCGATTGGGTCGCGATCACAGCCCAAATCGACCACCTCTGGTCTGGTGATTCGCATTGGGGCTGGTGGTTCGTGCCTGGGCAGGTGGTTTCACCGCCGCGCAGGGTCGCTGTCGGCAGGTGGTCAGGCGCGGGTGGTGATTTCGGCTACCGGGACCCAGCGGTGCTGGGCGGCGGAGACTTCCATCGCCTCGCAGACGGCCTGTACCGCGGCACCGTCCGCGAAGCCGGGCGACCACGGCTCATCCGGCCAGCCGGCCAGCAGGTCGGCCACCTGGTTGGCGAAGCTGGCGCCGTAGCCGACACCCTGGCCGATCGGCCACCAGTCGGCCGCGTACGGGTGGCTCGGGTGCTCGGCCCGGATCCGCTGCATCCCGTACCGGGCGGGATCGCCGGCGGCGCTGCCGTACCAGAGCTCGTTCAGCCGCGCGTAGCTGAACACCAGCGTGCCGCTGCTGCCGTTCACCTCAACCGTGAAATCGCACGGCCGCCGGACCGCCGACCGGGCGACCTCCAGGGTGCCGCGAGCGCCGGAGGCGAACCGCAGCAGCGCCGATGAGGCGTCGTCCACGGTGACCGTGCGGTGCCCGCCAGCCGCCAGCGGCCGCTCGGTGATGAAGGTGTGCGACTGCGCGCCGACCTCGCTGATCTCCCCCACCATCCAGCGGGCCAGGTCGATCAGGTGACTGCCCAGGTCGGCGATGGTGGTACCGCCCATGGCCCGGTCGAACCGCCAGTCCCAGGGCGTCGCCGGGTCGGTGAACTCGTCCGACAGCCAGCTGGCCCGCCACAGCCTGACCTCACCGACCGCCCCGTCCGCCACCATCTGGCGCATGAGCGCCACCGCGGGCAGCCGCCGGTAGTTGAAGCCGACCGCGTTGTGCACCCCGGCCGCCGTCACGGCCGCCAGCGCGGCCGTGGCCTGGGCGTAGCTGACGGCCAGCGGCTTCTCGCACAGCACCGCCTTGCCGGCGGCGGCGGCCGCCTGCGCGATCTCCGCATGGGTGCCCGGCGGCGTGCAGATGTCCACCACGTCCACGTCGTCCCGGCCGATCAGCACGCGCCAGTCGGTGACGTGGTCGGCCACCCCGCAGGCGGCCGCGGCGGCGGCGACCGCGGCCCGGTCCCGGCCGGACATGACGGTGACCGTGGGAGTGACCGGCAGTGCGTGGATGAGCGGCGCGACCCGGTAGCCGTAGCAGTGCGCGCGGCCCATCATCCCGTAGCCGGCGATGCCGACCCGCAGCGGTGTGCCGCCGGTCACGGCCCGGCCCGCCCGGGGACCCCGGGACACCGGGGACACCGGCCGCGGGTCATCCGCTCACCCGTTCGCGGCCGGCCATCGCCGGGATGGCCGCGGTCGCCTGCTCTGCGGCCGTCAGCGCCGCGATGGCGTCAGCCGGGGTGGCGCCCCGGCCAGTCCCGCCGCGGGCCAGCACCGCGAAGTCCTCGGCCTGCCACCGGACCGCGTCGAGCTGGGCCCGCACCCCCTCGGCGGGGTCGAGGAAGTCGCAGCGGATGATGCCGCCCGTGCCAAACACCTCCACCCGCGCCATGTCCCCCGGCGGGTGGAACCGGCCGAGCGACACGAACCCGCACACCCCGCCGGACAGCTCCAGCAGGAACTGCGCGCAGTCCACGTCGTGCGCGGCACGGGTCTGCTCGCCCGCGGCCGCGGCTGCTGCCCCCGCCACCCGCAGATCCTGCCCGGTGAGCCAGCGCAGCTGGTCGAACTCGTGCACACCCATGTCGATGGCGATGCCGCCGCTGGCCGCCCGGAACGCCGGCGGCGGCGGCGCCTCGTCCCACTGATAGCAGCTGACCAGCTGGAGGTCGCCGATCTCACCAGCCCGCAGCCGTTCCCGGAGCGCGGCCAGCGCGGGCACGTAGCGCCGCCAGTAGGCGATCTGCAGTGGGACCCCGGCCGCCGCCGCGGCCTGGGCCGCGGCCCGGGCCTGCCCGGACGTCGTCCCGCACGGCTTCTCGCAGATGACCGGCAGCCCGGCCGCGGCCACCTCGGCGATCAGCTGGCCGTGCAGCGGCGTGGGGGCGGCGATGAGCACCCCGTCCAGGGCCTCCCCGGCCAGCATCTCTGGCAGGCCCGGGTACAGCGCCGGGCAGGCTCCCGCAAGCTCGGCGCGGGATTGCGCGGACGGCTCCGCGATGGCAGTGATCCGCACCTGCTCCGATCCGGCCAGCGCGCGCAGGTGAGTGCGGCCCATCCGGCCGCCACCGGCCAGGCCGAGCCGGAACGCGGCTGCCATCACAGCCCCCGGGCCGCGAGATAGGCGCGGTTGTCCCGCTGGTCCCGCGCGGCCCGGGCGAACCGTTCCGCGGTCCGCGGCAGGATGTCCTGCTCGACCACCAGCCAGCCGCCGAAGCCGATCTCGGCCAGCCCGCCGAGCACCGCGGGCACGTCGAGGTCACCCTGGCCCAGCGCGCAGAACGCCTCGCGGGACCAGATGTCGGTGACCGGCGCGTCGTCGGCGATGATCCCGGCCATGACGGCCAGCACCGCGTCCTTCAGGTGCACATGGTTGATCCGGGCCGCCCAGGGCCGCAGCAGGGCGACCGGGTCGCCGCCGCCGAGCATCATGTGGCCGGTCTCCAGGCAGATCCCGATGTCGGACAGCTCCAGCACCCGCTCGATCTCCCACGGCGCCTCGATGTAGGTACCGGTCTCGGGATGGAACGTCGGCTCGTAGCCACGGTCGCGGCAGCGGCTCACCACCTGGGCCAGCCCGGCGCCGAACCGCTGCCACGCGCTGGCGTCCAGGCCCTGCGACGGGTCGGTGGCGGACCGGCCCGGCGCGGCCCGCCGCGCCGGGCTGCCGCTGTCCGCCAGCGTCGGCCGGGGCGCCGGGCCGGTCAGGTACGGCCGGACCGCGTCGAAGGTGTCGAGCATCGCGTCCAGATCCGGCAGCGCCTGGCTGAGCGCGGCGTCGTCGGTGTAGGGAAGTTCCAGGTAGGCGCCCGCCAGGCCGAGTCCCCGCGCGGCGAGTGCCTCGCCGAGTTGCTCACCCTCGCCGAGGTAGCCGACCGGGCCGAGGTCGATCCCGTCGTAGCCGGCCGCGGCCACCTGGTCGAGCACGCTCACCCCGCTCGGGACGTTCGGGTCCAGCCCGACCGTGAGCTCGAAAGCGCCGTAACTGACGGGGGCGTTGGCCACGGCCACCCCGGCTGTACCCATGTCGTCCTCGCTTACCTGTCGTATGCGCTCAGGTGCTGACCGCCGTCGGCTGGGCGACCGGCGCCCGCCGGCGGTGACACTCGATGATGGCCTGGCAGAGGGCGATGTCGGCCAGCCCGTCCAGGCCGCTGGTCGCCGGCGGCTGGCCGGTGACCACCGCCTCGTGGAAGGCGATCAGTTCCTGCTTGAACCCGCTGGCGTAGGACACGATCTCCTCGCTGCGCCAGGACCGGGCGCTGCCCGCCTCGCCGCCCTCGATCCCGACCACGGCCGGCTCGTTGCGCAGGAACGGCGAGGGGAAGGTCAGCGTGACCCGCCGGTCCGGGCCGTACAGCGCGAACTCCATCCCGTACCGGGCGATGCCGGGCAGGTCCAGCCAGTGGATGGCGACCGGCAGGTCGCCGAAGCTGAGCATGACGGTCACGCTGGCGCGGCGCAGATCCACGTAGTCGACCGAGTCCGGCTCGCCGAGCAGCCCGCGGACGGTGTTGATCTCGTGCACCAGCGTGTCCAGCAGCACCATCTGGTAGACGTAGCGCTCCAGTTCGCTGGCCTCGCCGATGGCCGCGGCGATGGTCTGGTCCGCCTCGGCGGCCAGCGCGGCGGCCAGGGTGTCCGGCACCGGCGGCCGGGGGGCCAGCGGGTAGTGCCCGACATACGGGGCCAGCGGGGACTCGAACGTGGTCACCCGCAGCATCCGGGCGCCGGCCACCTCGGCCGCCGCCACCCGGAAGCGCGCGTACGCCGGGTCGTACCGCTTGGGGTAGGCCACCATCAGCGTGCGCCCGGCGTGGGCGGCCGCGGCCAGCATGGCCTGGCCCTCGGCGACCGAAAAGCACATCGGCTTTTCCACCAGCACGTGCCGCCCGGCCTGCGCCGCGGCCACGGCGATCGGGGCGTGGCTGCCCGAGGTGAGCACCAGCACGGCGTCCAGCGGCGCGGCGATGAGCTCGTGCCAGTCGGTGAACACCGCGCCGATCCGGTACCGGTCCGCACAGGCCTGGGCGCTGTCCGGCACCGCGTCGCAGACCGCGGCCACCTCGTATGACTCGCTCAGCTCGGCCAGGTGGTGCAGGTGCATGACCTGGGCGATCAGCCCGGTCCCGACCACTCCCAGCCGCAGCCGCCGGCTCACGGACCCGCCGCCGCGATGGCCGCCGCCAGCAGCCGGGCCGCGGCCGGGACCCCGGTCGCGGCCGGGACGAATGGATCCTCGTGCTCGATCGAGATCACCTTCATCGGCGACCGCGCCAGCGCCCGGACCAGGCCGGCCCACCAGTCCAGATCGTGCCCCTGCCCGGGCACCGCGAACGTCCACGGCATCTGGTCCGGCGGATCCGGCCAGCGCCGGTCGAGCAATCCGTTAAGCGCCAGGTTCTCGGGGTGAAAGACCACGTCCTTCCCGTGCGCGTGGCCGACCAGGGCGGCCAGCCGGGTGGCCACCTTGTGCCCGTCCATGCCCATCCAGAAGAAGTGGCTGGGGTCCAGGTTGGCGGCGATCGAGGGGCCGAGCGAGGCGACCCGCTCGAACGTCTCGACGTTGAACGCCACCGTGCCCGGGTGCAGTTCCAGGCAGACCAGCAGGCCGGGGTTCTCCGCCTGGGCGAACGCGGCCAGTTCGGACCAGTAGGGCGCGACCTGCCGCTGCCACTGCTGCTCGTACACGCCTTCCAGGTAGGGCAGCCAGCCGCCCGCCCCGAAGTGCGGCGCCCGGTCGCCGGGCAGCGCGGCCGGGCAGCCGGCCATGGCCACCACCCGGTCCACCCCCAGCAGGGTGGCCAGCCGGATGGCGTTGCGCAGGTCGGTGTCGTGCCGGGCGGCCAGTTCCGGGTCCGGATGCAGCGGATTGCCCCAGGCGTTGAGGGCGTCGACCGCGAACCCGTGCCGGGCGACCAGAATCCAGCCAGGCGGTGCGGGCCTGGCCGCTGGCCAGCAGGGCGGCCACATCGCAGTGCGGGTGCGGGGCGTAGCCACCCGCCCCCACCTCGATCTGGGTGATCTCCGGGGCGGCCTGCCGCAGCCAGGGCAGCACCTCGGCCAGTGGCAGGTCCAGGAAGGCTTCCAGCACCACCCCGATCCGCGGGCTGTTGTCTGGCATGTCCCGTCCAGTTCTGGCCGCGGCCTCGCGCCGCCTGCCGGTCCGGCTACCGTGCCCGATTTTCCTGGAGTATGTCAATACCTCATGACATTTGGCGGCCAGGCCGCGCTCCGCCCGCTGGCCGGACCGGACCCGGCCGGGTCCGGCAGTGCCCGCCCGCGCGCCCGCTCCTTCCCATCTGAGCAGGGCGGCACGCGTGGCCGGGCCGACCGGAGCGCCCGCCATCCGGCCCGGGCTACTTCCGCCGATTAAGACTCTTTGTCAGGACAATCTCTTGACTGCTCCGGCATACAAGTGTAGATATCTGCTGACTGGTCCCGCCAGTGGCGGCACGCGCGTGGCCGCGGCACAACGGCCGGCCGGCCCGGGCCGTGGTACCCGCGCGGGCCGGGACGGGCCCGGGCTCCCCCACCCGCGCAGCGGGGCGGGGACAGGCCCGGGACTGGAGCTGAGGCCTGTGACGAACTGGCAGCCGGACGGCGGCGGCGGCGATGAGCTCATCACCATGGGCCGGGCCGGGGTCGACCTGTACCCGCTGCGGACCGGGGTGGGCCTGGCCGATGTCGACCGGTTCGGCCGCTATCTGGGCGGCAGCCCGGCGAACGTGGCGGTGGCCGCCGCCCGGTACGGCCGCCGGGCCGCCATCATCACCCGCACCGGGGCCGACCCGTTCGGCGACTTCATCCACGCCGCCCTGCGCGGCTATGGCGTGGACGACCGGTATGTGACCGCTGTCCCGGAGCTGCCGACCCCGATCACCTTCTGTGAGATGTTCCCGCCGGACGACTTCCCGCTCTACTTCTACCGCTACCCCAAGGCCCCCGATCTGGAGATCTACGAGGCCGAGCTGGACCGGCCGGCCATCGCGGCGGCAACCATCTTCTGGGCCACCGTGACCGGCCTGTCGGTGGAGCCCAGCAGGGCGGCCACGCTGGCCGCCCTGCGCGTCCGGGAACGGCGCCACCCGACCGTCCTTGACCTCGACTACCGGCCGATGTTCTGGGCCTCGGCAGCCCAGGCGCGGCAGCACACCGCGGCCGCGCTGCCCATGGCCACGGTCGCGGTCGGGAACACCGCCGAGTGCGAGATGGCGGTTGGCACCGCGGACCCGGACCGGGCGGCGGACACGCTGCTGGCGGCGGGCATCCAGCTGGCCGTGATCAAGCAGGGCCCGGACGGGGTGCTGGCCAGGGACGGCCGGCATGAGGTCCGGGTGCCACCGGTCCGGGTGCCGGTGGTCAACGGGATCGGCGCGGGCGATGCGTTCGGTGGCGCACTCTGCCACGGCCTGCTGTCCGGCTGGGACCTGGCCACCACCATCTCGTTCGCCAATGCCGCCGGGGCCATCGTCGCCTCCCGGATCGCCTGCTCGGACGCCATGCCCACCGCTGCCGAGGTGACGGCCCTACTGGAGGAGACGGCCCGTGCGGGATGAGCAGCGCCGGATGATCACCGAAACCCGGGCGCACCGGCCCGGAGCGGTAGCGGACGCGGCCGCGGTGCGGCAGCGGCGGCCATGGCTGGGCGACTCCGGCCGGCTCATGATCATCGCGGCGGACCACACCGCCCGCGGCATCCTGCAGGCCGGGGACCGGCCGATGGCCATGGCCAGCCGGACCGACCTGCTGGACCGGATCCTGACCGCGCTCGGCCGGCCCGGTGTGGACGGGGTGCTCGGCACCGCCGACGTGATCGAGGACCTGCTGCTGCTCGGCGCCCTGGACGGCAAGCTGGCCATCGGCTCGATGAACCGCGGCGGGCTGCCCGGCGCGGCTTTCGAGATCGACGACCGGTTCACCGGCTACCGGGCCGCGGCCATCGCGGCCAGCGGGCTGGACGCGGGCAAGATGCTGCTGCGGATCGACGTGGACGACCCGGCGACGGCGGGCACGCTGGCGGCGTGCGCGGACGCGGTCAGCGAACTGGCCGGCCGCCAGACCATCGCCATGATCGAGCCGTTCATGGTCCGCCGGGCCGGTAAGCACGCGCGGAACGACCTGACGCCCGACGCCGTCATCCGGTCGATGACGATCGCCTCCGGGCTCGGCACGACCTCCGCCTACACCTGGCTGAAGATCCCGGTGGTGGCGGAGATGGAGCGGGTCGCCGAGGCGTCCACCCTGCCGACCATGCTGCTGGGCGGGGATACCAGCGACCGCCCGGACGAGATGTTCGCCCGCTGGCAGAAGGCACTGCAGCTGCCCAACATGCGTGGCCTGGTCGTCGGCCGCAACCTGCTCTACCCGCCGGGCGACGACGTGGCCGCGGCCGCCGACATGGCGGTGAGCCTGCTGTGACAGCGGGCGGCGCGGGCGAGTCAGACACCGGCCGGGCGGGCGGCGGGCGGGCGGGCGGCGGCGAGGGCCGGCCGGGCGGCTGGTACCTGCCCGCCGGATCGCGCCGGTCCGGCCAGTTCGCGGTGGCGCTGTCGCAGCAGGACTGCGGCTGGCAGTACTGCTCGCTGCGGGTGCTGGAGCTGCCGCCGGGCGGCCAGGCGGAACTGCCGGCCGGGCCGGACGAGGTGCTGGTGCTGCCGCTGGCCGGTGGCTGCCAGGTGCGCGTGGACGGGCAGGAGTTCGCGCTGGCCGGGCGGGCGGACGTGTTCAGCCGGGTCACCGACTTCGCCTACCTTCCGGCCGGCATGGCGGCGACGGTGTACTCGGCCGCGGGCGGCCGGTTCGCGCTGCCCGGCGCCCGGGCCACCCGGCGGCTCCCGGCCCGGTACGGCCCGGCCGAGCAGGTGCCGATCGAGATCCGGGGCAGCGGGCAGGCGACCCGGCAGGTGAACAACTTCTGCTCGCCCACGGCCTTCGAGACCGGCCGGCTGGTCGCAGTGGAGGTGCTGACCCCGGCGGGCAACTGGTCGTCCTACCCGCCGCACAAGCACGACGAGCCACGCCCGGGCGAGGCGGTGCTGGAGGAGATCTACTACTTCGAAGTGGCCGGCGGCCCGGCCGGCCCAGGTACCGGCTACCAGCGGGTCTACGCCTCGTCCCCGGCCCGCCCGATCGACGTGCTGGCCGAGGTCCGCACCGGCGACGTGGTGCTGGTGCCGCACGGCTACCACGGCCCGTCCATGGCCGCGCCCGGTTACCACCTGTACTACCTGAACGTGCTGGCCGGCCCGGCCGCGGAGCGGACGATGGCGTTCTGCGACGATCCGGCGCATGCCTGGATCCGGGACACCTGGCCGGGCCAGCAGGTGGATCCGCGGGTGCCGATGACATCACACCGGGAGCGGCCGTGAGACTGACGGTCGGGCAGGCGCTGGTCCGGTTCCTCACCGTCCAGTACACCGAGCGGGACGGGCAGCGGCAGCGCTTCTTCGCCGGCTGCTGGGGCATCTTCGGGCACGGGAACGTGGCCGGGCTCGGCGAGGCCCTGCTGGCGGCCGGCGATGGACTGCGCTACTACCAGGCGCGCAACGAGCAGGCGATGGTGCACGCCGCGGCCGGCTTCGCGCGGATGAAGGACCGGCTGCAGGCGTTCGCCTGTACCTCCTCGATCGGCCCGGGCGCCACCAACATGGTTACCGGGGCGGCGCTGGCCACGATCAACCGGCTGCCGGTGCTGCTGCTGCCCGGCGATGTGTTCGCCACCCGGCCGGCCAGCCCGGTGCTGCAGGAACTGGAAGACCCGCGCAGCCTGGACGTCTCCGTCAACGACTGCCTGCGGCCAGTCTCGAGGTACTTCGACCGGATCTGGCGGGCCGAGCAGCTGCCTGCCGCGCTGCTGGCGGCGATGCGGGTGCTCACCGACCCGGCTGAGACCGGCGCGGTCACGCTGGCGCTGCCGCAGGACACCGCGGCGGAGGCGGCCGACTGGCCGGACGAGCTGTTCGCCACCCGGGTGTGGCGGGTCGGCCGGCCGCGGCCGGAACCGCAGCCGCTGGCGGAGGCGGCCGCAATGCTCACCACCAGCCAGCGCCCGCTGCTGGTGGCCGGTGGCGGCGTGCATTACAGCGGCGCCGCCGCCGAACTGGCCGCCTTCGCCGAACGGACGGGTGTCCCGGTCGCCGAGACCCAGGCGGGCAAGGGAGCGCTGGCCTACGACCACCCGGCGGCGGTGGGCGCGATCGGTGCCACCGGATCCACCGCGGCCAATGCCATCGCCGCCGAGGCGGACCTGGTCATCGGGGTCGGCACCCGCTGGAGCGACTTCACCACCGCGAGCGGCAGCCTGTTCGGCAACCCGGCGGTGCGGTTCATCGGGCTGAACGTGGCCGCGCCGGACGCGGCCAAGCTGTCCGCGCTGCCGCTGCTGGCCGATGCCCGGGCAGGCCTGGCCGAGCTGGCCGCGGCGGTGGGTGACTGGCATGCCGACCCGGCCTACACGACCGCCGCCGGGCAGCGGGCGGCGGCCTGGGACGCGGTGGTGGAGCGCGCCTACCACCTGGGGCATCAGCCGCTCCCTGCCCAGTCCGAGGTGATCGGCGCGGTGAACGAGGCCAGCGGGCCGCGGGACGTGGTGGTCTGCGCGGCCGGAAGCATGCCGGGCGACCTGCACAAGCTGTGGCGGACCCGGGACAGCAAGGGTTATCACGTCGAGTACGGCTACTCGTGCATGGGTTACGAGATCGCCGGCGGCCTCGGGGTCAAACTGGCCGCCCCGGACCGGGAAGTGTTCGTGCTGGTGGGCGACGGGTCGTACCTGATGCTCAGCGCCGAGCTGGTCACCGCCGTGGCCGAGGGCATCAAGCTGGTGGTGGTGCTGGTGGACAACCACGGGTTCCAGTCCATCGGCGGCCTGTCGGCGTCGATCGGGTCGGGCGGGTTCGGCACCCGCTACCGGTACCGTGACCCGGCGACCGGCCAGCTGGACGGCGGCGTCCTGCCGGTCAACCTGGCAGCGAACGCGGCCAGCCTGGGCGCGCACGCGGTCCGGGCGGGCTCGGTCAGCGAGCTGAGCACGGCGCTGGCGGCTGCGCGGGCGGCCAGCCACACAACGGTGATCCAGGTCGAGACCGACCCGTCCATACCCGCCCCGGGCTCGGACGCGTGGTGGGACGTGCCGGTCGCGCAGGTCTCGGAGCTGCCGGCGACCCAGGCCGCCCGCGCGGCCTACGAGGATGCCAAACGCCGCCAGCGGCCGCGTTACCGTCCCTCCCGGCCTGGCTGACGCCGGTGGCGGGAGGAGGTTTGGATACTCGGGTCAGCTACGCGATAATGACATTGTCCGGACAAATGAGTTAATGCGCAGAAGGCGGGCCGACCAGCGTGCTACCGGAACCTGACACCGCCGTCTCCGATGCCATCGTCATCGACCGGACCAGCCCGGTGCCGCTCTACTTCCAGCTCGCCCAGCAGTACGAGACCGCGATCCGCTCGGGCACGCTCAAGGTGGGCTCCCGGCTGGACAATGAGGCCGATCTGGCGGTGCGGCTGGGCCTGTCCCGGCCGACCGTGCGCGCCGCGTTCCTGTATCTGTCGAACAAGGGGCTGGTGGTCCGCAAGCGCGGGGCCGGCACCCTGGTCGCTAAGGAGAAGATCGACCGGGATGTCGAGCTGACCAGCCTGTATGACGATCTGGCGGCAGCCGGGCGGGGACCGGCCACGCAGGTGATCCGCAACGAGGTCAGCCACGCCAGCGAGCCGGTGGCGCGGGCGCTGCAGCTGCCCGAGCGGGCGCTGGTGATCAGCCTGGAGCGGATCCGGCTGGCCGATGGCGAGCCGATCGCGCTGATGCACAACTTCCTGCCCGCCGCGCTGGTCCACCTGTCCAGCGAGATGCTGGCCGAGCACGGCCTGTACGAACTGCTGCGGGCGTCCGGTGTCCGGCTCGGGTCGGCCACCCAGCGGATGTCGGCCAAGAACGCCTCCGCCACCGAGGCCCGGATTCTGAACGAGACCCGCGGCGCCGCGCTGCTGACCATGGAGCGGACCGCCTACGACGAGAACGGGCGGCCGGTCGAGTTCGCGCAGCACCTGTACCGGGCGTCCCGGTACGCGTTCACCACCAGCATGCCCCGGCTCACCGCCGACCCGGTGCCCGCCGGGCGGGCCTAGCGCCCAGCCGGATCCTCTTCCTCCGGCTCGTCATACCAGCGGACCTTGTCGCCGGCCCGGCTGCGCAGCCGCCACTTCATGCTCTTGGGCTCGGCGTCGATGCGGTCACGCAGAAAGTCCAGGCGGCCGGCGACCGTCTGCTGCTCATCCGGCGCCAGCCCGGAGCCATCCAGGCTGGCCAGCGACCGTTCGATGTTGAGCTGGCAGGTGCGCCACAGCCCCCAGTCCCGGGCGCACAGGACGGCGATGAAGGCCGCCTCGATCGGGGCACCGTCGCCGTCCCCGACCTCGTTGTGGAACAGCAGGTTGTAGATGTCGCCCTGGTCGTTCGGTGTCAGCTCGACGATCTGCAGCTTGGTGAGCAGCAGCTCCTCGCGCGGCACGGTCAGTTCCTCCCGGTCCAGCCGGGCGGTGAGCGGGATCGCATGGCACATCGCGAACACGCCTACGAACACATCCAGGTGACGGCCGTTGGCCAGGTCATGGAACAGCAGCCGGCGGGAGCCGCGCAGCGCGTTGAACATCTCCTCGGCGTGGTAGCCGGCCTGCCCGAGCAGGGCCACGGTCGGCTTGCTGGTGCCCTGGACGGCGGCCAGGTCGATGTCCTTCACCTGCCGGGGCAGCCGCGGCCGTGCGTCCGGTGCCTGCAGCAGCACGCCTACCCCGCCCAGCGCGCGCAGTACCAGGCCCCGCTGCCCGGCCAGGGCGATCAGCCGCCGGGTCTCGGCTACCGGGTCGGCCAGCGGGCCGCCGGCCACTCCGGTTATCCGGTCGTCAGCAGGAAGTCCAGGCACGTCCCATCCTCGGCGAGGTCTACCACCGCGCCCCGCAGCACGCCTGAAGAGTAGTCGCTTCCCGGGTTGATGCACAGGGTCCGGCCGATCTTCTGTACCCCGCGCGACTCGTGGATGTGGCCGTGCAGGCCCACCCCCGGCTGGTACTTCTTGATCGCTTCCCGGACCGCGTGGCTGCCGACCGGCACGATGCTGGGCCGGCCGCCGCGGATCACCGGCTTAAGGCTGGCGTCCAGTTCCGGGGCGTCGTCCAGTGTGGACCCGTACGGCGGGCAGTGGAAGTTGAGCAGCAGCCTGGTGCCCTCGGGCAGCGGCTCGAGCATGGCGTCGATCCGCTTGGCCATTTCTTCCTCCGGGCACTCCCGCTCGGTGTTCCACGGCGTGGGCGGGACCATGCCCAGGCTGGCCATGGTGACCGGGCCTAGTTCGCAGACTGTGAACGAGGGGAATTCCACCCGCTCGTCCGCGGCCAGCAGCGGGTCCGCACTCACCGGGTCGTCGTTGCCAGGGGTGATGATGATGCGGACGGCCGGGTCCAGCCGCTCGGCGGCCAGGTCACACCAGCGCTTGACCTGACCCGCGATCTCGGACTGGAACAGTGCCTCCAGTTCGGCCGGGTTGGCGCTGAGCCGGGCGAGCTGGTCGTCGTCCATCTGCACCGGGTAGAAGCCGCGCCGCCGGAAGTCGGCGGCCAGCCGGTCGTACTCGGCCAGTGGCACGGTCATCTCCTGGCCGTCCAGGCTGGCCGACCAGGACTCGCCCCGGCGCAGCACCGGGACCAGGGCCTTGCCGGCGAAGTCACCGCCGAGGATCAGCGCGTCGGGTTCGTAGACCTTGGCGGCGGCGAGGAATTTGCGGAAGCAGACCTCGGAGCCGTGCAGGTCGGTCGCGAAAAAGAGGCGCAGGGCGCGCCCCTTTTTCGGCTGGCGGAAGACCGGCATGCGTCAGTCCGGCGGTAGTTCGTGCATGGCGAGCGAGATGTCCAGCGAGTCGCGCCTGCGCCGGACCGCCCGGGCGATGAGGTAGATCACCGGTCCCGCACCGAGCACCACCACCAGGGTGATGGTGGACGGGATGCTGAACCGGCCATAGACCGACGGGTGGATGAGGATCTCGATGACGGTGAACAGGGCGAGAATGGTGGTGACCCAGCCGACCGTGGCGACCTTGCGCAGGAACGACTGCCGCTCGGCCTCGGACGCGCCGGACAGCGTGATCAGGTCCGGCCGCCGGGACGGCAGGAAGGCCGCGGCCACCCCGCCGGCCAGCAGGATCAGCGCGAAGAACAGGCTCTGCTGGGCCACGATGTTGCTGAGGTTGACGTAGCTGGTCAGGTAGCAGAACGCGGCACCCACGATCAGCACGATCGCGATGGCCACATTCGGCGCGTGGTTGCGCTCGCCCACCTTGGCCACCCTGACCGGCAGCAGCCGGTCGAAGGCCTGGGCGAACAGCACCCGGGTGGTGACCGTCACGAAGGCCAGGTTGACCGCGATCTCCGCGAACGGCACCGCGGTCGCGAACAGGAGCCTGGCGATCGGGTTGGAGGTCAGGACCATCCCGTAGCCGAGGCCGCCCGCCACCGAGCTGAGGTTGGTGATCTTCCCGTAGGCGGCCGGGTTGCTGGCCCCGAGATTGGCCTGGGCCTGCATGAACGGCAGCCCGATCCGGCCCCGCAGCAGCGCCCAGACGCCCACCCAGAGCACCACCAGGATCGCCAGGCTGACGACCGAGGCGTACAGGTAAGTGCGGCCGGGCCGGCGCAGCTCACCGCCGACGTAGTAGGAGTAGAGCACGCCGTTGTAGTTCAGCACCATGAACGGGATGATCGCGATCATGGACGCGAACGCGGTGCCGAACACCACCCCGCTGGCCTTCCCGGCAGCGATCATGTCCCCATACGCACCGGGGTGGTTGCTGTAGCTGGCGAACGCGGACGCGAAGTCGGCCCGGGAGTTGAACGCCAGCACCAGCATCAGCACCACGAAGGCCACTAGCTGCAACACGATCAGCCCGAGGATGATCCGGGCGACGATCTTGACCGAGGCCAGCGAGAGCAGCGCGACGATCACCATCACGATCAGGCTGATCCCGAAGATCCAGCCGGTGCTGGTCACCGTGCTGGCGGCGTTCGTCAGGCTGCTGCTGTGGAAGACCGTGCCCAGGCCGCTCAGCATGAACGGGGTGAACTGGGCCGCGAAGTGCGCGTTCGTGGACAGGACGTAGGTGAAAACCACGGCGGTGCCCAGGCCCGCGATCGCGCCCACCACCGGGGAGACGATCCGGGTCAGGTAGACATACTCACCACCGGCCCGGGGCACCGCCCGCAGCAGGTAGCGGTAGGCGAACATGGCCACCAGCCAGATCAGCGCGGCCGCCAGCAGCGGCAGGTACATATCGGCCTTGGCGAAGGCCGTCAGGCCCGCGTTGAAGTTGATGAAGGTGTTCACCACGGCCACCGCCGCCAGCGAGATGGCGGTGGCGGCCGGGATGCCTAGTTCCCGGACCAGGCCCGAGGTCTGCCTGATGAACAGTCGTCCAGACTCGCCAGGGGGCGCCGTTCCCCCCGCTACCTCTCCAGTTGCCACTTCCGACCTCCTGTCACAGGAGCCGCCAGGACGGGGGATTGCAGGGCCGGCTGGCAGCGCCGGCCCAGCAGCGCGACGCGGCCCCTCGGTTCCTCACCATATGGTTAGGTTCGGACAAGAAATTGTCAATATCTACAGACATATGACGGCCCCCCAGCCTGCCCTCTGCCCAGTCCATCCCGCGCTCTTCAGCCCCCGCACTCTCCGCTGCTCAAGATGTCACTGACAGTTCGCCCGGCTGTCACGGTGTCGCGCCCGTCTCTTCCGGACTCGCCGGCGAACTTAGAGGTGTGCGGATCGCATATGTCACCGAGTCCTTCCCGCCCGATGTCAACGGCGTCGCGCACACCGCGATGCGGGTCGCCGAGCACCTGCTCACCCGGGGCCACCACCCGCTGGTCATCGCGCCTGAGCCGGCCAATGGGCTGCGCCGCCCGGACAGCTCCTTCGGTTACCCGGTTGCCCGGGTGCCCTCCGTCGCCCTCCCCCTCTACCCCGGCCTGCGGATCGGCGTGCCCGGCCAGAGCATCCGCGCCGAGATCTCCGCGTACGGCGCCGACCTGGTTCATCTCGCCGGGCCGTTCGTGCTGGGTGCCAGCGGCAGTGCCGCCGCCCGGCGGCTCGGGCTGCCCGCCGTCGCCGTCTACGCGACGGACATGGCCGCCTACGCCCGCGGCTACCACACCGGGCCGGTCGGCGAGGCGGTCTGCAGGCGGCGGCTGCGCCAGCTGCACAACGCGGCCGGCCGGACCCTCGCCCCGTCCACCGCCGCGGCCGCCGACCTCACGGCCCACGGCATCGAACGAGTCCACCTGTGGGGCCGCGGCGTGGACACCGGCCGGTTCGACCCGGCCCGGGCGCAGTGCCCGGCTGCGCTCCGTACTCGCGCCGGGCGGCGAGGTCATCGCCGGCTACGTCGGCCGCCTCGCCGTGGAGAAACGGCTGGATCTGCTGGCCCGGGGTGGCATCGCTGGCCGGGGTACGGCTGGTGATCGTCGGTGCCGGGCCTGCCGAGGACGCGGCCCGGCAGGCGCTGCCGGGCGCGGTGTTCCTCGGCCGCAAACACGGCGACCAGCTCGCCACCATCTACGCCAGCCTCGACATCTTCGTGCACGCCGGGCCGCATGACACCTTTGGCAACACGCTGCAGGAGGCGGCGGCCAGTGGGCTGCCGGTGGTGGCGCCAGCCTCCGGCGGCCCGCTCGACCTGGTGGCGGACGGGGTCACCGGCTTCCTGGTCCAGCCGGGCAGCGCGGACGCGATCACCGGCGCGGTGGCCAGGCTGGCCGCCGACCCGGAGTTCCGGGCAGAGCAGGGGAGCGCGGGCCGGCGGGTCATGCTCGGCCGGACCTGGGCCGCGACCTGCGACCAGCTGATCGGCCACTACCAGGCGGTACTGGCAGCCGACGGTCCCGTCTCCGGCCAGCTCCAGGTGGCGGCATGACCACCTACACCGCGCTCGGCGACTCGATCACCCTGGGCATCGGTGACCCGGTCCACCCGGCCGTGCCGGGTGGACCGCGCTGGCGGGGCTGGGCGGTGCTGCTCGCGGACAGCCTGGATCAGCCCACCCTGCACATCCTGGCCGCCAGCGGCGGCCGGGCCGCCGATGTCGAGAACACCCAGCTGCCCCGGGCGCTCCAGTTCCGCCCGGACATTGCCAGTGTGGTGTTCGGCATCAACGACACGCTGCGGCCGGGCTTCGACCCGGACGGCTTCGGCGCCACCGCCGCTCACGTGGTGGGGGCGCTGCGGGCCGCGGGGGCGGACGTGCTCACCATGCGGCTGCCCGACCCCGGCCGGATGCTCGGGCTGCCCGGCCCGCTGGCCCGGCCGCTGGCCGGCGGGCACACCAGCTCAACTTCGTGATGGACGGCATAGCCGACCGGTTCGGCACCCTCCACTTCGACGCGGCCGGTGATCCCGAGACCTACGACCGGCGGATGTGGGCGGTCGACCGGCTGCACCCCAGCGAACGTGGGCACCGGCTGATCGCCCGCCGCTTTCACGCCCTGCTGGCCGCGGCCGGCCATCGGCTCGGGCCGCCGCCGGACTCCGAGCCGCACAACCCGCCACCGGGCCGGCTGGCCGAGTTCGGCTGGCTGGCCACCAAGGGCACCGTCTGGGTGGTGCGCCGGTCCACCGATCTGGTGCCGCACCTGCTGGCCACCGCGGTCCGGGAGTGGTCGGCCGCCCGGCGGAGCCGCACCGCCCTGACCTGGCCACCACCCGGGGCGTTCCAGCATCCGGCATAACACGCCGGGTGGCTTCGCAAAACGGTCAAACCGGCCACCGGGTATAGCCCTTTCGCGTGCCATGCCCGGAGGCTGGCTGGATTCGGCCGTGAGCGGACCAGCCAGTCCGGATCCGGCCCCGGCCCACCCTGGCAAAAACGCTATAACCTGCCAGAATTCAGGGGTATGTCCACATGGATCCTGCGGGAGGACGTGTCCGGTCCCGGGCTGCGGGTGGCAGTCAAGGATCTGATCGACGTGGCCGGCCTGCCCACCAGCGCGGGCAGCCTGGCAGTGGCCGACCGGGCCAGCCCGGCCACCGCCGACGCGACGTGCCTGGCGGGCCTGCGCGCCGCCATCGGCCGTGATGAGGCGGTCCTGGTGGGCAAGGTCAACCTGCACGAACTGGCTTACGGCATCAGCGGGGTCAACGCCGCTTTCGGGACCCCGGTCAACCCGCTCGACCCCCGCCGGGTGCCGGGTGGCTCGTCCAGCGGGTCGGCGGTGGCCGTGGCCAGCGGTGAGGCGGACGTCGCCCTTGGATCCGACACCGGCGGCTCGGTCCGCATCCCGGCTGCCTGCTGCGGGGTGGCGGGGCTCAAGACCACCGGCGGCCGGATCCCGCTGGCGGGGGTGTGGCCGCTCGCGCCCAGCATGGACACCGTCGGCCCGCTTGCCCGGGACGTGGCCGGGCTGGCCGCTGGGATGGCCTTACTGGAGCCGGGCTTCACCGTCGCCACCGACCCGCCGCAGACCGTCGGCCGGGTAGTGATGGACGCCGATCCGGTCATTGACACGGCGGTCGATACCGCCCTGGCCCGCACCGGCTGGCGGGTCGGGCCGCTGGTACTGCCCGGGCTGGCGGACGCAATGACCGCGGCCATGATCGTGCTCGATGCCGAAGCCTGGCAGAGCGACCGGGAGCTGGTGATGGCAGCACCCGGCCGGATCGGCCAGGATGTGCTGGGCAGGCTGCGCGAGTCCAGCAAGATCACCCCCGCGGCGCTGGCCGCGGCCCGCCGGACCGGCGCCAGCTGGCGGGCTGCCCTGGCCGCGGTGTGGGGCCTGGTGGAGATGCTCGCCCTGCCTACCCTGCTCGGCTTCCCGCCGCTGCTCGGCGATGCCCGCGGGCTGACCCAGATCCGGGGACTCACCTCGCCGGTCAACCTGGCTGGCCTGCCTGCGCTGGTGCTGCCGGTGCCCGCCGCTGGGCCGCTGCCGGCCAGCATCCAGCTGATCGGGCCGCCGGGCAGTGAGGAGCGGCTGCTCGCCGCTGGTTATGTGCTGGAAAGGGCTGCCTGGGGGTAGCGGACGGGCAGCCTGGCTAGCCGGCCAGCGGGTCGACCAGCCTGGCGGCCAGGTCCCGGTCCCGGCCCGGCACCAGGGCGACATGATGGATGAACCGCCAGTTCTTGCCGGTCAGCAGGAACTCGCCCGCGGCAGGCAGTGGCGCGATGCCGTTCAGCACGGCCTGCGGATCCCGCCAGTGCCGCTCGACCAGCCTGCGCGCGTCCACGATGTCGGTGACCTCGCCGCTGCCGGGATCGATCCCGGCCAGGTAGGGCCGGCCCAGGATGTTGGCCCAGATGAGGCCCGCCGCCCAGGCCAGGTCGTTCAGCCCGGCCACCCGCTCGCCCTCGCAGCGGACCCTGACCATGCCCAGCGGCGCCAGCGTCTGCGGGTCGCGCCGGACCAGTTCGCTGCTGCCATCGCTGGTCATCAGGTAATCGCCGGCCTCGCAGATGCCCCACCCCTCACGGTTGTAGGGGACGGTGGCCAGCAGTGCCAGTGAGTCAGGATGCCAGCGCAGCGCGGTCCGCTCCTGCCAGGTGAGCTGCCAGATCGCCCCGCCCGCCCAGCAGATGCCCTCGGCGAACAATTCCGGTGGCAGCGCCGCGCATGCCTCCGGCTCGCTGGCACCCAGTGGGTAGCGCCGCAGTGCCGACTGCCCGTACTGGCCGGTGCTCTCCCAGACGGTGCCGCCGGTGACGATCAGCCCCTGGGTGAAGCCGCGCCCGGGATGGGGCAGCCGGCGCAGCACCCGCACCTGGTGGAATCTCATACCTGGCCGCCGGGGCCACCGGCCCGGCGGGGGCCGCTGGCCCGCCCGGACAGCCATCGGGCCACAGCCGGGCGCAGCGGCCGGTCGGCGTACCCGCCGCCGGAAAGCCCGGCCCGCCGCTCGAAGACGTTACGCGCCCCGAAGTCGCCGGTGAGCAGCCAGGACCAGGCCGCGGCCAGGAAGTACAGCGGGAGCATCAGCAGGCCCGCGCAGCAGGCGAACTGGGTGGCGTGCCGGGCCTCATGGACCAGCAGCGCGTCCGCCCGGGCCAGCTCGTCCCGGCCGGCCTTGGTGAGGATCACGTTCCCGAGCGTGAACGCCGGGGCGGGCGGCACCGGCAGCCGGTACCGCTCCCCGATCAGCAGGCCGTCCTCAGCCTGGGCCAGCCGGGCCCGCCCGGCGGTGGCCACCAGGACACCGGCCAGGGTTGACCCGTTCACCAGGTTGGCGACCAGCCGCACCCGGTAGGCGGCCCGCATCCGCCGGTCAGCGCCCGAGCTGGTCCGGCGCGGGGGTGGCGGCCACGCCCTGCGGCAGCCACAGCGGCTTCGGCGGCGCCGGCAGGGTCATCCGGACCTTGCTGTGCTCGCGGTGCGCCTGCATGGCGCTGGTGTGGTACTCCTCCAGCTGCCGCACGAAGCTCGCATCCCCGTACGGCCGGCCGTCCACCAGCGGGCCCTCGCCGTGCTCGAAGATGGCGGCGATGTCATCACCGGTGAGGGTCTTGTGCGTCTCCAGCGCGTGCGCGATGCACAGGATCTCGTCACGGTTGTCCCGCAGGATGTCGGTGACCTGCCGCAGCAGCCGGTCGAGGTTGTCCTCGATCCGGTCGGCCAGCGCGCGCCGCATCTCCACTTCCGTGCTGCCCTTCTTCTGGCCGACCTGGCCGCCGCCGGGCGAGCCCACCTCCAGCCGCCGGGCGGTGGAGTAGGAGGACACGGTGTTCCCCATCCCCCAGAAACCCTCCATGAAGGAGGCCACCGCGGTCGCCGACTCCAGGTCGCCGGAGACGCCGGAAGAACTGTCGTCGCCGAAGAACATCTTCTCCCCGGCCAGCGATGCCAGCGAGACCAGGATGTCGCTCTCATACTCACTGCGCCAGCCGGTGAACTGGTCCTCCGGCTTGATGCTCGCCACCATGCCGAGATAGGTGCTGCCCTTCTCGATGGTCGCGATGTCGATTTCCATGTGCTGCCGGGTGCGGAAGGCGATCAGCGCGTGGCAGGCCTCGTGGATGGCCACCGCGTGCCGCTCCCGCTCGATGTACTCCACGTCCTCCGGCGGGCCGAGGTCCTTGAGCTGCTTGGCGCGCAGGACGTCCTGCCAGGTGATGACATCCCGGCCATCCCGGATGGCGCTGATCAGCGCCTCGTTGACCATGTCCTTGATGGTGGCGCCGGTGGCATAGGGGGTGATGACGGCCAGCTTGTCGACCTGGTCGGGGGTGAGCTCGTGCCGGACCTTGGACAGGTAGCCCTCGTAGGTCCGGACCCGGCCGGCCTTGGACGGGTAGCCCACCTTGTAGATGCGGTCGATCCGGCCTGGCCGCAGCAGCGCCGGGTCCAGCGCCTCCGGCATGTTGCTCGCCATCATGACCAGGATCCGGTACTTGGGCGGCGGCTTCGGGCGCATGCCGAACATCCGGCGCACATGCCGGTTGATGAAGCCGCGCGGCTTCTTCAGCCCGGACAGCTCGGTGAGCAGCGCCTGCAGCGTGCCCATGCCACCGCCACCCATGCCGCCCATGCCACCGCCGACCGGCATGACCTGCCGGTTCCGCCGGCCACGGGGGGCGCCCTCGACGCTGGGCGGCATGGCCCGCTCGAACAGCACCTGCTGCACCTCGGGTGAGAGGTAGGAGAAGCCGTTGCAGGCGGCCTGGTGCGGCGCTGGCGTGGCCATGCCCGGCCCGTTCGGGCCACCCAGGCCGACCGAGCCGCGGTTGCCCAGCGAGTCGGCTTCGTCGAAGAAGACGATCACGCCGCCGTACCGCAGCGCCAGCTTCCGCAGCTTGCGGAACAGGCCCTTCACCTTCAGCACGCCGACGCCGAAGAACATGTTGATGAACGCGCCCGGGTCGACAAACACGTATGGCTTGCCGGTCTCCCCGGCCACCGCCTCGGCCATCAGCGTCTTGCCGGTGCCGGGCGGCCCCCAGAGCAGGATCCCGCCCGGCACATACCCGCCCTTGGACTCGATCTGCTCCGGGTGCTCCAGGTAGAGAATGTTCTCCTGCACCCGCGCCAGCACGTGGTCCTGGCCCCAGACATCGGCGAACCGGGTCTTGATGTCGTCGGGATAGTACACGTCCACCCCGCCGCGGGACAGGAACCAGAACAGGGCGGCGAACTGAACGACGATCAGGACAATGTAGATCATGAACTGCAGGACCGTGGGTATCGCATGCCAGATAATGCGGGGCGTGGCCAGCAGCGCCTCGAACGGCGTCGTGTGCAGGATCTTGGCAGCGACCACCGCGAACACGACGATCCACAGCACCCAGGTGAACAGCCGCCGGAGCCGGAACCTGGTCCAGTCCGACAGCCGCCGGTGGGACACCCGCTCGGCCCCGCCGAACACATAGTGGGTCCAGAAACGGTGATAGCCGGCCCAGTGCTCACTGATCAGGTAGTGGATCTGGCGCAGGGCTTCCAGCGCGAACAGCACGAACACCCAGGAGCCGGACCGGGCCTCGATCCGCGCCGCGTCGGCGAACCCGACCTCCGGGTCGTTCGCCATCACCGACCAGACGAGGATGAGCCAGATCAGGGTGAGAAGCAGCAGGAACTTGATCCGGTCCCACAACGCCAGCGGCTTGCGGGTGCGCCGGTCCTCATCCCGCGGCCGCTCGCCGGGCGGGACCAGCCCCTCCACCGGGCCCACGGGGGTCATAGTCATCAGCTGCTCCTGACGGTGAATGAGTTCATCACGGTGTCTATCTCGCTCGCGTGCCTGGCGTAGCAGCTGGCCGTGCAGTGCAGCACGAGCAGATAGAGCTTGGTGTCATCGGAATTGGTGAAGGCGACCTGGTCGAATGTGTCGGTGGTCCCGTTCGGGAACGTGTAATCGAAAATATCCCGGACCCCATGCACGCCCTGGCCGGGGGTGAGCACCGAATCCCGCAGCAGGTGGAAGCCGGTCAGCGGGAAGCCCTTCTTGCTGGCGCTCTGCCGGGTGGCCGAGGTCACCGGCAGGAACACGTCCCGCAGCGAGTTGTAGGACATGGCGTTGCTGGCCGCCGCGTTCAGCGGCTCGACCAGTGCCAGCGCGAACGGCTGGGCGCTGGAGGCGCCGAAGATATGGGCAGCGGACGGTGCCGCGCTGCCGTCATAACCGACCGACCACACACCATTCGGAACGGTGGCCGAGCCGCTCCCGCCCAGCGCGTGGGCCAGCGCCGTATCGCCGATCTTGTGCCAGCCGCCCGGGACCTTGAAGTAGGTCTGCGACGCGGAATTGGCGACGTAGGTGAACTGCGGCGCCGCACAGGCGGCCAGGATGACCCCGAGCGCGGTCAGGCCCAAGCCGGCGAGGCCCCTGCTAATCCACCTTCTCCTGCCCGCCAACCGGCGTGACCTCCCTGCCCCGTTTTCGTTTCGTTATCAGGAGTATCGCTCGTGGTGCCACGGCCGGATAGGGGCAGGCCGCAACCCCCATGCCCGGTAACACGTAGGTCATGCTATGCGGGTTCCGGCGCGGCCGCCTGTCCCGGGCACCGCCGGGCCGGGTGTGGCCCATGTGCCTGGGGACGATGGCCGGGGCACCGCCGGCGGTTCCCGCCAGGAGGCCGGCGGCACTGATTGGATGCAGTACATGGAACCTGAACCGTTCACCGAGGAGCGCTCGGCGCAGGTGGTCGCGGCCAGCTTCGCCAGTGCCCCGCCCCGGCTCCGCCAGGTGCTCACCTCGCTGGTGCGCCATCTGCACGCCTTCATCAAGGACGTGGCACTGACCGAGGCGGAGTGGGAGCAGGCGATCGAGTTCCTGACCGCCACCGGGCACCGGTGCGATGAGGTACGGCAGGAGTTCATCCTGCTGTCCGACGTGCTCGGGGTGTCGATGCTGGTGGAGGCCATCAATCACCGCGCGGCGGGCGGATCGACCGAGTCTACGGTCACCGGCCCGTTCCATGTGGTGGCCTCCCCGCCGCGGGCGCTCGGTGACACCATCTCGCTGGCGGGCAAGGGTGAGCCGTGCCTGGTCACTGGGCGGGTGACCCGCGCCGGCGGAGAACCGCTGCCGGGCGCACAGGTGGACGTCTGGCAGGCCAGCGCGGACGGGTTCTACGACGTGCAGCAACCGGGCATCCAGCCGGAGCGGAACCTGCGCGGGCTGTTCACCGCCGATGCTGGCGGCCGCTTCTGGTTCACCACCATCGTGCCCAGCTACTACCCGATCCCGGACGACGGCCCGGTCGGCGAACTGCTGCGGATGACCGGCCGCCATCCGTACCGGCCGGCGCACATCCACTTCATCGTGACCGCACCGGGGCACCAGCGGGTGACCACCCACCTGTTCGTGGCCGGCAGCCGCTACATCGACTCGGACGCGGTATTTGGCGTGAAGGAGAGCCTGGTCCGGGACTTCGCGCTGGTGGACGACCCGGCCCGGGCCGCCGGGTACGGGTTGCCCAACCCGTTCCGGGCCGTCCACTTCGATGTCGCCCTGCTGCCGGCCGTCAGCGAACCCCGCGCGGGCGGAACTGGACACTGATCCGCGGGCCGCTGGCGCGGGCGGTCTTCGGCACCGCGTGCTCCCAGGTGCGCTGGCAGCTGCCGCCCATCACCAGCAGGTCGCCGTGCCCCAGGTCAAAGCGCAGCGCGGGGCCACCGCCGCGGGGCCGCAGCATCAGCGCCCGGGGAGCCCCCAGGGAGACGATCGCGACCACGGTGTCTTCGGTGCTGCCCCGGCCGATGGTGTCGCCGTGCCAGGCGACACTGTCCCGCCCGTCCCGGTACAGGCAGAGCCCGGCCGTGCACAGTGACTCGCCCAGTTCCGGGCGGTAGTACCGGTCCAGCGCCACCCGGGCGGCGGTCAGCGCCGGATCGGGCAGCGGCTCGCCGTCGCCGTAGAAGCACAGCAGCCGGGGCACGTCTACCACCCGGTCGTACATGAACCGCCGCTCGGCCCGCCATGGCACGCCGGTGAGCAGCGCGCCGAACAGTTCGTCCGCGCCCGCCAGCCAGCCTGGCCGGACGTCCAGCCAGGCTCCGTGCGCGAGCGCCCGCCTGCGGACCGACCCCGCCAGCGGTGCCGGCCCGGGCCGCACCGCCAGGTCGAGCAGCGATGCCTGGAACGTCCCTGCCATAGGGCCAAGCATAGAACAAATATTCGAGGTGTGTGCTACCTGCCCGCCCGTGCACCGCTGGACAGCCGGGTGGCCAGCTCGCTGTCGATCTGCCGGGCGCTGTCGAGCAGCCGGGGCAGGAACTCCTTCTCCAGCGTCCGCATGGGTACCCGGGCCGCGTGCGCGCTGGCGTTGATGGCCGCCACCACCTTGCCTGAGCTGTCCTGGATGGGGACCGCGATGGAGCGGACGCCGGCCTCCAGCTCCTGGTCCACCGCTGCCCAGCCCTGGCTGCGGACGGTCGCCAGGATCGCGCGCAGCTCGGCCGGATCCACCACCGTCCGTTCGGTGAGCTTGCGCAGCTCGGTCCGGCTCAGGTACGTATCCAGCTCAGCCGCCGGCAGGTGGGCGAGCAGGACCCGGCCCATCGAGGTCGGGTAGGGCGGCAGCCGGGTGCCGACCGTGAGCGCGATCGTCATGATCCGGTTCGCCGATGCCCGGGCCACGTAGACCAGGTCATCACCGTCCAGCACACTCACCGAGCAGGATTCGTGCAGTTCCTCGGTCAGGTCCTCCAGGTGCGGCTGGGCGATCTGGGCAACGCTGAACGAGGACAGATACGCATACCCGAGCGCCAGCACCCGGGGCCGGAGCGAGAACTGCCGCCCAGTGCTGCCCACGTAGCCCAGCTCCTGCAGGGTCAGCAGGAACCGACGGGCGGCCGCCCGGGTCAGCCCGGTGCGCTCAGCCACTTCGGACAGCGTCAGCGATGGGTGCTCGGAGGAGAAGCAGCGGATGACGGCCAGGCCCCGGTCCAGCGACTGGACGAAGTCGGTCCGGCGCCCGTCAGTGCTGGCCGCCCCACCCCGCTTGTTCACATTGCGAACGATAGCGCCCGCCGGCGGGCCCCGCCAGCTACCGCCCGGCCGGTGCCGGCGGGTGGCCGGTCACCGCCGCGGGGCACGCCGGGCGGCTATCGCGTGCAGCGCGATCCCGGCCGCCACCGCGGCGTTCAGCGACTCGGCCGCGGCCGCCATCGGAATCCCGGCCAGCAGGTCACAGTGCTCTGCGACCAGCCGGGAAAGGCCACGCCCCTCCGAGCCGATCACCAGCACCAGTGGGCCGTCCGCGACTTCCAGCTCGTCCACGCTGGTCCCGCCCGCCGCGTCCAGGCCGACCACGAACAAGCCCGCTTCCGCGTACGCGGCCAGCGCCCGGGACAGATTCGGCGCCTGGGCCACCGGGACCCGGGCGAGCGCACCGGCCGATGCCTTCCAGGCCCCCGCGGTGACCCGCGCCGACCGCCGGGCCGGGATCAGCACCCCATGCCCGCCGAACGCCGCCACCGAGCGGGCGATCGCACCCAGGTTGCGCGGGTCGGTGACCCCGTCCAGGGCAGCGACGAGCGGTGGCTGGCCCGCCGCTGCCGCCCGCGCGGTCAGGTCCGCCGGATGGGCGTATGAGTAGGGCGCGATCCGCAGCGCCAGCCCCTGGTGGATGGCGCCGCCGGTGATCCGGTCCAGTTCGGGGCGGCTGGCCTCGATCATCGGCACCCTGGCCTGCGCCGCCCGGCCGATCACGTCCCGGACCCGGTCGTCGGCATCCAGCCGCTGGGCGGCGAACAGCGCGGTGGCGGGCACCCCGGCGGCCAGCGCTTCCAGTACCGCGTTCCGCCCGGCAACGACCTCGGGCGCGTCGCCGGCACCGCGCGCCCGCCGGCTGGCTTGTTCTCCCTTGCCAGCCGAACGACTGGCGCCCGCCCGGCTCCGTCCCCGGCCAGCCCCGGACGGGGGTTCACCCGCGCTCGCGGCCCGTCCCGGCCGCCCGGCCCGGGTGGGTTCCCCGGCCGCGTCCCCGGGCCCGGCATCCCCCCGGGCGGCCGCGGCGGCGCGGCGCTGCGCCGGGTGGCCTGGCCGCAGATGCGCGGGTGGGGTCGGTCCCTTGCCTTCCAGCCGCCGCTTGCCGTGCCCGCCGGTGCCTGGGCGCGGCTTGCCGGACTTGGTCCGGCCGCCACGGCCAGGCTTGCCCCCGGCGGATCCAGGCTTGCCCGCGCGTCCGGGCTTGCCCGCCGGGCTCATCGCTTCAGCTCGAATCGTGGCCCGTACGGGGTGTCCTCGATGATCACCCCGGCCGCTCGCAGCCGGTCCCTGATCGCGTCGGCCGCCGCGAAGTCCTTGCGCTCCCGCGCCGCCTGCCGCTCATCGAGCGCCATGGTGACCAGCGCCTCGACCACGCCGCGCAGGTCGTCGTCGCCTGCCCGGGACACCCACGGCGGCGCCAGCGGGTCCAGCCCGAGCACGCCGAGCATGCCGCGGACCGAGGCCAGCGCGCTGGCCACAGCTTCGGCGTCCCCCGCCGCGAGTGCGTTGTTGCCGGAGCGGAGCACGTCGTGGACGACCGCCAGCGCCTGCGGCACGGCCAGGTCGTCGTCCAGCGCGGCCGCGAACCTGGCTGGCCACTCCCCGCTGGCGCTGGCCGCACCGCCAGGCCCGGCGCTGGCCATCGTGGCGTCCGCGGGACCGCGGGCGCCGCCGGCCGGGCCGGTGAGCTCGGCCGCCCGCAGCACGAAGCCCTCGATCCCCCGGTAGGCGGCGACCGCCTCGGCCAGCGCCTCCGGCGAGTACTCCAGCCCGGACCGGTAGTGGGCCTGGCCCAGGTAGTAACGCAATTCGACCGGCCGTACCTGGGTGATCATCGCGTCCACCAGCAGCGAGTTCCCCAGTGACTTGCTCATCTTCTCGCCGGCCACCCCGACCAGGCCGTTGTGCAGCCAGTACTGCGCGAACCCATCGCCCGCCGCGCGCGATTGGGCCAGCTCGTTCTCGTGGTGCGGGAACACCAGGTCCAGCCCGCCGCCGTGGATGTCGAACGCCGGGCCGAGGTACTTGGTCGCCATGGCCGAGCACTCCAGGTGCCAGCCGGGACGGCCCGGCCCCCAGGGGGTCGGCCAGGACGGCTCGCCCGGCTTCGCGCCCTTCCACAAAGTGAAGTCACGCGGATCACGTTTGGCGCCGGTGGTGTCGGTGTCGTCGGCGGCCAGCATGTGCTCGGGCCGCTGGCCGGACAGTGACCCGTAGGAGGGGCAGGAGCTGATGTCGAAATAGACATCTCCGCCCGCGCTGTAGGCATGGCCGCTGCCGATCAGCCGGCGCATCAGCTCGACCATCTCCGGCACATGGCCGGTCGCCCGCGGCTCCACCTCGGGTGGCAGGCAGCCGAGCACGTCGTAGGCGCGGCCGAAGGCCCGCTCGTTGCGCTGCGCCACCTGCCACCACGGAACACCTTCGGCGGTGGCCACCCGCAGGATCTTGTCGTCGATATCGGTGACATTCCGGCAAAACGTGACCTGGTAACCGCTCGTCTTCAGCCAGCGGACCAGTACGTCGAAACTCACCCCGGACCGGATGTGCCCGATGTGGGGTGGCGCCTGCACGGTGGCACCACACAGGTAGAGCGAGACCTTCCCGGGCACGAGCGGGACGAAATCGCGCACCTCTGCGCGCGGCCGTGTCATAGAGGCGGAGCGTCACGGGCCAAGGCTACCGGCGGCCCGCTCTCCGCCGCGCGGGCATAACACCGGCGGCTACCCACCGGCGGCCACCCACCCGCGGCTACCACGGCGGCTACCCACCAGCGGTGACGGCCACGGGTCACCGGGCCGGCGGCCCGCGTGCCATCGCCCGGCCCGGCAATCACCGCCCTTCCGGCACCGAGGCAGCCGCGCCGCCGGCCGATTTGCGGTAAAGGCCGGGCGGTGCCGCGATTGCCGCCAGGAAATGCGGGCGCCGTCATTTAGCGGCGGGACAAGGCCGCGCAAATCCCCGTCTCATGAGCTCTCCGGAGTACCGTCCCCACCCGGGTGGTGAAAAGCGGACATGCCGCTTTGCACCGAACCTCCCCGGCCGCCTGGTGGTACGGCATATCGTCTCCAGTTGACGCGCAAATCATCTGGGCGGGCCACGGCCGCCCGTTCCCGCGCCAGGTGATGCCAGCCCAGCCGCGAGCGCAACCCCGCCGCCCGCCAGCCCCGAGACTGCTGGGCGGGCCACGATGCCGACCGTCCCGGCCAGCGGTGGGCAGTAGCGGGCGGGCAACGGGGCAGGAAGGATCGATCAGTGGAGACCAGCGACTATCCCGCGATGGCCGAGCCCCGGCCGGCCGAACCCAGCCCGCGCCTGCGCGCGGCCGCGCTCACCGCGGTCGTCGCCGGGGTGGTGCTGGTGGCTGGGGCCGCCTTCGTACTGTCCTACCAGGGCATCCATCAGATCGCACTGAATGCCGGCGTTTCCGCTGAACTGGCCCGGCTGTACCCGGTCATCCTCGACGCGATGCTGGTCATGTCCTGTGCCGCCGCGCTGGCGCTGCGCACCGCCGGCCTGTGGACCCGCTGCTACGTGTGGGCATGCCTCATCCTCCTGCTCGCGGCCGTGGCCACCGGCAATGCCCTGTACGCGATGAACATCAGCCTGCCGGCCCAGCCGACCAGGGCCGTGGTAGCCGTCCTCCCCTGGGCGCTGCTGCTGATGGGCTTCGGGATGCTGCTGGCCATGCTCCGGCACTGGCGCCGGATCCGGGCTGCCAGTACCGACGCCCAGCAAGCTGGCCCGGCCAGCCCCGGTGACGGCGTGGCGGCCAGTGGCTCAGCTGGTGCCGTCAGCTGGGCAGGTGGTCCCGGCAAGGGGCCGGGTACGGCGGACACGCCGCGCACCGGCGTCAGGGACTTGATGGAGCCACGGGCCGGCCAGCCGCCAGAGCGGGCCGGCGCGGCGGCCGGAGCGGCGGCCGGGACACGGGCTGCCATCGCCAATGGCGAGGCCGCCGGCAGCAAGCGCCCCGGCCCGGCTGCCACGCCGGAAGGTGCGGACACGCCCGGCCGGGACGACGCCGCTCCTCGCCCGCCCACCACGTTGACGGGCGAGGACCTAGATGTGGGACCGGCGGTGAGCTACGAAGCCGAGCCCACGGCCCCGGCCGGAACCCCGGGAGCGGTTCGTGCCACCGGGCCCGCCGGCGCCACCGCACCCCCCGGTCCCACCCCACCCGCCAGGACTGCCCAGACCACCACGGGCGCCCAGCCCGCTGGCGAGCCCCAGACGGTGCCGGGGGCCCAGCCGGCTGATACTCCTCAGCCCGCGCAGCCACCCAGCCCGGCGCGGGCGCTCAGCACACTGAGGCTGCCCAGTCCGGCCCAGGCACCCAGCCCGCTGATACTCCTCAGCCCGGCGCAGCCACCCAGCCCGCCGCAGGCACCCCGTCCGCTGAGGCTGCCCAGTCCGGCCCAGGCACCCAGCCCGCTGATACTCCTCAGCCCGGCGCAGCCACCCAGCCCGCCGCAGGCACCCCGTCCGCTGAGGCTGCCCAGGACATCACGGGCACCCAGCCCGCTGAGGCTCCCCCGCCCGGAACCGGAACCCGGACCCCCGCCCCAGCCGGAGCGGGATTCACCTCGGCGGCCACGCCGCCCGGGCCAGGTGTCCCGGCACCGGGCACGGCCGGCGCTGCCTGGCCTACCGGGACTGCCCGTGCTTATGAACCTGCCAGTGGCACCCCGCTCGGTACCGCCACTGGGCCCGAGGCGTCACCTGTCGCGGCCGTGCCACCGGCCGGAGCCCCACCCGCCGTGCCACCGGCCGAGGCTCCACCTGCTGCCGTGCCACCGGCCGGGACCCCACCCGCGCCTGTATCACTTGCCCAGACCACTCCCACCGTCGGCGCACCGCCCATGCGGACTCCCACGGCCGTTACACCAGCCGGGGCCCTCCCCACCGCCGGTCCAGTCGCTGGGCCTGCTTCCGCCACCTTGGCGGCGGGACCCGTGCGCGCGGCCACCCCCGCCGTCCGGCCGGTTCCCGGGCCGGGCTCCCGCTCCCGGGGCGCCCCCCGCTCCCGGGGCGGGCGCCCCGCCGGGCACGACCGTGCCGTTCCTCGACCGGATCCTCGGTGGCCCCACCCACCCCAACGCACCGGAGACCGACGGCGGGTGACCACGGCCGCCGCGTCCTGGGTCGAGGTGCCGGCGGGCAGCCACTTCCCGGTCCAGAACCTGCCGTACGGGGTATTCGCCCCGCCAGGCGGAGGGCCGCGGGTGGGGGTCGCCATCGGCGACCATGTCCTCGATCTGGCCGGCCTGGCCAGCGACGGGCTGCTTGCCGATGGCGGGCGGCACGGCGATGACGGGCCATCGCCCGGCGGCGGTCCGGAGCCCACGGCCCGCTGGTTCGACGCGCCGACGCTGAACGGCTTCATGGCGGCCGGCCCCGCGGCCTGGCAAGCGGTCCGCCGCCGCCTGACCGACCTGCTCACCGACCCGCGCCAGCGGGACCGGGCCGGGCCCCACCTGGCCAGCCTGGCTGCGGTGCGGCTGCGGCTGCCCTTCGCGGTCGCCGACTACGTGGACTTCTACTCCTCCCGTGATCACGCCAGCACGGTGGGGGAAATCTTCCGCCCCGGCTCGCCATCGCTGCCGCGCAACTGGCTGCACCTGCCAGCCGGCTACCACGGCCGGGCCGGCTCGGTGGCCGTCTCCGGTACCCCGGTCATCCGCCCGCACGGGCAGTACCTGCCCACCGGCGGGTCAGCCCCCGGGTTCGGGCTGAGCCAGCGGCTTGATTTCGAGGCCGAGGTCGGGTTCGTGGCCGGGGTCGGCACCCGGCCGGGCCAGCGGGTGGCTACCGGTGAGTTCCGGCAGCATGCGTTTGGCTTCTTGCTGGTCAATGACTGGAGCGCGCGCGATCTTCAGATGTGGGAGATGCAGCCGCTGGGACCGTTCCTCGGCAAGTCGTTCGCCACGTCGGTATCACCGTGGGTGGTGCCGGTGGCGGCGCTGGAGGCGGCCCGGGTGCCGCCGCCCCGGCAGGACCCGCCGCCACTGGCCTACCTGGACTGTGCCGAGCCGTGGGGGCTGGACCTCGCGCTGCAGATCACGATCAACGACCATCCGGTAGCCCGGCCGGTCTTCCGGCGCATGTACTGGACTCCTCCCCAGCAGCTGGCCCACGCCACCGTGAACGGGGCCCGGCTGCGCACCGGCGACCTGTTCGCGTCCGGCACCGTGTCCGGTCCCGGGCCGGGCGAGCGTGGCTGCCTGCTGGAGCTCACCTGGGACGGCACCCGGCCGGTGACCCTGGCCGGTGGTGACACCCGCGGGTACCTGGCCGATGGCGACACGGTGCGGATCACTGCCACCGCGCCAGGCGCGGACGGGGTGACGATCGGGTTTGGCGCGGTCGAGGGCACGGTCATCGCCGGGTAGCCCCGCCGTGGCTGGTCAGGCCCAGGCCAGGAGCGCCGTGGCGATGGCGGCGATCCCCTCGCCCCGCCCGGTCAGGCCCAGCCCGTCGGTGGTGGTCCCGGACAGGCTCACCTGAGCCCCGCCCAGGGCATGGGACAGGACCCGCTCCGCTTCCGTGCGCCTGGGGGCGATCCGTGGCCGGCTGGCGATAACCGTGACCGCGACGTTCCCCACCACGAACCCGGCCCGGCTGACCTGCTCCGCGGTAGCGCGCAGCAGGCTGACCCCGGACGCACCGGCCCAGGCCGGGTCGTCGGTGCCGAACACGGTGCCCAGGTCGCCGAGCCCGGCCGCCGACAGCAGTGCATCGCAGATGGCGTGCGCGGCAACGTCCCCGTCGGAATGCCCGGCCAGCCCGGCCTCGCCCGGCCATAGCAGCCCGGCCAGGTGCAGCGGCAGGCCGGAACGGAGCCGATGGACATCGGTGCCGACACCTACCCTGGGCGGCGGATCAGCGGTCACGTGCGGCCCGGCCGGATCAGCGGGCGCTGGTCAGGACGCGAGGATCTCGTCGAGCAGAGCTTCTGCCTTGTCCTCGTTGGTCTTCTCGGCCAGGGCGAGCTCACTGACCAGGATCTGGCGTGCCTTGGCGAGCATCCGCTTCTCACCCGCCGACAGCCCGCGTTCCCGGTCCCTGCGCCACAGGTCACGGACGACTTCGGCAACCTTGTTCACATCGCCAGAGGCAAGCTTCTCAAGGTTGGCCTTGTAGCGCCGCGACCAGTTGGTCGGCTCCTCGGTGTGCGGGGCGCGCAGCACCTCGAACACCCGCTCCAGCCCCTCCTGCCCCACGACGTCGCGTACACCTACCAGTTCGGCATTGTCCGCGGGCACGCGTACAGTCAGGTCACCCTTGTCGACCTTGAGAACCAGATAAGTCTTGTCCTCACCCTTGATCGATCGGGTCTCGATCTCCTCGATACGAGCAGCCCCATGGTGGGGGTAGACGACAGTGTCGCCGACCTTGAAAGTCATGTGGCACATACCCCTTCCGCTGAGGTAATCCTACCATGCCGAAGGCGGCCAGCTGTCCGTGCTTGGCGGCAAACGCGCAGGTCAAGAGACCATTTTGGCCGATCTGAAAGGTGCGCCGGGTGCGTGTGGCGGCGCCATGGGAGCCCGGGCGGGCCAGACGGCCGCCTGCGGGCACCGCCAGCCGGTGACGTCGGGGCGGGCACAGGCACATACTGGTAGGGACCGTGGCTGACCATGCCGGAGAGATACGCGTGAACCTTGGCGGCGACCCGGGCCGGGACGACTTCGGCCTGCCACCGATCGACGTCGAGATCCCGGACGACGCCCGGGAACTCGACCGTGACGTGCAGGCCTACTACCGCGAGCTGCGCGCCAGGCGGTGGCGCCGCCGCACCCTCGGCTGGCACCGCCCGCTGACCCGTGACGGCATGGTGCTCCCCCTGCTGGCTGGCTGCCTCGCGCTGACCTTGCTGGCCGGGACGCTGCTGACCGTGTTCGCCGGTGAGCAGGCCGTCCTCTACACCGCGGGCCGGGCCGGCCGCCCGCTGCCCCCCGCCCTGGTCATAGTGGACGGGAGCCTGGTCCCGCTGTCCGGCCTGCGGGGCACGGTACTCGCGCTGGTCCCGCCCGGCTGCGCCTGCGGTCACCTGTACCAGCTCGCCCGGGAGGCGGACCAGGCGGGCGTGCAGCTCTACGTGGTCGGCATGCAGGGCGTCCAGGTCACCGGCCTGGTCCGGAAGGTGCTGCTCGGCCAGTCGCACGCAGCGGAGGACACCGGCGATGCGCTCAATACGGCGTACCGCCCGGTCACGCTGACAGCGGTGCTGGTCAACCAGAGGGGAACGGTGACCAGCGTGGTAGCCGACCGCGGGCACGGTTTCGCGCTGGCACCCCAGATGCGGGCGCTGATCCCCGGCAACGCCCGGACGCCAGCCCAGCCGGCCGGCACCGCCAGCGGCTCCCCGCACCCGACCGCCAGCTGACCAGGTACCGGGCAGGCCAGCGATCTGGCCGGCGGCCTGGAACTGGCGGCGGTGCTGGCCCGGGGTGGCGCACGGCGGTGACATCGGCCGGGAGTACGCTGTGCGGCGTCCAGGTGGACCACCGGCCCGGGAGAGCACGCAGTGATCCTCAGTAACCGCAGCGCCGTGTCGTTGCGCGTACTCGTCGTCGTGATGGCAGCTGGCCTGGCACTCGCGATCGCCGGCTGCGAGGCCGGCCCCGCCGCTCCCACCCAGCACTGGCACTCGCCGACCGCGGGTGCGTCGACGATCGTGGACAACGCGATCCGGATCAACAATGTGTTCGTGCTGGGCGCCCCACCCGCCGTAACCCTGCCGGCCGGTGGCTCGGCCGGCCTGTTCCTGGCCCTGGCCAACAGCGGTGCGCCGGACCGGCTGCTCGCGGTGACCGCGCCGGGCACCGCACTCGCGGTCCAGATGCCCGCCGGTGGGGTGGGCATCGCCACCAACCAGTCGGTGCTGCTCACCGGGCCGGCCCCGCGGGTGGTGCTGCGCGGCCTGCTGCACCAGATCCGCGGCGGCCAGAACGTGCGGCTCGTCCTGCACTTCCTGCGGGCCGGTGCGGTGAGCATGGTAGTGCCGGTGATGCCACGGGCCCAGTTCTATTCGACCTTCTCGCCCGCCCCGGTCCCGCCGCGCCCGACGCCGTCGGCGACCCTGTCCGGCAAGGCCAGGACGCACCGCCACGCCACGCCGTCCGCGTCGGCCACCCCGTCGGCCTCGCCGACGGCATGATCCCAGCCGGTCAGCCGACCGGCTCGAACTTGTAGCCCAGGCCGCGCACCGTGATGATGTGCCGCGGGTTGCCGGGGTCGGCCTCGACCTTCGCGCGCAGCCGCTTGATGTGCACGTCGAGGGTCTTGGTGTCGCCGACATAGTCAGCGCCCCAGACCCGGTCGATGAGCTGCATCCGGGTCAGTACCCGGCCGGTGTTCCGCAGCAGGACTTCGAGCAGCTCGAACTCTTTGAGCGGCAGTTGTGTCTGCGCACCGCGGACGGACACCACATGCCGGTCCACGTCCATCCGGACCGGCCCGGATTCCAGCACAGAGGCGCCCGTTTCTTCTGGCTCGCCACGGCGGCGCAGCACAGCGCGCATCCGGGCGACCAGCTCACGCGACGAGAACGGCTTGGTGACATAGTCGTCCGCGCCGAGTTCCAGCCCGACCACCTTGTCGATCTCGCTGTCCTTGGCGGTGAGCATGATCACCGGGACGTTGGACCGCTCGCGCAGCGTCCGGCAGACCTCACTGCCGGGCAGCCCGGGCAGCATGAGGTCGAGCAGCACCAGGTCCGCGCCGTTGCGGTCGAACGCCTCGATGGCGTCCGGTCCCGTCGGGCAGACCGCCACCTCGAAGCCCTCCTTGCGCAGCATGTAGGAGAGGGCGTCGCTGAACGATTCCTCGTCCTCGACCACCAGCACGCGTGTCACTTGACTGCCTCCCGGACGGGTTGTGCAAGGCCAGCGGCGGAGGTGCCGTCGGCGGTCGGGGTCATCCTGATGGCAGGCAGGCGCAGGCTGAACGACGAGCCCTGGCCTTCCTTGCTCCATACCGTCACCTTGCCGCTGTGGGCGGCAACCACGTGTTTCACGATGGCCAGCCCCAGGCCGGTCCCGCCGGTCGCCCGGGACCGGGCCGGGTCAACCCGGTAGAAGCGCTCGAAGATCCGCTCCAGGTCCCGCTCCGGAATGCCGATGCCCTGGTCGGCGACGGTGATCTCGGCGGTG
This sequence comes from uncultured Actinomycetes bacterium, assembly GCA_963837105.1. Taxonomy (GTDB): domain Bacteria; phylum Actinomycetota; class Actinomycetes; order Streptosporangiales; family Streptosporangiaceae; genus UBA9676. The sequence goes on along the minus strand of CAWIMG010000032.1, from coordinate 4,142 downwards.
TCCACCCCGTCCCGGGTGGCGGTGATCGCCACCCGGGTCCGCTCCGGGCTGTAGGCGACCGCGTTTTCCAGCAGGTTCCGCAGCGCGGTCACCAGCAGGTCCTCGTCGCCGAGCACGGTCAGCCCGTCGTCGCAACTGGCCGCCAGTTCGATGCCGCGAGCACTGGCCTTCATCCGGCACCTGTCCACCGCTTCGGCCACCACCGCGACCACGTCCACCGGACGCGGGTCGGGAATGGGCTCGGCGGCCTGGATCCGGGACAGCGTGATCAGGTCCTGGACCAGGTAGGTGAGCCGGGACGCCTCCTGCCGCATCCGGCCCGCGAACCGGCGCACGGCTTCCGGATCGTCGGCGGCATCCTCCATGGTCTCGGCGAGCAGAGCCAGCGCACCCACCGGCGTCTTCAGTTCATGGCTGATGTTGGCGACGAAGTCACGGCGGACCTCTTCCACCCGCCGGCTTTCGGTCTGATCCTCGGCCAGCAGCAGGACCAGGCCGCCGCCGCCGACGCTGGAGCCGAGCGGGGCGACCCGGACCGCGAAACTGGTCCGGCGGCCGCCGAACGCGCTGCCGGACACCTCGATCTCGCCCTCGCGGATCTCGCCGTCCCGGCGCACCTGCCGGGCCAGCGCCACCAGCTCGCCGACCATGAGCTGGTCACCCCGGACCAGCCCGAAGGTCCGGGCCGCGGCGCTCGCCCGCAGCACCCGGTCATCGTTGTCAAGCACCACGGCGGACGAGGAGAGCACGGAGAGCACCGACGCGAGGCCGGAGGGAAGCCGGCTGAGCTGCGGCCGGTCGACAGCCGGATCCACAGCCGTCGGCCTGCGGCTTTTCACCGTTCAGCCGCCGGCATCACGGCATGCACTAGCGAGTGGCGGGAGGCACCACCCGTCACCTGCGGGCTCACGACTCGATGGTATGCGCCAGTGGCCCGGAGCGCTTGGGGCGGTCGCCAGAACCAGGGCCCTGTTCCTCACCTATTCATACGAATGATGCTTATCGATAATATAGGTTTTGCCCTGCCGCAACCAGCGCGGCGCCGGGCCGCGGGACGGCCGCTCCGGTCAGCGTCCCTGGTCACGGACCGCGGCCGCGGCCGCAACCGCCGCCTCCGGGTCGAGGTACTGGCCACCCGCCTGCTTCGGCCGGAAATCGGCGTCGAGCTCATAGACCAGCGGGATTCCGGTCGGGATGTTGAGCCCGGCGATCTCGGTGTCGCTGATCCCATCCAGGTGCTTCACCAGCGCGCGCAGCGAGTTGCCATGAGCGACGACCAGCGGGGTGCGGCCCGCGGCCAGATCCGGGACCAGCCGGTCATACCAGTACGGCAGCAGCCGGTGGAGCACATCCTTGAGGCATTCACTGCGGGGCAGCAATTCGGGTGGCAGCTGCGCGTACCGCGGATCGTGGGCCTGCGACAGCGGATGGTCGTCCGCGATCGGCGGCGGCGGCACGTCGTAGGACCGGCGCCAGAGCATGAACTGCTCATCCCCGAACTCCTGCCGGGTCTGCGCCTTGTTCTTGCCCTGGAGCGCACCGTAATGGCGCTCGTTCAGCCGCCAGGACCGGCTGACCGGCAGCCAGAGCAGGTCCGCGGCAGCCAGTGCGAGCTGGGCGGTCTCGATGGCACGGGTCAGCACCGAGGTGTGCACGATGTCCGGCGTCAGGCCGGAGCCGCGCAGCAGATCACCGCCCGCGGTCGCTTCCCTGGCGCCGGTTTCTGAGAGGCCGACGTCGACCCATCCGGTGAACCGGCCCTCCGCGTTCCAGGCACTCTCGCCGTGCCGCAGCAGCACCAGAGTGGACATGCTCCGAGCCTATCCGGTGAGGCCGGCCCGCCAGGGGCCGCCTGGGCCGGGTGCGGCCGGGCGGGCGGCACGGCAGCCCGGGAACACCGGGCCGGCCGGCGTGGTTGATCCCTCGGAGGTGCATGCCCGTGCCGCGACGCTATCCCCGGCGGGTCGCGACCATCAGCGTCCATACTTCGCCGCTCGAGCAGCCAGGCACGGGTGACGCCGGAGGCCTGAACGTCTACGTGGTCGAAGTCGCCAAGCGGATGGCCGCTCGCGGCGTTGAGGTCAACATCTTCACCCGCGCCGTGACCAGGGATGCGCCGCCGCAGGCCGAGCTCGTACCGGGCGTCGTGGTCCGGCATGTGCCGGCCGGGCCCTTCGAGGATCTCGACAAGGCCGACCTGCCCGCCCAGCTGTGCCACTTCACCTTCGAGGTGCTGCGCACCGAAGCCGCCTACGCCCCCGGCCGGTACGACCTGGTGCACGGCCATTACTGGCTGTCCGGCCATGTCGGCGCGGTGGCCAAGGAGCGCTGGGGCGTGCCGCTCGTGCAGTCGATGCACACCCTTGGCAAGGTGAAGAACGCGGCGCTGGCCGCGGGTGACGCCGCCGAGCCGGCCATGCGCCTGCGCGGCGAGGCCGACGTGGTGGCCGCGGCCGACCGGCTGGTCGCCAACACCGAGGAAGAGGCCCGTCAGCTCGCCCTCCTCTACGGGGCGGAACCGGGCCGGATCTGGACCGTCAACCCCGGCGTGGACCTGTCCGTCTTCCGGCCCGGGCCGCCCGGGCCGGCCCGGGCGCGGCTCGGCCTGCCAGCCGACGGCCCGGTCATCGTGTTCGCGGGCCGGGTGCAGCCGCTCAAGGCCCCCGACGTGGTGCTGCGCGCAGCCGCCGCACTGGTCCGGGACGTGCCGGCGATCGCCGGCACGCTCACGGTCGCGTTCGTGGGCGGTCCCAGCGGTACCGGCCGCGCGGATCCAGATCAGCTCACCGAACTGGCCGGGCGGCTGGGGATCGCCCAGCTGGTCCGGCTGGAGCCGCCCTGTCCGCAAACCGAACTGGCCGACTGGTACCGGGCCGCCACGGTGGTCATGGTCCCGTCTCATTCTGAGTCGTTCGGCCTGGTCGCGGTGGAAGCTCAGGCCTGTGGCACACCGGTGATCGCAGCCGCGGTGGGCGGGCTGCATACCGCGGTGCAGGACGGGGTGTCCGGGATCCTGGTCGATGGGCATGACCCGGCCGCCTATGCGCGGGTGCTGGCCAGCCTGTTCGCATCCCCACGGCGGCGCGAGCGGCTGTCGGCCGGGGCGGTCACCCATGCCTCCCGGTTCGGCTGGGGAGTCACCGTCGACCGGCTGCTCGCCGTCTATGCCGGGGTGATGAACGCCCCGCTGGCCGAGCAGAGCTACTCCCGGGCCAGCTGACCCGGCTGACAGGATGGGGAGCCATGACCAACATGGCGCCCGGCGGCGCGGGTGGCTCCGCAGGCCCCGCCAGCCCAGCCGGAGCGGATGGTCCCGGGCTGACCCCGGCCCAGGCCCGGGCGGAAGCCGCGATCAGGCAGGCCCTGGCCGGGCTGGACCTGGTCCCGGAGCGCCCGCAGCCGGGCAGCTTCCTGGTCAAGCTGCCCGGGCAGCGCAAGCTGGCCACCATGACCTGGCTGATCGTAGGCACGCACAGCCTGCACGTGGAGGCGTTCTTCTGCCGCCAGCCGGACGAGGCACATGCCCGCTTCTACCGGTTCCTGCTGGAACGCAACGGCCAGATGTACGGGGTGCACTTCGCTCTCGATCCGCAGGGCGATGTCTACCTGGTCGGGCGGCTGCCGCTGGCGGCGGTGACCGCTGACGAGGTCGACCGGCTGCTCGGGTGCGTGCTCACCTACTCGGACGAGAACTTCAACCAGGCGCTGTCCATCGGATTCGCCTCATCGATCCGCAAGGAATGGGCCTGGCGGGTCAAGCGCGGGGAGAGCCTGGCCAACCTGGCCGCCTTCGCCCGGTTCGCCAGCCAGCCCGGCAGTGGCGAGTAAGCCGGCCGGCCCAGGCCAGGCCAGCCCGGCGGCTGGTCAGGACCTGACCAGCCGGGCGATGGCTTCGGCCGCCTCATGCACTGACGCCTGGCCTTCCTCGCCGCCCTTGCGCACCGCATCAGACACGCACGCGCCCAGGTGATCTTCCAGCAGCCCGAGCGCGACCGCCTGCAGTGCCCGGGTCACCGCGGACACCTGCGTGAGCACATCGATGCAGTAGACGTCCTCTTCCACCATCCGCTGCAGCCCCCGGATCTGGCCCTCGATCCGGCGCAGCCGTTTGAGGTAGGCGTCCTTGTCCTGCGTGTAACCGC
>CAWIMG010000031.1:0-36177 GCA_963837105.1 uncultured Actinomycetes bacterium | reverse complement strand
GGAGAAGTGCACGAACACGTCCCTGCCCACCGTTGACCGCGATGAAGCCGTAGCCCTTGTCCGCGTTGAACCACTTGACGGTGCCCTGAGCCATTACCCAACAACTCCCTAACTACGCTCGGGCTTTCGGATCCCGCCCCTTGCTACCGCGGAACCCGTCGATCGCGCAGCGTTGAGGCGCCAGGCAAGCCGGGCTTGCCGTTCTCACCGTCCGACAGCGACCGGACACGACCTTACCCCCTGTCACGCTCTTGTGTGACCAGTTACCCGGGCGCAAACTCGGCCACCGGCACCAGCCCGCCTGCCAAGGCACAGGGACACCACGGTTCACTCTGGGCGAAAGCCCGGCCCACCAGGTGCCCGTGGCCGCCGGTCAGCCGCCCGCCACCGCCGGAATGACCGAGACATGGGCGCCTGCCGGGACCCTGGGTGTCCAGGCCCTGCGCGAAGCGGACGTCCTCCTCCCCCACGTAGACGTTGACGAACCTGCGCAGACTGCCGGTTTCGTTGACGATCCGGCCCGCCAGGCCCTGGGGTAGGCGGCATCCAGCCCGGCGATCACCTCGCGCAGGGTGCCCGGCTCGGTCACCTCCGCCGACCCGCCGGTGTATGTGCGGAGAATGGTCGGGATACGGACGGAAACACTCATTACTGCCACCTTTCCAGCAGGTAAACAGCGGCAGCGAGATGGTGCCCCGCCCGCTGGTTAACAGCAGTCGGGGGACCGGGATCGGCTGGCCGGTAAACAGCAGCCGGAGGACGGTCATCCACCGGCCGGTTAACAGCGGCCGGTGGGCAGTGCCCGGGCTGGTAAACAGCAGCCGCCCGGCAGTGCTCCACCGGCCGGTAAATAGCAGCCTGGGGACGGTGACCAGCGAAACCGGCCAGCGCATTCGCCGGCGCCGGTTCCACGGCCACCGGAATTACCGTCACGCCACCCGGGCGGAGGCGGCGTTCGCCGCCGACTGCTCGAAGTCGCGGAACCCGGCCAGCGTCGGCCGGATCGCAGGCGGCGGCGCCGTGCCCGCCACGGCGCCGAGCGTCTTCAGCCCGTCCCCGGAGTTGATGATGACGGTCTCCGCCCCGGGGTCGAGCGCCCCGTCAGCCAGTAGCCGCCGCAGCACACCCAGCGTGACCCCGGCCGCGGTCTCCCCGAACATGCCCTCGGTGACCGCGAGCAGCCGCATCGCGCTGACCACCTCCGGGTCGCTCACGTCGGCCACCGCGCCGCCGGTGCGCCGCACCACGTCCAGCACGTAGGGGCCGTCCGCCGGGTTGCCGATGGCCAGCGACTTGGCGATGGTTGACGGCCGGACCGGCGCCACCACATCGTGACCGGCCCGGAAGGCGGCGGCCACCGGGGCACACCCGCTCGCCTGCGCGCCAAACACCCGGTACCGGGTGGCGGGCACCAGCCCCAGTTCGATCAGTTCCCGGAACGCCTTGTCGATCTTGACGAGCTGGGCGCCGGAGGCCACCGGCACCACGATCTGCTCGGGCAGCCGCCAGCCGCTTGCTCGGCGATCTCGACCCGACGGTTCTTCGACCCCTTCGGCCAGGGCCGCACGTTCACGTTCACGAACGCCCAGTCCTCGCGCTCGTCGGCGAGTTCGGAGGCGAGCCGGTTCACGTCGTCGTAGCTGCCGTTGACCGGGACCAGCATGCCGCCGTAGACGGCGTGGGTGGCGATCTTCTCCGGCTCCAGGTCGGCCGGGATCAGCACCACCGAGCGGATCCCGGCCCGGGCAGCCGCCGCGGCGACCGCGTTGGCGAGGTTGCCGGTGGACGGGCAGGCGAGCACCCGGTAGCCGAGTTCCACCGCGGCGGCCAGCGCCACCGCCACCACCCGGTCCTTGAAGGAATGGGTGGGGTTACCTCGCTCGTCCTTCACCCACAGCCGGGCGATGCCCAGCTCGGCGGCCAGCTGGCCGGCCCGGACCAGCCGGGTCAAGCCGGGCTCGGTGCTGGGCGAGGCGGCCACATCCGGCGGCACCGGCAGCAGCGGCGCATAACGCCAGATGTTCGGCGGCCCGGCCTCGATCGCGGCCCGGGTCGGAGCCGGGCAGCTGGAGCCGACCTCCAGCGGGCCGAAACAGTCCAGGCAGACGTGGCCAGCGCCCAGGCTGGCGGTGGCGCCGCATTCGCGGCAGGAGAGGTGGGTCGCATAGCCCAACCGGTTGGGGGTGTTCGCGGTAGTCACAGAGCGGGGCCTTTCTCCCTCATCTGTCCCGGCAGCCGGACGGGCCGCGGGCCGGAGTTGGCACCTGCCACGATTCGACCCCGCTGATGGCGGGCCCGCTACGGCGGGCCTGCCCGGGCAGACAGCCGTGGTGGTTGCCGGGGCTTCACAGGGCCGTCTCCTCCACCCCTCTGGATGAGCGTTATGAAGTTGTATCCAGCACTCTAACCGATCAGCGCCAGGGCTCCCCTGGCCAGGCCGGGTTACTCTCCGGTCATGACTGCCGAACCGCTGGGCCGGATCCTGGTCGCCTCCAACCGCGGCCCGGTCTCGTTCTCCCGTGGTGGCGACGGGCAGGCCACGGCCCGGCGCGGTGGCGGCGGCATGGTGTCCGGGCTCTCCTCGGTGGCCGGTCAGGCCGAGGCGCTGGCGGGTGTGCGCGGCCCTGTCCGTGCCGACCGGGCCGCCGCCAGGCCGCCGCCCGGCGGCTTCCTGGATGGCGGGGTTGCTGGGCGGGGACGGACAGCAGCCGTCCGGCTCGGCCGTCCGGATGCTGGACATCCCGCCCGCCGTGCTCGACCGCGCGTACAACTGGGTGGCCAACTCGACCCTGTGGTTCATCGCACCACAGCGCCCTACGACACGCCTGACCAGCCGGTGTTCGGCCGGGCGTTCTGCCGCGAGTGGGAGGACTTCCGCAGCTACAACGAGGCGTTCGCGGACGCGCTGGCCGACAGCGCCGCCCGGAGGGCCTGGGCGGCCCGCTGGTCCGGGCGATGGTGCAGGACTACCACCTGACCCTGGTGCCCGGGATGCTGACCGGCGGCCCGACGTCGCGATCGGGTACTTCTGCCACACGCCCTGGGCGCCGCCGGACTACTTCGCCATCCTGCCCGGCCAGGTCGCCAGGGAAGTGCTGGAGGGCATCCTCGGCGCCGACCATGCCGGGTTCCACGCGCAGCGGTGGGCGGACGCGTTCCTGGACTGCTGCCAGGCCGTGCTCGGCGCCGACGTGGACCGGGCGACGGGCACCGTCCGTCACCGCAGCCACACCACCACGGTCGCGGTGCACCCGCTCGGCGTGGACGCCGCCGAACTGCGCGCCCGCGCCGCCGCCCCCGACGTGCAGGCGCACGTGACCGAACTGGCCGCGGCGGCCGGTGGCCGGAAGCTGATCGTCCGGATCGACCGCACCGAGCTGTCGAAGAACATCGTCCGCGGCCTGGCCGCCTACGCGGAACTGCTGACCAGCTATCCGCAATGGCGCGGCCGGGTCGACCGAGCTGGCGTTCGCCTACCCGTCCCGGCACGACCTGCCCGAGTACCGCGAGTACACCGCCGAGGTGCAGCGGCTGGCGCAGGGAGATCACCGACGAGTTCGGCACCAGCGACTGGAATCCGCTGATCCTGCAGGTGAACGACGACTACCCGCGCTCACTGGCCGCCTACCAGCTGGCCGATGTGCTGCTGGTGAACCCGATCAGGGACGGCATGAACCTGGTCGCCGAGGAAGGCCCGCTGCTGTCCACCCGCGGCTGCGCGCTGGTGCTGTCCCGGGAGGCCGGCGCGGCCGCCGAACTGGCCGCCGGGGCGCTGCTGGTCAACCCGTATGACGTCACCGAAACGGCGCGGGCGCTGCATGACGCCCTGGACATGCCAGAAACCGAACGGCAGCAGCGGTGTGCCCTGCTGGCCACGGCCAGTGCCGCCGCGCCACCCCAGGAGTGGTTCGCCGACCAGATCAGCGTGCTGGCCGCGGCGAGCCGCTGACCGCGCGGGCGAGCGCCGCCAGCAGGGCGGTGACCTGGCCCGGGCCGTCCACCACCAGGTCCGCCACGGCGGCCAGCTCAGTCACCTCCGCCGAGCCGCTGCACACGGTCAGGCCCGGGTGCCCGGCGGCCCGCAGATCCCGCACCGCGGCGAACGCGGCCAGGTCGCCAAGGTCGTCACCGGCGAACAGGATCGCCCGGCAGCGCCGTTTGGCGACGAGGCTGGTCAGGGCGGTGCCCTTGTCGGTGCCGGGGGACGGAGTTCCAGTACCAGCCGCCCCGGCTCCAGCCGCAGCCCGGTCCGGTTGGCCAGCGCGGCCAGCGGGCTGGCGACCCTGGCCAGTGCGGCCGCCGGGTCGGCGGCGCGGCGGGTGTGGACGGCCAGCGCGTGGCCCTTGTCCTCGACCCAGGTGCCATCGGCGGCGCCCGCCCCGGCCAGCAGCGCGGGCAGCTCGGCCCGGGCGGTGGCGACACCCGGTGGGGACGGCTGGGCGGCAAGCTGGCCGTCCTGCCACTGCTCCCAGCCGTAGTGGCCGAGCACGATCAGGCCCGGGATGCCGGCGAAGCCCGCCGAGTTCCACCGCGGTCAGGGCCGGGCGGCCGGTGATGATGGCGAGTGTGCCGACCTGGCCGGCCAGGGCCCGCAGGGCGGGGGTGGCCGCCGGGTGCGCACGGGCGGCGGCCGGGTCCGCCACGATCGGGGCCAGTGTGCCATCGAAGTCGGCCGCGATCAGCGCCCAGCCAGGATCGGCCAGGATCGCCGCCAGCCCCGCCCGCCCCTCGGCGGTCCGGGGTGTGGGCAGCCCGGGTTCGCCCGGCGGCCCGCCGGCGCCGGTCATGCCAGGCCGGTGGCGCCGGTGTCCGGCGGGGCGGAGCGGATGCGCTGGCGGCGGGCCCGCTGCCTGGCGCAGCCGCTTGACCAGCACCGGGTCGAAGCCGAGGGCTTCGGGGCGGTCGATCAGCTCGTTCAGCAGCTGGTAGTAGCGGGTGGCGGACAGGCCAAGCAGGTCCGAGATCGCCTGCTCTTTCGCGCCGGGCTGGCGCCACCAGCCGCGCTCGAAGGCCAGGATGCGCATGTCACGCTCGGATAGCGCCATCGCCTCCCCGCCTTCACAGTCGTGCCCGCCCGTGAACTCTTCATGGTAGTGGCCAACCCGGAATTTGAGGCCCCGGCAATAGGGCGCCGGGTCAGGGAGCGGGTTATCCGCGCCCGGGTGGCAAGGCGCAGGAGGAGCGCGTAGCGGAGCTACGCGCGACGACGGCAACGCCGCCAGCCGGGATGCGGGGACCCGCGAGCCCGGCAGTCCTATTGCCGGGGCCTCATAGCGGGCCGGATTTGCTGACCGGCGGGAGCGGTCCGTGGCCGGCCCGCCTCTATGCGGCGTGGCCGCGACCACGTACGCTCACCCATCGTGGGTTCCTTCGACTGCCTGAGTTTCCTGACCGATTACGGCCTCGATGACGGGTTCGTCGCAGCCTGCCACGGGGTGGCCGCCACCATCGCGCCCAGCGTCCGGATCATCGACATCACGCACCTGGTTCCTCCCGGCGACGTGCGCCGCGGCGCGGCCGTGCTGGCGCAGACCATGCCGTACCTGCCGCGTGGCGTGCATGTCGCGGTCGTCGACCCCGGGGTGGGGACCGCCCGGCGGGGAGTGGCGGTCGCGGTGGGCGAGAGCATCCTGGTCGGTCCGGACAACGGCGTGCTGTCCTGGGCGGTGGCGCGGGCGGGCGGGGCGACCAGCGCCCACCACCTCACCAACGGCGAGCTGTGGCTGCACCCGCTGTCGCAGACCTTCCACGGCCGCGACATCTTCATGCCGGTGGCGGCACACCTGGCCACCGGGACGGACCTGTCCGCGGTCGGCGCGCAGATCGACGTGGCGGATCTGGTGACACTGCCAGCGCCGACCAGCCGGGTCCACGACGGCGAGGCCGAAGGCGAGGTGATGTCGGTCAACCGGTTCGGCAACGTCCAGCTGTCGATCACCGCCTCGGACGCCGACCGCCTCGGCATCGGTTTCGGGTCGTCGCTGGTGGTCCGGTGCGGGCGGCGCCAGCTGACCGTGCCCTATCTGGAGACATTCGCGGCGGTCGCACCGGGCGAGATCGTCGCCTTCACCGACAGCGCCGGGCTCATCTCGATCGCGGTGAACGCGGGCGACGCCGCCCAGCAGCTGGGGCTGCCGCCGGGCGCGCACGTCCGGCTGGCGGCCACCCCAGCCTCCTGACCGGACATATCTGACCACCAGGGCTAGGGTGCCGTTTCCCCGCGGGCCGGGCACCCCCGATCCCCCCCGAAATGCCCCCGAACGTGGCACAATGCGGCAGGTGCTCCATTGGCAGGGAGGGCAGCGGTGTCGCTGGGTTGCCCCTGGGCAGGAAACGGGGTGACCAGGGGGTTTATCGCTGCACGCCCGGCACCGGCGCCAGCGCCGCAGGGGCGGGCCGTGGCACGTCGCAGCCTGGCCGCCGCCCGGCTGGCACTGGCCACCGGGCTCGTGGCCGCCAGCGTCGCGATGGCCGCCCTGCCTGCCGCCGCCGCCAGCACTATCCGCAGCCAGGAGTGGTGGCTGCAGAACCTGCACGTGACCAAGGCCTGGATGAGCACCCACGGAACCGGAGTGACCGTCGCCGTGCTGGACACCGGGGTGTACCCGAACCAGCCTGACCTGACCGGATCGGTGACCACCGGGCCGGACTACACCGGCTCCCAGGAGGTCCCTGGCGGGGCGTACTGGGGTATCCACGGCACCGCCATGGCGAGCCTCATCGCCGGGCACGGGCACGGCGCCGGGCAGAACGAAGGGATCATGGGGGTCGCGCTGGCCGCCAGGATCCTGTCTGTCCGGGTGACGCTGGAGAGCACCGACCCGATGCTGGCGGACGCGACCGTGGCAGCCGGGCTCCCGGCCGCCATCGCGCACGGAATCAAGTACGCGGTCCGGCACGGCGCGACGGTCATCGACCTGCCGCTCGACCCGGTCACCACGGCCGGTGCGCCCGGCTCGGGCGGCAGCACGGCCGAGCGGGCAGCGGTCGCCTACGCGCTCGCCCACCAGGTGGTGCTGGTCGCCCCGGCCGGTGACGACCTGACGCCCGGGGTGGACCCGGTGAACTTCCCGGCCTCGTACCCGGGTGTCATCTCGGTGGGCGCGTTCGACTCGTCGTTCATGAAGGGCACATTCAGCAGCCAGCAGCCCTATGTCACGCTGACCGCGGCCGGGGTAGGTGTCATCGCCGCCGCCGGGCCGACCGGGTACACCCAGCTCAACAGCACCAGCGCGGCCAGCGCGGTGGTAGCGGGGATCGTCGCCCTCATCCGGGCCCGAGTTCCCCTCGCTCACCCCGGCGCAGGTGACCAAGGCACTGACCAGCAGCACCGTCTACCGGCGGCCAGGTGGCCAGGCCACTGGATCCGGGGCCGGGACTGTCGACGCCGCCGCCGCGCTGGCCGCCGCGGCCTCGATTAACGCGGCGGTCTCCCCCTCGGCATCGCCGGCCAGCACGTCCCCGGCGGCCGCCGCACCCAAGGCGCCAGCCGTGCACAGCACCAGCAGCAGCCTGAGCAAGAGCCTGACCAGCGACGCCTACCTGGCCGGCGCGGTGTTCGTGCTGCTGCTGCTGGCGATCTTCGGCTGGCGGCAGCTCCGCCGCCGCCGGGCAAGGGCGGCTCGGCTGGCCGAGGTGCGGGCCGCCGCCCAGCCGCCGCCCCGCAAGGACCGGCCGGCGGCCACGGCAGCTACGGCGGCAGGCGCCAGCCCGGACGAGTTCATCCCGGCGCCACCTGGCCCGGGGCTGGCCGCCACCGGCGCAGTGGTGACAGCGTCCAGCCCGTTCCCGCCGGCGCCGTACCCAGCGGGCACTCCGGGCAGCGGGTATGGCGGCGGGCAGAGCTTCACCGGCAGTTCGTTCTCCGGCAGTGCCGGCCTGGCGGGTTCGGGCAGTACGTTCCCCCGGCAGCAACCGCCCCCGGCCGGGCTGGCGGGGGCCGGGGGCGGGATGGGCGGCCTGGCTGGCCGCCTCGGCGCTGGTTACGGCGCTTCCGGCGGCGGTACCGAGACCGCGGCCGGCCTGCCCCGCGACGGCGGCTTGGACAGCACTGACCCGGCCGGCACCGGCGCCTGGCGCCGATCGGAAGCCCGGTGCCGGCGGCGCGCCGGGCAGCAACGGCGGGCCAGGCAGCAGCACTGGCAACGGAGATGGCCCGGATAGCGCGGCACCTGGTCCGGGTTCAGCGGCCACCCGGGTGGCCGGGCCGCACTGGCAGGCCGCGGCGAACATCGCCTGCCGCCCGCCGTGGGACCCCGCCCCGGAGCCGGCGCGATGTGCCCTGGGCGCAACTGGCGGCGAGCGCGACCCCGCTCGGCCCCGGCCAGCCACCGGGGCCAGTGGAGATGCCGCTGCCCGCCCCACCACGGGCCGAGCCGTCAGCCTGGGATCTGGCCGCGGAGGAGGCGTGGCCGGGTGGCCCAGCCGCGTCCCGCCCGCCCGGCGGGCCGTCCGACGGCTGGACGGGGTGGTCCGGCCAGGACCAGCCCGAGGGGACTGAAGACGGCAGCGCGGAAGCCGACAGCGAGGAAGCCGACGGCGGGTCGCAGCCCATCTACGTGTGGAATCCGGGTGCGGCCACCGAGTCCTTCCCGGCCGTCCAGCCGGATAAGGACAAGGGGCCGTAGGCTGCCCGGCTGGCCTCAGGACGGGTCGCGGGGGCGGCCAGAGCCGCTGGCACCGCCGTTCAGCTCGGCCTTACGCGCGGACGCGTACATGTGCACGTATTCCTGGCCGGAGAGGGCCTGGATGGCCGTCATGACATCGTCGGTGATCGCCCGGCGGGCCACCGCGGCCGGACCACCTTCCTGGTACTTCTCGAACGTCATCGGCTCGCCGAGGCGGATGGTGACCCGGTGCAAGCCGGGCAGGACGCGGCCGGGTGGCAGCACCCGGTCGGTGCCGATGACGGCGGCCGGGATGACCGGCACCCCCGAGGCCAGCGCCAGCCAGCCCACCCCGGTCCGGCCCCGGTACAGGCGGCCATCCGGGGAGCGGGTGCCTTCCGGGTAGAGGCCGAACAGCTCACCCGACCTGAGCAGGCCCAGCGCGGCGTCCAGCATGTCCTGGGCGGCCCGGGCCCCCTCCCGGTCCACCCGCAGCTGCCCGGTCGCACGCAGGTAGGCGCCGACAAAGATGTGCGACGGGCGCCGGACGGCGAAGTACTCGGACTTGGCGGCGAAGGTGAGCGGCCGGTCGATGACCAGCGGCAGGAAGACCGAGTCCACGAACGACAGGTGGTTGGAGGCGATGATGGCGCCACCGGTCCGGGGGATGTGCTCGGTGCCGGTGACCTGCGGCCGCCATAGCAGGTGCAGCAACGGGCCCGCGACGACCCGGGAGACCTGGTACTTCATCGGCCCTCCAGCAAGCCCTGCCCGGCATCAGCCTGCCGGGGCGGGCCCGGCTGTGCCGGACCGGCCCGCCCGGCCAGCGGGACGATCCGGGGAACACCTTAACGATAACCGGGCTGGCCGCCGCTCGCGGTGCCCACGTCGGGCGCGTGGGTTCCATCGGCCGCCTGGGTTCCGCTGACCGCGTGGGTTCCGCCGGCCGCGGGGTCCGTCTGGCTGGCGCCGCGGCCTGCGCCAGCGCTGGCCGGTGTGCCCGGGGCGGCGGGTGCGGCCGGTGAGCTGGGCGGGCCGGGCAGGTCGGGCGGGCCGGTCACGACAGCCGGTGCGCAGACGATGGCGATCACCAGGGGCAGCACGAATGGGGCACCAAAGGCGGGCACCATGACGCCGTTGTCCTCGGCGAACCAGCAGAGCACCGCGATCAGCCAGCTGGTGGCGAGGGCCGGGCCCAGCAGTGGGACCTGCCGGCAGGCGCGGGCGAGCAAGCTGGTACGCAGCCGGGCCGGCCAGCGGCCGCCAGCCCGGCCAGCATCAGGCCGGTCAGCACTAGTACGGCCGGGATCGCCAGCACGAACGGGTTACCGCCGAGCGAGTTCAGGTTCGAACTGATCTTGCGCCGGAGGATGGAGCCAGCATTGCCGTGCAGCGCCTGGCCCGCGAAGGCACCGATATCGGAGTGCCCGGTGGCCGGCAGCAGGTAGCTGGCCAGCGCGAACAACGCGACCAGCAGCAGGCCGCTAACAGCGGCCAGCACCAGCCGCCGGACGGTGATCCGGATGCCCGCGGCCGCGGTGAGGAAGAGCACGAAACCAGGCAGCATCGCGATGGTCCCGCCGGCTTTCGCACCGAAGCCGGGCCAGCCGGAGACGACGGCCGCCAGCCCGGTGATGGCGGCCATGCACACCAGGGCTGCCATGCGCCGGCCCGGCGGAACAAGATGCCGCCCAGCCAGGCCGCGGTCAGCACCGCGGACACGGCGTAGATGACGACCGCACTGTTGCCCAGCCCGTAGAACCGGCCGGAGCCGAGCGGGGTCAGCCCGAACGGGGTGTCCCGTGCCAGGTGGGAGCCGGTCATCAGGTTGACGGCGAGCACGCCCAGGGTGACGGCCGCGACAACGCCGGGCGGCCCGAGCGGGTCGGACCGCCAGGGCCCGGCCAGCGCGGCGACCGCGATCAGCGCTGCCCACACCGCGGCCGGGGCGTACAGGACGGCGGCCGGGTGCGGCTGCGACCACCACGGCAGCAGGCTGGCCAGGAACGTACCGGCCGGGACCGAAGCCAGCCACAGGCCGGCCATGCGGGCGGCGGTGGCCGCCGCCGTGTGGCGCCCGGCTGGTACCGGCTGCCTGTGCCGGGACGGGAGCCAGAGCAGGGCCGCGATGACAGCGAACAGCAGCGCGCCGCCGAAGCCGATGAGCAGGAAGAAAGTGCTCACGGTCTGCCGGTAGACCTGGGCGGCAACGTCCTGCTGGCGCAGCATCCGGACGGTGCCGGCCAGGCTGGCGCGCGGTCCCGCCTGGATCGGGGAGCCGGTTACTGCGGGCGGGACGGGCCTGCCGAGCCAGCCGAGGACGGTCGGGGTGACATCGGTCAGCGTGACCAGGCCCGGCTGCCGGGTGGAGGAGGCCGTGAGCAGGCCATCGGCGTAACCTGGGCCAGCCGCGACGATGACCCGCAGGTGCGGCTCGACGCCGTCGCCCGGCGCGAGCACGACGAGCGTGGAGTCCGGGGGCAGGTCGCGGATGATCGCTGCCAGCCGCCGGTCGGCGGCCCGCAGCGCGCTGGCCCGTCCTGCCCGCAGCGCGCTGGCCCATCCTGCCCGCCTGATGGCGCCCGGGGTTGCGGGGAGATTGCCAAGGTCGGCGACAGTCAGCGGGCACCGGGCCAGCAGGGCTGGGGTGAGCCGGGACGGCACGGGCAGATAGCTGGCGACGCGGCCCGACGCGCTGGCGAGGGCCAGGGCCGCCCCCGGGCCGACCGCGGTAGCACACCGGTCCGGGCCGGGGGCGGTGGCCAGCACCCCCCACTGCGGGTTCTCGCTGAACCTGGCGTTGTAGCTGACCAGGGCGGGGAACCGCGGGATCTGGGCCGGGGCGGGAGTGCCGTCCGCCCGGGGCGCCCTGGGGACGACGGCGGGGACTGCCGGGCAGGGGCCGCTGGCGGGGTGCGGGGCGGAGGCGCGGGCAGCGGAGTTGAGCGTCAGCCAGCCGTCCACGGGGCAGCTACGGATGCTGATCCCGGTGACGTCCAGGGACCCGGCCGAGCCCTGGCCGGCCAGGCGCCACAAAGTCGGTGTCACGGTCGGCGAGATGTCGCTCCAGCGCAGGCCGCCGATGCCAGCCAGGATGACATGGGCTGGCCGGGGCGCATCAGGGCCGGCCACTGTGGCCAGTGGCGTGGCAGGACTGGCCGAGGTGGCCCGCGACGTGCCAGGGCCGGTCGCCGCGGCCGACGCGGATATGGGGGCGGCGGCGGCGAGGGCCACGGCCACGCTGGTGGCCAGCGCCTTGCCGAGGATCGCCCGCATCCCGTCACGGTATCCACGACCCGGAACCGGCTGGGACTGGCGGGAAGGCGGCCCGGCCCGGTGTGGACTGTCGCGGGGGTCCTTATCCTGATTCGCCGCTGCCCGGGCCGTGATCGCCGGCCGCACGTGCTTCCCATTCGGCCTTGGTTAGTGCGTACTCCACTTCGCCGTGCTCGGACCCTTCGACGGCGTCGGATCCTTCATAGCGGAAGGTGCGCACGAGAAGCAGGCCGGATTTCTCCAAGACCCGCCGGGAGGCGGTGTTGACCGCCATGGTGAGTGCGAACACGCGCTGCACGCCCAGTTCGGCGAAGCCCTTACGGATGAGGGCACGTGACCCCTCGGAGGCATACCCCCTGTTCCATACCGCCCGCCGCAGCCGGTACCCAAGGTCGATGCCCCCACCCGGGCCGGGCCGGAAGTGGAACCAGCCAAGGAACTCCCCGGTGGGTGCAGCCTCGGCCACCCAGGTCCCGAACCGGCTGTCCCGCTGATAGGCGCCGAGGTGGAAAGGGATGATCTCGTCCCGGATCTGCTGGCGTGGCGTGGGCTTGCCACCGTTGATGAAGCGCATGACCTCGGGGTCGCTGTTGAGCTGGAACAGGTTGTCCACGTCCTGCCCGGTGAAGCGGCGCAACCTCAGCCGCTCGGTCCGCAGGTAGATATCCACGCATCTAGTGTGACCGCTGGCCGTGGCCACCCAGGCCGTGATCAGTTTCGGCCTGACTGCCGTGGACTTCGAGGACCCCTGCGCCCGTTCTACTTTGGCAGCTGCGGTTTCGCGCCAATCAGCGCCGGGCTGCTGTCACTCAACCGACCGACTGCATAGGTGGTCTGGATGACCGCGGCTTGCCCCGGTTCACCGTCCCCATCGGGCACGGGCCCGGCCCACGGACCTGATCGAGCTACGGGGTATGCGGGTCTATCCGGGTTAGCGCGATGTAGCGACCGGTATTGCCGAGCACATCGCGCAGCCCAGCAGTAGCGGGCCCACCGGGCTCGCAGGAGAACCCGATCACAGCACCCGGCTGCGCGTCGAAGGTGAAGATCGGGCTTGTGCACCAGGAGATTTTCAGGAACAGGTCGTGCGGGCCGGGCGGCACGGGCAACTCGACCCGCTGACCGTGCTTGATCTTGCTGATCGGTTTGCTGTCAACCACGACGACGTAACTTCTGGCCCTGTCGCGCCATCCGCCGCGCCTGCGGGAGATCGCGATGGTTGCCTCGTCGGCGTTACTGGGCACGCCATGACTCTAGAGGTCATTCGGGCCAGCCCGACCACTCTGCCCTAGCCACGGCAGCCACGAGCACACCGGCCACCGCACAGGGCATTCGTGCGGGAATGGCAGACCAGAACCCGCCTGTTCACTGCGCCAGGCAACCAGGTCCGGGGTTACTAGAGCAGCGCGGGTGCGAGCCGCGTACGTGCCCGGTTTCGCGCGCAGCCGGCTGGCATTCCCATGTGTCCAGAGGCGCGGCGCGTTCGCGCGGATAATCAGCCTGGGATATGGAGCCTGGGATATGGAGCCGGTGAGCGGATTCGAACCGCTGACCTGCCGTTTACAAGACGGCTGCTCTGCCTGCTGAGCTACACCGGCGGGAGACTCGGTGCATGGTAGCCCAGGTCGGCACCGACCCGCTCATTCCGGCTCTGACCTGCGAGTCTGTCGCTGCCGCCTAAACTCGCCGACGGCGAGTGGGCGCTGCCGCTCCCCGCACGCGTCCGGCTGGCACCGGCTGTAAACGGCTCCCGGCGGCACTCTGCGCCAATACGTGCCAAAGTTCCGGGGGGCGGAAGCGCCCGTTACTCGCTCTCGGGCCGGCTCGCTTCACCCAGAGCGGCCAGAGCCGCGGCTTCGTCTTCGCTGCCTATCTTCCTGATCCCGAGCCAGAGCCGGATGCCGCCCTGGGCGGGTGGCTGTAGATCGAGCGCGCCACCGCCGCGGTTGCCTCGGGATCGCTGTCCCACCGGCTGCTCTGGCGAGCTGGGCGAGCGGGCCGGCGTGGTGGCGGTTGCGGTGTGCCCAGGTGGCAGCTAGGGAGGAGGTCGCGCTTGTCATTGTTACCAGCCCTGTCCGCAAGGACGACGTTCTCCACAGCATCGAGGCCACAGCGGACATAGGGAATGAAGTGATCCGCATCTGGCCGGGCGCCGAAGGGGCCGAGCCGGACCAGTTCATCGCCGGCACCGGGATACAGCCGGACGGCGGGACCCTGGGATCCAAAGCGGCGCAGACGGGCCGGGGAGAAGGCCTCGCGCGGGGCCCCAGTCCAGGTCGTAAATGAACGGGAAGGATTTCCCGGCGGAACCGTCGGCCTGGAGCCGGGGAAGCGGCTGTGACTTTCACCTGGTCCAGCATTGCCCTCATAGTCATGTGGCAGCCGCTGGCCTGCCCAGGTGCAGTGATGTCGCGCTGGTGGCCATGCTCAGGGCATTTGCGGCGGGCGCTGACAGAGCGGCCGCCGTCCGGCGTGATCGCGAGGTGTGCCTTTGGTCCTGGCCTGGATGACATTAGCCCCGTGCCCAGCTTCCCGCCCCGCGCGACGATGGGATCGGGTGCCTGGCAGGGGGTTGTGGTGACTGTCATCGGTGAGCGGCAGCGGGCGGCGGCCGGTGGTTCGCGGCTGGATACCCGGGCGCTGGTGGTGTTCTTCGTCCTGGCCTACGCACTGAGCTGGTCGTGGGTCATCCCGCTGGCCGCGGCACATGAGGTAGCGCGGCGCGGCGCGGGCTGGCCCACTCATCTGCCGGCGCTGCTCGGCCCGGCGATCGCGGCGGTGGCGGTGACCGCCTGGACGATGGGCCGCCCGGGGGTGCGGGACCTGGGGGCCCGGATGGCCCGGTGGCGGGTCCCTGTCCGCTGGTGGCTGGCGGCCGTGAGCCCGCTGGTCTTCCTGGGGCTGGGACTGGCTGCGATGGCTGCAGCCGGGCAGGGCCTGCCAGCCGCAGGAGAGTTCGGGCGGTTCAGCGGGATCCCGGCGATCGGCCTGGCCGGCGTGCTGCTGGTCATCTTCGTCGCCGCGCTGGGTGAGGAGACCGGCTGGCGGGGGTATGCGCTGCCGCAGCTGCAGCGCCGGTTCAGCCCGCTGGCCAGCTCGCTGATCCTGGCCGTGTTGTGGTTCGCCTGGCACCTGCCCCAGTTCCTGGTGATTGCCACCTACCGTGACTTCCCCCCCGCCGGGTACGTGGGCATGTTCTGCGGGCTGGCCTGCGGCGCGGTCGTGCTGACCTGGCTGTACAACCGCTCCGGCGGCAGCATCTTGCTGGTGGCCGTCTGGCACGGCCTCTACAACGTGGTCAGCGGCACCCAGGCCGCCACCGGCATCCTCGCCGCGGTGGTCAGCACCCTGATCATGATTCAGGCCATAGTCCTGATCGTGCTCGAGATGCGGGCCCGCCGCCGCGGACGGCCCTCCGTGCTGGGGCCCCCGTGAACCGCCGCCAGCCGCCCGGCATCTGGGTCACCAACCACCCGGCCAACCCCCTGCTGCGGCCGCTACTGCGCGGCCCGGCCGGGCACCAGCTGGGCAGGCAACTGGCGCTGATCCGCTACCGCGGTCGCCGCACCGGTCGCCTCTACGAACTGCCGGTGCAGTACACGCGCAACGGCGACCGCGTCTGGATCCTGCCCGCCGCACCCGAGCGCAAGACCTGGTGGCGGAATCTGCGCGGCGGGGCTGCGGTCGAACTGGTCCTGGCCGGACGCCACCACTGCGGCCACGCCACCGTGACCGGCCCCGGCGAGCCCGGCTTCACCGAAGGCCTCACCGCGTACCTGCGCGCCCACCCAACGGCGCGCCGCACCCTCGGGGCGCCCAGGCACCCCTCGCCAAGCCCCGTGGGCCCCGGCCTGCCGCAAGTCAGCGACAGCACGGTACTGGTCTGTGCGGACCTTGACGACTAAGCCGCGGCACAGCCTCCGTTCCCGGGCAGCGGGCCTGGTTCCTGTGACAGCCCGGGGGGGACCAGGCCCGGCTGGCGGCACCGGCACTATCGCGGCATCATGCGGTACTCCTCGATCAGGAGCCACGACCCATCACCCACCGCCATTCCATTGCGCCACGTGATCACGCCAGGATCGGTGGCGTCCCAGGTGAACCGCAGCCGGGCCGTGGCGCCCTCCAGGGACTCAAACACCAGGCGGTCACCGTCGATCCGCCCGCGGAACACGTCCGCCTGGCCGTAGTTGTCGGTCATCACCGCCCGGCATTGTCGCTCCGCGGGTGCAAAGTCACCGGCATGCAGACTCAGCCCGTGCCTTTATGCCTTTGAGCATCCGCCGCTCCATCGCGAAGTCGCCGAACTCCATCAGGAGCAGGTTGAACGATGCCAGCCGGGGGGTCTGCCAGCGGTAGTCCTGCTTCATCCGCGTGACCAGCCGTGTCTGG
This sequence comes from uncultured Actinomycetes bacterium, assembly GCA_963837105.1. Classification (GTDB taxonomy): domain Bacteria; phylum Actinomycetota; class Actinomycetes; order Streptosporangiales; family Streptosporangiaceae; genus UBA9676. The sequence continues at coordinate 19,906 of CAWIMG010000031.1, read as the reverse complement.
CCGCCAGGCAGCAAGGTGAGCTTCCAGCTCCATGTGCTGTCGGGAGCCTTCCCCTCATGTGGGCGGTGCACCCACAGCATCCACTCGTTCCGGCTAAGACCGTTGACCTTGTAGGCGACGGCCAGGCCATGGCTCTCATGGAACATCGGGATCAGGCCGCCAGCCTTCAAGTCCTGGTACTTGCCGATGATCCGGTCAGCGCTCGGCAAGCCAGCGTTGTCTATGAGGTCGTAGGTGTAAAACCCGCCACGGCCGTACCCGAGCTGGATGATCCAGGGCCACACGTCCTTTGGCCGGGCCTCGATCGTGATCGCCCGCGTGGCGTTGAACTGTGCCCGGGGCACCACATCATCACCGGGCATCGCAGCGGTGACCTCCTCGGCGGCCGCTCCCCAGCGCATGTGCCACGGCCGGAGCACGGGACTCAGCACCCAGACCGGCACCGCAGTGAACGCATCCACCAGCATGCCGGCCTTCGTGGAAGGCGCCTTCGCCATTGCCGCTCGTGTAGTCATGGGCGCCACACACCTCCCGCCCCGGACGGGGCCGGCTTCTTCGACTCTGCGCCTGCCGTACTCCCCGCTGGTAGGGCCCAAGGTCCCGGCTTGAACGTGATCCCAGACGGCGACCGAGATACCGACACGCGGCCGTGCGCACTCATGTCGCCTGCTGCGCTCGGTGGCCGACCTGGCGGAGGATAACCCGGCTGGCCCACACCGGACCTGACGTGCGTATTCCTATGCTGACCTGCGGATCGCCGACCTGCTGCTGGTCGACGGCGATCCCACCACCACCATCGCCGACACGCTGGCCATCCGCACCGTCTGGCGCCGCGGCGCCCGTCAAACCCCGGCCTGAGATCAGCTCAGTCCGGCATAGGGGGCTCGGCCGCTTCAACCACCCGTCCTGGACGCGGCGTCAGCCAGGCCGCCGGGCCCGCAGCTCGGCTGATGGCCCCCAAGCTACCGGCAGACGGCCGGCGTCCGGCCCCGAGGAGCCTGGCCTCGCGCCCGGCAGGCACGTGGCGGCGTCACGGCTGTCTTCATCTGGCGGACCGTAGACTCCGGTTATGGTTGCTCGGCCGCAGGCAGGCAGCGGTGTCAGGATCGCGGAACTGGTGGCAACGCTGTCCTATGCCGCCGATCTCGGGCTCGGGCAGCCGATGGCGCACTGCATGCGGCAGACGGTGATAGCACTGCGGCTCGGGGAACTCGCCGGGGCCAGCGACCGCGAGCTGGAGGCCACCTATTACCTCGGCCTGATGATGAACGTCTACTGCCACGCAGACGCGGCCGAGCAGGCGCAGTGGTTCGGTGACGACATCAGCCTCAAGGGCGACGGGTTCGAGACGCTCGAGATGAGCACAGCGCGGACGATCTCGTTCATCTTGCGGCGGGTGAGCTCACATGGGAGCAGCGTGTCGCGCGCCAGGCGGCTGGCGGCCTTCCCGGTGGTGGGGATGAAGCAGGTGGCCGGGTTCGTGACCACGCACTCCACGCTCGGGTCACAGTTCGCCCAGGAAATCGGCCTCGACGACGCCGTCAGCGTCGCCATCCAGCAGGCCTACGAGCAATGGGACGGCAAGGGCTATCCCCACCACCTGCGGGGTCACCAGATTCTGCCTGCCCGCGCGGCTGGTGCAGCTGGCCAGCCCGGTCGAGATCTTCAGCCGGCGAAAGGACACGGCGGCCGCCGTGTCGATCGCGCGCAGGCATCGCGGGACCCAGTTCGACCCGGCAGCGGTGGACCTGTTCTGCGAGCACGCAGCCGGCCTGCTGGACGGCCTCGATCAGGCCTCCGACTGGGACGCCATCCTGGACACCGAGCCCCCGCTCTCGCGCCGCGTCGCCGGCGCCGACCTAGACAATGTCCTGGAGGCGATGGCCGATCTGGTTGACCTGAAGAGCCCGTACCTGGCGGGCCACTCGCGGGGGTAGCCAACCTGGCCGGCGAGGCGGCGCGGGTCTCGGGCCAGCCAGCGGAAGCCGTCAGCACGCTGCGGCGCGCGGGGCTCATCCACGACCTCGGCCGGCTCGGAGTCTCCAACGCGATCTGGGACAAGCCAGGACCCCTCACCCAAGCCGAGTCCGAGCGTGTCCGGCTGCACCCTTACCTGACCGATCGCATGCTGGCCCGCGTCAGCGTTCTCGGCCCCAGCCGGGAGATCGCCGCACGCCACCACGAGCGGCTGGACGGCTCTGGCTACCCGCGAAGCCTGACGGCGGCCTCGCTCACGCCGTCCGACCGGCTGCTAGCTGCGGCCGACACCTATCACGCCATGACCGAGCCGCGTCCGCACCGTGCCCCACTGGATCCCGACCAGGCCTTTGGCGACCTGCGGGCCGAGGTCATCGCCGGCCGGCTGGACGGCACGGCAGTGGACGCCGTGCTCACGGCTGCAGGCCACCGCGCGCCCGCCCGGCACCTGCAGCCTGGCGGGCTCACCGCACGCGAGGTAGAGGTGCTCGGCTTGCTCGCCCGCGGCCACTCGACCAAGGAGATCGGCCGGCAGCTGGTGGTATCGCCGAAGACTGCGGCCAACCACGTCGAGCACATCTACGCCAAGCTCGGCGTTTCCAGCCGCGCCGCGGCGACGCTGTTCGCCACGCAGCACGGCCTGATGGGCGCCTTCGAGTCCGTCCCCTGACGCCAGGGAACTCCCCCCACTCAGGCGCCCTGCATCGCCTGCATATTCTTCGTGATCGCTGCCTCCACTGCCCGCAGCTCCCCGGCCGGGCTGATCTGGAGGAACTCGCTGCCCGCCGTGGCCGAGGGTGTATGGCCCGGCAGAGCGTAGTACGCATCGCCTGCCTCACACACCTCTTCACGGTCGGCGTAACGCCAGGTCAGCGTGCCAGAGAAGACATAACCCCAGTGCGGGCACTGACACCTGTCGTCTGGCAGGCCCCTGAGCATCGGCGCCAGGTCCGCATCCTGCCGGATAGTCACGAAAGTGACAGCGTAGCCATCGAGCTCATCGCCCCGGTCCTCCGCCGCGCCCATGTCGGCGACATGCCCAGCGCTTTCTCTGGATACCTTCGGCATCTGGCCCATCTCCTCCAGGTTGACTGGTTGCTGGTGAGTCCGACGATAGGAGCCGGAGGCCGCCGGATGCATGAGGCGTTTGCCTCATCTCCTGGCGGCGACTGGCTCGTGGCCGGCTGCCGCATGGCCGGCGACCGCCCCCATCTCATGCCATGTGTGACCGTTCTCGCCGCGTGGGGCGCAACGGCTGGCAGGCCGGCGTTCATCACCTCTACGGGTGTCCGGCATCCTCGGATCGGCGCGGCGATCGTTTCGCCAGTGGGTCGCCGATCACGCCACCGCGTTTATGGAAGGTCCAACCCGATCGAGTTGACCTTCGCCACGGTCAGGCACAGGACCAAGATCACCAAGAGGCCCAGCTCCAAGGCCGCCGGGATCGCCATGGCATTCAAGCTGATCGGGGCCGCCCAGGAACGCTGGCGCGCCATCAACGCACCCCACCTCGCCGCGCTCGTCCGCGCCCGGGGCCGCCTTCGCCTGCGGCAAAGGCCTGGCCTGTACCGGGGTGGCATGTGGGTGCATCTCCGGTGGCCACAGCAGCCGTCCACTGTGCCCCTGTATCGTGCGGGGTCATGTCTTCGCAGCTGTTCTGCAGGGAGGAGCAATTGGCACCTTTCCGCCGCGGGCGCGGTGACACGACCGGAGGTCCGTCCGGTGAGCCCGGAAGCGGGCTGGATGTGCCGGGGCTGGATGAGTACGCGCTGAGCCACGGGTGGCGGCTGCTCGGCGATACGCCGGTTACTGACCTGACTGCCGTGGCCGACGGCGTGCAGAGATCCTGGACCGGGCAGACCGCCGGAAGCGCGGGCACGATCGGCGTGGGGACCACGGAATTCCGCAACGCTTACATCGGCGCGATCGCTGGCCCCTACGACGCGGAAACGGCCGCGCACGGTTTCCGCGCCGCCAATGCCTGGACCGGATTCGCCGGAATGCGCAGGCGCGGGGCGTCGGTATGCGCGCTGCAGCTGGCCGTCTTGCTGCCGATGACATCGATAGATTCTGCGCCCGCACTCCTCCATCGCGCACCACCTGCCGAAGGTGACTACCGGCGACGCTGGCTTCGATGCCCGCTTCTGGGTCCGGAGCCAGGATCCACAGCGCGCCCGCGACCTGCTCAATCCGTCGATCATGGCACTGGCGATGAGCCGCGGTGACTGGGCCTTCACCCTCGCCGGCAACCATATCTACGCCGTGTGCGCCACGGCCTACCAGTCGGGCGAAGACATCAGCAACCGCATCGCGGAGCTGCAGGCTTTCGCCGCGGCCATCCCGCTATCCGCACTGCCCCAGCCGGGCCGCCGGCTGCGCACGCTGCCCGACGGCACAGTTCTCGACGACAGCGACCCTGAACGTGTCCAGGCATCCCTGGCGGCGATGACCCCCGAGCAGCGCACGGACCTTATGGCGGACTTCGAACGACGACGCGCAGGCAGACGCCAGCATCGATCATCATGACCCGGCAGCCAGTCACCGCACTCACATCGGCTACTTGCCGGATGCCGCAACACGAGCCTGCGGTTCACCCGCCATCGACAAACGGATCTTCCTCGAATCTGTGCGATCGCCGGACGAGCGGGCAGCCCTAGGGTCGGTCGCCAACATGCCCGTCTGCTGGGATCATCGGGCTGTGGCAGTCTCACAGGGAAACAAGGCGATCGAGGACGCCGCGGTCATGCCGGTCATAGACCCGGAACGCGCCGCCGGGAGGCAGGCACGGGACACCCGTCGGGTGGGCGCACTCGCCGACATTGAGTCGCAGCCCGGCATCCTGGCCCAGGCTGCAATCCGTGAGGAGGCGCATGACCCGGCGTCGTAGTGTGCGTGTGCCGGCGGCCAAGGTGCACGAGCGGCTCGCCGAGCACCTGCTCATCGACGGGTACCGGCTGGTTCTCGATGTGGAGCGTAGTCACGGCAGCTGGCTGGTCGACGCTCGCGATGGGCGGGAGTTCCTCGATCTCTACACGCATTTCGCGTCGGCGCCGCTCGGCTCGAACCCGCCGGGCATCGTCGAGGATGCCGAGTTCATGGCGCTGCTCGCCAAGGTGGCAGCCGGTAAACCGGCCAACCCGGACTTGTACTCGACCCACCTCGCGGAGTTTGTCGAAACGTTCGCGCGTGTGCTCGGCGACCCGGCATTGCCGCACTTGTTCTTCGTGGAGGGTGGCGCGCTGGCCGTCGAGAACGCGTTGAAGACGGCCTTCGACTGGAAGAGCCGCCGCAACGAGGCAGCGGGCCGTTCCCCTGTTCTCGGCACCAGGGTGCTGCACCTGACACGCGCGTTTCACGGCCGGTCCGGTTACACGATCTCGTTGACTAACACCGACCCGGCCAAGACCGACAGGTTCCCCGCGTTCGAATGGCCGCGTATCGAGGTGCCAGCCGTCACCTTCCCGCTCGAGGATCACCGTGCCGGGGTCGAGTCCGCCGAAGCCCGTGCGCTCACCCAAGCGCGAGCGGCGTTCGGGGCGCACCCGCACGACATCGCATGCTTCATCGCCGAGCCGATCCAGGGCGAGGGCGGCGACAATCATCTGCGCCCGGAGTTCCTGCAGGCGATGCAGGCACTGTGCCAGCGCAACGACGCGCTGTTCGTGCTTGACGAGGTGCAGACCGGCGTCGGGCTCACCGGCACGGCATGGGCCTACCAGCAGCTCGGTCTGGAGCCTGACATCGTCGCATTCGGCAAGAAGGTGCAGGTCGGCGGTATCATGGCGGGCCGCCGCGTCGACGAGGTGCCCGACAATGTGTTCCGGGTATCCAGCCGGATCAACTCGACCTGGGGCGGCGGGCTGGTTGACATGGTTCGCTCGCGCCGGATCCTGGAAATCATCGAAGCCAACGGTCTGTTCGAGCACGTGGCGAAGGTGGGCGGCCGGTTCCTCAGGTGAGCTTCTCGATCTCCGCGACCGGCACCCCGGCCTGGTCAGTAACGCCCGGGGACGTGGCCTGATGTGCGCGATCGACCTGCCCGACACGCCGACGCGCGACCACGTCGTCACGGGGCTGCGCGAGGCGTCCGTGCTCGTGCTGGCCGGCGGCGATCGCACTATCCGGTTCCGGCCAGCGCTGAACGTCAGCACTGAAGAGCTGCGGGTCGGACTGCACGCCCTGGACGCCGTGCTGGGCCAGCTGTCCGCGGCCGCCCCCCACGGAGAGATCGACGGAGTGAGGTCATGACGAACCGCACCATCACTTCGATCGTCGGCGGCACCCCGGTCACCGGCGCGCCCGGCGGCCGGATCACGTCGACCAATCCCGCCCGCACCAGCGAGGTCGTCGCCGAGGTATCGCTCGGTGATCCGGGCACGTTCGTCGCCGCCGCACGGGCTGCCCACGAGGCACAGCCGGCCTGGGCGGATGTGCCGGCGCCAGTCCGGGGCCGGGCGATCGCGCATATCGGCCGGGTGGTGGAGGCCAACGCCGAGTCACTCGCGAGGCTGGTCACCCGGGAGATCGGCAAGCCTTACGCCGAAGCTCTCGGCGAAGTGCGCGAGATCGTCGACACCTGCGACTTCTTCCTGGGCGAGGGCCGGCGGCTGTACGGCCAGACCGTGCCGAGCGAGATGCCGGACAAGCAGTTGTTCACATTCCGCAACCCGGTGGGCGTCGTCGCCGTCATCACCGCCGGCAACTTCCCGGTCGCCGTGCCATCCTGGTATCTCGTTCCCGCGCTGCTGTGCGGCAACACGGTGGTATGGAAGCCGGCCGACTACTCCCCGGCATGTGGCGCGGCGCTGGCCGAACTGTTCGTCCGCGGCGGTGGCCTGCCCGACGGCGTCCTGAACCTGGTGATGGCGGACGGCGAGACGGCCTTCGCCGGGCTTGAGCGGGCGCTGGATGAGAGGCACATCGACAAGGTGGGCTTCACCGGCTCCAGCGAGGTGGGTTCGCGTATCGGCGAGCTCACCGGCCGTCACCTGCAGTCGGCCTGCCTGGAACTCGGCGGCAAGAACCCGATGGTCGTGACACCAAGCGCCGAGCTTGACCTGGCGGTGGAGGCGGCGCTGTTCTCTGGCTTCGGCACCGCGGGACAGCGGTGCACCTCGCTCGGCACCGTCATCGTGCACCAGAGCGTCCATGACGACTTCATCGCGCGCTTCGACAAGGCGGCCCGGCAGGCGACGGTCGGCGACCCGTTCGGCGATGTCGTGTTCGGCCCGATGCTCGATCAGAAGTTCGCTGAGCGGTTCGACGGCTACCTCGGGTGGATTCAGCGGCATCACAGTGTGTTCGGGTCCACGGGGATCGGCCGGATCACTGCGGCCAACCCGCGCGAAGGCTTCATCGGTGATCCCGATGCGGGGATCTTCTTCCACCCAACGATCGTCGACGGCGTGCGCGAGGACGACGCGATCTTCCGCAACGAGACGTTCGGCCCGCTCGTCGGCGTGACAACCTACCGCGACCTGAACGAGGCGATCCGGCTGGCCAACGTCCCCGGATACGGCCTGTCCTCAGCGATCTACACCCGCGAGCCCGCCGAGGTCTTCGCCTTCCGCCGCGGCATCTCCGCCGGCATGATCAGCGTCAACAACTCAACCTCCGGCGCTGAGGCGCACCTGCCATTTGGCGGCAATGGCAAGTCCGGCAACGGGTCTCGCCAGTCGGGCATGTGGGTGCTCGACCAGTTCACCCGGTGGCAGGCGATGAACTGGGACTACTCCGGGCGGTTGCAGAAGGCGCAGATGGATGTCACTGAGCTGACTCCGGACGAGTCGTTCCGGCTCGCCGACTGACCTGCCGCGCGGCGCCTGGCGACCTGCTGTGGCCCAGCGGGAAGAAGCGGCTGGGCGTGTTGATGTTCGGGCGCTGATGGGAACGGCGGGCGTGGCTGGCGATGGTCATGGCTGTCCTCGTCATGCCGGTTTCTGGCCGATAGTGATCGCTGGTGCCCAGGAGGGGTGGGCATCGGCCGCACCGATGTCAGCCCGGCCTTGTGGAGCAGGTGGCATGCTGCCGCTTCGTCCAGCGGCGTGCCGCCGTAGGCGACCGTCTTGAGCCGGGTGAGTGCGTCCTCGACTGGGGTGCCGCCGAATTTGCCGTGCCCCAGGACCAGCCATCCGCCGGGGCGCAGCGCCGCCGCGACCCGTGGGCAGCGCGCTGTGCATGGCTGATTGCGGGATGAACGGTGCGGGGAGCCAGGCTAGGTCGAAGCCGGTGTCGTCAGTGAAGCCGGCGATGTCCTGCTTGCGTACCGTCACCCGGGCGGCGACGTCACTGGCGGCGATGGTCTGGCAGCCCATGTCGAGGGCGCGGTCGAGGATGTCGATCCCCAGGACGTGCAGCTGGGGGAATACCTGGGCGAAGCCGACGGCGAGCGCAGCGACGCCAGTGCCGATGTCGAGCATGCAGGCACCCGGCGCGGCCAGGCGGTCGGCGAGGTCGGCCATCATGGGCAGCACGAATTGGGCGAAAGGCCGCGCTGCCTGTGCGCTTGCGTTGCCCTGGGCCAGCAGTGCCTCGTCGCTGTGCGCGGACCAGCTGATGTCGCGGCCGCTGGCCAGCGCCGAGGCCTGGTGCAGGGCGGCCGCCGCCTGGCTCGCGACTTGCTGGGGGGTCGAGGTGTGAAGTCCGGGTAGCAGATTGCCCGGTGCCCCGGTGAGCCCGGTGGCCGACAGTAGCTGCTGCGCCGCAGTCGTCAGCTCGGGCGGGCTGTCGTCCCGGGCCGCCAGTGCGAGTGCGGCCAGGCTCCACGCCGCTGTGTCCCAGGTCTGGATGGTTGCTTGCAGGTCTCGCGCCGCGAAGTTCGTCATCGGCCTCTCGCCTTCAGCAGTTTCGCAACATCGTAACGTAATAGCGTTACGATATGGTGTCAACATGGGTCGAACCCGCCTGCACGATGAAGCAACCGGCGCTGCCCTGCTCGACGCCGCGGAGAGAATCGTCGAGACCGAAGGCCTTCAGGCGCTGACCGTGCGCAGGGTCGCCGAGAGAACCGGCACCACGACACGAGCCGTTTACACCAGCCTGGGATCGAAACAGGCGCTGCTCAGCGGTCTCGGCGTGCGCGCCTTCGACATGCTCGGCGCCATGGTCGACTGCCTGCCGCCGACCAGCGACCCGGCCGCGGACCTGGTGGCCGCTGGCACCTTCGGATTCCGGCCGTTCGCGCTGAACCACCCAGCACTGTTCCGGATCGGCGTCCAGCAGACGTCGGTGCCGTCCGATGTCGCACGGACAGTCGTCCCGGCCGCCGAGCGCGCGATGGCAGCGCTGCACCGCCGGATCGCCCGCGTACGGGATGCTGGCCGCCTCGGCGCCCGCGCGCTGCCGCAGGCGGCCTGGGAATTCCACGCGGCTTGCGAAGGGCTGGCCGCCCTCGAACTGCGCTGCAACATCCCCCCGGCGGACGGCCACCGGCTGTGGGACGACGCCCTCAGCGCGCTCGTCGCCGGGTGGCAGCACGTCACACCCGGCGCGACGCCAACCGGGAGCAGCCAGAAATACCCACCCGCCCGGCCGTAGCGCGGCCCAGCCTCTTCCTGAAGACTTTCCAGCGCCCAGCAGGAGCCGTGGGCCCGCGGCTGCCCCGCCTCAACTCGGTGAACCCGGGGACACAGCAGGGGAACCAGACCAGCAGCGAGTCGGCCAGCGCATCAGCCCAGCTCGTCGGTCGCCAACAGCCCGGGTGCGTGGTTGATCTTCGCCGTCGAGCTCAAGACGCCGGTCACCACCGCGAGCTGCCCGATGAACGACCCCCTTACGGGGGTGCGCCGGGCGGTGACTCACTCAGGGTGCGCCGAGACAGAACAGAAGTGGGTGATCGGCGCCTCGACGCCTGTGAACCTGCCGCCAGGCGCTCCGCCACCACCGCTGACCGGTCGGCCAGCGCGCAGTGCAAGGCGGTGCTTAGGCCAAGCGCACCGGCCCCGACGACCACAACGTTGGCATCCACCAGGTCAGTGTGCCGCAGTTTGCTCACCGACGGCCCGCCGCAGGGCTGATGCCGCATCCCGTTGGCGCGAAGGAACACAGCCACTCTGGCCGAGGCGCTCCACACCCATCCGGCACGGGCATCAGGAAGACGCGAGTACCTCGTCGAGGGCTTGGAGGAGGAGGTCGGCGTGTTCGTGCTGGAATACCAGGGGTGGCCGGATCTTGAGCACGTTTGCGGCCGGGCCGGTCGCGCTGAGCAGTATCCCCCGTTCGCGCATGGCCTCGGTCACTTTGCGGGCGTTCCCAGGCGCGGGCCCACGCGCCTCATCGGCCAGTTCGACGCCGAGCAGGAGGCCTTCGCCCCGGACGTCCCCGATAAGGGGGTGGCGTTGCGCGAGTGCCATGAGGCCCTGCCGGAGGTGGGAGCCGACCTTCGCGGCATTGGCCACCAGGCCCTCCTCCTCGATGACGGCCATGACCGCGAGCGCGGCCGCGCAGGCCACCGGATTACCGCCGAAGGTGCTGAACAGCTCGACCTCCCCGGGAACAGCCGCAAGCAGCTCAGACCGGGCCACCAGGGCGGCGACCGGGAAGCCGTTGCCCATCGGCTTGCCCATCACCACCATGTCAGGCGCGATCCCGGAGGCGTGGAAGCTCCACAGATGAGTCCCGGACCGGCCGTGACCGGCCTGCACTTCATCGGCCACCACGAGCCCTCCCAGCGCCCGCGCCCGCCGGGCTGCTTCCCGCAGGTAGGTGGGAGGGGGCGACAGGATGCCGTCGGAGGTGAAGGCCGGGTCCAGGTAGATGGCGGCCAAGCCGTGGTCGCCGAGCGCTTGGGCGGCGTCATCGATGTGGGCGGCGTACCGCTCCGCCCACCCGTCCTCCTCCCGCCGGTACGGGCCGCGGTACCCATCGGGCGCAGGGACTGTGGCGACGTGCGCAGGCTGCGCCCCCTTGGCCCACTCCTCAGGGGACAGGGCGTGGGTGGCCTCGGTCAGCCCGTGGTAGGCGCAGGCGGTCACAACCGCGCCGGCCCGCCCAGTCGCCGCGCGGGCGATCCGCCAGGCGAGGTCGTTGGCCTCGCTGCCAGAGTTCACGACCATGACGGCGTCCAGCCCCGGCGGCAGTGTCGCTTGGAGCCGTTCGGCGAGCTCGACGATTGCTTCGTGCAGGTAGCGGCTGTGGGTCGCCAGCAGCCGCTGCTGCTGCGTCACCGCCTGCACGACCCGGGGGTGGCTGTGCCCGACCACGGGCACGTTGTTGTAGCAGTCGAGGTAGCGCCGGTCGTCTGGGTCGAACAGCCAGACCCCCTCGCCGCGGACCAGGTGCACCGGGCGGGAGTAGAACAGCGGTGATCGGGGCAGCGCCCGGCGGCGGCGCTCCAGCAGATCACCGGTGGCAGACCTCCGGTAGGGGAGCCGACGGCAGGCCTCGCGGAACCGCCGCGCGACGGCGTCTATCCCCACCGCCTCGATGGCATCGAGGAAGGCCCGGGCCCCCGGCTCGCCGCTCGCGGCGTATGCGGCATTATCCGGGTAGAGCCCCTGCCGCCAGGCGGTGACCGTGACCTCAGTGGCCAGCCTGGCTGCCACCAGGTCCGCGAGCAGCCCGGCCTCCTCGTCTTCGAGCGGCGTCACCGAGACGTAGCCGCCGATTATCACATCGGCCACCTCGATGGCGTCATCACGGCCGTGCAGCACATCGGCGACGGCGACGGCGAGATCGCAGACCAGCGGCGCATGGGTCATGTCCCCGAAGTCCACGATCCCGCTGACCCGAAGGTCGTCGCCGAACAGCACGTTATCCAGGCTCATATCGCCGTGGATCACCTGTGCACGCAGCCCGGGCAGCGCCGGCGCGACCCAGGCCTCGAACCGGTCCAGAACCCATTCCACCTGAGCCCTACGCGGCCTGTCCGAGACGTGGCTGAGCAGCGGGCGGAGCCTGGGCAAGCCGGTGATGTCCCACAGGATCTCGTAGTCGGCCGCGGGGTGGAAAAAGCCACGCAGCGCCCGCCCCAGACGCGCCGTGATCTGTCCATGAGCCCAGATCGCCTCGGTGGTAAGCGCCGTGTTCGGCCTCACCTTCCCGGGCAGGAAGGTGAAAAGCCGCGCCGGGTAGGTCCGGCCATCGGGCCCTGGCATCTCGACCCAGGGTTCTCCCGCCGCGGTCGGCAGGGAGCGCATCACAGGCAGGCCCGGATCCACCCGCTCGATGTGGCGGAGAGCGGCGGCCTGCATCGCCATGATGGGCCGGCCATCCGCCGGATTAGAGATCTTGAACAGGAAGCGCTGGCCGCCGGGCGTGTCCACCCGGAAGTTCTGGTCCCGTTCGCCCGCGAGGGGGTTCAAGGATGACGATTCCACGCCGAAGCCTTCCCGCAGGATCTGCCTGGCTGCCTCCTCGCCGAAGGCAGGCGGCGTGCTCTCCAGGGGGTCCGGGCGCTTCACCATAGGCACGAAGGCTATCTTGCGGCCCACCAGCCGGCCAGCCACCGTCCGGCCGTTGCTGCCGCCCTTCCGGGGCCAGGGGATCTGGGCATCCAGCCCGGCTTACGACGTGGTGCGCAGTTATCCGATCATGGACGAGACATGATCACCACGGCGTGTCGGCCCTGGATAGCGAAGGACCGCACAAGATCATGAATCGGTGTCTAAGCGATCATGGGCTCGTGCGGCCCTGAGTCATTCTGCCTTCACCGGGATCTCCCGTCACCACCTGGGCCGGCTCGTGGCCGAGCTGGCCGGCCCGTGGCAGGCCCGCCGGGACTCCGCGCTCCGCCAGCGGCGCGGCGCTGACCGGCGCCGCGCGCGGGGAGCTGGCCGCCGCCACGACCTGGTCTTCACCGACCGGGTGCTGGTCACCCTCGCGGTCCTGCGGCTGCAGATCCCGCACGCGGCCCTGGCGGCGATGTACGGTGTGGACCGGTCCACGGTGACCCGCGCCGTGCACGAGATCCGGCCGCTGCTGGCCGGCCGGGGGTATGCCACCCCGGCCGGGCCGCGGCTGCACACCCTGGCTGACGTGTTCGCCTACGCTGCCGCCCGCGGGGTCAGGCTGCGGATCGACGGGTCCGGGATCCAGGTCCGCCGGCCAAAGGCGGGCCGGCCGGGGCGGCGGGCGTTCGTGTCCGGCAAGAAGAAGCAGAACACCATCAAGTTCACCAAGATCAGCGACGGGGCAGGCCGCACCCTGTGGGATGGCACGTTCCGCCCCGGCCGGATGCACGACCAGACCGCGCTCCAGACCGGCGGCATCGACGACCTGCTGGAGCAGTTCCCGGACGTGCAGGCCGAGATGGACTCCGGCTACCGCGGCCTGCACCGCGGCCACCCCGGCCAGGTCAGCGTCCCGCCCCTCAAACCCCGCAAGAACGCCGCCCCCGAGGCGGTCCAGGCCTGGCAGCAGGCCCGCCACGCCCAGTCCTCGGCCCGGATCAGCGTGGAGCACGCCATCGCCGGCTCCAAGCACTGGCGGTCCCTGCAGCGCTGGACCGGGCGGCGCGAGGCCCTGCCCCAGACCATCCAGGCCATCGGCTCACTGGTATCCGACCGCGCCGCAGCCCGGTAACCCGCCGGCGCACGACGATTACGCCAGCACCCCAGGCCAGGACGTGCCGAACCTAATAGCGCACCACGTCGTTAGGATCAGACAATGCCCATCCCAGCGGCGTTCGACCTGTCCGGCCGGGCGGCGGTGGTCACCGGGGCGGGCAGTCCCGACGGCATCGGTTTCGCCACCGCCAGGCTGCTCGCCGAACTCGGTGCCGCCGTGATGATCAGCGCCACCACGGCCCGGATCCAGGACCGGGTCAGGGAACTGCGCAGCGCTGGCTTCGACGCGGCGGGGATCGCCGGCGATCTCAGCGACGCCCGTGCCGCGTCCGGGCTGGTGTCGGCAGCGCTGGATCAATGGGGGCGGCTGGACATCGTGGTCAACAACGCCGGCATGATCTCCGCGGCTGACCCCGTGTTCGAGTCCGGCACGGTGGAGTCGATGGACCTGGCGACCTGGCAGGCTGCGCTCGCCCGCAACCTGACGACCGCCTTCCTGGTCACTAAGGCGGCGCTGCCGGCCATGACCAGCCGCGGCTGGGGACGGATCATCATGATGGCCAGCGTGACCGGCCCGGTGATGGCGATCCGCGCGGACGCCGGTTACGCCGCCGCCAAGGCGGGCATGGTCGGCCTCACCCGCGCAGCCGCGGTCGACGTCGCCGGGCAGGGAATCACCGTCAACGCCGTCGCCCCGGGCTGGATAGCGACCGGGTCCCAGACCCCGCAAGAGCGCGGCCAAGGCCAGGCCACCCCGGCTGGCCGGAGCGGCTCACCCGACGAGGTCGCCGCCGCCGTCGCCTGGCTGGCCAGCCCCGGCGCGTCCTACATCACCGGGCAATATCTGGTTGTGGACGGCGGCAACTCGATCGCCGAGCAGCGCGCCACACCAGCGTGATCGGTCCGCAGTCACCTGGCACGCGCGTGGACCTGCACTTTGCCATCTGCCCAGTCAGCGGCGAAGCCCTAGATCCCCCTCAGACGGCGGGCCGTCAAATTCGCCGAATACATGCCGGATTTGCCTCGCACATTAGTAGATGGCCAGCTCAGAGCCGCTTCGGTTTCCCGATTACAAGACGGCTGCTCTGCCTGCTGAGCTACACCGGCGCAAGACTCGGTGCATGGTAGCCGGGTGCGGCGAACGGCGGGAAGCCGGCGGGGCCGGTGGCCGATGATGGCCGGGTGGATGCGGCCGATGAGGAGCTGGCGGATCGGGGAGGACCACACCCGGATGGTCTGCCAGCTGCACCAGCTCCTGCTGGAACTCCTTCCTGGCGGGGCGAAGAAGGACCTGTCAGCCGCCCAAGCCCGCAGGCTCCTCGCAGGCGTGCGGCCCAAGGACGTGGCCGGAAAGACCGCAAACGCGTCGCCTTGGAGCTCGTAGCCGACCTCGAACGCCTCTGCCGGCGCAAGAAGGAGGCAAACAAGGAACTTATCGGCTTGGTCAAGGCAGCGATGAGGGGGGCTCGTCAGCGATCTGTTTGTGATCCGGCCAGCACACGTGCGTACCCGCCTTCGATATGGCGCGAGCTGTCAACGCGGAGTCAGATGTCCATCGGTGGTCCTGCTCGTCAAGGCGGCGCCCGCGGCGCCGAGTCCAGACGCCCCCGCCGGGCCCTGCCTCGGAGGCCCGGCGCATCGCCCCGTCACGTTTAACGGGACGGCGCGGATGCGCCGTCCCGTTAAACCAAGCCCGCCGTGTCCGACGTGCCCCCCCCCGCGTCGAGTGTCAGCCCTTGATCATGTTGTGAACGGGCGAGGCCTGCGGCTGGCCAGGGTCAGCCCCTAGGTCTTTCATGATCGGCAGCAGCGTCTTCCCGAAGGCCTGGAACGACGCCTCGGATTCCCACACGTCGAACACCTGGATCAGGCCGTCCGCTTCCATAGCCACGTGGTACAGCCTTCCGGGGGGCGACCCGGCGCCAGCCTCCTTGAGCCGCTTGATTGTGTCGTCGTACCGGGCCGGCGTGAACGAACTGGGCGTGAAGTACATTCCGAGTGCCATGTCTATGGTTTCCCCTCAATATCTCACGATTCTCGTCACAGGCAATACTGCCGGCTCCGGACCGTGGATTAAGGCAAATCCTAACGAAATATTCTCCAAATTGCAAATTG
Organism: uncultured Actinomycetes bacterium; assembly: GCA_963837105.1. GTDB lineage: Bacteria > Actinomycetota > Actinomycetes > Streptosporangiales > Streptosporangiaceae > UBA9676. The sequence continues at coordinate 4,310 of CAWIMG010000031.1, read as the reverse complement.
AGCGAGAATTCTCCCGAAATGATCTAGATGTGATCATCCTCTGATAACCGGCTCTCATTTCCAGGTAGACATGCCCGCGGAGCTTGCCATATCCAGGCCAGAAACAGGTGACGAGGCGGGATCACCTACGGTCAGCCGCACCGTCAGGTGAGTGCGTCCTGAGCTGGGCAGCGGCACTGCGCGCAGCTCCGAACTAGGGATATCCCGAACAGATGTGAGGATCGTCAGCGGCCGGGAGCAGGTCCGCCATCGGGGCCGCTGCCACGTGCCTCCGCGTTCGCGAGGGCCCGGCATGCCGCCGAGCTGATGCCGTGACTCGTGAGGGGCGGCGTGGCGGCGACGCCGCTTCAAGTCAAACGCGACGCCCCGGCTGAATAAAGCGAGGGGCATGCCGTTTCCATGCGTCATCGAATCACAGCTTGGGAACTAACATTCGTGACTGCCGCTGGCCATAGCGGGTGAGATCGAACACCACGGGCTCTCGGTCAGCCGCTGGATCGGTCGTGCACTCTCCGCTGCACCCATGGGGGCCACTGTTGTCAATAGGGCGTGTGGACCTGGCCCGGTGACGTGCGTTTTGCCGTCGGGCTGGCCGGACTATTCTTCGGGGTCTTCCTCGCAGCTGCCCGGGTTACGTCGCCGTGTGGGAGGGTCCAGCTGGAGCGCCCGCAGCCGCGCAGCTGCGAGGACGAACGAGCTGGACGCCGGCGAGCGGCGGCGGATCATCGGGAGCGGGGAAGGGTTCCTTTTCGTGCTGGTGGTGGGGTCGGTGGCGTCCCGGCGCGTAGTGGGCGGAGTGGTCTCGCAAGCACCCATTCGGCGTCTCGTCTTGCAGCGGGCGGGACGCCATGACCATGTGTCCGGGACCGGGCTGCTCAGTCAAATGACCGGGCGCGGCCTGGTGGCCGGCTCATGCCGCAGAGGCGAGCGTGCCCGAGGCTTGGTGACCCTCCCGGTCTGTGGGGCCGTGGCGGCGCGAGACACGCTGTCAGCCGGTGTGCTGGTCTTGGTGGCGTGTGCAGTGGCGAGCAGGTGGCAGGTGCGGGTGAGGAGCTTGCGGGCGATCGCGGTAGTGGCGATCTTCTTCCCGCGCCGGCGGGCGATCGCGGCGTAGGTGGGCGCGAATTCCGGAGAGCGTTTGGCGGTCTGGGCTGCCTGGCTGGGGACCCAGCGCGGTGAACTGGCCGACGCCAGGCAGCGCCGTCAAGACCTTGACCCGCGGGTCTGCCTTGGCGTGCCGGCGTAGCTCACCGTCGATCCGGTCGGTCGCCGGCGCCAGGGCGCCGGTGAACGCCAGGCAATCTGTGACGATCTCGCGGGACACCGGGGGCAGCGGCAGCTCGGCGAGCCACCCGCGCCCGGGCCCGCTCCAGTAGCTTCCGGTCCGGTCGTAGCCGAAGTCAGCTACCACGGCATGGATGCGGTTGCGCAGCCCTGTCCCAGCCGGACCAGGCCGGCCCGATGGCGTAGCAGCGCCCGCAGCTGGCGGACCGGCGGCGGCGCGATCCACGCCTCCGGCAGCAGATCCGCCCGCAGCAGCTGCGCCAAGATCGCCGCATCCACCTTGTCGTTCTTCAGCCGGGCCGACGCGATCGCCTTGCACCGCAGTGGATGCACCAGGTGCGGGCCGAACCCGTAATCCTCCAGCAGCTCCACCAGCCAGCCCACCCGCAGGCCGCCCCGGACGCCACTGGCGTCCCCGCCGGCAGCCCGCCGATCAGCTTCAAGACCGGCTCGACCCCATTCACCACATTCCGGTTGACCTGCACCTCCCATCCCCGGTGACCACCGCCACCTGAGACCGCTTGCGGTGAACGTCGATACCGACGTAAACAGACATTGCCGGGCCTCCTTTCCCGAGCTCGCTTTCACCCGGAGCGTCCCGCTACCGGGCTGAGCAGGGAAGGGGGCCCGGCCCCCATAGGGTCAAATGAGGACGTTCACCCAAGGACGTTCACCCACAGCGCGGCCGGGAATTATGCGCTCTCGCACGCGTTAACATGAGCGGTAGCCGGGAACCGAGCCGGTCGTCCGACGACGACTTTCCCCGCGCCGTGGCCACCAGCCCACCCACTGGCGGCTCAGAGTTCGTGTAACTGGCTTGCCTGGGCCTGCCTGCGTCGATCGTCGCAGATCCGCAGGTCGGCTCGGTGTTCAAAGCACCAGGCCCGCTGCTTGGGACGCTTCTCGCCCCGGCCGCGGGACTGTGCTGCATGCTGCCGTGGCCACCGTGTCCCGGCATTCCAGAGGAGAAGTCTGTGGCCCGACCAGGCCAGCGTCAGACGGGCGCTCGCCGTACCGCCCCGCGAAAGCAGCGACGCGTCCACCACCGCGGCGATGTCGTCCCGGTGCTCGCCCGAACCGTCCGTGAGGTCGAGGCGGCTGCCCGGCGCGGCCGCGTGACGCCTGCCGTGCGAACGAAGTTCCAGGCCGTCGCCCTGCTGCTGCGGGACGAGCGTGCCCGCGTCCGGGCGGAGGCACGAAGCGACAGTCATCGGGCCGAGCAGCTCAAGCGCCTGGACGGCGTCGCGACCATCCTCGCGGCGACCGCCGTCCAGGACGCTGGGCTATTGGCGCTGCTCGCCGAGGGCTCCAGCGTCTCCGACGCGGCCCGGTCGCTCAGGCGGGAGATGCTGCGGGACTTCGGCATCGAGCCGGCGCGCGAAGAGTTCGCGCCTACGCAGACCGCTACAGCTTCCGCCGGCTCGGAGCGGCGGATCGTGCCGCAGCCGGTGATCTCCCGGCAACTGGCGAACCCCTTTCTCGCCCCCGACTTCTCCGCCGTTCCGCAGAGCACCTCCCGTCCGCGCCGCCTGGCCGGCTGGGAGCTGCTCGGCCCCCTGCTGAGTTCCTTCGAACGTGCCGGCGGGGGAGCCCCGGCGTGCATGGCGCTCCCGGCGCCGACGACACGGTTCACCCCGGCGGGCCTGGAACTGATGCCGCACCAGGGGCAGCTGGTCGCCGCGGCCGCTGCCGGTCACCGGACATTCCTGCTCGCCGATGAGCCGGGTCTGGGCAAGACGGCCCAGGCGCTGCTCGCCGCGGAGGCAGCGAACGCCTACCCGCTGCTCGTCGTCGTGCCGAACGTCGTCAAGACCAACTGGGCCCGTGAGGCGGCCCGCTGGGTTCCCCACCGCCCGGCCACGGTGGTGCAGGGCGACGGCGAGGCTGTCGACGGATTCGCCGATATCGTCGTGCTCAACTACGAGGTTCTCGACCGCCACATGGGCTGGCTCGCTGACTTCGGCTTCCGCGGCATGGTCGTGGACGAGGCTCACTTCATGAAGAACAAGACCTCGCAGCGCTCGCAGAACGCCCTCGCGCTCTCCGACCGCATCAGGTCCCGTACGGGCCGGCCCCTGCTGATGGCGCTGACCGGCACCCCGCTGATCAACGACATCGAGGACTTCCGGGCAATCTGGCAGTTCCTCGGCTGGATCGACGGCAGCAAGCCCCTCGACGAGCTGATGGACGCGCTTGAGGACACCGGCCTGACGCCTGCCGACCGAAGCTTCTACGCCGCGGCGCGCCAGTGCGTGATCGGCCTGGGCATCGTGCGCCGGCGCAAGCTCGACGTGGCCGCCGACATCCCCGCCCGCCGTATCGCTGACCTCCCCGTTGAGCTGGACGAACGGGCCGGCCGGTCGATCCGGGCGGCAGAGCGGGACCTCGCTGGCCGGATGGTGGCACGGTACAAGACCGCGCTGGCGAACCGATCCCCCGGCGCCGGCATCGAGGGCATCGACCACGACCTCGCCCGCCGGGTGGCCCAGTGGGAGCTGAAGGAGGCGACGGGCGCGCAGTCCGGCGAGAACGTGTTCACCCTGATGCGGCGCATCGGCCAGGCGAAGGCCGAACTGGCCGCGGACTATGCGGCTCAGCTGGCCCGCAGCGCCGGCAAGGTCGTCTTCTTCGCCAAGCACGTCGACGTGATGGACGCCGCCGAAGAGATCTTCGCCCGGCAGGGGGTGCGCTTCTCGTCGATCCGTGGCGGCCAGACGCCCACAGCGCGGCAGGCGAACGTCGAAGCCTTCGTGAACGACCCGGACGTCGCGGTCGCGGTGTGCTCGCTGACCGCGGCTGGCGTGGGCCTGAATCTGCAGGTCGCCTCGAACATCGTGCTGGCCGAGATGTCCTGGACCGACGCGGAGCAGACCCAGGCCATCGACCGCAGCCACCGCATCGGGCAAGCCGAACCGGTGACCGCGTGGCGTATCATCGCCGCGCAGACCATCGACGCCCGGATCACCAGGCTGATCGACAGCAAGGCAGGGCTCGCCGCCCGGGCGCTGGACGGGTCGGACCAAGAG
>CAWIMG010000030.1:0-103225 GCA_963837105.1 uncultured Actinomycetes bacterium | reverse complement strand
CGCATGCCGTGACAATACGCGACCCGGCCCAGCTGCTCACCCGCCCCGATTCCCGTCACCCGGCCCGCCGTTTGTCATGGTTGCGGCAGCCACAACGTTCTAGTGAGATGGTGGCCGCAACCACGACGTTCCGGGGGAGGCAACAGGCCGGATGGCTATCCGCGCGGTGGTGTTCGATATCGGCGGGGTCCTGGAGATCACCCCGGATCTGGGCGTTGACCGGCGCTGGGAGGCGCGGCTCGGCCTGCCCGCCGGCGGCCTGGGCGCGCGGATGGCGGACGTCTGGCGGGCCGGCAGCATCGGCACGATCACGCTGGACGACGTGCACCAGGCCATCCGGGAGCGGCTCGGACTGGACGAGCGCCAGGTCACCGCGTTCATGGCCGACGTGTGGCAGGAGTACCTGGGCACCGCGAACACCGAACTGATCGAGTACGCGCGCGGGCTTCGGCCGGACTACCGGACCGGGATCCTCAGCAACAGCTTCGTGGGCGCCCGGGAGCGGGAACAGGCCGCGTACGGCTTCGAGGATCTTGTTGACGACATCGTCTACTCGCACGAGGCCGGGATGAGCAAGCCCGATCCACGGATTTACGCGCTCACCTGCGCCCGCCTGGAGGTCCAGCCGGATGAGACGGTGTTCCTCGACGACGCCGGCCGGTGGGTGGCCGGTGCCAGGGACGCGGGACTGCACGCTGTTCACTACCGCAGCAACGCTCAGGCCCGCACGGAGATCGGCCGCCTGCTGGCCACCGGGTGATGCCACCGGTTCCTTATCCGCAACGAGCTGGCGCGCCACTCCCCGGACCCGGCCCGGGCCGCTAGGCCCGCTTACCATCTCGCTAGGCCGTGTCCTGACGGACCGGCCTGGCGGACACGGCCTGGCGCCCGGGCACGCGCGTGAGCGGAAGGGGAAGACCGGATGGGGCCACTGCACGGGGTGCGGGTGATCGAGATCGCCAGCCTGGCACCCGCTCCGTTCGGCTGCATGATCCTGGCCGACCTGGGCGCCGACGTGGTGCGGGTGGACCGGGCCGGCGGCGGGGACGGGCTGGACCTCGCCCCGGCCGGGCCACTGGCCCGTCAGCCGGCGCTCGATCGCGCTGAACCTCAAGGACCCGGCCGGGATCGACATCCTGCTGCGGCTGACGGACACAGCCGACGTGCTGGTCGAGGCGTTCCGCCCGGGGGTGGCGGAGCGGCTCGGCTTCGGCCCGCGGGTGTGTGCCGGGCGCAACCCGCGGCTCATCTACGCCCGGATGACCGGCTGGGGCCAGCACGGGCCACTGGCCAGCACGGCCGGCCACGACATCGACTACATCGCCGTGGCCGGCATCCTGGATCCGATCGGCCGGGCCGGCGAGCGGCCGGTCCCGCCGCTCAATCTGGTCGGCGACTTCGGCGGCGGCGGGATGCTGCTCGCGGTCGGAGTGCTCGCCGCGCTGCTGGAGCGGGAGCGGTCCGGGCTGGGCCAGGTGGTGGACGCGGCCATGGTGGACGGCTCGGCGCTGCTGGCCTCGTTCCTCTATGGGCTGCGCGCGGCCGGGGCGTGGCGGGATGAGCGGGGCACGAATCTGCTGGACGGCGGGGCGCCGTTCTACGACACCTACCGGACCGCCGACGGCAGGTATGTGGCGGTCGGGGCGCTGGAGCCGAAGTTCTACGCCGAACTGCTGGCCCGGCTCGGGCTGGACCCGGCCAGCCTGCCCGCCCAGTACGACCGGTCCGGCTGGCCGGTGCTGCGGGCCACCCTGACGGCCACCTTCGGCAGCCGCACCCAGGCGGAATGGGCTGCCGTGTTCGACGGCTCGGACGCCTGTGTGGCCCCGGTGACCACCCTGGCGGACGCGCCGGAGCATCCGCACAACGCCGCCCGCGGCACTTTTGCCGATGTCGGCGGGCTGATCCAGCCCGCGCCCGCACCCCGGTTCAGCCGGACTCCGGCCGGGCCGCCCGACCCGCCGGTGGCGCCCGGGGCCAGCACCGGTGAGGTGCTGGCCGGGCTGGGCTTCACCGATGAGCAGATCAGCGGCCTGCGGGAGCGGGGAGCGGTCGGCTGACGGCTCGCTGGACAGGCGCAACCCGCCGGCGGTCGGGCAGCAGGCCGACGACCGGCGGGACCGCCCCTAGTGGCCCAGCGCCAGGCGGACGATCTTCACGATGACCAGGACCATCGCGGCCGCCAGGTAGAGGCGCAGCGCCGCCATGCCGATCTTGCGGCCAGTGGACATGACCGGCCGCTGCAGCAGCATCAGCGGCGGCATCCGCCAGCTTTCCCGGCCGGACCGCTCGGGGATGGCCGCGTCCGCGAACACGCCCGCCCGCCGCCGCCGGATCACCGCATAGGCCGCGGCGGCCAGCGCAGCCACCCCGCAGCCAGCCATGATCGCCATGATCTGCCCGGCGCCGATAGCCGGGAACAGCACCGAGGCGGTCAGGATGACCGACAGGGTGACCAGGACCGCGATCACGGCCGAGGTGAACAGGTTGGTCGCCCGCCCGTTGACCCACGGCCCGAGCACCTCGGAGTCGTTGCACAGCAGCAGCAGGAACACGGTGGCACTGGGCAGCAGCACCCCCGCGAGCACCTGCACGCCCACCGTCAGCAGGCCCAGCGGCGAGCCGGGGATGAGCACGATCGTGGCCGCGACCGCGATCAGCCCGCCGTACACGGCATAGAAGCCCTTGGCGTTGCGCACCCCGCGGTGCAGCGAATGGCGCAGCCCGAGCACGTCGCCGATCGCGTAGGCGGTGGACAGCGAGACCGCGAAGGCGCCGATGACCGACGCGTCCAGCAGCGCGACCGCGAACAGCACGCCGGCGGCCCGGCCGCCGTAGGCTGCCAGCCCGTGCGCCAGCCCGGCGCTGTCGGTGAAGTGCCCGGACGCGCCGGTGTGGGCGAACGCGGCGGCGGTCGCACCCATCACTGCGGCCGCGCCGACGACCACGATGACGATGCCGATCCACAGATCGGCCTTCTCGTACCTGATGAACCGCGGCGTGATCCGCTTGTCGATCACATAGCTCTGCTGGAAGAACAGCTGCCAGGGCGCCACCGTGGTGCCGACGATGCCGATGATCAGCAGCATGACCGTGCCCAGCTGGCCGGCGCCGCCCGGCAGCTGGGGGATGACGAAGTCGTGTGCCATCTGGCTGGCCGCCGGGTGGGCGACGAAGTACAGCGGTACGAGCAGCAGGCTGGCCCCGCAGAACGCGATCGCGATCCGCTCGAACCGGCGGAAGCTGCCGGTGAACGCCGAGCCGACGATGACCACGGCCGCCATCACGACCGCGGCGATCCTGGGCAGGCCGAGGTAGGACGCCGCCAGTGTGATGCCGATGAACTCGGTGACCAGCGTGAGCGCGTTGAGGATGAACAGGTCGATGACGCTGAACGCGCCCCAGAACTTCCCGAACCGCTCCAGGATCAGCCGGGCGTGCCCGACCCCCGTTACGGCGCCGAGCCGGAGCACCATCTCCTGGTTCACGTACAGCACCGGGACCAGCAGCAGCAGCGTCCACAGCAGGCGGGTGCCATAGTCCTGGCCGGCCTGCCCGTAGGTGGCGAACGCGCCGGCGTCGTTGTCGCCGACCATGACGATCAGCCCAGGGCCGACGATGGCCAGCAGGGTCTTCAGCGTGGCCGGCAGCCCCCGGCGGGGCGCGGTGTCGTGCAGCGCGATGGTGCCCAGCGCGCCGCGGATGTCGCCGGTGTGCTGGTCGTCCAGGACGGCGCTGCGGTTGTTGGTGACGGCTGCCATGGCAGATCCCTCCCTCGGGGGGCCTCAGGAGGGCACGCGGCATCCATCCACGCTGCGCTCGGGCGCAGCGGGTGGCGGAGTGGAAGATCGCGGAGCGGGTGGTTACCGCGTGCCCGGGGAGAACGAGAACGGCTGGGTGTGGGCCTGATCATGGCCCGGGCTACTGCAATCCATCTCTCGCCTCCTTCAGCCAGGACACACGCGGGTGTCGCCACTGCCGCGGCACGATGCCGCCGGGCTGGATACCCGGCCAGCACTGGGGAGGGAGCACCGGCGGGAACCGGCGCGCACCCCTACTCGTCAGAGCTTTGGCACGGCACGACGTAGCGCCTTCGGCGCAGCCACCTCGGGTCACCCCTTAGGCCGGGGAAACCTGTCCTGACCCTGGGCGTCTCTCGACGTCGTCGGATCAGTGGCCTGTGTTCGTACCGACGCCTCACCGAACGAGGTGCCTGCAAACGTGTGCAAGTATATCCCGGCCCGGCCCGGCCGGCCAACCGCGGCCGCCAGCGCCGGTCAGCCGCCGCCCAGTTGGATGGCCTTGACGATCAGCAGGATGACCGACACCACGAGGTAGCCGCGGAGCAGCAGGACACCCAGCTTCGTCCCTGGTGACCAGGTCACCGGTTTGAGCAGGGCGAGTGGGGGCATCCGCCAGCTCATCCGCTCTTGCGCCGTCATTTGCACCGGGGCTGGCCGGGCCCGGCCCCGGCGGCGTTGGGTGACCGCCAGCCACAGGCCTGCCCCTCCGCCGCCCACGAGGAGTGCGATGGCGAGCACGACCGCGATCCCGGCGACGTTCAGGCCCGGGAACACCGTGCTGACAACCAGTGTGCCGGACAGCGTGAGCAGGACGGCGATGATGATGCTGGCCAGGATGTTGAGCCAGCGCTGGTTGACCCAGGGGCCGAGCACCTCCCGGTCATTGCAGAGCAGCAGCAGGAACACGCTGGCGCTGGGCAGCAGCACCCCGGCCAGGGCCTGGACGCTGGTGGTGATCAGCCCGAGCGGCGCCCCGGGGATGAGGACGATGCCCGCGGCCACCACCACGAGAACGGCATAGCTCAGGTAGAACGGCTTGGCGTCGCGGAAGCTGCGGTGCAATGAGTGCTTCAGGCCGAACACATCACCGAACGCATAGCTGGTGGACAAGGTCACCGCCGAGGCGCCGATGATGCTGGCGTCAAACAGCACGATCGCGAACAGGGCGCCGTACCAGTAGCCGTGAGCTTCCAGCGCGCGGGCCACCCCGAGCGCATCGGTGAAGTTCCCGGCCAGGTTCGTGCCGCGGACGGCGAACACGGCCACCACTACGATCGCGATCGCTCCGGCCACGACGACGAGGGAGCCGAAGGCGGTGTCGGCCCGCTCGTAGCCGATGAACCGCGGCGTGATGCGCTTGTCGATGACGTTGGACTGCTGGAAGAACAGCTGCCAGGGGGCCACGGTCGTGCCCACGATCGCGATGATGAGCAAGACAGCGGCCGAGGTGGCGCCGCCCTGGATTCCGGGCACCACGAGGTGATATGCGATCGAGGCGTAATGCGGTCCCGACGCAAGGGCCAGCGGGTACAGCACCAGGCTGGTCCCGATGAACACGAAGATCGCCCGTTCCCACCGGCGGAAGCTGCCACTCGCGGTGATAGCGACCAGCACGACGGCGGCCACCGGCACCGAGATGTAGGGGCTGACGCCGAAGTAGCGCAGGGCGAGCGAGACGCCGATGAACTCGGTGACGATGGTCAGAAAGTTGAGCAGGAACAGGTCCCCGACGCTGAACCAGCCCCAGAACCTGCCGAACCGCTCGTTGATCAGCCGGGCGTGCCCGACGCCGGTGACCGCGCCGAGCCGGACCACCATCTCCTGGTTGACGACAAGGACCGGGATCAGCAGCAGCAGCACCCAGAGCAGGCTGTAGCCGTAGTTCTGCCCCGCCTGCGCGTAAGTGGACACCCCGCCCGCGTCATTGTCCCCGACCATAACGATCAGGCCGGGGCCCATGATGGCCAGGAACGTGATCAGCCGCCGGCGCCAGCCGCTGCGGTACTCGTCGCCGGCCCGGATCCGGCCCAGCGCCCCCTCGATGTCGCCCAGATGCGCCTCGTCCAGCACGGCGGTGGGATGCGCGAGTTCGGGCCGTTCGCCGCCCCGGCCGGGCGGGGACGCCCGGACCCGGCCGGCGGCAGGTGGCCTGCCGGCGCCTGGCCCGCCGGCGGGTGGCGGGGCAGGCGGCGCCGGTGGTGGCCGCGCGGGAGCGGGCGGTGATTCCGGGGCGGGCGGGATGGATGCGGGGGGCGAGCGAACTGGCCCGGGGCGCACCGGCGGTGGGCTGTCGCCGCCGGATTCGGTCACGGGCCGTCCCCCGCGTGGGCGTCGGGCGGCTGGGCCACCTCACGCCGGCGCCAGTCGTCCGGGAGGGTGGTTTCCAGCACGTCGTCCACCGTGATGATGCCGATCATGCGGCGGCGCTCGTCCACCACCGGGATCGTGATCAGGTTGTAGTCGCTCATCAGCACGGCCACGTCCACCACGTCGGTGCCGGCACCGACCCGCACCGGGTCGGTGTCACACACCTGCCCGAGCGGGGCATCCGGATCCGACTGCAGCAGCGTCACCAGATTGGCCACCCCCACCAGGCGCTGGTCCCCGGTCACCGCGTGCACACTGGTGAGCGCCTCCGGCTGGAGCGGGCGCGACTGGCCGACCGCGGCCAGCACCGCATGCACCGGTGTGTCTGGCGGCAGGCCCAGGAAATCCACCCCCATCAGCCCACCCGCGCTGGTGGCGTTGAAGCCCATCAGCGTCAGCACCTTGGTGCGCTGGCCGGGCGGCAGCAGATCCAGCACCGGCTGGCGGCGCGCCTGCGGCAGTTCGGCCACCGCGTCGGCCGCGTCGTCGGCCCGCATCCGCGACAGCACTTCGGCGATCTCGGCGTCCGTGCGGGCGCCCAGCAACCGGGCCGCCAGATCATCGTCCAGCTCCTCGAACACATCCGCTTCGAGTTCGAGATCGGCGTGGACCTGGCCGAGGATCTCGGTCTCCTCGGCCTTGGACGCCTCCTCCAGCAGGTCGGCGATCTGGGCCGGCTTGAGCCGCCGGATCCGCCCGAACGGCCCCCGGGTGGTCAGGCTGCCGGTGTGGCCGATGAGCGGCTCGAAGGCCGACCATTCCCGGAACGCGTGCGGCATGGGATCGCCGCCCCGGCCGAACAGCCCGGCCAGTCCCGGCCGCCGGCGGTGGGTGTCCACCCCGGTGAGGACCCACTCGCCCGCACGCTCCTCCAGTTCCAGGTCGGCGGCCTTGACCAGGTGGGCGTTTTCCACGTCGATGAGCCGGTGGCCGAGCACGTCGGCGCGGAGCAGGACCTCACCCGGCCGGCGCTCGAAGCGGCGCAGGTCCAGCCTGGCGCTGTTGAGCCGGAGCACTTCCCCGTCGAATGAGCTGACCTGCTCCAGCGGGACGAACACCTCCCGCCCGCCGACGCTGGCGACCCCGCCGATGACCAAAGGCAGCTCGGGCCCGCCCAGCCAGACGATGACGTCGGCGAGCCTGCCAAGGGACTCCCCGCCCCGGTCGGTGAGCGGACGCCGGAGCAACTCGGACAGGTGCAGTGTGCGCACGCCGCCTGCCTGGGGAGCCGGCGCGGCCGGCGGTGTGGTCATGGCGGTATCTCCCTTCCGGGCCGGGGCTGGGCGTGACCAGGCAGGTACCGCGGACCGGCGGGCGGTGCGCGCGGCCTATCCAGCCGATCATCCGGGCAACCGGACCGCAACGAACGTCACGTGACGCCCAGGTGAACAAAGAATGCCCGGTGCTGGTGCCACGGAACCAGCGGACGCACCGGCCGTGGCCGGGAACAATGCCACCGCGGGGTGCCGCAGCCGGAGCGCTGGCGTCTAGCCTTGGTTAACGCAGCCGGTGTAAGGGGGAGGTGGGGGCCGTGCTCGGCGATCCGTCCAGTACCACCACGGCGAGCCAGGCCGTCACCGACGGCCGGGCCGCCAGACGCCGCCCGTCCCGACCCCACCCGTCCCGACCCCGCCCGCACGAACCGGCCGCTCCGGGTTAACCCACCCGGCAGGGCCGGCGGCACCAGGAGGCTGCTGTGTCCGACCGGCACTTCTTCAGCGGGCGCCTGCCCGGCCACCGGGGCCGCGACGGTGACGGCAACGGCAGCCCGAACCTGTTCGCCAGCTACACCCAACGGCTGATGACCTCCCGCCAGGTCCGGCAGAACATCATCTCGCTGGTCGGCCTGATCGACTGCCCGGTGGTCAACCAGTCCGGGGAGGAGGTCGGCAGGCTGGTGGACCTGGTGGCCCGGGTGCATGGCGGCAGCGACGCCTACCCCGCGCTGACCGGGATCGTGGTCCGGGTCGGCCGCCGCCGGGCGTTTCTGGACGCCGCCGCCATCGACCGGGTGGAGCGCCGGTCGGTGACGCTGCGCACGGCCCGGCTGGATCTGCGCGAGTTCCAGCGCCGGGAGGGGGAGGTGCTGCTGCACCGCGACATCCTCGACCACCAGCTGGTGGATACCGACGAGGTGCAGGTGATCCGGGCCGCCGACCTCTATCTCGCCCAGGTCGCCGACCAGGTCCGGCTGGTCGGGGTGGACGTGAGCCTGCAGACATTGCTGCGGCGGCTGGGCCCCAAGCGGTTCCGCTGGCATCCCACCCCGGACCGGGTCATCGACTGGGCCGCGATCGAGTCGTTCGGCGAGGACTCCGCGGAGGCGCCGGCCGCGGTGAAGCTGCGGACCCCGCACGCGGCCCTGCGCCGGCTGCGCCCCGCCGAACTCGCGGATGTGCTGGAGGAACTGGGCCGGCCCGGCCGCCGGGAACTGCTGGCCAGCCTGGACCACGACCTGGCGGCGGACGTGCTGGAGGAGATGGAGCCGGACGAACTGACCGCGCTGCTGCGCGAGGTTGACCCGGAGCAGGCGGCCGATCTGGTGGCACGGATGGAACCGGACGAGGCGGTGGACGCGCTGCGCGACCTGCCCGCGGACGAGCAGGCCCAGCTGCTGTCCCGGATGCCAGCCGACACCCAGCGGGAACTGGCCCGCCTGCTCGGTTACCCCGAAGACGAGGCCGGGGGCGTCATGACGACGGTGCTGTGCACCGCGAGCCCGGACGAGACCGTCGGCGGCGTGCGCAAGCGGCTGCGCAAGCTGGCCAAGCACCAGACCGAGATCGACTCGGTCGCCGTGGTCGACCCCGATGGCCGGGTCATCGGCGACGTCTCGGCGTTCGACCTGCTGGTCAACGACAGCGAAAAGCCGCTGTCGGCGGTGATCGACCCGGACGACCCGCCGGTCACCCTGCGGCCCGACGACGACCTGGACAAGGTGGCCACCGAGATGGTGGAGTCGCGGCGCTCGTCCCTGCTGGTGGTGGACGACGAGGGCAGGCCGCTGGGGCGGATCCTGTCCGACGACGTGCTCGACGCGCTGGTTCCCGGCCACGGCCGGGTGCTGCACTTCCCGAGGTTCCTGCAGTGAGCGCGCGGGAGGAGGTAACCGATGCCCGGGAACGCCGGCACCCCCGGGAGCGGGGCGGGCTGGCGAGGCTGACCACGATCCGCTCCGGCGGGGTGCGGCTGATGCGGTCGCGCAAGAGCCGGATCTGGCTGGTGCTGGCCATCGCGGGGCCCGGGATCGTGGCGGCCAACGCCGGCAACGACGCGGCCGGCATCGCCACCTATGCCTCGGCCGGGTCCCAGTTCGTCTACAAGACCTTGTTCTTCATGGTGCTGGTCACGGTCGCGCTGGTGCTGGTGCAGGAGATGGCGGTCCGGCTGGGCACCCACACCGGCAAGGGACTGGCCGCGCTGATCAGGGAGCAGTTCACCCTCCGGCTGACCGCGGTGGCGCTGAGCTGTGTGCTGCTGGCCAACACCGGGCTGGTGGTGTCCGAGTTCGCCGGCATCGGGGCCGCGTTCGGGCTGCTCGGGGTGAGCCGCTACATCATCATCCCGATCGCCGCGGCGGGCATCTGGGCGCTGGTGCTGTTCGGCTCCTACCGCTATGCCGAGCGGATCTTCCTGATCATGTCGCTGGCGTTCCTGGCCTATCCGATCGCCGCGGTGCTGGGCCGCCCGGACTGGTCCGCGGTCGGCACCAACCTGGTCATCCCGCAGGTGGAGTTCAGCAAGCCCTACCTGCTGCTGGGGGTGGCCCTGATCGGCACCACGGTCAGCCCGTACATGCAGCTCTACGCGGCGGCCGGGGTGGTGGACAAGGGCGCCGACCCGGCCGACTACCCGCGGGCGCGGATCGACGCCATCTCCGGGGCGGTGTTCGCCTGCATCGTCTCGATCACCATCATCATCGCCACCGCCGCCGCCATCGGCGGCCGCGGGCCGCTCACCTCGGCGTCGGAGGCTGCGCTGGCGCTGAGGCCGGTGGCCGGGCAGGCGGCCGAGGTCCTGTTCGCGCTCGGCCTGATCGGCGCCTCCGCCCTGGCTGGCGCGGTGGTGCCGCTGTCCAGCGCCTATGCCATCGGCGAGGCGGTCGGGGTGGAGCGGTCGGTGTCCCGCAGGTTCACCGAGGCCAGGCTGTTTCTCGGGCTGTTCACCGTGCAGGTCATCATCGGCGCCAGCCTGGCGCTGACCCGGGTCAACCTGATCACGCTGCTGATCGGCACCCAGGTGCTGCAGGGCATCGTCACCCCGGTGATCCTGGTGTACATCCTGATCCTGACCAGCCGACGCAGCGTGCTGGGGAAGGCGGTGAACGGCCCGGTGTTCCGGATCGCCGCCGGCATCTGTGTGGCCGGCATCTCAGCGATGAGCCTGCTGCTGCTCGGTTCCACCGTGCTGGGGTTCTTCGGTATCGGCTGACCTCGTGGAGTACCACCCGCCCTGACAGGTGAGCGCGCAGGCTGGCGATGGTATGAAGGCCACAGGACGGCAGGCGACCAAAGGATCATTCCCGTGGCCATGCGCAAGGCAGTCGGTTTCCTCGGTGGGGCCGGCGAGGTGCCGGAGGGCTTCTGGTACAACGCCAAACGCCGCGTGCTCGGCCCGCCGCTGGTGAACGAGCAGCTCAGCGAGGAACGCTTGTCGCAGCCGCTCGCCCTCGGCGTGCTGTCCTGCGACGGGATCTCGTCGGCCAACTATGGCTCCGAGCTCATCCTGCATGAACTGCTGCCGTTCTTCGGCCTGGCCGCGTTCACGATCCTGCTGCCGATGACCGGGGTGATCCTGCTCGGTGTCGCGCTGGTGGTGCTCTCCTACCGCGAAGTGGTGACTGTCTACACGCGGGCTGGCGGGTCCTACGTGGTGGCCCGGGAGAACTTCGGGCCGCGCGTGGCGCAGGTCGCCGCGGTGGCGCTCATGGTGGACTACATCGTCACGGTGGCGGTGCAGAACGCCGCGGGCAGCGCCGCGGTCATCTCCACGTTCCCAGCGCTGGGCAAGCCGCTGGGGGACACCACGACCCTGCTGGTGATCTCGGTCGCGGCGACCCTGGTGATGGCTTACGTGAACCTGCGCGGGGTCAGGGAGAACGGCAAGACGTTCGCGCTGCCGACGTACCTGTTCACCGGCTCGGTGGGCCTGATGATCATCGTCGGCCTGGCCCGCGAGGCGTTCGGCGGCGGGCTGGGGCATGTCGCCTGGCACTCCGGGACGGTCGCGATCGGGCACTGGAGTGGCCTGTGGACCTTCGCAGCCATCTTCTTCCTGGGGCGCGCGTTCGCGAACGGAGGCTCGTCGCTGACCGGGATCGAGGCCGTTTCCAACGCGGTGAGCGCGCTGCGGCCGCCCGAGGGCAAACATGCCCGGCAGATCCTGGTCACCCAGGGCAGCATCGTCGCGTTCCTGATCGCCGGCATCTCCTGGGTGGCGCACGTCACGCACGCGGTCCCCTACAAGAGCGGCGTCCCCACTGTGGTGTCCCAGGAGGCCCACCTCATCTTCGGGCAGTCGGCCGTCGGCCATTTGATGTTCTACCTGGTGCAGGCGGGGGCCATCACGATCTTGTTCACCGGCGGCAACACCAGCTTCAGCGGCTTCCCGTTCCTGACCAGTTTCGTCGCCGAGGACTCGTTCCTGCCCCGCTGGCTGTCCAAACGCGGCCACCGGCTCGTCTTCTCGAATGGGATCATCTTGCTGACGGTGCTGGCCGTCGCCCTGCTGGTGGTCGTCGGCGCCAACACCAACAACCTGGTCCCCTTCTACGCGATCGGCGTGTTCACCGGGTTCTCGATGGCCGGGTTCGGCATGGCGAGATACCACCGGCGGACCAAGGAGTCCGCCTGGCGCCGACGGCTTGTGATCAACTTCATCGGCGGGGTGTATACCGCGCTGGTCGTCGTGATCTTCGCGGTCGTGAAGTTCACCGAGGGCGCCTGGCTGGTCGTCGTGGTATTCCCGATCGCGGTCTTCGCCTTCATCCGGCTGAACCGGGAGTACCGGATCGAGAGCGAGGTGCTGGACCGGATCGGCGCCCGCCCCCGGCCCCCGCGCGCGCCGAACTATCCCAGGCGCACGGTGTTCGTGCTGGTGGACAGCTTCGACCTGGCCACTCTCGCGGCCCTGCGCTACGCCCGCAGCCTGAACCCGACCACGCTGCGGGCGGTGCACTTCGTCATCGACACCGCGCAGGCGGAACAGCTGCGCGAGGAGTGGATGCGGGCCGACCGCGGGGTGGTGCTCGACTTCATCGACTGCCCGGACCGGCGGCTGACCAAGGCGGCCGCCGAACTGGTCAGCGCCGAGGCCGCGCTGCCCGGTGTGCACGTGACCGCGGTACTGCCCCGGCGCAGCTACTCGCCGCTGCTCGGCCGGCTGCTGCACGACCGGACCGCTGACAAGATCGCCAACGTGGTCAGCCGGATCCCGCACTCGGCGGCCACCATCGTCCCGTTCGACGTGCGCAGCCGGCTCGAGGACATCCACGAGCGGCAGCAGTCGCAGGCCGCTGCCGGGACCGGGACGCCGGCCGCCGTCCCCGCGGCAGCCGGCGCCGGCACGATGGGCGAACCGGAACCAGGCGGAACGGCGGTGCCCGCCACCGCCGCGGCCGGCCCACCCTCCGCCAGGCCGGCCCCGCCGGTCCCGGACGGGCTGGGCGGGGCCATCCCGCCCGATGGGCCCGCCGGGGCGGTGCCGGTCCCGCCGGCCGTCCCAGCCGCGTCGTCCCCGGACGATCCTGGGCTGGCCGCCGCCGCGGCCGGTGCGCCAGGGCCAGCGGCTGACGGGCCGGCCGGCGACGGCCAGGCCGGCCCGTCAGCCGGCGAAACCACCTCCCCTCCGCCCGGCGCCCCGGCCCCGTCCCCCCGGCGCAACCTGCTGCGCGGGCGGCGTGGCCAGCGTGGTGCGGCGGGCCCCGCCCCGGCGGCCGATCGCAGCCGGGCCAGTTACGACCGGCCGGCGCCGTCGCCGGGGGTGAACCCGATCGGCGAGCTCACCCAGCCGGGCCGGGCCACCGTGGAAGGCCGGGTACGGGCCGTCGAGATCCGGCCGGTGGAACGCAACTCGGTGCTGGCCGTGGAGATTTCCGACTCCACCGGCGACCTGACCGCCCTGTTCTACGGCCGGTCGCATATCCCGGGGATCATCTGCGGGGCGAAGGCCCGGTTCCGCGGCCCGGTCGGTATCCGGGAAGGCAGCCCGGTCATGGTCAACCCCGCGTATGAACTTCTCGCACCGGGCAGCACGCCACCGCCGGGCGGATAGGACTTGTGATGCTGCCGCCCGCCGGGCGGCAGCCAGCCGCTGCCGTGACCGGGGACGGGTAGCACGAGGAGGGCAGGATGCCGGGCGGCCACGATCACGCAGCGGCTCTCACCGCGACTGGCCGGCACCGGGGGCGGCTGGTGGCGGTCATGGCGATCAGCGCCGGGATCGCGGTCGCCGAGATAGCCGGATCGGTGGCCAGCGGCTCGCTGGTGCTGGTGGCGGATGCCGCGCACGTGGCCGCCGACGCGGCCGGGGTGGGCCTGGCGGTGCTGGCTGCCTCCGTGGCGGCCCGGCCGGCCAGCAGCCGGGCCACCTTCGGCTACGCGCGGGCGGAGATCCTGGCCGCGACCGTCAACGCGCTGCTGCTGCTCGGCCTGGCTGCCTACATCATCGCCCAGGCCGTGCAGCGACTGGCCGCCCCGCCCCCGGTCGACTCCGGCCTGATGATCGTGTTCGGCCTGGTGGCCCTGGCCGGCAACGGGGTGTCCGTGCTGCTGCTGCGCCGGGGGCAGGCCGAGAGCCTCAACGTCCGTGGCGCTTTCCTGGAGGTGGCCTCGGACACGTTCGGCGCGCTGGCGGTCATCATCAGTGGCGTGGTGGTGGCGGCGACCGGATTCCTGCAGGCGGACCCGATCGCCTCGCTGGCGGTGGCCCTGCTGATCCTGCCGCGCACCTGGCGGCTGCTCCGGGATGCGGTGGACGTGCTGCTGGAGGCCAGCCCGCGCGGGATCGACCTGGAGCAGGTTCGTGCCCACATGACCGGGCTGGCCGGCGTGACCGACGTGCACGACCTGCATGCCTGGACCATCACGTCCGGGCTGCCGGTGCTGTCCGCCCACGTGGTCGTCGATCCGGCGGTGCTGGCGGCGAACCAGAGCGCGGCCATGCTGGACACGCTTCAGGACTGCCTGCGTGGCCACTTCGACGTGGTCCATTCCACCTTCCAGCTGGAACCGGCCAGTCATGCCGAGCACGAGCCCTCGGTCTGCCTGTGAGCAGCCAGCCAGGTGAGCTTGCGCGGCCGGGCGGGGCGCCCGGGCACCCCCGCGACCGCCAGGGACAACGGTGGGCCCGGTGGCTGGCGGGCCTGGGGACGCTCTTCCCGGCCGCGCCCGCACGGCCCGGGCCGTCGCGGCCCCGGGCGGCCCGCCTGGCCGCCGTCGCACTCACCGCCACTGCCATCGCGGCCGGCGCCGGCCTGCTGCTGCTGCGCCAGGCCGGGGTGCCCGCCTGGCGCACGCTGTGGGGCGAGGACGGCTACACGTTCCTGCCCCAGGCGCTGGCCCACCCGCGGGCCAGCCTGCTCTGGCCCTACGCCGGCTACCTGCAGCTGGTGCCGCGGCTGATCGCCGACGGGGTGGTGCTGCTGCCGCTGGCGGACGCGGCGCTGGCGTTCGCGGTCGCCGGCGCGGTGCTCGCGGCCGGGTGCGCGGTGTTCGCCGGTCACGCCAGCGCCGGCCATATCCGCAGCCCGTGGCTGCGGGCCGGGCTGGCGGCGGGAGTGGTGCTGCTGCCCAGCGCGGTCGTCGAGGTGGCCAACAGTGGCGTGGACACGCCGTGGTACCTGCTGTTCGCGGCCTTCTGGGCGCTGCTGTGGCGGCCGAGGGCACCAGCTGGCCGGGTGCTCGCAGCCGGGATATGCTTCGCGGCCGCCTCGTCCCAGCTGCTGGCGATCCTGCTCGCCCCGCTGGTGCTGGCCCGGGTGCTGGCGCTCCGCCGGTGGTCCGAGCACGCCGCCACGGCGGGCTGGCTGGCCGGGATCACGCTGCAGCTAGCGTTCGCTGCGCCCGCGCCGGAACTGGCGCGGCTGGGGCCGCTGCCGGCGGCGCTGCGCTTCTACGGCCAGCACGTGCTGCTGGCCGCGGTCGCCGGCCGGCAGTTGGCCGGCCTGCTGCAGGTCGCCAGTGGGCCGGGCGCGGTGCTGCTGGCCACCGCCGCCGTGGCCGCCGGCGCGGCCTGGATGCTGGCCCGCGGCGGCCCGCGGCTGGCCCTGTTCGCGGTCACTTGTCTCGGGCTGAGCCTGGCCCTGACCGTGACACCTGCCGTCGTCCGTGGCTGGGTGACCGCGCCGGTATCGGCTTCGGCGGTGTGGATCCCCGGCAGCCGCTACACCGTCGTCCCCATCCTGCTCATCTATTCGGCCGCACTCGTGGCGGCCGACGGGGTGCTGGCCCGGCCGGGCGGCGGGCCCCGCCGGTGGCTGGCGCTCACCGTGCTCCTGCTCGTGCTGGCGGCGCCATGGGCCGCCGATTTCCGTGGCGTGAACCTGCGCAGCAGCTATCCACCCTGGCCGCAGACGGCCAGCCGGCTGGCCGCCCAGTGCGGGCACCGGCCGGGCGGTGCCATCTGGGCGGAACCCATCCGTGCCCGTGTCTCCTGCGCACGCCTGGAGTAGGGGCTACCAGTCAGTAATAATGGGGCATCGCCTGCCAGGGAGCTTGCCGTGAGCACCTACGACCACTACGCAACCCCCGTCGCCCCCGGCACCTGGGACATTCCCGCCACCGGCGCCGCCCGCTTCAGCTGGGAGTACGGCAACGGCCGGGGCCGGCTGCTGGATCTGTACCAGCGGGGCAAGGACAAGCAGTGGGACGCCAGCAAGCGGATCGACTGGGACCTCCCGGTCGACCCCAGCAACGTCATGGGCATGTCGGAGGAGTTCTCCCCTATCTACGGCTCCCGGCAGTGGCAGGCCCTGTCCCCCGCGGAGCGGGACGAGCTGGGCATGCACCTGTCGTCCTGGCTGTTCAGCCAGTTCCTGCACGGTGAGCAGGGCGCGCTCACGGTCGCCGCCAGGATCGTCGAGTCGGTGCCGGACATGGACTCGAAGTTCTACGCCGCCACCCAGGCCATGGACGAGGCCCGGCACGTGGAGCTGTTCTCCCGGTTCGTCCAGGACAAGATCGGCCTGTACTACCCGATGAACGACGACCTGGGGCGGCTGCTGGCCGACGCGCTCAGCGACGCCCGCTGGGACCTGCCCTACCTCGGCATGCAGGTGCTGATCGAGGGACTGGCGCTAGCCGCGTTCGGCGTGCACCGGGACCTGGCGACCAACCCGCTGGTCAAGCAGATACTGGCCTATGTCATGCAGGACGAGGCGCGGCACGTGGCGTTCGGCCGGCTGGCGCTGCGCGACTACTACCAGGGCCTGACCCAGGCCGAGCGGGCCGACCGGGAAGAGTTCGTGGTCGAGGGCTGCCACCTCATGCGCAACCGGTTCCGCGCCCAGGAGGTGTGGGAGCGGATGGGCTTCGACGTCGGCGAGTGCCTGGAGTTCACCGAGCATTCGCCGGTGCAGCAGGCGTTCCGGGCGCTGCTGTTCAGCCGGATCGTGCCGTGCGTGAAGGACATCGGGCTGTGGGGACCGGGGGTCCAGCACGCGTTCGCCGACCTGGGCGTGCTCGGTGCGGCCGCGACCGATCTGGACGAGCTGATGCGCGCCGACGAGCAGATCGCCGAGGACATCGACCGCAGTAAGTACGCGGCCGAGCTGGCCGCCCGGCAGGCGGAGGTGCAGCAGGCGGTGGCCGACGGGGCGGACGGCTGACCGCCGCCCGGCAGCCCGGGCCGCCCGGCACCGCCGTTCAGGATGGGCGGAGCCCGAGGTCGGCCAGGACGGTGCGGGCCGCCCCGTCACCGCACATGCCATGCACGCCGCCGCCCGGCGGGGTGGACGCGGAGCACAGGTACACCCCCGGCAGCGGCGTCCGGTAGGGATTCCACCGCGGGGCCGGGCGGAACAGGGTCTGCCACAGCGTCGCCGCGCCGCTGTTGATGTCGCCGCCGATGTAGTTCGGGTTGTAGCGCTCCATATCGGCCGCAGTCCGGACCGAGCGGGCCAGGATCAGCTCGGAGAACCCGGGCGCGAACCGCTCGATCTGCGCCTCGATCCGGTCCGACATGTCCACCGTGGAGCCGGACGGGACATGACAGTAACCCCACAGCGTGTGCTGGCCCGCCGGGGCGCGGGAGGCATCCACCACCCCGGGCTGGGCGACCAGGCAGTACGGCCGGTCGGCATGCTTTCCCGCCACCATCTGCGCCTCGCTGCGGGCGACCTCGGCCATGGTGCCGCCCAGGTGCACGGTGCCGGCCTCCCGGCAGGCAGCCGCCTGCCAGGGCACCGGCCCCGACAGCGCCCAGTCCACCTTGCACACGCCCGGCCCGTAGCGGAACCGGGCGAGCATGCGGCCCGCCGGGCCCGGCAGGGACCGGCCTGCCAGAGCAGCCAGCTGGCGCGGGGTGACGTCGAGCAGGACCGCCCGGGCAGGCGGCAGCTCGGCCAGCGACCGGACCCAGTGGCCGGTCTCCACCTGGCCGCCGTGCGCGGCCAGGTCCGACACCAGGGCGTCGATGAGCCTGGCGCTGCCGCCCTCCACCACCGGCCAGCCGACCAGGTGGGCGACCATCATCAGGGTCAGCCCGTAGGCGCCGGTGCCGGGCGCGGTCAGCGGCAGCATGGTGTGCGCGGCGACCCCCGCCAGCAACGCCCGGGCCTCCTCGGTACGGAACCGGCGCGCCACCGCGGTGGCCGGCAAGATGCCGTCCAGGCCGAACCTGGCCATCGCCAGCGGATGGCCGGGCACCGACCGCAGCGGTGCCAGCAGTGACGGCAGGGTGAGCGGCGCCTCCCGGACCAGCGGCCCGAGCAGCCGCCGGTAACTCTGGCCGTCCGCGCCCAGCGCGCCGGCCGTCTCCTCCACCGAGTTCGCCAGCCAGGCCGCCCGGCCGCCGTCCAGCGGATGCGCGAACGCGATCTTGGGGGTCCGCAGCGTCACCCCCAGCGCCGCCAGGTCGAGCCGCTGGAAGAAGGGGGACGCGGCGGCCAGCGGGTGTACCGCCGAGCAGACGTCGTGCTGGAAGCCGGGCAGGGTCAGCTCCTGCGTCCGGCAGCCGCCACCGGGACTGGCCGCCCCCTCGATGACCCGGACCGACAGCCCCGCGCGGGCAAGCGTCACCGCCGCCGCGAGCCCGTTCGGCCCGGCGCCGACCACCACCGCGTCCGTGGCGGGACTAGCCACCGCGACCTGACGGGCTCATAGCTCGAGTATCTCGCCCTCGGCGGCCACCACGACCTCGGGCACCGTCTGCGCGAACCGGCGGGCCAGCTGGTCCAGCTCAGCGTCGGTCCGGTCCGGCTTGTGATGCGCCAGCAGCACCCGCCGGGCACCGGCCAGGCGGCCCAGCTCGGCCGCGTAGTCCGCCGCCGCATGACCGAATGCCGCCTGCGCGGGCACCTCCTCCGGCAGCAGGAACGCGTCGTGGATGAGCAGGTCCACGTCGGCCGCCAGGTCCAGCGCGGCCGGGTGGTACTCACCCCAGCCGTCCGGGCCAGGTCCCAGCACGGTCGGGCAGTGGTCGGGCAGGTAGGCGAGCGAGCTGCGGCCATCGCTCACCCGGTAGCCGAACGTCCGGCCGCCCTTGTGCGGGATCTCCCGGGCCTCGACCGTGAACCCCTCCGCTTTCAGCTGGCCCGGCTCGATGGTGCCGAACCGCCACTGCCCGCGCAGGCCCGTCGGCGTGATCGGGAAGTGAGGCGGGGACATGCCCCGGGCCAGCACCTCGACCGCGCCGGCCCGGTCCGGCTGGGCGGGCAGCAGCAGGGTGGCCCGGGCGTCGTCCCGGTCACCACCGGTGAAGAACGGCAGCCCGTGCACATGATCCCAGTGCAGGTGGGTGAGCAGGATGGTGCCGGCGAAGGGGCCGCCTCCGAGCAGCGGGGTGACCCGGCGCAGGCCGGTGCCCGCATCCAGCACCAGCACCGGCCTGCCCGGCCCGTCGTGCGCGATCGCGACACACGAGGTGTGGCCGCCGTAACGGAGAAAGTCCGGGCCCGGTGCGGGGGTCGAGCCACGGACACCGCATAGGTGGACGCGCACCCGTCAGCCCCGGTCGGCGTCTTCGCGCCGGTGCCCCCCGGACAGTTCCTCCAGTGCCGACCGGTCGAACTGGCTGGCCTCCACCGAGGCCACCCGGCAGGGGGTGACCGCCACCAGGGTCGAGGTGCGCTCCCCGCCCTCCAGAAAGGCACGTTCACCGAGTAGCGCACCCGGCCCATATTCGGCCAGCCACTCGCCGTCCCGCTCCACCCGGATGACCCCGTCCAGGACCAGGAACATCTCGGTGCCGGGCTCCCCCTGGCGGACCAGCACGCTGTCCGCCGCCAGCTTGGTGATCCTGGGCTTGCCCGCGCCATGCATGAGCTGCACCGAAAGTTCGTGCTCCAGCGCCGTCTCCACCGCGGTCACCAGGGCGGGAGAGTCCTGCGCACCCCAGGGCGTGTGCTCGCCGAACGAGGTTGCCATCCAGTCCGTGTAGTCGGTCAGTCCCGACTTGTGGGTCAGCGTGCCGCTGTCGTCGTAGATCCAGTGCCGCGGGAAGCTGCTCGCGCCCGTCATCTGCGACTCGGCCCGGCCGTCGTTATGCAGCGTGAGGCTGAGCGTGGTCCACACCAGCGGCGCCTGCCACTGGACGTAGGGCGGGTGCTTGACCTTGCGCGGCGCGGGCAGGCTGGTCCGGCCACCGACGGTCTGGGTGAACCGCACCCAGCCATCACCCTGCTCCGGTTCCCCGCGCAGATCGGGCAGCAGCGCGTTCTGGAACGTGTGCCGCAGGCCGCCCAGCCGGATCGTGGTGTTCCCGATCAGGCCGCTCCCGCTGTAGCCGGAGCCGTTGATCTCCCCGGCCGGGCCAACCTCGACCCAGGCGCGCAACAGGTTGGCGAACCGGAACTTGTCCGCGGCCCGCAGCGCCTCGAGGTCGTCGATCTGGGTAGGTGGCGGGTTGTCGTAGTGCGTGAATCCACTGTCGAAGGCCATCCGGGTGCCGCCGGTAACAGCCTCGGACGGGATCCAGGACAGTGAGGTGATGCTGCACTCGTATCGCATCCCCCTATGCTCGCGCTAGGGGTGTGACTTCCGCCAGGGTGAAAGCGGCGTTTCGCAGGGCGGATACCTGATCGCGCGGGAGGGCACCGACGCCGCCAAGCAGATGCCGGATGAGCCCATGGAACCACTCGACCACCAGATTGCCTTCCTGCTGGAGGCAGACCGGCTGAAGACCGTGCTCCGGCAGAGCACCCTGACCGACCGCTCCCGCCGGGAGAACTCGGCCGAGCACTCATGGCACCTGGCGCTGATGGCCCTGGTGCTGGCCGAATACAGCCCGCCCGGCCTGGACCTGCAGCGGGTGCTGGCCATGCTGGTGCTGCACGACCTGGTGGAGATCGACGCCGGCGACCTGTTTGCCTATGCCGCGCCGGACGAGCTTGCCCGCCAGCAGCGGGCCGAGCATGCCGCCGCCGACCGGCTGTTCGGGCTGCTGCCGCCGGGCCAGTCGGAGCGGTTCCACCGGCTCTGGGACGAATTCGAGGAGCGGGTGAGCCCGGAGGCGAAGTTCGCCCGGGCCATGGACCGGCTGCAGCCGATGCTCATCAACATGGTGACCGGCGGCGGCACCTGGCTGGCCCACGGTGTCACCGCCGATCAGGTGCTGACCCGGGTCGCGCTGATCGCGGACGGGTCACCGGCACTGGGCAGGTTCGCCCGCGACATGATCACCCGCGCGGTGGCCGGCGGCCTGCTCGCCCCCGGCCCGGATGGCCAGGACCCGGGCTAGCCGCAGCCGGTCAGCCGGACTGGCCGGGCGGTGCCTGCTTGCGCTGCCGGCCATCGGCCGGGTGTTCCACCAGCGCGATCACCCGGCTAGCCATGAACCTGGCGGTGCGCACCGCCACTCCGCCCCGGGTGAGCTCGGTCACTTCCACCAGGCCGCGGCGGCTGACCACCTCCACCCGGCGCCCGGCCCGGGTGGCCGCCACCTCGTAGGTCTTGGCCGTGCCACCGGCGTCGATCACGATCTCGACCCGGTCACCCTTCACCGGTGGCTCCCGGCGGTTGCCCGCATGCCTGGTTTGTGCCCGCCGGCCCGCCCGCTGACGCCTGGCCATCGCCGCTACATGGCCGCGCGGGCCGTCCACCGGGACTGGCGGTGGTCGATGACGAGCGGGACCCCGAAACACTTGGACAGATTGCGCTCGGTGAAGACCTCCGGCAGCGGGCCGGCCGCCAGCACCGAGCCGCGCCGGAGCAGCATCGCGTGCGTGAACCCGGCCGGCACCTCTTCCACGTGATGGGTCACCATCACCATGGTGGGCGCGGCCCGGTCGGATGCCAGCACCGCGATCCGCCGCACCAGATCCTCCCGGCCCCCGAGATCCAGCCCGGCCGCAGGCTCGTCAAGCAGCAGCAGTTCCGGATCGGGCATCAGCGCACGGGCGATCTGCACCCGCTTGCGCTCGCCCTCCGACAGCGTCGCGAACCGCCGCCGGATCAGATGGGCGCAGCCCAGGGCGTCCAGCAGTTCCACCGCCCGGGTCACGTCCGCCGACTCGTACTCCTCCTTCCACCGCCCGACGATCGCGTAGGAAGCGGTCAGCACGAGGTCGATCACCTTCTCACCCGGCGGCACCTGGTCAGCCACGGATGCGCTGGCCAGGCCGATCCGTGGCCGCAGGTCGAACACGTCGGTGGCACCCAGCCGCTCGCCCAGGATCTCCGCCGTTCCCTCGGAGGGGAACATCTGGGTGGATGCGACCTGCAGCAGGGTGGTCTTGCCCGCCCCGTTGGGGCCGATCACCACCCACCGCTCGTCGTCGAACACGGTCCAGCTGACGTCGCGCAGCAGCATCGACCCACCGCGCCGGATGCCGACTCCCCGCAGGCGGATCACCTCGTCGGACATCCGGCTCCCTCCCGAGCGGCAGCTGTCTGACCCGAACCTACGCTACGGACCCGGTCCCGGCCTGCAGCCCAGGGCGGGTCTATCCGGGCGGCCGGAGCGATGGCCGGATCCGCCCTAGATTTGGGACTCATGACCCACTACAGCAGGCTGTCCGTGATCGTTATCGATGCGTCACCGGCCGAGCACGACCGGGAACTGGCGTTCTGGCAGGCGGCCACCGGCATGCCACTGGCCCGCAACGCCCAGTTCCCCGAATACCACTCCACCGCGCTGCCCGGCGGCGGGTGCGGGCTGCTCATCCAGCGGCTCGGTGCCGGGCCCAGCCGGATCCACCTGGATATTCACACCGACGACCTGGCCGCCGAAGTGGCCCGGCTGGAACGGCTCGGCGCACAGCCGCTGGAGCGGCTGGAGTTCTGGCAGGTGATGCGGGACCCGGCCGGGCTGGTGTTCTGCGTGGTGCAGGAGCCGCCCGGGCAACTGACCGAGGCCAGCGCGAGCCGCTGGGACTGATCACCTGGCCGGGCGGCCTCGTCACACCCCCAGCACCCGCCCCCGGTCGACCTCGTCCATGAGCGCGGCGGCCGCCACTACGGCCGGCGCATCGGCACCGGCCGCTGCGAGCGCTTCGTCGATCTTCGCGGCGAGCTCGTGCCGGGATAGTTCGTCCAGGTAGTTCTGGCCGCCGGCCAGGCACGGGTAGCGTTGCCTGCGCGATGAACGTTTCCGAGACCACCGCACTGGTCACCCTCACCGGCCGGGACCGGCCCGGGGTGACCTCCCGGCTGTTTACCGCGCTGGCCGATGGCGGCGGGCTCGCCGTGCTGGACATCGAGCAGGTCGTCATCCGGGGCCGGCTGGTGCTCGGGGTGCTGCTGGGCTGCGGGCCCGACCCCGACCTGACCGCGATCCACCGCGGCATCCGGGCGGTCGCCGCCGACCTGGACATGGATGTTGAGATCACCATGGGCTCGGCGAAGCCGGCCCGGCAGCGCGGCCAGCTGCATGTCACCGTGCTGGGCAAGCCGCTGCTGCCCGCCGCGATCGCCGCCATTGCCGGCCGGATCGCCGCCCATGGCGCGAACATCGACCGGATCGACCGTCTCGCCGACCGCCCCGTCACCTGCATCGAGTTCGCCGTCTCCGGAGCCGACCCGGGCGGGCTGCGGGCCGCGCTGGCCCGCGAGTCGGTGGCCCAGGGGGTGGACGTGGCCGTCCAGCGGGGCGGGCTGCACCGGCGGCTGATGCGGCTGATCGTCATGGACGTTGACTCCACCCTGATCGCCGGCGAGGTGATCGACATGCTGGCCGCCCGGGCGGGCTGCGCCGAGCAGGTCGCCAAGCTTACGGCCGCCACCATGCGCGGCGACCTGGACTTCACCACCTCGCTGACCGAGCGGGTGGCGCTGCTCGCAGGCCTGGAGACGCGTGTCCTGGACCAGGTCCGGCAGGAACTGCGGCTCGCCCCCGGCGCCAGGACGCTGATCACCACCCTGGGCCGGCTCGGCTACCGGTGCGGGATCGTCAGCGGCGGTTTCAGCCAGATCACCGATCCGCTCGCGGCCGACCTGGGCCTGGATTACGCCGCCGCGAACACGCTGGAGATCGCCGGCGGCAAGCTGACCGGCCGGCTGGCCGGTCCGGTGATCGACCGCGCGGGCAAGGCAGAGGCCCTGCGCCGGTTCGCGGCGCAGGCGGACATCCCGCTCAGCCAGACGGTCGCCATCGGCGATGGCGCCAACGACCTGGACATGATCGCCGCGGCGGGCCTGGGGATCGCCTTCAACGCCAAGCCGGCGGTCCGCGACGCGGCGGACACCTCCATCAGCGTGCCGTACCTGGACAGCGTGCTCTACCTGCTTGGGCTGTCCCGGGACGAGGTGGAGGCCGCCGGGACCGGCGGCAGCGCCGGACCCGGCTGAGCCGCCCGCTTGGCCGGGCCAGGCGGGTCAGCCGGTCGCCGGTGAGGCCTGCTCGGCCGGGGTGGCTGCTGGCGCGCCCGGCTCGGTCAGCATCTGCTGGCCGCCGTCGGGGCCCTGCGCCCCACCGCCGGCCGCGCCGTCGTCTGACCCGCTCCCGGACAGGCTGGTGGAGCGCCGCTTGGAGATGACGATCGCCGCGACGACGACCGCCACTGCGCCGACCGCGACCCCGACCCGCAGGCCAACGTCGCTGCTGTACTTGACCACGCTGGTGGCAACCAGCAGCGACACCAGGTTCATCACCTTGATCAGCGGGTTGATCGCCGGGCCAGCGGTGTCCTTGAACGGGTCGCCCACGGTGTCGCCGATGATGGTCGCCTCGTGGGCGGCGGAGCCCTTGCCGCCGTGATGGCCGTCCTCGACCAGCTTCTTGGCGTTGTCCCAGGCGCCGCCGGAGTTGGCGAGGAACACCGCCATCAGCACGCCGACCGCGATGGCGCCGGCCAGGTAGGCGCCGAGCGGCCCGTAACCGAAGGCGAAGCCGACGGCGAGCGGCACCAGGACCGCCAGCAGGCCCGGCGTGGCCAGCTCGCGCAGCGAGTCCCGGGTGCAGATGTCCACGACCGGGCCGTACTCGGGCTTCTCGGTGTAGTCCATGATCCCCGGGTGCAGGCGGAACTGCTTGCGCACCTCCATGACCACCTGGCCGGCCGCTCGGCCGACCGCCCGGATCAGCAGGCTGGCGAACATGAACACGACCGCCCCGCCGACGATGAGGCCGACCAGGACGTTGGGATGGTCGATGGACAGGCTGAAGGTCCCGGCCGCCTTGCCGAGCGCGCTCACGACCGACGTGCGGAACGCGCCGTAGAGTGCGGTCGCCGCCAGCACCGCGGTCGCGATCGCGATGCCCTTGGTGATGGCCTTGGTCGTGTTGCCGACCGCGTCCAGGTGGGTCAGGGTCTCCGCCGCCTCGCCCTCGAACTCACCGGACATCTCAGCGATGCCCTGCGCGTTGTCGGTGACCGGGCCGAACGAGTCCATCGACACGATCACGCCGACCGTGGTCAGCAGGCCGGTGCCGGCCAGCGCGACCGCGAACAGGGCGATGGTGGCGTTGCCGGTGCCGAGCAGGAACGCGCCGTACACGGCCGCGCCGATCAGCAGGGCTGAGTAGACGGCGGACTCCAGCCCGATCGAGATCCCGGCCAGGATCACCGTGGCCGCCCCGGTCTCCGAAGCGTCGCCGATCTCGCGAACCGGCTTGCGGTTGGTCTCGGTGAAGTACCCGGTCAGCAGCTGGATCGCGCTGGCCAGCACCAGCCCGATCACGACCGCGCCGATGGCCAGCCAGCGCGGATTCCCGCCGTGGCGGAGGATGGCCGGGTCGGTCACGCCCGTGAGCTGGCTGAAATGCGCGGGCAGGTAGAGGAATGCGGCCCCGACCACCAGGATCAGCGAGATCACCGCCGAGATGAAGAACCCGCGGTTGATGGCGGTCATGCCGCTCCGGTCGCCCCTCCGCGGTGCGACCGCGAAGATACCGATGATCGCGGTGATCACGCCGATCATCGGGACGATCAGCGGGAAAACCAGGCCGGCGTCGCCGAACGCCACCTTGCCCAGGATCAGCGCGGCCACCAGCATCACCGCGTAGGACTCGAACAGGTCGGCGGCCATGCCAGCGCAGTCGCCGACGTTGTCACCCACGTTGTCGGCGATCGTGGCTGCGTTCCGCGGGTCGTCCTCGGGGATGCCCTTCTCCACCTTGCCGACCAGGTCCGCGCCCACGTCCGCGGCCTTGGTGTAGATGCCGCCGCCGACCCGCATGAACATGGCGAGCAGCGCCGCGCCGAAACCGAAACCCTCGAGCACGCTGGGCGCGTTGGCCTTGAAGATGAGCACCACGATCGCCGCACCGAACAGGCCGAGGCCGACCGTGAACATGCCCGCGACGCCGCCAGTGCGGAACGCGATCCGCATCGCCGAATGCTCGCCGGACTCCTTCGCCGCCGCGGCGACGCGCACGTTGCCGCGCACCGTCAGCGACATCCCGGTGAACCCGGTGAGGGCCGAGAACAGGGCGCCCACCAGGAAGAAGGCCGACCGGCCCCAGCGGACGCCGGCGGTGTCCGCCGGCAGCAGCAGCAGCACGAAGAAGATCACCACGACGAAGACGCCGATGGTGCGGAACTGGCGCCTGAGGTAGGCCGCCGCGCCCTCCTGGATCGCCTGCGCGATCTCGCGCATCTTCGGCGAGCCCTGGCTGGCGGCGAGGACTTCCCGTACCAGCCAGCCTGCCACGGCCAGCGCGAACAGGGCGACCACGGCAACCACGACCACCCAGGTCAGGTTCGAGCCGCTGACGCCAACCGCCCCGGCGCCTGCGGCGACGTTGAGCCTAGACATCTGTCCTCCTTGACCGGGGGCGCACGGCATTTCCAGCGCCGGTCAACGATTCGGGGTCCTGCCACACGACCCAGGCGTGCCTACGTGGTACGTATGCGGCCGCGATAGTGGACAGAGCCGGGATTCTACGCACGCTCGCCGCGTGATGTTAAGTCGGGGCCGGCCGAAGGCCAGCTCATCCGGATAACGACGCCGGCCTTTGTGCGGGTGATTTCGACATCGTCGGCGAGCCCCTCGATGACCGCGAGGCCCAGTTCGGAGGGCACTACCGGCGGCGATCCGGGAGGCCCGGCCGCACCGTCAGTCCCCGGCTGGCCTTGCACCCCGGCCGCAGCGCCCGGCCCGGCGGTCCCGGCCGGGGTACCATTGGCGGGCGCCACCTGGTCGGTTACCACTACTTCGAAGCGCCCGCCGGCCCCGGTCAGCGCGACCCGCACCGGCTCATCCGGGCAGAACTCCTGGTGCGCCTCCACCGCCCGCGAGCAGGCCTCCCCGACGGCCAGCCGCACCTCGTCCAGCAGCGCCTCGTCCACCCCGCTGCGGCGGGCCACGGCCGTGGCGACCAGCCGCGCCGTGCGCACGTGCGCCGGCAGCGGCGTAAAGCTCATCTCGACCGTGGCCATCAGCGTCTGGTGTGCGGCTGGCGGTTACTTCTCAGACTTACGCGCGGCGATCGCCTCATCGACGCTGTCGTGGATGCCGAAGACCTTGGTCAGCCCGGTGATGCGGAAGATCTTGAGAATCCGCTCCTGAGTGCAGACCAGATCCAGCGACCCGTCATGCGCGCGGACCCGCTTGAGCCCGCCGACCAGGACCCCCAGGCCGGTCGAGTCGAGGAATTCCACCTTCTCCATATTCACCACGAGCTGGTAATGGCCGAGGTTGACCAGCTCGATGAGAAGTTCGCGCAGCCGCGGGGCGGTGTAGACGTCGATCTCCCCCTCCACATCGACGACTTCGATCCCATCCTTGCTGTGGTGATCGAGCTTCAGATCCACATATCCTCCCGCGCCGTGCCGCTTACCCTGGGATGCTGCCGGGGCGGCCCGCGCCCTCATCCGGACGCCACTCATCCCCGCGCATTCAATCACGCTCTGACGTCATGTCTACACGAGTTCGAGTGCACAGGCATCCCGGCCCAGAAGTGCCAGACTGGGTGGCGATGCCTCTGCGGACAGTGCCCGCCACCGGCGGGCCGCCCTCGATTGCCCCGGTACCCGGCCCGGGCCAGCCCGTTCCCATGCGTGTGCTGTGCCGCGGGCGGCGGGCGCACCGGCTCATGCACGTGGCCGAGATCCCAGCCAGCCCGGGACGCTGCGTGGCCTGGCCGGACTGGGTCCCGCCGGAGGTCAGCCAGGCTTTCGCCCGGGCCGGGGTAGAACTGCCCTGGGCTCACCAGGTTGCCATGGCCGAGCACGCGCATCAGGGCCGTAACGTGATCATCTCCACCCCGGCCGCCTCCGGGAAGTCGCTGGGCTACCTGCTGCCCGCGCTCACCGCGGTGCTGGCCGGGCGGACGGCCCTGTACATTGCCCCGACCCGGGCGCTCGCTGCCGACCAGGTCCGCACGGTGCTGGCGCTGGGCCTGCCGGGGGTGCGCGCCGCGGTCGTGGACGGCGACACTCCCG
The DNA here is from genome assembly GCA_963837105.1 of uncultured Actinomycetes bacterium. Lineage (GTDB taxonomy): Bacteria > Actinomycetota > Actinomycetes > Streptosporangiales > Streptosporangiaceae > UBA9676. The sequence continues at coordinate 75,076 of CAWIMG010000030.1, read as the reverse complement.
CAGCCGACCGGGAATGGGCGCGCGCTCACGCAACCTACCTGGTCACCACCCCGGACATGCTGCACCACATGCTGCTACCCCGGCACAGCCGGTGGCGCGGGTTCTTCGGCCGCCTTGCCTACGTGATCGTCGACGAGTGCCACGGCTACCGGGGCGTCTTCGGCTCGCACGTCGGGCATGTCCTGCGCCGGGTCCGCCGGATCGCCCGTCACCACGGCGGCTCGGCCGCCGGCCGGCCGGTGTTCCTGCTGGCTTCGGCCACCATCGGCGAGCCCCGCTGCTGCGCCCGGCTGCTCACCGGCGCGGATGCCGTGGCGGTCACCGAAAGCGCGGCCCCGCGCGGGCCCCTCACGTTCGGGCTGTGGGAGCCACCGTTCACCGCCGCCCGCGGCGAGAAAGGCAGCCCGGTCCGCCGCAGCGCGACCGCGGAGGCGGCGTCCCTGCTGGCCGATCTGGTCGCACATGATGTCCGCACGCTCGCCTTCACCCGCTCCCGGCGCGGGGCGGAAGCGGTTGCCCTGACCGCCCGGCGGTCGCTGGGCGAGGCCGGGCTGGCCGGAACCGGTGCCAGCCGGGTCAACGGCGGGCCGGTCACTGCGGGGATGCGGGTAGCCGCCTACCGCTCCGGCTACCTGCCCGAAGACCGCAGGCAACTGGAGGAGGCTCTGCGATCCGGGCCAATCGTGGGGCTGGCCACCACCACCGCGCTGGAACTGGGGATCAACATCACCGGCCTGGACGCGGTGCTGATCGCCGGCTGGCCCGGCACCCGGGCGGCCGTCTGGCAGCAGGCGGGCCGGGCCGGCCGGGAGGGGCAGCCGGCGGTGGCGGTCCTGATCGCCCGCGATGACCCGCTCGACACCTATCTGGTCCACCATCCCGAGGCGCTGCTGGACCAGCCGGTGGAGGCCACCGTGCTCGACCCCGGCAACCCGTACGTGCTGGGCCCGCACCTGTGCGCGGCCGCGGCCGAACTGCCGCTGGCACCCGCCGACCTCGTGCTCTTCGGCCCCACCGCAGCCGCCGTCGCCGAGGGCCTGGTCAGCGGCGGCATGCTGCGCCGGCGCGGGCAGCACCTGTACTGGACCAGGCATGGGCGGGCCGCCGGGACCAGCCTGCGCAGCACTGGCGGCCGCCCGGTCAAGATTGTCGAGGAGCCGACCGGGCGGCTGGTCGGGACGGTGGACGAGCCGTCATCGCACCTGCTGGTCCACACCGGTGCCGTCTACCCGCACCAGGGTGAGCTGTACCTGGTCAGCCGGCTTGACCTGGACTGCGGGGTGGCACTGGTGGCACCGGTTGATCCCGGCTACGCCACCTCGGCGAGCACCATCACCTCGATCGACGTCACCGCCGAGCACCGCCGGGCCGACTGGGGCCCGGGGGCGGTGCACTTCGGCGAGGTCGAGGTGATGCGGCAGGTGACGTCGTTCACCCGCCGCCATCCGGAGACCGGCCAGCCGCTGGGCCAGTTCCCGCTCGACCTGCCCCCGCGGGCGGTGCGGACCCGCGCCGTCTGGTGGACCCTTGCCCCCGGCCAGCGGGAGGCACTGCTGCGGGACGGGATCGATCTGCCCGGGGCCGCACACGCCGCCGAGCACACCGCGATCGGGCTGCTGCCGCTGTTCGCCGCCTGCGATCGCTGGGATATCGGCGGGGTTTCCGCCGACCTGCATCCGGCCACCGGCCTGCTGACGGTCTTCGTCTACGACGGCCAGGCCGGCGGTGCGGGCTTCGCCGAGCGCGGGTTCGCAGTCGCCCGGGACTGGCTGACCGCGACCAGGGAGGCTATCGCTGGCTGCGGCTGCCAGACCGGCTGCCCGTCCTGCATCCAGTCGCCCAAGTGCGGCAGCGGCAACGAGCCGCTGAGCAAGCAGGGGGCGCTGGTGCTGCTGGCCGGGCTGCTGGCGGCCGGCCAGGGTGAGGGCAGGCGGGCGCGGGCGGGCGGCCGCAAACATGGGGCGACCCCCGCCGGGGGGGAGAGCGGGGGTCGCCGTGCGGTTCCGGGGCCGAGTACGGACGCGGAACCGTCACCGAGGAAAGCTTAATGGCGCTCCGGCCAAGTTACCAACCAGTCACGCGCAGATGCGAGGAGATTGGCGTGTTGAGCAGTTGTGGTACCCGGTCGTGAGCGACCGCGCCGGCAGCGGGATTCAGCGGGCCGCGGCGTTCTTCGACCTGGACAAGACCATCATCGCCCGGTCCAGCACGCTTGCGTTCGGCCCCTCGTTCTACCGGCACGGCCTGATCAGCCGCAACGATGTGGTCCGCGGCGTGCTGGCCCAGCTGCTGTTCCGGCTGGGCGGCGCGAGCCACCAGCGGATGGAGAAGTTCCGCGACCAGGTCAGCCGGGTGTGCCGGGGCTGGCCCGCCGACCGGGTCGCCGACATCATCACCCGGAACCTGCAGGACCTGATCGTGCCGCACCTGTACGACGAAGCGGTGGCATTGCTGACCGCGCACCGGTCGGCCGGCCAGGACGTGGTCATCGTCAGCACGTCCGGGCAGGAGATGGTCGGGCCGATCGGGGATCTGCTCGGCGCCTCGACCGTGATCGCGACCCGGATGGAAGTGGCCGACGGCCACTACACCGGCCAGGTGGAGTTCTATGCCTACGGCCAGGCCAAGGCGGACCAGGTGAGCAGCCTCGCCCGTGAGCGCGGGTACTCGCTGCCGCACAGCTACGCCTACAGCGACTCGATCACCGACCTGCCCATGCTGGAGATCGTGGGAAACCCCCGGGCGGTCAACCCGGACCGGGCCCTGCGCAAGGTCGCCCAGCAGCGTGGCTGGCCGGTGCTCAACTTCGGCGCGGCCCGGGGCGCCGCGGCCGGCGGAACCACCGCCAGCCGGGAACTGTGACCGAGGTCATCGGCCAAGTCACCGATTGGTAACGCCAACCCCTTTGCAACCGGCCCGATCCGTCGTAGAAAGGTGTCAACGGACACAACGTCCGGGGCACGCAGAGCCGGGCACCCACGCGCGACCAGCCGCGGGAGGCGAGCCGAGGCAAGGACTGCCCAGCCGGCCGGGTCCTGGCAACAGGAACCGCCGCTGGGTGGACTGCCCGGCACAACGTAGGTGCACGCTTGGTAACCCGGCCTGGCGCGCCAGGCAGCGGCGCCCCCGCGGGGGCGCCGTTCGCTAGTGCGGGGCCGCTCGCCACCGGCCGGTGCGCCGTGCCCTCCCGGCCCGGCACGGCGTAAGATCTTCGGCCGTAGGCGCCTATCCGCATAGCGACGGCCTGGCCGGGTACCGGAGCAGCCGTCAGCCGCGATGACCAGCACCGGGTTCCACGCGGCAAGTTGTGCCGCCATAGGGCGGTTCCAGAGGGGAGACAGCGGATGGCTGATACCGCGGCCACACGGTCACGGGCGGGCAGTGAAGCGTCGCTCGGCGATCTCGTCTCGCTGGCCGTCCAGGACGCGTCCCGGCTGGTCCGGGCCGAAATGGATCTGGCCAAGGTGGAACTGCGGGAAGACGGCAAGCGGCTCGGCGTAGCCGGGCTGCTGCTGGGCATGGCGGCCTTCGCCGCCTGCCTGGTGCTGATGCTGCTGTGCTTCGCGCTCGCCTACGGCCTCAACACAGTGGGTGTCCCGCTCTGGGCCGCGTTCCTCATCGTGGCCGGCCTCTGCGTGCTGCTGGCGGCGCTGGCCATCCTCATCGTCCGCCAGAAGATGCAGCGCGTCACCGGCCTGAGCAAGACCCGGCAGACGGTGCAGGAAGACCTGGCCCTGCTGCGGCGCGACGACGGCCCGGCCGGCCTGCCCACCGGGACCGGGTGAGCCGATGCCGGTCAGCGGTGAATCCCCGGTCTACGCGGGAGGGCCGTGGGCGCATCGCCAGGTCTCGGCCAACGGGACACGGTTCCACGTCGCGGAGGCGGGCGAGGGCCCGCTGGTACTGATGCTGCACGGTTTCCCCCAGTTCTGGTGGACCTGGCGGGCCCAGCTCACCGCGCTGCCCGCGGCCGGGTTCCGGGCGGTGGCCGCCGACCTGCGCGGGTACGGCGGCAGTGACAAGCCGCCCCGCGGCTACGACCTCATCACCGCGGCATCCGACGCGGCTGGGCTGGTGCGGGCGCTCGGCGAGGCGAACGCCGTCATCGTCGGCCATGACTGGGGTGGCCTGGTCGCCTGGACCATGGCCACCTACCACCCGAAGGTGGTGCGGCGGCTGGCGGTGGTCTCGGTCGCCCACCCGCTGCGGACCCGGTCGGCGCTGCTGACCGACGGCCTGCGCCGCGGCACGGGCAGCGGCCGCACGGTCGCCTTCCAGTTGCCGGTGCTGCCGGAACGGCGGCTGGTCCGGGACGACGCCGAGTGGGTCGGTAAGACACTGCGCGCCTGGTCGGGGCCGGGCTGGCCGGATCCGGACGTGGAGCAGCGGTACCGCGACGCCATGTGCATCCCATCGGTCGCCCACTCGGCGCTGGAGTATCACCGCTGGTTCATGCGATCCGCCCTGCGGCCGGACGGGTTGCGGTACGCCCGCCGCATGCGGGCTCCGGTGCAAGTACCAACCCTGCAGTTGCATGGCGCCTTCGACACCTGCGTCCGGCCGGCCACGGCCCGCGGCTCGGGCCGGTATGTGGACGCACCGTACCGATGGCGGCTGGTGGAAGGGGCCGGTCACTTCCCGCAGGAAGAGCAGCCGGAACGGCTCACCGCGGAACTGCGGCACTGGCTGGCGGACGCCGAGCCGGAGCGATGACCGGCGGGCCGGGCCAGCACCCGGCCAGGGACTCCCGCCCGGCCGGTGAATCTGTCCCGGCCAGTGAGTCCGGCCCGGCCAGTGACGCCCGGCCGGCCAGGGACCGGGACCGGGCCGGCCGGGCGCGCAATGCCCGGCCCCGGGACGCGCTGGGCCGGCCGCTGCCACGTGGCGCACGGGGCGAGCCCACCATGCCCGACGACCTGGCGCTGCCACCGGCGCGGACGCTCGCCCTGGCGCAGCGCCTGCTGGACGAGGGGCGCGCTTTTCATGCGCATGAGGTGCTGGAGGCCGCCTGGAAGGCCGCCCCGGCGGCGGAGCAGGAACTGTGGCGGGGACTGGCCCAGATCGCGGTCGGCCTCACGCATGCTCAGCGCGGCAACGCGACCGGCGCCGCCGCGCTGCTGCGCCGGGGCGGGCTGCGGGTGGGCGAGTACCCGGGGCAAGCCCCGCATGGCATTGACGCGGCACAGGTTTCCCGGCAGGCGGTAAGCCTGGCTGACCAGATCGGCACGGCCGGCCTGCCCGCCGTGAGCATCACGTTCCGGCTGGCCGGCTAGCAAACGCCGGGCGCCAGTGCTAGTCGCAGCCCTGGGTGGAGACCGCGGCGGTAGCGGCCCGGCCTGCCGCCACGTCGGGGGCGACCTCGCTCGCGGTCAGTGCATAGCCGGTGTCGCTGGCGTCGATCGCGGCGGCGAACACCACCCCGTAGACACCGCCGCCGGGGCTGAGCAGCGGGCCACCGGAGTTGCCGGGCTGGACCACCGCCCGTACCGCATAGATGCTGCGGCTGACGGTATGGACCTGGTAGATGTCGGGGCTGTTCGCCTGTTCCTCGCTGCCGATACGGGCCGGGACGGCGGTGAAGTGGCCGTTCAGCGGGTAGCCGGCCACGATCGCTTCATCGCCACGGACCGCCGGGCCGCGGAAGGGCAGCGGAGCGGCGGGCAGGCCCGGCACGTACAGGATGGCGATGTCGCGCTCGGGGTCGTACAGCACGACCCGGGCCGGGAAGGCACCGTGCCGGCCGTCGATGACCGTCGGCCCGTCCCGCACCCCCGCCACCACGTGCGCGTTGGTGAGCACGTGCTGTCGCGAGATCACGAAACCGGAGCCTTCCAGCGTGCGTGAGCAGCCCGGTGCGGTCCCGACGATCTTCACGATGCTTGGGCGGGCACGGGTGAGACCGGGTGAGTTCAGCACGGCTGGGCTGGCCGGGGACACCGACAGCGCACCTTCGGCCCCCAGTGCCCCGAACACCTGCGTATAGGGACCCGTGGCGAGCAGCCGCCGGAAGTCGGAGAACATGACCTGCGCGCCGGACGGCATGAACCGGTCTACCCCGCGCAGCACCGTGGACCGGCTCACCTGGCCGGCAATGGCCGGGAACGGCGCGTTGACCACCGCCGATCCGATCAGCCAGGCGATCAGCAGGACCGAGATGACGCTCACGACGGCGCCGCCGATGGCGTCCAGGAAGGTGGCCGGCCGCCAGGTCACCCGGGACCGGAGGGCCGATCCGGCCAGCGAGGTGAGCAGCTGACCGAGCATGGCGGCCAGGAAGACCACGATGATGGCCACCAGGGCCTGCTTGGATGGGCTCTTGACCAGCGCGCGGGCGATATGCGGCGAGATAATCGCACCGACGGCGGCCCCGGCCAGGAAACCGACGAAGCTGAGCACGCCGACGATGAAGCCCTGCCGGTACCCGGCCACCGCGAACGCGGCGGCCAGCGCGATCAGGATCAGATCCAGCAGATCTCCTGGCACCGCCCCACCGTATCGGGCAGTTTCGGATGCGTGAGCCACGCTGGCGGGCCGTCCCCGGCACCGCCCGGCGCGGTGCCGCCCAGCCCACCCAGGCCCAGGTCCGGCCGGGCCGCAGGACGCCTAACTGGCAGCGGCGGGGTTGAACACATCCGGCGGCAGATCCTCGATCTGCCCGAAGTCCCACTGCCGCTCGAATCCGCCGAGCGCCAGCAGCCGGTCGACGAGGGCGGCGGTGAATCCCCAGATGAACATGCCGGGCAGCCGGAAGGCCGGCCCGGTGCTGCCCATCGGGTGGCGCACCCGGATCCGGTTCGCCGGATCGGCGAGGTCGGCGAAGGCGGCCCGGACCGCCGCGGTCACCTCACCGTCGGCCGCGAGCACGACTGGCACCGGATGCCGCCACCAGGCCAGCACCGGGGTGACGGTGAACCCGCTGCGGGAGATGTGCAGTTCCGGCAGTACCGCCAGCACCTCCACCCCGGCCGGCTCGACGCCCGCCTCCTCGGCCGCCTCCCGCAGCGCCGCGCCGACCGGGCCGGCGTCGTCCGCCTCGATGGCGCCACCCGGAAAGGCCGGCTGGCCGGCGTGCCGCCGGAGCCATGGGCTGCGCTGGACGATCAGCAGGTCCGGCTGGCCGGCCGTCTCGCCGACCAGCATCAGCACCGCAGACGGCCGGCCGTTCCCGGTCGCCGGTGGCCGCAGCGGCGGCGGCACCGTCATCCGGGCCGCCTTGCGTGCCAGCTCAGTCAGCCAGGGCGGGGCGGGGTGAGCAGGCAGGTCCGGGGTCATGAGAACGGGCCCTGCCGCACCAGTTTCCGTGCCACGGCCGGATCGGTCGGGCCCTCGCCGAAGGACGGGCACCAGACAGCCACGCCACACGCGCCGCAGGCTGGCCGGCGGGCGTGGCACACCCGGCGGCCGTGCCAGATCAGCCGGTGTGACAGCATCGTCCACTCCGAGCGCGGGAACAGCGCGCCCACCTCGGCCTCGATCTTGACCGGATCGTCCTGGGTGGTCCACCGGAAGCGCCGGGCCAGCCGGGCGAAGTGCGTGTCCACCGTGATGCCGGGAATGCCGAACGCATTGCCCAGCACCACATTGGCCGTCTTCCGGCCGACGCCGGGCAACGTGACCAGGTCCTTCAGCCGACGCGGCACCTCGCCGCCATACCGGTCGCACAGGGCCTGGCCGAGCCCGATGATGCTGGTTGTCTTGGCCCGGAAGAAGCCGGTGGACTGGATGATCTTCTCCAGGTCGGCCCGGTCGGCGGCGGCGTAGTCGGCCGCGGTCCGGTAGCGCGCGAACAGCACCGGCGTGACCATGTTGACCCGCTTGTCGGTGCACTGCGCGGACAGGATGGTGGCGACGAGCAGTTCCAGCGGGTTGCTGAAGTTCAGTTCGGTATGTGCGTCCGGGTAGAGCGCGGCAAGTTCGCGGTTGATGCGCCGGGCCCGGCGGACGAGCGCGGTCCGGGAGGGGGGAGCCATGGTCACGGGCTCAGCCTATTGACCCCGGCCGAGCGCCGGCCCCGGGTGCGGCGGGCAAGGTATGCCCGGAGTGCCCGGTGGGCGGCGAAGTGGCCGGGAGATGCCGGCCCACCACCACGACCGCCACGGCGGCCGCGCCGGCCAGTTTCAGCGCCACCGCGGCTGACTGGGCACTGGCACCGGACACCCAGGTGTCATCGAGCAGCAGGATCGCCGCGCCGGCCCGCAGGCCGGTGACCCGGAACCGGGCGGGGTCGAGGGTGCGGGCCCACGGGTCGCCGCCCGGCCGAGGCCGCAGGGTCAGCCACGGCCGGGCCAGGTACGGAGCGACCAGGACCCGGAGCGGGTGCGGGCCGGGCCGGCCACGGCCGCTGGGCACCACGCACACGGCACTGGGCCGGCCCATGCCTGCCGTCCGCCAGATCTCTGGCCCCTGCTCGTGCGGGAACAGGAGCAGCAGCGAGAGCACCCGGGCCGCGGCTGGCCCGCTGCCGTCCCGGCCGGATTTGTACAGCCACAGATCCCGGGCGAGCGGGCCGCCCTTGGCCGCGTAGGCGGCGGGTGCCACCACGTCAGCCAGCAGCCCCGGGGCGCTCTGGGCATGCAGGTCACACTGGAAACAGCGGAGGTACCCGGCGCGCACCGGGCCACGGCAGACCAGGCATAACCCGGCTGGAGCAGCGGGCAGCCCGGCCGGAACGGCAGACAGTCCCGCCGGAACGGCAGACACTCGGGCCGGAACGGCTGCCAGGCCGGCCGTCAGCAGGTCGCATTCCGGGGGGCGCCGCGCCCGCAGCGACTCCCAGGCCGTGGCGCGGCGGGTGCCCGCCGGGTCAGCCTGCATGACCGGGATGGTAGCCGGGGCCGGTGACACCCCCGGGCCGGGTCCGGCGGCGAGGGCGACGGTGGCCGTGGCGGCGGTGGGTGAAGGTAGCCGCCTTGGCGGCGGCGGCCACCGTGGCGGGATAACCTTCATCCGAATGCCTACCAGTGCCGCGGGAAGATCCGTGCCTTCCAGCCCGGGCCGGCGCCTTACCGCCCTGGCCCGGTCTTTGCCTCCGCCGAAGCAGTGGCTGCCGCTCGCCCGGCGGCACTGGCTGCTGACCGTGCTGCTGGCCGCGGGCATCGTGCTGCGGGTGCTGGCCCAGGTCGCCTACCGCCCGGCGCTGCTCTACATCGACTCGATGAAGTACCTGTTCGGCGCCTACCCGGGCAACGACCCGCTCGGCTACCAGGCGCTGATCAAGCCGCTGCTGCTGGCCGGGAACCTGAATCTGGTGGCCGCCATCCAGCATCTGCTCGGGCTGGCCATGGCCGTCCTGCTCTACCTGGTCCTGGTGCGCCGCGGCGCCCCGCGCTGGCTGGCCGCCCTGGCTGTCGCGCCGGTGCTGCTGGATGGCTACCAGCTCCAGATCGAGCAGAACATCATGCCCGACGTGATGTTCGAGGCGTGCATCGTGATCGGCCTGGCCGCGCTGCTGTGGTCACCCCGTCCCCGGACCTGGCTGGTCATCGTCGGCGGGCTTGCCCTCGGTGCCTCGGCTACCGCCCGCCAGGTCGGTGAGATCTTCATCCTGCCCGCGCTGGTGTACCTGCTGCTGGTCATCCCCGGCTGGCGGGCCCGGCTGGTGCAGGCAGCCATCCTGTGCGTCGCGTTCGTGGTGCCCATCGCGGCCGCCAGCTTCGGCAATTACCTGATCATGAACCGGTTCGGGCTGGCCCCTTACGCGGGTGGCTCGGCCTATGGCCGGATGGCGGCGGCGGCCGACTGCCAGACCCTGGTACTCCCGTCCTACCAGCGGGTGCTGTGCCCGACCGTGGCACAGAAGGCAAACGGCCCCGACTGGCTCGACCACCACCAGGGCTCACCGATCAAGACCTTCGTGGCGCCGGCCGGGATGAGCAACGCGACCGTGGTGAACGGCTTCGACCGGCAGGTGCTCCGCCAGCAGCCGGGCCGGGTTCTGGCCGCGATCGGCAAGGACGCGCTCAAGCTCTTCGCGGTGACCCGGGTCACCGACCCCGGCGATACGCCCATCAACCGCTGGCAGTTCCGGGACTCTTATCCGCAGTACCCGCCGTACCTCGTCATCCGCGACGGCCAGGTGATCTTCACCAGCTTCACGGAGGCCGGCACCGTGCAGTCGGTCTATAGCTCCGCGCAGTACCGGGGCGGGGACCCGGTCGCGGTCCGGCCGCTCGCCGTCTTCCTGCACGATTACCAGCTCGGTGGCGGTTACACACCCGGGCCGCTGCTGCTGCTGATGACCCTGGCCGGGCTGGCGGGCACGCTCAGCCTGTTCCGTCGAAGGGCCACCACCGGCCAGCGGGATGCCGCCCGCGCCTGCCTGCTCATGTTCACCGCCGGGGTCAGCGTGCTGCTGATCTCCGACGCGTTCGAGTTCAGCTGGCGCTATCAGCTGCCCGCGCTGATCACGCTGCCACCGGCCGCGGCGCTGGCACTGACCGCCCTGTTCACCCACCGGACCGAGCCCGCCCCCGCCGCGCCCACCTCCACCGAGCCCGCAGCAGCCGCCGGGCCGACCGCAGGCCGGCCGCAGCCCGCCCCGGCACCGGCGGCCAGCGATCGCGGTAGGGGCTGAGCTGGCCGGTTACCGGCGGAACCGGGTCACCGAGACGATCACCACCACGGCCCGCGGAGTCAGGATGACCGCCGGCAGCCAGGCGGGTGCGCGCCCGAGGGCTCGGCGGGCAGCGATGGGTGCGCCGGTCAGCACTCCCGCGCTGTAGCCTGCACGTCAGCCCCGGCTGGCCCTGCTCGGCGATCGACTCCCCAGAGCTGTTCTACTGTGCTGCTATGGCGGTGGCCCCGGGACGTTACCAGCTCGGTCCCGAGAACGGCCGGATTGTCATCAGGACATTTCGCGACGGATTGGCGGCCCAGGCCGGGCACGACCTGATCATAGATGTGACGCGATGGTCCGGTGAGATCGTCGTGAATGACGACCAGACGGTCGCCGCCGTCGAGGCCCGGATCGACATGACATCATGGGTGGTGCGCGAAGGTACGGGTGGCCTCAAGCCGCTCACCGACGGCGACCGGCGGGACATCGCCGCGACCGCCCGGCGGCTGCTTTCCGTTGACCGCCACCGGGAAGCCGGGTTCGTGGCCACCCGCTTCCATCAGACCGACGGCGAAGGCGGCTCGATGGACGGGACGCTGACCCTGCGTGGCCTATCCCGGCCGCTGCAGGTGCGGTTCCGGCCAGGTCAGCCCCGGCCGGTACCGCGGCACCGGGACCGTGGTCCAGTCGGCGTACGGCATCAAGCCGTACACGGCGTTCCTCGGCGCGCTGCGGGTCCGGGACGCCGTCGATTTCGAAGTAGAAGCGGAGGCGCAGCGCAGCCGGGTGCCACTGACTGACCTCCAGCCGAAGGAGATGAGCGCGATGACGCGGTCCGCCACTGGCGACGTTGCTGCGTTGTTCGCCCACCGGGAAGCACCACTGGCCAGCCTGGCGGACCAGGCCGATGCCGTGGCCGTCACCTGCCACGCCATGGCCGTGCGGTTTCACCGTGGCGGCAAGCTGGTGGTGTTCGGCACCGGTGGGCAGAGCACCGATGCGCTGCACGTGGCGGTGGAGTTCATGCACCCGGTCATCGTCGGCAAGCGCGCCCTGCCGGCCATCTCGCTGACCGCTGACGTCGCCACGGTCACCGGGCTGGCAGCGGAGACCGGGCTGGCGGGCATCTTCGCCCACCAGATCCGGCTGCTGGCCGAGCCGCCCGATATCGCCCTGGGCATCACGGCGGGCGGGAACGACGCGAGTGTGCTGGCCGGCCTGGCCGCGGCCAGGCAGCTGGGGCTGCTCACCATCGCGCTGGCTGGCGGGGACGGTGGCGAGATCGCGGTGAGCCCGGATGTCGATCACCTGCTGCTGGCCAGGTCGGACGACCCGCGGGTGGTCAAGGAGATTCACGTGACCAGCTACCACCTGCTGTGGGAACTCGTGCACGTCTTCTTCGAGCAGCCCGGCCTGCTCAGCCCTGGGGTGATCGCGTGAGGCGAGCCCGAATGCCACGACGAGGTGTGCATCACCTGCTCGGACAGCGGCACCCTGGTACGGGTCGTCAGGCTGCTCGTCGACGACCTGGCGGTCGTCGATACCGGCAGCGGCAAGCGAAGAGGTCAGCGTGGCGTTCGTCCGCGCCAGGCCGGGGGACATCGTCCTGGTGCACGCGGGTGAGGCCATCGCCGTGGTGCCGTCATGACGGCCGGTGCGCCCGGCTCCCGCGGCCGCACGGCGGCGATGGAAGCGCTCTACCCCTTCCTGTACGCGACCAGGAGTGACCGGGCCGCCGTCATGGCCGAGGTCCGGCAGTCGACCCTGGCCAAGATCTCGGAGATCGCCGAACTGCGGCGACTGGTGTGCGCCCGGGACAGTGACCGGCTGCTGGCCTGCGCGGCCGACATGGCCAGCAGGTTCACCAGCGGCGGGCGGCTGCTCGCGTTCGGCAACGGCGGCAGCTGCCACCGATGCCCAGGAGATAGCCACGCTGTTCCTCCACCCCGGTCCGGGCAGCCGGGCGCTGCCCGCGTTCGGACTGGCCAATGACACCGCCCTGGTCACCGCGCTGTGCAATGACGTCGGGGTGGACGTTGTCTTCTCCCGCCAGGTCGCGGCGCTGGGACGCACTCAGGACATCGCGGTCGCCCTGTCCACCAGCGGGAACTCGGAGAACCTGCTCCGGGGGCTGGCCGAGGCCAGCCGCCGCGGGATGCTGACCATCGGCATCGCCGGCTACGAAGGCGGCCAGATGGCCAGCCTCGACGGGCTGGACTACCTGTTCGTCGCCCCATCCACCTCGGTGCACCGGATCCAGGAAGCCCAGACCACCATCTATCACGCGCTGTGGGAACTGACCCTGGCAGCGCTCGGCACCGGGTGATCTGGTGGCCAGCCGCACGCTGATCGCCTGCCTGGGCACGGGCACCAGCCAGCCGCCAGCGGAACGACCCGGAAGGGGATGATCTCATGTGCCTCGGCATCCCAGGGGAGGTGGTCGGCATCCTGCCGGACCAGCCGGACCTGGCCAGGGTGGACGTGAGCGGGGTCCGGCGGGTGATCAGCGTCGGCCTGCTCGCCGACGACCCGCCGGTACCGGGTGAATGGGTGCTCATTCATGTCGGCTTCGCGCTGTCCAAGATCGACGAAGCGGAGGCCGCGGCCGCGCTGGAGTTCCTGGAAGGGATCGGGCAGGCCTACGCCGACGAACTCGCCGCGCTGGCGGAGTCACGGATCGAATAGGAGCTGCCTGACATGCGATTCGTCGATGAGTTCCGCAATGCCGACACGGCCCACGCACTGGCGGCCCGCATCGCCGGGCTGTGCGAGCCGGGACGTCAGTACAAGTTCATGGAGGTGTGCGGCGGGCACACGCACACCATCTACAAACACGGGCTGGAGGACTACCTGCCCGAGGCGGTCACGCTGGTGCACGGGCCCGGATGCCCGGTCTGCGTGATCCCGATGGGCCGGGTGGATGACGCCATCCACCTGGCCTCGCAGCCGGGCACCATCATGACGTCGTTCGGCGACATGATGCGGGTACCCGGCAGCCAGGGCTCGTTCTTCGACGCCAAGGCCAGCGGGACCGACATCCGGATGGTGTACTCGCCGCTGGACTCACTGAAGATCGCCCGCCAGAACCCGGACAATCGGGTGGTGTTCATGGCCATCGGTTTCGAGACCACCACCCCGTCCACCGCGATGACCGTGCTCCGGGCCAAGGCCGAGGGACTGGCGAACTTCTCGGTGTTCTGCAACCACGTCACCATCGTGCCGGCCATCAAGGCCATCCTGGACTCGCCCGACCTGCGGCTGGATGGTTTCATCGGGCCCGGGCACGTGTCCACGGTGATCGGCTGCCGGCCCTATGAGTTCATCGCGGCCAGCTACGGCAAGCCGGTGGTGGTGGCGGGCTTCGAGCCACTGGACATCCTGCAGTCCATCTACCAGCTGATGCGGCAGATTTCGGAGGGCCGCTGCGAGGTGGAGAACCAGTACACCCGGGTCGTCCCCTACGACGGCAACCTGGCCGCGCTCACCGCCATCAACCAGGTGCTGGAACTGCGGCCCTACTTCGAATGGCGCGGCCTGGGCTTCATCACCCACTCGGCGATGCGGGTCCGCAGCGAGTTCGCCGCCTTCGATGCCGAGGTGCTCTTCGACGTGCCCGGGGTGCGGGTGGCCGACCCGAAGGCGTGCCAGTGCGGCGAAGTGCTCAAAGGGGTGCTCAAGCCGTGGGAATGCAAGGTGTTCGGCACCGCGTGCACACCGGAAACACCCATCGGGACCTGCATGGTCTCCCCGGAAGGGGCGTGCGCCGCGTACTACAACTACGGCCGCATGAACCGGCGCCGGGTGGTGGAAGTGGAGCTGAGCCGGCCATGACCGACACCGCGGCCCGGCGGCGTGGGCGGCCGGTCACCGAATCCGACCGCGAGCAGCAGGTGCTGGACCGGATCGAGGCGGCCCGGCGGCGCCGGCCCCGGATCCGGGAGGAGCGGATCACCATGTCGCACGGGGCCGGCGGCAAGGCCAGCCGGACCCTGATCGAGGCCATGTTCCTGGACGCGTTCCGCAACCCGCTGCTGGCACCGCTGGAGGACGCCGCCCAGTTGCGGATCAACGGAACCCGGCTGGCGCTCACCACCGACAGCTACGTCGTCTCGCCGCTCTTCTTCCCCGGCGGCGATATTGGCGACCTGGCGGTGAACGGAACCGTCAACGACCTGGCGGTATCCGGCGCCACCCCGCTCTACCTGTCGGCCGGGTTCGTGCTCGAAGAGGGCTTCGCGGTCGCTGACCTGGGCCGGATCGTGGCCTCCATGACCGCCGCCGTGGCCGCGGCCGGGGTCCAGATCGTCACCGGCGATACCAAGGTGGTGGAGCGGGGCAAAGCCGACGGCTGCTACATCAACACCGCCGGGGTGGGGGTGATCGAGCACGACCTGACCCTGGGCGTGGCCACCGCCCAGCCGGGTGACGCGGTGATCGTGTCCGGGCCGGTGGGTGACCACGGCGTGACGATCATGCTGGCCCGCGGTGAACTGGACATCGAGGCCGACCTGTCGTCGGACACCGCGGCGATGAACGGCATGATCGCCAGCCTGCTCGCGGCCGCCCCCGGCGTGCGGGCGATGCGCGATGCCACCCGGGGCGGGGTGGCCACCATCCTGAACGAGGTGGCCACGGCGGCCGGGGTGGGAGTGGTCGTCGAGGAGGACCAGATCCCGGTCCGTACCGTGGTGCGGGGCGCCGCCGAACTGCTCGGCATCGACCCCATGTACGTGGCCAGCGAGGGGCGGCTGGTCGCCATCGTGGACGCGGCGCAGACCGGCCCGGCACTGGCCGCGCTGCATGCGCACCCGCTCGGCGAGCAGGCCGCGGTGATCGGGCACATCACCGGTGACCAGCCGGGCATCGTGCTGCTGAAGACGTCGTTCGGCGGTACCCGCATCGTCGACCTGCTGGTCGGCGACCCGCTGCCGAGGATCTGCTGACATGCACGAATATGGCATCACCGAGAGCGTCGTCGCCCAGGTCGCGGAGAAACTGCCCGGCGCCACCGTCACCCACGTGCACCTGGAGATCGGCTCGCTGTCCGGGGTGAGCGCCGACTCGGTGCGGTTCTACTTCGGCAGGCCACCGAGGGCACCGGCCTGGCCGGGGCCACCCTGGAGATCACCGAGGTCAACACGCGCTGCCGGTGCCGGTCCTGTGGCACTGAGTTCGGCCCGGACGGGCCGATCCCGCTGTGCGCGTGCGGCAGTCCCGACGTCGACGTGCTGTCCGGCGGCGGCATGCGGATCCTCGCGGTGGAGGTGGCACCGGCCCCGGCCTGACGGCGAGCCCGGTCCCGCCGTCAGCCCCCACGGGCGGGGAGGTCACCGGCCAGCGCAGGATCATCCCGGTCACGGGCGGCGGCCACCACGGCCTGGCCGAGGCTGATCCCGCCATCGTTGGCGGGCACCCGGTGGTGGGTCAGCACCGTGAACCCGGCCGCGGTCAGCCGGGCGGCTGCCTGGTGATGGAGCAGCCGGTTCTGGAACACCCCACCCGACAGCGCCACCGTGGCCAGCCCCGAGCGTTCCCGCAACCTCCCGCAGACCGCCGCGATGACCTCCGCCACCCCGCCATGGAACCGGGCCGCCACCACCGCCGGCGGCGTTCCGGCCAGCAGGTCTTCCGCAGCGGCGCGGACCAGGTCAGCCCCGCGTACCTGGACCGGCCCAGGTCCGGCCGACAGCCCGGCCGGGTAGGCGCCGTGCCCGGCCGGGTCGGCCCACTGTTCCAGTTCGATCGCGGCCTGCCCCTCATAGTTGATGCTGTCCCGCACTCCGAGCAGGGCGGCGACCGCGTCGAACAGGCGGCCGGCGCTGGAGGTGGCGGGGGCATTGATGCCCCGCCGGGCAAGAGCTACCACCTGCTGCCAGCGGGCCTCGTTCCGCGCCAGCACGGCCAGCCCGGCGGGCGGCTCGCCGCCGAACGCGGCATCCAGGTAGGCCGCCGCCATCCGCCACGGCTGCCGGATCGCGGCGGCACCGCCCGGCATCGGTACCGTGGCCAGGTGGCCGGCCCGCTCGAAACCGGACAGGTCCGCGAGCAGGAACTCCCCACCCCAGATCGTGCCGTCGGCGCCGAACCCGGTGCCGTCGAACGCCACCCCGATGACCGGGCCGGGCACGTCATTGTCGGCCAGGCAGGATGCGATGTGGGCGTGATGGTGCTGGACCCCCACCAGGTCCACCCCGCCCAGTTCCAGCGCGTACTTGCTGGACAGGTAATCGGGGTGCAGGTCGTAGGCGACCACCTCGGGGACGATGTCGAACAGCCGCCGGAAGTGCTCGATGCCCTCGGTGAACGACCGCAGCGTCTCGAAGTTCTCCAGATCGCCGATGTGGTGGGAGACGAACGCCCGGGTCCCCTGGGCCAGGCAGAAGGTGTTCTTCAGCTCCGCCCCGCAGGCCAGCACCGGCCGGGGGAACCCGGCCGCGACGGTGACCGGCTCCGGTACGTACCCACGGGAACGGCGCAGCAGCGACACCTGCCCCTGCACCGGGCGCACCACCGAGTCGTCGGTGCGGATGTGAATGGCCCGGTCGTGTGCCAGGAACGCGTCGGCGATCCCCGCCAGCCGCGTGAGCGCATCGTCGTCCCGGTAGGCGATCGGCTCGTCGGAAACGTTGCCGCTGGTCAGCACGATCGGCCCGGCCACGTGGCGGAGCAGCAGATGATGCAGCGGGGTGTAAGGCAGCATGAGCCCCAGTTCGGAGTTGCCGGGGGCGACCGCGTCCGCGACCGGAGCGCCGGGCCGGCGGGGCAGCAGCACGATCGGCCGCCGGGCACTGGCCAGCAGCGCCTCCCCGGCCGCGTCCACCTCGCACAGCTCACGCGCGGCGGCGAGGCCGGCCACCATCAGCGCGAACGGCTTGTCCGCCCGGTGCTTGCGGCCGCGCAGCGCGGCCGCCGCGGCCTGGCTGATGGCAGCCACCGCCAGGTGGTAGCCGCCCAGCCCCTTGACCGCCAGCACCTGGCCGTCCGCCAGCCGCCGCCCGGCCTGTGGCAGCGGATCCCCGGGCAGTTCGGCCCCGTGCGCGTCGAGCAGCCGCAGCCGTGGCCCGCAGGCCGGGCAGCAGACCGGCTGGGCGTGGAACCGCCGGTTGCCGGGGTCGTGGTACTCCGCCGCGCAGGCGGCGCACATGGCGAACGGCGCCATCGTGGTCAGCGGCCGGTCGTAGGGGACACCGGTGACGATCGTGAACCGCGGCCCGCAGTTGGTGCAGTTGATGAACGGGTAGCCGAACCGGCGGTCGGCCGGGTCGGCCAGTTCGGCCAGGCAATCGCCGCAGGTGGCACTGTCAGCCGAGACCAGGGCCCGGCGGCGGCCAGTGGGTTCACTTGCCGCGATGGCGAACCCGGCACCGCCGTTGGGCGTCATGCTCGTCGCGGTGACCCGGTCCACCCGGGCCAGCGGCGGCGGCTCGGCGGACAGTGCGGCCAGGAACTGCCGCACGCCGCCGGCGGGGCCTTCCACCTCGGCGAACACCCCGTCAACGTCGTTGCCGACCCAGCCGGACAGGCCCAGCCGGGTGGCCAGTGAGTACACGAACGGGCGGAATCCCACCCCCTGCACCACGCCTTCGACCCGGATGGAGAGCCGGACAGCACCGTCCACGGGGCCAGTCTGGCACCCGGCGCTAGCGGCGGACGAGCCGCCAGATGCGCTCCGGGGTGCGCAGCGCGGTGGACACGCCCCGGCCCAGCGCCCGCCGCTGCGAGGCGTGGCAGCCGACGATGGCTGCCTTCCGCGCCAGATCCGGGGTGGAGCCGAGGGCCGGATCGGCCACCAGGGTGTAGCCGCGCCGGCCGAGCGCCCTCTTCCGCGCGGCCACCACCCCCGGGTACCTGCGGGCATACGGCAGGTCCTCGTAGAGGTAGACCGGCCCGGCCTGGCCGCCAGCGAAGATCAGGCCCGCCTCCGCGGTGATTTCATGGTCGCGGTGGTGGATGCCGAGCGGGATGACCCAGGCCAGCCCGGGCTGCGCTCGCGCCCAGCCGGTCAGGTCCGCGGCGATCAGGGCCGGCAGGTCGGCCTCGGGCGGGCCCTGGTAGCCGTAGCCGCCGGCCCGGTACTGGCCGTCCCAGTAGCCCAGGTGCCGCGTGCTGGCGTGAGCCATGGCCGCCGCGCTGATGTCCTCGCCCCGGCGGACCCCCATCACGTCCGCGCCGCCGGGGAAGTACCGCGCGTCGGTATCCCACCTGGGCAGCGGGCTCACCCGGGGCGGCCCGTGGCTGAACGCGGTCACCACGAATGAGCCAGGGTGCGCGGCAAGGAACAGCCCGCAACTCAGCACCGCATCGTCGAGATGCGGTGAGAGCACCGCGCAGATGCCAGCCAGGATGTCACCGCCCGCCGGAAGTGCTGGACTAGCCGTGTGTCTACCACTGCCCGGAGCCGGAGCGGCCGGTGGGGTAGCGCGGTGATCCCGCTGGCCGGGACCACGGCCGGGCCGCCTGGCCGGGACCACGGCCGGGCCGCCTGGCCGGGACCACGGCCGGGCCGCCTGGCCGGGACCACGGCCGGGCCGCCTGGCCGGGACCACGGCCGGGCCGCCTGGCCGGGGCCGCGGGTGACCGCCCCGGCCCGCACCGGTGCCGCGACCTGGGCCGCGCTGACCGTTGTCTATCTCGTCTGGGGCTCGACCTACCTGGCCATCCGGGTCCTGGTGCGGACCACGCCGCCGCTGCTGGCGATGGGGGTGCGCTTCACCACGGCGGGCCTGCTGCTGGCGGCGTTCCTCGCGGCCCGGCATGGGCCCGGTGTGATGCGGGTGCCGTGGCGGCGGGCACTGCCTGCTGCCGTGGTGGGGGTCCTGCTGCTGGGCGGCGGGAACGGCGGCATCGCCGTCGCCGAGCAGGTCCTTCCCTCCGGCCTGGCCGCGTTGCTGGTCTCCGCCGTACCGCTCTGGCTGGTCTGCATGCGCCTGCTGGCCCGGGACAGGCCGCCGCGCTCCACCATCGCGGGCACCTTGCTGGGTCTTGCTGGCATCGCGATCCTGGCGCTGCCCGGCAGCAACCCGGCCGGGACCCCGATCTGGGGGGTGCTGGTGATCATTGGCGCGACGATCTCCTGGTCCACCGGGTCCTTCATATCGCCCCGGCTGCCATTGCCGCCCAGCCCGTTCGTGGCTACCGTCTGCGAGATGCTCGCGGCCGGGCTGGCGCTGCTCGGGGCGGGCGCCTTGGCTGGCGAGTTCGGCCTGCTGCGGCTGGCCGCGATGCCGGCGGAGGCCTGGGCGGCGCTGGCGTATCTGGTGCTCTTCGGATCACTGCTCGCCTTCTCCGCCTATGTCTGGCTGCTGGGCAATGCCCCGCTGTCTCTCACTGCGACTTACGCCTATGTCAACCCAGTGGTCGCCGTCCTGCTGGGGGCCCTCATCCTGGGTGAGCAGGTCACCTGGCCGATCCTGCTCGGCGGGGCGGTGGTGGTGGCCGGGGTGGGCCTGGTGGTGTCGGCGGAGCGCCTGCGCGGCGGCGGGCCGCCCGCCTGGCGGCCGGCCGCACCAGAGCCGGCCAGCCCGTGAGCGACGGCCAGGCAGGCGGCGGCAGCGCATCGGTGGGCGATGGCCAGCCCGCGGGCGATGGCCAGCCCGCAGGCGGCCAGGTCCGGCGGGTTCCCGGCCAGCCGGGGGATGATCAGGGCCGCTAGCGGCCCAGCCCGGCGATACCTGGCCCAGCCGGCCCGCGGGGCTCCGCGAAACCCTCGATCAGGCCATAGTCGATGGCCTGCCCGGCCGAGAGCAGCCGGCCCTGCCTTGCGTCCTGCTTCAGGTCGTCGGCTGCCCGGCCGGTCGCCTCGGCCATCCGCGCGTACAGGTCGGCGAGCATGGCGCGGACCTGCTCCTCGTGGGCGGCGACGGCGGCCACCGGGCCCTCGAAACTGATCTTCGGCTCGGCCATCGCGAAGATGGCGTTCGGGTAGGCGCGCCGGTGCCTGGCCGCGGCCAGCACGCCCAGGGCCGGCCCACTGGTCCGGCCGGCCGCATACGCGGTCACCTCGACCCGCAGGGTGTCCAGCACGCCCATCACGGTCAGCGCCGCCGGCAGTTCGGCGTCCAGGTTCTGCAGTTCCAGCCGGATTGGGCCGTTCCCCTCCGCATCCAGGGTGAGCAGCTGTGCGGAGAGCCGGGTGGCTGACTCGCTGTCCAGGAAACCGTGCGCCATCACGATCCGCTGGTTCAGCAGCCGCTCGTACAGCCTGCCTGGCCACTCGCCCTGCTCGAACCACACCCGGGTGGGCTGCATCGCCGGGCTGGGCGCGGTAGCGGGGGCCGGGCCAGGACCAGGCCAGGGCGGCTGGCCAGGGTAGCCCGGCTCACCCGGCCGGAACGGCTCACCGGGCCGGCCTGGCTCACCTGGCCGGTTTGGCGTACCCGGGCGGAGCGGCCCATCGGGCCGCGGGAGCGAGCCACCTCGCGTCGTCATCATCGGGACTCCTCCTCGGTGTGCTGTCCGCCGTCCAGCCGCCAGCTGATCTGGTGGCCGATCGCGGCCGCGTACCGCTCCAGCGTGGAGGCTCGCACATCCGCCTCCCCCGCCTCCAGCCGGGCCACGGCCGACTGGGAGGTGCCCATCCGGGCCGCCACCTCGGTCTGCGACAGCCCAGCGGACCGGCGCTGACCGGCCAGTTCCCCGACCAGGCGGCGGCGGTCATCCAGCATCCGCCGGATGGCCATCTCGCGGAATCCCGGCAGCAACGGCAGCCCGGCCGGATCAGCCAACGCATCGGCACTGCCGGCCGGATCAGCCAGCGCCCCGGCACTAACCGGCCCGGGCGGGTCAGCCGATGCGCCTGCACCATGCCCCTCCATATGCCCGACGGTATCTCACAAACGAGATGCCGCCCGTGGGTTATCGCTGAGCGCTTAATGCCCCGCCGGACCTATCGCACCGGGCACTGTGGCCGCGGGCCCAGGATTAGTCCCGGGTCCAGGGCCCGGTCCCGTGGCTGCGGGCCAGCACCTCCTTGAGCGCGGCGGGCCCACCCCGCTTCACCGCCAGATGCGGCTCCGCCAGCCGGCACTGGGCGGCGGCATCACCGGCGAAGGCGGCCACGCAGGCTTCCGGCTCGATGTTGGCCAGGGCCAGAATGGCCCCGGCCGCGCCCATCGGCCCGGCCAGCGCCAGCAGCGCGGAGGAGCCGACATAGGTGGCACCGGAGTAATGGGCGAGTTCGTCCAGCAGCCGGTCGGGGTCGCCGGAGGAGTCCTTCACGCCCGCCACCGGCAGCCTGGCCAGCGCTTCCACCGGTACACCTGGCGCGGACACCCGCGGGAAATGGTAGGCGAGCACCGGCCGGTCCCCGGCCGCGGTGGCCACGGCCGCGTAGTAGCCGGCCAGATCCCGGCTGCCGGGCGGCGGGAAGGCCAGCACCGCGTCCGCGCCCGCGCGGATCGCTCCGGCAGTGAGCGCGGCCGCCTGCCGCGCCGACGGTGCCCCGGTGCCAGCCAGCACCGGCACGCCGGCCGGCAGCACGGCGCGCACCGTCCGGACGAGCGTGGCCCGTTCCGCCTCGGTCAGGGTGGCCGCCTCGCCGGTGGTGCCGCAGACCAGGACCGCCCGCATCCCGCGAGCCACCAGTTCGGATGCAAGCTTGCTGGTGGGCCCGGGATCAACCGCCCCGTCCGCGGTGAACAGGCTCACCAGCGCCACCCCGACCCCGGTGAACACTGCGGTCGCGGTACCCCCATCCAGATCGCCGCGCAGCGCGGCGGACGGCTCCGTCACCTGCCCCGTCCTTTCGTCTGCGGTCTGCGGGTCAGGCTAACCGGCAGGCCAGGCGATCACCAGTCCCGGCCGCCTCGCCGATGGCCATGCGGCATCCTGGTGCCCATGAGGCCCTGGTTCCGGCTCGCCGCCGGGCTGGCCGCCGCCAGCGTGCTGGCAGGCTGCGCGGCGGGCGCCTCTCCCCCGGCCAGGACCACCCGGGCAGCCATCGCGCCCGCCGCCGCGGCGGGCAGTCTGCGCCCCAGCCACCAGCCGGTGGCCACCTCGGTCCCCGCCAGCCCGCTGGCCAGCCACCAGCTCATCACGGTGACCACGCGCAGCTACGGCGACACCTACGCGACCTTCACCGCCTACCAGCGGGCCGGTGGGACGGTGGCGGCGGGTGCTCGGGCCCTGGACGGCCCGGATCGGCCGCAACGGCTTCGCCCCGCCTGGCCAGAAGCGGGAGGGCGATGGCCGGACCCCGTCCGGCACCTTCCGGTTCGGATTCTTCTTCGGCGTGCTGCCCAACCCCGGGGTCCGGTTCCGCTACCGCCGGTCCGGTCCCGCTGACTACTGGGACGACGACCCGGCCAGCCCCCGCTACAACGAATGGGTCGATGCTCGCCGCGCCAGTCCCGGGCTCAATCCCGAGCCGATGGATGTCAGTGCCTACGACTACGGTGCGGTGATCGGCTATAACACCGCCCGCATCTCCGGTCTGGGCAGTGCGATCTTCCTGCATCAGGACATCGGGATCGCCACCGCCGGCTGCGTCACCCTGCCCACCGGGGAACTGCTCACAGTACTGCGCTGGCTGAACCCGGCCCGGTCACCCCGGATCCGGATGGGAGTCGCCGGCCCACCCTAGGATCCCGGGGCGGCCGTGGGGTATGGATAGCGGTGAGGAGAAACCTGAAACGAGTGGGGGCCCAGATCGCCATCCGCTGGAGTAGCAGGAGCTGACCAGATGACCACAGAAGCCACCCCGCCCACGGGCATGCTGCACGTAACTGACAGCCGGACCGGCCGCAGTTACGACCTGCCTATCGCCGACGGCGCCATCCGGGCCATCGACCTGCGCCAGATCAAGGCGTCGGACGACGATTTCGGGCTGCTGTCCTATGACCCAGCGTTCATGAACACCGCGAGCTGCCGCAGCTCGATCACCTACATCGACGGGGAGAAGGGCATCCTGCGGTACCGCGGCTACCCGATCGAGGAGCTGGCCGAACGGGTGTCCTTCCTCGATGTCGCCTACCTGCTGCTGCATGGGGAACTGCCCACCGGGCAGGCCTCGGCGGGCTGGGCGGACGAGATCATCCAGCGCACCTTCGTACATGAGAACGTCAAGAAGTTCATCGACGGCTTCCACCACGACGCGCACCCGATGGGCATCCTGGTCAGCAGCATCGCGGCGCTGTCCACGTTCTACCCCGGTGCCAAGGACATCAGCGACAGCGGGGACCGGCATCTGCAGGTAGTGCGGCTGATCGCGAAGACTCCGACCCTGGCGGCGTTCGCTTACCGGCACGCGCAGGGACTGCCGTACGCCTACCCGGACGACGAGCTCTCCTACACCGGGAACCTGCTCAACATGATGTGGAAGATGACCGAGCCCAGGTATCACCCGGACCCGGTGCTCGCCAGGGCGCTGGACGTGCTGTTCATGCTGCACGCCGACCACGAGCAGAACTGCTCGACCAGCGCGATGCGGGTGGTCGGCAGCTCGCGGGTCGATCCGTTCTCGGCCGCGGCGGCCGCGGCGGCGGCCCTGTACGGGCCGCTGCACGGGGGGGCGAACGAGCAGGTCCTGCGGATGCTGCGGGACATCGGCTCGGTCGACGAGGTGCCCAGCTACATCGACCGGGTGAAGCGCGGCGAACTGCGGCTGATGGGCTTCGGTCACCGGGTGTACAAGAACTTCGACCCGCGGGCCACCATTATCAAGCAGATCGCCGACGAGGTGTTCAAGGTCACCGGCCGCAACCAGTTGCTGGACATCGCGCTGGAACTGGAGCGGATCGCGCTCGCCGACGAATACTTCGTCAGCCACCGGCTGTACCCGAACGTGGACTTCTACTCCGGGATCATCTACCAGGCCATGGGTTTCCCGGTGGAGATGTTCCCGGTGCTGTTCGCGATCGGCCGGATGCCAGGCTGGCTGGCCCAGTGGCAGGAGGGCATCGGGGACAGCGACCAGCGCATCTCCCGGCCGCGGCAGCTGTATGTCGGCCACGACCTGCGGCACCTGCCGGCCGGGTAGCCCGCCGCATCCGGGCTGAGGTCCCACGGCAGGCGCCGCGGGACCTCAGCACTGCCAGCCGGTCAGACGGGGATGACGACCGTGCTCACGATCTTGTCGGCGAACGTCTGGCGCTTGGCGTCCCAGATCGGGAACAGCCAGCCGATGTAGCAGGCGAGCGAATCCAGGATGTGGCAGATGTCGCGGACGAAGGCCATACCGGGCCCGATCGGTGCGCCGGTGGACTCACTGATCAGCTTGAGGTGGACGATGCGCTTCCCCAGCGACTGGCCGGTCTGGCCGGCCTGGAACACCCGGTTGTACACCCACCAGCCCAGCGCCGCGAGCAGGCAGAGCAGGTAGACGAAGACGGTCAGCCCGGATGAAGATCAGGCCGATGATCTCCAGCGCGATGATGGGCGCCCAGTCGATGAGGTAGGCGCCTGCCCGCTGGCCCCAGTTGGCGTACGCGCCGGGCCCGCCACCGGCGTAGCTCCCAGGCGCCGGGGCCTGGTAGCCGGGCTGCGGCGGGTACCCCTGCTGGGGCGGGTAGCCCTGCTGCGGGGGATAGCCCTGCTGGGGCGGGTACCCCTGCTGGGGCGGGTAGCCCGGCTGGGGCGGTGGATAGCCCTGCTGGGGCGGGTACCCCGGCTGCGGCTGCTGGCCCGGGGGCTGGCCGCCGGGAGGAGGCTCGTATGTCACGACTGGAACCTTTCTTCAGGGACGGAAACTGCCCGCCACCGTGGCGGGTCAGCAGGTCTGGGATGTCTACAGGAAGCCGAACCGGTGCAGCTGATACAGCCAGCTCAGGGCGACGACCATGGCCACGATCCAGGCAGTGCGCCGACGGGCCGCCACCGGCCAGGGCCGGGGTGGCCCGGCCAGCCCGAACGCCCGGGTCGCCAGCACCGGGGCGGTGCCCACGGCCAGGGCCGCGATCAGGTACGCCAGCGGGCTGGCGGCCGCCGCGGCCTGCCACTGGCCGTGCACGAGCGCGACCGTCGCCGTGGTCAGGCCGCAGAACGGGCACGGCACGCCGGTCAGCGTCCGCAGCGGGCACGGCAGCCCATGCCCATGGGTGTAGATCATCAGCGTCGGGTAGATGGTGCCCACAGCAGCGGCCCCGGCGGCGAGCATCGTGATGCCCTCGGGCGCCGAATATCCCCGCCGGAGTACGAGCACCAATCCCCCCGCAGCGCACGCCGCCCGGATGAGCGGAGGTGGCAATCGTACGGTCTGGCGCACCCCGCGCAGGCGGAAATCTTTTGCTTTGTCATGACATTTTCCGGACACCAGCCGGGCCGGGCCGGGCCGGCGTGGTCAGAAGATCCCCGGCAGCAAAGCGGCGGTCCGGCGCCGGTAGTCCCGGTATTCCGGCAGGGCACCCAGCAGCACCTGCTCCTCCTGGGCCGCCCGGTAGATTTGCAGGCCGCACAGGACGAGCCAGAGCACGAGCGCGGCGGCCGTCCCCACGGTCAGGGCGAGCCCCAGCGCCGAGACCAGTTCACCGGTGTACAGCGGATGCCGCACCCAGCGGTACGGTCCCCGGTCGGTCACGGCCCGCGCCTGGGCGATGATCGACAGGTTGCGGCTGAGGAAAACCAGCGACCACACGGCCCACGCGGTGCCCACCAGCAGCAGCACGTCGGCGGCGGCCTGCTGGCCGGGCCCGGGCCGCTGGCCGGGCAGCAGCGGGAAGACGAACGGCATCATGGTCGCGGTCACCGCCGCGACGTGGGCCAGCGGGGACGGTGAGGTGGCCAGCGCCCGGCTCCGCCGCAGATAGCACCAGATGATCAGCGCGTAGAAGGCGCAGATCAGGAACGTGGTCAGCCAGCCCAGCAGGCCGGTGACGCCGCGGCCGCCGCCGCGCTGGGCCAGCCGCACCACGTCGGACACAAGCAGCAACGCCACCAGCGGCACGACGATCAGCCGGCCCAGGTCGATGCGCCTGGCCACGTCGCCTCAGCCGCCGAACAGCACGTGGACGAAACTGATCGCGCCGGGCCCGAGCAGAATCACGAACAGCGCCGGGAACAGGCAGAAGATGAGCGGGAAGAGCACCTTCACCGGTACCTTCTGCGCCTTCTCCTCGGCCCGCTGACGCCGCCGCAGACGCAGGTCGGCTGACTGCTCACGCAGCACCTTGGTGATGGCGATGCCGAGTTCGTTCGCCTGGATCACGGCGGTCACGAACGACCGCAGTTCCGCGACCGGAGTACGGTCGGCCATCGCCCGCAGCGCCTGCGCCCGCGACGCCCCGATCTGCATCTCCTGCAGCGCCCGCGCGAACTCCGCCGCCAGCGGCCCTTCGGTGTTGCGCGCCACCTGGGCCAGCGCGCTGTCGAAGGCCAGCCCCGCCTCCACGCAGACGGTCAGCATGTCCAGCGCGTGCGGCAGCGCGGCCCGGATCCGCTCCCGCCGCTTCTGGCCCGCGTTCAGCAGCAGCAGGTCGGGCAGGAAGAAGCCGAGCGCACCGCCTGTCGATAGTGAACAGGATGAACAGGCCGGGGCTGCGGATCCCGTACAGCGCACCCAGCCCCGCCAGCGCCAGCAGCCCCAGCCCTTTGGCCGCGAGAATCCGGTCGGGTGTCCACCGGCCCGGGTTGCCGGCCAGGTCGAGCCGCCGCTGGAGCGTGACGGCGAAGCCGGCCGGGGACAGCCGCAGCGCCAGCTCCCGCAGCCAGCTGGGCCCGTCGGGCGGCGGGGCGACATCGACCCGGAAGGTCACTTCCCCCTGCTGGGTGTACCGCCGGTCGATGGCGGCCAGCGCCCCGGCGACCCCGCGCCGTGGCCGCGACCGGGCCGCGGCCACGGCCAGCACGGCCAGCACGATCGCCAGCCCGATGGCAGCGAGGGCCGCGGCCAGCAGCGTGCTGCCGGTCACCTCACACCTCCACCTTGATGGCGGCGCGCATCCAGAACACCCCTATCACGAACAGCACCCCGGCCCCGGTGAGCACCAGCACGCCGAGCGCGGTGTTGAAGAGCGGGGACAGGTAATGACGGTCGGTGAGGAACAGCCAGCCACCGAGCGCCAGCGGCAGGGCAATGAGGATCCAGGCCGACAGCCGGCCCTCCGCCGACAGCGCCCGGACATGCCGGTGCAGCGCCGCCCGTTCCCGCATGGTCGTGATCGTGTTGCCCAGGATCTCGGCCAGGTTCCCGCCCACTTCCCGCTGGATCCGGATCGCCATCACCGTCCACCTCAGGTCGGTGGACTGCATCCGGCTGGCGACCCCATCCAGCGCCACGTCCAGGTCGATCCCGACCCTGGCCTCGGCGATCGCCCGGTAGAACTCATCGGAAGCCGGCTGGGTGCCCTCCCGCACCACGGCGTCCAGCGACTGCGGCAGCGAGAAGCCCGACCGCAGCGAACCGGCCATGAGCTGCAAAACGTCTGGCAACTGGTCGGCGAAGGCGGCCCGGCGGCGCCGGATCCGGGTGTTCACCAGCGTGCGCATGCTCAGCCAGCCCAGCAGCAGGCCAGCCGGCACACCGATCAGCGGATTGCCCAGCAGCAGGGTTAGCACCGCGGCCAGCCCGACCCCGGCGCCGGTGACCAGCAACACCCACTCGGCCGGAGCCTGCCGGATACCGGCCAGGTTCAGCCGCACCGCCAGTCCCTTCTCGGCGTTGCTGGTGCGCAGCACCTGCTCGGCCAGGCTGACGGCGGTGCGGGCCATCGCGCTCTCGCCCTCGCTGTCCTCCGTGGTGTCCGGCAGTGAGGCCACCGGCGCGTGCCGGGGGCCGTACCGCTCAAGCTGGGTGATCAGGTTCCGGCTCCGGTCGCCGCCGCGCAGCACGCCGAGCAGCAGCAGCGAGACCATCAGCAGGGTGGCGAACACGATCGCCAGCACGACCCCCAGGGGCAGCGTCACCGGATGCGCTCCCCGAATACGCCGGCCGGCAGCGGGATGCCACGGTCGGCGAGCACGTCGAGGAAGCGGGGGCGCAGGCCGGTGCTGCGCAGCGTGCCCCGGTGGCGGCCGAGCGAGTCGATCCCGGCATGGTAGTCGAACAGGAACACGTCCATGAGCGTGATGACATCTCCCTCCATGCCCTGCACCTCGGAGATGTGAGTGATCCGCCGGGTGCCGTCCTTCATCCGCACCTGATGGACGATCAGGTCGACGGCTGAGGCCATCTGCTCCCGGATGGCCCGTTGCGGCAGTTCGACGTCGGCCATCAGCACCATCGTCTCCAGCCGGGCCAGCGAGTCCCGCGGCGAGTTGCAGTGGACCGTGGTGATCGAGCCGTCGTGGCCGGTGTTCATAGCTTGCAGCATGTCCAGCGCGGCACCGTCCCGGACCTCACCGATGATGACCCGGTCCGGGCGCATCCGCAGCGAGTTGCGGACCAGGTCACGGATGGCGATCTCACCCCGGCCCTCCAGGTTGGGCGGCCGGGACTCCAGTCGCAGCACGTGCTCCTGCCGCAACTGAAGTTCGGCGGCGTCCTCGATGGTCACGATTCGCTCGTCCTCGGGGATGAACGAGGACAACACGTTGAGGGTGGTGGTCTTGCCGCAGCCGGTGCCGCCACCGATGATCATGTTCAGCCGGGCCCGCACGCAGGCCTTCAGCAGTTCGGCCACCGGGCGGGTCATCGTGCCGAAGCTGATGAGATCGTCCACGGTGAACGGATCCACCGCAGAACTTCCGGATGGTAAGCAGCGAGCCGTCCAGCGCCACCGGGGGCACGACCGCGTTGACCCGGCTCCCGTCCGGCAGCCGGGCGTCGACCATGGGGCTCGCCTCGTCCACCCGGCGCCCGATCCGCCCGACGATCTTGTCGATGGTCCGGCGCAGGTGGCCCTCGTCGGCGAACGCGGTCTCGGCCGGGTAGAGCCGGCCGCCGCGCTCCACGTAGATCTGGTCATACCCGTTGACCATGATCTCGGACACCTCGGGGTCGCGCAGGTAGGGCTCCAGCGGGCCATATCCGAGGATCTCGTCGGCCACCTCCTGCGCGACCCTCATCCGGTCGGCCGAGGTCAGTGGCGTCTCGTCCCGCTGCAGCACCGCCTGCAGCGTCTGGGTGACCCGCTGCTCGAGTTCCTGCTGGTCCAGGTGGGCGTCGTAGAGCCGGGGCCCGAGCGCCTCCAGCAGGCCGTCGTGCACGCTGCGCTTGACCGCCGCGAACGGGTCTGCGTGGCGGGCGGCACGTCGCGGCACCCGCTGCTCGCTCTGGCTGACACCGGGCCCGATCCGCTGGGCCAGTCGTTCCGACAGGCTGCTCATCAGCCGCGCCGCCTGCTCCGGGCCAGCGGCCGCGGTGGCCCGCCAGCCTCTGCCGGGGCACTCAGCAGCCGGGCCTGCGCGAACCGCAGGATGGCCTGGCTTACCGGATGCCCGCCGCTGGACATGGTGATCGGAGTCCCCTTGTTGATGGAGATGGGCACCGCCCGGCTGGATGGTACGAAGGCGGCGATCGGGCAGCGGACTGCCCGCTCGACGTCGTCGACGCTCAGCCCTACCTTGGAGTCCGACCGGTTGAGCAGCACCGACCGGATCTGCCGCGGGTAGGAGAGCAGGTCCAGCATGTCCAGGGTGACCCGGAGATTCTTGAGCGCGGACACGTCCGGGGTGGTGATCAGCACATGATGGGCGGACGCGTCCATGGCGGCCAGCACGTGCTCGCTGAACTGCGCGGGCGTGTCGACCACGACGAAGTCGAACATCCCGCGCAGCACGGTCAGCAGCTCAGCGACCAGTGCCGCCGACACCTTGTCCGCGTCGCCGGGGGTGACCGGCGCGAGCAGCATCTCCAGGCCGGGCCGGTAGCGGGTGAGCAGCGAGGCGGCGCCGGTGATGTCGAGGTGGCCGGCCATCGGCGTGGCGTCCACGATGGTCCGCACCGGGTCAAGCTGCACGCTGATGGCGACGTCGCCGAAGGCGAGGTCGAGATCCACCACGCAGACCCGGCGGCCGGTGCCACGGGCCAGCACCACGCCGAGGTTGACCGCCACCGTGGTCTTGCCGCAGCCGCCCTTGGCGGCGAATACCGTGACGATCTGCCCGTCCAGCGCGGGCTGCGTCTCCTCCACGCTCAGCGGGGACAGCATCCGCCGGGACACCTCCCCGGAACGGCGGCAGGCCGCCTGCAGGGCGTTGTAGTCGCCGACCGGGACGACCTCGCGGACGCCGGACTGAAGGCTCCGGGACAGAAGTTCGACATCGACCCGCTCGCGCACCAGCACCACGCCGAGGGCGGGCCGGGACAGCCGCAACCGGGCGGCGAACGCGAGCGCCTCGCTGGTGGGCGTTTCCGGGCCGATCACCACCAGTGTCTCGGCCGGATCACCATCGAGTATCTGCGCCGCCGTGACCAGGCTGTCCGCATTGTGCACCTCTTCGCCGGTGCCGACGAACAGTTCGGCGACCTTCACCGCGTGGCCGCAGAGAATGGGCATGGCTCTCCTTATCTCACGGCTGGAACAACGGGTTGGGCGTGGCGGCGTCGAACCCGGTCTGGGACGAGGGGGTGAGCAGGGCCAGGTAGGCCACGCCCGTCTCCGAGATGAGGATAAGCCGCTCCGCGTCCGCCTGGCTGACGGCGAATGTGACGAGCTGTGTTCCTGACGACGACGTGGAACCGCCACTGCCGGGCTGTGAGAGCAGGCCGGTGGCGTGGCTGGCCGCCGCTCCCGCAGCCCCTACCGACAGCACCAGGACGCGGGGCAGCACTATCCGGGTCCGGATGGCACCGCCGCCCGGTGGCTGGGGTGCCGAGCCCGCCTGGCCGCAATTCGCCTGCACATTGGAGTTCCTGCCGCCGTAGGTGTCGAAGACCGCGACCTCGGAGCCGGTCTGGACATAGCCGGCCACGGCGGCCGGCATGCACAGCGGGACCGTGACCGCGACCATGCCCCGGGGGATGGCCAGCGCGCCCTGCGCGGTGGCCGCCGTGGCAGTCACTAGCATCGGCCGCAGCAGCAACTGGCCCGGCGCCAGCGCGGCACTGAGCACCAGCGAACCCTGCCCGCCGCCGAGCGAGCGGACCGCGTCAACCGGGACCGCCGAGGCGGGCAGTTCCTGGCTGGTCAGCAGCTTCTGCTGCAGCGCGGACCCGGCGCTGGTGCCCGCCGGGATGGTCTGGCTGGCCACCAGCACCGTGACTGCCCGCTGGCCTGCCAGGGCCCGCTTGGTGGCACCGTGCACGTACACCAGCACCCCGGCGGTGCCGGCCAATGCCAGCAGCACCGCGAGTATGACGGTCAGCAGGCGACGCTTCACAATTCTGCTCCTCTGGCGTGGTTCACGGCCTGCCCCTACCCGGAGAGCCTGATGATGACAGCCCCCAGGTCCGGCCCGCCAATCGAGCCGGAAGAGGGGATGAGCCCCTGGGTGAAGTAACCATTGAGGCAGAACGTGGTGCCAGTGCAGTCGTTGGCCTGGTTCAGCCAGTCACTGGCGAAGAACGGGGAACCTTGGACCGGGGTCGGCAGGTTGTAGCCGGTGACCACGAAGGCCGCGAAGCCGTCCAGCGTGTACACCGCCTGGTCGAAGTCGTTGTCGGTGCCCACCGGCGTACCGGAGTCGCCGTCGTTGTCGGGGTCGGCGACCACCGCGGTATAGACAGGGATATAGATCGGTGTCCGGTTGGCCCGCGCCGTCTCCAGCGCGTTCTGGCAGCCGGCGCTCACCGGGCCGATGCCGCCGCTGTACGTGGGGCCGCTGACAGCCCGCGAGCAGCTGCCGCTGTCAAGGGTCCAGCCGAAGTCGCCCGCGGTGGCCGAGCCCGCCGGCCCACCGCTGCAGCCCTGGCTGCCGGTCCCGTTCAGCGGCAGGACCTGGTCGAAGGATGCGGTCGGCGGTGTCGGCGCAAAGGAAGTCCCGTTGCTGGTCCCCTGTCCCCAGGCACACGCGGAGACCGTGAGCGCGGTGACCGTGGCTGCGGCCGGAGGGCCCCAGGCGGCCTGGGCACACGCCCGCACGGTTGTCTTGTGGCCCAGGGCGAACACGGGCGGGAGGGTGGTGGAGCCGCTGCTGGTCAGCGTAGAGGTGTGGACATCGGCAAAGCCGGTGGCCTCGGCCGGGGGCTGCGGGCAGTCGGTGATGGTACCCGTGCTGGCCGGGCAGGGCCCGAGTTGGCCCGAGCCGCAGACCAGATCCACCGCCGCGGTGCCACCGGTCAGATTGGAGGCGTTGAGGTCGGCGTAGGAAGTGGCGACCGTGGGGTCGCAGGTGGCCAGGACGCAGGTCTTCGCCACCGCCATCGCACCCGCGTCGGCGCCGTTCTGGAGTTCGGCGCGGTTCTGGTAGATCTCACCGACATCGATGACCAGAGCCGCGGCGCCCAGCAGGACGCCGCCGGCCAGCAGCACGGCGACCAGGACGGCGACCGCGCCCCGATCGTCCCGGCGCAGCCTGCGCAGGGCCGGGCGGGCCAGGCGGCTGATCAGGTCTCGCATGGCATCTCACCCTGGGCGGAGAGGCTGAGCGGCTGCCCGAGCCCATGCCCGCCGACTAGGGCGGCGATGGCCCCGATCGGGGTAATGAAGGTGAACTGGTAGCTGGCGTGTACCACCGCATTCGTGTCCGCCCCGGCCCCCGCCGAGCAGGTGTTCCCGGTGACCGTCACCCCGGACAGCGTGGTCGCCGCAGCCTGGGTACGAGGCACCACCACGGTCGCCCACGGCTGGCCCTCCGCCGCCAGCCGGGCACCCTCCCGGGCGGCCTGGGTGAGCGTGATCTGGGCGTTCAGCGCGCGCCCGAAATCGATGATGCCGAACACGACGAGCAGGAGGACGGGCAGCAGCAGCGCGAACTCCACCGCCGCCGCGCCACGGTCACCTGCCCCGGTCCGGGGCTGTCGCACCTTGATGGTCGGCATACTCCTCCTCGTCGGTGCCGCAGGCGCGACGGCTCCGCGTCCGCCCCCGCCCACCGGACCGGCGACGCCCGTCACCAACCTGTGCTGCACCAGCAGCAGGAACACGGTGAGCCTGAGCATGCCAATCCGGCTGCCGGCCGGCGGCAGCGATCGCCCCGGCCGCGCCCCGCCGGGCAGCCCAGTTCGCCTACTCCTCGCTGAGATGAATCAGAGTGCGTTCCCGATGTCGGTGAAGATGGTGTTGAGCTTGGTGCCGAGGGCGGTGACCGCAACAATGATCACCAGTGCGATGAAGAACACGATCAGGCCGTACTCAACCGCGGTCACCCCACGGTCGTCGTGCCGCACTGACC
Organism: uncultured Actinomycetes bacterium; assembly: GCA_963837105.1. GTDB lineage: Bacteria > Actinomycetota > Actinomycetes > Streptosporangiales > Streptosporangiaceae > UBA9676. The sequence continues at coordinate 41,376 of CAWIMG010000030.1, read as the reverse complement.
GGTCAAGCCGGTTCTGGAGATAAGCCAGGAACGTCAGCATGAGAGAGCCCTTTCGGTGATCACGGGTCCGGTTGGGCCGTCCATCGGTCAAACCCACCCTGGGTCTGGCTGGCACCATGCCACCCAGACTCGCTACCCTCCGCTTTCCCGGCGCGCAGCGGCATCGGCCGAACGACCAGACAAATGCGGCGAACCGGCCGGGCATGCCCGGCCGAACAGCCGACAGCAGGTGCGGGGGAAAGGTCACAAGAAGGTAACAGTCTCCCGGAGGTGGTCACCCTCGGTAGATCATGAGGCGTCTACCCAGCGGTAGTTGACCAATTCCGCTGACGCTCTGTCCGGCGGGCGCCACTTGCGCCCGCATCCGCGTACTTGCGGGGGGAGCCGCAATGTCTATTCGGCTGGCCATCGTCGATGGTCATACCCTTACCCGCTATGGCCTGCGGGAACTGGTAGGCCAGCAGCCCGATATCGAGGTTGCGGCGGAGTGCGTATCTGTGGCCGATGCGCAACGGGTGATCGGGGCCGTCCGGCCGGATGTAGTCACGGTGGACGTCACCTTGCCCGACGGTGACGGGCTGCGGCTGGCCCGTGATCTGCGTGATCGCTATGCGGGCCTCGGCATTGTCATGCTGACCTCCAAGGGCGAGGACGACGTGCTGTTCCGGGCGCTGGAAACCGGCGTGTCCGCATTCGTCGCCAAGACCGCGCCGGTGGAAGAGGTGCTGGCGGCGATCCGGCACGCGTCGGTGGCGGCGACCTCGTTCACCGCGTCCGGGCTGGCCGTGGCCATCGCTCGGCGCCGGGCGGTAAGGGAGCGGCTCGCCCTGAGCCCGCGGGAGACCGAGGTGCTGCGGCTGCTGCGGGATGGCCTGTCAATCCCGGCCATCTCCCTGACGATGTTCATCAGCCAGTCGACCACCAAGACCTATGTGGCCCGGCTGTACGAGAAGCTGGGCGCGGCCAACCGGGCACAGGCGCTGATGACCGCCGTCCGGCATGGCCTCATCGAGTACGAGCAGGACGGGACCTCGCTGCCTGCGCAGGCACCCGCGACGGCCGCGAGCAAGCCTCCGCCCGCCCTCTTCAGCGGCGATGCCCGGATCCCCGCTGGGACCGGCGCCGCCTGATCGCTGCCCGCTGGCGCGTGGCCTGATCCGGGCCGGACCGGCCGGTCCTCATCATCCGTCAGCCGCCACCGAGAGCGTTGGCGACCGCTTGGTACATGCCCCTCAGGGTGGTGCCGAGCAGCGTGACCGCCCCCGCGATCACGACCGTGATGAAGATGCCCAGGATCGCGTACTCCACGGCGGTGACGCCGCGGTCGTCACCTCGCGTAGCCCTGCTCAGCTGGCACTGCAGGAACGTGTAGAACTTCAGCATCACAAGCCCTGTCGGCGCGGGCGGGGCGCTGGATCCCTGGGTGGCAGGCACCCGTGTGGGCGAGCGGCATCAGGCCGCCCAGAATGCCCATCTTGGTGCCTTTCTGCCAGGGCGAGCATCGGGTGAACGTGCAGACAAACCGTCTGCCCGGCGGGCATGCCGGCCGATCGGCTGGCACAAGAAGTCCGGTATGTACGAATTCACGGCTGCCCGCCGGTCGGCCAGCAGGCCGGGAACCGGCTGTGGCAGGCTTGCTGCAGTCCAACCCGCAAAGGAGCGCGTGGCCATGACGGTGCCTGGATCCGCGGATTCAGCACCCATCCCGCAGCCCATCCTCACCCCGCTGACCGGTGCAGCGATCTTCCTGGTGGTCACGGTCAGCCCCGGGGGTGAGCCGGTGGCCAGGGACCTGCTGGCGGATCTGGCCGGGCTGCAGCGGGCGGTCGGGTTCCGGATCCCCGACGGCGGCCTGACCTGCGTGGCCGGGATCGGATCGGCGGCATGGGACCGGCTGTTCGGCGATCCGCGGCCGGCCGAACTGCACCCGTTCACCGAACTGGCCGGGGGCCGGCACACCGCCGTCGCCACGCCCGGCGACCTGCTGTTCCACATCCGGGCCCGGCATCTGGATCTGTGCTTCGAACTGGCCACCCAGATCTCCGGCCGGCTGGCCGGCTGGGTCACCGTGCAGGACGAGGTGCATGGATTCCGCTACTTCGACGAGCGTGACCTGCTCGGCTTCGTGGACGGCACCGAGAACCCGGCCGGCCAGGACGCGGCGGCGGCCGCGCTCGTCGGCGGCGAGGATCCGGCGTTCGCCGGCGGCAGCTACGTCATCGTGCAGAAGTACCTGCATGACATGACGGCCTGGAACGCACTGCCCGCCGGGGAGCAGGAGAAGGCCGTCGGCCGCACCAAGCTGTCCGACATCGAGCTGCCGGACGGCATCAAGCCCGCCAGCTCACACGTGGCGCTGAACACCATCACCGGGCCGGATGGCAGCCAGCGGCAGATCGTCCGCGACAACATGCCGTTCGGCAGCGCCGGGCGGGGCGAGTTCGGCACGTACTTCATCGGCTACTGCGCCACCCCCAGCACCACCGAGCAGATGCTGCGGAACATGTTCCTGGGCAGCCCGCCCGGCAACACCGACCGGCTACTCGACTTCTCCACCCCGGTGACCGGCTGCCTGTTCTTCGTGCCCGCGGCCGGCTTCCTGGACGACCCACCCGTGCCCGCCGGCGGCGCGCAGGCGGCGGCGCCGCCCAGCGAATCGGGTGGCAACGACGGATCCCTGCGCATCGGCAGCCTGAACAGGAGAGCCCAGCATGAATAACCTGCACCGCGAGCTTGCGCCGATCTCCGAGGCCGCCTGGGCCAGCATCGAGGAGGAGGCCCGGCGGACGTTCCAGCTGTACCTGGCCGGGCGCCGGGTGGCGGATGTGCACGGCCCGGATGGGAGCACGCTCGCGGCCGTCGGGACCGGGCACCTGGCCGACGCCGGCCCGCCCGCCGACGGGGTCACCGCCCGGATCAGGCAGGCGCAGCCCGTGGTCGAGCTGCGGGCACCGTTCAGCCTGGACCGGCAGGCCATCGACGACGTCGAGCGGGGCGCACCGGACCCCGACTGGCAGCCGGTGAAGGACGCCGCCCGGCGCATCGCGCATGCCGAGGACCGGGCGATCTTCGAGGGTTATCCGGCCGCCGCCATCGCGGGCATCCGGGCCAGCTCGCCACACCCGGCGCTGACCCTGCCCGCCGACCCGCGGGACTACCCGGACGTGGTCAGCCAGGCGGTCAGCTCGCTGCGGCTGGCCGGGGTCGGCGGGCCGTACTCCCTGCTGCTGAGCGCGGACGCCTTCACCGCCGTCAGTGAGACATCCGACCACGGTTACCCGCTGCGCGAGCACCTCGCGCGGGTGGTGGACGGTGACATCATCTGGGCGCCCGCCACCGACGGGGCGTTCGTGCTGTCGGCCCGCGGCGGGGACTACGGACTGTACCTCGGCCAGGATCTGTCCATCGGCTATGAGTCCCACGATGCCAGCCTGGTCCGGCTGTACTTCACCGAGTCGGTGACGTTCCTGGTGAACACGCCGGAGGCGGCCGTCGCGATCGGCCCGGCCGGGGGGTAAGCGGGCCAGCCGGCGGCGGAGCTAGCGGGCGTCCCAGTCGATCCCGGCCCGGCCGGCCACGTCCGGATGGCGGGCCAGCCAGTCCCGGGCGAACGGGCACAGCGGCACGATCGTCAGGCCCTCACGCGCGGCCCGGTCCACCGCCGCTATCACCAGCCGCCCGCCGAGGCCGTGCCCGCCGAGCGCGGCGGGCACCTCGGTGTGGATGAGCACCAGCCGCTGCCCCGTCCGCCGGTAGCGCAGTTCAGCAAGGTGGCCGTCCACCCACACCTCGAACCGGCCCGCCGTGGCGTTGTCGGACACCGGGGCGGCGGCTTCGGCCAGGTGCGGCCCGGTGAGGTCGCCCGGTCGCAGCCGGTACTCCTGCAGCCGCAGCTGGTGGTACTTCTCGGTCTCCCCCACCCACTCCATGCCCATCCGCCTGACCATGGCCGCCGCCCGGGCATTGGCCGGCCTGACCAGGGCGATGACCTGTTCCAGTCCCTGGTCGAACGCCCACCGCACCAGCGCCAGCCCGGCCTCGGTGCCATAGCCGTGGCCCCATACCTGCGGGCTGAGCTGCCAGCCCACCTCGTATTCGTCGTCGGGGAGGAGCGGCAGCAGGGTGGCACCGCCGATCACCCGGTTGTCCGCGCGCAGTTCGATCGCCCACCGGCCGGCCGGGGTGAGCAGCCGGGCATCCTCCGCCACCCACTGCGCCAGCAGCCGGCGCATCGCCGCCTCGTCCGGGACCTGGCCCATCGCCGGGGCCAGCCAGCGGGCCACCTCCGCGTCACCGTAGGCGGCCAGTGCCGGGCCGACGTCCTCCGCGTGCCACATCCGCAGGGCTAGCCGCTCGGTGTGCAGTGTCGGGGCCACGGCTCACCTTAACCAGCCGCCCCGGCCCGGCCGCAAGGGCGGGCCGGCCGGGCTCAGGGCGCCACCAGCGCGTCGGTGAGCGGGCCGATGCCCGCCAGGCGGGCGGCCAGGTCAGGGCTGAGGTGACGGCGGTCCGCGACCGCGGCCGGGGCGTCATAGCTGACGGTGGTCTGGCCGTCGTCGTCCCAGATGAGCACCTTCAGCGGCAGATCCAGCGCGGCCAGCGGGGCGGCCGCCATCACCGGCGTGCCCGCGGCCGGGCTGCCGAAGATGACCAGTGTCGTGGCCCGCAGCTCCAGGCCGGCCTCGGCCGCCGCTGCCCGCTGGTCGATCACGGCGAACAGGGTCAGATCCCGGGCCGCGATCAGGCTGGTGAGCCGGTCCACGGTCGCCGCTATGCCGCGCGGGCTGAGCTTGCTGACGACGTCCGCCGCATGGTCGGTCATCGGGTGACTCCTCACCGGAGGCTGGCCGTTCCCCGGCGGCGGCCAGGGAACTGGCCCCGCGCCTTCCGGCCATGGATAGTCCGGGAACAGAACGTTACCTCGATGACGGGTTCACCCTCTAGCGGGGAAAATGAAGCCGTGGCCATGGCCGGTGACCCAGCGCACGCGGCCTTGCTGCGCCGTGGCTTCGCGCTGGAGTACACGACGCTGGCCTGGAACGTGGCCGGGATCGTGGTGCTCGCCTTCGCGGCCATCTCGGCGCGGTCGGTGGCGCTGGCCGGGTTCGCGCTGGATTCGCTGATCGAGATTGGCGCGTCCACCGTGGTGATCTGGGAGCTGTCGGGTGCGGGTGAGCAGCGCCAGCGGCGGGGCCTGGCCCTGATCGGGTATGCCTTCGCCGCGCTGGCGGCCTATCTGCTGGTGCAATCGACCCTGGTACTGGCCACCGGTTACCACCCGCATCATTCGGTGCCCGGGATCATCTGGACAGCTGTCACCGCGATCGTGATGTTTGCGCTGGCCGCAGGCAAGGCGCAGACCGGCCGGGCGCTGGGCAATCCGGTGCTGGCCACCGAGGGGCGGGTCACCCTGATCGATGGCATCCTGGCCACCGCGGTGCTGGCCGGCCTGGTACTTAACGCCTGGCTGGGCTGGTGGTGGGCCGACCCAGCAGCCGGGTACGTGCTGGTTTTCTACGCCGCCCGCGAGGTCCGGGAGATCTTCTCCGCCAGGCCCTGAGGCCAGCGCCCAGCCCCCGAACTCATCCCCGGCGGCCGCCCGATCCGGCGCCTGGCAGCCCGCAATTACTTCTGTGATAGAGTAATAAATAGTTCTTCTACAGAAGTACCAGCGGGCCGTGAGGGTGCAGGCGGAGATGGGCGAGTGGGCGCGGGGGGCGCTGCTGCTGTCAGAGCCGGCCCGCCCGGCCGCGGTCCGTGAGCACCGCATGGCGCCTTGGCTGGCGGTGGGCACCGTATGTTTCGGGGCCTTCATGGGCCAGCTCGACGCCAGCATCGTGACGCTGGCGTTCCCCGCGCTGCAGCGTCAGTTTGGTGTGGGCCTGGCCGGGGTGCAGTGGGTGTCGCTGGCCTACCTGCTGACGCTGATCGCACTGCTGGTGCCGGTGGGCCGCTGGTCCGACCGGCACGGCCGCAAGCTCATCTACCTGTACGGGTTCGTGGTGTTCACGGCCGCTTCGGCGGCATGCGGGCTGGCGCCTTCGCTGGCCGTGCTGATCGCGCTGCGGGTGGTGCAGGCGGCTGGGGCGGCCATGCTGCAGGCCAACAGTGTGGCGCTGGTGGCCACCAGCGCCCCGCCCCGGCAGCGGCGGGCAGCGCTGGGGATCCAGGCCGCGGCCCAGGCGCTGGGGCTGGCTCTGGGGCCGGTGGCCGGTGGGCTGCTGGTCGCCTCGGCCGGGTGGCGCTGGATCTTCCTGGTCAACGTGCCGGTGGGGGTGATCGCGGTGACAGCGGGGTGGTTCCTGCTGCCGCGCACGCGTCACCGCGCCCCCCGGCAGGGGATGGACCTGCCCGGGCTGATACTGCTGGCCACGGCCACCACCGGGACGCTGGTGGCGGTGTCGGCGATGTCCGGGCTGGGCCTGCCGGTGCCGTGGGCCGTCGCGTGCGCCACCCTGGCGGTGCTGGCCGGGGCAGGCCTGCCGTGGTGGGAGCGGCACACACCCGCGCCCCTGATCGACCTGCCGGTGCTGGCCGCCAGCGGGATCGCCCCGCTGCTGGCCGGAGCGCTGTGTGCCTACCTGGTGCTGTTCGGGCCGCTCGTGCTCATTCCCCAGGTGCTGACCGCTCATGGCGGCAGTGTGCTGCGCGCCGGGCTCCTGCTCACCGCCCTGCCCGCCGGGTTCGGGCTGGCGGCCGTGGCAGGTGAGCGGATCCTGCCCAGCCACTGGCCCAACCAGCACCGCAGCCTGGCCGGCGGACTGCTCGCCACCGGCTGCGCGGCCGTGCTGGCAGTCCCCGTCCCCGCTATTGTGATGGCGGTCCTGCTCGGCCTGCTCGGCGCGGGCCTGGGCACCTACATTCCGGCCAACAACACGGCGATCATGAACGCGGTGGCGCCCCGGCAGGCGGCTGCCGCGGGCGGGATGGTGAACATGGCACGCGGCCTCGGCACCGCCCTGGGGGTGGCGGTGGTCACCCTGACCCTGCACGCTGCCATTCACCTCGGTCACCCCGGCGCCGGGCCGGCCATGGCCATGGCGGCCGTGGCCGTGGCCGCGCTGGCTGCGACGCTGGCCGGGTACCGGGCCGGGAACCACGGCAGCGGCAGGACCGCCGCCCGGCCCGTGCCATGGGTGGGCAGGCGGTGAGCACCCCGGCCGGGCCCGCCGGTGCCGTGGCCTCCCTGCCAGCCCGCGGCGACCCCCGGGCCGACGGCCTGGCCGAGGGCATCGCGCGGCTGCGCCGGGCATTGCGCCGCGGGGCCCGGGTCGCCGACCCGGACAACCCGCTGGCCGTGGCCCAGCTGGAAGTGCTGTCCGCGCTCGCCGAGCATCCTGGCACCCGGCCGGGCCAGCTGGCCCGGCTGCTGCAGATGCGGGCTAATACCGTCACCACCATCGTGAACGCCCTCACCGCCCGGGGCATGATCAGCCGCGCCATCGCCGACGGCGACCGGCGCGCGGTCGAGCTGACCGTGACCGACGCCGGACAGCAGGCCGTCCATACCTGGCAGGCGACGAACGCGGCGGTGCTGCACCTGGCCCTGTCCACCCTGCCGGCCTCCCAGCGCCGTGCCCTCACCGCGGCGGCTGCGTCGCTGGACGCACTCGCCCAGGCGATCGACCGGCTGGCCGAGGCCAGCAGGCCCCCGGCCGAGCAGGGCTAGCTCCAAGGCCGTGCAGTTAAGGTTTGGCGGCGGCTGGCAAGCCGGCTGAGATAGGCAACGGAGTCCCTGCTAGAACTGCGTTGACCAAGATCGCTGTCTGGCAGGGGACTCCGTTGGGCATCCAGTCTGTCATCACGCGTACTGTCACGGTGGCTGCGGGCCGGTTCGCGCCCGGTCATCTGGGCGAGCTGACCCAGCTTGTGCCGTTTGAGATGGCCGATGAGGCGTTAGCGCAGACCCGGACGGTGCAGCGGCGGGTGCGGGACCTGCCCTCACGGGTGGTGGTGTACCTGCTGCTGGCCGGCTGCCTGTTCCCCGAGGCGGGGTATCTGGGGGTGTGGCGCAAGCTGACGGAGGGCCTGGCTGGCCTGCCGGTGGCGGCCCCGGGCGCGAGCGCACTGGCGCAGGCACGCCGCCGGGTGGGCGTGGCGCCGCTGGCCTGGCTGTTTGACCTGCTGCGCGGCCCGGCCACGGTGCCGCGCGGGTGCGGCGTGTGGTGGCACGGGCTGCTGGTATGCGCGATCGACGGGACTATCTTGACCGTTCCAGACACCCCGGCGAACCTGGCCCGCTTCACCAAGCAGGCAGGCAACCACGGTGGCACCGGCTATCCGCAGGTCCGGCTGCTGGCGCTGGTGGCCTGCGGCACCCGCACCCTGATCGACGCGGTCTTCGGCCCCACCACGGCCGGGGAGACCACCTACGCCCCGGCTCTGCTGGCCAGCCTGCGGGCGGGGATGATCATGCTGGCCGACCGGGACTTCGCCGCCGGCCACCTGGCCGCCAAGATCGCCGCCACCCGGGCACAGTTCCTGATCCGGGTGCGCACCGGTGCCAGCGCCCCCAAGCTCCCCGCCCTGGCCCGCTGCCGCGACGGCTCGTATCACTCGCGCTTTGGCGGCGTGCCGGTGCGGGTCATCGACGCCCAGATCACCATCACCACCACAGCCGGCCAGCACACCGGCACCTACCGGCTGATCACCACCCTGCTTGACCACCACCGCTACCCCGCCGGCAGCCTGATCAGCCTCTGCCTCTCATTAGATGGGAGATCGAGACTGCTTACCTGGAGCTGAAATCCACCGTCCTGGGCGGGCGGGTCCTGCGCGCCCGCACCCCGGCCGGCCTCACCCAGGAGATCTACGCCCTGCTGATCACCTACCAGCTGCTGCGCACCGCCATGGCCGACGCCACCAGCACCGCCCCCGGCACCGACCCAGACCGGGCCAGCTTCACCATCGCCTGGCACACCGCCCGCGACCAGATCGTGCAGGCAGCAAACGTGACCACCGGGAACACCATCGACCTGGCCGGCACGATCGGCCGGCACGTCCTGGCCGGCCTGCTGCCCACCCGGCGGCCCCCGCATCGTCAAACGCGCCATCTCCAAATACCAGGCCCGAGGCCCCGGCATCGACCGCGCCAGCTACACAGCCACAGTCAGCACCGCCATCCTCACACCACCACCGACCTTGACAGCCGAGTCCGAACCCTAACTACACGGCCTTGGGGCTAGCTCGGGCTAGCTCTGGACCAGCCGCCCGGAGAGCAGCCGCACGACCTGGTCGCGGGGCAGGGCGGGGGTCCGGTGACCGTCCCGCCCGGTCATGTCCTGGTTGGCGATCAGGGCATTGAGCACGGCCTCCTCGGTGCCCTGGACCACGGCCGCGTAGAACGGGTCGAGGAACCCCCAGGGGATGAACCGCAGCTGGTCATATCGGCCCTCGGCACCTGGGTGGAAGGTGGTCACCGCGGGCGTGATCCCGCCCGGGCTGGCGGTGGAGAACGCCAGGAACAGGTCACCAGAAAAGTGCGAGCCGGTGGTGCCGGTCCTGGCCAGGCCGAGGGTGACCCGGCGGGCCAGCGCCTGGCACTGGTGCGGCAGTAGCGGCGCGTCGGTGGCGACGACGGCAATGACTGACCCCGCGCCGGCCGGCTGGGCGAAGTAGCCGGCCATCGGGTTGTCGGCGGCCAGCGCCGGCCCGGCCGGCACGCCGGCGATGGTGAGCTCCTCCCGGCTGCCGAAGTTGGCCTGCACGAACACGCCCACCGTGTAGCTGGTGCCCGCGTAGTCCACCAGCCGTGACGCGGAACCGGAGCCGCCCTTGAACTGGTAGCAGTTCATGCCGGTGCCGCCGCCGACCGAGCCCTCCTCGATCGGCCCGGAGCCGGCCGCTGCCAGCGCGGCCAGGCATGCCTCCTGCGTGACGTGCTGCCCGTTGATGTCGTTCAGGTAGCCGTCCCAGGTCTCCGCGGCGACCGGCAGCAGCCACGCCTCGGCCAGCCGCGGATGGTGGCGCACCGTCCATTCGATGATCGCCGCGTGCGCCACGCCCACTGCGTGGGTGTTGGTGATGGCCATCGGACCGGAGAAGGTGCCCGACTCGGCGATCCAGCTCACCCCGGTCATCTCCCCGTTGCCGTTCTGGGAGAAGTACCCGGCCGCCACCGGGTCGCCGGCGCCGGCCCGGCCACGGGGGTGGATCGCGGTCACGCCGGTGCGCACCGACTCACCTTCGATCAGGGTCGTGTAGCCCACCTCCACGCCCGGCACGTCAGTGATCGCGTTCCACCGGCCGGGGGCACCGGCCAGCGGGATGCCGAGTGCGCTGGCCCGCGGCCGGCCGGCCGGGGTGGCCGCGTGCCCGGCGGGCAGGTCAGCCGGCGTCATCGGTCAGACATCCTCGTCCACGGGTGCGTGCCGCAGGTTCCAGGGGGCGCTGGCTGGCCACCGGCCTGCGGGCCGCTACCGCTGCCGATAGCGTGTGCATGGGCGACCCGAAGTTCCAGACAGTAAGCCCAGGAGGAATCATGGCACTGGCCATTGGCGACACCGCACCTGATTTCCATGCCGAGACCAGCGAGGGCCCGATCGACTTCCACCAGTGGATCGGCGACTCGTGGGCGGTCCTGTTCTCCCACCCCAAGGACTTCACCCCGGTCTGCACCACCGAACTGGGCTACATGGCCAAAATCAAGCCAGACTTCGACGCCCGCGGCGTGAAAATCATCGGCCTGTCCGTCGACTCCACCGGCGACCACCAGCGGTGGGCCGCCGACATCGCCGAAACCCAGGGCACCGCACCCAACTACCCCATCATCGCCGACGCCGACTTCCACGTCGCCAAGCTCTACGGCATGCTGCCCGCCGCCACCACCGGCGACGCCGCCACCCGCACCCCCGCCGACAACCAGACCGTCCGCAACGTCTTCGTCATCGGCCCCGACAAAAAGATCAAGCTCATCCTGGTCTACCCGATGACCACCGGCCGCAACTTCGACGAGGTCCTGCGCGTCATCGACTCACTCCAGCTCACCGCCACCCACCGCGTCTCCACCCCCGTCAACTGGCAGCCCGGTGAGGACGTCATCATCGCCGGCTCAGTCTCCAACGACGAGGCCCGCCAGATCTTCGGCGAATGGCGCGAGCCCAAGCCCTACATCCGCATCGTCCCCCAGCCCAAATAACCAGTTTGCTCCCGCCCGCCGCCTGGCCGCGGGCGGGAGCAGGCCCGCGCCACATCCGGCCACCACTCAGCGCCGGCTGGTACCGGCTCGCCCGGCTACGGCTGCCCCGGTGACCGCCGGCCCGGGCCCGGATGCTGGTCCCGGCCCGGGCCAGCAGGCCGCGGACCCGGGTTATCGAGTAGCCGGTCTCGCCGGCCAGCTCGCGGATAGTGGCGCCGTCGGTGTAGGCCGCGTGCAGCGCGCCGGCGATCCGGTCCGCGGCCCGGCTGGGCAGGCGGACATGCGCGTCCAGGTACGGGACCCGGAGTTCGCCGCCCAGGTAACCCCGGTGCACCTGGCCGCGCGGGGCGATCTCCGCCGCGGCCTCGTCACCCCACCCGGTCCAGCCCGGCCGCAGGTGGCGGGCGAACATCTCCAGATACGGGCCTGGTGAGCAGGTCTCGATCAGCTCGTACTGCTCGTCCGGCTTCCGCGAATGCTCGCGCTTGCGGGACTCGATCATATTCACCTGCCGCCGGGCCGGGGCCAGGGTGCGCATGCTGCCCCGGACACCGAACAGCATGAGCTCGGTCACGTTGCGGAAGTAGAAGCCGACCCCCCGCCCGTCTGGTCCGCCATCCTTGCGGCGCTTGGCCCACACGATGTTGGAGACGTACCGGAAACCCCACGCCTGCATCACCCGCAGGCCTTCCGGCAGCAATGCGTTCGGCACCCACAGATACAGATGCGCGGTACGGGCGGTGACAGCGGCCACGTCGAGGGCACAGACCTGGTCCAGGTCGAGAGTGGAGTAGCGGTCCAGCCGCCGGTGCTCCGGGGCCACCTTGCCGGTCCGGTTCGCGAACCGCCAGGGCGGATCGGCCAGCACGGTCCGGAAGCCGCCGTTGACCGCTGGCAGCGGCGGCGGCGCCACCGGGAGCCGCAACGGGACCGGGGTGGCACGGGGCGCGGGCGCGGCGTCGGCCATCAGCATCCAAAAGATTCTCATCGGGATGAATGGATCTTAGCGGTGCGAGCCGGGCGGCAGCGGGCGCCGCCCGGGCTAGCCGATGGCGTCGAAGATCGCCTGGCCGTACCCGGCGCTCCGCTCCGAGCCGACGATGCCCGGCCCCATCTTGTTCATCATGTAGGAGATCGTCATCCGGCGGCCCACATCCATGACGATCATGGAGCCACCCCAGCCGCCCCAGAAGCAGATCTTCTCGTCCGGGATCCAGGACAGGCTGTCCCGCTGTGGCAGCCCGTAGCCGATACCGAACCGCAGCGGGACGCCGAGCACCAGATCGATCCCATTGACCTGCTCACGGAAGATTGTCTCGATGGTTTCCGGCCGGAGCAGACGGATGCCGTCCACTTCCCCGCCCCGGGCGACCACCGACATGATCCGGGCTACCGAGCGGGCATTGCCATGGCCGTTGGCCGCCCCGATATCGGCCCGCCGCCAGCCGGCCGTGTTGGCCACCTCAGCCTCGACCGGCGGCCCGGTCAGTGTCCTGACCGCGGGGCTGGCCGGGTCCAGCTGGGTCAGGTCGATCGGCAGCGGTGGCGGCGGGACCACGTTCGCGATCCGGCCCCAGTCGCTCTCCGCGGCACCGATCTGGAAATCGGCGCCGAGGGGCCCCGCGATCTCCTCGGCGACGAACTGCTTGAGCGTTTTCCCGGTGATGCGCCTGACCAGTTCGCCGACCAGGTGCCCGTAGTTGAGCGCGTGGTAGCCGGATGCGGTGCCGGGCTCCCACCACGGCGCCTGCGCGGCCATCCTGGCAGTGGCCTCCGGCCAGTCGTAGAGGTCCTCGACAACAGCCGGCTGATCCAGCCCGGACACGCCAGACGAGTGTGACATCACCTGGCGGACTGCGATGTCCTGCTTGCCACTGGCCGCGAACTCCGGCCAGTACCGCGCGACCGGGGCATCGACGTCCAGCTGTCCCCGGTCGGCCAGCATCAGCGTGGCCAGGCTGGTCACGGTCTTGGTGGACGACCAGACGTTGGTGATGGTGTGCTCCGACCACGGGACGGTCCGGGCCTCGTCGCAGTAACCGCCCCAGATGTCGATGACGATGTCGCCGTCGATGTCCAGCACGAGCGATGCGCCAAGTTCCTCGCCCGAGTCCAGGTTGCGTGCCAGCGCGCCGCGCACCGCCTCGAACCGGCCGTCACAGGTCCCGTGTACGTCCGCCACGCTCGTCCTCCTCGCCGTCGGGCCATTCCCCGCTGTCATCGTGTGCCATGCGGCTGACCGGGGGCAAGATCTGGCTGTGGATGCCCGCGAACTCAAGCACCGGTGCCTGGCCCTGCCCGGGGCCGTGGAGGATTTCCCGTTCGGCGACGAGGTCTCCGCCTTCAAGGTCGGCGGGAAGATGTTCGCCCTGTGCCAGCTCGACGCCCGGCCGCTCCAGCTGAGCCTCAAGTGCGAACCGGATCTCGCCGCGCAGCTGCGCGCGGCCCACCCGGCGATCGCACCCGGTTATCACCTGAACAAGCGGCACTGGAACACGATCACGCTCGACGGTTCGCTGCCCGACCAGATGGTGGCCGATCTGCTGGGTGACTCCTACGATCTGGTGGTCGCCGCGCTGCCCCGGGCGCGCAGGCCAGAGTGACGAATTCGCGTATCCAGCTGCTTACTGTCAGTAATAAAAACGTGTGATGCCGGACACACGGCCCATGCACCTTCCGCCTCATACGTATCTGATGTCACAACAGCCCGGCATGTTGCGTGATAGCAGCCAGTAAACGCCGTTTTCTGGGACCGGTATCCGCGGCCCGGTTTAACTGGCCGTATCCTCACTGGGATGGCTAGCGGAGTACGAACCGAGAGAGAGCGCACCATGATGTCTCCTTGCATGTCCTCCGAGAGGAGGCAGGAGGCAGTCGTCACGCGCATCTCACGCTAGCTAAAAGGCGGTCCCGGCCAGGTGTTGCAGCACGCGGCCGGGACCTTTTGTCGGACTGACCCTTAGGAGGAACCCCGACATGTCCAGTATCCCAGTGGCCGGGCTGGCAAAGGCCCTGATAGTGGTCACGATTTCGCTGCATCCAGCGGCGGCCCACCACGACGCCAGCAGCTACCGGGTCCGGCCGGGCGACACCCTGTCGCAGATCGCGGCCCACGAGTACGGCCATGCGGCCGACTGGCCCGCCATCTGGTGGGCTAACCGCCGTCAGGTGCCGAACCCGGGCCTGATCAGCGTCGGCCAGCGGCTGCGGCTTCCGGGCAAGCCCCGGGTCCGGGCCTGGCTGGCCCGCGCCGCGCAGGCCGAAGCGGCGCCAGCCGCCGTGGCGCCGGCCGCCAGCGGCCAGGCGTCCGCGCCGGTGACCGCCACCGCGCCCGTCCCGGCCTCGGCCAGCGGCGTGAACTGGTCGGCCATCGCCGCCTGTGAGTCGGGCGGCAACTGGGGCGCCAGCACCGGCAACGGTTTCTATGGCGGGCTCCAGTTCACCCAGGGCACCTGGGACGCCTATGGCGGTGGCCAGTACGCGTCCTCGGCGAACCAGGCCACGGCGGCCCAGCAGATCGCCGTGGCGAACCGGGTCCTGGCGGGCCAGGGCATTGGTGCCTGGCCGGTCTGCGGCGCGAACGGCTAACCACCACCTGGCGCCACCTGCCTGCACCGGTACCGCTGGGCAGGCAGGTGGCGCCTTTGTGCTTGCCGCCGGATGCTCGCTGCCCGGCACCGGGCTCGCCCGGCACCACACGGCCGGCCCGTGGCTTGGCCGGATGCCGCCGGTCCGGCAGCTAAGCTCATAGTTGCCTAGTTGCGCAACGAGGGAATCCACGGTTGCCGGTTCCGGTGGGCGCTGCCCGCCCCGGCCGTGACCCAGGAAGCGGGTATCAGGCTGATTCATCCCACCGGCGGCGATGCGCAGTGAGTACCCGCGGACAGCAGGGGGCGGGCTCACCTGGCCGGTCCTGGCGTGTCTTTCGCCGGCGGCGGGCAGACAGTACCGGGCCGGGCAAACCCGGACCGGGCGGACCCCAGCCGGGCGAATCCAGTTCGGGCGAGCCCCGGCCGCGGCGCTCCCTCCGCCGGACCATCACCGTGTCCGCGTTCGTGGTCGCGGTGGCCCTGCTGGTCACCGGCGTGCTGGGGGGGTACCTGAAGTACCGGTCCGTCTGGGACAGCATTCACCGGATCACCGTGACCGGCCTGGGGAAGCGGCCACCTCAATACACCAGCGCGCTGAACCTGCTCGTCTTCGGATCCGGCAGTCTCGCCGGGCTGACCAGGCACCAGCAGCTTGCCTGGCACGTCGGCAGCGAGCAGGGGGACGCGGTCGCCGAGACGCTCATGATCGTTCACATCTCCCCTGGCCGTCATCGGGTGACCCTGGTGAACATTCCGCGGGACACCGTGGTCCCGGTGTACGGGTGCGCCCACGGGTCGGGCGGCGGCGAAAGCTGGCCGGGTCAGCAGGCCAGCCTGGGCTCGGTCGAGCAGATCGGCGGCACCTTGTCCTACGGCGGCCCGGCCTGTCTGTGGAAGACGGTCGAGCACCAGACCGGGATCCGCATCGACCATTTCATCGAGCTGAGTTACCTGGGCCTGATCAAGATCGTCAATGACGTCGGCGGCGTCAACGTGTGCCTGCCGTTCACCGTCGACAACGTCAACTCCGGGCTCCGGCTCACCGCAGGCATGCACCACATCAACGGGGTCACCTTCCTGGAGTTCTGGCGCACCCGGGAGAACATCGGCACCGGTTCCGACCTGCAGCGCATCCAGCGGGACGACTACCTGCTGGCGCAGGTGCTGCAGGGAGTCGTGCACAGCGGGCTGCTGTCCAACCCGGTCAAGCTGGTGCAGATGGTGAGCAGCGCGGCTCCTACGATCACCACCGACAGCGCGCTGACCCAGTCCGGGATGCTGCAGACGGCGGAAAGCCTGCGGGGCGTGTCCGGGAAAGCGGTGCAGTTCGTCACCGCACCGAATGTCCCTTACCCGGGCAACCTGAACTGGGTCGAGTTCAGCCAGCCATCGGCACACCGGCTGTTCCACGCGATCGCACATGACATCAAGCTGCCCGGCAAGGCCAGGCATCCCGGCGCGGCGCGGCCCCCGGCGACCACTGCCCCTGCTGTCCCGGCCGGTCAGGTCACCGTCGATGTGCTGAACGGATCGGGGCTGGCCGGGGTCGCCGGGACCGCGGCCGCCGCGCTCACCCATCGCGGCTTCCACGTGGCCGGCACCGCGGACGCGGCCAGCTTGGGCCACACCCGGTCGGTCATCGAGTACGGCTCGGCCGCGGAACTGCCCGCGGTGGCCACCCTCCGGCAGCAGATCCCGGGCGCCGCGGTGCATCGGGTGGCCGGGCTGACCGGAGGCACTCTCGACCTGATCATCGGCTCGGACTTCACCGGGCTGGCCCCCCAGTCGCCGCATCCGGCCGCATCGCAGCCCTCGCCTGGCGGCCTCGCCGCATCCGATGGCGGGATCAACGGCGGTGCCTCCTGCCGCAGTGACACCAGCGCCTTCGCCGGACCGCTCAGTACCGGTGGGTAGTACCCCGGCCACGCCACGGCCAGATGGCGGGCCGGAGAGCAGGCTGGCAGCGCCGTTGCGCGACCCCGGCCGCCGGGTGACGATTGCGTCAGGAGCACGGGGCGGAATCGATGCAGGACTACTGGCTGGCTGATCCGGGCGCGGACCCGGCGGAACGGGCCCGCGAGGTGGCACGGGCCCACGCCGCGTTCCTGGCTGGCCGCGCACTGCCGGAGCCGCGGCTGCGGCCGGTGGTGGCGCGGTCCTGGGCACGATCGGCACAGGCACAAGTTGACCCGGACACGAACCCGCCGGTGACCATGACGGACGGCGAGCTGGCCGACTACCGGGCGGCGCATCCGCTGGCCGCGGTGATCGGGGTGCTGCGTGAGCTCGTCGGTGCGGTAGCCGACGACGGCGGGCACCTGATGGCGGTCTCGGACGCGCGCGGCCGGCTGCTGTGGGTGGAGGGCCACCGGGGCAGCCGCAGGCGGGCCGGGGCGATGAACTTCACCGAGGGCGCGCTCTGGGACGAGCAGCACGCGGGCACCGACGCGCCCGGGACCGCTCTCGCGCTGGGCCAGCCGGTGCAGATCTTTTCCACCGAGCATTTCCGGCGCCAGGTCCAGCGCTGGACCTGCGCGGCCGCGCCGATCCGCGATCCCGCCACCGGGCAGCTGATCGGCGTCATTGACGTCACCGGCGGTGATGCGGTCGCCCACCCGCACAGCCTGGCGCTGGTGACGGCGGCCGCCCGGGCCGCCGGGAGCGAACTCGGCCTGCGGCGTGACCCGGCGTCCGGGCTATGGGTGGTGACCCCAGCGGAACCGGGCCGGCTGGAAGTCCTCGGCCGCCCCGAGGGCCTGCTGCGCAAGGATGGGCGCGAGATCCGGCTGAACCGGCGGCACGCCGAGGTCCTGTTCATCCTCTCCGCCCATCCGCTGGGGATGACCGGGGAGCAGCTGGCCGATGCCCTGTACGCGGAATTCACCGACCCGGCGGCGGTCCGGGTGGAGCTGACCAGGCTCCGGCGGGTGGTCGGTGATCTCGTGCAGTCCCGTCCCTACCGGCTGACCAGGCCGCTGACCGGCGACTACCACGACGTGACCGCGGCGCTGCGGCGCGGCGACACCGCTGCCGCCGCCGCCGCGTATCAAGGCCCGTTGCTGCCCAGCTCGGAGGCGCCGGGCGTGGTCAGCCAGCGGCGCTGGCTGGAAACCCAGCTGCGGTCGGCCGTGCTGGCCAGCGCCATGCCCGACGTGCTGTCCGGCTGGGCCGAGCGGTTCGGCTTCGAGGACCTGGCGGTGTGGGAGCGGCTGGCCGCGGTGCTCCCGCGGGGACCGGTTCCGGCCGGGTCGATCTCACGGGCCAGTGCCATCACCCGCGCCCGTGAGCTGCGATCGGAGTACGGCCTGGATCCGGATGTTGCGTTGACGTAACGTAGCCGGATCTAGCGTGACCTCCACTATGCGGCCGCCGGGCGCGGCCGCCCCGATGACGGAGGTCCTCCATGACCCGCTTCGCCGCGCCGGGCCAGCCCGGCGCTCCCATGTCCTATCTGTCCCGCTACGACCACTGGATCGGCGGCGAGTTCGTGCCCCCGGCCCAGGGCCGATACTTCGAGAACCCGACACCGGTGACCGGGCGGACCTTCTGCGAGGTCGCCCGTGGCACCGCGGACGACGTCGAGCGCGCGCTGGACGCGGCGCATGATGCCGCTCCCGCCTGGGGCCGCACCTCGGTGGCCGAGCGCGCGGCCGTCCTGAACAAGATCGCCGACCGGATGCAGGACAACCTGGAAGCTCTTGCGGTTGCCGAGACGTGGGAAAACGGCAAGCCGATCCGGGAAACCCTGGCTGCCGACATCCCGCTGGCCATCGACCACTTCCGCTACTTCGCCGGTGCCATCCGGGCCCAGGAGGGCAGCCTGGCCGAACTCGACGACGACACCGTCGCCTACCACTTCCACGAGCCGCTGGGCGTGGTCGCGCAGATCATCCCCTGGAACTTCCCGATCCTGATGGCCACCTGGAAGCTGGCGCCGGCCCTGGCGGCGGGGAACGCCGTCGTGCTCAAGCCCGCCGAGCAGACCCCGGCGTCGGTGCTATATCTCATGAGCCTGATTGGTGACCTGCTGCCGCCAGGCGTCCTCAACATCGTCAACGGCTTCGGCGTGGAGGCGGGCAAGGCGCTGGCTTCCAGCCCCCGGGTAGCCAAGGTCGCCTTCACCGGCGAGACCACCACCGGGCGGCTGATCATGCAGTACGCCAGTGAGAACATCAAGCCGGTCACGCTGGAACTGGGCGGCAAGAGCCCCAACATCTTCTTCGATGACGTCTCCGCCACCAGCGACGACTTCTACGACAAGGCGCTGGAAGGCTTCACCATGTTCGCCCTCAACCAGGGCGAGGTCTGCACCTGCCCGTCCCGGGCGCTGATCCAGCAGGGCCACTACCGCGAGTTCCTCGCGGACGCGGTGGCGCGCACCGAGAAGGTCGTGCAGGGCCACCCGCTCGACACCAGCACGATGATCGGCGCGCAGGCCTCCAACGACCAGCTCGAGAAGATCCTCTCCTACCTGGACATCGGCCAGGCCGAGGGCGCCAAGGTCCTCACCGGCGGCCACCGGGCCGACCGCGGCGGGGAACTGTCCGGCGGCTACTACGTCGAGCCGACCGTGTTCGAGGGCAGCAACTCGATGCGCATCTTCCAGGAGGAGATCTTCGGGCCGGTGGTGTCCGTGACGCCGTTCGCGGACTTCGACGACGCGATCAAGATCGCCAATGACACGCTCTACGGCCTCGGCGCGGGCGTGTGGACCCGGGACATCAACACCGCCTACCGGGCGGGCCGCGCGATCCTGGCCGGCCGGGTCTGGACGAACTCCTACCACCTGTACCCGGCCCACGCCGCCTTCGGCGGATACAAGGGTTCAGGTATCGGCCGGGAGACTCACAAGATGATGCTTGAGCACTACCAGCAGACCAAGAACCTGCTGGTCAGCTACTCTCCCAAGGCCATGGGCTTCTTCTAGGAAACGCCGTGACCACAGCCGATGTCTCCCGGGTCGCGGTCACCCCGGCCGCGGCCGGGGTGCTGCGGGTGCTGTATGCGGCCAACGGCCCGCTGATGTTCCATCAGTCCGGCGGCTGCTGCGATGGCAGCTCCCCGATGTGCTACCAGGCAGGCGAGTTCCGCACCGGGGCGTCCGACGTCCTGCTGGCATCACTGCACGTCGAGGGGGTGCCAGAGCCCGTCACCTTCTGGATGGGAGCCGATCAGTTCGACCGCTGGCGGCACACCCACCTCACCGTGGATGTGGTGCCCGGCCGTGGCGGCGGCTTCTCGCTGGAAGCACCGGAGGGGGTGCGTTTCCTGATCCGCTCCCGCCTGCTGACTGCGGCGGAGAACGCCGCACTCGGCCAGTAGCGGGCTGGCCGGGCGGTCAGTGCTGGCCGCCCGGCCGGTCCCGGGCGCCCGCCGAGCGGGCCCGCTCCGCTGACAGTTCCCGTTCCCTGGCGTTCTTGGTCAGTTCGCTGGCCCGCCGGAACTCGGCCTCGGCTTCGCCCGCCCGGCCGAGCTTGAGCAGCAGGTCACCACGCACGCTCGGCAGCAGATGGTAGTCCCGCAGCGCGGGCTCGGCCGCCAGCTGATCGACCAGGGCCAGCCCGGCCGCCGGGCCGGCCGCCATCGACACCGCCACCGCCCGGTTCAGTTCCACGATCGGCGATGGCGCCACCTCCGCCAGTTCGGTGTACAGCCTGGTGATGAGCGCCCAGTCGGTCTCCTCCGGGCGGAACGCGCGGGCGTGGCAGGCCGCGATGGCAGCCTGCAGCACGTACCGGCCGTGGCTGCCGCCGAGTTCCCCGGCCCGGGCCAGGGCGGCCAGGCCACGGTTGATGAGCAGCCGGTCCCAGCGCGCCCGGTCCTGGTCGAGCAGCAGCACCGGTTCCCCGGCCGGCCCGGTCCGCGCCGTGATCCGGGAGGACTGGATCTCCATCAGCGCCACCAGGCCATGCACCTCCGGCTCGGCCGGCGCCAGCCCGGCCAGCAGGCGGCCCAGCCGCAGCGCCTCATGACACAGATCCGGCCGCATCCAGTCGTCGCCGGCGGTGGCCGAGTAGCCCTCGTTATAGATCAGGTAGATCACTTCCAGGACGGACGACAGCCGGGCTGGCCGCTCCTTCCCGCCCGGGGTCTCGAACGGGATGTGCGCGGCGGCGAGCGTGCGCTTGGCGCGGACGATGCGCTGCGCGATGGTCGGCTCCGGCACCACGTACGCCCGGGCGATCTCGGCGGTGGTCAGCCCGCCGACCAGGCGCAGGGTGAGCGCCACCCGGGACGGCACTGGCAGCACCGGGTGGCAGGAGATGAAGATGAGCCGGAGCAGGTCGTCATCGATGTCGTCGGCCGCCGCGCGGTCCAGCGCCGCCGTGCCATCGTCCGCCTCGGCCTGAAGTGCCCGCCCGATCTGCGCGTACTTGCGCTCCAGTTCCCGGTTGCGGCGGAACAAGTTGACTGCCCGGCGCTTGGCCACGGTCATCAGCCAGGCACCGGGGCTGGCCGGGACCCCGTCCCGCGGCCACTGCTCCAGCGCGGCCACCACCGCGTCCTGGGCCAGTTCCTCGGCGATGCCGATGTCGCCGCCGGCGTAGCGGGCCAGCCCCGCTATCAGCCGGGACGACTCCAGCCGGATGACCGTCTCGATCGCGGTATGGGTGGGCGAGCCGGTCACAAGCTCTGATCACATCACCGCGGTCAGGCCCCGGCAAGCTCCGGCGGGGCTGGGGCCGGCACCCACAGCCCCGCCGGGCGGCACCTCACGGGCCGTAGACCTGCCGGATCGTGGACTCGCCCTCGCCCGCGACGGCCAGGAACCGCTTGGTCCACTCGATCGCCTCCGCCTTGTCGCGCACCTCCATCAGCGCCCAGCCACCGATCAGTTCCTTGGCCTCGGTGTAAGGCCCGTCGATGACGGTGAACTCGCCGTCGGCGTAGCGCACCTTGGTCGCCTCGGCGAACGGCGCGAGGCCCCCGGTGGCCACCACCACCCCCGCCTTGGTGGCCTCGGCCACGAACTCGCCCATCTTGGCGTACATCTCGGGGGTCGGCTCCGGCATCGGGGTGTCCGGGTCGGCCAGCGTGTAACCGAGGAATCGCATCGTCGTGCTCCTTCTTGTCGTCCGTGCGGTGACCCGCGCCCGGCTGGGAGGTGGTGCTCACGGGGTTCTTCTGCCCACGCGTCGAACGCCAGCGCGCCACTTCGACAGGGCGCCGGGAGAATTTTCCCGCCCGGCAGCAAGTGGCCGCGCGCGGCTGGAGGTATGGCGGCCGCACTGTGCGTCGCGGTGGCGGCGGGCGTGGCCGGGGTGCCGGGCAGTGCCTCCGCGCAGGCGGGTACCCGGCCGCCGGCCCGGGCCCTGCTGACCGGGAAGGTGGTGAGCGCGGACGTACCACTGGCATCGGTACCGGTGACCTTGTACCGCACGGCTTCCCCCGCTGGGGTGCCAGCGGCCCCGGTGCCGCTGGGAAGTTCGGTGACGGCGGCCAACGGCTCGTTCCGCATTTCCTACCGTGCCCAGCACCACCCGGGCACGGTGCTCTACCTCATCGCCGGGCAAGGGGCCGCCGTGCGCCTGGCCGCGGTGCTCGGCGTGCCGCCGGTGCCGCGCAAGGTGGTGGTGAACGAGCGCACGACCGTGGCCATGGGGTTCGCGCTGGCCCAGTTCATCACCGGCGCCGCCGTGGCGGGTACGGCACCGGGCCTGCCGAATGCCGCGGGTATGGCCGGTGACCTGGCCAGTGTGCGGACCGGCCGACTGTCCCCGGTGCTGGCGCACGCACCGAACGGGAACAGCACGTCCACCCTGCCCGAGTTCAACTCGCTGGCGAACATGCTGGCCGGCTGCGCCCGCTCGGCCGCGGCCTGCGGGGCGCTGTTCCAGCTGGCACGGCCGCCCGGCGGGCCGGCCCCGCAGGGAACCCTGGCGGCCGTGTCCGACATCACCCGCGATCCCTGGCATAACGTCGGTGCGCTGCTCACTCTCGCCCTGTCCGGGCCGACCCCGTACCAGCCGGCCCTCAGCCAGTCGCAGCTCCCGGACGCGTGGACGCTGGCACTGCGGTTCTCCGGCAACGGCAGGTCACTCAATGGCCCCGGGAACATCGCGATCGATGCCCGCGGCGACGCCTGGGTGACCGGCAACTACGTCTTCAGCCGCAACCCGCTCGCCGCGGTGTGCGGCAGCAAGCTGCTGTTCGAGTTCACCCCCACCGGGCGGTACGCGCCCGGCTCGCCGTTCACCGGCGGCGGGGTCAACGGCGCCGGTTTCGGTATCACCATCGACCCGCGTGGCAACGTCTGGGTGGGCAACTTCGGCTTCGCTTCCCCCGCACCCGGATGCCCGGACGCCAGCCAGCCCCCGCACCAGAGCGTCTCGGAATTTGCCCCCAGCGGGATCCCGCTGTCGCCCCCGCAGACCGCCTCCTCCCCCGGCGGGTTCACCCAGGGCGGGGTCAGCTGGCCCCAGGGCACGGTCTCCGACCAGCAGGGAAACATCTGGATCGCGAACTGCCACACCGGCACCGTCACCCGTTACGCCGGTGGCGACCCCAGCAGTCACCCCGCCACCTTCGCCACCGGCATCGGCAAGCCCTTCGACATCGCGTTCAACGCGGACGGGCAGGCGTTCGTCACCGGGCCTGGCAGCAGCAGCGTGGCGATGCTGCACCCGGACGGCTCCCCGGCCCGGGCGCCCATCACCGGCGGCGGCATCGTCAAGCCGCTGGGCATCGCCGCCGACAGCCACGGCAACATGTGGGTGGCGAACTCCGGCGTAGTCGACATCCCCTGCCCCGGCATGAGCATCGTGCCCCACCCACGGGGCGGTTCGATCACGCTGCTGGGCAGCGACGGCACGCCAGCCCGGGCCCGGGCGTTCACCGGCGGCGGGCTCACCATCCCGTGGGGGATCGCCGTCGATGGGAACGACAACGTCTGGGTCGCCAACTTCGGCGGCCAGCGCCT
This sequence comes from uncultured Actinomycetes bacterium, assembly GCA_963837105.1. Taxonomy (GTDB): domain Bacteria; phylum Actinomycetota; class Actinomycetes; order Streptosporangiales; family Streptosporangiaceae; genus UBA9676. The sequence goes on along the minus strand of CAWIMG010000030.1, from coordinate 17,729 downwards.
GTCCGAGTTCTGCGGCACCGGCCCGGCCAGCTGCCCTCCGGGCACCGGCACCGGCCAGCCGATATCGCCGTCCACCGGATATGGCTTCGACGGCCTGACCCGGAACACCGGCGTCGCCATCGACCCATCCGGCAACGTCTGGGTCGCCAACAACTGGAAGAACAACCCGGACCCGCAGGCCAACCCCGGCGGTTACCAGATGGCCGTCTTCCTCGGCCTGGCCGGCCCGATCAGCACGCCGCTGATCGGGCCACCCCAGCCCTGAGCGCCCGCCGCGAACGGCGGGCGCTCACCAGCTACCGGGAGGACCCGGCCTCTCAGGCCGCCGGATAGCCAGCCGGGAGCACGCCGTAACCGGACTGGCCGCTGCCGCTGCCCGCGGGCACGCCCAGAGACGTGAGCAGGCTGTCGAAGCTCAGGCCGATCATGGTCGGGAACGGGCCGCCACCGCTGATGCCGCCGGCCGCCGCCATCTCCGACTCCGAGGAGGCGCCGTCAGCCATCGCCCAGCCGGTCTCGATGCCGGTACCGCCGTTGTACATGTTGGCGATCACCGTGCTGGCCGACACCTGCTGGCCGACACCGACGGTGGGCGTGACGTCCTCGGCCACGTAGACCACCAGTCCGGCGTCCGGCCCGTCGGTCAGCCGGTAGGTGATCCAGCCGCCGCCGGGCCAGCCGCCGTTGCTGGCGGTCGCGTTGGTGATCACGGCGTCGCCGATGGCGTACACCGGGCCAGTGCCGCCGAAGTCGGCACCCATGTCAACCCGCTCCGCGAGCAGCCCACTGACGCCGCGGAAGGGGTTCAGATAGACGGGTGCGGGAGGCGGCTGAGGCTTAGCCCGCCGGTGCGGCGCGGCCTGGGGGTGCCGGTACGTGGCCGAGTGCAGCCCCTCCAGGCTGTCCCGGATGCTGGCCGGCAGCTGGCCGATACCGGCCACCCGGGGCCCGGCGTCGGCCGGCTCGTTGACCCGCATGGCCGACTGCCCGGTGGCCGAGGGTGAATGGAATACCTGCAGGCTGGCCTGGGGTGGCGGTCCCCCCGGCCAGTGGCTCGCGGTAACCCAGCCGGAGACCGCCAGCACCGGCACCGCAAGGGCGGCGCCGGCCCACGCGCGTCTGTCCCGCAGCCTGCGCGCGATCGGCGACTGCTTGCGGTGCAGGTGGGTGATGCTCGGTCGGGTGGCTGGGAATCGGGATGGCTTACGGTGCCGTGCGATAGCGCGGGACACAGATGGCCTTTTGATTCGGGCGCAGGAAAACGCGCTCGGGCGATCACCCGGATGCTGGCCGGTCGTGCGGCCAGCGGCGTGCGGACGCCGCGCGGTTCAGGGCGACGGGACAAACTGCCAAGGAGGCCGTCGCGCACGCTGGGTGCTGTCGGCTCCCCAGGCTGCACCACTGGTGAGCAGCGCGAACTGAAAACGCGCCAAACTAGGAGACAGCAGCAGGCCATGCGCTAGGGTGCCCTCCGCCGTCCCGCATGATTGCATGAGAGGCAGCTACCGGCCCCGGCGCAGGCAGGGGGATGCGCGACATCTCATTCAACAGCGTCCTGATCATCGCGGGGATCGCGGTCCTGGTGCCAGCCGTACTGGGCCTCCTGCCCAGCCTGCCGGTGCCCGGCGCGGCGCTGGAGGTAGTCGCCGGCATCCTGGTGGGACCGTCGGTGCTGGGCTGGGTGCGGGTGGACGCGCCGGTGCAGGTGCTGAGCGATCTTGGCCTGGGGATGCTGCTGTTCCTGGCCGGCCTGGAGATCGACATCGAGCGGCTGCGCGGGCCGCTGGCCCGGCTGGCGGTCTCGGCATTCGCCGTCTCCGCTGGGCTCGGCCTGCTGTGTGGCTACGCCTTCGGACTTGCCGGGCAGCAGGAGCAGCCCCTGCTGCTGGCCATCGTGCTCATGTCCACGTCGGCGGGGCTGCTGCTGCCGCTGCTCAAGGACGCGGGCGAAGAAACCACCGCCTTCGGGCAGCTGATCATGACCGCGGCGGCTCTCGCCGAGATCGTGCCGATCATGCTCTTGTCGCTGTTCTTCTCGGCGGCGGCCAAGACGCCCGAAGAGCAGCTGGTCTCCCTCGCGATCTTCATCGCGATGGTGGCACTGTCGGGCATGGCCCTCGCCCGGGTGCGCCTGGCTGGACCGGCTGGAACGGCTGCTCAACCATCTGGAGGACCGCAGCGGCCAGTTGCGGGTGCGTGCCTCGCTCACGCTCGCGCTCGCGTTCGGCACCCTCGCCTACCGGTTCGGGTTCGCCTCCATCCTCGGCGCCTTCGCGGCCGGGCTGCTGGTCCGGCTGGTCGACCTCTCCGGCCGGGCGCCTCATCCGCAGTTCCAGACCAAGCTGGAGGGAATCGGGTTCGGCTTCCTGATCCCGATCTTCTTCATCGCCACCGGCGTCGCATTCCCGCTGCGGGCGCTCCTGGCCAACCCGGCCGCACTGGCCGAGGTGCCGCTGTTCCTGGCCGCGCTGCTGCTGGTACGGGGCCTGCCCGCGCTGCTGTACGTGCGCTTCGCCGGGCGGCACCGGGCGGAAGCCGCTGGCCTGCTGCAGGCGACCACGCTCACCTTCGTCATCGTGGCCACCCAGATCGGGCTCGCCGCCGGGAAGATCACGCCAACCGCGGCCGGCTCGCTGCTGGCCGCCGGGCTGCTGTCCGCGGTGATATTCCCGGCCGGGGCCAAGCGGCTGCTGTCGCCGAGCACCGCGCCGGAGGCCGCCCAGCCGGAAAGCGCCAGCTGACACCCTGGTCCGTTGTGCCCACGGATATCCTTTCGTCACACTGAGCACAATAAGAAATACAGGCACGATGACTCCATTTTTCATCAGGCAGCGCAGCTGTACCGTCCTGACCGGCAACGGCTGGCAGCGTAGCTCGGTGAGCGGGCGGCAGCCGTTTGGCAAAAGATCTTGCGCAGTCAATGAAACGGGCGCCGCGCTGCCCGCCGGGGAAATTCCGGCTTTCCTGGTGAGCGCCAGCCGCAGCGCGGAAGTTGGCCTATTTTGGCTTAGAGGCCGCGGCAATAGAGGGATGCGATGTCTGGGTACCCCGACGAACTGGGTGCATGGTGGACCGAGTTCCCAGGAAGTGACCGAGCCAGCTGGCTCGCCCCCGCCCTGCCCCCGGCCAGCGCGCTGGCGCCGGCCCAGGATGGGATGAGGGGCGCTGTCTCCCGGCGTGCTCTCCGGCACGGCCTGGTCGTCCCGGCTGGCAAACGCGAGCGGGCCCGGCGCGAGGAGGCGGCCCAGTGGCGGCGCCAGACCGTCGCCGCGATCCGGGCACCGTCGCTCAAGTCGGGCGTGATTACGGTCGGCTCCGGCTTCGGGGGGACCGGCAAGACCGACGTGGCCGTGACCCTGGCGGCCATCTATGCCGCCGCCCGGCCCGCTGACCGGGTCATCCTGGCCGACAGCAACGACGACATGCCCCATGGGTACATCCGGCTCGGCGGGCTGCCGGTGGAGGCGCTGCCGCAGCACCAGCGGCCACTGTCCATCCGGGGCTTCTATCAGGCCTGCGTGGAGGGCAGCATCAAGGTCTACGCCGACCTGCGCGATGCGGTGGCGTGGCTGCAGGGCGTGGCGGTGATCCGCGGCGACACCGCCGACGAATGTGTGGGCGTCGATTTCGGCGAGCAGGAATACCTGACGGTCCTGGAATTCCTCCAGTGCATGTCCAACATCGTCATCAACGATGGCGGGACCGGACTATTCGCGAAACTCCAGGTGGGCACACTCCTGCACGGCGACAAGTACGTCTTCGTGACGGAGGCGTCGCAGCTGGGATTCTGGTCCATCAACCAGGTGTTCAGCCGGTACCGGAACTACGAGGGCGAGAAAGAGCGGCCACTGACTGAGCTGGAAATGAGCCACCTGAACAGTCTCATGGACGACGCGACGATCATCGTGGACAAGTTCATCGAGACCGACGCCGAGCAGGCCCGCTGGTGTGCCCGCATCCGCGAGAGTTTCGACGGGACGCGGGTGACGGTGGTGGACACGCCCTGGGACCAGGCGCTTGCCAACCGGGTGCCACTGGATCTGGGCGCGGTCACCCCGGCGACCCTCGACGCCAAGCTGGCGATGGCCGAGGTGGTGCTGCGTGGCGTGGACCTGGCGAACCGGCGGCGGCACGGCGGGCTGCCAGCGGAGATCACAGCGAATGGGAACGGCCGGTGGGAGCCGGCCGAACTGCCCCGCTGGAACGCGCAGCCCATCCCCCCCGTTCCCGACAGCGGGCCCGAGCAGGCCACTGGCGAGTCAGCGCCCGACTGGGCGCCGTGGCCCGCCAGCAGCGGCGAATAAACCGCGGCGGTCAGTCCCCGGTCTTGTCCTCGACCGTGGCGTCCGGGGCGTTGCGCCGGACCGACTCTATGCCTTTCAGAGCCGATTCCCTGCTTTCATAGTGCTGGCTGGTAGCGATTACCTGGCCATTCCCCGCACGCAGATTGAAATGAAACTTGCCGGAGCTGCCCTTTTCCAGAACGAACTTCCCGCTCATGCTCCCCTCCCATTTCGCTCAGTTCGGGCTACACCACCCAGTGTAACGATGGCCCGCCTGGCATGACCACCCGCGGCGCCGTCAGCCGTGGGCCACGTGAGCCGGGCGGCGATCAGCCGGCGAGGACCTTGCGCAAGGTGGCAGCGAAGGCCTCCGGCTCGCCGGGCCGGCCGTACTCGCCGCCGACGAAACCGTCGTGACCGCCCGGGAAGGTGACTGGCGCCAGCCCGAGCCGCCCAGCCACGGCAAGGGCCGCGCGGCCGGCCAGCATGGCCGCCGACTGGGCTCCGACGCCGATGACGATGCGGGTCGGTGCTGCCCGGAGCGCCCCGGCATCGATCCGGTAGCTAGGTGTCGTCAGCATGTTCAGCCCGAGCAGCGGGTCATCGCGGGAACCATCGTCCCCGGCCGGCAACCCGAAACTGGCCGGGTCCGGGCCGGGCTGATCAGCGAAACCCTCCGGGATCGGCCCCTCATGGCTGACGAGCGCGATGAATCTCGCCATCGCCGGGCCAAAGCCATCGCGCAGGTAGGTCTCGTGGATGGCCTCGCAGGTGGCAAGCACAGGCTCGCGGTCCGGCAACTCCCAGGCGGTCGGTGGCTCATGCGCCACGAGCGTGCTGACTTGTTCTGGATGGGCGGCCACCAGGGCCAGCGCGTTGACGGCACCACCGCTGCTGCCGAAGATGTCGGCCGGCCCGGCGTCCAGCGCCAGGATCAGCCGGTGCAGATCGTCCGCCTGCTCTTCGGTGGTGGTCCGGGTAGCGCCGTCGGTGCGCTTGCTGCGCCCTGCCCCACGGGGGTCGTAGGTCACCACCGTACGGTCGGCGAAATACCCGGCCAGGGTGGCGAATCCGCCGGCATCCATCGGTGACCCGGCGAGCAGCAGGACCGGCTCGCCACTGCCATTGTTGCGCCGGACGTCGTAGTGAAGCACGGCGCCCGGCGCGTCCAGGGTGTGCGTCTTGGTCTCGGTCATGGCTGCCCCTTTCCGGGCGTTCCCGTGCCCGCTGGCTGGCCACCAGGAAGAGCACCGGGCCAGTGTGCCATGTACCGAAGTGCATGCCCGAGGCGGAACTTGCCAGCGGGACCTTTGGCTCTGGTGGGTTCCGCTGGGCGGGTGCTCCGATGGAAATGGCCGGCAACGAAGGCGGCGCGGAGATAGGGGAGTCGAGGCGCGCCTCGTTGAGGCCGCCGAAGGGACTGATTTACATGCCCACCTCTGCCGAACTCATCAGCAAGGATGACCTCACGGCTGCCCGGGTGCTGGAGATTTATCAGCACGCCTACTTCGACGCCTCCCTCGACCCCGATGGGGAGATCAAGATCGTCCTCGACGGGATCAAGATGTACGCGATCGCCGAACCCCAGCGTGGCCTGCTGCGGCTGCGCGTCGGCGTCGGCATCAGGCCAGGAGTGACCCGCCAGCAGGCGCTCGAATTCTGCAACCGGGTCAACGACAAGCTGATCTTCATCCGCGCCTGCGTACCGGCCGCGGCACCCCAGCTCGTGGTGATCTTCGATCACTTCCTCGACACGACAGTGGGTGTCACCGGGCTGGAGATCATCGACGAGACCCGCCGGGTCCGCACCGTCATGAACAGCCTTCCGGCGCTAGACACGGACAAGGTCCTCAGCTGACGGGCCACGCTCACTGCCCGTGGCGGCCGGGACGGCGTGCGGTATGGAACCGCGCGCCGCCGGAGGGGTACCTCGCAGCTGGTAGTGGCGTTTGCTGATCTCGCCGGAGGTGTCAGCCAGCCTTGGTGGTGAGCTGGGAAACTCGCTGTGGGCTGATGCCCAGCAGCGCGGCTACGTCGCGCACCGACAGACCACGGGCGATCAGTTGGGTGGCCGCCTGGCTGGTGCGGGCAGCCGCTGTAGCGGCCAGATCGTCCGCTTGCCGCCGCAGGCGCCGCACCTCCAGTGCCGTGGCATCCAGTTCCGGGTTCCCGTGTGGTAGTCATAGTCCAGGACAAGGTTCCGGCATGGCTTCATCGGGCAGATCGGCGGCTAGCACAACGACCTCGCGGACCGCCTGGTCGAGGGAGGGAAGGCTGCGAGCATAGGTGTGCGCGCCCGTCAGGCCGGGCACATCCGCGAGCCACTGCCCGTCCTCGCGGGTCACGACCACCCGGAACGTGCGCTGGCTCATCGCAACCATCCCTTCCCTAAACCTATACAGGCGGCGCTCCATAGCCAGGCTGGTCTCCGCATTCAGTAGCTGTCACTGGGCGCTGGGCCAGGTGAATGTGGACAGCTCGCCCGGGACCATGGTGACCTCGGTGCCGCGGGATGTGCGAGCGTCCACGATGCGGAAGGTCCGGTTGGCGCGGTACCCGTTGTAGGCGTACAGGACGATCGAGCCGTCCGGGTTGAGCAGGGCAGCCGTCGTCACGTCATCGGGCAGAGTGCTGGGGGCGTTGAAGGCGCCGCCGAACGTGGTGGCGGCGCAGCGGATCGCGCCCGCTTGCGCGAATGCCGACAGATGGGTGAGCGCGTAGTAGCCAGTGCGTCGGGTCAGCGCTCCGGTGTTGCTGTTGACGGTGACCGTGGGGATGCGCCCCGGCTTGTCCTGGTTAGGCTCGCCATTCTGGTCCAGGGCGAGGTTCCACAAGATGACCGACTGGGCGTGCACCGCGACACTTTGCGCCGTGTACCCGCCTGCCATCGAGGCCATCTGGAAGTCCAGCGTCTGGCCGGTGAGTGAGCGGAACTCGGTGACATGCTGCCCGGCCTGCGGGTAGGCGGAGTGCACCGTTTCCATGGCCGACGGGCTGCCAACGTAGCCGTGGTAGGCCACCCCGGCCGTATAGGAGCCCGCGGCCGGATCGGCCAGGACTGATTCGGCGTAGGTATAGCTGGCCCAGCTGTTGTCCATGGCGAGTATCTGGACGTCGCCGAACCCGGCGGCGGCAAGGGCAGGGCCGAGATGCGAGCCGATGAAGGACCGCTCCTCGGCCGGGCTGAGTTCCAGGAACCAGCCGCCGACCGGCTCGTTCTGGCAGGTGACCGCCCAGATGGGGATGCCGAGCGCCTCATAGGCTTGGAGGAACTTGACGAAATACTGCGCGTAGGCGGGCATCCACTTATCGGCGAAGGCGCAGCCGCCGGTCTCAAAGGCGCCGGAGGCGAGCATCCATGCCGGGGGCGTCCACGGGCAGGCGAGGATCTTCACGCCCGGGTTGATCGCCACGATCTCCTGAATGACCGGCAGGATGTACACCTGGTCGCGGGCGATCGAGAAATGGGCGAGGGCGGGGTCGGTCTGCCCGGCGGGCATGTCGTCGTAGGTGTAGCCGACCGGTTCAGAGCGAAAGTCGGACGAGCCGATGCACACCCGCAGCATCCCCCAGTTGCAGGTGCCGCCCGGTGCGAACAGTTCGGTGAGCAGGGCTGTCCGCTGCGCTACGGTCAGGTAACGCGTGAGCACGTACGCGGCTGAGCCGGTGAGGGCGGCGCCGGTGCCGAGGAACTCCTGGTAGGTCTGTCCGGGCCGGACCACGATGTCAGATGGGGAAGCGGTCACAGGGGTGAAGGCCGGGAGCGGGGACCGGGCCATCACCGTGGTGGCCAGGTTGGCGGTGGTCGTCATGCGCAGCGCCGTGCCAGCCGCGGCCTGGCCGGTGACGCGGGTTGCGGTGCGGGTGTCGGCGCACAGCGGGATGGCGAGCCCGGCCACAGCCGCCGCCAGGAGGGTACGGCGTGAAATGGCACTCGTCACGGGCTGGCCCTCCTTTCCGCTGTCAGCAGCCACTGCGGCACGGGCCCTGGCTGTCCCGGCTCGGGTGGCCGTGGACCAGGCGGCGATGGCCGGACTGAGCCGTCATTGGCTTGCTTGCAGGGTAGGACCTGAGCTCAGGCGCCGGGTTCGGCAGGAAGGTTCTTGCGGGATCGTATGACTCGTTCAGGGGCGGCGGGCGGTGACGAGCCAGGCGGCAGCGCGGACCCACACTCCGTCGGGGCGCTGACGCGCAGCGTACTGTTCGGCGATACTGCCCAGCACCTGGCTGGTCAGCGCTTCGTCCCCGGGGTCGGTAGCCAGGCCGCGAATCGTAGGCATGTCCTGCACATAGCTCATGACGTCAGCCACGTCAGAACCCATCCAGGCAGGTTCACTGATGGCGCCGATCTGGATGTCCCGCCAGCCCGTGCTGGACAGCAGTTCCCCGATCTGCTGCGGGCTGACGAATAGATCGCCAACAGCCGGGCCCGGCGGCCGGACGTGAGCGCCGAAGGCCTGCAACGGGATCGTGAACACCTCATTGTGCGTATCGGACTGCCAGCACAGGAAAGCCAGCCGGCCCCGGCGGCGCAGCGCAGCGGCGATGTTCGTGAAGGCCGCGACCGGATCATCGAAGAACATGACGCCGAAGCTGCTGATCATCACGTCAAAGGATTCCCGGCGCATCGGGCTAACCTGGGCATCACCCTGGACGAATCGGGCGTTCCGCACGCCAGCCTGCGCGGCGAGCCGCCGCGCCACCGCCAGCATCGGACCAGACAGATCCAAGCCGACAGCGTCGCCTGATGGGTGGTCACCGGGATAACCCGGCGGGGATAGGGAGCCGCCTCAACCCGGCATCACGGCACCCACGCAGGCTGTGTGCTGTCCCGTTCGATGCCTCGGCGTGGTGGGGAGGCTATTGACCTGCATACGGAACGGGTCTGCGTCCCGCCATCCCTGTGCTGTCTGGCTTGGTGCTTCAGTGCCGCTGGCTGATCCACACCGATACGTGGGCGGGTTCGAGGGCCTGGCCGACGACAGTGGCCAGGTCGTCCCGGATCGAGTTCAGGTTGACCGCGTCCTGCAGCCGGGCCGCGAATGCGGCCACCGTCTGGTCGGCGTTGTAGCGGGCCCGGTTGAACCGCCGGTCCACCACCTGCTGCACCCGCCGCCGCAGCGGGCTGAACAGCGCTGCCGCGGCCAGCGTGGCGGCGGCCACCACGATCGGGGTGTGGACCGACAGCACGCGAGTGGCCAGCAGCACCAGCCCGGCGTACACGCCGACCAGCAGCCCGGTCACGATCGTGTACGCCAGGGTCCGGGAGATGATCCGGTCGATCTCATACAGCCGGTACTTCAAGACCGCGATGGCGATGGCCGTCCACAGGCACAAGGTCGCCAGGCTCAGCAGCACATTCACGGCCCCCGAGTTCACCCAGAATGCCGCGGCGAACACCACCGCCACCACCAGCGCGGCGGCCGCGCACCACTTCAGCTGCAGCCGCTCCTCACCCGCTGACTTGACGAACCTGACCACGATCGCCACCACGCTGACCAGCAGCGGAGCAGTCAGCAGGACGGTGGTCATCAAGCCGAGCACCTCGGGCAGACCGGCCGGCATCCCCGGGCCGGGGGAGGCGAACGGGCTAGCCCAGGTGTAGGTGGCGGTGATCAGCGCACCAACCGTCGCGAGCGCGAATGCCCCGCCCACCAACCATGCGGCCGGGCGCCACCGCCGTGAGCGCAGCCGCCCGGTCGGGAACAGCAGAAACAAGAAGGCAAGCATCGCCACCGGGATCGACCAGATCCAGTTGGACACCCAGCCAAACAGCCTGCCCGCGGGCAAAGACCCACGACCAACGACCAGTGCGTGCACCGCGTAGGGGTTCGAGAAGGCAGCCAGGCCCAGCCCAAGCCCCGCCACCAGGAACAGCCAGCCGATCCGGTTCTCCGGCCGCCGGGACGCAAGAACGAGCCCCGTCACCGGGACGGCCACGTTCACCACCTTCCCGGAGACGCTGGAGAAGGTCCAGTTAGTCAGGCTGGCAGGCAGCACATGCCGGTCCACGTACGCCAGCGCCAGCCCAGCAATGATCAGCGCCACTGATACCGCCGCCACACACCCGGGTACCCACCGGACCGTCCAGGCTCTCACCGGGACTCCCCTGCCGCCGATCACAGTCCGCGGCCGGGACGATGGCTGCACGTCAACCACGAGCCGCAGGCTACGCCCGCACCGTTCCGGGAACGTTACCGCCTGGCGCGAGACATCCAGCACAGCCAGGCAATATGTGCGGCCATGGTGCTGTGCGACGCCGCCTACACCGGAGCATGCCGCGACAAGCTGCTCAACCTGACATGGACCAACGCGGACCTCGACGCAAGGGGACCCCTTCCATGATCGGAAGAGGCCGCTGACCTGGGAGCCGCCTTGGGAGCCGCCTCGGGGAATCGAACCCCAGACCTACGCATTACGAGAAGCCCGGCACACCGCTCCGGGCGCGCTACCTGCACAGATAGCAGCACATGCGTCCCTGAATACTCTCGGCGCACAGCGCGCTACCGATTCCCGGTCCACGAGCCGGTCCACGACCCGGTCAGCCGGCCTCGATCGTTGTGCCAGGTCAGGCCCGAGTGATCTCGGACCGCTGGGGTGTCTGGAACAGGGGCGGGAGGTAGCGCAGCATGAGGAGCGACCATGTGAGGTGGGTGAGCGCTGGGGCCAGAATGCCGCCGGAGGTCCGGCGCTGGAGGCCGAAAAGGACACTCGTGGCGGTTCCGGCGAGCACGAGCGCGGGATTGCCGGTCGCGGCGGTCGTGGCAGCGTAGGCGAGGGTGGTCTTGACGACGGGATGTGACTCCTGGACGAGGGACCAGAGCGCGCCGCGGAAGAACAGTTCCTCAGCCACCGCGTTGGCGCACACGGTGAGCAGCACGAGGCGCGTTGAGCCGTCATCCGCGTAGTGCAGGACGCTGCCGATTGCCCGGTTGAGCGGGGGGACGTGCCGGGCCAGCCGCGCGGCACCGTAGAAGAGCCCGAAGGCGCCGGCGCCGGTGAGCACGGGCATGACCACGGGGCAGCGATGGGCGCCTTCCGGGCTCTGGGCCGTGCCCAGAGGGAAGGGTCCACAGCCGAGGGCACCGGCGGCCCAGGTGCCGGCGAGGCCCATCGTCAGGACGTAGAACTGGGGGGAGCCGGCTTTGGTGGATAGCGAGATCCCCAGCAGGCCCGCGCCGCCGATGCCGGTGGCGGTGACGATCCTCCGTCGCCGAGCGCGGGCCGTCGCAGGTTCTGCGTGGGCTGGGGTTGCGTGGCCGGGCGCGGGCGGGGCTCCCTGCCGGGCGGGCGTGGTGCGTTCCCACCACCGGTTCCGGCAGCTGGCAGTCATCGGCCACCACGCTTCGCCCGGGCGCGCTCGGCGAGCGCCTTCCGCACGGCGTCGTCGTAGGGCATGGGGTCGAAGGGGATCAGGTCGCGGATCGAATGGTCCCGCACGACGACCTCATTTGTCATTGAGTCGACGAGCGCCCGGCCGGTGGCGGTGTCCACGTCGGTGACCAGCGTCAGCCACAGGGACGACAGCCGGGGGGTGAGCAGCGGCACCGGCACGATCGGGAGCGGCCGGCCCTCGATGGCGGCGACGCGGCGCAGCATGGTGGCGTACTGCAGCACCTCGGGTCCGCCGGCCTCGAAGACCCGGCCCGCCGCCTCCGGCAGGGCCAGCACCCCGAGCAGGTAGCGCACGATGTCGTTGACGGCGATCGGCTGGGTGCGGGTGGCGACCCACCGGGGCGTGATCATGGCGGGCAAGTGCTCGACGAGCTGGCGTGTCAGCTCCCAGGAAATGCCGCCGTGCCCGACGATGATCCCGGCCCGGATGACGGTCACCGGGACACCGGCCGATCCGAGCAGCTTCTCGACCTCGCGGCGGCTGCGCAGGTGTGCCGACAGGGTGTCCTTGTCGTCGCCGAGCCCTCCGAGGTAGATGACTTGCTGCAGTCCGGCCCGCGCCACCGCCTCGCCGAATGCCACGGCGGCGGCGGCATCCTTGCATTCGAAGTCCGCGTCGCTAAGCGAGTGCACAAGGTAGTAGGCCGCCTGGCAGCCGGCCGTCGCGGCGGCCAGGGTGTGCGGGTCGTGAACATCTCCGTGGACGGGCGTGCCGGCTCCGGCGTAGCCGGCGGGGTTGCGGGTCATGGCGACGACGTCGTGGCCGGTCTCGGCCAGGGCCGCACACAGCCGGCGGCCGACGAAACCGGACGCGCCGGCCACGAGCACCTTCACCGCGGCCACCCGGCCTGCTCGGCCTCGGTCACTGGGTCGCCTGCCATCAGCCGGGCCCGCACAGCGCTCGCGATCTGCGGCGTGGCGCCGGCTCCGGCGAGGGCAAGCGGGGCGCGCCGGGCGAGTGAGGCCAGCTCCGGGCGGAGCGGCTCGAGGATCTCCGGGAGGGTAGCGGCGAGGACGACCAGGTCAGGATGCGTGGCGTCGACAGCCCGCGCCAGCTCCTCGACCGGGGTGCTCGTCCCGAGATAGCCGATCCTCCACCCATTGCGGTTGAGCACGATGCCGAAAACCATGAGCGCCATATCGTGCAGCTCGCCGGGTGGGCAGGCGAGCAGGGCCTGTGGCCCGTGCCCGCTCCCCCAGCCACGGGCAAGCCCCGCGAGCCGGCCGCGGATGAGGTTGCTGGCGAAATGCTCCATGGCGACGTTGGCCGTCCCACGCTGCCAGCGCTCGCCGAGGTCGGCGAGGTAGGGCATCACGACATCGCGCAGGACGGCCGGCAGGGACAGATCGGCGAGCAGCCGGTCCAGCACGGCCTGCGCGGCCGGCTCGTCGAAAGCGTCCAGAGCCTGCCGGAGCGCGGCGGAGGGCTCACTCCCTGCGGACACGGCGAGGTGCGCCTCGGCGTGCCGGCCGGGGGCCGCATCTGCGCCGCCGCTGAGCGCGGCGCGTGCCGCCTCGGCTGCGGACAGCCCATCGGCGAGATAGGCCTGCATCCGGCGGATCCGCAACTCGTCCGCCTCGGAGTACAGCCGGAAGCCGCCAGGTGAGCGCACCGGCTGCAGGAGACCGTAACGGCTCTCCCACGCCCGCAGGACGTGGTCGCTCACGCCGAGGCGCCGGCTCAGCTCACCGATGCGCAGCAGCGGGCGATCCACAGGGAACTCCATGAGAACACTATACAGTCCTTCGACATAAATTTGACAATTTCTGAGAAGTTGGCCTAGCTTAGTCCTAGACAAACTCTAGACGAAATCTGGACAGTGGACTCTCTCGCCACCCGCACGACGACCCGCCCCGGACCTGCTCACGAGGCCCGCGTCCCAGGCGCCGCCGACTCCCGGCGGCCGTCCGTGGCCGTGATCGGCGCAGGGGTCTCCGGACTCACCGCCGCCTACCTGCTCTCCCGCACCCACGACGTCACCCTTTTCGAAGCGGAGGACCGGCTCGGTGGCCACGCGCACACCCACGACATCACCGACTCGGATGGCGGGCAGCACGCCGTCGACAGCGGGTTCATCGTCCACAACGAGAAGACCTACCCCTGGCTGCGCAAGCTCTTCGGTGAGCTGGACGTCGAGGTGCGCCCCACCGAGATGAGCATGAGCGTCCGCTGCGAAGGGTGCGGGCTGGAGTATGCCGGCGGCCGCGGGCTGCGGGGCGTATTCGCCCAGCCACGCCGCCTCATCGACCCCCGGTTCCTCCGGATGCTCTGGCAGGTCAAGCGGTTCCACCGGCGCGCATTGGCCTTCCTGCGCATGACGGACGACGAGAACCTCACGACCTACGGCGAGTTCCTGGAGCGGGAGGGGCTCAGCGGCTACTTCATCACCCACTACGCCGTTCCGATCGTCTCGTGCGTGTGGTCCGCCGGGCAGGAGACGACGCTGGTCTACCCAGCGCGCTACCTTTTCCGGTTCCTCGACCACCACGGCATGCTCCGGGTCGGCGGGTCACCCCAGTGGTACAGCGTCGTCGGCGGGTCAAGGGTCTATGTCGAGCGGCTCGCCGGGCTGCTAGAGGACGTGCGCGCGGCCCATGCCGTCACCGACGTCACCCGGCACGAGGATGGCGTCCAGATCCGGGACGTCACCGGGCAGGTTACCGGCGTGGACCGCGTCGTCATCGCGACTCACGCCGACCAGGCCCTCGGCCTGCTCGCCGACCCGGGCGACGCGGAGGTCACTACCCTCAAGCAGTTCGGCTACTCGAGCAACGTGACGGTTCTGCACACCGACAGCTCGGTCTTGCCGGAGGCACGGAATGCCCGTGCGTCGTGGAACTACCGGATGACGTCCTGCGACCGGCCCGGCCAGCCCGCCGTGGTGAGCTACTGGATGAACCGGCTCCAGGGGCACCAATCGCCGGACGCCTTGCTCGTCACGCTCAACGACCGCGAGCGTCTCGACCCGGGCTCCGTTGCCGCGGTCATGCACTACGAGCACCCGATCTACACGCCCGAGGCGGTCCGGGCGCAGTCGCAGCTCGGTGGCCTTGCCACGGATCGCACGGTGTATGCCGGGGCCTACCACGGCTGGGGCTTCCACGAGGACGGCTGCCGCTCCGGTGTCGAGGCCGCTCGGCACTTCGGGGTGATCTGGTGAGCGCCGCCCCCCTGACGATCGTTCCGGGGACGACTGGACAGGCACCCGAACTGACGAAACTGCCCGCGCTGCCAGCGCTCGTTGCTGGCTGGGTCACGCACCGGCGCTCTGGACCGGTCCGCCATGCCTTCCAGCACCGGGTCTACCAGTGGCTCATCGACCTCGACTCGGTCCCCAGCCAGCCGTGGTACCTCAGGCCGTTCGCCAACTTCAGCAGCGAGGATCACCTCGGCGACCCCCGCCTGCCGATCAAGGGCAACATCGAGAACTACCTGGCGCTCAACGGCATCGATCTCGGTGACCGCGGACGGGTGCTCATGCTGGCCAACGCACGGGTCCTGGGCCACGTGTTCGATCCACTCTCGGTCTTCTGGTGCTATGACCGCGACGGCGTCCTCGCGTGTGTCGTCGCGGAGGTACACAACACCTACGGCGAGCGGCACGCCTACCTCCTGCGACCGGACGAGGAGGGGGCCGCCGCGACGGGCAAGGACTTCCACGTCTCCCCGTTCTTCGACGTCAACGGCACCTACGAACTGCGGTTCACCCTGGGGCCGGATCTTGTCGCCACGACCGTGACGCTGCGCCGCGAGGGCGCCATCGCGTTCTCAGCGACCTTCCGGGGCCGCCCCGAACCCGCGACGGCCCCGGCGCTGGCCCGTCAGCTCATCCGCCAGCCGCTCATGCCCCAGCGGGTCTCGGCCCTGATCCGGATGCACGGCATCTGGCTGTGGCTTCGTGGCCTGCCCGTCCGCGATCACCCACACCACATCCGGCAGGAAGGGGTCTGACCATGACCGTCTCCACTTCCATCAGGTGGCCCACCGCCGCCATCCCACGACAGGCACCACTCAGAGCAACCATCGCGCGGGTGGTCTTCGAGCATGCCGTGCGGCGGGTCCCTGTCCGCGTGAGCTACCCCGACGGCCGGGTGCTCGGAGCAGGGTCGCCGGCATCGCCCGAATTGGAGGTCGTTCGCCCCGCCGCGTTCTTCGCCCGGCTGGGCCGCGACGCGAAGATCGGGTTCGGTGAGGCCTACATGGCCGGGGACTGGCGGGCCGGGCCCGGCACCGACCTGGCCGACCTGCTGACACCCTTCGCCTCGCGGTTGACAACCTTGATTCCTGCAGCCCTGCAGCGGCTGCGTGTCCTCGTCGACAGGCGCGTCCCCCCGGACCACGAGAACACCCCCGACGGCTCGCGAACCAACATTGCGGCCCACTACGACCTCAGCAACGACCTTTTCGCCGCCTTCCTGGACCCGACGATGAGCTACTCCTGTGCCTGGTTCGGCGACAGCGAACCGATCGCGGAGGCCGCCCGGCTGGAGGAGGCACAGCTGCGCAAGATCGACGGCATTCTCGACCTCGCGGGCGTCCAGGCCGGCACGCGCGTGCTGGAGATCGGATCGGGGTGGGGGTCGCTTGCCATCCGCGCCGCGCAGCGCGGTGCCCGCGTCACGACGATCACCCTCTCCCACGAGCAGATGCGGCTGGCCCGTGAGCGGGTGGAAGCCGCCGGTCTGTCCGGGCTCGTCGAGGTGCGGATGCAGGACTACCGCGAGGTCGGCGGCCTGTACGACGCCATCGTCAGCGTCGAGATGATCGAGGCCGTCGGGGAGGCCTACTGGCCCACCTACTTCGCGGCCCTTGACCGGCTCCTCGCTCCCGGCGGCAGGGCCGCCATCCAGGCAATCACCATGGACCACGAGCGTTTTCTCGCCACCAGGCGAAGCTTCAGCTGGATCCAGAAGTACATCTTCCCCGGCGGCATCATCCCGTCTTTGCAGGCCGTCGACGATGCCCTTGCGGCCCACACCACGTTGCGCGTGACGCGGCAGCGTGAGCTCCGGCTGCACTACGCCCGGACCCTGCGCCTGTGGCGGGAACGCTTCCTCGGCCAGTGGCCGCACATCCACACCCAGGGCTTCGACGAGACCTTCCGCCGCATGTGGGAGTTCTACCTCGCCTACAGCGAGGCCGGCTTCCGCAGCGGCTACCTCGGCGTGAGCCAGCTCCAGATGACCCGGGAGCCGGCATGAGACTGAATGGCAAGGTCGCCTGGGTCGTCGGCGGATCCAGCGGAATCGGCGCCGCCGTGGCACGCGAACTCGTATGCCGTGGCGCGACCGTCGCGATCTCTGCCCGCCGCAAGGAGCAGCTCCACGACGTTGCCGGCGGGGACATGCTCGTCCTCCCAGCCGACGTCACCGACGCCGCCTCCGTATCGGCCGCTGCAGCACGAGTCCGGCAGGAGCTGCACCCGATCAACCTCGCGGTGCTGTCGGCCGGCTACTGGAAGCCGATGGACCCGGCGGACTGGGACACCGACGTCTTCGACCAGCACCTCCGGGTCAACCTCACCGGCATGAGCAACTCCATCGCGGCCGTGCTGCCCGACATGCTGCAGCGGCACCACGGCGTCATCGCCGGCATCGCGTCCGTAGCCGGATACCGCGGGCTGGCCGGCGCCGAACCTTACGGCGCGACAAAGGCGGCACAGATCAACCTGCTCGAGTCCCTGCGCGTCCTCATCGCCCGGACCGGGGTGCACGTGACCACGATCTGCCCCGGCTTCGTCCGCACCGACCTCACAGCCGGCAACCCATCCCCATGCCCTTCATCATCGATGCCGGCCAGGCCGCACGATCCATCTGCGACGGACTAGAGCGTGAGCGCACCGAGATCGCCTTCCCCACCCCGATGGCCCTGCTGATGAAGACCGCGCGCCTTGTCCCCGTCCGCGTCTGGACGGCCCTGTGGAAAAAGCACCTCGCTGCCTGACACCCGTCCGGCCGAACACCCCGGCCGAGACCACCGGAAGCAAAGGACACCATGAAACTGCTCAAGACCGTCGTCGTCGAAAAACCCCTGGACGCAGTGTTCGACTA
>CAWIMG010000029.1:0-224077 GCA_963837105.1 uncultured Actinomycetes bacterium | reverse complement strand
CATCGCCAGCGCGGTCGGGTCACCCCGGCCGGCCATCGCCTCGTCGATCCAGTAACCGACCTGGCCGGACCGCGCCGACCCCCAGACGATGCTGCCGACGGTCAGCTGGCAGGCGAACCGGCCGCCGTAGGTGATCACCCATGGCAGGGCCTGGCCCTGCCGCGCCTGGCGAACAGGTGGCCTGCGCGACGTGGCCATCTCCGGGCTGAGCCAGGACCGGAACAGCGGCGTCTCCGGGTTGGTCGGCTCCCAGGGGCGCAGCCAGGGGGCGTTGCGCACCCGGGAGTCGCGCCAGACCCGGGCATGCGCACCCGCACCGGCCGCAGCCCGACCGGCGCGTCCAGCAGCGAGGGCTCGGTGAGCGACACCGGCCAGCCACGCACACGTCCCACAGGCTCATCATTCCCTGCGCCCGCGCTGGATGCCACGCTGCCTTCACCCAGAAAACCAGCAGTCATTCCGCCAAACGATTCTCATCGCCCACCCACGGCACCATCGGCACCGCCGTTGGGCGGCAAAGATCAGCGTCGCGCCGAACCCGGTTACCCCGCCGGGCGCGGGTGGTCGCCGCCGCCAGGGCCTGGTCCACCGCGTGCGCGAGAACCGGCCCGAGCACGGCCATCCCGTCCCGCACCCCGCCTGCCGAGCCAGGCAGGTTGACGATGAGCACGCGGCAGGCCAGGCCAGGCCGGGGCGGAAAGCATTCGCGGCCGGGATGCCGGCGGCCGCGCCCGCGGCCCGGATGGCTTCGGCGATGCCGGGGATCTCGCGGTCCAGCACCCGGCGGGTCATCTCCGGGGTGAGGTAGCCGGGGGTCAGCCCGGTCCCGCCGGTGGTGACGACTACGTCGTAGCGGGCCGCGACCGCGTCCCGCAGCGCCGTTTCGACCGGATCGCCGTCCGGTATCACCAGCGGGCCGTGAACCATGAACCCGGCCTCGGCCAGCAGCCCGGCCAGCACTGGCCCGGAGCGGTCCTGGTAGACGCAGGCGGCGGCCCGGTTGGAGATCGTGACCGCGAGTGCTCATCGCAGGCGCCAGCTGCCGGTCTTGCCGCCGGTCTTCTCCTCAACCCGGATCGTCGCTGATCACCGCGGCCGGATCGACCGCCTTGACCATGTCGATCAGGGCGAGTCCGGCGACCGTGACGCAGGTCAGTGCCTCCATCTCGACCCCCGGTCCGGTCGGCGGTCCGGACCGTGGCGGTGATCTCGACCGCGTCCCGGGTGACCTGGAGGTAGACACTGACGGCGTGGATCGCGATCGGATGGCACAACGGGATCAGGTCGGGTGTGCGCTTGGCCGCCTGGATGCCGGCGATGCGGGCGACGGCCAGCGCGTCGCCCTTGGGGAAGCGGCCGCGCTGGAGCGCCCCGATCGCAGCCGGGGACAGCAGGACGCGGCCGGTGGCGCGGGCCGTCCGGGCACTCACGTCCTTGCCGGAAACGTCAACCATCCGGGCATGCCGGCGTCGAGGTGGGTGAGCGGGCCGGTCGGGCTCATGGCAGCGGCGTGACGTCGGCTGTTTCGCCCGCCGCCAGCGCGGTCACCTGTTCCGGCACCACGATCAGCGCGTTGGCCTGGGCCAGCGCGCCGAGCTGATGGGAGAACTGGCGGGACAGCGGGGTGACCGTGCCCGCGGCGGGGTCGAGCACGCCGCGCAGGTAGGACCGCCGGTGCGCGGGTGAGGTGACGCTGGCGGTGAGGACGAGGGGAGAGCGGCGGTGGTGCCGATCCCGGCCCTCGGCCGGCGGCCATCGCAGGCCGGACAACATGGAAGGACACGAACGCGCTGAGCCGGGTTCCCGGCAGGGTGAACAGCGGGTCCGGGACCGGCCGACCACCCCGAACCCCTGCGGCATGCCGGGCTGGATGGCGACCTTGCGGAACGCGACCTCGGCATGCCCGGCGAG
Organism: uncultured Actinomycetes bacterium; assembly: GCA_963837105.1. Taxonomy (GTDB): domain Bacteria; phylum Actinomycetota; class Actinomycetes; order Streptosporangiales; family Streptosporangiaceae; genus UBA9676. The sequence goes on along the minus strand of CAWIMG010000029.1, from coordinate 222,166 downwards.
CGCGGCTTTGACCACGTCGTGCTCGCCGCCCATGCTATGCCGCCGCTGGTGACCAGCAGGTCGGCCGAGGCGCTGAGCTCGTCCAGCGTGGCCACCACGGCGTCTGGGTCGTCCTTGACCCGGTGCCGATGCGCGACCCCGCCGGCCTGCCGGACCGCGGCGGCCAGCAGGTAGCTGTTGGAGTCCCAATCCGGCCGGGGAGCAGCCCCGCGCTGCCGGGCTCGGTCGCTCGTTGCCGGTGGCGATGACCGCGACCTGCGGCCGCGGCCGGACCATGGCCTCGCCATGACCGCCAGGACCACCAGCAGCGCGATTTGGGCCGGGCCGAGCAGCACCGGCCGGGACCATCAGCTCGCCTTCGGCGATGTCATCGCCGCGCCGCCGGATGGCGTGGCCGGGCGGGGCGGGCTGGCTGATGACGGTTCCGTTCCCGGCCGCCGTCGGTCCACTCCACCGGCACCACCGCGTCGGCGCCGGGCGGGACCAGGGCCCGGTCATGATCCGGGCGCACGTGCCCGGGCACGGTAGCCTGCGCGGGTATGTCACCGGCCGGGATCTGATCGGTGACCGCAAGATAGACCGGGGCCGCGGTGGTGGCGGCCGCAACGTCGGCGGCGTGCACGGCGGACCCGTCCATCGCGGAGTTGTCGAACGACGAGCAGTGGGCAGTCGGGCGGTCGCGTCCGTGGCGAGCACGGCCCGCCTTCGGCCTCCTCCAGCCCGAGCAGACCGGGCCGAGCGGGTGGACGTGGCGAGTACTTCGCGCGACGTCGGCCTCCACCGGTGCCATGTCGGTCACGGCAGGTCGTCCAGGTACTTCCGCAGCCACGGCACGAACTCGGGGGCCACGTGCCGACGCTCACAGGCGAACTGGACGAGCGTGCGCAGGTAGTCGACCGGGGTTGCCGGTGTCGAACCGGCGGCCGTGGAACAGAGCCCGTGACCCCGCCGCCCTCGCTCGCCGGCGTACTGGGCCAGCGTCTTGAGCGCATCGGTCAGCTCGATCTCGTCGCCCCCGCCGGCGGGTACGCTGCGAGCACCCCGAACACCGCCGGATCGCACACGTACGCGCCCGATCACCACCCGGTTGCTGGGGCGTCCCCGGCGGGCCTGTCCACCAGGTCGGTCAGCGTGACGACGCCCTCTGTCGTCGGTCGGCTCGATCGCCACCGCGCCGTACTGCGAGACCTGGTCGGCGATCCCACCTCCATCAGCGCGACGACCGAGCCGCCGAACTGGGCGCGGGCCTCGCACCATCCGCACAGCAGCAGGTCGGCCGGATCGATGAAGTCGTCGGCCAGGGCGCGCCGCGAACGGCTCGTTGCCGACGTGGTCAGCCGCGCAGAGCGCCGCGTGGCCCAGGCCCTTCGGTGCGCCCTGCCGGACATAGTGCACGGTGGGCCAGTTCGGCGGGTGCCCGCACCTGGGCCAGCGCGGAGGTCGTCGCCCTTGGCGGCGAGTACCTCCTCCAGTTCCGTGCGCGATGTCGAAGTGGTCCTCGATGGCCCGCTTACCGCGGCCGGTGATGAGCAGGATGTCGGCGAGCCCTGCGCCGACCGCCTCTTCCACCACGTACTGGATGGCGGGCTTGGAACGACCGGCAGCATCTCCTTCGGCATTGCCTTGGTCGCGGGCAGGAACCGGGTCCCGAGGCCCGCGGCAGGGATGACTGCCTTGCGCACCGCCGCTGATGTTGCCATATCGGTACCCTAATCGAGTGTTCAGCCTGCTGGTCGTGCCCAGGCCAGGTGACGCGGACCATGGCCGGGCCAGGACCGGGTCGTCCGGCCCACCAGGGAGCGACTACCCTTCGGCGGGGGCGGGCTAACCGGCTGGACGTGGCCGGCTGCTGGCCGGCTGAGTGGCTGGGCCGCCAGTTGCTGGCCGGCTGGTGGGCTGGCCGGTGGCTGACCCGGCGGACGGGCAACTGGCCGCAGCAAAGGCGGACCTGCGGCAGCGGCTGCTGGCTGGGCGCATGCGGCTCGGGCCGGACCAGCGGGCAGCAGCCGGGCGTGCGCTCCGGGATGCCGTGCTGGAACTGCCGCAGGTGCAGATGGCGGGCACGGTGGCGGCGTACGTCTCGGTCGGCACCGAGCCGGATACCCGGGGCCTCGTCTTCGCGCTCTGGAAGCGCGGCAGCTATGTGCTGCTGCCCTTGCTGCGGGCCGATGGCGACCTGGACTGGGCCTCCTACGAAGGCCCGGACTCGCTCCGGCCGGGTCCCCGCGGGCTGCTCGAGCCGTCCGAGCCGCCGCGCGGCCGGGCGGCGATCACCAGCGCCGACCTCGTCCTGGTGCCCGCGCTGGCGGCGGCCCCGGACGGCATGCGGCTCGGCCGCGGCGGCGGCAGCTACGACCGGGTGCTGTCCCGCGTCGGCGCGGATATCCCGACGATCGCCCTGCTGTACGACGGCGAACTGCTGGCTGAGGTCCCGTCCGGCCCGCACGATCAGCGGGTCCGGCTGATCGCCCGGCCGGGCTCCGGGATTATTCCGGCGCGTCCATGAGCTAACATTTGGCAGTCGGGGGCCACGAGTGCCAGCGTCGTGCCAAGGGAGGGACCTGTGCCGACGTACCAGTACGCATGCACCGCGTGCGACGAGCGGCTGGAGGCCGTCCAGAAGTTCACCGATGACCCGCTGACCAACTGCGAGGTCTGCGGTGGCTCCCTCCGCAAGGTGTACTCCCCGGTCGGCATCGTGTTCAAAGGGTCGGGTTTCTACCGGACCGACAGCCGCAACGGGGCAGGCAACGGCAAGGACAAGCCAGCGAAGACGGGGGAGAGCGCGGCCAGCGGCGACGGAGGCGGCAAGCCGGACAGCACGTCGTCCGGGCCTGCCGCGGATGGGGCGAGCGCCGGCGCCGGCTCGGGTGACAGCAAGCCGACCAAGAAGGCGGAGACGGCCAGCAAGGGCGGCTCCGGTTCCGGCTCGAAGGTGGCCTGAGCCCGGTGGCCATGTCGGCCAGCATCGGTGTCATCGGCGGGTCCGGCTTCTACTCGCTGTTCTCCTCGGGCGAGGAGATCAAGGCGGAGACCCCTTACGGCCCGCCCAGCGACCCGATTGTGGTCGGCGAGGTGGCCGGCCGCCAGGTGGCCTTCCTGCCCCGGCATGGCCGCGACCACCGGTTCCCGCCGCACCGGATCCCGTTCCGGGCCAACCTGTGGGCACTGCGCGGGCTGGGTGTGCGGCAGATCCTGGCGCCCAGCGCGGTCGGCGCGCTGACCAGTGACTACGAAGTCGGCACGCTGGCTATCCCGGACCAGATCGTGGATCGGACGAACGGCCGCGAGCAGACCTACTACGACACCGACCGGGCGGTGCACGTGCCGTTCGCCGACCCCTACTGCCCGCACGGCCGGGCCCAGGCGATCGCGTCGGCCCGGGCCGCCAACTGGGTACTGGCGGAGTCGGGCACGCTGGTGGTGATCAGCGGACCACGGTTCTCCAGCCGGGCCGAGTCACGCTGGTATGCGGCGCAGGGCTGGACCCTGGTCGGCATGACCTCCTACCCGGAGGCGGTGCTGGCCCGTGAACTGGCCCTCTGCTACACCTCGCTGAGCCTGGTCACCGACACCGATGCGGGCATCGCCGAAGGTGAAGGGGTCACCCAGGAAGAGGTGTTCCGCGCGTTCGGGCAGAACGTGGCCAGGCTGCGGGAACTGGTGCTGGCGATCGTCGCGGCCCTGCCCGGGGAGCGGACCTGCCCCTGCCCCGGCGCTCTGGCGGGCATCACCCTGCCCATCGAACTGCCCTGATCCCAGCAGTGGCGCCTGGCTGGCCCCGGCACCGGCCAGCGACATACCGTTAGGGTTGACCGGGCTGACTGCCCGTCGGCTGGCCCCGATAGCTCAGTGGATAGAGCGACTGCCTCCTAAGCAGTAGGTCGCGCGTTCGAATCGCGCTCGGGGCGCACGTCAGAGGCATGTTGCGATCTTGAAATGATCTCTGGGGAGCCAAACGGGGAGCCAAACTGTTAGGCTCCCCCCATGGCGGAGCCCAAGTTAAGGCGCCGAGGGCACGGCGAAGACGCAATCTACTTCGCGGCGTCGAAGAACCGCTATGTGGGGGCGGTCTCGCTCGGCTTCACGCCCGACGGCAAGCGGATCCGGCGGAAGGTCTCCGGCAAGACCAAGCAAGAGGTCCGGGACAAACTCAAGGCGGTGCACCAAGAGCTTGATGCCGGGGTCAGGTCACCGGCTGGATACACGCTCCAGCAGGCAGTCGAGGACTGGCTCGGCGAAGGGCTGGACGGCAGATCCGAGCGGACGACCACGCTCTATGCGGGCCTGCTGCAACCGGTCCTGGAGATCATCGGCGCCAAGCCGCTGCGTGGCCTGACCGCGGGTGATGTGCGGTGGGCTCTTGGGCAGCTCACGTCCCGCTATTCCACCCGATCTCTCCAGATCACCCGCAACTCGCTGGACCGGGCAATCCAGCACGCCCAAGCCAACGATCTGGTCGCACGCAATGTGGCCGCGCTAGTGAAGCCGCCAAGGGGCCGGTCCGGCAGGCCATCGAAGAGCTTCACGCTGGAACAGGCGAAGGCCCTGCTGGCTGTCACCGAGGGCTCGCGCTGGCACGCCTACGTTGCTCTGAGCCTGCTGGCGGGTATCCGCACTGAGGAGGCCCGGGCCCTGCGGTGGGATCACGTGGTGACGTGGGCCGATGATGCTGCCGGATGGCAGCCGATCACCACGGCCGGGTTCGATCATGCACGGGCGGGGGAGGACCGCTTCGCGATCTATGTCTGGCGTTCCCAGCGGCACGGGGGAGACACCAAGACCGGGAAGTCACGGAGGACCCTGGCACTTCCCCGGCGTTGCGTCGAGACACTCCGGGAGCATCGGAAGCTCCAGGCGAAGGACCGCCTGCGGGCGGGGGCGCTGTGGCAGGACCGCGGCCTGGTCTTCTCTTCCAGAGTCGGCACGCCGCTGAGCGCGAACAACGTGATCCGCTCCTTCCGGAGGATCACTGAAAAGGCGGGGCTTGGGCAGGACTGGGTACCCCGTGAGATGAGGCACACGTTCGTGTCGGTCCTATCCGCCAACGGCGTTCCGGTAGAGCATCGCGCTGCTGGCGGGGCATGACCGGACCACCACTACCGAACTGGTCTACCGCCATGAGATCCGGCCTGCGCTCACCCAGGGCGCAGAGGTGATGGACCGGATCTTTGACTAGCAGTGGCGCTGGGTTGCCGCCCGCTCTGTGGGCGACCGGCAGGCATGGGGGGGTGCACCACCATCAGGCATGAACTGTGAACCCGCGGATTAAAAGTGGGCCGCTTGGCCGTGCTGGGCGTTCTACCTGCACGGATGCCACACGGCGGACGCACAGAAAGCACACATCGCACAGGGATACGGCCAGCACTCGTCCCACGAGTCGTCCCACGGCAGCCAGGCCGAGCCTGGGATTATTCGTCACAGTAAGTGATGGAGACGGCCCAGGGAGAACGCGCGCAGTCCCGCCGTTCTGCAGCGCAAGGGCTGGTAACTAGTTGGCAACTGAAACAGCGCATGATCTCCGACCCGCGCACTCGCGCCTTCGTCGCCAAGCGCACCGCCACTCGGCAACCGCCGCAAGGAGATCATGCGCATACTCCAGCGCTACATCGCCCGCGAGCTATACCCCCTCATCATCGACGCCCTCCGCGCCAGCGCCACCATCGGCTTGACATGGGGGCATCAACGTCCGTTTTGGTTGATTTCCTTTCTGATCTTGATCGCCTGTTCTGGCACCCTTGAACCAGAGATCCATTCCGCTTCACACCCAGGCACTATCGAGTGATCATGGCCGTCACTGGGCCGTGGGTGGAATGTCCGGATCGGGCCTTACCGTCGAACGGATGACCGTTGTCGCCATGTCGGCCGGACCGGCGATGGCCGGTGGGCGTGCGGCGGGGGATGGGGGCCAGCTGGGCCGGATCTCGCCCGATGTGTGGGCGGCGCTGCTGGCTGACGCGGCCTCCCGGGCCCGGGTGCACCAGAAGGTGTACCGGCGTGGGCCCGGGCAGTGCCACTACTGGCTGGGGGCGCTGACATCGACCGGGCACGGGCGGGTGCGGCTGGGCGTGCGGGCCGCCAGCGCTGTGCGCCCGGCCGGCGTCGTGGTGGCGGCCCACGTGTACCTGTATCAGGAGTCGCGGGGCCTGCTGCGGCCGCTGCCCGATGGCCGCTACCCGCTGGTCCGGCACCGGTGCGGCGAGCCGTCGTGCCTCAACCCGATCCACCTGGCCGCCGCGACGGCCCCGGGCGATAGCGCGGGCATGATCGCGGCCGGGGACGGCAGGGCCGGCGGCCGATATCAGGGGCGCGCAGGGCAGGGCGATGGCGATCAGGAATGCCATCGTGGGCGCGGTCGCCGCGGGTGCGGCGCCGGGGGAGATCGAGGTGGCCATCGAGGCGGCGGCTGCTGGCATCGCGGCCGGGCAGGCGGCGCTGCCGTTCCCAGGCGGGATCGGGCTGCCGCGGGGCCTGTGCGGCGATGGCGCCGGGGTGGCGGCCCCGGCGGCTTCCCCGGTGGTCATTGCCTGCGGGCAGGGGGAGTTGTTCTGAGCGGGCAGAACTGCTGGGGAATCCCGGTCGGGGAGGCGGCGGAGCGGCCGGCGTTCCTGTCGGGCTAGCTGTGCGTGTTCCGGTGGACCTGCCCGGACTGCGGGGAGGTGTCAGCGGCCGGGGCCGAGCGGACGGAGCCCGGCCGAGGATGTGCCCGGGCACGCCGGGGGCTGCCAGGGCCTCGCGGCCGCCGTCGCCGACTGGCTAGCCCAGGGGCGCTTAGCACCGCCCAGCCTGGCCACGCCCAGGGCCGCCAAACCCCCGCCATCCGGCCGTCAACCTCTGCCACCGCCTCTCGCCCATGTTTCCCCACGTCACATCACCCTTTCCACTCGCTAATGATCTTGCAACCAGCGGGCCGCCGGGAGGCCTGCCAAGGTCAAAGTCCAGGGCAGCCGAGCATTGCCGTACGACGGATCTTGGTCAGTCGAGATCAAGAGCCCCTCGTCGGAATCAAGACCGAAGGGCTGGGCGAATTGTGGAGCAGGACGGCCGTCCGGCTGCCACCCGGGGAGGTGAGCCGATCCCGGGCCTGACGTATCAGCTGTCTGGGCGGCCCGTTCTGTGCACTAACTGCCGGACCGCCTGCGCAGGCTCCCAGTAATGACAGCAGGAGGCACCACGGTGACCGATCAGAACAACAGCCGGCCGGGTGGCACCGGGCCTGCCACCTACCACGAGGCGGACGGGATTGACTGGGACATCGTGAAGGCCCAGGCCCGGTACGAAGAACTGACCGACCGCGACCTGTACGCCCGAAGCCGCGCGGCCCTGGAAGCACGCGGGGAGTACGACCCGGCCAGGCACGGGACCGCCGTCCCCGAGCCGCTGACCGTGGACGAGCGGCTGGAACTGCTGGCCAACAGGGAGGTGCTGGCCCGGTACTACCGGCATCCGGCGACGCTCGCTCACGCCGTCGAGGCCGGGGCCAGCTGGGAGCAGATCGCCGCGGCCCGCGGCACGGGCGCGGAGCAGGCCAGGCAGGAGTATCGCGAATGGGCCGAGGGCCAGCACGACCTGTGGACCGGCAAGTGGGGCGGCGAGCCCGGCCGGTCCGGCCTGGACGATGCCGGGTACGCGGCGGCGATCGCCCGGGCGGCAGAGGGCCAGCTGGGGCCTGACCCGGCCGAGGACTACGGTTTTGGCGGCAACCAGCCCGGGCCCTGCGACCGGGAGGCCGGGCGGTGAGCGGCCGCCAGGACCTGACCGTCGGGGAAGTCGAGGCGATGCTGACCAAGTCCGGGGTGGACTACTCCGCGCTGGAGATCTATCACGACCCGGCAGTGTGGACGAACCTGGAGACCGGCGCGCAGCGAACCTCGGTTGTGATCAAGGGCCCGAGGGAGGCGCGCCGCCAGGCTTCCGACGTGCTGTACGAGTGCGGGCTAAGCAATGCCCCGTACCCCGACCTGGACATGTGGTCACGGCCATAGCCAGGCCGGGCGCTGAACAGGGCCCCGCTCGCCGCGCCAGGTGGGCGGGGCCGTATCATGTTTAGGGCCAACTGTCCGGGCGCGGCGTAGCGTCGGGCTCATGACCGGCGGCGGCGACCCCGGCGCTAGCGACCCTGGCGCCGGCGACGCGCACCCCACTCTGGCGCAGGAGGCCGGGACGGCGGTCAGCGCGGCGGTGCTGCGCTTGGCGTACCTGACGGGCGCGCAGATCGTCCTGGCGCCGCCGTAGCCGGGCGCATCGTTCACCGAGGAGCAGCCTGAGCCTGGCGCGGGCATCCGGATCGCCCTGGCGCTGGAGCGCGCAGCGTGGGCCGGGGTGCGCGTGTACATCCAGCGGGCGCGGGAGGCGGGCATGTCCTGGCACGAGGTCGGCGGAGCCCTGGGCGTGGCCGAGCTGGCCCCGGCGCGGGGCAGCAGCGTGGCCGAGGCGGCGGGGAGTACGCGGCCGGGCGGCCGGCCTACCTCAGCGGTCAGCCCGGCGTGTTCCGGTGGACCTGCCCTGACTGCGGCGAGGTCGTCAGCGGCCGGGGGCCGAGCGGGCGCAGCCCGGCCGAGGACGAGCAGGGGCATGGCGAGGACTGCCAGCGGCTCGCGGGCACTGTCGCGGAGTGGCTGGCCGAGGGCGACTGACCCACTCCCGCTCCCACCCCGCCACACCAAAGATCACCGGGCCACGCCCAACAACCGTCAACCTCTGCCACGACCACCTCATCTATCTGCCCTGCTCACGCCTGCCTTTCCTCTCCTCTCACACCAGGATCACCTGCACGCTCCCACCTTCCTCGTCACCCTTGATCTTGCTCGCCGTCCAAAGCCTTGCACCTGCCCGACACCGTCCATGAGCATGCTCGGGTCCGCCCCGAAGCGCAGCCTGCGCACGTACGCGGGTCGTGAGCGCGACCGTTGAGGATCGGCCGGTACACACCTTCGGCCCAGAGGGCGGTGATGGCGAGGAACGAGACGATGACGAAGACGCTGGTCAGCGCGCTCTGTCGTATCCCCGGGCGGCGCGTGGTCAACGGCTAGTAGTGCTCACCGTCGTGCACGCGAAAGTTCAGGAGGGTGCCCCCGCACGCGATGATGAGGACGCCAGTGACCCCCTCGAGAGAGGCAAGCGAACCGTACGGGATGTAATGGGCCGGTTGATAGAGCCCCACCTCACCGGAGATATTCAGGAGGACGAAGAACCCAACCGCCAGCACCACGACCGACACGACGCTGAGCCACGCCTGAACGCGACTATTCCGATTACGACACATCCATAGTTCGAGGTCGGTGCCACGCGGCAGGATCCCCGTCACCCTGACCTCCGATTGACACCCGCCGAGCGCGGGTGTCAATCATCCTGTTAGGCGCAGGAAGCGTTTGTCAATCATTCAACCAAATCGTGGTGTGGGTCCGCATCCCTGAGGTCCGGTATGACGCGATATCGGAGCGAGACGAGATCACCGGCCTTGCCTTCGTTGACGGAACCGCCTTGCAGCTTTAGGCCAACCTTGCGGAGGGTGAGCCCGATCGCCGCTTCCAGCGTGCTGCGCGGCTCCGAGAGGGTGGAGCGGTACGCGTTTACGGCGATCGGGTCCCGCCGCGAAAGGGACCGGAGCGTCCAATCCCAGCTGACATCGTCATTAAGAATCGCTATCTGTGTAACGACGACGTCATTAGTGCCGCTTCGAAACTGCCGATCTCGCTCCAGGTCGGGTCGAGCCCGCAAAGGGATCGGTGCGCGTAAGGTGGTGAGCCTAGGGAGATCTGCGCTCTGCGGCGCGACTGTTGTATCAAACGGGGCGATCTGAGCGCTCTTTCCCGCAGGGGATGTGTCTCGAACGGTGGGGCTGACATGGATGTCAGAGATTCAATGTCGCGTGACGAAGAGCAGAGCCTGGTGCGCTGGCGCATCGCGGAATTCGACCTGATGGTCGACCTGAAGACCGTCCGCCAGGGCAAGCCCGATCCGGGCGACGGCATCGTGCGCGAGGTCTCGGGGCGCGGATGGGTGCGCATCCCGGGGGCGCGGCCGGCCGTGCTCGACCCGTCGCCCAAGGGGCCTCGATTCGTGCATGCCGTCGAAGTCGTCACGCAGGTCGTACATCCCGAGACCGAGATCTCCCTGGCGGATGCGCAGGTGCTCCGGTCCGGGGCGGCGATCGGCGAGACGGTCGAGATCGCATTCGACGCCGACCGCGCGCAGCTGCGGGGCATCGTCGACAGCGGCAGCGTGACCGGCTGGCTCGGCTCCGATCCGCTCGCTGCGCTCGCCGCCGTGGAGTTCACGGACCTCGCCGTTGACATCGCGCGTCACGCCGTCGTTGACGGCGAGGTCACCTACCCCGTCGCGGGCCTGCTCCCGCCGCCGCTGCGCATCGAGATCGCGGGCTTCACGCTCGTGATCTCGCGGTTCTCGATCTTCGCGCTCAGGGGCTTCCGGGCCGGCGCGTCGGTCATCCTTCCACCGGGAGTGACGGATGCCGCATCCTGCGGCCCGGCCGTCATCGACCTCGGTCGCATCGCCCTGTCGCCCACGGGGGACTACTTCTTCGACGAGCCCGACCGGGAGTACGGCCCGTGGCTGCTCGGCGACACGGGGATGGTCATCGGCGGCACGGGCTTCACGCTCGACCTCAGCCTGACGGCGAGCGCACCGGGCTGGCCGATGCCGTGGCGCGGTCTCGTCCTGGTCGACGGCACGGCGAGCGGCGAGCAGCACGTGCCGGATCTGTGCAACAGCGGCTACCTGCGCGGGACGTACTCGTTCCACGAGGCGACGATCGACGCCGCGGGGTTCGGGGGACTGCTCCAGCTGACCGCGCCCATCTCGTTCACGGCTCTCAACCCGTTCGGTCAGCCGTTCACCTTCTCGTCCGGTGAGCTCACCGTGCAGCAGAGTGCGATCTCCGCCGGCGTCTTCAACGACGGACGCACCGACCTGCTGCCCGCGGCGGTGCGCGGCAAGACTCTCGCCGACACGGTGACGCTGGGCCTGACCGCCGTGAACGTGCAGCCGGACTACAGCCTTTCGGGCGTGCTCGACGCGGCCGACGCGCGCATCTCGTGGGGCGAGCTCACGAATCCCGGTGAAGAGGTCGCCGTCTGGACCGCGGAGGCCGAGCTCGCCTATCTGTACCTTCCCGGCGGATCCGTCGCGTCGTACAGTCCCGTCTCGTCCGGCACGTTCACGAACCCCGCCGTCAGCATCTCTGCCGCCGGCACACTGGCAGCGCTGGCGGCCGACGCCGTCTCGGGCGTCACGCTGTGCGACTTCCACGACCTGCTCCTGTACACGCCGGATCGGCCCGGCGGCACGGCCGCCCCGTTCGTGCTGGGACCCGCGTACGGCTGGCTGCGCATCGGCGTCACCGGCGTGGACGGCGAGATGCGTCGCTTCTCGGCGCCCTTGCACGTGCCGCTCGGCGACCCCGCCGGAAAGGGATACGTGGGCGTCGATCCGTTCGACACGACCCTGTTCCAGCAGGACCGTCTCAATCTGCTCGCCGACCTCGTCACGAGCGCCGCGTTCGATTCGCGCTTCGGCGGGAGCATGAACATCCCCGACCCCGTGGAGATCAAGCAGCTCCCCTTCACGGAGATGAAGGTCACGTCGACCGCCTGCCTGGTGGGCGGCCAGGTCGTGCTTCCGCTGGGAGGCATCCCGCTGCCACGGTGGGGGCTGTCGCTCGTGTCGACGGCGGCGACGGGGCAGGCCGGCGTCGTGAGCGTTCGCACGGGACGCGTGCTCCTCACGTCGGGAGGCATCGCGGAGCCTGTGCACTTCTCCCGCCCGATCGGGCTGACCTGGGGCGAGATCCTCGCCAGCGGCCAGATCGGCGAGCTGTTCCTCGACTTCAACGATTGGGGCCAGCGCTTCGACGGACTCGGCTTCCATCCGCGCGAAGTGACCCTCGCCTACCCGTCGGCCTCGGACGCCTACCTCGGGGTGTGGGGATCGGTCATCCTGCCCTTCTTCGGAGCGCACGACGTCAACGTGCGCGACGGCCTCCCCGATCCGGTCGCGCATCCCGGTTTCGCGCGCTGGGTCACCGTGCCAGCCGATCCGATCACCGCACACGCCGGACCCACCGATCTGGCCCTGTCGGGCGTCTGGCACGACAGTCAAGGGGCCGTCGCGGCCGATGTCGAGTGCCCCGTGGACGTTGGGTACGACGAGACGATCCAGCTCGGGTTCGCGGGGACGGGCACCGCGGCGATCGGATGCCTCGACGACGACGAACTCCCGGCCGTCGTGACGATCCGCGACGGCGCGTCCGACGTGAGGTTCACATCGGGCTCGACGCACGACTTCGCCCTGCCGACCGTCGCCCGCGTCGGGGCCATGACCGAGATCGCGGGGAGCCTCCGCGTCGAGGGCTACACCGTGTCGCGCATGAACGTCTTCGGGATGCTGGAGCAGTCCGCTGCGCTCGGATGGCTCCTTGGCCCCAAGGAGGGATACGACGTCGAGGTCAACACCGTCGTGACGGCGAACTCGCTCGACTTCTACGCCTCGGGCGACATGCTCCTCGCGGTCGCGCTCACGCAGGTCGAGGCATCCGCCGTCGTTCATCTGCACGTCGACTACGCGGCGGGCACCGCGGAGGGCGAGGTGCTCGGGACCGTCTCGGCATCGTCGGCGTTCCAGGGACTGCGCGGCAGCGGCCAGCTCACGTGGTTCGTCGGGCCGGGCACGATGTACATGCAGGGCAGGGTCACCGTCGCCATGTTCGTCGCGCTGGTCTCCTCCGAGACGCTCGAGGGCGGGTTCTTCGTCGGGTACAACGCCCCGAGGGCCGCCGCGTGGGTGCTCGACACGACGGATCCGCGCTTCAAGATCTCGCGGTCGATGTTCCCGGCGTCGATCACCGGCGTCTATGGATACGGCCGTGCGTCGTACAGCAAGAACTTCTGGGCGCTCGCGAGCGGAGGCGTCGACATCTTCGTCGGCGGCGGCGCGTTCCTGGATCCGCTCTCGGGCGGCGCACCGCTCGCGCCGTTCGGCGCGGGGGCACTCCCCTACGTCGTGGCCGCGTGCGGCATCGGCATCCACGGCGAGATCGCGGGTGGTCTCGTGAGTGCCTCGGCGTGGGCCGAGCTCGCCGTTCGCGGGCCCATCCCGCTGTACTTCGAGGGCACGTTCGGACTGTCGGGCTGCGTCGCATGGGTCCTGTGCGCCTCGATCACCCTCGCCGCCCGCTACACCGCCGACGGTCTCGAGCTGTCGGACTAGGAGTCGTCATGGCCGATGACATCGCCCTGCTGCAGGCCACATCGGACGGCATCGCCGCCGACGGCACGACGCGGATCGTGCTCCGGTGGGAGACGGTCGGCGAGGCCGCCGGCTACCGGCTCCGCAGGCGCACACCGGGCGGCCCATCCATCGTCCTCGGCGGAGCCGACCCCATCCGGCTCCCGCAGTCCGCACGGGAGCTGCGCACCGTGGTGAGCCCCGGCACGGAGGAGTGGAACACGCTCGCCCGCGTCCTGACGGCAGCGCAGTCCCCGCCCCCCGCCGACCCCACGGTGCTCGTCGACCCCGCCGCCGTCTTCGACCGCGGACTGACCGCGTTCGAGCGTGCGAGTCTGCAGGCGGCGTCGCAGGCCGACCTCACGATCGGTCGCGTCGACGGTCTCGCATTCATCGACACGGGCGTCACTGCGGGCGAGGCCTACCTCTACGACCTGCTCGCCGAGCGCGCGCACGGCGGCGACCTCGTGCTCGCGGCCGACGTGCCGGTCACCGCTGGAGTCTTCACGCTTCCTGCGCCGCCGTCCGGGCTCACCGCCCAGTCGGGCGATCGACGAGTGCTGGTGCTCTGGAACCGGAATCCGCTCGCGGCGACCTACCTCGTGCAGCGCGCGCCGGCCCGGGCGGTCCGTTCCTGCAGGTCGACCCGCAGCCGATCGCGTACGACGTCGACACGGGCATCGACGGGTCACCCCTCCCGCTCCCGCAGCCCGGATTCCTCGACGTGGGTGCGTGGGCCGCCGACGGCTCGCCGACCTCGCGCACGGTTGCAGGGAGCACGGTCGACGGACCCGACACCGGCCTCACCTACTGGTATCGCGTCGTGTCGCGCGACACGCTGGGCAGACTCGGGGAGTGGTCCGATCCGATCGCGGCGACCCCGACGCGAAGCCTTCCGCCGCGCGCGCCGGAGGCGCTCCAGGTGACGCCCACGACGGCGGCCGACGGGCTGAGCGTGCAATGGGCCACCGTCAACCGCAACATCGAGAACCACTGGCTCGTCGACCGGGGCATCCCCGACTCGGCGCAGACGAATCTCGTCTATCGCGCCGAGTCCCGGGAGCAGCTGGAGGACCTGGCGAACCTCCCGGCGCTGCTCGTCGCGACGATCGCGAGCGACCCTTACGACGTGACGACGCCCGTGCAGTCATGGACCGACACGGACCCCGCCCTCATCCCGCCGTATGGGACGAAGCCGTTCTTCTACCGCGTCCGGGTGATGGATGCCTTCGGCATCCTCTCCGCGCCGTCTGCCGTCATCAGCGCGGCCGTGCCCGACACGACCCCGCCGGGACCCTCCGCGATCGAAGAGGCCAAGGGGGACGCAGACCACATCCACGTGGAATGGAAGCCGAACCCCGAGCCCGACGTCGCGGGCTATCAGGTGTGGCGCGGTGTGTGCGACAACGGCTACGTCTACGTGCCGGGCATCTCGCACCTGCCGCCCAAGAAAGGCGAACAGCCGCCCTCGAAGGAGAGCCGCTACCACTGCGACATGACGCAGGTCGGAGACATCCCCGTCGGCGACGCCATCGCGATGTTCCTGGTGCACGGCGTCATCGCGTTCGACGACTACAGCGTGCCGGCGAACTCGCCGCTCTGCTACGCCTACTGGATCCGCGCGTACGACTTCGCCGGCAACCTCTACCCGGGCGACGTGCACGGGTGCCCGAGGTCCGGTGAGTACCTCTGCGCCGCGCTGCGCGACAAGACTCCGCCGCAGCTGCCCGTCCTGACCGCGCTGCGGGCGCGGAACCACGGCGTCGAGCTCGAGTGGATCGGCGCGCCCGAGCCCGACCTGCGCGCATTCCACATCTACCGAGCGGAGAGCCCGACCGGCGCCCCCGACTTCCTCGCGTGCGTCTTCACCGACGGAACGGTGAGCCCCTTCCCCTGGACAGGGCTCGTGCCGCCGTGCGCGGCCATCCCGGCGATCGCCGACCCGCTCTCCGCGCACGGCTCCTACCTCGACACGAAGGCCGAGCCTCACCGCATCTACTGGTACCGCGTTTCGGCCCTCGACTGGCTCGGCAACGAGAGCAGCGCCGCCGACCTCACGGTGATCCCGGCCGACAGCACGTTCGCCTACACGAGCGACCTCCCCACGACCCCGGCGATCCTGCCGCAAGCGCTGCCGCTACCGGACGGGTGCGGCCTCGGCGTGATGTGGGATCCGCCGTACGATCCAGCCGCGGTGCAGGGCTTCGTGGTCTTCCGTGCCGCCGCGGGCCAGCCGTACCGACAGGTGTCGGGCGTCATCCGGGGCAACGGGTTCGACGACGAGACCGCCCGGCGCGGCGTCAACTACTTCTACCGCGTGCAGGCAGTCGACGCGGCCGGCACGCTGTCCGAGCCATCCGCTCCGGTGCTCCACCGGTACTGACCGATGCGAGGCGAGACATGGGCATCCTGAGAGACTTCAACCCGGCGAGCGACGGCTTCCCGTTCGCGAACTTCGACACCGACTCCCTCGACTGGGACACGTATCGACGGTCGTACCTGTCGATCTGGCCGACGAACGATGCCGTGGGCGCACCGCTCGACGTCGCGTTCTACGACGCGGTCTTCGAGGGCAGCGCGAAACCCGGCCACTGCGTCGGGCTCTCGACGCTGGCGATCACGATCTGGCAGCTCGGCGGATGGTTCGGCTTCAGCTCCCCCGCGAGCTTCTACGCGGCGGGGCCGCCCGTCACCGGTCAGCATCCCGGTCCCGAGAGCGACGATCTGCGCAAGGCGGTGCACATCCTCCAGGCCCGGCAGTTCGACGCGGGCAACGTGCAGGACGTGCTCCAGACGGCGAAGGCGGGTCACCTGAACGACGGCATGGCCGCGTACGACCGCGTCTTCGACGGCCTAGCGAGCGGCGACCTGCAGGTCATCTCGATCTCCGACGGACTACTATCGGACGGGCACGCGCACTGCCTGCTGCCCTACCGCTGCGAGACGCTGGCGTCGGGCGAGCGCGACCTGCACGTGTGGGACTCCGTGCGCCCGTACGCGCTATACGCCGATTTCTACAAGGGCGGATACAACCGGATCAGGATCAACGGCCCGACCGACTGGACCTACAACCAGAACTACCCCCTGCCCCCCCCAGCCCAGGCCATCACCGACGGATACCTCTACGAGGGTGCCCACCACGGCTGGCTGTTCGCCTTCTCCGCCTCCGCCGTCCGCAACAAGGGGAGCCAGCCCTTCAGCGTCGGCAACGTCCTGTCGGATCTCTCCTACTTCGTGTTGACGGGCTCGGCGTCGGTCGCGCAGATAGAGGATGACGAGGGCAGGCTCCTGTTCGAGACGGATGGCGCGGGCCGGCCGACCGGCTGGCGAACTGACGCCGGGCTCGCGGTCGCACCATGGCCGTGGGCGGGCGGATCGGGCTCCGGAAAAGAGCTGTACCTCGTCGCGGGCGCCGACACCGCGACCACGGTCCACGTCGAGGGCGGTGACTACCGGCTGCAGGTGGCATCTGCGGGCCGGCTCACCGAGGTCGCGCCGCGCGGTGCGGGGCGCGCGATCGACAGCATCCGCGTCGAGCCTACGGGCGACTCGCACGCGCTGGAATTGCGTACATCCGCACGGAGCCGCCGGTTCGACGTTCGGCACGTGCACCAATCGCAGCCGGGAAAGTGGGCGGGTGTGCATGTGCGCGATGCCCTCGTGACGGATGATGCGCTGCGTGTCGAGCTCGGCGGCACCGGCGACGCCGCCCGCGTCTCGGGTGCGCGCGCGCGACGCAAGGTCGACGTCGAGTTCGAGCGCTTCCATGACGGCATGCTCTCGTCATCGCTGCTGGAGAGTCGCCGGTTCGATGCGGAACGGCCCCTGTTCGCAACGCCCGAACAGTGGGTGAGCGCACCTCGGTCCGTCCAGCCAGCATCCGCGGAATGACCATCTCGTATCGGTGCGCGTGTACATCGCCCGGGCGCGGGAGGCGGGCATGTCCTGGCACGAGGTCGGCGGAGCCCTGGGCGTGGCCGAGCTGGCCCCGGCGCGGGGCAGCAGCGTGGCCGAGGCGGCGTGGGAGTACGCGGCCGGGCCGCCGGCCCACCGCAGCGGGCAGCCCGGCGAGTTCCGGTGGGTGTGTCCTGGCTGCGGCGAGGTCGTCAGCGACCGGGGCCTGGGGCGAAGCCCAGCCGAGGACGAGCAGGGGCACGCCGAAGGCTGCCACCGGCTCGCGGCCGCCGTAGCCGAGTGGCTGGCTCAACGCGACTGACCCGCACCTGCTCTCACCACCCCGCACCAAAGACCGCCAGACCACGCCCTGCGGCCGTCAACCTCTGCCACGACCACCTCACCTGTCTGCCCTGCTCACGCCCGCTTTCCCTCTCCTTTCACGCCATGATCACCTGCACGTTTCCATCTTCCTCAGCACTCTTGATCTTGCTCGCTATCCAAAGGCCTTGCACCTCGGCACCGGGGCGGCGCGGCGCACGGTTTGAATGGGACCTAGTCAGATGCATGGCGGATGCCGATCTGGCGGCTGAGCTAGTGCGCCTCACGCTTGCGCCATCCGTCCGCAGCTGCACCGATCGCAACACCAACGCCGGCTCCAAGCGCCAGGCCGATCGGCATCGCCCAGCCACCCGTAAGAACACCAACGGTCAGGCCGAGCCCAGCTCCGATCGCTACGCCAATCCCGGTGTACTGACCGGACTGCCCAGAACCTGCCTGTGCGGCTTTCCTTTCCGGCATTACCGCCTCCTCATGGCCGCCTAACACCACGGTTGAGCCGCTCGGGCGGCCCTGGGTAGGGGCGAATGTCCCTCGGAAGGTCCCCGCCCTCACGGGCGGGTCTTGGAGTCCCAGCTTGGAAGCTCGGTCATGCCGCTGCAGGCTTCATCAGGCCCGGCGTTGGTGCTGCTACCTGGGAGTCCATTGCGCATGGGCGAGGCGCTGGTGCAGCAAAGCCCCCGGATGAGAAAGCGCCGCTCATCGCCGCCCTCCAGAGCGAGCACAAGAATGATCAACCCAGGGGACCACGGCCTGACCCGGCAGCAGCTCAACCCTCGCCCTGAACACATCGCCAGGGCACAGGACGTCCGCGGCTGTCAGCAAGGCGATCCAGGAGATGCCCGCCGCGGTCGTGACAGCCGTTGGCGCGGATTGCGCGGTTGCCTGGCCGTACTGGGCCTGGGTCCTGGGCAGTGGGGCCGGCCAGACCTGCGCCAGCCCCACTGCCCGCTGCGGCCTACCTACACGTGCCCGGCAGCATGCTCGGGTACGACGTAGCCGGCGTCGTGCAGGAGAGCAAGGGCCCACATGA
Organism: uncultured Actinomycetes bacterium; assembly: GCA_963837105.1. GTDB lineage: Bacteria > Actinomycetota > Actinomycetes > Streptosporangiales > Streptosporangiaceae > UBA9676. The sequence continues at coordinate 203,655 of CAWIMG010000029.1, read as the reverse complement.
GCACCAGGCCGGCCATGGCCGGGACGAGCAGCGCCCACACGGTCTCGGCGATCAGCGCCGCGATCGCGAACCCGAGGGTGAGCACGCCGAGCGTGACCATGAGCATCTCGAACGTGCCGGTGCCGAAGGCCCTGCGCCCGAAGACGGCGAAGGCGAGCACCGTTCCCACGATGACCACCCCGGCCATCCCGCGGGGGTCTTGCACGAACGGCATCGACCCGCGCACCGAGTAGCCGACGAACGGCACCACGACCGCTGCGGTGATCAGCGTGGCGAGCAGGTCTCGGAGGGTGAGCTTGCGCATGTCAATCACCTCCTTCTCTCATCTCCACGATCTGCGTGCCGGCGGCCACAGAGCAGAGCCCAATGTCCCCGCCGGCAGGACCTTCGCCACACGCGGCGGGCCGTTGGCCTCTGAACTGGTCCGCCCGTACCGCGATAACCCGGATATGAGGGTGCCGTCTGTGGTTGCCGTGCCGGGCACACGCGCCGGTCGGCTACGGCTGGAGGTGGGTTGCGATGTCGGGCACGTCCACCGATGTGCGCTCACAGTCAAGAGGTGAACATGGTCTGGCACGGCCACGCTCACCACTGCTGCTGCCGGCGGTCATCGCTGTGGAGGGCGCGGCCCTGGCCGTCCTGGCCGGGCTGGACGGCTCGCCGGTGTGGCAGGTAGCGCGGGTCCTGGTGGTGGTCGCGATCACCGGCCTAGCGGTGTGGTTCATCGGCCGGGCAGGCCGGGCCGCCCGCGGTGGGACCGCGCTGATGCTGGGGATCGTGGGCACGGCGACGGGCGCGGGTGTGGCCAGCGCGCAAACCAAGGCGGGCCTGGGCGCGGCCGCGGCCGTGGCGGTGATCGTGCTGGTGACCGGCCTCGTCCTGCTCATCTGGGGGGCCGCCATGCTGGTCCGCGCCATGACAGGCTGGTGGCGGCTGCTGGCCATCCCAGCGGCGCTGACGCTGCTGTGGTTCGTGCTGTTCCCGCTGACGATGGCGGTCTTCGCGACCAACCGCCCGCCCGGGCCCCTGGGATCGGCCACCCCCGCCAGCTACGGGCTCGCCTACCAGAACGTGGCCTTCCGCACCACCGACGGGGTCCGGCTGTCGGCCTGGTACATCCCGCCGCGCAACGGCGCCGCCGTGCTGGTCCTGCCCGGCGCCGGGTCCACCCGCGCCGCGGCGCTCGCCCAGGGGACGGTGCTGGCCCGCCACGGTTACGGGGCACTGCTGCTGGACGGCCGCGGCCACGGCCGCTCCGGCGGTCACACCATGGACTTTGGCTGGTGGGGTGGCCCGGACATCACCGCCGCCCTGTCGTTCCTGGCCCGCCAGCTCGGCGTCCGCCACGGCAAGATCGCCCTGCTGGGCGAGTCCATGGGAGGTGAGCAGGCCCTCGCCGCCATGGGGACCGACCCGCGGATCCGGGCCGTAATCGGCGAAGGCGTCACCGGCCAGCAGCTGGCCGACCACGGGTGGATGATGCACGGCAACACCGGGGTGCTCGACACAGGCATGGAATGGGTGCAATACACCGCGGCCGGGCTGATCAGCGGCGCCCCCCGCCCGATGAGCATCCCCGATGCCATCGCCGCCGCCGCCCCCCGCCCGGTGCTGATCATCGCTGGCGGCGCCGTCGCCAGCGAACCCATCGCGGCCCGCTGGTTCCGGGCCGCCTCACCGGCCACCGTGCACATCTGGGTCGTGCCGCACGCCGGCCACACCCAGGGCCTGGCCACCGCCCCCCAGGCCTGGGCAGCCCACGTGATCAGCTTCCTGGACACCGCCCTGCACCCCGCCACCCCAGCCCGCCCCCGCACCAGCAACAACAACTAGCCCGCGCCGCAGACCGCAGTGCCGTCGCCGGCGTCAAGCGTCGTTGGGTCCGCCGTGACCGCCACAGATTCCGGGCATTCAGGTACGTCATGAGGACGAGCAGTGGTGCGTGGCTTGCTGGCATGTTGTGCACGAACACTTCGGCACGTAGATATCTGTCACCGAGCCGCTTTGGGCGCCGTAGCGCTCGGCCAGTTGGGTGAGCGGGCATCGGAACCCGTTGCCTGCGAACACCAGGACCTCGCCGCCGGCGATTCTGACGCTTCTGTCGGTGCGCCCTCGCAGCCGGTGTACAAGAGGTAGAGCACACACGACTCGATGGACACTCTAACTGGTCACCGCAGGGGGACCTGACCGAAACAGGCCCGGCGGCTGGCTCCGGCGAGCAGTGGGAGCGCACCATAAGAACTGACCGGGGCTGGGGGACAGGGCGGGAGCAGCTATGGCCGACGTGGTGATCGCCACCCCGAACGGGCAGATGCCAGCCTACGTGGCCACCCCGGCCGGGAGCGGTCCGTGGCCGGGAGTGGTGGTGATCCATGAAACTTCACCGGGATGAGCCACGACCTGCGCAATCAGGCGGACTGGCTCGCTGGCGAAGGGTTCCTGGCCGCTGCACCGGACCTGTATTACTGGGGCAGCCAGCTGCGCTGCCTGTGGACGATCATGCGCGAGGTCACCGCCGGGCAAGGCCGCACCGTCGCCGACATCGACGCGGCCCGCGAGTGGCTGTCAGCCCGCGAGGACTGCACCGGGCGGATCGGGGTGATCGGGCCTGAGGACTCCCAGCCGATCACCGCCGTGCCGACCATCACCAAGACAGCGAGCCCAGACCTGCGGAGCCGAAGCGCATAGCGGCAACGCGCACTACTGGTGCGGCGACACGCAAGCGTTTGCCAGGGTTCGAACGTTGCGAAGCCGGGGTTCTGGGCCACGCAGAGTTCCCACCATTGCCGGTTGGCGATCTTGGGGCGTGTGTACGTGGCGGGCTCAGATAAGTCAGTTCGGCGCGATCTTCGGTTCTGCCGGCCGGTGATGTCCGCGTGCTTCTGCGATCCGGGTGCGGGCTGGCTACTGTATCGGCTTGAGGCAGGCCGCGTTGCTACTATTCGGGCCTTTCGGTCGGCGTTATCTGGGCCATTCGGCTCTGGGGGTTGCACCAGGCGCGACTGACGATGAAGGCGTGAGGGCACGCGGATCGCTGCATCGGGCCTGGCTGATAGTCCTGGCGGGGTTTGTGGCCCTGTCGGCCTGCGGCGGTGCGGCGGGGCTGATCACCGGGTGGTTGCGGCTAGGCGCGTCGATGACGGGGAGGCTGCCGTTTGCCAGTCCGGTGTTCGCCGGGATTGCGCTGGCGTGCGTGGTCGCGGCACCAGCCACGGTTGCCGCCGTCCTGGCGTGGCGGCGCCACCCGCGTGACCGTGATGCGGCCACCCTCGCCGGGGTCCTGCTGGTGGGCTGGATCGTGGTGGAGGTGGCAGTTGTCAGGCAGTTCAGCGCCTTGCAGGTGGTGTACGGGCTGGCTGGGCTGGCCCTGATCGCCAGCGGCAGCCGGAGCATGCTCGCCGGGGTCGGCGACGTTGTGACCGCGTTGCCGCTGCTGCTGACCGCACCGCTGTACCGCCGGTGGCACCTGCACTGGGGAGCGACCGCGGCCGAGGCCCGGGCCGCCATGCCAGGAGACAGCCTGGTGCCGGTCTCACATTTCACTGCGACCCGGGCGATCACGATCGAGGCCCCGCCGGGCGACATCTGGCCTTGGCTCGCCCAGGCCGGGTATGGGCGCGCCGGCTTTTACAGCTACGACCTGCTCGACAACCTCGGCCGCTCGAGCGCGACGGCGATCATGCCGCAATGGCAGCGGGCCAGAGTTGGCGACCTCGCCGCGCCGATGGCCAGCCACCCAACGCCGGCCACCTCCTTCGAAGTCGCAGACACCGAACCGCCGGCACGGCTGGTCTGGGCCAAACCGGACTCGACCTGGGCATGGACGCTTGCCCCCCTCGGACCGGACCGCACCCGGCTGGTGACGCGGCTCAGGCAGCGCTACCAGCCGACCCCGGCTGGGCTGCTGACGATCATCCTGGCCGAATTCGGCGACTTCGCGATGATGCGCAAGATGCTGCTCGGCATCAGGACCCGGGCGGAAACCGGCCAGGTCAAAGGGGGTGGCCTTCGGTGACGATCACTGCGGCACCGCCGGCGGTGGGCGATCGCGTGACACGCGTGGTGGTGTTCCGGGTGGCCGGGCACGTCCTGACCGGCCGCCTGCGCGACACCAGCGACCCGCTGCGTGGCCGGCTGACTCGCCATCAGGTCAACCCGATCCTCGGCGGCGCCCAGGAGGAGTTCGAGCGCCTGGCTCGCGGCCTGCCCGACGAGCCGACGGCCGGTAGCAGGCTGTGCGTGCGGCTGGCAGCCTGGACGCTCGCCCTCGACCGCGCACTGCAGGCACACGGTGTCACGGCCGCCGACTCGCGCACGCTGACCGCCGACGTGGCCTGGGCCGCCTACCGGCCGATCGTGGCAGCCTCAGCCATCCCAGCCCGGCTGCTGGTGCGTCACCCACCGGCGCGGCTGCGCGCGCTGGCGCGCTCTCAGCAGCGGTTCCCGTTCAACCCACCAGGCTGGCGGTTCAGCCCGGCCGGCAGCGACGGATCTGCGGTGGACATCACCCACTGCCCGATCGCGGACTACCTGCTCAGCCAGGGCGCGGCCGGTCTCTGTGTCGCTTCCTGGTGCGGGCAGGACGCCCCCGTCGCCGAGCGGTGGGGCGCGCAGCTGCGCCGCACCGGAACGCTCGCCACCGGCGCAGCCGTCTGCGACTTCCGCTACCACATCGGCCCCACTGGCCAGCCTGGCCGACGCGCCGGATCATCCGCACTACCACGTCTCGGCGACGGCCAGATACCTGAACCACCCGGCCCACCCACACCGGCCGTCAGGCACGGTCCGCCGATAACATCGTTCAGCCAAAGTCCGCCGGGTAGCCTGGGCACTTCTCTGACCGACGCCCTGACCCTGGCTTCCTTTCGAGAATCCCTGCAGGACTTTCGCCTCTAGCCCGGGTACCAAAGCCAGGCATTCGCTGAGTGTGAAACCTAACCCATTCGTACAAGCGGGGGCGATGACAGTGGAAACCTCTGTCGCATCACACCCAACGCACCGCCGGAGTGCGCCGCTCCTTGGGTTCCGGCGGCAACCTGGTCGTCTCGCCCTGGCGGTCTTCCGGCTGCCGCTGGTGCTGTATCGGCGGGGCTGGGGCTGGCTGCTGGGTGACACGTTCTTGCTGCTGGTCCATGCCGGGCGGAAGACCGGTAAGCCCTATTCCGCCGTCGCCATGGTCTTGAGCTACGACCCGCGCAGCCACGAGGCGGTCATCTGCTCGGCGTGGGGCAAGGACGCCGACTGGATCCGGAACATTCAGGCTCATCCAGCGCTGAAGGTCCAGATCGGGCGGGAATCGTTCACGCCAGGCCAGCGCTTCCTGTCAGCGGACGAAAGCGTGGCCGTACTGGCCGGGTTCCAGCGCCGGCACCCATACAGGTCGGGACTGCTCGCCTATGTCCTGGGCTGGGGAGACCTCCGCTCCGCGACTGCCGCCCGTGACTTCGTCAGCACCCGGCCGTTCGTCTCCTTGTGGCCGATCGGCTCCGGCCACCAACCCGCAGTCAGGTGAGGAACATGACTGATTGGGCCCAAGACGTTCCGGGAAAGCCGATCACCCCAGCCATCGGTCCTGACCACCCGGATCACGTCGCCGGGCCAGGGCAGCACCAGCCCGGCGCCGGCAGCGATGGGCTGCTGGCGGTGGTGAAGAACCTCTCGCACTACCATCGCGAGCACGAGAAGTACTACTCCGAGGCGCCCCTCACCGACGCCCTCTCGCTGCAGCGTACGGCTCGCACGCTGATCGCCCTCGCGGAACGGTGGGCCTCCACCGAGCCCGCCGCGGACCCCGCTCCCAGCCCCTATGCCGGGGCACCTGATCTGAACGACGACCGGGCGATCGAAACCAGCGGCGTGCTGTTCATGGAAGGCGAGGGTGAGCCCGCGGAGATCAGCCGGATCAAGGCCGAGCTTGAGACGATTGCCGCCAGCAGTGAGCAGACCGGTTCCTGGCTGGCCGCCGCGATGGAGGCCTCCTGGGCCGTGGCAGAAGCGCTGCTGGCATATCCGCAGCTCGCTGATCTGCTGGGAGAACGGCACCAGATCATCGGCAACAACTGGCAGAACGCCTGCACCGCCCAGCTCATCGCACGGTACCTGCGCCGGGCCGTTACGGTGATGGAACGGATCGACTTCACACCAGCCGCGCTGCGCAAAGACCTTGCCGGGGCGCGGTCGGCGGCGGGCTACCTCTATGCGGCAGCCGAACTGATCAACCACGCCGCCGATCTGTCGGCGGCAAGCTCAGTGCTCATCCACGAGGACGAGCGCCGATGGCGGATCTTCCACGAACGAGTCGAGCAGATCACCGCTCACACCGGCGTCTGCTGATCCGGGACACCTTCTTCGCGGGCCATTGACATCAGCTGGGACCTGCGCGGCTGATCCAGGTCAGGCTGCCCGCCTCGGGCAGCTGCCGTGCCAAGGCAGCGGCGACGTGCCTGCCGATCGTGTCGGCGTCGCGGGCGGGCAGATCAGGGTCGACCCAGCCTTCGATCTCGACCCGTAGCGTCCGCCCGGTCCACCGGGCCCGGGCGTGCGCGTGCTGGACGCCGGGCACCGACCCGGCGGCGGCCTCGGCGGTGGTGATGACCGAGGGGCCGACGCCGTCGGCGAGGCGGTGCACCACATCGGCGGTGACCTGGAAGCCGACATGGCAGATCACTGCCGTGATCGCCAGCCCCGCGACCGGATCACCCCACGGCTGCCCAGCCGCGACCGCGATCAGCCCGGCCAGCGCCCCCGCCGACGACAGCGCATCCAGCCAGGAATGCCGGGCATCAGCGACCAGGGTGGCAGAGTTGATCCGCCTGCCGACGACGAGCTTGTACCGGGCTACCGCCAGGTTCCCGGCGATGCCGATGACCGCCCCGGCGATGCCCGCCCCGATGTGCGTGGTGGGGCCGTGCACCAGCAGCTTGCGGATGCTTTCATAACCGGCGAACGCCGCGCTGGCCCAGATGACCAGCGCGATCCCGATCCCGGCGAGATCCTCGGCCCGCTCCAGGCCATAGGGGTAGCGCTCGGTGGCAGGCCTCCGCGACAAACGGAACCCCAGGAACACCACCGCGCTGGTGGACACATCGGACAGGTTATGGATCGCATCGCCCAGCAGACCGACCGAGCCGGTCAGCACCGCCAGCAACAGCTCGGCCAGCCCGGTGGCGCCCAGGCCGGCCGCGCTGACCGCCACCGCCCGGTTCGCCGCCCGCCGGTCCCCGGCATCATCACGGGTATTCGGCAGGGGAAATGCCGCTGCCGGATCACGCAGGCCCGAGGTCTTGTGCACCGTGCCAGGATGACCCCCGGTCCGGTATCCGGGCAAACCGCCGATCCTGCGTTCGCAACTAAGTGGGTAGCCCCGTAAGTTCGTCGGGGGCCCTGTTATGCGGCGTTTGGCAGGTCGGCGGGTTCCTGGTGGCTGCTGATCTGGTCGAGGAAGCGGGCCAGGTCTTTGGCGGTGAACTTCCAGTTGAATGGCCTTGCGGTCTGGTTGTAGCGGTCGGTGAAGGCGAGCAGGGTGGCGGCGAGCTGGCCGGTGGTGGCGAAGTCGTTGGGCGATATGACCTTTTTCTGCACGATGGAGAAGAATATTTCCGCTTGGTTCAGCCAGGACGCGTGCACCGGCGTGTGGATCATGATGGTGTCCGGCCAGGCCTTGGCCAGCCGGCCGATGGCGGCCCTGGCCGCGGTGGCCGGAGCCGTTGTCCACGATGACGAACACGCGCGGGGCGCTGTGATAGGGCTCTTGGCTCATGACCTGGCTCATCACGGTCATGAACGGGACGATCCCGGTGGTGGCCGGGGTGGCGGCGGCCGGCACCTGCCCGGTGTGCACGTCCAGGACGGCCAGCAGGGCCACGGCGCCGGCGCGCTCGTACTCGTGCTCGACGCGCATCGGCTGGCCGCGGGCGGGCGGGCTGGCGGGGTGGCAGCGTTTGCGGGCCTGGATGGAGGGCTTGGCGTCCACCGACAAGATCCGGTCGCCCGGCCCTAGCCGCTTGCCCTGGTAGTACCCCTGGTACAGGTCCAGGATGATGGTGGCCTTGGCTGCGAACTGGGGGTCGCGGGGGAAGATCCAGGACTGGTACTGCCAGGGCTTGATGGGGTGCTCAGCCAGGATCCGCAAGATGGAGGAGGGCGAGATCTGGGCGGCCGGGCCGGCCCTGGTGATCTCGGCGGCCAGCTCCGGGCCGGTCCACCGGGACAGCGGTACCCCGGTGGCGGCCGGCAGCTGGCAGGCCAGCGCGACCACCGCCGCCCGCTCCAGCGCGCTGATCCGCCGCGGCCGGCCCGTGCGGGGCAAGTCCTTGAGCCCGCCCAGGCCGCGGGCGGCGAACCGGCTCCGCCACTTGCGGGCCGTGTCCGCACTGACGCCCAGGTCCGCGGCGATGCGCGCATTAGCCCGGCCGCGGGCGGCCGCCAGCACGATCTGCACGCGCAGCCAGTCCCGGTAGGCGGTCTTGGCCCCGCGGGCACGTTTCTTTAACGCCTTGCGCTCGGCAGCGGTCAGTGTGACCGGCGCCGCGTGCTGCAATGGCATGTTGCCTCCGGGTAATCACCAAATCCGTGATCCGCTCCCCGGACCGGTGATCGTAACCGGGCACCGCGATGCCGCGCGGCACAATAAGGCCCATGGCCGCCATCCCCGAATCAACCCGCGACTCGATCACCGTGCGGCTGCTCGACCACGCCGAAACCCACTGGCCCCAGCTCACCAAGGTCCAGGCCACCTACCGCGGCGCCTTCGCCTACATCAGCGGCCTGCCGCCTGACGGTGAGACCATCCCGCTCTGCCGGCTCCGCTACAGCGGATCGGCCCATTCCTTCGGCTTTGCGATCTACTCCGCCGCCCACGACCGCTACCAAGACGCCGTCCTGCTCACCGGGCTCCCCGTGGGCACCCCGCAAGAAGCCCTCGACACCGCCTGCACCGTCCACCTCGCCGGGCTCGGCCACGACCCAGACCCCTGACCATGGCCCACCCCCCGACGAACTTACGGGGTCACCCACTAAGGCTGCGGTTGGGGAGCCAACCGGGGAGCCAACAGCCGCAGCCAGCGGGCGATGCCGGGCTGCGCGCAGCTATGGTTCATGCAGCTAGATGTCATGTCAGGCCACATGCAGCGCTGTCCAGCGACCCTATGGAAGTGCCTCCTAACAGCAGTAGGTCGCGCGTTCGAATCGCGCTCGGGGCGCTGATCAGGGGCATATTGCGATCTTGAAGTGATCGCCGGGGAGCCGAACGGTTAGAGGCGTGGCCAGTTGCGGGCCGGGCGATCTTCCACGGCTGCCAGCAGTGCGGCTTATGGCCGGGGATTAATGTGTTCGCCCTGGCTGTGGCGGGCCGGCCGGTGACCGTCCGGGGAAGGGACGGCCACCGGTGCCCTGGCCCGGTGCGGGTTGGCTCGTTTGGCGCGGTATTCGCGCCAGGTGAGCCAGACCAGGAAGGCGTCGAAGATGGTCAGCAAGGTGAGGCCGATGGAGAAGTGGACGGCGGTGATCCGGTAGAGCTGGTAGGCGATGAAGGCCAGCAGCAGGCCGATCAGCCAGGGGTAGGCCCACAGTTTGTCCTTGAGTACCAGGGCTACCAGGACGATTTTGGCGATGCCGTGGCTCAGCAGGTAGATGGCCCCGAAGATGGTGGTGCCCCGGCCGAGATGGGCGGTGGTGTGCAGCAGGTAGTTGGCGATCAGGTCGTGCGGGTCCTCGCTGAGCTCGTGCGCGGTCAGCACCCGGGCCAGGTGGTTGATCGCGTCCGGGCTGACAAACAGCAGCAGGATGCCGCCGATGATCTCCAGGATCCCGTCCAGGCCCTTGAGCACCAAGCCGATCTTGAAGGTCTTGTCCAGCGCCGGTGACAGTGGCTTCGCCGACGCGTTCGTGACGGCTGGTGATCTGCTCGCTGGCTGCCGGCCCGCCGGCGGGCCTGCGGACACGCGAGGCCGGTTGCCGGGGTGGCGGGGCGCGGTCATGGCCTGTCCCGGGCCTGGTAGACCCGCTCGGCGAAGTCTTCCAGCGCCTCCGTGCACTCCTTCAGCCGCCGCTCGGCCAGCGGGGCACTGGGGCCGCCGAACAGGTCGCGGGCCCGGATCGTGCGGTACCAGCGGCGCAGCCGGTCCAGGCTCTGCTCTTCCTCATCCAGCTCGGCCAGGGTCAGCTTCCCCTTCGCGACCTCACCATTCAGCTCGGCCTCGTACTTGCCGCAGTCGGAGACGAACTCGGCCCATTCGGCTTCACGCTGGGCGGTGAACAGCTCCTCCAGCTGCGCCGCGCTGGCCTCCTCCTCGGCGACGGCCAGCACCACCGGCTGGCCGCCCGCTGCCTTGATCGCCTCGATCACCTGCGTGAACCCGGCCGCGAACGGCTCGCCGCCGGGTACCGCCCAGGTACCCTGCTGCAGCGCCACCGCACCCAGCCGCCGCAGTTCCCGCCACACCGCCACCCGGTGCCGTGACGGCTCGGCCGGCAGCCGGTAGGTGATCACCCGCCAAGACAACACCTCACTCCAGTCCGGGCGGACCGCCAAGGCGCCGGCGAAGGTGGTACACCACCTGCGGGGGCAGCCGCCCTTGCCGCACGCCTGCCGTGACGGCGGCGGCCTGCAGCGCGTACCCCGCCACAGTCCTGGTGAGCGGCTCCACGCGGCGGCGGAGCCGGCGGTACAGCACCCACACTCCCACGCCTGCCACTGCGGCCAGCACCAGCCCGGCGGTCACCCCGGCGGCCAGCACTGCACCAACCCATACCACCACGTGTGACAGCATGCCTTCCTCCTCGCGCCCGCCAGGCCGTGCAGTCTGCCGCCTTCAAGACCCGGAGCATCTGTAACGCATGCTACAACTTGATGAGCAATCCGCGTGCCGGTCGGCTACGCTCCCGGCCTGGCGCTTGCACGTGAATGGAGTCGTTGGTCATGCGTTTGCTGGTGGTTGCGGTTGCGGCTGCGGCTTTGTTCGCGGCGGGCTGTACTGCGAGCAGCAGTCATCCGGTCGCGGCGACGGCGTCATTGCCACCTGATCCGCACACCGCGGGGGCGCTGCTCAAGGTCGCAACGGCGTTCAATCACGACTACGACACCGGCGACTACGGGCCCGTCTACACGCGGTGGGACGCGCGCAGCCAGGCGATCATTACCCAGGCCGATTACATCCGCCGTCATAAGGACTGCCCGGGCGGTTCGCAGGCTCTGTCGCGGACCGAAAGCGTCAGCCGGGGCGGCCCGGAAGGGGCGTGGCTGGTGCACTATCAGATCGGCGGGCAGCAGCTGACCGACTACTGGTTCTATGTGCACCGGCGGTGGGTGTTCGACCTGGTGCTCAGCAATCCCAGCGCGGTCAAGCTGTACCGGATGTCTCCGCAGCAGTACGTCAAGGCGCTGGGCTGCGCTCACTGACCCTGGCCGCACCGGCCTGTGGACCCGCCGTGGAGCCGCGGCTGCAAGTGGGCCATGCTTCGGCGTAGGGCTGCAGCGGACTAGCAGCGCGGAAGGCTGGCCAGGTGAGTAGGCCGTCGGCGGTGGCGTTCGAGTTCGAGCGGGTGAGTGTGCTGCGGGCTGGCCGCCAGGTCCTCGACCAGATCACTGCCGTGATCCCGGCGGCGGGTATCACGGTGGTGGCCGGGCCATCGGGGGCGGGGAAGACTACCTTGCTGCGGCTGTGCAACCGGCTGGAGATCCCCGACGAAGGCACCGTGTCCTACCGGGGCCAGCCGCTGGATGACCTGGACCCGCTGGTGCTGCGCCGCCGGGTGGGCATGGTGTTCCAGCGGCCCACCCCGTTCCCCGGCAGCGTCGCGGACAACCTCGCGGTAGCCCACCCCGATGCCACCGCCGAGGAACTGAGCACCGCCCTGACACTGGTTGCCCTGGATCCCGGCTTGCTCGATCACGAGTCGCGGACTTTGTCCGGTGGTGAGCTGCAGCGCATGTGCCTGGCCCGCACCCTGGTCACCCAGCCGCAAACTCTGCTGCTGGATGAGCCCACCTCCGCGCTCGATGAGCAGCCCAAGCGGGTCTTCGAGGACACCGCCCGCGGCCTGGTGGCCCAGGGCATCACCATCATCTGGGTCACCCACGACGGCGCCCAGGCCCGCCGGGTCGCTGACCGGATCTACCACCTGCGCGACGGCCACCTGGCCGGCGCCCCTACGGAAGAGGCGAGGCCATGACCGACACCGTCAGCTGGCTTGGCCTGGCCGTGTCACTGCTGCTTGTGGCGGTCGCGGCCGGGATCTCCTGGTGGCAGCACCTGGGCCTGCAGCGGCAGATCCTCATCGCCGCCGCCCGCGCCCTCGTGCAATTGCTGCTGGTCGGCGCCGCGCTCACCCTGGTCATCAGCTCCGGCCGGTCCATCTGGTGGTCGTGGCTGTGGGTCGCGGCCATGGTCGGCTATGCCTCGATGGTCGCCCGCCGCCGCGCCCCCGAGGTGCCGCACCTGCTCACTCTGGCGCTGGCCTCCTTCACCGCCGCAGCGGTGGTCACGCTGGGCGTGCTGTTCGGCCTGCACGTCTTCCCGCTCACCGGCCGCACCCTGGTGCCGATCGCCGGCATGATGGTGGGGAACTCGATGACCGCGACCGTGCTCGCCGGGCGGCGCCTGACCGACGAACTGCGCGACAAACGCGACGAGGTCGAAGCCCGCCTGGCCCTGGGCCAGGCCTCCCGGCAGGCCGCCACCCCTTATCTGCGGGCTGCGCTCAGGGCGGCGCTGACCCCGCAGATCGAAACCACCAAGGCCACCGGCCTGGTGTTCCTGCCCGGCGCGATGACCGGCCTCATCCTCGCCGGCACCGCCCCCCTGCAGGCAGTCCTGGTCCAGGCCGTCGTCATGTTCCTGGTCCTGGCCGCCACCGCCACCACCACTGTGGTGATCGCCCTGGGACTGATCCGGCGCCTGTTCACCCACGACCACCGGCTGATCTACCTGCCCACCCCCGCCGGCCACTGAAACACCCCCCGCCACCCATACCCGGGGAGCTGTCATGAAATGGATCACCCGCCCCGCCCCTGTTTCTGGCCCGTGGCTTCAGCCAAGACTTGGGGAGCCAAACGGGGAGCCAACAGCGGCAGCCGTCGGGCGATGCCGGGCTATGAGCAGCCAGGGTTTATGCAGCTAGATGCCATGTCAGGCCACATGCAGCGCCGGTCGGCGACCCTACGAAAGTGCCTCCTAAGCAGTAGGTCCCGCGTTCGAATCGCGGTCGGGGCGCCACCAGCATCTCCCGCAGCCCGGCTCCCCCGGGCAGGACGGCGGTGATTCCAGCGGCCGTGGCAGGTCTGGCTGGCAGCGAGGTTATCTGTGGGGAGGGATCGAGCTATTTGGCGCGACCGCAGGATGACCACCTGTGGCGCTGGTGCACGCCGAGCGTGCCGCGCTGGCGGAAGATCTAGCGGGCCTGGACGCGGAGCAGTGGCGGCATGGCACCCTGTGCGGGGACTGGGACGTCGAGCAGGTTGTCGCCCACCTCACCGCTGCGGCGAGCCTCAGCCAGTGGCAGTGGCTGCGCAGTATGCTCGGCGCGCGTTTCCGCCCTGACGTGCACAACCAGCGGCGGATGGCCGAGCACTGCGGCAGCACTCCCGCTGAGACACTTGACCAGTTTCGCGCCGTCATCACCAGCACTACCGCACCTTCGCGGCACACCCCTGCCTACCTCGGCGAGGTGGTCGTGCATGCGCAGGACATCCGCCAGCCGCTGGGGCTTGCGCGGACCCCGGGCGTCAACGCGCTGACGCCGGTGGCCGGCTTCTTCGCCCGGCGCGACTTCACCGTTGCCAGCCGTACCCGTGCAGCCGGTCTGCAGCTGCGGGCAGACGACGGGCCGTTTGCCAGCGGCACCGGTCCCCTGGTCACCGGATCGACCCTCGCGCTCGTGATGAGCATGGCTGGCCGCGTACCGTACCTGGCCGAGCTTGACGGCCCAGGCGTGCCGGCCCTGCGGTCACGTCTGCAGGCCACCGCAGCCTGAACCGCGAATGCCGCAGTATTACGGTCATGACCATGCCGGATGCGAAATCGGACCTTCGTGATTGCCTGCAGGGCGGCCGTGAGGCGTTGCTGTGGAAGCTGGAGGGGTTGCCCGGGTACGACGCGCGCCGGCCGCTGACCCCGACCGGCACGAACCTGCTCGGCCTGGTCAAGCACCTGGCCGTGTGGGAGTTCCGGTACTTCGGTGAGGTCTTTGGACGGCCGCCGGCCGAGGTGCCGCCGTGGCCCGATGAGACCGGTATGTGGGCAGCCGCCGGTGAGGGCCGTGAGTACATCACCGGGTGGCACCGCCGGGCCTGGGCACACGCTGACGCGACCATCGACGCCCTGAGCCTGGACGCTGCCGGCCACGTGCCGTGGTGGGGCGGTGCCGAGGTGACGCTGCATCGCATCATGGTGCACATGGCCGCGGATACCCAGCGGCATGCGGGGCATGCCGACATCGTCCGGGAGCTCGTCGACGGGGGCAGCCGGGCTGCTCCCGGGCAACAGCAACATGCCGGCGCTCGACAAGGCCGGGTGGGCGGATCGCTGGAACCAGGTGGAGCAGGCGGCCGGCAGCCGGACGATAACCGTCTGCTTCCGCACCGGACGCACGGCTCCCAGCTGAGCGGAACCCGCCCCGGGCACTGCCCGCTAGCCTTGGCCAATGACCGACAGTGCGGGCTCACCACTGGACACCAGGCAGGCGCCGCCGCCGCGCCCCAAAATCGTCGGCTCGCTGCTGCGGGCGTCAGGGTCCACCGCCGTCCTGGTGCTCATCTACTACCTGCTGCCGCTGGATCACACCGTCCACTGGGCGGAGTTCACGATCCTGGTGATCGGGCTGGCAGGGCTGGTCGCACTGGTCGCCTTCCAGGTGCGCTGGATCATCGCGTCGGAGTATCCGGGCCTGCGGGCGCTGGAGGCACTCGCCACCAGCGTCCCGTTGTTCCTGCTGCTGTTCGCCAGCGCCTATGTCGTCATGGACGCTGTCTCCGCCAGCAGCTTCAGCCAGACCATGACCCACACCAATGCGCTCTACTTCACCGTCACCGTGTTCGCCACCGTTGGCTTTGGTGACATCACCCCCAAGACCGAGGTGGCACGGCTGGTGGTCACCGGGCAGATGATTGTCGATCTCATGATCATCGGGCTCGGGGCCAGGATCATCCTGGGTGCGGTTACCCGCGGCCGTCAGCGGCGACAGCCCTCGGGTACCGGCCCGACTGCCGCCAGCTCCTAGCCGCCGGCCGCCGGAATAGCCGGCCGTGCGACACGCTGAGCCTCTGTCGGGTCTGCCCCACGCAGGAGACAATGGGCCTGTGAGGGTCGTGGTGACCCGGATCGAGCCGGACGGCACGATGGTGCGCCGCGTGGTAGACACCACCTGGCGAGCTGACGGCACCCAGTGGGAAGGCCTGGCTGCGCGCGCCCTGGCATCCCCGCCGCCCTACCGCCCGGTGCCCGGCGCCGCTCTCTATCACGTCAACGTGGATGACCGGATGGCTCAGGTGAGCGAATACGACCTCGACGGGCCGCTGCGGGACCTGGTCACCGTGGTGCTGGCCAAGGGCGACGAGATCTGACCGGCGTCAGTTCCCTGCCGCCACGTGGCCGAAGTAGTGGCCCTTGTCGAGATCGTCGAGCAGGCCGGGCTGGACCGGCTGCCAGCCCAGCAGTTCGCGGGTCAGCGTGCTGGAGGCAGGCGAGTCGGCCCCGATGAAGTGCGCCAGCCAGCTGAAGTGCTCGCTGGCGTCCCCGGCTGCGATGGGCGTCACCGGCAGGTTCAGGTGGCGGCCGATCACTTCGGCGATGTCACGGATCGGCACGCCCTCGTCGGCGACCGCATGCAGCACCGAGCCTGCCGGGGCATGCTCGAGCGCCAGCCGGAACAGGTGCGCCGCGTCCAGCCGGTGCACGGCGGGCCAGCGGTTCATCCCGTCGCCAAGGTAGCCGGAGACGCCCTTGTCCCGCGCGATGCCGACCAGGGTGGCCAGGAAGCCGTGGTCCCCGTCGCCATGCACAGTTGGCGGCAGCCGCAGCACGGACGAGCGGACGCCGCGGGAGGCGAGGGAGAGCGTCAGCAGCGCCGTGGCCGCCCGGGTGCGTGGGCCGCCGCTGACATGCGCCAGCGAGCTGGGATCCCGGCCGTCGCGTTCGGTGCCCACCCGTCCGGGGGCCAGCATGAGCGTGCCCGAGGCGATGACGAATGGCCGGCCCGAGCCCGCCAGCGCGTCACCGAACGTCTCGACCGCACGGCGATCAGCATCGGCCGCGCTCTCGAAACCGCCCGCGAACGCGATGTCGTGCTTGAACGCCAGGTGAATCACGCCGTCCGACGCGGCCGCACCGCTCCGCAAGATGCCGAGGTCATCGATGGTGCCCGGCTGCACCTGGGCGCCTGCCGCGGTGAGGGCGGCGGCCGAGGCGGCCGAGCGGGCCAGCCCGACGACCTCATGGCCGGCGCCGATGAGCTCGGGGACGAGAGCCGAGCCAATCCAGCCGGACGCGCCGGTAACGAAAACACGCATGAGTGGACCTCCCGGGGCTGCCCGGCCCGGGGCCGGGCGATCTGATGTCAGTTTCTGTCATCAGTCTAGCTCATGATGTCAGTTTCTGTCATCACGTATCATCTGGCCATGAGCCGGTGGGAGCCCAACGCACGCGGCCGGCTGGAGCAGGCCGCACTGGAGCTCTTCGTCGAGCGCGGGTTCGAGCAGACCACGGTGGCGGAGATCGCCCAGCGGGCCGGGCTCACCGAGCGGACGTTCTTCCGGTACTTCGCCGATAAGCGTGAGGTCCTGTTCGCGGGTGCCGGTGCGCTGCAGGAGATCCTGGTGCGCGGGGTGGCGCTGGCCCCCGCTGCCGCCCCGCCGCTCGACGCCATCGCCGACGCCCTGCAAGCCGCCGGGCCGCTGTTCCAGCAGCGCGGTGACTACCCACGGCAGCGCCAGGCGGTGATCGCCGCGAACGCCGAGCTTCAGGAGCGCGAGCTGATCAAGCTGGCCTCGCTGGCGGCGGCGATGGCCGGCGCGCTGCGCGACCGCCATGTCCCCGAGCCGGCGGCCAGTCTCGCGGCCGAGGCCGGGATCGCGGTCTTCCGGGTCGCGTTCGAGCGCTGGACCGCCGAGGACTGCCTGCCCGACCTGGCGATGCTCATCCGCGAGTCACTCGCCGAGCTCAAGGCAGTCACCGCGGGAGGCTGATCCTCAGCCGAACGGATTGTCGGAAGTGACGCCGCCGGGAAGTGCGTGGACAGCTTGCAGGAAGTCCGGCCACGCATGGGCCGGGCTGTCACCTGTCAGCGCTCCGTACAGGGCGGCGAGGGTGCCGGCGTCCCCGTCGGCCACCATCCGCTGAGCGATCTGGGCGAGCGTATGCCCCTTGCTGAGCAGCCACGATATGAAGGCCATGCCACATCCGGTGCTGACCGGATTCTGGTCGGTGGGATCCACGGTGTTCACGAAGTCCGGTTCGCCGTTCTGAGCCCAGTCGGGTGCGGTGGCGAAATCGGCCAGGGCGTTGTTGCTGGTCGAACTCGCGCACCAGCGGGACAGCGCCTCGCCGGTGCTCAGCCCGCACAGCTGCCCGTTCATCGAGCATTCGCTCAGCTCCGCCTCGAACAGTGCGGAAACCCGGGCGGGGCTGCCGAACGAGGCATCGACTTCGATGTTGTTGCCGGTCTGGTAGTTGCACGCGGTGTGATCGGCGCCGCCGGTGCCGTCGGTAGCCCCGCCAAGGGCATAGACGATGACGTTGACCGCACCGCCGGTGGTGCCGAAGAGCGCATTGTTGGCGGCCACCACCCGGGGGGCGTCAGCCAGCAGATCCTGGGCGTTCTGCAGACCCGGGGGCCCCAGGCTGGGATCGACGTAAACGGTGACGATCCCATCGGGAGTAGCGCCGACCAGTTGCGAAGTGCCACGGAACCCGGGCCAGTTAGGGACCCCGCCCTGCGCCTTGAGTGACTGGCTCATGGGTGACCTGCTTCCTGGGCGAGCGGCCGGCTGATGTGACTACCCGTCATAGTGCCGTGGCGCTTCCACGTCCAGGGCGCCGCGCGAAATGACCTGCTGAGGGTGATGCGGTTGCGGCGGGGCTGGGGAAGCCTGGGGTCCCATGAAGCCAACAACAGACCACAGATTTGCCCTGCGGCACCTGGCCGCGGTGGCGGCTGGGCTCGCCCTGCTGGCGGCGGCCGGGTGCGGGCCTGGCAGCAGCACCTCGTCTGCCAGCGCCCCGGCCACCACTGCCGCGTCCTCGTCACCGGCCGCCTCCCCCGCTGCCACGTCGGTACTGTGCACTGACGCCGCGGCCCTGCGCACCTCGCTGAGCAACCTCACCCACCTGAATGTGGGGGCGGGGACGGTGAGCGAGATCAAGACGAACCTCACCGACGTCCAGACCAACCTGACCACCTTCGTCAATGACGCGAAAGGTGAATACCAGACGCAGACAACTGCGCTGAAGTCCGCGACCACCAAGCTCGAGTCGGCGGTGAAGAGCCTGACCTCGAACCCCAGCGTCAGTGCCCTGGGCAGCGTGACGACGGCGCTCGGCGACGTCAACACAGCGGCACAGAGCCTGCTGGCCGCGGTGAACACGCACTGCCTGGCCGCGTCCCCGTCGGCCAGCGGCTGACCAGCGCTAACGGTCCGGCGGCGGTTTGACGGCGAAGGGCAGCAACTCTTCCCGTCCCCGGCCGACCACGGCGTAGCTTGCCTCCGGCACCTCGACCCAGGCACCGGGCAGGTCGCCGATCGGCTCGGAGACCACCAGCCGCGCATCGTCCGACACCTGCCGCAGGATCTCCCGGCCGGGGTAGATCTCCCTGAGCCGCCGGACGTCGCGGGTGAAGAACAGTGACCGTGACTTCCCCTCGCTGGAATAGCGGAACGCCCACAGGCTCTCGCCATCGCTCGTGGCGACCGTGCCCTGGAACGGGTGCTCGATGCCCCGCTCCCGTGCACGGGCCTCCACGAACCCGATCGCGCGCGCGACCGCGTCCGGCGGGTCGTCCTGCAGGCCGAAGGTGAGCGCCAGGTAGAACAGCACCTCAGTGTCGGTCTGGCCCTTGATCTCGCCGAACAGCGACGGGTCGATGGCCAGCACGAGATCGCGCTTGATGGTGGCGAAGCCGCCGATGTACCCGTTGTGCATCCACAGCCAGCGGCCGTAGCGGAACGGGTGGCAGTTCGTCTGCTGGACGCTGGAGCCGATCGCCGCCCGGATATGGGCGAAGAACAGCGGTGACGTCACATGACCGGCGATCTCGTGCAGGTTCTGGTCGTTCCAGGCGGGCTCGGTGCTGCGGAACACCCCGGGGACGGCCGCGGCGTCATACCAGCCGATGCCGAACCCGTCCCCATTTGTGGTCTCGGCGCCCAGCTTCGAGTGCAGGCTCTGGTCGATCAGCGAGTGGACCGGGGTGTACAGCACATCGGTCAGCAGGATGGGCGAACCGGTGTAAGCGAGCCAGCGGCACATGGGGTACTCCTTCCGGCCGGGCGTGGTCAGCGTCCGAGTGCGAGCAGGTCGATGGTAGCCCGCGACAGATCAAGATCGTCAGGCTGGGCCGGGCCGGCCGGACCGCGCGGGCCCGACTTCAGGATCGCGGGGCCGGACCGGGGTTCCAGTCCACCCCGAGCGTGCCCTGGGCCGCCGCGCGGCTGCTGCGGCCGCCGCCGCGGCCGCGCAGGATGTAGGCGAAGGCGACCGCGATGAGGCCGCCGGCCAGCGGGCCGACGAGATACGCCCACCACGAGGTCCAGTCGCCCAGCACCAGCGCAGGCCCCAGGGACCGGGCCGGGTTCATCGAGGCCCCGCTGACCGGTGCTCCCCACAGCCCGGCCAGCGCGATGTAGCCGCCCACCCCGAAGGCGGCTATCGGGCCAATCGCCTGGGCGCCGGAGGCGGTGCCCAGAATGACGCTCACCAGGCCAGTGGTCAGCACCAGTTCCCACAGCATCGCGGTGGTCGTGGAGATGCCGCTGCCGGGCAGGGTCAGGCCTGCGCTGCCCTGCCTGCCGATCAGCGCCCACAGCAGCAGCGTGGCCAGGCAGGCGCCCAGGAACTGGGCCGCGATGTAGGCCGGGACCCGCCGCCACGGAAAATCACCCCGGGCGGCGAAGGCAATACTCACCGCCGGGTTCAGGTGCGCGCCGGAGACCGTGCCCATGAACAGGATGATCGCCATGACCATCAGCCCGGGCGCGACCACGCGGGCGCTGTACGGGACCGCGTTGCCGCCAAACCGGGCGTTGACCATGCCACCGCCGACCGCCACCAGGACCAAGAAGAAGGTGCCCAGCACTTCGGAAAACAGCCGCCGCCCCTCGTAACTGTTGTCCCAGAAGTCGAACTCGCGGGCGACCGCGTTCGGCTGCCCCATGGACCGCAGGGCCACCGTGGCATGGTGGATGGCCTGCTGCCGCTCCATGGTGGGGGAGCTGGCCGGTTCGGCTGGCTGGCCTGTCATCTGGTACCGCCCTTCTCAGGGACGGCTGCCGGTGTGCCCAGGACGCCGCACCCGCGCCGCACAGCACACCTCAGAGTCGCTTGGTCCTGGCCGCATCGCATCCCCCGGCAAGAGTGAACGCCACGCCTCGGGTAAGTGAACAGCCGGCATGTCAGGGCTCCGGGCCGGCCGGGGTGGGTGGCTGCCGGTAGACGTCAGCGACCCAGCCTACTTCCCGGGTGGTGAGCGTCCCACGTTCCCGGCGCGGCCGCGGGAGATGTCGGCGGCCGAGCCCAGGTCGTGATAGCGGAACGGCCTGCCGCCCGGTTGCCCGGCGGGTTCGCGCCGGATCCGGCGATCTGAGATTGGCCGCCAGTTGCTCACCCAGTGCGGGTGAGGTGATGCGGTTTCGCCGAACGCAAGTATGGCAGGCAGCGCAACGCCAGTGTCTGGCCGGCGATCGTGGCGGCGCGGCAGTGCGAGGACGTCAGGGGCTGGCCCTCTTCCTGTCGCGCAGGCGAAGATGGAGGGCGCGGGCTCGCGGGTCCTTATTGCGGAGCCTCTTGGGTGCTGTTGACAGGAAGGATCGGCATGACAGACAACGTGCCTGTGAGCCGGACGGATGATCCGGGGACGCACGCGGCCGCGCAGGGGGCGGATGGGGTGAGCGGCGCAACGGCCCAGCAGATGGACCCGGCGTCGCTGGCGACAGCCTTCGCGCGCACGCACCACATGCTCACGCTTGAGTTCGGGAACCGTAAGGACTTTGATGACCCGAGCCGGGAGTGGCGGCGGCTGTTCTCGGAGCTGCTGGGTACCTTCGCGCTGGTCCTGGTCGCCGCGGGCGGGGGGATTTTGCACGCGAAGGGGCAGATCAGCCTCGCGGCGGCGGTCGTTGCCCCGGGCCTGATGGTGATGGCGATCATCTTGTTCATGGGCGCGGTTTCCGGCGCGCACCTGAACCCGGGGGTGTCGCTGGCGTTCGCGCTGCGCGGGGACTTCCCGTGGCGGCGTGTCCCGGGCTACATCGTCATCCAGCTCGTCGGCGCGACGCTGGCCGCCCTGTTTCTGCGCTGGGTGTTCGGCAACGTCGAGCATCTGGGGGCGACGCTGCCGGGCCCGGGGTACCACAACTGGCAGGCCCTGCTGATGGAGATCGTGCTCACCGCGCTGCTGGTCAGCGTGATCCTGGGCACCGCATCGGCGGCGCAGAACGTCGGCGCGATCGCCGCGCTCGGCGTCGGCGGCTACATCGCCCTGGCCGGGCTGTGGTCAGCACCGGTCAGCGGCACCTCGATGAACCCGGCCCGCTCCTTCGGCCCCGCCCTGGTCAGCGGTGACTGGAGCAGCTACTGGGTGTATGTGGTGGGGCCGATCACCGGTGCGCTGATCGCCGTCGGCTTCGCGTACGTGCTGCGCGGCCGTGGCGGCGACGTCATCTCCCGGGCGGCGGGCTCCGGCGTGCTGGACGAGGGGGCGCACACCGCCAAATCCAGACTGTCCACGGACATCGAGCAAGGCAAGGTCGTCCCCCCAGGCATCGCCAGCACCGATACGCAGCCGAGCGGGCAATAACCGGCACCGCTGCGGTCGCGCTGGACGATCACAGAAATGGGCCGGGTGGCGGCAGCCACAGCCTTAATCGGCGGCCGTCCGTGGTTCCCCGCCAGATTGGCTGGCAAGGGTTCCGCGCTGCGGCGGATGGGCTGTCAATCGCGGGCTTCCGGCGCTGCGGTGAGCTGGCCAGGCCGGGGAAACGTCACGGGCCGCTGCCTGCAGGGCCGTCCGGCCCGCCTTGGCCGCCGTAGGGGCCGGCCGCCGCTGGCAGGTCGTCGATGGTGAAGGTGCGTTCGCGGCGCAGGCCGCGGGTGAAGGCGAACCACCAGCCGAGGACGGCTCCGAAGCGGTTGCGGTAGCCGGTGAGGAAGCCGATGTGGATGAACAGCCAGACCCACCAGCCGAGAAAGCCGCCGAAGTTCAGCTTCCAGACGGACACGACGGCGCGGCCGCGCGAGATGTAGGCGGCCGAGCCCAGGTCGTGATAGCGGAACGGCTTGTCATATGCCTGGCCGCGGGCCAGGTGGCCGACCCTGCGCCCGGCATAGAGCCCGGACTGCATGGCGACCTCGGCGACCCCGGGCAGCTTGTCCAGGCACATCAGGTCTCCGGTCACGATGATCTCGGGATGGCCAGGCAGGGAAAGATCCTTGCCGCACAGCAGGCGGCCCGCCCGGTCCTGCTCGGCGCCGGTGGCCTTCGCCACCATCTTGGCGAGCGGCGGCGCCTCCACGCCCGCGGTCCACAAGATGGTGCCCACCTCGTGCCGGGTCACGTTGCCGTCGTGGTCCTTGACCTGCACGCTGCCCAGCTCCACGCCGGTGACGATGCAGCCCATGTGCAGCTCGACACCCAGCTTGCCCAGGTCGCGGGCGGCCAGCGCGGACAGTTTCGGGCCGAACATGGCCAGCGGCGAGCCGCCGCCGTCGAACAGCATGACCCGGGCATCCTCGGGCTTGATATGCCGGTACTCGGTGCGCAGCGTCTTGGTGGCGAGCTCGCGGATCTGCCCCGCCAGCTCGACCCCGGTCGGCCCGGCCCCCACCAGGGCGAAGGTGAGCCAGCGCTGGCGTTCGGCCGGGTCGGTAGCCGACTCAGCCATCTCGAAGGCGCCGAACACCCGCCGCCGGATCTTCAGCGCATCCTCGATCGACTTCATGCCGGGCGCGAACTGGGCGTACTCGTCATGGCCGAAGTAAGACTGGCGGACGCCGGCGGCGAGGATGAGGTAGTCGTAGCCGAACTCGATCTCCTCGCCCAGCGGCCGCCGCGCCAGCACCTTCTGCGCGGCGGCGTCGATGCCGGTCACCTCGGCCAAGACGAACTCGACGTTGCGGTTCTTTTTCAGCAGCTCACGCAGCGGGCTGGCGATCTTGCCCTCGGACAGGATGCCGGTCGCGCACTGGTAGAGCAGCGGGGCGAACAGGTGATGCTCCGCCCGGTCGATCAAGGTCACCTGGACCGGCGCCCGCCGCAGCGCCCGGACCGCGAACAACCCCGCGAACCCGCCGCCGACGATCACCACCCGCGGGCCTGATGTGGCAGCCATCGCTCTCCCGATCTCCCCGTTCAGCTCCTGTGGCTGGCTGGCGTGTCAGCCTTCCGGGTTGTGCCAGGTGTCGCGCTCGGGGAGCAGCCGGTCTGCCTCTCCCGGGCCCCAGCTGCCCTTGGCGTAGGGGTGCACCGGGGTGACGTCGCCGAGCACCGGGTCCACGATCTTCCAGGCGGCCTCGACGGTGTCCTGCCGGGCGAACAGCCAGCGCTCACCGTCCAGGGCGGCGCCGATCAGCCGGTCGTAGGGCCGCTGGTCGCTGCCGGGCTGCTGGGCGAACGTCAGCTCCTCCATCTGCGGCTCCAGCCCGGCGCCGGGCTTCTTGCCCGCCAGGGTGAGGGTGACCGCGGTCTCCGGCCAGACCCGGAACCGCAGTTCGTTGTTGCGCGGCAGCGGGGCCAGGCCGAAGATGTCACGCGGCGGATGGCGGAACCGGACGGTGACCTCGGTCGCGGTGACCGGCATGCACTTGCCGGCCCGGATCACGATCGGCACGTCCGCCCACCGCCACGAGTCCGACATGAGCCGGATGGCGACGAAGGTCTCCACTGTCGAGCGGGGGTCGACGCCCGCCACGTCGTGGTAGCCGTCATACTGGCCGCGCACGGTGTGCTCGGGGGACAACGGGCGGAGCGAGGCCACCAGGTGCGCCTTGGCGTCCCGCCAGCCGGACAGGCCCTCCCCCCCCGGCGGGTCGGCCATCACCGTGGCCAGCACCTGCAGCATGTGGTTCTGCACCACGTCGCGGATGGCACCGGTCCGGTCGTAGAACGCGCCCCGGTCGGACACATCGAACGCCTCGGCCATGGTGATCTGGATGCTCTCCACATAGGTCCGGTTCAGCAGCGGCTCGACCACCGCGTTGGCGAACCGGCCGAACAGCACGTTCTCCACCGGGTCAAATGCCAGCCAGTCATCGACCCGGAAGATCGCCTCCTCCGGGAAGTACTGGTGCATGGTGTCGTTGAGCTTTTGCGAGCCGGCCAGATCCGAGCCGAACGGCTTTTCCACCATCACCCGCGCGCCCTTGGCCCGGCCGGCCGTGGCGATGCCCTGGGCGATACGGCCGAACAAGAACGCCGGCACCTCCATGTAGAACAGCAGTTCCTTACCCGGGCCCGCCGCCTGCGACATGGCTTCGTAGGTAGCGTCGTCGCCAAGATCCCCATCGACATAACGGAGCAGGCCCAGCATCTTCGCCGCGGCCGGGCTGCCCGGATCCATGTTGTTGAGCTTCAGCGACGCAGCGGCATAGTCACGGAACTGCGCCAGCCCCCAGCCGCTCTTGGCCACCCCCACCACCGGGACGTCCAGCACGCCCCGCTCGACCAGCCCGACCAGCGCCGGGAACGTCTCCAGCTTGGCCAGGTCCCCGGTCGCCCCGAAGATCACCAGTGCATCGACACGGTCCGACATGTCATTCCTCCTGCTCGTTGCTGCCAGCAGTTCGCGTCCCGCTCCCCGGGCGTCATCCCCCACCGGGGTGACCGGCCCGCCCGGCCGTGCTCAGGACGCGATCCGCTGAGCGATGTGCTCACCCACCCGCAGGGCGTTGGCGATCGCGGTGAGCGCCGGGTTGACCGCCCCGATGCTCGGGAAGAAGCTCGTGTCCACCAGGTAGAGGTTGTCCAGTTCGTGGGCCTTGCAGTTGACATCGAGCACCGAGGTGGCCGGGTCGGTGCCGAACCGGCAGGTGCCGGCCTGATGCGCGCAGCCCGCGACCGGGATGCTCATGTCCATGTAGAAGTTCTTGCCGAGCACGTGATGCTCGGCCATCCCGGTGTGGTTCATGATCTGCTTCAGCTCGTGGTACAGCGGCCGGCCTCGTCGTTGCTGGTTGCGGTGTAGGCCAGGTGGACGTTCCCGTCCTTGTCCGTGGTGACCCGGTTGCCCGGCAGCGGCAGGTCCTCGGTGGTGAGCCAGAAGTCGACCGCGTGCCTGGCCACATCGGCCAGGGTCCATTCCGGGGCGAACTTGGTGAGCTTGGGCTTCTCGCCCCGCATGGCCTCGGCGTTGGACTTGCCGATCATCTGGATGTTGCCGGCCGGGTACTGGTAGTCCTTGGTTGGCAGGTAGAAGTCGTTGATGCCCAGCGTCTTCTGGAAGACGGTGTCGTTGCGCTCTTTGGACAGAGCCACCACGGCCAGGCAGTTGTGGAACATGTAGTTGCGCCCCACCTGGTCCGAGCCGTTGGCCAGGCCAGCAGGGTGGGCATCGCTGGCGGAGTTGAGCAGCAGCCGGGCGCTGTTCGCGGCGCCCGCGCAGACGGCCACGATGTCGCCGGAGTAGACCTCGTGACCGCCGTCCCTGGTGACGTGAACCCCGGTCACCGCCCGCCCCGGTCCGTCGGTCTCCAGCCTGGTCACCTCGGCCCCGGTGACCAGGGTCACGTTGGCACGGCCGAGCAGCGGGCGGACCGCGATCACCTCGGCGTCGGATTTGGCATGCACCAGGCAGGGGTAACCGTCGCACCAGGCGCACCGGATGCACTCGCTGCGTGCCCGGCTGGCCTCGTCGAGCAGGATCCCGCAGGGGGCGTGGAACGGCTGGTAGCCCCCCTTGGCCAGGTCCTCGGATATCTGCTGTATCCGTGGCTCATGCGAGACCGCGGGCCAGGGGTAGGGCTGGCTCCGGTGGCCCTCGGTCGGGTCCTCACCGCCGTTGCCGTGCACCTGGTACAGCTGCTCCGCCTGGCTGTACCACGGCTCGAAGTCGTCATAGGACAGCGGCCAGGCCG
This sequence comes from uncultured Actinomycetes bacterium, assembly GCA_963837105.1. Classification (GTDB taxonomy): domain Bacteria; phylum Actinomycetota; class Actinomycetes; order Streptosporangiales; family Streptosporangiaceae; genus UBA9676. Next base: position 177,379 of record CAWIMG010000029.1, on the reverse strand, counting down.
GGGAGATGCCATCCACATGCCGCAGCTCGCCGAAATCCTCCGGCCGCAGCCGGTACAGGGCCGCCCCGTACAGCTTGGTCGCCCCGCCCACGAAATAGTGAACCTGCGGCTGGAACGGCTGGCCGCCACCGTCGTACCAGGTGTCGGAGGAGATGTACCGCCCCTCCACGAACACCTGCCGCGGATCCCAGTTCCCCATCTCCCTGGGCAGGAAATCGCCCCGCTCCAGCAGCAGAATCCGCTTCCCCGAGCCGGCCAGCGCATGCGCCAGCGTCCCGCCCCCCGCGCCGGAACCGATAATGATCACGTCGTAGTGCTCGGCCATGCTTCCTCCCCTTTGCCATGCTGAGCCGCCAGCCGGAGCGCGTCACCACCCGCACCGGGGGAGATCCCTTCCCGGGTCAGTTGGCCCGAATCCGAACAGCGGGTTAACTCTTCCGCCTGCCCGTGCTACGGCGCGCCGGGATGGGGGTTGGCGGTGGGCAGGCCGGAGCAGAGGCTGGCGCCTGCGTTCCGGCTCTGCACCGATCCCGGGCCAGCCGCGCTGGCCTGCTGCCGCCGGTGCCGGTGGCGGCCGGCCCGGGCGGCTGGCTGCGCGGCGGCGGGCGGGTTCACCCCCGCGAAGCCGGTGCCGAGGATCAGGGTGACCGGTCCCGCCCGGCCCCGCTGCGGGGCCGGCTCGGCCAGCAGGTCCTGCGCGGCCGGGGCCGCCGTCAGCGCCGTCGTCAGTGTGTAGGCGCTGTCGGCCTGGGCGGTGCCGGCATAGGTCACGGTGGTGGTGGCGGTGGGCGCGGTGTTGCCGGTACCCACCACATCGAAACCCAGCTTGCGGAGCTTGCGGGCGGTCTGGCCGGCCAGCCCGGCGGTGCCGGTGCCGTTGAGCACCTGCACTTTCACTTTTCGCAACGGCTGCGTCGGCAACTGCCCGTGCCAGCGCTGGCCGTCGCTGATCATCTGGAAGATGACGTCGTCCTGCGGCTCTTCCGGCAGCAGCCGGCCCGACTCGGCCGGGCTGGTGTCCAGCACGGTCGGCATGGTGATCAGCGTGACGTTCCTGGCCCGCAGGTGGACCAGGGTCCGGGCCAGCCCGACCAGTTTGCCCACCGAGTCCAGTCCCTGGTCCACGGTGAGGGCCCTGGTGGCAGTATCGGCGATCTTGAGCAGTTGCAGCGAGTTGCCGAGGATGCCCTGGGAGTTCACCTTCTGGATGACCGATGAGATGAACGCCTGCTGCAGCAGGATCCGCGGCAGGTCGCCGCCGGTGTCCCCCTCCGCCGAGACGCCGTGCCGGGTGCGCACGTAGGCCAGCGCCTGGTTGTAGGTGAGCAGGTGCTTGCCACCGGGCAGGTGCAGGCCCGACCACGGGTCGTGATAGCCGCCCGGTGGCACGCAGACCTCGACCCCGCCGAGGACGTCGACCATCTTGCGGAACGAGTTGAAGTCGAACATGACGAAATGATCAAGCTTGACGGCGGTCAGGTCCTCGACCGTCTTTACGGCACAGGACGGGCCGCCGATATTCATGGCGCCGTCGATGATGGCCGACTGGTACGGCCCCCAGACGCCTACCCCGATCCCCGGCCGGGCCAGGCAGCCCGGCTCGTAGACGATCGTGTCGCGGGGGATGGACAAGATGATGGCGTGGGTGTGGGTGGGGTCGAGGTGCACCAGCAGGATGTTGTCGGAATTGCTGGTATTCAGGCTGGGGTTGCTGCCGAAGCCCCGGCCCTGGCCCTTCCGCGTCTGCGAGCCGAGCAGCAGGATGTTCTGCACGCCGTAGACCGACCGGTGGGTCAGCCCGCTCACGTGGACCGAGGTGATGTTGCCGGTCAGGTGCCGGTAGACCCCGTAGGCGCCCAGCGTGGCCACCACCAGCAGCACGGTCAGGAAGGTGCCCGCATAGTAAGCGGCCCGTACCGGGCCGCTGAGCTGGCGCCAGTGCCGCCGCCAGGGCGACCGGTCAGGCATGACGGCTCCGTCCTGACGGCGCAACGCGTGCTGCGGGCAGCACGACGGCGAGCCTCCGTGACTGATCGTGGGCGGACAGTCCATCGCCGGAGCCGGCGCCCGGCGGGGCTCTATAGTTGCGCAATCGAGCAACTGACGAGGCCGGTTTCCCAGGTCTTTGCCAGTTCCTGGTGCCGGCTCGGCCAGGCCCGGATGAGCGACGGCGCGCCCGGCCAGTGCGGCCGGCCGCCGGGCGTACCGTGATTCCTGCGGACAGTACGGAAGGCATCCGCCGTTAGGCATGACTGAAGGGCTGACGTGCCAGGCTCCAGTGCAGCAATGCCGCGGCCAGAGGTCGTGGCCAGGCTCCGGGCGGCCGGCTGCGTGTTCGCCGAGGATGAGGCGGGCCTGCTCATCGCGGCGGCCCGGGATCCGGCCGAACTGGCCCGGCTGGTGGGCCAGCGGGCCGCCGGGATGCCGCTGGAGCAGGTGCTGGGCTGGGCGGAATTCTGCGGGCTGCGGATCGCGGTGGAGCCGGGCGTGTTCGCTCCCCGCCGCCGGACCGAGTTCCTGGCCGGCCGGGCCATCGCGCTCGCCCGCCGGGCCCCGGCGTCCCCGCCGGTCGTGGTGGACCTGTGCTGCGGGTCGGGGGCGGCGGCGGCGGCGGTGGCCGCGGCGCTGCCGCGGGCCGACCTGCATGCCGTCAACATCGACCCCGCCGCGGTGCGGTGTGCGCGGCGCAACCTTGCCGGCGGCCACGTCTACCAGGGCGACCTGTACCAGCCGCTGCCACCGGCGCTGCGGGGCCGGGTGGACGTGCTGATCGCGAATGCGCCCTACGTGCCGACCGCCGAGGTCGGGCTGCTGCCCGCGGAGGCGCGCAGCTACGAGCCGCGGACGGCCCTCGACGGCGGTGCGGATGGGCTGGCGATCCTGCGGCGGGTCGCCGCAGCGGCACCGCAATGGCTGGCGCCGGGTGGCCACCTGCTGGTGGAGACCAGCGAGCGGCAGGCAGCAGCGATGGCCAGCCTCGCCGCCTGGCATGGGCTGGTGCCGCGGGTGGTCCGTTCCCCAGAATTCGCCGCGACCGTGATTACCGGGCGCCGGGCCGGGCGATAGACCGGCGGCCAGGCCGCTGGCCGCCCCAGCCCCGCACCGCGGCCCGGTCCTGGCCATCCCGGAAGATCCGCTGGAACTCCTCGTCCGGGTCGTTGCTGGTCACCCAGCCGAGCATGTTCACGATCACCACCGGGATGAAGCAGAAGCCAGCGACCGCCCAGGTCAGGGCCACGGCGAGCTCCTGGTCGGCAACCGCGCCCAGCCCGCCTCCGGCCGGGTCGTACGCGGTGAACAGCTGATGGGCGGAGAACCCGATCACGTAGGCGACCCCCCAGGTCGACCACATGGCCAGCGCCGCGATCAGGGCCCGCTGCGGCCGCGGTAGCCGGGGCTCGAGCGGCGGTGAGGGCACCAGTTCCAGCCACAGCGCGGTACCTGCCAGCAGCAGGGCCGCCGCCTCCGGCAGGATCAGCAGGGGGTGCCGGGCCAGCGCGTCCACGACCGGGATCAGCCGCCAGAACAGGCAGACGGCGAAGAAGGCCGCCAGCACGAACGCGGCCCGCATGATCGACCGCTTGGCCCGCCGGTGGGCGGCCAGTCGGCTGGCCGGCCCGGACAGATGCAGGAACCGCCAGGGCGCACCGAGCACGATCAGCGCCGGGCCGGCCATCGCGAACACGGTGAACTGGATCGTCTCCACGAACACGTACCGGTGGGCGAGGAGCAGCAGTGGCGGCAGCAGGCAGGCCAGTACCAGCACCAGCCCGGTCACGGCGAGCCAGCGCCGCCTGCCGGGTGCCGCCGCCGCGGCCTGCGGGTGAGAGTCAGCGGTGGTTGCGCTCACCATGTTCTCCATTCAAGGCCAGAGCACATCAGCATCACCCATGATGGACCATCGGGCGGGCAGTAATGCGCGGACCCGGAATCTTCACCCACCGGGCCATTGACGGCATGATGATCACACCGGCACGTCGCGAACGGGCAGGCCCGGCCCGGCATTGGAGGTAGGCGAATGGAACTCAACCACGAGTTCACCGTGGCGGCTCCCATCGGCAGGGCGTGGGCGGTGCTCACCGACATCGAGGAGATAGCGCCCTGCATGCCCGGGGCCGAACTGACCGAAGTGGACGGTGACACCTACCACGGCCTGGTCAAGATCAAGGTGGGTCCCATCACCGCCCAGTACCAGGGCACCGCCCTGCTCACCGAGAAGGACGAGACGGCTCACCGGGTGGTGCTGAAGGCGAGCGGGCGTGACGCGCGTGGCCAGGGGAACGCGGCGGCGCTGGTCACCGCGACCATGGCCGAGCAGGGAGACGGCACGCTGGTGTCGATCATCACCGACCTCACGATCAGCGGCCGGGTGGCTCAGTTCGGGCGCGGGGTCATGCACGACGTCAGCGCGAAACTGCTGCAGCAGTTCGTGGACAACCTGGAAGCCGACGTGCTGGGCAAGCCCATCGGCGGCTCCGGCGCGGCGGCTCCGGCCGGCGATGTGGCCAGCGCCGGAACCGGGGCGGCCAGTCCCGGGACCGGGGCGGCAGGTACCGGTGACGTGGGCGGGACGAGCGGGGGGAGTGGCGGCGGGACCGGAACAGCCCGTGAGAACGAGCCGGTGCGGGTGGTCGGCATCGTCTTCAAGTCCATGTTCAGCCGCCTCGGGCACGCCATCGCCCGGCTGTTCCACCGGTCGCCCAGCTAGCTCTCTACCCGAACCGGGCGGCGAGAGCGCGGAAGACGCCCGGGGCCGCGCCGTGCAGCCAGGCAGGCCCGCGCAGCCAGCCGGGCACATACGTCACCGCCCGGTCATGTTCCAGGCAGGACACCACCGCCCGGGCCACCCGCTCGGCCGGGATGGGAGCCGGGCGCCGCCGGTCATAGGGCCGCCCGCGCCGGTCGAAGAACGGTGTGTCGATCACGCCCGGCACGACCACGCAGGCCCGGACGCCGTCCCCGGCCAGTTCGTAGGACAGGCTCTCGGCAAACGTGACCAGGCCCGCCTTGGTGGCCGCATAGACCGCCTCGCCGCGTACTCCGGTCACGCCGGCGATGGAGGAGACGAAGACCACCCGTCCCCGGTGCCGGGCGGCCATGCCGGGCACCAGCAGCCGGGTCAGTTCCATGGGCGCGGTCAGGTTCACCGCCACCAGTTCGGCCACCTTGGCCGCCGTGATCTCACCCAGCGGCCCGGCCCAGCCCAGGCCGGCGTTGCTGACCAGGATGTCGATGCCAGGTGGCCCGGCCGTCCCGGCTCCGGCCGGCGCCAGCGTGGCCGCTGCCCGCAGGGCCGCGCTGGCCAGGTCGGCGGGACCGGTGGCCGCGGCGAGGTCGCACGGCAGTGCCACTGCGCCGGTCTGGCTGGCGACCGCGTGCAGCCGGCCAGTGTCCCGGCCCGCGATCAGCAGCCGGGCACCGGCCGCCGCGAGCGCGCGGGCGGTTGCCGCACCGATGCCGGACGACCCGCCGGTAACCAGGGCGACCGCGCCAGTGAGCCGCATGGCGCCCCACTCTGGCGTACCGGCCGCGGCGAGGCAAGCACTGGGCGGGGCCTCGCGGGACGGCCGGCTGAGACTGAGCGGTGACCGGCTCAGGCCCGGCTGCGGCGGCTGGCTCAGGCCGGGGCGGCGGTCGGCTCAGGCTGGGGCGGCGCCGTGGTTCCCGACCAGACACGGACAATGTCGCGCATGGAGAGCAGCCCGGTCACCTCGTCGCCGTCGACCACCACCAGGTGCCGGAATCCGGCCCGGACCATGGTCGCCGCGGCCTGCTCCAGTGTCCAGTCCGGCGACGCGTAGACCACATCGAGGGTCCGGTGCGCGGCCGCCACCTCGGTGTCAGGGTCCTGCCCGGCGGCGAGCGAGTCGAGAATGTCCCGCTCGGTCATGATGCCCACCCCGGCCTGCTCGGGATCGATGACCACCGCCGCACCGACCCGCCGGGCGGACATCAGCCGGGCTGCCTCGCGCAGGGTGTGAGCTGGCCCGATCGTCAGCACCAGCGTGGTCATGCCATCCCGGACTTTCATCGGCCATCACTCCCTGACGTTCGGATCCAGCTCTGCAGGTACCGTCAGCCGGGCGGCCAGCCACACGCCTTTGTGCCGCCCAGGGCGCCCTCGCGCATACGCGCTTGTGCCTTTGTGACCTCTACCCAGCATCGGTGATTGCCGCCGGGAGGGCAAGGCCCGGCCAGCGCCCCGGCCGGGGTCAGCGAGGGTCGCCGGGCCTGGCCGGGGCGAGCAGGTGAAGCACCTCGGTGTGGAGCAGGCCGTTGCTGGCGACCGCGCTGCCGCCGTCCGGGGCCGGCCGCCCGGACAGATCGGTGAAGGCGCCGCCGGCCTCCTCCACGATGACCTGCAGTGCCGCCAGGTCCCACAGCGACACCTCAGGCTCGGCGGACACTTCCACCGCTCCCTCGGCGACCAGTACGTGCGACCAGAAGTCGCCAAACGCGCGGGTCCGCCAGACCCGCCGGGACAGTTCCAGAAATCCTTCCAGCCGGCCCTGCTCCTCCCAGTCGGCCAGGCTGGAATAGGAAAAGGACGCGTCCGCCAGGCGGCCGACGGAGGACACCCGGCAGCGGCTGGCCTTGGTCAGGCCGCGCCCGGTCCAGGCGCCGCCGCCGCGGGCCGCCCACCAGCGGCGGCCCAGCGCTGGCGCGGAGGCCACGCCGACCACCACCTGGTCACCGTCCATCAGCCCGATCAGGGTGGCCCAGACCGGTACCCCGCGTATGTAGTTCTTGGTTGCGTCGATGGGGTCGATAACCCAGCACCGTGGGCCGGCGCCGATCCGGCCGAACTCCTCGCCCAGCACCGCGTCCCGCGGGCGGGACCTGCGCAGCACGTTACGCAGCGACTCCTCGACGGTGTGGTCGGCGTCGGTGACCGGCGTCAGGTCGGGCTTGGACTCCACCCGCAGATCGAGCGCACGGAACCGGCGAGTGGTGATGTCATCCGCGGCGTCCGCCAGGACATGGGCGAAACGCAGGTCGTCGTCATACCCCGCCATGCCGCGAAACGGTATCGCTAACCCGGCCCCGGCCGCGACGCCGGATGCCCGGATCAGCTACTCCTGGGCAGCTTCCCGGCTGCTGAGCAGGCGGCGGAGCGAATCGAGGCGGGCCGTCAGCCGCGGATCGCTGCCCTGGTCCCGCACCCAGTCGTCGAGGGCGCAGTCGGTGTCCAGGTGGCGGCACCCGGGCGGGCAGGCGGCCACTCCGCCGGCCAGATCCGGGAAGGCCCGGACCACCCGGTCCGGCGCCACATGGGCCAGCCCGAAACCGCGCAGGCCAGGAGTGTCGATGATCCAGCCGCCGCCCGGCAGTGGCAGCGCCACCGCGGACGATGAGGTGTGGCGCCCCCGGCCGGTCACCGGGTTGACCTCACCCACCGCCCGGTCCGTGTCCGGTATCAGTGCGTTGACCAGCGTGGACTTGCCGACACCGGAATGCCCGACCAGCACGCTGAGCCGTCCGGCCAGGTGCTCGCGCAGCGGCGTGAGCACCTCGGCGGTCAGGGGCCGCCCGATCACCACGTGCGGGACGCCCAGCGGGCTGTAGCTGGCCAGCAGCTCACTGGCCGGGGCCAGGTCGGCCTTGGTGAGACAGAGCAACGGCGTCAGCCCGGCATCGAAGGCGGCGACCAGGAAGCGGTCGATCAGCCGGGGCCGGGGCGGCGGGTCGGCCAGCGCGGACACGATGACCAGCTGGCTGGCGTTCGCCACGATCATCCGCTCCACCGGGTCGGCATCATCGGCGGACCGCCGCAGCACCGTGACCCGTGGCTCCACCCGGACCACCCGGGCCAGCGTGCCGGGCGCGCCAGAGGTGTCGCCGGCCAGCGCGACCGTGTCGCCGACCACGACCCCGCGGCGGCCCAGCTCCCGGGCCTGCATGGCGGTCACCCAGTGCTCGCCGACCAGGACCTGGTACCGGCCCCGGTCGACCGCGGCCACGAATCCCTCAGCGGCGTCCTCGTGCCCGGGACGGCGGCGGGTGCGGGGCCGGGAGCCGCGCCCCGGGCGCACCCGCACGTCGTCCTCGTCCAGCCTGTCCAGGCCGCCCCGGCTGGTCAGGGCGCGCCTGCCAGCGTGGCCGGCCACAAGCTGGTGAACTCGGGAAACGTCTTGCCGACCGTGGCCGCGCCGGCGACCTCGATGCCGGGAACGGCAAGCCCGAGCACCGCCGCGGCCATGACCAGCCGGTGATCGTCGTAGCTGTCGAACACGCCGCCGCGCAGCGGCCGCGGCCGGATCACCAGGCCGTCCGGGAGTTCCCTGACGTCGCCGCCGAGCGCGTTGAGTTCGGTGGCGAGCGCGGCCAGCCGGTCGGTCTCCTGCTGCCGGATGTGGCCCACTCCGGTCAGCCGGGACGGCCCGTCGGCCAGCGCGGCCAGCACGGCTATCACCGGCGTCATCTCCGGCAGATCGCCGAGATCGGCAGTGACCCCGCGGATCGTGCCGGTTCCGGTGACGGTCAGCCCCCCACTGGTGACCTCGCACCGGCCGCCCAGGGTGGTCAGCAGAATCCAGCAGCGGGCCGGCTGGCTGGTTCGCACGGGCCAGTCCCGGATGGTCACCGTTCCCCCGGTGACCAGCGCGGCGGCCAGGAACGGGCCGGAGTTGACGACATCCGGCTCGACCGGAAAGGTGCCATGCCGCACTGTCCCCGGGGTACACCCGCCAGGTGCCGGCCGGGCCGCCGCTGGCCTCTACCTCAGCCCCGGCGTCGCGCAGCATCTGCACGGTCATGGCGATATGCGGGGCGGATGGCAGCCGCGGCCCGCGGTGCCGGACCTCCACCCCTTTCGCATACCGTGGCGCGGCGAGCAGCAGGCCGGAGACGAGCTGGGAGGAGGCCGAGGCGTCCACGGTGACGGCGCCGCCGGCGAGCGACCCGGTGCCCCGCACGGTGAAGGGGACAGCGCCCCGGCCACCGTCGTCGACCACCGCGCCGAGTTCGCGCAGGGCGGTCAGCAGCGGGCCGACCGGGCGCTGCGACGCCCGGCTGTCCCCGTGGAACTGCACGGCGGCGGCGGTCAGCGCGGCGACCGGTGGCACGAAGCGCATCACCGTGCCGGCATTGCCCACATCGACCCGGGTGTCACCGGCCGGCTGGCCTGGTGATACCGGCCAGCCGCTGCCACCGGCGCCGGTGCCGACGGCAGCCCCGAGTGCGGTCAGGGCGCCGGCCATGAGCAGCGTGTCCCTGGCCCGCAGCGGGTTGCCGACCAGGCTCGGCCCGTCTGCCAGCGCCGCGAGCACAAGCGCCCGGTTGGTCATGGACTTCGAGCCCGGCAGCGTGACGGCCGCCCGCACCGGGCCATCCGCCACCGGCGCCTGCCAGTGCGGGCCGGTGCTGGCCGCCGGCCTGGTATCCATGCTGCGAGCCTAGTGGCCAGCCCAGGTGTGGACCGCCGTCAGCGGGGGAAGGAACTACTCCCGGGCCGGACCGGTGGTGCTGCGCCGGCCCAGGTTTGGCAGGCACCGATCGTGGCTATGAAAAGGCACATTCTGCGTGTGTGGTGTGTCTGCCACATGACGACAAGGTGAGGGCATGTGCGGCCGGTACGCGTCTGCGCGCAAGCGTGAGGAACTCCTTGCCGAGTTCCGGATCGAGCGCGACCGGGTAACGGAGTCGCTGGAGCCCGACTACAACGTCGCCCCGACCAAGCCGGTGTATGCGGTGATGACCAGGGGCAGCCGTGGCCATGACAGCTCGCCGCCGCTGGACGTGGCCCGCGAGCTGCGGATCGTCCGCTGGGGCCTGGTCCCGTCGTGGGCTAAGAACGCCTCGATCGGCAGCCGCCTGATCAACGCCCGGGCGGAGACGGTGGACACCAAGCCCGCGTTCCGGCAGGCCTTCACCCGCCGCCGGTGCCTGCTGCCCGCGGACGGCTTCTACGAGTGGCAGCAGATCGGCCAGGGCGGCCCGGTGCGCAAGCAGCCGTACTACATCCACCCGCCTGGCGGTGGCGTGCTCGCCTTCGCGGGGCTGTACGAGATCTGGCGGGACAAGGAGTATCCCGGGGACCACCCGTCGGCCTGGCTGTGGACGGCGACGATCATCACCACCCGGGCGCAAGACACCGTCGGCCAGATCCACGACCGGATGCCGATGGTGATCGAGCCGGCCCAGTGGGCGGACTGGCTCGATCCCGCCCTGACCGACCGGGCCGATCTGCTGGCGCTGCTGGCGCCGGCGATGAGCGGCGGGCTGGTCTCCGATCCGGTCTCCACCGCGGTCAACGCCGTGCGCAACAACGGCCCCGCCCTGATCGAGCCGCTGGCCACCGGGCCAGGCGGCGAGGTCATCGCGGACTCCGGGGCCAGCTCCGGCGCCGGCGGCCATCCCCGCGACGGGGATCCGCCCCGCCATCCCGCCACCGCCCCGCTCACCCTGTCCTGAGCCAAGCCCAGCCGGCGGAAGTACCCCGAAGTTCTGCTCTGCTCCGCTGGCTGACCGAAGGAGGACCCGATGGACACCGCTATCGCCCGCCAGCGTCTGGAGGAAATGCGTGGCGAGCTCGACAAGTCCATAACGGTGCTGCAGGGGGAGCAGACCGCGGGCCAGGCAGGGACAGACTCCCCGCAGGACCCCGCGGACGTGGGCACCAACCTGTCGGAGAGCGATCGGGTGCAAGCCATGCTCGCCGCCGCCCGGCAGCAGCTCAGGGCCGTGCTGGATGCCATCCTGCGGATCGATCACGGCACGTATGGCACCTGCGCCGATTGCGGTGGGCCGATCCCGGAGGGCCGGCTGGATGCCCGGCCGGAGGCCACCCGCTGCGTGAAATGCCAGGGCAAACGCGACCGGGGCCGGTGACCGTGCCCGCCCCCGCCGCCGGCTCAGCGGGACGGGGCGGGTTTGCCGGCGGCAGCCAGCAGGCTGATCCCGAACGATTCGGCTGGGAACATGCCGTCCTCCCCGGGCCGGCCGCGACGGGCCGCCGCCCGTGGGGAGACCGCCGGCCGGTCCCGCCCGGCCGCGAGTTCTGCCCGGACCAGCCGCTCCATCGCACCCGGGTTGCCGTGGAGCACGTGCTCGACCAGGAGCGGGGACAGCACGGTGCGGGGCCTGATCCAGCGGACCTCCAGCCCAGCCTCGGTCAGCAGGTCGCGGAACTGGCTGACCCCGAAGCAGCGGGTGATCGTGCCGTCTGGCCAGGGGATGAGCACCACTTCCGCATGCGGCAGGTCGGTGAGCCCGGCCCAGCAGCGCTGTCCGGCGAGGATGGCCATGCCGAGTACCAGCGAGTCGACGCTGGCGAGCAGTTGCCCGCCAGGCCGGAGCACCCGGGCGATCTCGGCGGCGAGGTCCTCGGCCATCAGCTGCCGGGACAGCGCCCCATCCTCGGCGATGACTGCGTCCACACAGCCGGTGGCGAGAAAGGCCAGGCTGGCTGGCTCGGCGACCACCGGCACCACCACGCCCCGGCGGTGCCGCTGCGTGGCCAGGGTGTGCGCCGCGGCCTGCCGCGGCGGGATCACCTTGATCACGGTGTGTCCCCGCGCGGCCGCCTGGCCACTGCCAGCGCTGTCTGGCCCGGAGATGTCGACCAATAGCTGCCGGGATGGCGGCAGCCACTCCGCCAGCTGAGCGCGGGCCACCGCCCGCCGGAACTGCCAGTAGCTGGTGAGCGGGCCTGGGCCCAGGACTGCCAGGGGACTGGCCGCCGACTCCGACACCTCGACTCCGTCCGCCATGGGGCCGCCCCGGGCCGCGGCGGCCGCAGCGCCGGGGTGCGAGGCGGAGCATCACCGGGTGAAACCCCGCCTGCGTGTCCCCCCTATCTGTGGTCTTCCCCATGACCGGGGGTGCCTCACCTGACCTGGCCCGATGCTCGGGTGCCAGCAGGGCCCCGCGGCCATGCCCAGCGGAATGAAGCCGCGCTGGCCCATGTTGCACCGGTCGTGCTTGTGACCAGCTATCCACCCGTCGATGACCTCTCCGCCGCAGCCGTGTTCACCCCGGCCCGGGCCGGGCATGCGTCCCCCGCCGTGTCCGGCTACCGTGGGCGGACGGGAACACAGACAGCTGAGGGGGTGGGTCCCGTCGCCGAGACACTCGAGCAGCGGAGAGAGCGGTTCGAGCATGACGTCCTGCCCTTCCTTGATCAGCTCTACTCCGCCGGGATGCGGATGACCCGCAACGCGGCCGACGCAGAGGACCTGGTCCAGGAGACCTTTGCGAAGGCATATGCGTCGTTCCACCAGTTCCAGCCGGGCACCAACCTGAAGGCGTGGCTGTTCCGGATCCTCACCAACACATTCATCAACAACTACCGGAAGCGGCAGCGCGAGCCGCAGCGCTCTGGCGCCGAGGACGTCGAGGACTGGCAGCTGGCCCGGGCCGCCTCGCACACCTCGTCCGGGCTGAAGTCGGCCGAGGCGGAAGCGCTGGAGCGGCTGCCCGACTCCGATGTGAAGAACGCGCTGCAGGCGCTCCCGGAGGAGTTCCGGATCGCCGTGTACCTGGCGGACGTCGAGGGTTTCGCCTACAAAGAGATCGCCGAGATCATGGGCACGCCCATCGGCACGGTCATGTCCCGGCTGCACCGAGGGCGGCGGCAGCTGCGCGAGATGCTCCAGGACTACGCGGCCGACAGTGGCCTGGTCAGGGTGACCGCCGATGCCGACGGGCCGGCCCCGGACGGGCCCGCCGACCGGCACGGGTCAGCCGACGGGCACGGCCCGGCTCCGGCCGGGCACGGGCCCGCCGACGGGGGGAAGGACGCCAGATGAGCTGCGGTAATCCTCACGAAGTGCCGTGTACCGAGGTGCTCGACCGCGTCTACTCGTATCTCGACAATGAGCTGGATGGCACGGACTGCGCCAAGATCCGCCAGCATCTCGACGAGTGTGGCCCGTGCCTGCGTGAGTACGGCCTGGAAGAGGCGGTCAAGCACCTGGTGCATAAGTGCTGCGGGTCCGACCGGGCGTCGGGCGCGCTGCGGGCCAAGGTGATGGCCCGGATCCAGCAGGTGCAGGCCGAGCTGGAAACCGACGCCCCCGCCGAGTAGCCAGGGCCAGCTGGCGGGGCTTCGCGGCCGGCGGCGCAGCCACTAGGCTGCCTGGATGCTTGAGTCCGTGCTCGTCGCCAACCGGGCCGAAATCGCCAGCCGGGTCATCGCCACCGCCCGCCGGCTCGGGGTCAGGGCCGTCGCGGTGTACTCGGAGGCGGACGCCGGCCTGCCCTACGTACGGGCGGCGGACGAGGCGGTGCTGATCGGCCCGCCGCCTCCGCCGCGCAGCTATCTGGCCGCGGACGCGATCCTCACCGCGGCCGAGCAGACCGGGGCCCGCGCCGTCCACCCCGGCTATGGCTTCCTGTCCGAAAGTCCCGCCTTCGCCGAGCGGGTCCTGGCCGAGGGCCTGATCTGGGTCGGCCCGCCGCCCGCGGCGATGGCGCAGATGAGCGACAAGATCAGGGCCAGGAACCTGATGGCCGCCGCCGGGGTGCCGGTAGCGCCGGGCACCACCGAGCCGGTCACCAGCGTGCAGATGGCCCAGGCCGAGGCGGCCCGGATCGGCTACCCGGTCATGGTCAAGGCGGCGGCGGGCGGTGGCGGGATCGGGATGAGCGCCGCGGACGGTCCGCAGACGCTGGCAGCCGCGTTCGAGACCGCCCGCACCAGGGCCGAGCGCTTCTTCGGCAGCCCGGAGATCCTGCTGGAAAGGTATGTGCCCCGCGCCCGGCACGTCGAGGTTCAGATCTTCGGGCTGGCCGACGGCACGGTGGTGGCGCTCGGCGAGCGCGACTGCTCGGTGCAGCGCCGGCACCAGAAGGTCGCTGAGGAGACGCCATCCCCCGGGGTGGGCCAGGACCTGCGGGAACAGCTGCTCGCGGCGGCGGTCAGGGCCGGTGAGGCGGTCGGCTACCGGGGCGCGGGCACGGTCGAGTTCCTGCTCGACATCGCCACCGGCCAGTTCATGTTCCTGGAGATGAACACCCGGCTCCAGGTGGAGCATCCGGTGACCGAGCTTGTCACCGGCATCGACCTGGTCGAGCAGCAATTCCTGGTCGCGGCCGGGGAGCCGGTGAGTTTCGACCCGCGAGGCGTTCGGCATACCGGTCATGCCCTGGAGCTGCGGGTCTACGCCGAAGATCCGGTGCGGTTCCTGCCCAGCCCCGGTGAGATCACCCAATGGGAGCAGCCGGCCGGGCCGGGGGTGCGGGTGGACGCCGGGTACGAGGCGGGCAACGTGGTCACGCCGTTCTACGATCCGCTGCTGGCCAAGCTGTGCGTGCACGGCGCGAGCCGGGCGGAGGCGCTGGCCCGGGCGGCGGCAGCGGTGTCCGGGTTCCGGATCGCCGGCCCGAAGACCAACCTGCCGTTCCACGCCGACCTGCTGGCCAGCGAGGCGTTCGCGAGCGGCGACTACGACACATCTGTGGTGGCTGGGCTGCGGCCCTGACCACCTGAGCAGCACAATTGGTGGCGGTGCCGGTCCGGCCCGGGACCGGCCGAGGAGAGGAGCTGTGGGTGGCCGAAGTCCGCGCGGAGATGGTGGCGAACGTCTGGAAGGTGGTGGCCACCGAGGGGGATCAGGTCGAGGACGGCGACACCCTGGTCATCCTGGAGTCGATGAAAATGGAGATCCCGGTGCTGGCCGAGGGCTCTGGCACGCTGGCCAAGCTGCACGTGGGCGAGGGCGATGTGGTCCAGGAGGGCGACCTGATCGCGACGATCAGCTGACCGGGCGCCCCCGGCGGAGACGGCCCGGCGAGGCCGCGGGCTCAGCGGGCCGGGCCGGCTGGGACGGCGAACAGCCGTGGGAAGCGTTCGGCGGCATCGCGATCGCCGGTGATGACCAGCCGGCCATCCCGCTCGGCCGTACTGACCAGCTCCCGGCCGAAGGCGACGGACCGCAGCGTGGCCCGGTCGGCTGCCAGCGCCGCCGCCGGCTGGCCGGTGCGGCCACGGCTGATGGCGACTGACGGCCCAGCCACGTCGAGCGTGAACCACTGGCCGTCCACCCGCAGCGCATACGTGGCATCGCCGGCACCGGCCGGGTCGGCGACCGTCCGCAGCGCGAACATGAGCGCGCTGACGCTCAGCTCGTTCTTGGTGGTTACCGGCTCCTGGCTGCCCCAGCGGGCCAGTTCCAGCAGTACCGGCTCCAGCGCCAGGCCGCGCTCGGTGAGTTCATACACCGCGACGCTGGCCGGCGGGCCGAGCATGCCGGGCCGGGCGATGCCGGCGGCCGCCAGTTCGCGCAGCCGCTGGGCCAGCACATTCGGGCTGACCCCGGGCAGGCCGGCCCGCAGCTGTGAGAACCGCCGCGGGCCGAAGATCAGCTCACGGACGATCAGCAGCGCCCAGCGGTCGCCGACCGCGTCCAGGGCGCGGGCGATCCCGCACGGATCGGCATAGTGGCGGGCAGTGGTCACGGATGCCAGTGTAGCCGATTCTGGTTGTTTTTTAGAACTTAACAGTCCTATTCTAGGACCATGACGACGTTCGCCCTCATCCCCGGAGCCGGTGGCACCGCCTGGTACTGGCACCGCATCGTGCCGCTGCTGGCGGCGGCCGGCCACGAGGCGGTCGCGGTCGATCTACCCGGTGACGACGAGACCGCCGGGCTGCCGGAGTATGCCAGCACGGTCCTGGCGGCCATCGGGGACGCCAGCGAGGTGGTGCTGGTCGCCCAGTCGCTGGGCGGGTTCACCGCGCCACTGGTGGCGGCCAAGACCGGTGTCCGCGGCATCGTGTTCGTCAACGCGATGATCCCGGTACCGGGCGAGACGCCGGGCGCCTGGTGGGCCGCCACCGGCTGGGAGCAGGCCCGGGCCGCGGCGGCGGAGCGCGGTGGCTACGGCAGCGAACTGGACCTCGCGGTCTACTTCCTGCACGACGTCCCGCCCGGGGTGGCAGCCGCCGGCGAGCCTTATCAGCGGCCAGAGGCGGACGTGGTGTTCGGCTCGGTCTGCGATTTCGGCTCCTGGCCGGCCGTGCCGATCCGGGCGGTGGCCGGGGCGGAGGACCGGTTCTTCCCGGCCGCCTTCCAGCGTGGCCTGGCCCGGGACCGGCTGGGCATCGAGGCCGACGTGCTGCCGGGTGGTCACCTGATCGCCCTGTCACAGCCAGAGCGCCTCGCGGCCTACCTGCTCGCGAGTTGAGGAGGTGTCATGACCAGAGCGCAGATCATGCTCGAAGGGCTGGCGTTCGGCGAATCGCCGCGCTGGCATCAGGGGCGGCTGTGGTTCTGCAACTGGGGGACCCAGCAGGTGATCGCGCTCGGACTGGACGGGACCGCCGAGGTGGTCGCCCGGATCCCGACCACCCTCCCATACTCGATCGACTGGCTGCCGGACGGGCGGATGCTGGTGGTGTCCGGGCAGGAGGCACGGATCCTGCGGCAAGAGCCGGACGGGTCACTGGTGACGCACGCCGATCTGAGCGCCATCGCCGGCGTGTTCAACGAGATCGTGGTGGACGGGCGTGGCAACGCATACGTCAACGGCACGGCCATCGCGATGGTCACTCCCGATGGCACGGCCCGGGCGGTAGCCAGCGGGCTGGAGTTCGGCAACGGCATGGCGGTCACGCCGGACAACTCGTCCCTCATCGTGGCCGAGTCGCACTGCAACCGGCTGACCGCGTTTGACATCGCCGCCGACGGCGGGCTGTCCGGCCGGCGGGTATGGGCCGACCTGCCCGGCGGCTTCCCGGATGGCATCTGCCTGGACGCCGACGGCGCGGTGTGGTGCGCGGACGTGCCGGGCAGGCACTGCGTGCGGGTAGCCGAAGGCGGCCGGGTGTTGCAGACGATCGAGGCGGACCGGGGCTGTTTCGCCTGCATGCTCGGCGGTGGCGACGGCCGGACCCTGTTCCTGCTGGCGGCGGAATGGCACGGGATGGAACAGATGATGAGCCCGGCCAGGACCGGGCAGGTGCTGGCGGTCCGGGTAGCCACCCCGCACGCCGGCTGGCCGTGACGCCATCCCGGGATCGCCAGCCCGGCGGCCGCCACGGGGTGCGGCCGGGCTGTTCCGGCTCAGATGCCGGTGGTCGAGCGCGGGTAGGCGACCGCGGGGTCGGTGACCACATTGACCAGGTAGGGCACACCGGAGGCGAAGGCGCGCTGGAACGCGGCCGCCAGGTCACCGGGCCGGGTGATGATCTCGCCGGCCCCGCCGAGCGCCCGCGCCACCTCGTCATAGCGGCACTGTGGCTGCAGGTCGGCCACCACGTCGTAGCCATAAAGCGCCTGCATGGGGTGCTTCTCCAGGCCCCAGATGCCGTTGTTGCCGCAGACGATCACCACCGGCAGCCGGTGCCGCACCAGGGTGTCCACATCCATCAGCGAGAACCCCGCGGCCCCGTCGCCCAGCAGCAGCACCACCTGGGACGATGGCCGGGCGATCCGGGCGGCGATGGCATAGCCGAGCCCTGTGCCCAGGCACCCGTAGGGACCCGGATCCAGCCACCCGCCGGGCTGCTGGGGCTCGATGTACTTGCCCGCGTAAGAGACGAAGTCACCGCCATCGCCGATCACCACCGCGTCATCGGCCAGGACCCGGGCCAGTTCGCCGTAGACGCGCATCGGGTGAATGGGGTCGGCATCACTTTCCAGCAGTGCCCGGCCGGCGGCCATCGCTTCTGCCCGGGCGGCACGCAGCCGGGGCAGCCAGGACTCCTGCCAGGGATAGCCGCCCCGGCCTGGTGTCCCGGCCACTTGGTCCGCTGTGCGGCTGACCGCGCCGGGCAGCAGGGCGAAGAAGCGCGCCAGGTCACCGGCGGCCGCCGCGGCCAGCGGACGATGGCGGGCCAGCTGATCCGGGGCATCGGCCACATGCACCACCTGAGCGGGCGGTGCCCCGCCGCTGCCGCCGAACTCGCCATAGCCGAGCCGGAAGTCCAGGGCGGTGCCGGCCACGATGACCAGGTCGGCTTCCCGGAAGGCCACCGACCGGGCCCGGGTGACGAGCAGGTCATGGCCGGCGGGCAGAATGCCGCGGCCCTGGCCGTTGGTGATCACCGGCAGCCACAGCTGCTCGGCGGCCTCCCGGGCGGCGGTCTCGGCGCCACCCAGCCACACATCCGAGCCGAGCACCAGCACCGGGCGGCGGGCCCGGCCAAGCAGGGCGGCGATGGCGGCCACATCAGCCGGGTCGGGACCGGGCGCGGCCGGGGTGGCAGCGGCCGGGGTGGCAGTGCTGGAGCCGGCGCCGGCCGGTGGCGCCTCGCCGAACAGCGCCTCCAGCGCGAAGTCAAGGAACACCGGTCCCCGGTGCGGGGTGACAGCCAGCCGGAACGCTGCGTCCACGGCCGCGCCGACCTGGCCGGCCGCGTGCTCGGTGAAGGCACGCTTGGTCACCGGGGTGAGCAGCTGCGGATGGTCGATCTCCTGCAGGCTGCCCGAGCCCCAGCGGGAATCGGGCGCCCGGCCAGCCAGCACCACCACCGGTGAGCCATTGAAGTGCGCGGTCGTGATCGCGCTGATCCCGTTGGTGACACCCGGCCCGGCGGTCAGTACCGCCAGGCCCGGCCGCCTGGTCAGCCGCGCGGTGGCCTCGGCGGCGAACACCGCAGTCTGCTCGTGCCGGACGTCGACCAGCCGCATCGGTGGGTCCATCCTGACCGCGCCGTCGTAGAGGGGGAACACGTGCCCGCCGGACAGGGTGAACATCGTGGTCACCCCATGCCGCTGGGCAGCCGCTACGGCCTGGCCGCCGCCATGCCGGGCCGGGCCGTCGGCGGCCGTGGGCTGGCCGGTCCGGGTGCCGTCCGCGGGCACCGCCGTTTCGCCGCCGCGCTGGCCGGTTCCGGTTCCGCCGTCACCAAGACTTTCCATGCCGCCGACCCTAACCAGCCAGCCCCCGCCCGTCACCGGCGGCCACCCGCGGCAGACTTGGACGATTCCGGCTGTTCCATATAACCAAATCGTCCAAGTCACCCCCGGAGGTCACGGGGCAGGCAGGAGGCTATTGGTCGTGGGTGGGGCGGTCGCCGCTGTGCAGCCTGGTCACGAGCTTGTAGCGGTCGCCACGGTAGCGCGATTGCGCCCACTCCACCGGGGTCCCGGAGGCGTCGAAGGCGTGCCGGGACAGCAGCAGCAGCGGCATGCCGACATCCACCCGCAGCAGCGGGGCGTCCCTGGGGTCGGCGAGCACGGTCTCGATCGTCTCCTGCGCCTCGGCGATCTCGACGCCGTAGTCGGTAGCCAGCGCCTCGTACAGGGACGGGTGACGGTCCAGGTTGCGGCGCAGGCCGGGGAAGCGCTGCGCGGAAAGGTGCGAGGCGTCCACCGACATCGGCTGCCCACCGGCCAGCCGGAGCCGGTGAATGCGCAGCACCCGGCTGCCCGCCCGGATGCCGAGCAGGACTGCCAGCTCGTCATCGGCTCCGATGTAGCTGGTGTCCAGGACCACCGTCTGCGGGTTCAGGCCCTGCGCCCGCATTCCCTCGGTGTAGCTGGACAGCTCCAGCATCTGGGCAACCTTGGGCCTGGCCACGAACGTGCCCTTGCCCTGCATCCGGAGCAGCCGCCCCTCAACCACGAGTTCGGCCAGCGCCTGGCGGACGGTGGTGCGCGAGGTGCCGTACCGCAGCGCGAGCTCGCGCTCGGGCGGGACCGGGGTGCCCGGGCCCATGGCCCGGGTCAGTTCCAGCAGCTGCCGCTTGACCGCGTAGTACTTGGGTATCCGAGCGCTCGGCTGGACGGGCAGCGGCCGCCCGCCGCCGGTGCCGCGGTGAGCTGGCTGGGCGGTCACGATCAGATCCTTCCCGCAGGGGGCGCGGTCCGGACATGATCTCGCATCACAGCTGGTGCCCGGGCGCCAGTCCCGGCCTTTCCGCCCCCCGTGGCCGCAGTGATGCGGCCTGGGGGCAGCCGCCGCGGCTGGATGCGATGATGAGACGTGCCGACCATGAACGATCTGGCCCGCGAGCTGACCCCGCTCAGTGACGCGGAGATCGAGTGGCTGCACGCGCTGGTATCGGATTGGCAGCTGCTCGCCGATCTCTCCTTCGCCGACCTGGTGCTGTGGGCGCCGCTGCGGAAGGGAACCGGCTGGGTGGCGCTGGCCCAGATGCGCCCCACCACCGGCCCGACGTCGTTCCATGACGACGCGGTCGGCAGCCAGGCCGCGGCTCTGGAGCGCCCGTTCGTGGACGCGGCCTACGCCGAGCGGCGCATCTGCCGGGAGGGTGACCCGGAGTGGACCAAGGGCGTGCCGGTCCGGCGGGAGTCCATCCCGGTGACCCGCCAGGGCCGGGTCATCGCGGTGATCGAGCGCAGCACCAACCTCAGTTCTGCCCGCACTCCCAGCCGGCTGGAACTGACCTACCTCAAAGGGGCAGACGATCTCGCCCAGATGATCGCGGCCGGCATGTTCCCCCACCCCGGTGAGGAGCCAGCCCTGGTCCGTTCGCCCCGGGTGGGGGATGGGCTGCTCCGGCTCGGCCGGTCGGGCAAGGTCAGTTATGCCAGCCCCAACGCGCTGTCTGCCTACCGGCGGCTCGGCCTGTCCGCTGACCTGGTAGGTGCCGACCTGGGCCCGCTGACCGCCCGGTTGTGCGCTTCAAGCCAGCCCGCCGACGACTCGCTGATGGTGACGGCCAGTGGCCGGGCGCCGCGCGAGACCGAGGTGGAGGCCAACGGCTCGGTCCTGCAGTTGCGATCGATCCCGCTGGTGGTGGGTGGCTTGCGCACGGGCGCGCTGATCCTGGTACGTGACGTCACCGAACTGCGCCGCCGGGAGCGCGAGCTGATGACGAAGGACGCCACGATCCGCGAGATTCATCACCGGGTCAAGAACAACCTGCAGACAGTGGCGGCACTGTTGCGGCTGCAGGCCCGGCGGCTGGCTGCCCCCGAGGCACGGGCGGCGCTGGAGGAGGCGGTCCGCCGGATCGGCTCGATCGCGATCGTGCACGAGACGCTCTCACACACTCCCGAGGAGATCGTCGACTTCGACGACATCACCGAGCGGGTGGCCGCGATGGCCGGCGAAGTCTCGGCCCCGGAGGTGCAGGTCACCCCGGTCATAGCCGGCCGGTTCGGACTGCTTCCGGCGGTCGTCGCCACCCCGCTGGCGCTGGTGCTGACCGAGTTGATGCAGAACGCCTTGCAGCACGGCCTGGCACCGGCACCGGGTGCCCCGCCCTGCGGGATGCTGCGGGTGAACGCAGACCGGACTGCGACCCGGCTGGTGATGACGGTCGAGGACAACGGGGCCGGGCTGCCAGCTGGTTTCAGCCTGGACGCGACGACCAGCCTCGGCCTGCAGATCGTGCGCACGCTGGTGGAGGCCGAACTAGGCGGCAGCCTGGCGATCTCCCCCCGCCCTGGCGGCGGCACGGTGGTGCTGGTTGACCTGCCGCTGGAAGCAGCCATGGCCGGGGTGGACGACCAGTGGGCAGCGCCAGCCCCGGCGGAATAACCCGGCGGTCCGGGCGGCGACCGTAGCTGGCCGATGTTGCGGTCAGGCCCGGACGGTCAGGCGTGCACGCGGGCGCGGGCGCGGACGACCCGGCGCTTGTAGGCCCGGCGCTCGTCCTCGCTCAGGCCGCCCCAGACGCCGGCGTCCTGCCCGCTGTCCACGGCCCACTGCAGGCACGGCTCCTGCACCGAGCAGCGCCGGCACACTTGTTTGGCTTCATCGATCTGGAGCAGGGCAGGGCCCGTATTGCCGATCGGAAAGAACAATTCCGGGTCCACCTCACGGCAGGCGGCGTGATGGCGCCAGTCCATGCGGTCCACTCCTCCGTCATAACCGGGCTTATAACCCGAATCCGCTGGCTGTTCAGCTTGTGAAAGCTTTCACGAGCCAGGCCACACAACAGGGCCGTATCCGACCCTGGAAACGCCAAACTATTCGGATATGACAGCCAAGGCCCCGTTACTAGCAGGAGCCCAGCGCCCGGCAGACACGTCCCCGGCCAACCAGACGGCAGCAGCCATCATGCGTGCTGCTGCACTTGCACCAGGTCAAGCCTCTCAACCTTGTGGATCAATCGCAAGAGTGGGGGGGTGGCTGCTTGCTGCTTTTCGGTGTCAGATGGATCACATTCACGGACAAAGCACCCGTACTGGCTGCGGCGGCAGGAGCGCAGGTCGGCAGGTGTGCGAGCCGGCCGGAGCCAGGCCCGGCGGGAGCCAGCACGGGCCGGCCGGAGCCAGCACGGGCCGGCCGGAGGCTGGCGGGCCGGATTCAGTATGGGCGGGCCGGAGCCAGCCAAGCAGGCCCGAGCCAGGCGGGCTGGCGATGCCGGATGGCCACGAGAGCGGGCTTCCCGTCAGGCGAGGACGCGCAGTGCGCCCGGGACCGACTGGAACCAGACCCGCTCGCGTTCCCCGACGTATTCACCGTCGACCTGGAAGGCGATCGGGCGGCCCGCCCGGAACTCGAACTCGGCCAGGTCGTGCAGGCTCAGCACATGCTTGCTGCCGGGTGATCCGGCCGGCCCCAGGGCGAACATCTGGCGCAGCACGTTCAGTGTCGGCACCGTGGCCATGGTGCGGGTCGCGAACACGTCCAGGCCAGTGTCGAAGCCTGCCCCCGGACTCGGATTGACAGCCCGGTTGCCCAGGTAGGTCCAGGGGGCGGTATTGGAGATGAAGGCGAAGAAGAAACGGCCGGCCGGCGGGCAGCCGTCGCGTTCCAGCGTCAGCACGGCCCGGCGGCGGTTGGTGACGCCGTAGAAATGCCGGAACGCGGTCCACAGGTAAAGGCCGGCCCGGGCGTCCTGGCCGTCCGCGCGCAGCCCTTCGATGGCCCGGACCACCTCGGCATCGAAACCCAGGCCGGCATTGAAGGTGAAGTAACGGTCATCGGCGAGGCCGATGCCGATGGTCCGGCACCGGCCCTGGGTGAGGGTGGCCAGAATCCGCCCGGTGGCGTCAACCGGGTCGGGCGGCATCCCGAGCGCCCGGGTGAAGACGTTGGCGTTACCACCCGGTACCGCGGCCAGCGCTGGCCGGGCCCCGGCGTCACCGGCCGCTGGCGGGCAGGCACGGAGCAGTCCGTTCACCGCCTCGTTGACCGTGCCGTCGCCGCCGAGGGTGATCACGAGCCCGTAGCCTTCTTTTGCCGCCTCCCCGGCGAAGTGCTCGGCGTGCCCCCGGTACCGTGTCTGCACGACCTTGAGATCGAGTTCGGACGCCAGTGCGCGCGCGATGACGTCCATCCGCAGCGGGGTCGTGGACGTGGCATGTGGGTTGACGATCAGCATCGCGCGCACGTGCCCAGGCTAGGCGAGGCTGAGGAGGTGGCCGCCGATGGGGCAGCGGCTGACCACGCTGCGAGCTGCCGCCGCGGTCCAGCTGGCCGAGGCGGTGCTGGTGCTGGTGGCCACCGCGCTGGCCGGGATCGACGCCCTCGGCGGCCAGTCCTACCACGTCAGCAGCGGCATCGCGCTCACGGTGATCGGCGCGGCCAGCGCCCTGGCGCTGGCCTGGGTTGGGGTTGGAGTAGCCCGGGGCCGCCCATGGAGCCGTACCCCCGCCCTGCTCACGCAGCTGTTCGTCGGCATTGTCGGGATCTACCTGCTGCAGGGCCACCGGCTGGACTGGGGGGCCCTCTCGGTGGCGCTGGCGGTGGCCGGCTTTGCCGCCCTGCTCGCGCCGCCCAGTCTGCGCACCCTGGCGGGCGGTCCGCGATCGGGCGAGAAGCCAGCCGGTGAGGAACCACCCGCCGGGAAACCACCTGACGGGAAGACAGCGGACGGGAAGACAGCGGACGGGAAGACAGCAGGCGGGAAGACAGGCGGGAAGACAGGCGGGAAGACAGCGGACGGGAAGACGGGCGGAACCGGCCAGCGGCGCGGGGTCACTCGTCGGCAGTGAGCCCGGCGCGGAGCTGGGTGAGTGTCCGGGCCAGCAGCCGGGACACATGCATCTGGGAGATGCCCAGTTCACTGGCGATCTGCGACTGGGTCATGTTGCCGAAGAACCGCAGCAGCAAGATCCGCTTCTCCCGGGAGGGCAACTGCTCCAGCAGCGGCTTCAGCGACTCCCGGTACTCCACCCCTTCCAGCGCCTCATCCAGCATCCCCAGCGACTCGGCGACCGCGGGCGCATCATCGTCACCGGAGTCGGGCGCATCCAGCGACACGGTGGAGTAGGCGTTGGCCGACTCCAGCCCTTCCAGCACCTCTTCCTCGCTCATCTGCAGGTGCGCGGCGATCTCGGCGACGGTGGGCGCCCGGCCCTCGCGCTGGGCGAGGTCGCTGATGGCCTTGGTCAGCGCCAGCTTCAATTCCTGCAGCCGCCGCGGCACCCGCACCGCCCAGCCCTTGTCGCGGAAGTGGCGCTTGATCTCACCCACGATGGTGGGAGTCGCGTAGGTGGAGAACTCCACACCGCGGCCCAGGTCGAACCGGTCGATCGACTTGATCAGGCCAATCGTGGCCACCTGGGTCAGGTCGTCCAGCCATTCGCCGCGGTTGCGGAACCGGCGGGCCAGGTATTCCACCAGCGGCAGATGGAGTTCCACCAGTTCGCCGCGGATGCGGAGCCGCTCCTGGTCACCTTCGGGCAGGATGGCCAGCTGCGCGAACAGGTCGCGGGCGCGGCCCCGGTCGGGTACCGCGTGCTGCACCCTCGGCGGGGGTGGCAGGCCGGGCGCAGCCCGGTCCGGGTTAAGCTCCCCACCGTCAAGCTCGCCGCCGCCAAGCTCCCCACCGCCGAGTTCGCCGCCGCCAAGTTCGGCGGCAACCGCGATCTCGATGTCGTCGGTCACCGGCCCGCCGTCTTCGGTCAGCCTGGTCTCGGTTTCCCCGGTCACCCAGGCCTCGAGGAGTCTCGGACTTTCCGGAGCATGACGGTGACCCGGTCGCCGGGCCCGACCCAGGTGTCCACGCTGCCCGCCAGCGCGGACAGCACGGTCCAGGCGAATGTGTCACGTGCCGGCGGGCGTGGCTGGCTGGCGGAGGTGGAGACGGCGATGTTCATCCGGTCCTCACCCAGGGTGAAGCCGCACGTAAGCTCGGCGCCGGGTGCCGCCTGGGCGAGCAGGATGCCGCAGGCCTCGTCCACCGCGATCCGCAGATCCTCGATCTCGTCCAGGGTGAAGTCGAGGCGCGCTGCCAGCCCCGCCGTGGCTGTCCGCAGGACCGAAAGGTAGGCCCCTTCGGCCGGCATGCGGATGGTCACCTGGTCCTGGACCGCACCGTCGTCGGTGGGCGCCCCGCCCATCACGACAGTGGGCGCGGACGCGGTGCCGTGCGCGGTGGTGTCTCCAGTCACGTACGCCCTCCACTGGCGGCGACCGCCCGCACAAGGGCCAGCCGCCGTCGGTTCTTGCCTGCAACTTACCGTCAACATCGCGTGCTGCCGACGATCTGAGCCGCCAAACCGCCGGCCGAGCCGCCGAACGGGGCAAGCCGGCCGGGCCGGGAGCCCGGTGCAGGGGTGACGCAACGGTGGAGGTCGCGCGGGCCGGCCGCGCGGCCTCCACCGCCGAAGACTGCTCGGGCGTGCCGTCAGCCTTGCTTGGTCTCCCAGAAGATCTTGGCGATCTCGTCGATCTTGGTGAGCAGCTCGTCGGCCTTGCCGACGTCGGCGCTGCCCTTGGTGCCACCCGCGCCCGCCAGCTTGGTCGCCTCGTTGAACAGCTGGTGCAGCTGGGGGTACTTCTCGAAGTGCGGCGGCTTGAAGTAGTCAGTCCACAGCACCCACAGGTGGTGCTTGACCAGTTCGGACCGCTCCTCCTTGATCTGCAGGGCCCGGGTGCGGAACTCGGGGTCGCTGTTGTCGGCATACTTCTGGCAGATCGCCTTGACGGATTCGGCCTCGATCCGGGCCTGCGCCGGGTCGTAGACCCCGCACGGGAGGTCGCAGTGAGCGTATGCGGTGGCCTTCGGCTCGAGGAGACGTGCGAGCAGCCTCATCGATCTCCTTCTCTCATGTCGGATCATGGATACCGGTGTCCGACACTACCCCGTCGGCGATCAGGAGCACTGGGGGGATGGATGCGCTGGCCGATCTGGCGGATCGCGGTGGCCGAGCGTTCCATGCAGCCTGCCCTGAACCCCGGTGACTGGCTCCTGGTACGCCGAACGACAGGCGCGCGCAGGCCGTTGCGGATACGCCCTGGGCAGCTGGTGGTGGCCCGTCACCCGCACCGCCCGGACCTGCTGATCGTCAAGCGCGCGGTGCGGCGCGAGCCCGGCGGCTGGTGGCTTGGCGCCGACAACCCGGCGGCGGGCGCGGCGGACAGCACCGGCTTCGGGGTGGTGCCGCCGTCCCTCATCGAGGGCAGGGTACTGCTGCGCTACCGGCGGGGCCGGTAATGGCCGGAGGCCCCATCCCGGGCACGGGATGGGGCCTCCGGAGCCGGCGCCGGAGCGCCGGGCTGGCGCTACGGCTCGGCCACGTGGTCGGTATCGTCCACGAAGGCGGTCTGACGGCCCACCAGTGCCAGCATCTCGTCCTTGGGCAGCCGGGCGTAGGTGGCCCAGTAGTAGATGATCAGGCTGAACGCCGCGACCACCAGCATGTCCCACCAGAAGGGGATGTGGCCGGTGTTGACCGGCGCGAGCACCGCGCCGCCGCTGTACTGGCCCTGCCAGGAGATGATGCCCATGCCGATCAGGTAGACCGGCAGCCACGGCGCCGACCGCAACTCCAGCGGCGGGCGCTGCGGGTCGAAGGCCATGCCGATGCCGATCAGTATGTACCCGATGATGATGCAGATGCCGAGCTTCCAGAGGGTCTCGAAGCCGGACCAGTAGATGAGCAGGTTGGCGACGATGAACGCGACCGGGCCGAGGACCATCGCGCCCGGCATCCGGTAGGGACGGTCGGCTTCGGGCACCGTCTTGCGCAGCGCGCTCATCGACAGCGGCGCACCCGCGTACATCAGCACGCTCGCCCCGGTGACCAGGGCTACCAGCGAGTGCCAGCTCGGGAACGGCAGCAGGAACACCAGCCCGAACAGGAAGGCGAAGATCAGGCTGATCCACGGCACGCCGTTGGCGTCGGTCCGGGCGAAGACCTGCGGGTAGTAGCGGTTACGGGCGAGCCCATAGCCGACCCGCGAGGTTGACGTCACGTAGATCAGGCCGGTGCCAAACGGGGAGACGAACGCGTCGATGTACAAGATGGTGGCCAGCCAGCCGAGCCCGACCACGCCCGCCAGGCCGGCGAACGGCCCGGAGACGATACTCGACACATCGTGGGGGCAGGTCCCGCTCGCCGGGCAGACGATGCCGGCGAAGCCGCCGTGCGTGAGGAAGATGGGATCCATCGCACCGATGAACACCACCTGGAGCAGGACGTAGATCGCGGTGCCGAGGAGGATGGCGATGATGATCGCCCGTGGCAGGTTGCGCTGCGGGTTCTTGATCTCACCGGCGAGCTGGTCGGCCTGCTCGAAGCCCAGGTAGGCGAACACGATGCCGGCGGCGGGAATCGCGCCGAAGATGTCCTTCCAGGTGACGCCGGTCGGGATGAAACCGCCGCCCGCGCTGAAGTTGCCCGGGTGGAACTTGAACAGCAGCACGATGATGGTCAGGACCGGGATGGCCACCTTCCACCAGGTGATGCCGCTGTTGACGTGCTGGAACATCCGCATTGCCAGGAAGTTGATGGCGGTGAAGACGGCCATCAGGACGATCGTCAGGATGAAGCCGGTCGTGGTGATTTTTCCCGTTGTCGTGTTGAAGAGGCTGGTCCAGTAGTGCGACGCGTACTGCATCACCGCGTAGCACTCGATCGGGGCCACCGTGACCGCCTGCAGCCAGGAGAAGAACCCGAACGAGATTCCGGCGGTGGTCCCGAAGGCGAAGTGCGGGAATCTCGCCGTCCCGCCCGATACCGGGTACATGCCACCCAGCTCGGCGTGCACGAGGGCCAGGATGATGATCATGATTCCGGCCACGATCCAGCAGATGATGGCCGCCGACCCGACCGCCGCGGCGGCGAAGTACGAGCCGAACAGCCAGCCGGACCCGATGATCGAGGTCTCCGACGACCAGGTGGCGCCGATCAGCCCCATCTCTCGCTTGAGGCCGACGTCCGCCGGTCTGGTGCTTGACACAGATGCCATACCCGAACCTTCTTCCAGGGTTCGCATGCGGGGCCGTTGGGCCCATGGTGGGTTGGCCTCATGGTAATGATCGTCAAGGGCCATGAGAAGAAGTCACGCGGATTCATTTCGGTAACACAGATCACCGTTTACCAGCAGATTCTGATGCGGCCGATCTGGGTCAGCGGCTCCGGCCGGGTGCTGGGACCGCGGCCGGCCCGGGAGCCTTCCTGGGCCGGGGATCTGGATGGTCAGCTGGCGGCGGCTGGTGCCGGGTGCTGCCCGCCGCCTCGCCGGCGGGTGCCCAGGGCACGGACGTTCGCCCTGCTGGCGCAGGCCTCGGAACAATAGCGACGGGGCCGGGCAGACCCGGAGTGGGCGTAAACGCGCTGGCAGCCGGTGCCCGCGCAGACGCCAAGCCGCCCGGGACCCGCCTCGGTGACCAGGCTGGTGAGCCCGGCGACCGCTCCGGCGGCGTGCCGGTCGGCCACCGAGCCGCTGTTCACCAGGTGGATGTGCCACGGCTGGCCGTCGTGCCGGACGATGTGCGGGTGGACCGGATAGCGGGAGAGCAGTGCGTTGAGCCGGTCCGCGACCTCCGCTTCCCGGCTAGCTGACGCGGCCTCGAAGACGAGCCGAAGCTCGGCGCGCAGCAGCCGCAGCGCCTCCAGATCGGATGGGGTGACCCCGCCGCACAGGTGCGGACGGTCGGCGACCAGGCCGCGGTATGCCGCCACCGAGGCGAGGGCGTCGTGGCCGGTGTCAGTGGGCACGCCACTGTTGACCAGGCGCAACGCAAGCTCGGTGTACGCACGGAGATCCACGCGGGGTCCTTCAGGTACCGGGAAGTGGAGCGGGGGAAAGGCGGATCATTGGTAGGCACTTCCGGCGTCGAGTATGGCACAGCCGGCCTTGGCCGGGCCTCGTGGTTTGGCGTCGGCCGGGTCGGGTGCCGGTGCCGGAAGCCGGGTCGTCACGGCCGGATCCCACCCGGGCTGGCTGACCCGGCCGTCGGGGCACCCCGGCCATGGCCTCCTGGCCGGGGTGCCCGGCCAGCGCCTACCGGCCGGGCATTAGGGTGCGAGGCATGTTCGCTGTCACCGCTGCCCGTATCGATACCGACGATCCGCTGGCCGGGCTTGCGCTGGGCGAGCACCCGGAGCCGGTGCCGCCGGACGGCTGGGAGACCATCACCGTGCGGGCTGCCTCGCTGAATCATCACGACGTCTGGACGCTGCGGGGGGTCGGTATCTCAGCCGGTCGGCTGCCGATCGTGCTGGGCTGTGACGCGGCGGGGGTCACCGCGGACGGCCGGGAGGTGGTCGTGCACTCGGTGATCGGCGATCCGGAGGTGGGGGGCGGTGACGAGACCCTGGATCCGGCCCGGTCGCTGCTCTCCGAGAAGTACGACGGGACGTTCGCCGAACGGGTGACGGTGCCGCGGCGGAACCTGCTGGCCCTGCCGCCCGGGCTGTCCTTCGAGGCGGCCGCCTGCCTGCCCACCGCTTACCTGACCGCCTACCGGATGCTGTTCGAGCGGTCCGGGGTGGAGCCCGGGTTGACCGTGCTGGTGCAGGGCGCGGGCGGCGGGGTGGCCACCGCGCTGATTCTGCTCGGCCGGGCCGGCGGCTACCGGATGTGGGTGACCAGCCGCAGCGAGGCCAAGCGCGAGCAGGCCCTGGAACTGGGCGCGGACCAGGCTTTCGCGACCGGCAGCCGGCTGCCGGAGCGGGTCGATGCGGTGATGGAGACGGTCGGCCAGGCCACCTGGGCACATTCGGTGCGGTCGCTGCGGCCAGGCGGCCGGATCGTGGTCTCGGGTGCGACCAGCGGCGCGGCCCCATCCGCTGAACTGAGTCACATCTTCTTCCGCCAGCTGTCGGTGGTGGGCTCGACCATGGGGAGCCGGGACCAGCTGGGACGGCTGATGGCGTTCTGCCAGCAGACCGGGGTCCGGCCGAAGATCGACCGGGTGCTGCCGCTCCGCGAGGCGGCGGCCGGGTTCGCCGCGTTGATCGCCGGGGATGTGTTCGGGAAGGTCGTTTTCACCAGCTAGCGCCTGGCGATCAGGGGGAGTCGTCCGGCTCCCGTTCGCTGGGCTGATCTGGCGCCGGTGCCTTGCTGGTGAACACTTCCGACCTGATCCGGTCCATCGTCTGGTCGAGGATGTCCCGCAGGTCGTCCAGGGCATCCTCGCTGACCACCTGGGCATGCCAGGCCGCCGTGCGCAGGTCCCGGGCAAACTGCCGGGCCGTCCGCTCCAGGTCCCGCAGGGCGCGGTGGCCCCCTGGTCCGTGCCAGGCCCGGTTGCCGGACCAGTCGGCCCAGCTGGACCAGTCGCCCCGGCCTGACCATTCAGCCCAGCCCGGCCGGGCACCGCGGCCCTGCCAGCCGGTGTCGCCGCCGGGCTGGTCGCCGGCCTGCTGCCAGGCATCCCGGTCGTGCCTGCCGCTCTCCCCGCTGCCGCTCTGCGCCCCGGCGCTCTGCGGACCGGCGCCTTCCGCCCCGGCGCTCCGTGGACCGGCGCCTTCCGCCCCGGTGCTCGCCGCCGTGCCGCGCTCTGGCCTGCTGCTGGCCGGGTTCCTGCGGTGCATGTCCCGCGCCGCCGAAGCGAGTTCCTCACGCAGGTTGCGCACGGTTTCCCGGACGTCCTCGGACACTTCCCTGGCGATGTCCCGGACCGAGGCCGTGATCTCCTCCTCCAGCGCCGCCAGGTCGTCCAGGCGGGCGTGCAGTTCGGCCCGGCCCTGGTCGGTGATCCGGTATACCTTCCGCCCGTCCACCTCGTCGTGGGTGACCAGGCCCTCTTCCTCCAGCCGGGCCAGCCGGGGGTAGATGGTGCCGGGGGACGGGGCGTAGACCCCGAGGAACCTGTCCTGCAGCAGCCGGATGACCTCGTATCCGTGCCGTGGCGCCTCGTCCAGCAGCTTGAGCAGATAGAGACGCAGATTGCCGTGCCGGAATACCGGGCTCATGGGGCATCCTCCTGCGGCTCGGGATGACCGGGTGCCGAACCGGCCGGCTGGTGGTCGCGTTCGAGCAGGGTGACCCGCCCGGACACGGTGGTGACCAGCAGCCGCCCGGACCCGGCGCCGAGGGTTCCGGTCAGCGTGTTCCCGCCGGGCGTACGGGTGGACGCGAGCCCGTCGAACTCGCTTTGCAGCCGGCCGCTGGTGGAGCGCAACTCCACCAGCGTGCTGGCCTGTGCGGGGAGCCGGATCGCGACCTCGCCGGAGACGGTGGCTACCCGCAGCTTTGCGCCGTCGCCCGGGGCGAGGTCGGCGGTGACCCGGCCGCTGACCGTCTTGGCGTCCAGCCGTTCGACGTCGCCGTCGGCCAGCGTCAGGTCACCGGAGACGGAGTTGAAGCTGACCCGCCCGGCCAGGCCCTGGGCCTCCACATCGCCGCTGACCGTCTTGGCGTCCAGCGCCCCGCTCGTCCCGTCCAGCGTGATCTTGCCGGAAAGGCTCTTGACCGAGGTGGGGGCGCTGATCCCGGACACCACGGCGCTGGCGCCGACCACGCCGAGCTGGGTCGGGCACTCCCGGGGCACCATCACGGTGATGTTCGCCGAGTGCGGCTGCGGCCGCAGCCAGCCGAGCAGCCCGTCCCAGGTGAGCTCGGGATAGGTGATCGTGAGGATGCCCGCCTCGTGCCTGACCAGCAGCGGCTGGCCGGCCAGGGCGGCCACGTTGACCCGCGGCCGGTCGCCGGTGGGCAGCACGGCGACCGACCCGGAGATGACCCGTACCCGGAGCGCAGCCACGCCGTCGAAGTCGAGGGTGGTGGGCTTGTCAACGGTCCACTGTGTCATCGCCCGTCTCCTTCCGGGTCCGGAGCGGCCAGGTCCACTAACAAGATATATCTCGTTCGCGTATAGGCCAAACGGCTGGCAGCGCTGCCTGCCACACCGGGCCAGGACGCGTGGGGAAGCGGCTATTCGTCGTCGTCCAGCCGGGCCAGCCAGCTGGCCAGCCGGTCCACCGCGGCCTCGAACTCGGGGGCGATGTCCACGAACTCCCGCAGCCGCTCCGCCAGCCAGCCGAGGCTGACCTCGTCCCCGGCCCGGCGCTGGGCGAGTTCCTCGATGCCCTGGTCGGTGAAGTACATCCGGGTCAGCCCGGCCCGAGTGCGGCCGCGACCACCCCGTGGTGCTCGGCCGAGTGCTTGACCGCTGACCCGGCGGCCGGCGCCGAACTCGGCAGCAGCGTGACGGGCCGCACCTGCCGGGGCGCCACGATGCCGGGCAGGCGCAGCGCCATGGTCGGCCAGGCGCCCATGTTCCCCGGCTCTTCCTGCGCCCAGATGATGTCCGTGGCCGCCGGGTAGCGGGCCAGTTCGGCGGCGATCTCAGTGCCAGGGAACGGGTAGAGCCGCTCCACCCGGACCAGCGCGGTGCCGGTCACGTCACGCTCGGCCCGCAGCGCGGCCAGGTCGTAGTAGAGCTTGCCCGAGCACAGCACCACCCGCTGCACCGCGGCCGGGTCGGGCACCGCGTGGTCGCCGATCACCGGCCGGAACGACCCAGAGGTGAAGTCCGTCACCGGCGAGGCGGCGGCCTTCAGCCGCAGCATGGACTTGGGCGTGAAGATCACCAGCGGCCTGTGCCGCTCCGACAGCGCCTGCCAGCGCAGCAAGTGGAAGTAGCTGGCGGGGGTGGTCGGCATCGCGACCGCCATGTTGTCCTGGGCGCAGAGCGTGAGGAACCGCTCCACCCGGGCCGAGGAGTGATCGGGCCCCTGCCCCTCGTACCCGTGCGGGAGCAGCAGCACCAGGCCGGAGCGCTGGCCCCACTTCTGCTCACCGGAGCTGATGAACTCGTCGGTGATGGTCTGCGCGCCGTTGACGAAGTCGCCGAACTGCGCCTCCCAGCAGACCAGCATCTCCGGCCGGGCCACCGAGTAGCCGTATTCGAAACCGACCGCGGCGAACTCGGACAGCAGCGAGTCGTGCACGTGGAACCGGGCCCGGGCCGAGTTGAACCGCCGCAGCGGCGTGTACTCGGCACCGGTGTTGCGGTCCACCAGCACCGCGTGCCGCTGGCCGAACGTGCCGCGCCGGGTGTCCTGGCCGACCAGGCGCACCCCATGGCCATCCATCAGCAGCGCGCCGAACGCGATCATCTCGCCGGTCGCCCAGTCGATGGCGTCCCCGTCCACCATGGTCGAGCGGCGCTGCAGCACCGGCGCCAGCCGCGGGTGGACGGTGAAGCCTTCGGGCAGGCTCAGCTGCGACTCGATGATCTGCTTGATCGCTTCCGCGGTGGTCGCGGTCGGGACGGCGCTGTGGTCGATCGGAGCCGGTGCGGCCGGTTCTGGCCGGGTGAGCGTCCCCGGCTCCGGCGGCACCTGCTTGCTGGCTTCCCTGGTCTCGGTGAACGCCCGCTCCAGCTGCTGCTGGTAGTCGCGCAGCGCGTGCTCGGCCTCTTCCATGGTGATGTCGCCCCGGCCGATCAGGGCTTCGGTGTAGAGCTTGCGGGTGGACCGCTTGGCGTCGATGAGGTCGTACATCAGCGGCTGGGTGAAAGAGGGGTTGTCCGCCTCGTTGTGCCCGCGGCGCCGATAGCAGATGAGATCGATCACCACGTCCTTGCCAAACGCCTGGCGGTATTCGAATGCCAGCCGCCCGATCCGGGCCGCGCTTTCCGGGTCATCCCCATTCACGTGGAAGATGGGTGCCTGGATCATCCGCGCCACGTCGGTGGCGTACACGCTGGACCGGGAGTGCTGCGGCGCGGTGGTGAAGCCAACCTGGTTGTTGACGACCACATGCACCGTGCCGCCGGTGCGGTAGCCACGCAGCTGGGACAGGTTCAGTGTCTCGGCCACCACTCCCTGGCCCGCGAACGCGGCGTCACCATGGATGAGCACGGGCAGCACGGTGAACCCGGGCTCACCGCGGTCCAGCACGTCCTGCTTGGCCCGGGCCACGCCTTCCAGCACCGGGTCGACCGCCTCCAGGTGGCTCGGGTTGGCCACCAGTGAGGCCGGGATCTGTGAGCCGTCGCTGCCGGTGTACATGCCGTCGGCGCCGAGGTGGTACTTGACATCGCCGGAGCCGTGCGTGGTGGCCGGGTCCAGGTTGCCCTCGAACTCGCCGAAGATCTGGGCGTAGGACTTGCCGACGATGTTGGCCAGCACGTTCAGCCTGCCCCGGTGCGCCATCCCGATCACGGCCTCGTCCAGCGGCGTCCGCGCCGCCTCGGTGAGGACCGCGTCCAGCACCGTGATCAGTGACTCGGCGCCTTCCAGCGAGAACCGTCGCTG
Organism: uncultured Actinomycetes bacterium; assembly: GCA_963837105.1. Taxonomy (GTDB): domain Bacteria; phylum Actinomycetota; class Actinomycetes; order Streptosporangiales; family Streptosporangiaceae; genus UBA9676. The sequence continues at coordinate 143,129 of CAWIMG010000029.1, read as the reverse complement.
GCCCACGTACTTGGTCTGGAGGAACATCTCGAAGGCCTCGGCCACGTTCAGCCGGGACAGGATCTGCAGCTGCTCCTGGCGGTCGGGGCGGCGGTGCGGCCGTTCCACCCGGGCCTGCAGCCAGGCGCGCTCCTCCGGATTCTGCATGTGCATGTACTCCACGCCGACGGTGCGGCAGTAGGAGTCGCGCAGCACCCCGAGGATCTCCCGCAGCTTCATCAGCGGCTTGCCGCCGAACCCGCCGGTCGGGAACTCCCGCTCCAGGTCCCACAGGGTCAGCCCGTGCTGGTTGATGTCCAGGTCGGGGTGCTTGCGCTGCTTATACTCCAGCGGGTCGGTGTCGGCCATCAGATGGCCACGCACCCGGTAGGCGTGGATCAGCTCGTGCACCCGGGCCGGCTTGCTGATGTCCTCCTCGTGCCCGGCCGGGATGTCGCGCACCCAGCGGACCGGCTCGTACGGGATCTGCAGCGCGGCGAACACGACATCGTAGAAGCCGTCCTCACCGAGCAGCAGCCGGTGGATGTGCCGCAGGAAATCACCGGACTGCGCGCCCTGGATGATCCGGTGGTCGTAGGTGGAGGTCAGGGTGACGGTCTTGCTGACCGCCAGCCGGGCCAGGGTCTCGTCGGAGGCACCCTGGTAGGCGGCCGGGTACTCCATCGCGCCGACCCCGACGATGCAGCCCTGCCCGGTCACCAGCCGGGGCACCGAATGCTCGGTGCCGATCGTGCCCGGGTTGGTCAGGGTGATGGTGGTGCCCGCGTAGTCCTCCACCGTCAGCTTGCCGGTCCTGGCCCGGCGCACGATGTCCTCGTACGCCATCCAGAACTGGCGGAAGTCCATGGTCTCCGCGGCCTTGACACTCGGCACCAGCAGCTGCCGGCCACCGTCCCGGCCGGCCACGTCAATGGCCAGGCCCAGGTTGACGTGCTCGGGCCGGCTGATGGCCGGCTTGCCGTCCACCTCGGTGTAGGCGTCGTTCATCTCCGGGGTGGACTGCAGCGCCCGGATCAGCGCGTACCCGATGAGGTGGGTGAACGAGACCTTGCCGCCCCGGCCGCGGCCGAGGTGGTTGTTGATCACGATCCGGTTGTCGATCAGCAGCTTGGCCGGAATGGACCGGACGCTGGTCGCGGTGGGCACAGCCAGGCTGGCCGCCATGTTCGCGGCGGTCCGGGCGGCCGTGCCGCGCAGCCGGATCTGCTCCCCGGCGGGCATGGCGGGCGGCGTGGCCTGGCCGCTGGCTGGGGCTGGAGCCGCGGCGGGCGCCTGGCCCCGGGGCGGGGGGCGGCCCAGGGGTGGCTGTCCCCGGAGCGGGGGCGACCGTGGCCTGCTGGCCGTCCGGGCTGGCAGCCGCGGCGGGTGCGGCGGGTGCCGCGCTGGCGACCGGTGCCTGCCCGGCTGCCGGTGCTGGAGCCGCTGCCGGTGCTGGAGCCGCGGCCGGTGCCGCGCTGGCGGCCGGTGCGCTGGGCGGGCCGGCCAGGCCCGGCGCTCCCCCCGCTGGCGGCTGGTAGTCAGCGAAGAAGTTCCACCAGGCCATATCGACCGAACCCGGGTCAGCCAGATAGCGCTGGTAGAGCTCATCCACCAGCCATTCGTTCGGCCCGAAGTCAGTGCTGGCCGGGGTGGGCCCGCCGGACGTATCGCTGGCGGGTTCGGTGGATTCCGCGGACGTCCGCGGCGTCTCCGGAGGCACGGCGGACATCGCCCTCTTCCGACGGTTGCATACCTGTCATCTGCCCGCCCTTAGGTTACCTGGGCTGGCAGCCCCCGCAATCAGGGTGTTGCAGCTCATGCTGGCGGAGCGAAGCGGTTCCTGTCATGCGGTGAGAGCCAGTTCACATACGGCCCCTTGGGCACGATCCCGGACGGGTTGATCCAGTCCTGGGTCTGGTAGTAGTGCCGTTTGATCTGCCCGAAGTCGGTGGTGTCGCCGAAGCCCGGCTGCTGGTACAGATCCCGCGCGTAACCCCACAGGCTCGGGTAGTCGATCAGCCGCCGCAGGTTGCACTTGAAATGGGGGTGGTACACCGCGTCGAACCTGACCAGGGTCGGGAACAGCCGCACGTCCGCCTCGGTGAGCTGGCCACCGACCAGGTACCGGCGAGTGGACAGCCGTTCCTCCAGTGCGGCCAGGGTGGCGAACAGTGTCTCGAAGGCGTCCTCGTAGGCCGCCTGCGAGGTGGCCAGGCCCGAGGCGACAGCGGCACCTAACGCTACGGCTATGGAGCTGGCGGCGCTCCAGGCGCCATCCTGGCGCCGCGTAGGCGAGGATTCAGGCTCAGCCGCGTGGGACGCGGCGGCGTCCGGACGTGGTTACCTCCCTGTAAGATTGCCTGAGGCCGGGGGAGCCAGGCGGTTCCATGTAGGGGCGCACCGTTGCGAGTTGATATCGGCAGTAGTCCAGGCATCCCGCTACATCGTCGGGACGGCCGCCGCGCAAGCCCAGCATTCCCAGCGCCTCGTGAACCGCGCACCGTATAACGATGTTGAGAGCCCGCATCTGTGCGTCGGAGATAAACCCTTGCCCGCTCTCTGGATTGTCAGGATCGACGCCGCCCGCGCCGTGGAAATACTGTAGCTGATTACGGATAGCCTGGCTAACGACCCAGGTAGGCAATTGATCCTGGCTAATTCCGTCAAAGTCCATGTGCTCAGCCAGCTTTCAAAAGTTCCGGTAGTGGCAGCCTCGCATATCTAGGCCGCTCCACTATCTCGACGCGGATATGGAGGCTGTTGTCGTCGTCCCGCCGGACATTGAGCCGGAGACCGGATCCCAACAGGAATGCGCGGCGGCCGGGCTTGTCGAGCCGCGCCCAGAGCTGGCCGGTAGTTACGCCTGTCTCAACCTCGCGCTCCTGGGAAGGCTCAGGCGGCAGCGTGCGCAAGCGTGCATGCTCTTGCTGAAGGCCAGCCAGGACATCGTCATAGTCTGGTCGCTCGATTCCGCGCATATAGCGGGCCTCTGTTAGATCGGTTATCGCCTGGCCGACCTCATGTAGCCGCCGCTCACGCTCGTTAGTCTGGACGCGGCGGATCTCTTTCACCGGAGAATCCTTAATCGCTGGATTTTCCATGGCGACGAGGATGATCCCGTCTAGCTCATCTTCCGGAATCCTCCGCGCCTTGCAACCGCGATAGCGGCGGCCGGAGCATTCGTAGTAATAGCGGACACGGCGGTCGGGATTGCCGGCCCGGTAAAGCTTGCTGCTGCATTCGTCGCAGAACGCCACGCCTAGTAGGAGTGTCTGGGCGCCGTAGTGATGGCCGGCGCGGCCTTCCCCAATCTTGCCCAGCACCTGCTGTAGGTCATCCCAGGTTTCGTCATCTAGAATCGCTGGGCGGCGGAGTGGCAGGCCATCGGCTCCCCTGACGACTTCAGGGGCGGCTGAATAGCGGCGCTTCTTTCCGGTTTGCCGTGCCAGCATCGGATGATAAAGAACGTAGCCTTTCAGCACTGGCGAGCGGAGATAGGCCAGGAGTGATGACACTTGCCAGAGCGAACCTTGAGATCTCTGGCCGCTCAGGATCCGCTGGGCATCACGGCTAGTTGGCACGCGGCCGTTGATTCTCTGGACGATAGAGTTAACGCTAGCTCCGGCGAGAATCCGGTCGACCCAATCGCGCACTTCCACCGCATAAGGCTCATGTATCTCTAGCGTCCATCCGGTGCGTTTGCCCGTATCCTCATCGCGGATTTCGACCTTACGATATCCGAAGGGTACGGCGCCGCCGTTCCAGCGGCCCTCTTCGCGGATTTCCCTGGCGGCGCGTGCGCGGTTACGTGCTATCCGCTCCCGTTCATACTGTGCGACCTCAGAGCGAGAGTTAAGAATCGGGCGGCCGGCGCCGGTGCTGGAATCAATGCCATCCTCAGCATCGATCACAAACTTTCCGTACTCTTCACCTAGATCGCGGACGAATAGAAGATAATCGAGCTGATCACGGAAGAGCCGGTCTAGCCGGTGCCCGATAATGCCGTCCCAATCGCCTAGGCGCTCCGGCTGAAGCCAAACGCCTATCCCTTCGCGTTCGGCTATCGGAATACCGCCGCTCACGTCGAGATCCTCAGTCCAGCCGACTATCCGGTTACCAGGGTGATGGCTACCCAGCCGGTTATATCTTTCCGCTGGGTTTTGGGCGCGTTAGTCGTGTCCGTCAAAGCTGACAGACGTACACTGGCGACCAATCGGCGCACTGGCTGGCTCTCCGATATAGGGCGGATCTTACTGTCGGCCATGGTACTGCCCTCCGTACGGCAGATGTACCAACGACACGTCGCTGGTCACGATCCGGTGGCTGTGGGTGTCCCACAGACACGGGATGGTGAAGCGGCCAGCGAATCCGGGGTCGGTGGCCAGGTACAGCTCGGACAGGTAGCGGGCACCGGTGACGTAGTCCACGCCACCGGTGCTGGCGGGGAACCGCCAGCCGTTCTCATCCCGGATCGGGTCGGTCAGCGCCCGATGACCTGCTCCAGGCCCAGTACCCGGCGCACGATCAGTGCCCGGTGAGCCCAGGGGCAGGCCTGCGACGCGTACAGCTGGTAGCGGCCGGGCTCGGCGGCATAGCTGGTCGAGCCGTCCCGCGTGATCAGGCTGTTCAGGCTGGTGCGGGCAGGCTGGCCGGAAGGCACGAGTTCCGCGCCAGGGTGAGGTGAGAGCAACGGATCACCCCCTCGCTGGCTGGGGCATCCGCGGCGCACGGATGTTGAGTAGATGATGCACGAGCGGGCATCGCCGCGCGGCTGACCGCCGGAAGTAGTCGAATCTGTCATCTGGCCGTGCCCGGAGCGGACCGGGCAGCGGGCCGGAGCGTCTATCGTCAACAACGGCGCCACCTGGGCGCCGGCAGCCACCGCAGGAGCGGGTGTGAGCGCTATCACCACCAGTCTCGGTCACATGTCCGGGCTGCTCGCTTACGCCGTGGTGGCGGCGCTGGTGTTCGGCGAGACCGCGCTGTTCTTCGGGTTCGTGCTGCCCGGGGAGATCGCGGTCGTGCTGGGAGGCGTGCTGGCCAGCCGAGGGCGGGTCTCGCTGCCACTGATGATGCTGGTCGTGGTGGTCGCCGCGATCGTCGGCCCACTGATCGGTTACGAGATCGGCCGCCGGATGGGTGGCCGGGTCGTGGCGTCCCGGCTGCTGCGCCGGCTGTCAGCCACGGTGGACAAGGCGGGTACCGCGCTGAACGCACGCGGCGCCGCTGCCGTGCTGGTCGGCCGGTTCACCGCGGTGCTGCGGGCACTGATGCCGGCCCTGGCCGGAACCTCCCGGATGCCGTACCGGACATTTGTCACCTACAACGCGATCGGCGGGTTCATCTGGGGCGTCGGCTACTGCCTGCTCGGCTATGTCGCCGGGTCCGCCTACGCGGTGGTCGCGCGCGAGGTCGGCACCGGCTTCGCCATCGCGATCACGGTACTGGTGCTGGCCGTGATCGCGGTGTGGTTGCTGCGGCGTCACCGCCGGACGCCGGCCTTGGCCGTCGACCGCGAGCGGGGAGCGACAGATGAACCCCGCCCCGTGACCCGGCCGTGGCCGGATACCTGACCGGATCTTCATAGCTGCCGGACCCCGCGCCGCTAGCATCGTCGGGCGTGAGGCCCTACTGCGTTTCCCCGCCCGGTAACCGCGCTCTCCCCGCCCAGCCGGTGAGGTGATCGCTGGTGGCTGAGCACGCAGGCGCTGCCCACGGCGAAGCCGGCCTCATCGTGTCACCGTGGGCCCTGCACGGGGCGGTCCCCGCGCTCGGCCGCACCCCCGCGTTGCGGGGGTTTCCGGGCGGGATTGGCGTGGCCGGTCCCGGCTGGCCGGGCGGGCTGGCCGAGGAAGACCAGGCGGCGCATGAGCCCTGGCCGGGTGCCGTGGATGACCTGGCGGCCCTGGCCGGATCCGGGGCGGGGCTGGACGGGCCGGTGAACGAGGCAGGCAGCGGGCCAGCCGGGCGGGCGCGGATACGGCGGAGGAGCGATGCCGGGCGCAGTGGCCCCGGACGTCAGGGGTGGCTCGCCCAGGGGAGCGATCCGGCGCCGGGCGGGCGGCGGCCAGGCGAGGCAGCAGCCGGCGGCCGGGCGGCGAGCCGGGCGATCACCGTGGACGACGGCGGGTCGGTCTGGCAGCGGGCGGTCAGCGCCTGGCGCGCGGCTGGCCTTGACTGGCAGCGCCCGGCTGCCTGGGCCGTGGCCGATGCCGACCTTCAGCGGACTGAGCCGATCCCAGTCGTGCCCGCCGCGGATGTCCCGCCGGCGACGGCCGGAGCCGCACCTGGGCAGCTGCCCGGTGCTGACGGCGGCCCCGTCGCGGATTCTCCTGCCCCGGCCGCGAAGACAGGTCAGGCCACGCAGGCACGGCCAGCTGGCGCAGCACCGGAGATCGCGGCGCGGGCGCCCGCGGACCGCTCGGCGGAATCAGCGCCCGCCGCGGCTGAGCTGGCCACCGGGGCCGTGGTGTCGGGGGCGGCGGCCGCAGCCGGGGGGACGGATGCCGCGATACCCGGTGCGGTGACAGCGGGGCCAGCGGCCGGGACGGAGACGCCACAGCCGGCGGCCGGGACGGAGACGCCACAGCCAGCGGCAGGGACGGGGACACTACGGCCAGCGGCTGCGGCGGAGACGCCAGAGGCAGCGGCCGCGGCCGGGGCGGTCGCACCGCCGGTTGCAGCCGTGGCGGCGGGCGGGCAGTCCCGGGCCGGGCGGGGCGTGCTGGTGGGCGCGATCATCTGTGTCGCGGTGATCGCGCTGGCGATCTCCGCCATCGTCATCACCGGCCGGGGCACCGGTGGCGGCCAGCCGTCTGGGCCGGTCGTCGCCAGCCAGCCGGCCGTGCTCGCCGACGGGCAGTTCGCGGGCCCGGGCGGGACAGCCTGGCCCGCCGTAGCGCCGGCGCTGACCGGGATCGCCGCCGCCGGCGGCACGGTGGTGGCGATCGGTGCGCGGCCCACACCGCCGGCCGCCCAGCCGCTGGTGCTGACGTCGGCCGACGGCGGCCAGACCTGGCAGCGGGCCACACTGCGCGTGCCTTCGGGGACCGCCGCCGGGGCGGGCGCCGTGCCGCTGATGGTGATCGGCGGCCAGGGCAGGTGGCTGGCACTGGCCGCCAGCGCCAGCTGGACTTCCGCCGACGGCCGCAGCTGGCGGCTAGGCCCCGCCATCGCGCCGGTGGCCGTGGGTGACCGGGTGCTGGCGCTGGCGCCGACCGCGACCGGTTTCGTCGCCGTCGGCGAGAACGTGCACCTGCAGGGGACCGAGGTGATGCGCACCCCCGTGCTCTGGCGGACCAGCGATGGGCTGACCTGGCAGCGCGAGGGTGCGGCCCAGCTGCGGCTGCCATCCGGGAGGGCCCGGGTGGTTTCGCTGCACTGGCTGGCCGCCAGTGGCAGCCGCATGATGATTGCCGGTGACGTCGCCCGCCCGGTCATCACGCGTCACGGCAAGCGCCGGGTCGACGTGGCCATCCCGCCGGTGATGGTCTGGCTGACCACCAACGGTGGCCGCACCTGGGTTAAGGCAGACCCGCCGGTCAGCCACGGTGCCACCAGCGGGCTGGCCGGACTGGCCGCGACTGCTACCGGCCTAGTGGCCATCCGGCCCGGCCGCACGCGGGCCGTGTTCCCGACGCGGTCGCCTACATGATGACTCATGGGGACGCCTGGCGGTACGTGGGTCAGCTGAAGGCCGGCCGGGGCCGCGGGTTCGTTGTCACCTCGGTGAGCAGCAGCAATGACGGAGTGGTTGTGGCCGGGTCGGCCGGTCCCAGCCGGGTGGCCTTCCTGAGCCTGCACGGCTGGTCCTGGCGGCAGATGGCCAGCCTGGCCGTGTCCCAGCCGGCAACGGTGACCGGGGTGACCGCCGGGCCGGACGGCAATGTGGTGGCGGCAGGGACGGGCTCGCGGCCGTTCCTGCTGCTGGCGCGGAGCCGCTGGACACCGGTCGGCCAGGCAACCCTGGGCGCTGCGGCGGCCCCCGGGGGCGGGGTCAACGGCCTGGGTGCCAGCCAGCGCGGCCAGGTCGCGGTTGGCGAGGCCGGCCGGGAGCCGGCCATCTGGCTGCACCCGGCTGGCGGCCGGTGGACTGACCTGACCATCCCCGCCCCGCCGTCCTGGCAGGGTGACGGGCCCGGCCTGACCAGCGTGGTGCACGGCAACGCGGGCTGGCTGGCGATCGGCACCGAAGGTGGCCCGGGGTCAGCCGCACCGCTGGCCAGCACCGGCCTGCTGACCAGCCACGCCGTCGGCGGCCGCACTCAGCCGCTGCTGCTGACGTCGGTGGATGGCCACAGCTGGCAGGCGCCACCGGGCCTGGGGCCAGCAGCGGTACCGACGGTGATGCTGACCGGGGCGGCGGCGGGGCCGGCCGGTTATGTGGTCGCCGGCCTGCGGAGCGACGGCGGTCAGCAGGTGCCCGTCCTGTTCTGGTCGGCCGACCTGCGCACCTGGCGGGCACAGGGCGGGCTGACCGGGCCGGCGTCAGCCGGCCAGCCCGTCTCCGCGCCGCTGGCGGTAGCGGCCGGCCCGGCCGGTTTTGTGGCGGTGGGCGGGACTGGCAGCCGTCCGGCGGTCTGGCTGTCCCCCACCGGGCAAGGCTGGGTCATGCGCTCGCTGGCGCTGCCACGTGGCGCTCGCGGCGCTGTGCTGCAGCAGGTGGCCGCCCAGGGCAGCCGGATCGCGGCACTGGGCACCGAGGCGCGCGGGTCGGGCCCGGTCCCGTTCGCGGCGGTCTCCGCCGACGGTGGCCGGAGCTGGCACGAGTACCCGCTGCCGCTGCCGGGCCATCCGGCCGCGGTGACCGCGCTGGCCGCGGCTGGCCGCGGTTTCGCTGCTACCGGCACGGTGGCGACGGCCACCGGCCAGGATGTGCTCAGCTGGTGGTCGGCGGACGGCCGGACCTGGCAGCTCACCCGGCCCGCGGCGCGGGCTGAGCGGGCCGGGTGCGCACGCCATCACCGCCCTGGCTGGACTCGGCAGCCAGGTCACCGGAGTCGGCTACGCCGATACCCCGGCCGGGTGGCACCTCATTCTGTGGCACGAACGGATCCGCTGACCGGCTCCGCGGTGCCCGGGCCAGGCACGCCTGCCAGGCCGGCCTGGTCGCCTAGCTGGCCCCAGCCGCCTAGCTGGCCCCTGCCGCCTGTCCGGCCCCTGCCGCGCGGAGCGGCCCAGCCGTCTGGCCGGTCCCCTGGCCAGGCACGGCCGCCAGTGAGCCGAACACATCGGCGCGCCGGTGCTCCAGACATGGCAGTACCGCCCGGACCTGTGCGGTCACCGCACTGTCCAGGTCGCCCACGATCACCTGCGGGGCCGGCCCGAGGTCGGCCCGGACCACGCCCATCGGGTCGACCAGCAGGCTGCGGCCGATCCCGGTAGGGGCCCGGGTCGGCGGGGAAGCCGGATCCGGCACCTGCCCGGCCGCCGCGACCCAGACCGTGTTCTCGATCGCCCGCGCGCGCACCAGCGTCACCCAGTGCTCTTCCTTGAACAGCCCCGCCGCCCAGGCGGCGGGCACCACGATCAGTTCGGCGCCCCCGGCCACCAGCGCCCGGGCCAGTTCCGGGAAGCGGATGTCGTAGCAGGTCGCGAAGCCGGTCCGGATCCCAGCCAGGTCGGCGACCACCGGCTCCGTGCCCGGCGCGACCACGGCCGACTCGTGTTCGCCGAGCGAGTCGAACAGATGGATCTTGCGGTAGGCGGCCACCCGTGCGCCGCTCCGGTCATAGGCGACGGCGGTGTTGTAGACCCGCCCGTCCGGGGCCGGCTCGAAAACGCCGGCCACCACCGCCACCTGAGTGCGGCGGGCGATCTCGGCCAGCCCGCTGCCGAACCCCTGGTCCAGTGGCTCCGCGATCGCGCACAGGTCGCTGCCGAAGCGGGCCTGGGTGGCTTCTGGGCAGACCGCCAGGTCGGCGCCCTGCCGGGCGGCCCCGGCCACCGCGTCGGCCACCCGCGCCAGGTTGACCGCCGGATCCGGGCTGATGGGCAACTGGCACAGTGCGATCCGCATGCCCGCAGCCTAAGCGACCGCCGTCACCCGGCCGCGCCGGCTGCCCGCCGCGGCTTTCTCGGGTTTGGCACTCGCAATCCCGGCAAAACGGGCAGCGATATGACTGGAATCGATGAACAGCCGCCTGGGGTGCGGGTCCTGGGTTAGGGGATTGCGGGGCTCTGGGGGTGGGCGGAACCTGGGCGGCGTGATGTCATGGGCCGGTGAACAGACCCTTGCTGAACGCCCGGCTGGCCGGGATGGGCACGACGATCTTCGCAGAGATGTCAGCGCTGGCCACCACGACCGGGTCGGTCAACCTCGGGCAGGGCTTCCCGGACACCGACGGCCCGCCCGAGATCGCCGCCGCGGCCGCCCGGGCGATCATGGAGGGCCGGGGCAACCAGTACCCGCCCGGCCCGGGGATCAGCGAACTGCGGCAGGCGATCGCCGCCCACCAGAAGCGCTTCTACGGCATCGACCTGGATCCAGATAGCCAGGTACTGGTCACCGCGGGCGCCACCGAGGCGATCGCTGCCGCCATGCTCGCGCTGCTGGAGCCGGGGGACGAGGCGATCGCGTTCGAGCCGTACTACGACTCCTATGCCGCCTGCATCGCCATGGCCGGAGCGACCCGGGTGCCGGTGACCCTGCGGCCGCCCGATTTCCGGCCCGATCTGGACGCGCTGCGGGCCGCCATCACCAGCCGCACCCGGCTCATCCTGGTCAACTCCCCGCACAACCCGACCGGGGTGGTGTTCACGCCGGACGAACTCGCCCAGATCGCCAGTCTCGCCTGTGAGCACGACCTGCTGGTGGTGACCGACGAGGTCTACGAGCACATGATCTACGAGGGCGTGCACGTGCCCATCGTTACGTATCCGGGTATGGCCGAGCGGACGGTCACGATCAGTTCCGCGGCGAAGACCTTCTCGTTCACCGGCTGGAAGATCGGCTGGGTGACCGGGAGCGCGGAACTGGTCACCGCGGTCCGCACCGTCAAGCAGTTCCTCACCTACGTGACCGGCGGGCCGTTCCAGTACGCCATCGCGGAGGCGCTGGCCCTGCCGGACAGCTACTACGCCTCGGTCGCGGCCGGCCTGCGGGTGAAACGGGACATGTTCTGCCCGGGGCTGGCCGAGGCCGGGTTCGAAGTGTACCGGCCGGCCGGGACCTTCTTCGTCACCACCGACGTCCGCGGACTGGGGTACCGCGACGGCATGCAGTTCTGCCGGGAACTGCCGGGCCGGGCCGGCGTGGTCGCCATCCCCAGCATCGTCTTCTATGACAACACCGAGGCCGGCCGGTCGCAGGTGCGGTTCGCGTTCTGCAAGCGGCCGGAGGTGCTCGCCGAGGCACTGGGCCGGCTTACCCGGGCCGGCCGGGCCGGGCCTGGCCACAGCCTGGCCGGGCTGGGAGGCTGAACGCATGCGGCCAGCGGGGCTCCACCACGTGTCCATCAACGTCGGCGACGTTGCGGCGGCCCGTGACTTCTACACCCGGGTGCTCGGCCTGACCGAACGCACCGACCGGCCCGACTTCAGCTTCGGCGGGGCCTGGCTGGACGCCGGCGGCCAGCAGATCCATCTGATCGAGGGCGAGGTGCCCGCCGCGCTGGGCCAGCATTTCGCGCTGGCGGTGGCGGACCTGGAGGCGGCCGTCGCCGAACTGCGCGCGCAAGGTATCGAGGTCAGCGACCCGGTGCCGGTCGGGGCAGGCCGGCAGGCGTTCTGCAGCGACCCGGCCGGCAACCGGGTCGAGCTCCAGCAGCCACCGGCCAGCGGGTGACCAGGCCCGCCGTCTACTCCGCCAGCCGGAGCGCGGTCTTCGGGCACGACCGCACCGCGCGGCGCACCACTTCCGCCCGCTCCGCGGGCACCTCGCTCACCAGGATGTGCAGCCGGTCGTCGTCGTCCAGGTCGAAGACATCCGGCGCCAGCCCGGCGCACACCCCGTTGGCCTCGCAGACATCGGCATCCACCATGACTTTCACCGCAGCATTGTCCGGCCAGCCCTGGTGCCCGGGCCAGCGGGGGACCCGGTCATGACCGGCCAGGGACGGCCGCCGCGGCCCCGGCTCATCCCGCCGCCGATGCCGGACCGGCTGCGCACGGCGGCCGAGGCGGCCACCGGCTTCATGCCGCCCGCCGAGGGGCTGGCCCTGTATGCGGCGGCGGCCGCCTACGCCCCGGCCGGGCCGGTGCTGGAAATTGGCACCTACTGCGGGAAGTCGGCCATCTACCTGGCCGCGGCGGCCCGGCAGGCAGGCCAGCCGGTGATCACCGTGGATCACCACCATGGGTCGGAGGAGAACCAGCCAGGCTGGGAGTATCACGACCCGGCCCTGGTCGACCCCCGCACCGGGCGGCTCGACACGCTGCCGCGGCTGCGCGCCACCCTGGGCGAGGCGGGGGTGGAAGACGACGTGGTGGTCATCGTCGGCCGGTCGGTGCAGCTGGCCCGGCTGTGGCGGACCCCACTGGGGCTGCTGTTCATCGACGGCGGCCACACCGAGGCCGCGGCACAGGCCGACTACCAGGGCTGGGCCCGGTGGGTGGCCCCGGGCGGCGCGCTGGCCATCCACGATGTCTTCCCCGACCCGGCCGACGGCGGGCGGCCGCCGTACCACATCTACCTGCGGGCGCTGGCCTGTGGGGCGTTCACCGAGGTGGCCGTGACCGGCTCGCTGCGGGTGCTGGAGCGCACCGGCGAGGGCAGCTAGCCGCGGGTCAGCTGGGAGCGGGCAGCGCGCAGCCGCAGACGGCCGGGTCAGCTGGGGGCAGCGGCCCCGGCCCGGCTGCGGCGTCGCGGAACACACCCGCCCCGCCGGTCGCGCCCGCCAGGGCAGGCCGCGCCGCGCTCCGCCAGCGCGTCGGCGGCCAGGATCATCGCCGCCGCCGTCCAGCTGCTGCGCTCGGCCGGGAAGTGCGCCTGGTTGGCGAACTGCCAGCCGGTCCAGTAGGCGCCGTCGTGATCGCGCAACCGCTGGATGTCGCCGAACAGGGTCAGCGCCCGGTCCCGGTCGCCGATCGCGTCCAGTGCGAGCACCAGTTCACAGGTCTCCGCGCCGGTCACCCATGGCTCGTCGGCGACGCACCGGACGCCCAGGCCCGGTTCGACGAACCGGGGCCAGCCGGCCGCCAGCCGCCGGGCGGCGGCGGGTCCGCGGACCGCGCCGGCCAGCACCGGGTAGTACCAGTCCATCGAGAACCGGCTCTTGTCGGCGAACGCCTCCGGGTGGCTGGCCACCACGTGCCCGAGCCGGCCGGCCGCCAGTTCCCAGTCCGGCTGCGGCTGCCCGGCCCACTCGGCCAGCATCGCCGCGCAGCGCAGGCTCTGGTAGATGCTGGCGCAGCCGGTCAGCAGCGCGTAGCCGGCCGGGGTGCCGTCCGCGGCCCGCTCCCAGGCGATCTCGCCGCGTGCGGTCTGCAGGCCGAGCACGAACGAGATCGCCCGGCGCACGGTGGGCCACATCGCGGTGGCGAACCCCGCGTCGCCGGTGACCAGCAGCTGATGCCAGACGCCGACGGCCACATAGGCCACCTGGTTGCTGTCTGCGGCCGGATCGGCGACCCGGCCGTCCGGGCCGGTGCGTTTGGGCCACGAGCCGTCGGCCCGCTGGCGCGAGGCCAGCCAGCCAAACGCCCGCCGGGCCGGCCCGGCCAGCCCGCACACCGACAGCGCCATCGCGCATTCGACGTGATTCCAGGCATCGGTGTGGCCGTCGGGCCAGCCGATCGCGCCCGACGGCTGCTGCATGGCGGCGATGCTCTGGCCGGTGGTGAGCACCTGGCGGGCGGACAGGATGCCCGGCACGGCGGGCGCGCTCGGCTTCACGCCGCGGCGCGGGCCGGGACGGCGGGCTTGCGGGCGTAGAGCACCAGGCTCTTGCCGATCACCGGGTTCAGCATCGCCTCGGCCAGCCGGGTGGGGGCGGGGTGCTTCATGATGTCCCACACCAGCAGCCGGTGGTAGGCGCGTGCCAGCGGGTGCCCGTCGTTGCCGACCCCCACCGCGCACTTGAGCCACCAGTAGGGCGAGTGCAGCCCGTGCGCGTGATGGTGGCCGCCCACCGCCAGCCCGGCCCGGGCGAGCTTGGCGGCCAGTTCGGCCTGGGTGTAGATGCGCACATGGCCGCCGGGCACGCTGTGGTACTCATCCGAGAGCCGCCAGCAGATCCGCTCCGGCAGCCAGGCCGGGACGGTCACCGCCAGCAGCCCGCCCGGCCGCAGCACCCGCGCGATCTCGGCCAGTGCCCGCTGGTCGTCGGGGATGTGCTCGAGCACTTCCGCGGCGATCACCCGGTCAAAGACATCGCTGCCAAACGGCAGTGCCGTCCCATCCCCGGCCACCGGCTGGGCCTGTGCCGGGCCGGTCACCTCGCCGGCCGTGCGCATGGCGGCGGTCATCGTGGCCACGGCCGCCAGTTCGGAGGTGCTGGTGTCGCAGGCGATCACGTCGGCACCGCGCCGGTAGGCCTCGTACGCGTGCCGCCCACCGCCGCAGCCGAGATCGAGCACCCGGTCGCCCGGCCCGACCGGGAACCAGCGGAAGTCCACGGTCAGCATGGCGCGGCTGCCCGCCCGGCGGCTGTTTCCACCTTGGCCGCGATCGCCTGGTGGTAGACGGCGACGGTGGCGCGGGCGACCGCGGACCAGGTGTACCGCTCCTGCACCCGCTGCCAGGCGGCGGCCGAGAGCCGGTCCCGCTCGGCCGGTGAGTCCAGCAGTGCGCGCAACGCGGCCGCCAGTTCCTCCGCGTCACCCGGCTCGACCAGCATGGCCGCATCGCCGGTGACTTCCGGCAGGGCACCGGTCCGGCTGGCCACCAGCGGGGTGCCCGATGCCATGTGCTCCACCGCGGGCAGCGAGAAGCCCTCGTACAGCGAGGGCACGGCGGCGATCTGCGCGCTGGCCAGCAACTCGGCCAGTTCGGCGTCGCTGATGCCGTGCACGAACCGGACCCGGTCGCCCAGGGCGAGGTCGCTCGCCAGCCGCTCGGTCGGGCCACCCGGTGCGGGCCTGCCGACGACGATCAGCTGGGCCTCCCGCTCGGCGGCGACCTTGCCGAAAGCCTGCAGCAGCGTGCCCACGCCCTTGATCGGCGAGTCGGCGCTGGCGACGGCGACGATCCGGCCCGGCACCCGGCTGCCCCGCGGGTGGAACAGCCGGGTGTCCACGCCCAGCGGGACCACCAGCACGTTGCCGGGCGGGGCGCGGAAGTCGCGCAGGATGTCCGCGCGGGAGGACTGTGACGCGGTCAGGATCGGGCCGCAGCGGCGGGCGACCCGGGCCTGCATGCGCACGAAGGAGTACCAGCGGCGCTTGCCGAATCTGGCCATCCCGCGGCTGGCGGCCAGCTCGATCCGCCGGTCCACGCTGATCGGGTGGTGAATGCTGGTCACCAGCGGCAGCCCGGCCCGGGGCAGCCCGAGCAGCCCGTATCCGAGCACCTGGTTGTCGTGCACCAGGTCGAACTCGGCCCGCCGGGCCCGCAGGATCCGGCGCGCGCGCAGGCTGAAGGTGAGCGGCTCGGGGAACGAGCCGGACCGCATGGCGGTGTACTCCAGCACGTCGATCCAGTCCCGGAACTCCGCCAGCTGCGGGTTGCGGAACGGGTCGGGCTCCCGGTACAGGTCCAGACTGGGCACCTTGCACAGGAGCGGGCCGGGTTCAAGCTCGGGGTAGGGCTGGCCGGAGAAGACCTGGACCTGATGGCCGAGCGCGGCCAGTTCCCGGGACAAGTGCCGCAGATAGATTCCCTGGCCGCCGCAGTGCGGCTTGCTGCGGTAGGAGACCAGCGCGACGCGGAGCGGGCGAGGTGGGGTGACCACGCAGCTTCGCACCTTTCGTCCGCTTCCGCTGTCGGGTGTTGGCCATGCCTGCTTGGCGCGAACATTACCACCGGGTACACCAGCTGCCGCGCGCCCGGCCAGCGGCACTAACGCGCGCCCCGCCAGCGACAGTAAGCTGCCGCCGCATAGCCTGAGTGCGGCTGATGTGCGTCCGGGGCTGGCCACGGACGGCGGGTGGAAGGCTGGCGATGGCGAGGCGTGCGCTGATCACGGGGATCACCGGGCAGGACGGATCGTATCTGGCCGAGCACCTGCTGTCCGGGGGGTACGAGGTGTGGGGACTGGTGCGCGGCCAGGCCAACCCGCGGGTGCGGCGGGTGCGCGAACTGCTCGGCGAGGTCCGGCTGGTCCGCGGCGACCTGCTCGACCAGGGCAGTCTCATCGCCGCGGTGGAGCGGGTCCAGCCGGACGAGGTCTACAACCTGGCCGCCATCTCCTACGTGCCGATGTCGTGGCAGCAGGCCGAGCTGACCGGTGAGGTGACCGGGCTCGGCGTGCTGCGGGTGCTGGAAGCGATCCGGGTGTGCAGCGGGATCAGTGCCTCCCGGACCCCGGGGCGCGGCCAGATCCGGTTCTACCAGGCGTCGTCGTCGGAGATGTTCGGCCTGGTGTCCGAGTCGCCGCAGACCGAGCGGACGCCGTTCCACCCGCGCAGCCCGTACGGGGTGGCCAAGACCTACGGTCACTTCCTCACCCAGAACTACCGTGAGTCGTACGGCATGTTCGCCGTCTCCGGCATCCTGTTCAACCACGAGTCGCCGCGCCGCGGCAGCGAGTTCGTGACCCGCAAGGTGTCGCTCGGGGTGGCCAGGATCAAGCTGGGGATGGAACGCCAGCTGCGGCTCGGCACGCTGTCGGTCCGCCGCGACTGGGGATTCGCCGGTGACTACGTGCGGGCGATGCAGCTGATGCTGGCCGCCGACACCCCGGCCGATGTGGTGGTCGGCACCGGGGTGACGCACAGCGTGGAGGAACTGGTGGACCGCGCGTTCGGGGTGGCCGGCCTGGACTGGCGCGACCACGTGGTCTGCGATGCGGCGTTCGTCCGGCCGGCCGAAGTGGACCAGCTGTGCGCCGACCCGTCCACCGCGGTCAAGCAGCTCGGCTGGGAGCCGAAGGTGGGATTCGACGAGCTGATCACCATGATGGTGGAGTCCGATCTGGCGCTGCTGTCCGGGCCCGGCGGGTACGGCGACGAGCCGTTCGGCCCGGACACCTGGTAGCTCAGACGATGGTGCCGACCAGCCGCCCGATCAGGTAGGTGATGCCGGCCGCGAGCACGCCGAGCAGCAGCTGGCGCACTGCGCCGCGCAGGAACGGCCGGTCGGTGAGCCGGGCCACCAGCCCGCCGCCGACGAACGCGGCCAGGGCGGCCAGCCCCAGGGCGGCGCCCAGCGAGTCGTAGCCGAGCAGGTAGGGCACCAGCGGGACGAGTGCCCCGATCGCGAAGGTGACCAGCGAGGCGCCCGCCGCGGTGAGCGGCGACGGCAGTTCCCGGTGGTCCACTCCCAGCTCTTCCCGGACATGCACGCCGAGCGCGTGCTCGGTGTTGGCCGAGACCTGCTGGGCCGCCTGGGCCGCCAGTTCCGGCTCGACGCCCCACTGCTCGAAGGCGGCGGCCAGCTCCGCGCGCTCGGCGTCGGGATGCACCTCCAGTTCGTGCCGCTCCTTGCGGACCTCGGCGGCGACCAGCTCGTTCTGGGACGAGACCGAGACGTATTCGCCGGTGGCCATCGAGAAGGCGCCGGCGGCCAGCCCGGCCAGGCCGGTGAGGATGATGAGGTGCGGCGCGCTGACGCTGCCCCCGGTGGCGGCGCCGACGCCAGCGCCGACCCCGGCGATGAGGGAGACGTTGGTCACCAGGCCGTCCATGGCGCCGAACACGGCGGGCCGCAGCCAGCCGCCGGAGACGTCCCGGTGCTCGTGCCCGGGAAGGGTGCTGTCGGTGTCGCTGGCCGCGGTCATCGGCATGTCCCTGGGGTCTTCTGGTGGGCACGGGCCAGGAAGAACAGGCCCCGGTCACCCCATTATTCCCGACCCATGACAGGGGGGCGGCCTGGCCCCTGGGCCCGGCCGCCCCCCTGTCACCGGCCTGGTCAGCTCTTGGCCGCGTTGTACAGGAAGATGTGCCCGATAGCCGTCGGGTAGGGGCCGGTGACGTTCTTGGCCCAGGCGGACAGGTAGTTGTAGAAGTAGGCGTAGATGATGGGTGTCTCGTTCAGCAGCAGGGTCTGGATCTGGCCGGCGACGCTGCGCTGGGTGGTCAGGTCGGACGTGGCGATGTACTGCGCCGCCAGCTTGTTGTACTGGGAGTTGTTGAAGTGCGCCGCGTTCCAGGTGCCGGTGCCGGTCGAGGCGTTGTAGGTCTTGAGCGGGGCGCCCAGGAACACGTTCGGCACGCTGCGGTGGCCGTAGTCGACCAGGCTCATGGTCGCGTCCAGCCAGTCGGAGTTCCCGAACGTCGCCTTGCCGTAGTAGGCGGCTGAGCTCTCGACCTTCAGGTTGATCGTCACCCCGATGGCCTTCGCGGACTGCACCACGATCTGCGCGAACTGCGGGATTTCCAGGAAGTCCTCGGTGACCAGCGAGGTGGTGAACCCGTTGGGGTGCCCGGCGGCCGACAGCAGCGACTTCGCCTTGGCGATGTCCTGCGCCCGCTGTGCGATGCTGGTATCGGTCGAGGGGAATACCGGCGCGAACGGCGAGTCGTTGCCGAGGTCGGCATACCCCTTGAACAGCGCCTTGATGATGTCCGGGCGGTTGATGGTGAGCGCGATCGCCTGCCGCACCCGCGGATCGGTGAATGGCGCCTGGTCGTTGCGCATCGAGAGCTCGCGGTGGGCGCTGGACTTCAGCTTGTTGACCGTGAACCCGCCGGTGAGCAGCTGCTCGCCGCCGGTCACCGCGAATTGCCCGAGGACGTCGATGCTCCCGCTGGTCAGCGCCGGGATAGCCGGCGTCTGGTTCTTGTAGAAGGTGAACTCGGTGGCGGCGGGCAGTGCCTTGGTGCCCCAGTACTGCTCGTTGCGGGTGAAGGAGGCGCCGACGGTCGCTGTGTAGCTCTTCAGCACGAACGGCCCGGTGCCGATGAACGAGCTCTGCCACTTCGCCGGGTCGTAGTTGTTCGGGATGATGATCATGTTGTAGTTGTCGGACGACGTCAGGTACGGGAAGTTGCCGTTCGGCGCGGTGAGGTGGAACGCGACGGTGTACTGATCCACCTTCTGGACCCCGTCCGGGGTCAGCGCGCCGCCGAACGCCGACAGCGCGTTCGCCGTGCTCTTCGGGTTCGTCTGCAGCTTGTAGGTGTACACCACGTCGTCGGCGGTGAGCGGGCTGCCGTCGTGGAACTTCACTCCCTGGCGGATCTTGAAGGTCCACACGTCCGCGGTCGAGTTGGGTGTCCAGCTGGTGGCCAGCACAGGCTTG
Source organism: uncultured Actinomycetes bacterium (assembly GCA_963837105.1). GTDB lineage: Bacteria > Actinomycetota > Actinomycetes > Streptosporangiales > Streptosporangiaceae > UBA9676. The sequence goes on along the minus strand of CAWIMG010000029.1, from coordinate 123,870 downwards.
AGGGTCAGCGACTGGTCGGACAGGGTCAGGTACTCGCCGGTCTGCGCGAGCATGTCCAGGCCGCCCTGGTCGGCCACGGTCAGCGGGTTGATCGCCCCGGTGGGGACGACGATCCCGACCTTGATGGTGGCGCCGCCGGACGGGCTGGCCGACCCCGCCGACGGGCTGGAGCTTGAGCTCGTGCAGGCGGAGATCACCGCGCCGAGCACCGGGAGCGAAATGCCGACGAGGGCGCCGCGCCGCAGCAGATCCCGCCGGGACAGGCGCCCGGCCACGTATTCGTCGATGATGTGGTTCGCGATCTCGCCCTGGCCTGCGCGGATCTGGTCGAGGCGATCGTGATCTATGTTCACTCGGATCCTCCCTAGTGAAACGCGCGGTGAGGCGCGAATCCAGAACAGCTAAGCCTGCGGATGCTCTCCTGTCACGTTGGTTGTCTCGGCGCGTTGCAAGATTCGCAACTGATCGATGGGTATGTGGCAGCTCATGTGATGGCCCGGCGCGACCTCGGCCAGCGGCGGCTCGGTGCTCTCGCATTCGCCGGTCGGCAGCCGCCGCGGGCAGCGGGTGTGGAAGACGCAGCCGCTGGGCGGGCTGGCCGCGGAAGGGATTTCGCCCTCCAGCTTGATCCGCTCGGCGCGCTGCCCGTCCAGGCTGGGCACCGCCGACAGCAGCGCCTCGGTGTAGGGATGGTGCGGCCCGGCGAAGACCGTCTCGGCGGGCCCGACCTCCATCAGCCGGCCGAGGTAGAGCACGGCGATCCGGTCCGACAGGTACCGCACCACGCCCAGGTCATGGGAGATGAACAGGTAGCTCGCCCGCTCCTTGGCCTGCAGGTCGGCCAGCAGGTTGAGGATCGCGGCCTGCACCGAGACATCGAGCGCCGAGGTGGGCTCGTCGCAGACGAGCAGGCGGGGCCCGGGGCCGAACGCGCGCGCGATCGCGACCCGCTGCTTGAGCCCGCCGGAGAGCTGGCTGGGACGCAGCGCCAGGTGCCGCTCCTCCATCCGGACCGACCTGATCAGGTCGGCCACCCGTTCCCGCAGCGGGCCGCCGGACAGCCCGGCCAGCCGGGACAACGGGCGGCTGATCAGCCGCCGCACGGTATGGCGCCGGTTCAGGGCGGAGTCGGGGTTCTGGAACACGATCTGCACCGACTTGAGCTGGTCGCGCGACCGGCGCCGCACGTCGGCGGGCAGTGCCTGGTCATCGAGCTCGATGCTGGCGCCCAGGTCGGGCGGGATGAGGCCGAGCAGCACCCGGGCCAGCGTCGTCTTGCCGCTGCCGGACTCGCCGACCAGCCCGAGCGTCTCTCCCCGCAGCAGGTCCAGGCTTACCCGCTCCAGTGCGTGCACAGCCGCTCCGCCGGACGCGAACGTCTTCGACACATTTGCCAGCCGGGCCAGCGGCGCGGCCCCGTTCGTGGCGGCCGGCAGGGACAGGTCGGCCGGCGTGGCCCTGGGCAGATCCGGTGCGGCCTCGTGCCGGTAGCAGCGCGAGGTCCGCGCCGGGCCGGTCGGGAAGGATGGCGGCGGCGCCTCCCGGCAGCGGTCCTCCACCAGGGCGCAGCGCGGTGCGAACACACATCCGGTGAGGGTGTGGCCGGGCGGCGGCAGGAATCCCGGGATCGTGTCCAGCCGGCCGTGATCCTTGCGGTGCCCGCGCCGGGGTATGCAGCGCAGCAGGCCGACCGTGTACGGATGACGCGGCTGCTCGAAAACCTCCCGGGCCGGCCCCTCCTCCACCAGCTCTCCCGCGTACATGACGCCGACCCGGTCGCACATCTTGGCGATCACGGCCAGGTTGTGGCTGATGAACAGCACCGACGTGGCGAACTCCGCCCGCAGCGCGCTGACCAGATCCAGCACTTCCGCCTCGACGGTCGCGTCCAGCGCCGTGGTGGGCTCATCCAGGATGAGCAGCGACGGGTTCTTGGCGAGCGCCATGGCGATGACGACGCGCTGGGCCATGCCCCCCGACAGCTGGTGCGGGTAGCGGTCCATGACCCGGCCCGGGTCGGAGATCTGCACCTTGCGGAGCATGGCCTCGGCGCTTTCCAGCGCCTCGTGGCGTGACTGGCCCGCGATCTCGTACACCTCGGCGACCTGCCGGCCGGCCCTGATCGAGGGGTTCAGCGCCTTGCCGGGCTCCTGGTACACCATCGAGACGGTGCGGGCCCGCAGTTCGCGCAGCTGCTCTGAGTCCAGGGACAGCAGATCCTGCCCGTTGATGGTGATCGATCCCGAGCTGACCCGGCCGTTGCGCGGCAGGTACCTGGTGAGCGCCAGCGCGGCGGTGGACTTGCCGGAGCCGGACTCCCCGACCAGCCCGTACGACTCGCGCTGCCCGACCTGGAACGAGACGTTCCGCAGCGCCAGCCGGTCCTGGCCGCGGACCCGGTAGGTCACGTCCATGTGTTCCACCAGGACGGTGGGCCCGGCCCCACCGGGCCCGGCGGGGGCACCCGGCCCGGCCGGTGTGTCGGTGGTGGTCACGACGAAAGCACCTGCTCGACCGAGTCGGTGATGAGGTTGACCGCCACCACCAGCGAGGCGATGGCCAGCACCGGGAACAGGGTCATCCACCAGTACCCGGCGCCGAGCACCCCGTAGTTGGCGTAGATGTCCGACCCCCAGTTGGGGGTCTGCGGCGAGGCCCCGAAGCCCAGAAACGCCAGCACGGCGACGGTGAAGATGGCGAAACCCAGCCGCACCGTGAACTCGACCAGGATCGTGGGCACCACGTTCGGCAGGATCTCGACGATCATGATGCGGGGCGATCGCTCGCCGATCAGCCGGGCCGACGACAGGTAATCGAGCTGGCTCTCCACCAGCACCGCGGAGCGGACGGTCCGGGCGATGATGGGCGTGAAGACGAAACCGACGACGAAGATTTCGACCACCGGTGACCCGCCGAGCGCGGTAAGGAAGAGGAAGGCGACAACGACCAGCGGCAGCGCCAGCACCGCCTCCACCAGCCGGCCGAGCACAATGTCGGCCACACCGCCCAGGTAGCCCATGATCAGGCCGATCAGGGCGCCGAGAACCGTGCCGATCACGGTGGCTGTCACGCTGATGACGATGATCACCCGGGCACCGGCGAGGACCCGGGAGAAGACATCCCGGCCGAGCTGGTCGGTGCCGAACCAGTGGGCAGCCGACGGCGGCTGGTTCGTCGCCAGCAGCTGCTGAGCAAGTGGATCATGCGGGGCGATGGCGCTGCCGAACACCGCGCAGACCAGCCAGAACAGCAGGATCGCCGCACCCACCAGGAAGCTGGGCCGGCGCAGCAGCAGCCGCCAGGCACTCAGCTCACCGGAGCGCCCCGGCTGCGCGACCAGCATCCCGGTGGGCGGGGGTGCCGTGATGTCGGTCACGCGGCGCTCCCGGGGCGCAGCCGCGGGTTCAGCACGGTGGAAAGCACGTCCGCGATGAGCGTGGCGACCAGGTACACCACGCCGATGATGAGGACGCCCGCCTCCAGCATCGGGAAGTCCTTGCCGGTTGCGGCCTTATAGATGAGCAGGCCGATGCCCTGGTAGTTGAAGAGCGTCTCGACGATGATGAGCCCCCCGATCAGGTAGCCGGCCTGGGTAGCGATGACGGTGATCGTCGGCAGCAGCGAGTTGCGCAGCACGTGCCAGGCGGACCACTACGGATCGTTTCAGGCCCTTGAGGGTGGCGGTGCGCGCGTAGTCCGATTCCAGTGCCTCGATGGTCCCGGCCCTGGCCATCCGGGCGATGTAACCGAACAGGATGAGGATGAGCGGGATGACCGGCAGGATCAGGTGGTCGAGTTGGCTCGGCACCGACGCACCGGGGCCGGCCGCGGCCGAGACCGGCAGCACCTTCAGCGCGACGCCGAAGATGACAATGAGCACGATCCCGGAGACGAACTCGGGCAGCGTCGTGGCGGACAGCCCGACCACCGAGATGATCCGGTCCGGCAGGCGGCTGTAGGTCAGCGCCGCCAGCACCCCGCCGAGGATGCCGAGCGGCACCACAATGACGAAGGCCAGCACGGCCAGCTTGAGCGAGTTGAACAGAGCCGGCCCCAGGAACGACGAGACCGGCGCCCGGAACTGGGTGGACTCGCCGAAATTGCCGTGCAGCAGCCCGGTGAACCAGGACCAGTACTGGGTCAGCAGCGGCCGGTTCACGCCGAGCTGCTGGTCCAGCGCGTGCACGGCGCTCTGGGCGGCGAACGGGCCCAGGATGGCACGGCCGGGATCGCCCGGCAGGACCTGCCCGGCGACGAACACGATGACACTGAGGAGCCACAGCGTGACCAGGGCTAGCGCAATGCGCTTCGCCACGTACGCCGCCATGCGCTATCCCCCTGACGACACCAGAACGGCGCTGCTCGGGAAACTCCGGCTGCCGGGCAGCGTAGTTTCTGGTTGCTGGTGCGGCAATACATCGCGTGATCACGGTCCGAACACATCATGCCCTGCCGGTGACCGGCCTGACTATGAGCGGGCCGGCCCGGATATCGTCCTGGTGCACATGAATCGCGCGGATCGCACCCGGGAGGCACAGATGCTCATCGGCGAGAGTTACATCGGTGAGGGCGCAGAGGCCGCGCATGTGAACACCGTCCTGGGTGAACGCTCCGGGCCGGTGGGGGCCGCCTGGGCGACGGCGCTGGCCACCCCCAGCGCCGGGCACACACCGTTCGTCGCGGTGGTGGTCCCCGGGCTCCCGGTCAAGCCGCTGACGCTGTTCGTCAACAAGGCCCCGATCGTGGGCGACGAGCACGCGAACCTGACCTGGGGGGCGGCACAGGCGGGGGTGGCCGGCGGGGTCGCCGATGCCGTCAGCGAGGGGATCCTCAGCTCTGCCGATGCCGACCAGAGCCTGCTCATCGCCGCGGTCTGGGTCAATCCCGCCGCCCGGGATGCCGACCGGGTCTATGCCAACAACCGGGCCGCGACCCGGGAGGCGCTGCGGGCCGGGATCGCCGGCGCGCCGCGGGTGGCCGACGTGCTCGCCGCGCGGGGCCGTCCGGCCAACCCCTTCTACACCGCGCCGTCCGGCGCTGCCCCGTGAAGATCACCGCCATCCGGCTGGACCGGATGCGGCTCCCGCTCGACCCGCCCTTCGCCGCGGCCTGGGACCCGGTCCCGCGGCGCCATGTCGAACGCCACCCTGGTCCGGGTGGAGACCGACGAGGGCATCACCGGGTTCGGCTCCGGCGACACCATGGACGGCTTCGAGCCGTTCGCCGGCCTGTTCATCGGGCGCGACCCCCGCGAGATCGCCAGCCACGTGCGGACGATCGAGACGATCGGCTTCCACGCCGGGCGCTACTGGCCACTGGAGGTGGCCCTGTGGGACATCATCGGCAAGGCCTGCGGGCAGCCGGTGTCCGTGCTGTTCGGCGGGGCGTGCCGGAGCCTGCCCGCGTACGCGTCATTCGGTGCGGTCGCCAGCCCGGGCGAGCGGGCTGACGCGGTGCTCGCGGCGCAAGCGGCCGGCTTTAAGGCAGTGAAGATCCGGATTGACCGGGCGGACGTGGCCACCGGGCTGGCCGCCGTCCGGGCTGCCCGTGCCGCGGCCGGAGATGGCATCGAGATCATGGCGGACCTCAACCAGGGCTGGCGTATGGCTGGGGACATCTCCCCCGCGCTGGATATCACCGCCGTCCGGCGGCTGGCCGGCGAGCTGCGCGAGCTCGGGGTGCTGTGGCTGGAAGAACCGCTCCCCCGGGATGACCTGGCTGGCATGCGCATGCTCAGGGAGCAGACCGGGGTCCGCGTCGCGGGCGGTGAGATGGCCCGGACCCCCGGCGAGCTGATCTCCGCGCTGGACGCGGGCGCGCTGGATGTGGTCCAGCCCGACGTGGTGCTGTCAGTCGGGCTGCTCCGTGCCAGGACGGTGGCCGAGCTGGCACACCTCCGGCACCGCTGGTTCACCCCGCACACCTGGACGAACGGGCTTGGCCTGATGGCCAACCTGCAGCTGGCGGCCGGGGTCGGCGGCGGCCCGTACCTCGAGTTCCCCTATGACCCGCCCGGCTGGACCGAGCAGCGGCGCGATTTCTTCCTTGCCGAGCCGCTGCTCATTGACCGGCAGGGATGCCTCGCCGTGCCGGGACGGCCGGGGCTCGGGGTGGATATTGACGAATCCGCGGTCGCCCACTGGGCCTGGCGCTGATGGCCAGCCCGACCCGCGGCCCGTCCCCGCTGCCGGGAATACCCCGCAGTGCCCTGCTGGCTGGATCATCCCGTCTCGCCCTGCTGGAGAGATCATGAAAGTTGGCTTCATCGGCCTCGGCCGGATGGGCGCCCCGATGTGCGGCAACATCCTGGCCGTCGGCCACGATCTGCTGGTGCACGACGTACGCCGGGATGTCGCAGCAGGCCTGCTGGCGGCCGGCGCCGCCTGGGCGGGATCGCCCCGCGAGGCGGCCGCGGACCGCGAGGTTGTCATCACCATGCTGCCGGGGCCCAGCCAGGTGGAGGAGGTCCTGCACGGGCCCGGCGGCCTGCTGGGGGGCCTGCCCGCCGGCGCGATCTGGATGGACATGTCCACCAGCACGCCGGCGGTGGCGGACAAGGTGCAGAGCCTGGCTGCGTCCCGTGGCGTGGCGGTGCTGGATGCGCCGGTCTCCGGCGGGGTGACCGGCGCCAGGGATGGCACGCTGCAGATTTTTACCGGTGGGACCGCCGGGGACTATCAGCGGGTTCGGCCGCTGCTGACGGCGATGGGAGACCCGGCACGGATCCTGCATGTCGGGCCACCCGGTGCCGGCTACACCGTCAAACTGATGATCAACCTGCTCTGGTTCGCCCACCTCACAATCACCGCCGAGGTGCTGACCGTCGGGGTCAGCGCCGGTGTTGACCCGGGCGTGCTGCGCCGGTCGCTGCTCGCGAGTGCCGCGGCCAGCCATTTCCTCGAATACGACGTGCTGAGCGTGCTGGAGCGCGGCGATTTCGACAGCTCCTTCGTGCTGGCGCTCGCCTGCAAAGACCTGGGGCTCGCGGTCGATCTCGCCCGGCAGACCGGCGTGCCGGCTGAGGTGAGCGCCCTGGTCGAGCAGATCTACCGGCGGGCGCGTGCCCAGTACGGCGACGAGGGCGGGCAGATGCTCCCGATGAAACTGCTCGAAGACCTGACCAAGACCCCTATCCGCCTGGCAGCACCGCAGGAGTAGCCATGCCTCCCCCCGTCGCCGGTACCAGGATCGTGCTCAGCCCCCTGCCCGCCGCGCACTTCGGTGCGGGCGCCATCGATGCCGTCGCCGGGATCGTCCGCGGCAGCGGCTGCCAGGCAGCGGTCATTGTCACCGACCAGGGCCTGGCCCGCACCGCCATGGTCACCAGCGTCGCCAGCATGCTGGCGGCCAGCGGCCTGGCGGTGATGGTGTTCAGCGACGTGCATGCCAATCCGACCACCGGCGACGTGGCGGCAGGCGCGGATGTGGTGGCGGCGCTGGCGGCCGATGGCGGCCGCCCGGCGGTGGTGGCGGTCGGCGGTGGCTCATCCATCGATGCGGCAAAAGGGATCGTGGTTGCCGCGGTGAACCCAGAGCGGGGCCGCGACCTCGACTACCGGCGGACGTTCGCCGAGCCCGCCCTGCCGCTGGTGGCAGTGCCGACCACGGCCGGCACCGGGACCGAGACCAACCCGTTCGGGGTCATCACCGATCCGGCGACCCGGCGAAAGTTCTATGTGGGCAGTGCCACCGCGCTGCCGGTCGCGGCGATCCTCGACCCGGAACTCACCGCCTCGCTCCCCCCTGGCGGCACGGCCGCGACCGGAATGGATGCCCTGGTCCACGCCCTGGAGTCGTGCATGTCCAGGCGTGCCAACCCGTGGTCGGAGGGGATCGCCCTGCAGGCCATCCGCATGATCTCGGCCCACCTGCCCCGTGCCGTCGCCGATGGCGGCGACCGGGAGGCCGAATCCCAGTTGCTGCTCGCATCTCACCTGGCGGGCATCGCCATGGCCAGCACCGGGCTGGGCATCTGCCACGCCATCGGCCACGCGCTCGGGGGCCGCTTCGATATCGCCCACGGGGTGGCGCTGACGATGGTGCTGCCGGGCGTGCTCCGGTTCAATCTCGGTGTCTGCCAGGACCGCCTCGCGCCGGTGGCGTTCGCGCTTGGCGCCGGGGACACCGCGCGCAGCACGGGATGGAACGCGGCCGCGGCGGTCGACGCGGTCGCCGCGCTGGCGGACCAGGTCGGGATGACGCATCAATTGGCCGATTTCGGGATCACCGCAGCGGATTTCGAGCTCATTGCCGCAGACGCTCTCGACGATGAGGTTCTGGACAACACCCCGCGCCCGCCCACCGGGGCCGACATCCGCGCCATCCTCACCGATGCCTGCCACGGCCCACGGTGACCTGGCCAGCCCCAGCCGGCATCCACCGCGTCCCCGCGGAACGGCCGTTACCCAGATGCGGCGGCTGCCCGCTCCAGGGCCTGGCCGGCGACGGGCACGCCGAGTTGCAGCACGAGCCAGATCCGGCTGATGTCGGTGAGCAGGTCCGGTTCCCCGAGCGGGTTGCCATCGACGATCAGCAGGTCGGCGAGCTTGCCTTCGGTCACGGTGCCGACGTGGTCCGCCAGGCCCAGTGCCTCGGCGGCGGTGCTGGTCGCGGCCATGAGGGCCTGGCAGGCGGTGAGGCCGTGGTCGATCATCCGCTGGATTTCCCGCCCGGTGCCGAGACGGATGTCGCTGCCAGCCGCGATCTTGACGCCCATGTCCCTGGCGGCGCACATGCTGGCGGCGCCGGCATCGGTATTGCCGCGGGCCAGGTCGGCCAGCATCGGCGTCATCGGCAGGGCTTGCTCGGCCTCGTCGCCGTCTTTGCCATCAAGCCCGGCCATCTCGTAGTAACCCGACAGGGTGGGAACCAGCACCTGGCCACTCGCGGCCATCGCCGCCAGCAGATCGGGCCGCCGGTGCAGGTACATGCCGTGCTCGATGGTGTCCGCACCGGCCGCGATCGCCGCCTCACACCCGTCCAGCCCCTCGGCATGCGCGGCGACTTTGAATCCCATCCGGTGTGCCTCGCCGGTCACGGCCGACAGTTCGGCCTCGGTCAGCTGGAGTGGCTCGGGATCCTCCAGTTCGTTGGAGCGGGCACCCGTGGCCATGGCTTTGATGTAATCCGCCCCCGCCCGGATCTGCTCGCGGACTGCCCGCCGCATGTCGTCGGGGCCGTCGGCTTCGCGGTACATGTCCCCGTAGAAGCGGCCGCCGGGAGCCGTAGCTGAGATGATCTTGCCACAGGTCAGCAGCCGGGGGCCGCGGAATGCGCCGTAGCGCATCGCCTGCCTGGCCGCCTGCGGCGCCAGCCCCTGTGACCCGGTGATCCGGATCGTGGTCACTCCCCGGCGCAGGTAGTCCCGCAACTCGGCCTGCAGGAAATGCCCCGCCGTGCCTGGCAGCACCTCTTCTGCCCCACGCCCGATCCGCGGGGCGCGGCCTGCCGCGTGAGTATGGGTGTCGATCAGCCCGGGCAGCAGTACCCGCCCCCCCGCGTTGATCGACCACGCCCCCCGGGGAGGCCGCTCCGGCGTAGCTGCGACCCGCCGGATGACACCGTCCTCAACCAGCACCGCCACGTCGTCACGCAGCGGGCCGCCGGTGCCGTCGAACAGGCGCAGGCCGGTCAGCCACAGCTGCCCGGCAGCGGCCGGGGGCGCCGCTATCAGGGCCGGGAACCGGTGCGGCACCTAGCTGCCTGACATGGCTGGCGACGGCGCTTCGAGCGGGCGGAGTTCGTCGGCGTAGCAGACCGACACCCGGCGCATGACGCCGCCGTCATCGATGCTGTACTGGCCGAGCCGCCACAGCGGTGGCGAGTAGGCGTGCAGGGAGATGGTCTGCTCAGCCTCACCGGTCAGCCGGTGGATATGGTCCGGCCCAAAGGAGAAAGAGCAGCCCTCGGTGACGACCTTCTGCACGTGCACGCCACCGATGCAGGGGTTGGATTCCCGCAGTCCCCCCCGCACCACGTGAACGGCCCCGGACGAGACGTCATGGTCATGCCAGCCGGTGTCGTTCCCCGGGGACCAGCAGATGAGCCAGATGTCAACGTACTCGTCACGCTGGATCGATGCGTAGTGCCGCCGGCCATCGGCGTAGCTGACCTGATCGCTCCACAGATCCGGGCGGCCAGCCAGGTTCGCCACGAGTTCAGCCAGTTCGCGCTGGTCGAGATAGCGGGCGGGGAGCGTGGGAATGGTCATTGCGGTCCTCCTCTCGTTGCTGCTGGCGGCCGGGTCTGGCCGCCAGGGGGCAGCTGATCACCGTGAAGCAGGCGCGCCGGGTTCGTCACGCGGATGGCATGATGCGCGGCGTCACCGAGGCCGAAATCGGGGTGTGGCTGTGCGTATGGCCGGTCGGAGCCAAAGACGAGCACGTCAACACCGAGCACGCGGACTACCGCGTCGACAGCGCGGTACCCGTAGCTGGATGTTTCCACGAACATCAGTGGATCGATCACACCCCGCGCCAGAGCTTCGGTGCCGCCACGGGCGGCCAGGCGCTCGCCGTGCAGCGGCGCGAGACCTGCCAGCGCAGTGAAGCACACCCGCAGCCGCGGGTAGGCGGGACGGCCGTAGGCGCGGAACGCGAACCAGGCCGCATGCAGTTGCTGTACGTAGGGGACGACCGGGGCCCACCACGCCGGGCTGCCCGCCCCGGCACAAGGTGCCGGACCAGGGTGGATGAACAGCGGGAGATCGCGGTCGGCGAGCACGTCGAGCAGCGGGCTGCACCAGCCATAGCCGGCCTCGTCGGCGACGGCCGTCGCGGGCAGCTGGAGCCCGATGAACCCGCGGTCAAGCTGCTTGGCCAGGCCGGGCGCGTCGATCGCCGTCAGGCCAGCGGTGGCCCAGCCGGCGAAGGGGGCTCCCAGCTCGCTGATCCCGTCATGGTAGGCGTCCAGGAGCGGCCCGGAGTCCTCGGGCGGCAAGTACTCGATGCCGAGCGGGCTCGACGGGCCGATGACGGTCAGGCCGACACCATCGCGGGCGGCTTGCGCTGCCCGCTGTCCGGCGTCGTGATCGGCCGGATTCACCTCGAATGGGGGTTCGCCCGAGGTCAGCAGGGTCCAGCCAGCCAGCCGTGGTGGCTGCGATCGCCGCCGCAGTTCCTCGACCAGCGCGTCCGGCCAGAGGTGCTGGTGGATATCGGCGTGCATGACCTCCCCCCGCTGCGCTCTGGACGGGTGGCCGGACGGGCCGGCCCCGGCTGATACGGTTCACTGAAGCGATTCACTTATGCGATTCAGTGAATCGCTTCAGTGACTCCGCGTCAAGAGGCCTGGGCCGCCTCGGCCGCCGCTGTGTGGAAGCTGCCGTTAGGCTTGTCCTGGCGTGGCGGGCTGGCAGGGCGGCCGCGGCAACAGGCTGGCAAAGGTCGGCGAACCCTAGGCTGGAAACGGTGCCCCAGCAAAATAAGCGCGCGACGATCCGCGACGTGGCAGAGGCGACCGGGCTGTCACCTGCCGCAGTTTCGTACGCGCTTCGCGGTGTCCAGACCTCCGAGGAGACCCAGGAGCGGGTGCGCCGCGCGGCGGCCGAACTGGGCTACAACGTCGACCGCATCGCTCGTGCGCTGGCCAGCGGCCGGACCGGGACCGTGGGGCTGCTCTTCGGGTCGCTGGAGGACCTGTGGCAGCAGCTGCTTGGTGTCGGCATGGGAAGTGCGCTGCTGGCCCGTGACCACTATGCACTGCTCGTGGACGCGGCTGGCGATCCCGAGCGCCAGCTGCTGCTGGCAGACCAGCTCCGGGACCAGCGGGTGGATGGTCTCATCGTGCACCCGCTTGACCCATCGGACGAGCGGTGGTCAGAACTGGCGGGGAGCCTGCCCATCGTGTCGATCGGCGATGCGCTGGACGGCGGGCAGGCCGCCGGCGAGGTGGTGTTCGACAACCGCGCAGGGGTCACGCTTGCCCTGGCGCATCTGCACAAGCTCGGCCACCGGCGGATCGGGGTCCTGACCCCGACCCAGCCAAGCACGCCGGATCGCCCGGCCGATCTGTACGTCACCGCCGAGGCTGACCGGCTCGGCCTCGACGTGAGCATCATCAGCTCACCGCTCGCGCTCACGGCAGCGACCGAGGTGGCGCACGGGGTGCTGGCGAAGACGGACCGGCCTACGGCCCTGTTCTGTTTCGCTGACTCCATCGCTTACGGCGCCTATGCGGCGGCCCGCGAACTCGGCCTGGGCATCCCGGATGACGTGTCGGTCTGCGGATACGATGATCATCCGATGTCCGGGCTGCTCACCCCGGCGCTCACCACCATGGACTGGAATGTGGACGGAATCGTCCGCGCCGCCGTCCGGCTGATTCTGTCCGCCATCGAGCGCAAGCCCTACCGCCGCCGCACCGTCCAGCCGCCGCATCTGCGCAAGCGCGGTTCCACGGCCAGCCCCCCTATACTCTGATCGGCCCGCGCTCGGCAGGGCGACGTGCCAGTCCATTTCTCTCTGCCCCGGGCAGGCCATGACCGGGGCACTGCCCCCTGGGAGCCGCGCTGATGGTGGTGCTTGACGGTGCGTCGCTCACCATCGATTCCGTGGCCGCCGTCGCTGAGGGGCGGGCTGAGGTGGCCCTCGCCGCTGCCGCGCGGGACCGCATGGCCGCGGCCCGGGAGGTCGTCCGGGAAGCGCTGCGGTCAGGTGCCGCTGTCTACGGCCTCACCACCGCAGTGGCGGAGCGGAAGAGCGTCGTGCTTGACGCCACGGCCAGCCGGGGCTTCAGCCAGTTCCTGATCCGGGGCCACCTCATCGCCCAGGGACCGCCCGCACCACCCCCAGTGGTGCGGGCGGCAATGGTCTGCCTGGTGAATGGCTTCGCCAAGGGCGTAGCGGGCGTTCGCCCCGAGCTCGCCGAAATGATCATCCACGCTCTCAATACCGGTCGCGCGCCGGCCGTCCGCAGCCTGGGTTCGGTGGGCCAGGCCGACCTCGGCCCGATGGCAGACCTCGCTGAGGGTCTGCTCCGCGAGACCAGCTTCGTGCTCGAGGAGAGCGAGGGGCTGGCGCTCATCAACAACAATGCCTTCGCCACCGGCTGGGCCGCGCTGGCGGAACTGGCCACCGAACAGCTGCTCGCAGAAGCCGGCGTCGCGGCCGCCCTCGATCTGGAGGCGTTCGCCGCCAACCCCAGCCCGCTCCATCCGCTGGTCGCCGAGATCCGGCCGCACCCGGGCGTCGCCGCGACCATCGGCCGGCTCCGGGTGCTGCTGGCTGGCAGCTCCCTGTTCGAGCCCGGTCACGCCAGGAACCTGCAGGACCCGCTCACCTTCCGGAGCATCCCGCAAATTCTCGGCGCCGCCAGGGACGCCCTCAGCTATGCCCGGACCACAATCGAGACCGAGCTCAACTCCGCCCAGGGCAATCCCGTCGTCATCCTCGCGGAGCGGCGCATCGTGTCGGTCGGCAACCTCGACGTGGTCGCCCTCGCGGCGGCGCTCGACCTGGCCCGTATCGCCCTCGCGCCGGTGCTGACCTCAGCCGCCGAGCGGACGGTCAAGCTGCTGCAGAGCCCGCTCTCCGGTCTCCCGGCCGGCCTGGCAGCCGAGCCGGACACGGGGGAGGATGCCCTCGCCGAGTTCGCTGGCGCGGCGCAGGCGATCGCGGCGGAGGCATGCACGCTCGCCCACCCGGTCTCGTTCGCGCTGGTGAGTTCGAGCAAGGCGGACGGGATCGAGGACCGCACCACCATGGCGCCGCTCTCGGCGAGGCGCCTGGCCGAGATGACCGACCTCGCCGCCCGGGTTGTCGCTCTCGAATTGCTCGTCGCGGCGCAGGCCATCGACGTGCGCCGTCCGGCCCGGCTGGGCGAGGGAACCGGGCGGGCGCTTGCTCTCGTGCGCGAACTGGCCGGCTTCACCGCCAGCGGGCAGGCCCCGCCCGCGGATCTGGAGCCACTGGTCACCGCGGTCCGGACGGGCCGCCTCGCCCAGGCAGCCGCCGCGGCCCCGTGATCAGCGTCCGGTCGCCCGTCCCGCGGCGGCCGGCTCAGGTGGTCATGTTCCAGGCGGCAAGCACATCGGGGTCCTGGCGCGCGGCCGCGGTGCCCAGGACCGGATGCAGATCCATCGATGGTGAGTAGGCGCTGGCCGGTACCGTGCGGCCGAGCGCCTCGGCCATGGCGCGGACATGATGCGGGCCGGCCCCGCAGCAGATGCCCACATAGTTCACCCCGAGATCGCGGGCGGCCTGCGCGAAGTCCGCCATCTCGAACCTGGTGCAGCTGAATGGCTCGAGCGCGAGCGGGAAAGCCCGGCCCCTGCCCTCCGTGCGCAGCGATTCCATGGTGGGCGAGGCCTCGCTGGTCCGGTACGGAACCGGCTGCGCGGCCACGGCGCAGTCCACCTGGTCCCTGACCCTGGCGATCAGCGGCAGCATGGTGGCGGGCCCGCGGTCGCAGTTGAGCCCCACGACGGTGGCGCCGTGGCCAGCCAGGATCTTGCAGGCCTCGACGTAGTCGTAACCGTCAAAGGTGGTGGACGGCCGGCTGCTTGCCAGCGTCACCATGGCCGGCAGGCCAAGCTCCTGGCTGACCGCCAGCGCGATCAGCGCCTCGCCGAGGTAGTCGTTGGTCTCGGCGATGACGAAGTCGATGCCCTCGTCGGCACTCCAGCTCAGCTGCTCGGTGTACATGGCGCGCACCACCCCCGCGGTGGCCGGGTCTCGCGGGTCGTAGGCCCAGGTATTGCACACGTTGCCGGCGACCAGGGCACCGCCCTCCGCCGCGACCTGCCGGGCCAGCCGCACGGCCTGCCGGTTCATGGCCTCCAGCTGGGACTCGCGGCCCAGCTGGCGCAGCTTCTCGCGGTGCGCGTAATAGGTGAGCGCCACCATGACGTCGGCGCCCGCGCGCAGGAACTCCCGGTGCAGTTCGGTGACCGCATCAGGGAAGTCCAGCACCGCCTCGGGCACATAGGGGCCTGCCTTGATGTAGCCCCTGCGCTCCAGTTCGAACACATATCCCTCGGCCCCCAGCACGACGCCCTGGGCGAGCCGGTTGGCCAGTGCCGATTCCGTTCCGGTCATGGTCGCGGTCCTTTCCCTCGCTCCGGCACCCTACTACCCGGGCCGGCTGGCGGGGGATGACCCGGCAGGCGATGATGACCGGGGCAGGAGATGATGAGCGGGGGCTTTCGCTGGCCCCCCTGGCTGACTCGACGAGGAGCCGACGATGACTGACGCCAGCACACCGGGGCCGCGGCCGGTCCGCGCCCCCCGGGGCAGCACGCTGACCTGCCGGGGGTGGGGGCAGGAAGCGGCCATGCGGATGCTGATGAACAATCTCGATCCGGAGGTCGCCGAGCACCCCGACCAGCTGATCGTTTATGGCGGATCGGGCCGCGCCGCCCGGAGCTGGGGTGCGTACGAAGCCATCGTTAGGTGCCTGGAAAGCCTGGCCGGGGACGAAACGCTGCTGGTGCAGAGCGGCAAGCCGGTGGGGGTGATGCGGACCCATGAATGGGCGCCGCGGGTCCTGATCGCGAACTCGCTGCTGGTGCCGCAGTGGGCGACCTGGGACGAGTTCCGGCGGCTGGAAGCGGCGGGGCTGACCATGTTCGGCCAGATGACCGCCGGGTCGTGGATCTACATCGGGACCCAGGGGATCCTGCAGGGCACCTACGAGACGTTCGCCGCGGTGGCGGCCAAGCGGTTCGGCGGCACCCTGGCCGGTACGGTCACGCTGACCGCCGGGCTGGGCGGGATGGGCGGCGCGCAGCCGCTGGCGGTGACCATGAACGGCGGGGTGGCCATCTGCATCGACTGCGACCCCTCCCGGATCGCGCGCCGGATCGAGCACGGCTACCTGGACGCCGCCGCCGATGACGTGGACGACGCGCTGCGCCGGGCCGAGGCCGCGGCCAGTGCCGGGCAGCCGTTGTCGATCGGGCTGCTCGGCAACGCCGCCGACGTGGTGCCCGCCATGCTCGCCCGGAGCGCCAAGGTGGACGTGGTCACCGACCAGACCTCGGCCCACGACCCGCTCACCTACCTGCCCCGCGGGGTGGCCTTCGAGGACATGCCGGCGCTGCGGGCCGAGGACCCGGCCGGGTTCACCACCCGGGCCCGCGAGTCGATGGCGGCGCACGTAGCGGCCATGGTCGGTTTCCAGGACGCGGGCGCGGAAGTATTCGACTACGGCAACTCGATCCGGGGCGAGGCGGAACTGGCCGGGTACAGCCGCGCGTTCGCGTTCCCCGGATTCGTGCCCGCCTACATCCGGCCCCTGTTCTGCGAAGGCAAGGGGCCGTTCCGGTGGGCCGCACTGTCCGGCGAGGCCGCCGACATAGCCGCCACCGACGCGGCCATCCTGGAGGAGTTCCCGCAGAACGAGGCGCTGGCCAGGTGGATCCGGATGGCCCGCCAGAAGGTGCACTTCCAGGGCCTGCCCGCCCGCATCTGCTGGCTCGGCTACGGCGAGCGGCAGCTGGCCGGGCTGCGGTTCAACGAACTGGTGGCCAGCGGGCGGGTGGCAGCCCCGATCGTGATCGGCCGCGACCATCTCGACTGCGGCTCGGTCGCCTCCCCCTACCGGGAAACCGAGGCCATGGCCGACGGCTCGGATGCCATCGCCGACTGGCCGATCCTCAACGCCCTGGTCAGCACGTCGTCCGGGGCCTCCTGGGTGAGCGTCCACCATGGCGGCGGAGTGGGCATCGGCCGGTCGATCCACGCCGGGCAGGTCTGTGTCGCCGACGGCACGCCGCTGGCCGCGGCGAAGCTGGAGCGGGTGCTGACCAACGACCCGGGCATGGGCGTGATCCGGCACGTGGACGCCGGCTACGAGGAGGCGTCGGCGGTCGCGGCCGAGCGCGGCGTCCGGATACCGATGGCGGAGTAACGCCGTGAGCTTCGCCGGGCTGTGGGAGTCGCTGCTGCCGGTCGGCCGGGATCCGGCCGCGGCCGGCTACAACCGCTTCTCCTGGACGCCCGCCGACGCCGCCTGCCGCGCGTGGTTCGGCCAGGCGGCCGCCGAGCGCGGGCTGCGGGCCGAGGTGGACGGCAACGGCAACCTGTGGGCGTGGTGGGAACCGCCCGCGGCCACCGGCCCGGCCGTGGTGACCGGGAGCCATCTGGATTCGGTGCCGAACGGCGGTGCCTTCGACGGCCCGCTCGGGGTGGCATCCGGGTTCGCCGCCATCGACCTGCTGCGGGCACAGGGCCGGGTACTCCGGCGGCCGGTGGGGGTCGCCGCGTTCTGCGAGGAAGAGGGCGGCCGGTTCGGTGTTGCCTGCCTGGGCAGCCGGCTGCTGACCGGCGCCATCAGCCCGGTGCTGGCGCGGGAACTGGCCGACGCCGACGGGGTCACGCTGGCCAGGGCGATGGCGGCCGCCGGGCACGACCCCGCCCGGCTGGGTCCCGACGACCGGCTGCTGGCCAGGATCGGCAGCTATGTGGAACTGCACGTCGAGCAGGGCCGGGCGCTGGCCGAGGCGGGTGCACCGATCGGGATCGGCGAGCGGATCTGGCCGCACGGCCGGTGGCGGCTGGACTTCACCGGCCGTCCCGACCACGCGGGCACCGCGATGCTGGCCGACCGGTGCGACCCGATGCTGCCCTTCGCGGCCACCGTGCTGGCCGCCCGGCAGGCCGCGGCGGCACATAGCGCGCTGGCCACGGTCGGCCGGGTGACCGCCGAGCCGGGCGCGGTCAACGCGGTCAGCGCCCGGGTGACCTCCTGGCTGGATGCCCGCGGCCCCGATGATCAGGCGCTGCAGGCGGTGGTGGACGAGGTGCTGGCGGCGGCCGGGACGGCGGCAGCGGTGCACGGGGTCAGGCTGGCCGCCGGCCCGGAGTCGGTCACCGCGGCGGTGGAATTCGACCCCGGTCTGCGCACCACGGTGGCGGCCGCGCTGGCCGCCCGCCAGATCGCGGCGGTGCCGCTGCCGACCGGGGCCGGCCATGACGCCGGTGTGCTGGCGGCCCGGGTGCCGGCCGCGATGCTGTTCGTGCGCAACCCGACCGGGGTGTCCCACTCACCCGCCGAGCATGCCGAGCCGGCCGACTGTGAGACCGGTGTCCAGGCGCTCGCCGCCGTGCTGGCGGAGCTGGCGTGCCAGTGACGGCGGGCGGGGCCGGTGGCCCAGCCGGGGCCGGGATGGGCCAGGAGCCGGTGGCAGGCACGGCCCGGCGCTGGTATGCCGAGCTGGCCTGGCTGCCGGCCGGGGTGCGGCCGGGGGTGCTGATCGAGGCGGCAGGCGGGCGGTTCACCTCGGTCACCCCGGGCACCCGGCCGGACGAGGTCCCGGCCGGCGCGGTGCGGCTGCCTGGGCTCACCCTGCCGGGGCTGGCCAACGCCCACTCCCATGCCTTCCACCGCGCGCTCCGGGGAGTGACCCAGGCCGGGCCCGGCACATTCTGGACCTGGCGGGAGCGGATGTACCAGGTGGCCTCGGAGCTGACGCCGGACAGCTACCTGGCGCTGGCCCGGGCCGTCTACGCGGAAATGGCACTGGCCGGGATCACCTGCGTGGGCGAGTTCCACTACCTGCACCACGCGCCGGGCGGCACCCGCTACGCGGACCCGAACGAGATGGGGCGGGCCCTGGTCGAGGCCGCCGCGCAGGCGGGCATCCGGATCACCCTGATCGATGTCTGCTACCTGTCCGGCGGGCTTGCCCCGGACGGTTCATCGCAGCCGCTGGCCGGCCCGCAGCTACGGTTTGGCGATGGCGACGGCGGGCGGTGGGCCGAGCGGGTCCAGGCACTGGGTGCGGACCGGCACGGGCTGCTCGGCGGCCAGCCGGGGGCCGCTGGGCAGGCCCAGCTCGGGGTGGCGATCCATTCGGTGCGGGCGGTGCCGCCCGACCAGATGGGCCCGGTGATCGCCTGCTCGCATGCCTACGGCGCGCCGCTGCACGCGCATCTGTCCGAGCAGCCCGCGGAGAATCAGGCCTGCCTGGCCGCCTATGGCCTCACCCCGGCCGGCCTGCTGGACCGGGCCGGCGCGCTCGGCCCGCGCAGCACAGTGGTACACGCCACCCACCTCACCGGCGGTGACATCGAACTGCTCGGCGGCAGCCGGACGGTGGTGTGCATGTGCCCGACCACGGAGGCGGACCTGGCGGACGGGGTGGGCCCGGCCGGGGCGCTGGCCGCCGCGGGCTGCCCGCTGAGCCTGGGCAGCGACAGCCACGCCGTGATCGACCTGCTGGCCGAGGCGCGGGGGGTGGAACTGGGGGAGCGGCTGGTATCCGGGCAGCGCGGCAACCACCGGGCGGCCGGGCTGGCCGTGGCCGCCACCGTGGCCGGTCATGCCTGCCTGGGCTGGCCGGAGGCGGGGGAGATCGTGCCGGGAATGCTGGCCGACCTGGTGACCGTGGGGCTGGACAGCCCGCGGCTGGCGGGCACCCACGCCGCCACCGCCCTGGAGTCGGTGCTGTTCGCCGGCACGGCGGCCGATGTCCGCAACGTCGTCGTGGGCGGCCAGGACATCGTGGCCGGCGGCCGGCACCTGCGGGTGGACGTACCGGCCGCGCTGACTGCCGCGATCGGGGCGCTGCCCGCCCGGTGACGGCGGCGCAGGGCTGACGCTGGGCCGGGCATGCCCTAGCGTGAGGCAGCGTGAGCACGCTGATCACCAACATCGGGGAACTGGTCACCAACGCCGGCCCCGCGGCTGAGGCGGCCGCCGGGCCGGGGCCGCTCGCGGCGGTCACCGATGCGGCGCTGGTGATCGAGGACGGCCGGGTGGCCTGGACCGGGCCCGCCGCCCAGGCCCCGGCCGCGGACGCGCGGGTCGACGCGGGTGGCCGGGCGGTGCTGCCCGGGTTCGTCGACTCGCACGCCCACCTGGTTTTCGCGGGCGAGCGCAGCGCGGAATTCGCGGCCAGGATGGCGGGCCGTCCCTACGCGGCCGGCGGGATCCGGACCACGATGGCGGCGACCCGGGCGGCCAGCGACCGCCAGTTGCGGGCCAATGCGGCCGCCCTGGCCGCCGAGATGCTCCGGCAGGGCACGACCACGCTGGAGTGCAAGTCCGGGTATGGGCTGACTGTCGACGACGAGCGGCGCAGCGTGGCGGCCGCCGCCACGATCACGCCGGAGGTGACGTTCCTCGGTGCGCACGTAGTGCCGCCGGAGTTCGCCGCCGACCCGGCCGGCTACCTGGATCTGGTGTGCGGGCCGATGCTGGCCGCCTGCGCGCCACACGCCCGCTGGGTTGACGTGTTCTGTGAGGTGGGGGCGTTCGGCCCGGACGAGACGCGGGCGGTGCTGGCGGCCGGGCAGGCTGCGGGCCTGCTGACGCGGGTACACGCGAACCAGCTGGGCCCGGGCCCGGGAGTGCAGCTTGCGGTGGCGGCCGGGGCAGCTTCCGCCGACCACTGCACCTTCCTGACCGAGGCGGACGTGGATGCGCTGGCGGCCGGGTCCACGGTGGCCACGCTGCTGCCGGGGGTGGAGTTCGCCACCCGGCAGCCCTACCCCGATGCCCGCCGGCTGCTGGCGGCCGGCGTCACGGTCGCCATTGCCAGCGACTGCAACCCGGGTTCGTGCTTCACTTCCAGCATGCCGTTCTGCATCGCACTGGCGGTGCGGGAGATGGGCATGACCACGCAGGAAGCGGTATGGGCGGCAACCGCCGGCGGGGCGCGTGCGCTGCGCCGGGCTGATGTCGGCCATCTCGGCGTGGGTGCCCGGGCAGACCTGGTGCTGCTGGACGCGCCATCCCACGTCTATCTGGCCTACCGGCCCGGCGTGCCACTGGTCGCGGCCGTCTGGCAGCAGGGGGAACTGGCGGCCGGCGCGGTACCGGTGACCTGACTCGCGGCCGGTACCGGCAGGTGGATGCTTACCGGCGCCGCCGGCGAAGGCAACCACGGGGGGTAATCAAATTGCCGGCGTGTCGCTACTGGCGCTTCCCGGTGAATCCGGCACAATAAGACAAGGCCCCTCCATGCATGAGATGGAGGGGCCCGCCTGATCTAGCAGTACAAAACGCCGCTATCTCATGCCCGACGCCCGTGCTACCAGACCCACTACCGAGCCGGATACCCGCCTGAAGTCCCAGTTTCCCAGTTCCCCTGACGTTCCGGGGTGCCCCCCGGGTGGTCCCCGTTTTCGGTGGTGAGAGCATTTCTACGCCCGTCCGGCAGGCTGCACAAGAGGTTTCTGGCAGCATTTTCATGATTCTTTGGCCGTCCACAGATTGTCCACAGTTCAGCTGAAGTTATCCCCCCGTAAGCCTGAATTCTCCACAAGCGGTCCACAGTGCCGGGCAGTCTCCTGTGCACACCGCGTGGGCCGGCTGCCCCGCCCGCCCGGGGCCGGCCCGGGTGAGCCTGGCCGGCTCAGCACAGACGCGGGTAGCGGCCCGCGAACCGGACCAGCGGGTCACCGGACTCGGCCAGGTAGGGGACGGCCAGTACCGACGCGATCAGCAGCAGATGGTCGCCGGCCGGCACTCGCCGCACCGTGGCACATTCCAGCGCGGCCAGGCCGCCGTCCGGGATCAGCGCACCCGACACTGGGCCGCGCAGGTGCGCGACCTCGTCCAGCAGCCGCCGGGCACCGGGCCGGCCAGCCGCGGCGAACCGGCCGGCCAGCATCCGCTGGCCGGCCGCGAGGATCGTCACCGCGAACCGGTCCACCCGGCCCAGCACCTCCGCCAGGTAGGAATCGCTGCTGAGCGAGACGAGCACCAGCGGGGGCGACAGCGAGACCGGGCAGAACGCGCTGACGGTGCTGCCGATGTCATCCCGCCCGTCGGCCACCATGACCAGCGTGACCCCGGCCGGGAACGACGCCAGCGCCTCGGTCAGCCCGGGCAGCGTGGGCGGCCCGGTTACTGGATCGTCCACTGCCCCGGCAGCTGCAGCGGCCCATACGGCGGCAGGCCGAGGCCGGCCGCCAGCCGCCAGACCGGGCCCCAGCTTTCCGCGAACAGGCTGGCCCGGGCGGCCGCCGGGGCCTCGCTCGACTCCGGCGGGCGCAGCCGGTCCAGCGGCCGGGCCCGCGGGTAGTGCCGCAGCGGCGCGGACGGGGGCAGGTCCGCCGCGCGGCGGGCGATCGCGGCCGCCAGGTCGAGCCCGCCCAGCTCGTCGACCAGGCCATGGCCCGCCGCGTCCGCACCGGTCCAGACCCGGCCGCGGGCGATGTCGTGCACCCGTTCGGCCGGCAGCCCGCGGTCGGCGGCGACCTTGCCGGTGAAATCCTCGTAGATCCGGTCCAGCCAGCTGTTGATGCGAGCCCACTCCTCCTCGCTGAACGGCCGGGCCGTGCTGAACATGTCGGCGTGGCGGCCCTCGGTCACCGCGTCCACGCTCACCCCGGCCCGGGCCAGCAGGCTGGCCGTGACCGGCTTGCCGCCCAGCACACCGATCGAGCCGGTCAGGGTGGCGGGCTGGGCGACGATCTTGTCGGCGGCCATGGCGATGAAATAGCCGCCCGAGGCGGCCACATCGGCCATGGAGACCACCACCTGCTTGCCCGCTTCCCGGGCCCGGACCACTTCCCGGCGGATCGTGTCGGAGGCGACATAGGACCCGCCGGGGCTGTTCACCCGCAGCACGATCGCCTTGGCCCGGTGGTCGGCGGTAGCGGCCCGGAGCGCGGCGGCGATCGTGTCCGAGCCCATCGCCCCGCCGCTGGCTGGCCCGCGGCCACTGCGGCCACGCCGGATCGGGCCGGTCGCGTAGACGAGCGCGACCACGCTCTCACCAGGGTTGGGCAGCTTGCGTGCCCGGCCGGCGATCGCGCGGGAGCGCTGGTAGCGGCCCAGATACAGCAGGTAGGCATCCGGCCCGGCGGCCGCGCGCACATCGGTGTAGACCTGGTCGCGGTAGCCGAGCGCGTCCACCAGCCCGGCCGCCAGTGCCTCGTCGGCCAGGAACGGGCCGCGGTCGATCAGTTCCCTGGCCTGTGCCGCGGTGACGTGCAGCCGTTCCGCGACCGCGTCGGCAAGCTGGCCGGTCAGCGAGGCCGCCAGCCGCTGCATCGCCTCCCTGGCCGGCCCGGTGAACCCGTGCTCAGTCAGCCGGTCAGCCGCGTTCTTGTACTCATACCGCTTCCCGACCTGGTATTCCAGCCCGAGCTTGTCCATCGCACCGCGGAAGAACAACTGCTGGAAACTGATCCCGGTCAGCCCGAGGTCGCCGGATGGCTGCAGGTAGATCCTGCCGAACGCGGTCGCCAGGTAGTACGCGACATTGCCGGGCGCGAACTCGCCGAACGACTCCGCCCAGGCGACCGTGGCCTTCCCGGCCCGGGCGAACTCGGCCACGGCACCGCGCAGCTCCTGCACCCTGGCCAGCCCGATCGGCCGCCCGCCCACCTTCACAACCAGCGCCCGGACCCGGTCATCGGTGCGTGCCCGGCGCAGCCCGTCCAGCACGTCGGCCAGCCGCGGCCGCCGCATCATCAGCAGGCCGGACACCG
The DNA here is from genome assembly GCA_963837105.1 of uncultured Actinomycetes bacterium. Lineage (GTDB taxonomy): Bacteria > Actinomycetota > Actinomycetes > Streptosporangiales > Streptosporangiaceae > UBA9676. The sequence goes on along the minus strand of CAWIMG010000029.1, from coordinate 100,486 downwards.
GGTCGGCCGGCGGTTCCTCGGCCAGGCCGTCGGTCAGGTCGAGTTCCAGCACCAGCGGCGCGGTCCGCCGCTGGCGCATCCGGGTGATCTTGTTGTGCAGCAACGCGTCGGCCATGGCTCCCACCCTACGATCGCCGGGCCTGGCAGCCACTGGCGGGAGCGGGATGGCCAGGGACCGGGGCCGCCGGGCCCAAGCGGCGGCAGCCCGGTCTGGGCTATCGTCAGCGGAAATGGCGCATGGCGATGGGGACGGCTGGGTCCGCTGCGAGCTGGGTCACCAGCACTGGGGCCGGCACGGTGCGGCCGGGCTGCTGACCGCGGCCGGCGACAGCGGCGGGCGCATGCTCGTTTTGCTGATCCAGCGGGTGGGGTGGAGCCAGCACGGTGGCACCTGGGGACCGCCGGGCGGGGCGCGGGACAGTCACGAGTCGCCGGCCCAGACGGCGGTGCGGGAGGCGGCCGAGGAGTGCGGCGCGCGGCTCGATGAGGTGCGCATCCATGGGCTGGTCACCGACGACCACGGCGGCTGGTGCTACCAGACCCTGATCGGCGGGACCGCCGGGCCATTCCCGGTCCGGCCGGCCAGCTGGGAGGCCACCGAGGTGGCCTGGGTCCCGGCGGACGAGGTGACCACGCTGCCGCTGCACCCCGGGTTCGCCGGCACCTGGCCGGTGATGCAGGCGGCGCTCGCGCCGGTCACGCTGATCGTGGACGGCGCCAACGTGATGGGCTCGCGGCCCGACGGGTGGTGGCGCGACCGGGCGGGCGCGATGACCCGGCTGCACGCGGAACTGGCCGTGCTGGCCGCGGCCGGCCTGCCGCGGCTGCCGGACGGTGTGGCCGGGCCGCCACTGGACCGGTGGTACCCGCGGGTGGTGCTGGTGGTGGAGGGCAAGGCACGGGCCATGCTGGACCAGGTACCAGCCAGCGGTGAGGTACGGGTGGTGGCGGCACCGGGGCCGGGCGATGACACCATCGCCGCGCTGGCCGGCCAGCTGCCGGGCCCGCGGCTGGTGGTGACCGCCGACCAGGAACTGCGGCGGCGGTGCCAGGCGGCGGGTGCGGCGGTTACCGGGCCACGCTGGCTGACCGCGCAGCTGGGGCCGTAGCGGTGACGGTCGCCGAGGCACTCGCCCTGGTCGTCGCCGGGGCGGCGGCCGGCTTCATCAGCACCGTGGTGGGCCTGGCATCGCTGGTTTCCTACCCGGCGCTGCTGGCGATCGGGCTGCCACCGCTGTCCGCGAACATGACCAACACGGTCGCGCTGCTGTTCACCGGGGTGGGCGCGGCCGCTGGGTCGCGGCCGGAACTGGCCGGGCAGGCGAGCCGGATCCGGCGCCTCGGACCGGTCGCGGCGCTGGGCGGCGCGACCGGTGCCGCGCTGCTGCTGATCACCCCGGGGCAGACGTTCCAGCGGATCGCCCCGGTCCTGATCGGTGCCGCGTCGCTGACCCTGCTGATCCCGGCCGGCTCCGGGCGCGGTGGCGGTGGTGGCCGCGGGCAGCCCGCGGCCAGCGGCGCGCAGCAGGAAGCGGACCCGCCAGAGCCCAGCCGGTCAGGGTTCAGCCGGCTGGGGTTCAGCCGGCCGGGCCGGGCCGGATGGCTGGTGGCCGGCGTGTTCGGGGTCACGATCTACGTCGGCTACTTCGGGGCGGCGGCCGGCATCGTCATGCTGGCGGTGCTCCTGGCCACCCTGGCCGAGCCGCTGGCCCGCGCCAACGCGCTGCGGAACGTCATCGGCGCGCTGGCCAACTCGGTCGCGGCCATCGGCTTCGCCGTGTTCGGGAAGGTGGACTGGGCGGCGGTGGCACCGCTGGCGGCCGGCTTCCTGGTGGGCGGCTGGACCGGGCCGGCGCTGGTCAGGCGGCTGCCGGCCAGGCTGCTGCGGCTCATTGTCGCCCTGCTCGGCCTAGCCGTAGCCGTCAGGCTAGCCCTCTCCGCCTACGCCTGACCCCCAACCCCGAATCCTCAACCCCCGAATCCCCCGCATCCCCGGAATCCCCGGAATCCCCGGCATCTTCGCACCCCCCCGGGGGAACTAGCGGCAACGACGGGGGATTAGGGCTCGCAGACTATTAACACGCTGTCTTGATCTCTGGTGGGATGGCGATGCCTTCTGAGGCCGCGAGTTTGTAAAGATCATCTAGGCGGGTGAGCCGGTGCGGTCCTGGCTGGATGACCTGTCCGGCCTGGTCCAGGAGCCGGCGGACGTCGCGGATGCGCTTGTTGATCGTCTCGGGCCGGACGCTGAACAGGACGGCGATGGCGACCTGGGGCAGGTGGAGGCGCTGGTGAAGGATGGTGGCCAGGAGCCGGTCGGCGAGGGTCAGTATGGGGCGCCGGCCGGTGCCGGGGGCGGCCAGGCGGGGACGATGGCCACGGCGAGCGTCCAGGCTGGTTTCGCGCTGCTGTTCATGCAGGGTCATCAGCACGGTGATCAGCGCGTCCCAGTCCTGGTCTGGCAGGCCGGTCAGGACCGGGTGAGCCAGCCATGTGAGGTCTGGGCTGGGCCGGTCAAACGGATCGGGGGCTCCGCTGTCCTGGTCGTAGGCCTCGGGGCGGAGGGTGTAGTTCCAGTCGCCGTGCCAGTCGTGGCGGGCCAGCGGCAGGGCATCCATCTGCCGGTCACTGACCTTGACCCCGGTGTCATAGGTGGCGGTATCCAGTTCGGCATGCACACGCAGACCGGTGGCCGTGGTGGTGGCACCGATGGTCTGCACGATGACCTCGTGGCTGGTCAGCGGCCGGCCCCGCCAGTTCATGGTGATGTGGGAGAACAGCCGGTGCTCCACCTTGTTCCACTTCGACGTCCCGGGCGGGAAGTGGCAGCAGGTGATCTCCAGCCCCGTCTCGACGGCCAGCGCCGCCAGCTCAGCCTTCCACGCGCGGGTGCGGTAACCGTTGGAACCCCCGGCGTCCGCGGTGATCAGCAGCCGCCGCGCCAGCGGGTAGTCGCTGGCACCGGCTGCCTTCCACCAGCGGCGGACCGACTCCACCGCGAAAGCGGCGGTGTCATGGTCGGTGCCCACGTTCACCCAGCCGGTGCCGCCGGTGATGTCATACACCCCATAGGGGACTGCCTTGCCCACGCTGTCCCCTGGGAAGTCGTGCGTGCGGGTGGCCGCCGGGTGCCCTTTGGGCCGCCATTCCCGGCCCGCGTTCTTGTACTCGCCGACCAGTTCCTTCTTCTTGGTATCCACGCTGATCACCGGGTCCCCGGCGTCCTGGTGGGCTCTGGCCTGCTCGTTGATGTAGCGGAACTGCGCATCCCGGTCAGGATGGCGCTGGCCCTCGATGGTTTTGGCGTTGCCCTGCAGGCTGAACCCCGCCTCCCGCAGCAGGTCACCAACCGTGTCCGCGCTGACCTTGTGGCCCTGGGCGGTCAGCTCAGCCGCCAGCTTGCGAGTCGACTTCGTCGTCCACCGCAGCGGCGACATCGGATCGCCTCGCTCATCGGGCTCCACCAGGGCCAGCAGTGCCGGGCGCAGACCCGGATCCGCATCGGCGGCCCGCTTGCGGCCCCCGCCTTGCCGCCGGACGCGGCCCAGCGGCTCAGCACCGGAATCCAGCTCGCTCACGCCCAGCGACACCGTGGCCTCGCGGACCCCGGCAGCCCGGGCCACTGCCCGGATCCCGCCATGCCCCAGCGCCTGCGCCTCAGCACCCATTAGCAGCCGCCGCTGCCGCTCATCCAGATGCGGGAAGATCACCCCGAACTTCGCCGCCAAAATCCGCCCGGCTTCCTCGCTGACGCCCATACCACAACAGCATGCCGCAATCTAGGAAGCTACGGGTTATTTTTCTGTGCGCCCTTAGGCGGGGGTGAGGTAGATCACGCCGAGCGGGGGGAGGCGGATCGTGGCGGAGGCGGGCTGGCCGTGCCACGGTGCCGCAATGGCCTCGACCGCACCGAGGTTGCCGACCCCGCTGCCGCCGTACGCGTACCCGTCGGTGTTGATCAGTTCCCGCCACTGCCCGGGCCGCGGGAGGCCGACCCGGTAGCTGTCGTGCGGATGGCCGGCGAAGTTGGCCACGCAGGCGAGCACGCCGCCGTCACCGGACAAGCGCAGGAACGACAGCACGTTCCCGCTCGCGTCGTTGGCGTCGATCCAGCCGAACCCGTCTGGCGAGCTGTCCAGCGCCCACAGCGCGGGCTGCCCGGTGTAACAGCGGTTCAGGTCGCGGACCAGCCGCTGCATACCGGCATGCTGCTCGTGGTCGAGCATCCACCAGTCCAGCCCCCGTTCGGCCGACCACTCACCGCCCTGGCCGAACTCGCCGCCCATGAACAGCAACTGCTTGCCCGGGTGGGCCCACATGTACGCCAGCAGCGAGCGCAGCCCGGCAAAACGCCGCCATTCGTCCCCCGGCATCTTCCCCAGCAGCGAGCCCTTGCCGTGCACCACTTCGTCGTGTGACAGCGGCAGCAGGTAGTTCTCGCTGAACGCATACATCAGCGAGAAGGTGATCTCGTTGTGGTGATAGTGCCGGAACACCGGGTCGTGCGACAGGTAGCCGAGGGTGTCGTGCATCCAGCCCAGGTTCCACTTGAAGCCGAACCCGAGCCCGCCCAGGTGCACCGGCCGGGTCACCCCCGGCCAGGCGGTGGACTCCTCCGCGATCATCATGATCCCGGGCACCCGGCGGTAGCAGGTGGCGTTCACCTCCTGCAGGAAGGAGACCGCGTCCAGGTTCTCCCGGCCGCCGCGGGCGTTCGGCGCCCACTGGCCGTCGGTGCGCGAGTAGTCCAGGTAGAGCATGGACGCGACGGCGTCCACCCGCAGCCCGTCCGCGTGGAACTCCTCCAGCCAGCACAGCGCGTTGGCGACCAGGAAATTGCGCACCTCGGGCCGCCCGAAGTCGAAGATGAGCGTGCCCCAGTCGGGGTGCTCGCCGCGGCGTGGGTCGGCGTGCTCGTACAGCGGGGTGCCGTCGAAGCGGGCCAGCGCCCAGTCGTCCCGCGGGAAATGCGCGGGCACCCAGTCCAGGATGACGCCGATGCCGGCCTGGTGCAGCCGGTCGACCAGGTGACGGAACTCGTCCGGGCTGCCGAACCGGGAGGTCGGGGCGTAGTACGAGGTGACCTGATAACCCCAGGAGCCGCCAAACGGATGCTCCGCCACCGGCAGGAATTCCACGTGGGTGAAGCCCAGGTCGGTCACATAGGCGGTCAGTTCCTCGGCCAGCTGCCGGTACGACAGCCCTGGCCGCCAGGAGCCGAGATGCACCTCGTACACGCTCAGCGGCTGCCGGGACGGCTCGGCCCGGGCCCGGTGGTCCAGCCAGGCCTGGTCGGCCCACTGGTAGGCGGAGGTGAACACCACCGACGCGGTGCCGGGCGGCTGCTCGGCCAGGCTGGCCATCGGATCGGCCTTGCGCAGCCAGCGCCCGTCCCGGCCGCAGATCTCGTACTTGTACCGGCTGCCGTCGCCGACCCCGGGCAGGAACAGCTCCCACACCCCCGCGCCCCCGAGCGAGCGCATCGGGTGGCCGCGGCCATCCCAGTGATTGAAGTCGCCCATGACCCGCACGCCGCGGGCGTTCGGCGCCCATACCGCGAACGAGGTGCCGGTCACCCCGCCCAGGTTGCGCACGTGCGCGCCCAGCACCCGCCACAGCTCCTCGTGCCTGCCCTCGCCGATCAGGTGCAGGTCCATCTCGCCGAGGGTGGGCAGGAACCGGTAGGGGTCGTCGGTGACCGTCTCCGCGCCGTCGCCGCCGTCCGGCCCCGGGTAGCTGACCGCGAGCCGGTAGCCGGGCACCTGCGTCACCGGCAGAGTGACGGTGAAGACCCCCTGGTGCAGGTGACGGGCGGGGTACCGGCGGCCGTCGTCGAGCACCACCGTCACCCTGCGCGCCAGCGGGCGCAGCACCCGGATCACCACGCCGTCCGCCCCCTGGTGGGCACCGAGCACGGCGTGCGGATCATGGCTGGTGCCGGCCACGATGGCGTCGATCTCGCCCGGCAGCGCGTCGCTGGCCAGGTCGCGGGGTGCGGTGTCAGGCATCGGCGATGGACTCCAGCGGGATCGGCAGCCAGGACGGCCGGTGGCGCGCTTCGTAACGGACCTCGTAGACGGCCTTGTCGAGGATCAGCGCCCGGAGCAGGGTGACGTGCTTGCGCGGGTCGGTGCCGCCCGCCTGAGCGTAGCCGTCGCAGAACGCTGACTGGCTCCGGCCCGCCCAGTCGCGGGCGGTCACCCGGATCCGGCCCGGATCCAGGTGACCCGGCTCCTGGTGCCGGGCGGCATAGTCGAAGGACCGCAGCATGCCCGCGACGTCGCGGAGCGCGCAGGCAGGGGCCCGGCGCTGCCCCGGTGGCGCGGCGGGCTCTCCCTCGAAGTCCAGCACCACCCAGCCGGCCGGGGTGCGCATCACCTGGCCCAGGTGGTAGTCGCCGTGGATGCGCTGGACCAGCAGCGGCTCGTCGATCGCGGCCAGTTCGGCGAAGGCGGCGGCCAGCGCCTTCGCGTGCGGGGCCAGTTCCGGCACCTCCGCCAGTGCCACGTCCAGCCGCGACAGCATCTGCCCGGCCAGATCCCGGTGCGCCCCGGGCGGCAGCTGGAAGCTGCCGAACGCCTCCGCCAGCGTGCGGTGCACCTCGGCGGTGGCCTCACCGAGCCGGTGGGCCTCGGGGGCGAAGTCGCCGCCAGCATCGGCCGCCGGCAGCTCGTCGCTGGCATACAGGTCGCGCACGCTGGTCGCGGCCAGGGTCCAGCCGTCGGTGGCGGACCTCAGGTAGCGGGACAGGATGGCCAGTACCGCGGGCTGCCCGTCCAGAGTGCCCTGCAGCCAGCCGAGCGGCTCGGCGACGTGCGGGGAACCATGCTGGGCGAGGGCCCGGGTGACTTCCAGGTCGGCGCTGGGGCCACCAGAGGGCCGCCGGAACACCTTGAGGATGGCGTCCTCGCCGAAGACCAGGCTGGTGTTGCTCTGCTCGGCGGTGAGCACCAGGCTGTCCGCCGTGGCTGGGATGACCGCCCCCGGCTCGGTGCCGAACCGCAGCGCCCCGGCCCGGTGCTGCGCGGCCATGGCCGCCAGCAGCCAGCGGGTCAGCTGCGGGTCGTGCAGTGCGTCGTAGCCGGTCTGACCGGGCGCCAGCGGCCCGGCCGGGCCGATCACCGCGTGCCGCAGCCGGTCCGGGATCTGCTGGCGCACCCCGGCGAGCAGCTGATAGCGCTCGCTGCCGGAGTCCTGGGCCACCGTGACGATCAGGTGCCGCAGCCCGGGGTCACCGTCCACCAGCACGGTGTCCGCGGTGATGGTGAGCCCGGTGATCGGCATTCCCTTGCCCGCGAACCAGCGCTGCCCGGGCAGCCAGCCGGCCAGCTCGTCCGCGAAAGTCATGTTCGGGACCTACCCTGTCAGGTTGGTGTAAGCGGCCCCCGGAGCAAGCATGCCAGCTGCCACCTGCCATCACCCTCCCCGCGGATCGGGCAGCTGGAACCAGTAGAAGCCATGCCCGGGCAGGGTGAGCAGATAGCTCAGCTCACCGATGGGCGGGAAGGTGACCCCGCCCATGCATTCGATGGGTGTGATGCCCCGGAACCGGCGCAGGTCGAGCTCGACCGGCTGCGGGAAGCGGGACAGGTTGTTGACGCACAGGATGCGGTCGTCCGGGTCGGCCCCGCCCGGCGGCGGCGGGTCCGGGTGCTCGCGCACGAACGCCAGCACGCTCGGGTTGGACGAGCTCAGCTCCTCATAGCCGCCCAGCCCGAAGACCGGGTGCCGTTTGCGGATCTCGATCATCCGCTTGGTCCAGTGCAGCAGGGAGCCGGGGTTGCGCTGCTGGGCTTCCACATTGAGCGCCTGGTAGCCGTAGATCGGGTCCATGTTCATCTGCAGGTACAGCCGCTGCGGGTCGGCGGTGGAGAAGCCGGCGTTGCGGTCCGGGGTCCACTGCATGGGGGTCCGCACCCCATCCCGGTCACCCAGCCAGATGTTGTCACCCATCCCGATCTCGTCGCCGTAGTAGAGCACCGGCGAGCCGGGCAGGGACAGCAGCAGGGCGGTGAACAGCTCCAGCTGGTTGCGGTCGTTGTCGAGCAGTGGCGCGAGCCGGCGCCGGATCCCGATGTTGGCCTTCATCCGCGGGTCCTTGGCGTACTCGGCGTACATGTAGTCCCGCTCGTCGTCGGCTACCATCTCCAGCGTCAGCTCGTCGTGGTTGCGCAGGAAGATGCCCCACTGGCAGGCCGCCGGGATGGGCGGGGTCTGGGCCAGGATCTCCGAGATCGGGTAGCGCTGCTCGCGCCGGACGGCCATGAAAATCCGTGGCATCAGCGGGAAGTGGAAGGCCATGTGGCATTCGTCACCGCCGGTGGCCGGATCGCCGAAGTACTCGACCACGTCCGCGGGCCACTGGTTGGCCTCGGCCAGCAGCACCCGGTCCGGGTAGAGCCGGTCGATCTCGGTCCGGACCCGCCGCAGGTAGTCGTGCGTCTCCTTGAGGTTCTCGCAGTTCGTGCCCTCCCGCTCGTACAGGTAGGGCACCGCGTCCAGCCGGAACCCGTCGATGCCGAGATCCAGCCAGAACCGCAGCACCTCCAGCATCGCCTCAGCGACCTTCGGGTTCTCGTAGTTCAGGTCCGGCTGGTGGGCGAAGAACCGGTGCCAGTAGTACTGCCCGCGGACCTGGTCGAAGGTCCAGTTCGACTGCTCGGTGTCGACGAAGATGACCCGGGCGTCCGGGTAGCGGTCGTCGGTGTCGGACCAGATGTAGAAGTCGCCGAACGGGCCGTCCGGGTTGGCCCGCGATTCGGCGAACCAGGGGTGGGCGTCGCTGGTGTGGTTCATCACCAGGTCGGCGATGACCCGCATGCCCCGTTCGTGCGCCGCGTCCACCAGTTCCACGAAGTCGCCGATGTGGCCGAACTCCGGCAGCACCTTGGTGAAATCGGCGATGTCGTAGCCGCCGTCCCGCAGCGGTGACTCGTAGATGGGCAGCAGCCAGATGCAGTCGATACCCAGCCACTGCAGGTAGTCCAGCCGGGCGGTGAGCCCGCGCAGGTCGCCGGTGCCGTCGCCGTTGGAGTCGTGGAAACCGCGGATCAGCACCTCGTAGAAGACGGCGCGTTTGTACCACTGCGGGTCACGCGGCTTCTCGAACGAGAACGAGTCCGGGATGGGCTCGGACGCCGGGAGGCTGAACCCCGGCTGGGTGTGGTCAGGGTCAGTGGCCACGTGCGACTCCTGTGACAACCGTTCCAGCCATCACGTGGCGGGGAGGTGCGTGACGGTGAAGATGTGGGCCGGGGCAGACGCCGGGTCGAGGCGCACGTAGTTGGCCTGCCCCCACTGGTACGACCTCCCGGTCAGTTCATCGGTGACTGCGAACTCCGACCGGGCGTCCATCCCCAGTGCGGGCAGATCGAGCCAGACGGTGGCCTCGCGCGGCTGGTGCGGATCAAGATTCACGACGGCCAGCACGGTGTCCGCGTCCCGTTCGCTCCGCTTGGAGAAGCAGATCAGGTCCGGCTGATCGACGTGATGGAAGCGTAGATTACGCAACCAGTGGGTCGCTGGGTGCGCTTTTCTGATGGCGTTCAGCCGGGTGATGAACGGGGCGATCCCGTCTGGAGGCTGCTGGGCCTTCGCCCAGTCCCGCGGCCGGTACTGATACTTCTCCGAATCCAGGTATTCCTCGCTGCCCGGCCGGACCGGCATGTGCTCGCACAATTCGTAGCCCGAGTAGATACCCCAGGACGGCGCCAGCAGGGCCGCCAGCACCGCCCGCACCCGGAACGCTCCCGGGCCACCGTGCTGGAGGTACTCGGTCAGGATGTCCGGGGTGTTGGCGAAGAAGTTGGGCCGCAGGCAGGCGGCCGTGGGGCCGGCCAGCTCACGCAGGTAGGTGGTGAGTTCGGCGGCGGTGTTGCGCCAGGTGAAGTAGGTGTACGACTGGTGGAAACCGATCTGCGCGAGGGTCTTCATCATGGCCGGGCGGGTGAAGGCCTCGGCCAGGAAGATCACATCCGGGTCGGTGCGATCGACCTCCGCGAGCAGCCGTTCCCAGAACGGCAGCGGCTTGGTGTGCGGGTTGTCCACCCGGAAGATCCGCACCCCATGGCTCATCCAGAGCCGGGTGATGCGGAGCACCTCGGCGTAGAGGCCCTCGGGGTCGTGATCGAAATTGAGCGGGTAGATGTCCTGGTACTTCTTGGGCGGGTTCTCGGCATAGGCGATCTGGCCATCGGCCCGGGTGGTGTACCACTCCGGGTGCTCGCGCACCCACGGGTGGTCCGGGGACGTCTGCAGGGCCAGATCCAGCGCGACCTCCAGCCCGTAGCTGCCCGCCTGGCGGACGAAGGCGTCGAAGTCGGCGAACGAGCCCAGGTCCGGGTGGATGGTGTCGTGGCCGCCATCCGGGGAGCCGATCGCCCAGGGTGAGCCGGGGTCGCCCGGGGCCGCCACCAGCGCGTTGTTGCGGCCCTTGCGGGCGGTGCTGCCGATCGGGTGGATCGGCGGCAGGTACACCACGTCGAATCCCATGGCCGCGATGGCTTCCAGCCGGAGCGCCGCGCTGCGCAGCGTGCCACTGGCCGGCTCGCGCCGCCCCATCGGGTCCGGCCGTACGCCCTCCGACCGGGGGAAGAACTCGTACCAGGCGCCGTACAGCGCCCGCTGCCGGTGCACCACCAGTGGGTGCCGGGCGGAGCGGGTGAGCAGTTCCCGCAACGGGTGCTCGGCCAGAATGGCCAGGATCTCCGGATCGTCGGCGCCGTCCATGCGATCCCAGGCCGGGATCGCCGGGTCGCGCAGCCTGGCCGCGAGCGCCAGCAGCCGGCTGCGGGCGGCCCGCGCCGCCTGGGCGGCGCGGGCACTGGCGCCCCACCGCGCCCCGGCCGCCAGCACGGCCCCCGTCCCGGTGACGGCCGTGACCGGCTGGTCAGTCGGCGCTCCGCGGCTGGCAGCGGTGCCTGGATTGGTGGTGCTGCCTGGACCGGTGGCGGTGCCTGGACCGGTGGCGGTGCCTGGGCCGGTGGTGCCTGGGCGGCGGTGGTGCCTGGGCCGGCGGTGGTGCCTGGGCCGGCGGTGGTGCCTGCCGGGATGGCCGCCGGCCCAGGAGGCGTCATGCCCGCGGCCCGGGCTGGCTGTCGTCCGGGGAGGCGTCCGCCACCAGCGTGACCGGCCGGATGGCCCGGGCCGCCCGCTCGAACAGCAGCGCACCTTCGGCCATCATCAGCGGGACGTCCAGGCCGCGGGGGACCTTGATGCCGGCATCGTGCCGCCAGTGGGCGATCGGATCTCCCCACGCTTCCACCGCGAACCGCCACTGGCCCACGCAGCCCGCGGTCACCTCGGCGGCGTAGCGGTCGGTGCCGGGTGCCACCTCGGCCATCGGGACCAGCCGCTGCCGCTGCCCATCCGGCTGGTAGAGGACCACACCCGCGGCGAGGCTCTCGTGACCTTCCCGGAAGACGGTGGCACTGACCTCGAAAATCTCGCCGGGAACGGCCTTCGCGGGGCGGCCGCCGGGCAGGACCGGCTGCACATCGAGGATGGGAATGCGTCCGATCACCCCAGAACGTTACCCAGTGCCGCGGTCGCGGACACGTGCCGGCCGTCACCCTCCGGTCCGGGCTCCCCGGACCGGAGCGGAAGAACCGCCACCCCGCCCACCGCAGGCCTGGGCCGCTGGTAGGTTGGCTGGCCTGCGCCGCCGGGAGGGCGCCATCCCGCCGCGGCTGGTGCGCTGCCGGGCGTGCCCTGGTGACCCACTGAATCGTCGACGAAGGAACTCCCTGCGTGAGAGCCATCCGGACCTTCACTATCCGGGCGAACCTGCCCGGTCCCCTGACCGGGCTGCGCGAGCTGATGCTGAACCTGCGGTGGTCCTGGCACCTGCCGACGCGTGAGCTGTTCGCCGCGATGGACCGGGCCGGCCTGCTGGAGGCCGGCCGGGATCCGGTCGCCCTGCTCGGCGAGGTAGCACCGGAGCACCTGGACCAGCTTGCCAGCGACCAGGACTACCTGCGCGAGCTGGCCGCAGCCAGCGCCGACCTGGCCGGTTACCTGCACGGCCCGCGCTGGTACCAGCACGCGCACCAGTCCGGCGGGCAGGCGGCCGGGCCCGCCGCGGTCGCCTACTTCTCACCGGAGTACGGCATCGCCGCCGCGCTGCCGCAGTACTCGGGCGGCCTGGGCATCCTGGCCGGTGATCATCTCAAGGCGGCCAGCGATCTGGGCGTACCGCTGATCGGGGTCGGGCTGCTGTACCGGCACGGCTACTTCAGCCAGTCGCTCACGGCCGAGGGCTGGCAGCTGGAGCGCTACCCCGACACCGACCCGTCTGGGCTGCCACTGACGCTGCTGCGGGACGCCGAAGGCAGGCCGGTCCGGGTCAGCATCACCCTGGCCGAGGGCCGGATCCTGGCGGCGCAGGTATGGCTGGCCCAGGTCGGCCGGGTGCCGCTGCTCCTGCTCGACTCCTACATCGGGGAGAACGAGCCGGCCCAGCGCGAGGTCACCGACCGGCTTTACGGCGGCGGTGGCGAGCACCGGCTGCGCCAGGAACTCCTGCTTGGCGTCGGGGGCATACGCGCGGTCCGCGCGTTCTGCGCGGTGACCGGGCATCCCCAGCCGGAGGTCTTCCACACCAACGAAGGCCATGCCGGATTCCTCGGGCTCGAGCGGATCCGTGAGTACGCGCAGGCGGGCCTGGGGTTCGACGAGGCGGTCGAGATCTGCCGGGCGGGCACGGTGTTCACCACCCACACCCCGGTGGCGGCAGGCATCGACCGGTTTCCCCGGGATCTGGTTGAGCGCTATCTCACCGGCGCGGCGGGTGATCCGGCGCTGCCGGCCGACCGGGTGCTTGCGCTGGGGGCGGAGACCTACCCGGGCGGCGACCCGGCGGTGTTCAACATGGCGGTGATGGGGATGCGGCTGGCCCAGCAGGTGAACGGGGTCAGCCGGCTGCACGGCCGGGTCAGCCGGGCGATGTTCGCGGGCCTGTGGCCGGGCTTCGACGCGGACGAGGTGCCGATCGGGTCGGTCACCAACGGGGTGCATGCGGCGACCTGGGTGTCGCCGGAGGTGCTGGCGCTGGCAGGTGGCGGGACGGACGGGGAACCGGGCGGCGAGCAGGACGACGAGGCGGCCTGGGAGCGGGCGGCGGCCGCCGGCCCGGCCCGGATCTGGGAGGTCCGGCGGCGGCTGCGGACCGCGCTGGTGGCGCAGGCCCGGCAGCGGCTGCGCGCGTCCTGGCGGCAGCGCGGGGTGGCCGACGCGGAGCTGGGCTGGACCGAACGGGTGCTGTCAGAGGATGTGCTCACGATCGGGTTCGCGCGCCGGGTCCCGTCGTACAAGCGGCTCACCCTGATGCTGCACGACCCGGACCGGCTGCGGGGGCTGCTGCTTGACCCGGACCGACCGGTGCAGCTGGTGATTGCGGGCAAGGCGCATCCCGCGGACGAGGGCGGCAAGCAGCTCATCCAGCAGCTGGTCCGGTTCGCCGACGATCCGCGGGTGCGGCACCGGATCGTGTTCCTGCCGGACTACGACATGGAACTCGCCCACGCCCTGGTCCAGGGCTGCGACGTGTGGCTGAACAACCCGCTCCGGCCGCTGGAGGCATGCGGCACCTCCGGCATGAAGTCGGCGCTGAACGGTGGGCTGAACCTGTCGATCAGAGATGGCTGGTGGGACGAGTGGTTCGACGGGGAGAACGGCTGGGACATCCCGTCCGCGGATGGCGTGGACGACATCGGGCGCCGGGATGAGCTGGAAGCGGCCGCCCTGTACGACACGGTCGAGCACATGGTGGCGCCGCTGTTCTATGCCACCGGTGAAGACGGGCTCCCAGGCCGCTGGCTGGAGATGGTGGCCCACACCTGGCGGGCGCTCGGCCCGAAGGTCCAGGCATCGCGCATGGTCCGTGACTATGTGACCGGCCTGTACCTGCCCGCCGCGCAGCGCTCGCGGGAGCTGGCCGCCGCCCCGGACGGCGGGACGCAGTTCACCGTGGCCCGCGGGCTGGCCGCCTGGAAGCACCGGGTACAGATGGCCTGGGGCGGTATCCGCATCGAGCACGTGGAGGCGCAGGACGGCCGGCACACGCCCGGTGACGGGCTGGAGGTCCAGGCGAGCGTGGCCCTGGGTGAGCTGTCACCGGCTGACATCGCGGTCGAGATCGTCGGTGGCCGGGTGGACGAGGAGGAGGAGATCGTCGAGCCGGAGCTGACCAGCATGTCGCTGGCGGGCCCGGTGGACGGCGGCACCGCCCGCTACCAGGGCCGGGCGGGCCTGGGCCGGCCTGGACCGTTCGGCTACACCGTGCGGGTGGTGCCCAGTCATGCGCTGCTGGCCAGCAGTGCGGAGCTGGGCCTGGTGACCTTCCCAGAGGCACCGGCCGGGATGACCAATGGGGATCTCCGCTAACGCCGGACGGCCCCGGGGCCGGCCGCCAGCGGTGCTGGGCCACCCGCTCGCGGCGGGATGCGGGTGGTCACCGGACGACTGCCAACCGTTGCCGTGAGTACAACGTCTATATCTCATGCGGTTCCGCGCCCGGAAGGTGACTCCCTGCTGCCGCTGAGCCAGGTGAAAGGACACAGTGATGACGAGGCCAGACGCAGTGCAACCGGACCGCCTGCTGACCCCGGCGGAAGTGGCGGCACTGTTCCGGGTTGACCCGAAGACCGTTACCCGGTGGGCCCAGCAGGGCAAGCTCCACTCGATCCGTACCCTGGGCGGGCACCGCCGCTACCCCGAGGCCGAGATCCTGGCCTTTCTCGCCGCGGCCCGGCAGCTGCCCCATCCAGTGCGCGACCGCGGCTTAGCGGCCTGCCGGCCAGCCCATCGGGCCGGGCCGGGGATCGGTACGCGGCACGCGTGCTTTCGTTGAGAATAGGCTTGCAAGCCTGCTTGGCGTGAGCTGCCGGCGTGGCCTGCCGGATCCGTTCCGGCGCCGCGCGTGAGGAGCGGAGGACCCCGATGCAGCCGATCCGGACCCAGGCCAGTCAAGCGGCGGCCCGGTGATGACCGAGCCTGCCGATGGCCTGTCCCTCGATATGGTCACCGCCGCGCTGCGCGCGGACAGCAAGGATGTGTCCATCTACGCGCGCGTGCTGACCGAGTCGCTCGGCGGTGCGCTGCCGCCCGATTGCGTGACCGTCGACCGGTTGCGGAGCATGTCCGACCGGATGCACGGGCGGCCGGGTGAGGTCTCGAAGATCACCGTCCGGCTGGGCGACCAGGTGCTGACCCTCGGCGTCCAGCCCGGCCGGGCGCCCACCGCGGAGATCTGCCGGGAGGTACGCGGCGTCGTGCTGTCCCGGCAGCCGGTCAGCATCGGCGAGTGGGCGGGCGAGCTTGCCAAGGCACTGGTCGCTCATGCCGAGCAGAACGCCGAGGCAGCGCAGGCACTGCGTAGGCTGGTTGCGGGACCGTAGCCGGGGGTGATCGATACGGCATCCGCTGACCCAGAGGCAGGCAATGGCCGCTCCACCTGAGCTGAGGCTGATGTGAGCGCGATCGCTGCTGACGACCAGATGCCGGGCCAGCTCGGCTCTTACCAGCTGCTGCGGCGGATCGGTGAGGGCGGCATGGGCGTGGTGTACCTGGCCCAGGATCCGGGCGGGCAGCCGGTCGCGCTCAAGGTCTTGCGCGCCAGTGTCGCCGGCGAACCCACCGCGCGGCGGCGGCTGGCCCGCGAGGTGGCGACCATGCGGCGGGTGCGCAGCCCGTATGTCGCGGAAGTGATCGATGCCGACCTGGACGGCGGCACCCCCTACATCGTCACCCGGTATGTGCCCGGCCGGACGCTGGATCAGATGGTGAACGAGGGCGGGCCGCTCCCACCGCCCGCCCTGCTCCGGCTGGCCTGCGGGCTGGCCGACGCGCTCGCCGCCGTGCACGCGGCCGGGGTGGTCCACCGTGACCTCAAGCCCAGCAACGTGATGCTGCTGTCAGAGGTGCCGGTGGTGATCGACTTTGGCATCGCGCAGGGCCCGGACGCCACCCGGCTGACCATGACCGGCATGTTCATGGGCACCCCCGGCTATCTCGCGCCGGAAGTGATCGGCGGCCAGCCCAGCACCGAGGCATCGGACATTCATGCGTGGGGGGCCACCGTCGCCTTCGCCGCCTGCGGGCGCCCACCGTACGGGACCGGGGCCTACGAGGCGATCTTCTACCGGATCGTGAACGGCCAGGCGGACCTGAGCGGCGCCCCGGCGCCGATACTGCCGCTGCTGACGGACGCACTGGCCATCGACCCGGCGCGGCGGCCCGTGGCGGTGCACCTGAGCGCCCAGGCCGCGCTGCTGGATCCGGCTTCGTTCCGGCCAGCGACGGTGCCCGTCGCTGACGGCCAGGCCGGGCAGGCCGCTGGGATCCCGGTGACCAGGACCGATGTGGCTGGCGCCGCCGCGGCGGTGGCGGCGGCGATGCCGGGAGCGGCGGCGCCGGGCAATGGCGCCAAGGCATCGCCGGCGCCCGGTCCCGGCCTGGCCCCCGGTCCCGCCGCGGTGGCCGGCCCGGTTGCGGAGCCCGGTCCCGCCCCGGCCGCGGCTGCCGGGCCTGCCCCGGGGGCAGGTGGTGGATCGGCCGGCACCCGGCCGATGCCCGGCAGCCTGCCCGCCAGTGCCGCCCGGGCTGGGCCGATGGCACCGGCGGATTACGCCGGTCTGCTGCCGCCGGTGCAGTACCAGTCGGCGGGAGGCCACCCCGGCAATGGCGCACCGCCGGGGCAGCCGCAGGCCGGTGCCGCACCGATGGCCACCCGGCGGCCCGCCAGCCCGCGCGGGCACGCGGTGACGGTCACCGCCGCCATGCTGGTGCTGGCCGGGCTGAGCGTGATCCTGCCGGTGGCCGGGTCGGTCGCCGCGCTCACGCTGATCATCTTGCTGCGGGCCGGTGAGCTGGCCGCCGAACGGGCCACCGCCCGCCGCTCGGCGCGCGGCGCCCGTGCCTCCGACCCGGTGCTGACCGCGGCGGCCTTCCCCTGGTACCTGTTCCGGGCGCTGCTCGGGTCGCTGATGCTGCTGCCGTTCGCGCTGGCGGTCGCGGTGATCGCGGGCGGCGTCACCATCTTGGCACTGCCCGGCCATCCACTGCCCCGCGCGATCGGGGTGGCGGCCGGCATCTTCATCGGCTTCTACGGACTGGGCCCGGGGTCGGGACGGCCGCGGCGGCAACTCCGGCGGATTTTCGCCACGGTCGCCAGCACCCGGCTGGCGCAGGCGGCCGTGGTGATCGGGATGGGGGCGCTGGCCCTGGCCACCCTGGCCGCGGCAGCGTCGTGGCCATCGCTGTACTGGCCGGCCATGACCGCCGGCGGGTTCTGGCATTTCGGCGGGCAGCGGCTGAGTCAGCTCGGCCCGATCGGCCACCACCTGCTGTCCCGGCTCCATCGCCGCTGACGGCCGCAGCCAGTTGCCGGACCGGCGGCAGGCGGCCTGCCGGCCTGGTGGCAAGCGGCGCTCAGCTGGCCTGCTGCGCGGCGGTGCCACCCCCGGCGGTATCACGCCCGGCGGGGTCGCCTCCCGCGGTAACACGCCCGGCGGGGTCGCCCCCCGTGGTAACACGCCCGGCGGGGTCGCCCCCCGTGGTATCACGCGCGGCGGGATCACGCCCGGCCGGCGCTAAGCCGCCCGGGACCGGCCGCTGGGCCAGCCCTGGCCCGCCGCCGGAGTCCGGCCGCGGCGCTGGTGACGGCCCGGGCCGCCCGGTCGGCGGCAGCGGCTTGACCAGGCCGAGCGCGATCACCTCGTTGGCCAGCCGGACCCGGCGGTTGGGCCCCTCCGCGATCCGGAACTTCTGGTACAGGCGCAGCAGATGCTGTTTGACGGCCGCCTCGGTGACAACCAGGTCAGTGGCGATCTCCCGGGCGGTGGCAGGGGCGACGAAGGCCTCGTCGGACAGGGCCGGCCGGCAGAGCGAAGTCAGCACGTCCAGTTCGCGGCGGGTCAGTTCGGGACTGGCCGAGCGCCGCAGTTCCACCTCGGCGGCGATGTCCTCCCGCGGGATGCCGCCCACCCGGCAACGGGCCGAGCCGAAGCTGAGCACGTCCCCGTCCTCCAGCACCCGGCGGGCGATCAGCCGGCCGTTCACCCGGGTGCCGTTACGTGATAATCCGAGGTCGGCGACGTACGCGTACGGCCCGTGCCGGACGATCTCGGCATGGAGCCGGGAGACAGTCGGATCGGTCAGCTGGACGTCCACCTCAGCACCCCGCCCGATCGTGGTGATCTGTCCGGACAGAGGGATGACCGCCCCGGTCTCCTCGATGCGAATGTAGGGCCCCTCCACGAGGTCCTCCTGCCTGCCTGAGTAGCTAGTGAGGTCTTACGGTCTAGTTACCCTCCGCGGGAGCGGCGTACGCACGTTCAGCGCCTCGGCTGGCCCCTCCCGCTGCCGCCCCGGGCGCGCCGGTGCTGGCCATGGCCAGGCCCGGCCGCCCGCGGCCTGCCCGGCCCGGCCTGCGCAACCGGCAGAAGTACACTGCCCAGCGAGGCCTGCTGGCGGGAATAGATTGGTGAGCGGGGCTCACATGGACGCCGCTGGCCAAGCGGTGATGGCCGCCGCAGGGGGTGCCACGAGCATGACTGAACAGCCGGCCGACCCGGCCCGGGTCATCGCGGGGCGAAGCCGTGGCGGCAGCCGCCCGGCCCGGGCCGGCCAGGCCAGAGCGAAGTGGTGGATACAGCTTCCCTACTGGATCTCGCTGGCGCTGGTGCTGGCCGGCCTGGCCTGGATCTGGTACGGCGGCAGCCAGCGGGTCAGGGGCGGTACGTTGACGTTGGCAGGCGCGATGTTCATCGCCGCGTTTGCCCGGCTGGTGCTGCCACAGACCCGGGCCGCACTGCTCGTCTCCCGGCGGCGGCTGGTAGACGTGGTGGTGCTGGCCGCCCTGGCCGTTGGCCTGCTCATCACCGGCCTGGTGCTGCCGGCCCCGATGTGACCTGGATCCTCCCGCTCACACCTGGCCAGACCGGGTGCCGGGGGGAAAGCTGGAAGGTAAGCGTGGGAGAGGAAGTCAGTCGCATGCCCAAGATCAAGGTTGCCCATCCCGTCGTCGAACTGGACGGCGACGAGATGACCCGTATCATTTGGAGCTTCATCAAGCAGAAGCTGATCCTGCCGTACCTGGATATCGACCTGAAGTACTACGACCTGTCGATCACCAGCCGTGACGCCACCGACGACCAGATCACGGTGGACGCCGCTAACGCCATCAAGCAGTACGGGGTCGGCGTGAAGTGCGCCACCATCACCCCCGACGAGGAGCGGGTGGTGGAGTTCGGCCTCAAGAAGATGTGGCGGTCGCCGAACGGCACGATCCGCAACATCCTCGGCGGGGTTGTCTTCCGCGAGCCGATCGTGGTGGCCAGCGTCCCCCGGTTCGTGCCCGGCTGGACCAAGCCGATCATTATCGGCCGTCACGCACACGGCGACCAGTACCGGGCTACCGACTTCGTGGTACCTGGCCCGGGCCGGGTGATGATCTCGTACGTGCCGGACGAGGGGACCCGGGCCGAAGCCTTCGAGCGTGAGGTGGCGGTCTTCCCCGGCGGCGGTGTCGCCATGGGCATGTATAACTTCGACGAGTCGATCCGCGACTTCGCCCGCGCCACCATGCGGTACGCGCTGAACCGCGGCTACCCGCTCCACCTGTCCACCAAGAACACGATCCTCAAGGCCTACGACGGCCGGTTCAAGGACCTGTTCCAGGAGATCTACGAGTCCGAGTTCAAGTCCGAGTTCGAGGCCTCGGGCATCACCTACGACCACCGCCTGATCGACGACATGGTCGCCCAGGTGCTCAAGGGCGATGGCGGGCTGGTCTGGGCGTGCAAGAACTACGACGGTGACGTGGAATCCGACATCGTGGCGCAGGGGTTCGGCTCGCTCGGCCTGATGACCAGCGTGCTGATGACGCCGAACGGCCGCACCGTGGAAGCGGAGGCGGCACATGGCACCGTGACCCGCCATTACCGGATGCATCAGCAAGGCAAGCCGACCTCCACCAACCCGATCGCCTCGATCTTCGCGTGGACCCGTGGCCTCGCCCACCGCGGGCAGCTAGACGGCACCCCGGAGGTGACCGCGTTCGCCGAGACGCTGGAGAGGGTGTGCATCGAGACCGTGGAAAGCGGCAAGATGACCAAGGACCTGGCGCTGCTGGTCGGGGCCAACACGCCGTTCCTCACCACCGAGGAGTTCCTGGCCGCGCTGGAGGGCAACCTGCGGGCTGCGATAGCCGCCTGACAGCAGCTGACCGGCGGCAGGACGAGACCAGGCCGACGGCAGGACGAGATCAGAAGGGGAGTGCACCGGACATGGCCCGCAAGGGGAAGGCGAGTGTGATCGGGGCCGGGTTCTACGGCTCCACCACCGCGCAGCGGCTCGCCGAGTACGACATCTTCGACGACGTGGTCCTCACCGACATCATCGACGGCAAGCCGGAGGGCATCGCGCTGGACATGAACCAGTCGCGGCCGGTCGAGGGGTTCGAGACCAAGGTCACCGGGCAGACCACCGGCCCGGCTGGGGAGGGGTACGAGGCGATCGGCGGATCGTCCATCGTCATCGTCACGGCGGGCCTGCCGCGCAAGCCGGGGATGAGCCGGATGGATCTGATCGAGGTCAACGCCAAGATCGTGCGCAACGTGGCGGAGAACGTGGTCAAGCACGCGCCGGAGGCCGTGCTCATCGTGGTCTCCAACCCGCTGGACGAGATGACCGCGCTGGCCGCCAATGTGTCGGGCTTCCCCCGGCAGCGGGTCATCGGCCAGGCCGGGATGCTGGACACCGCGCGCTTCACCTACTTCGTCGCCGACCGGCTCGGGGTGCCGGTGTCGTCGGTCCGCACGCTCACCCTCGGCTCACACGGTGACACCATGGTCCCGGTGCCGTCCGCCTGCACGGTCGATGGCCAGCCGCTGACCAGCCTGATGTCCGGAGCCGACATCGACGCGCTGGTCGAGCGGACCCGGCAGGGCGGCGCGGAGATCGTCGCCCTGCTCAAGACCGGTTCTGCCTATTACGCCCCGTCCGCGGCGGCAGCCCGGATGGCCCGGGCGGTGGCCGAGGACAGCGGCGCGGTGATGCCGGTCTGCACCTGGGTGGACGGCCAGTACGGCATCTCCGGCGTCTATCTCGGAGTCGAGGCGGAAATCGGCGGGACCGGCGTCCGCAAGGTGGTCGAACGCGAGCTGACCGGGACCGAGCTGGCGGCACTGCGGACGGCGGCCGAGGCGGTGCGGGCCAAGCAGGCCGACGTCGCCAGCCTCTGACCCGGCCGGGCGTTCCCTGCCCGCGGCTCAGTCCGCGGCGGCCAGGCGCTGCCAGGCCAGTTCGGCGTACAGGGCCGCCCCGGTGGCCAGCACCGAGTCGTCGAAGACCGCGTCCGCGGCATGGTTGACCGGCGCGGTCCGCGGGTCGGTGCCGGGCGGGCACGCGCCCAGGCTGAGGAAGGCGCCGGGCACCTGCTCCAGCACGAACGAGAAATCCTCCGAGCCGGTCAGCGGGTTGGCCTGGGCGACGCAGCCTGACTCCCCGAGCAGCCCGGTGGCCACCCCGGCGGCGAAACGGGCCTCGGTGTCGTCGTTGACCGTCACCGGGTAGCCGTCCCGGAAGCTGGCGGTGGCAGTCAGCCCGTGTGCGCCGGCGATGGCGTTCACCAGCGTGAGCACGGACTCGCGCACCAGTTCCCCGGCCGCGGGGGAAAACGTCCGGATGCTCGCCTGGAAGCTGGCCTGGTCCGGGATCACATTACTGGTGGTGCCGGCCTGGAAGCAGCCCACGGTGACCACGACCGGGTCGAAGACGTCGAACCGCCGGGTGACCATTGTCTGCAGCGCGGTCACCATCTCGCACGCGGCCGGGATCGGGTCGGCGGAGCGGTGCGGGATGGACGCGTGCCCGCCCTGGCCGTGCACGGTGACCTCCAGCACCCGGGACGAGGCCAGCATTGGGCCGGGCCGGGTGCTGATGACCCCGGCCGGCAGCTCGGCCGAGAAGACATGCAAGGCGTACGCGGCGGCTGGCCGCCGTCCGGCCGCGTCCAGCACCCCCTCCTCGATCATGTGCCGGGCCCCGGCCAGGCCCTCCTCGCCCGGCTGGAACATGAACACCACGCTGCCGGGCAGTTCGCGCTGGCGGGCGGCCAGCAGCCGGGCGGCGCCAGCCAGCATGGCGGTGTGCAGGTCGTGGCCGCAGGCATGCATGGCGCCCTCGGTCTGCGATGCGTAGGCCAGCCCGGTCCGCTCGGTCACCGGCAGCGCGTCCATGTCCCCGCGCAGCAGCACCACCGGGCCGTCGGGGCGCGCGCCCCGCAGCACGGCGGTGACCGAACTGAGCGCGGTTCCGGTGCTGATCTCCAGCGGCAGCCCGGCCAGGAAGCCGAGCACCTTACGCTGGGTGCCGGGAAGGTGCAGGCCGATCTCCGGCTCGCGGTGGATGGCGTGGCGCAACTCGGTGATGTCGGGGGCAATCGCCAGCGCATCGTCGGTTACCGGCATGCTGATCCTCTTCCCGGTCTGGTGGCAGTCTCCTGATCGTCTACGGTAACCAGGCCGCCGCCGCCCTGGCATGTCCTGCCCACCGCCGGGCCAGACTGCTTACACTGTGCAGAACCGCACACCGTGGCCACGACCACGGCCGGGGCAGGTGGCCAGCCGCTCACCTGGCGCCGCCTCGCGGTGGGGATGCGGAGGTCAGAGGTCGGACCGTGAACCAGGTCGGCTGGGACATCGTCGTCGTGCTTGTCATCATCCTCGTCGGCGGGTTCTTCGCCGGGGCGGAGATGGCGCTGGTCTCGCTGCGGGAAGGGCAGGTGCGCTCGCTCCGGCAGCGCGGCAAGCGCGGCCAGCGTGCCGCGAGGCTCGCCACCGATCCCAACCGGTTCCTGTCCGCGGTGCAGATCGGTGTCACGGTGGCCACCTTGCTCTCCGGCGCGTACGGCGCGGCGACGCTGGCCAGCGCTCTCAAGACAACCCTGATCCAGCACAACGTCTCCGCTGGGTGGGCCCCGGCGATTTCGCTGATCGTGGTCACCGCGGTGATCTCGGTCTTCACTCTGATACTGGGCGAGCTCGCGCCCAAACGGCTGGCGCTGCAGCGCCCGGAGGCGATGTCGCTGCTGGCGGCACCGCTGCTCGACCGCATCTCGGTGCTGGCCCGCCCGCTGGTGTGGTTCCTGTCCCGGTCGACCAACCTGGTGGTCCGGCTGCTGGGCGGGGATCCGCGGGTCGGCCGCGGGGTCATGACCGAGGAGGAACTGCACGACCTGGTGGCGGGGCATCAGGCGCTGAGCGCCGATGAGCGGCACATCGTGAGTGAGGTATTCGGCGCCGCCGAGCGGCAGCTCCGGGAGGTGCTGGTGCCCCGCACCGAGGTGGAGTTCCTGGCCGCGACCACCCCGCTGGACCGGGCCGCCAAGATCGCCGTCATCGCACGGCACTCGCGTTTCCCCATCTACCAGGAGTCCTACGACGACGTCATCGGCTTCATCCACGTCCGGGATCTGCTCAACCCCGGGCTGGCGGGCCAGGAGCTGACCGTCAGCGACCTCGCCCGGCCGGTGAAGCGGCTGCCGACCAGTAAGCGGGTGCTGGCCGCGCTGTCCGAGATGCGGCGGGACCGGGCACATCTGGCGATCGTGGTGGACGAGTACGGCGGCACGGCCGGCATCGTCACGCTGGAAGATCTGGTCGAGGAGCTGATCGGTGACATCCAGGACGAGTACGACGTGGGCGAGGCCGGTCCCCGGCAACTGCAGGGCGGCCAGCTGGAGGTGGACGGGCTGCTCAACCTGGACGAGTTCGCCGAGCAGACCGGCGTCGGCCTGCCCGAGGGCCCGTATGAGACGGTGGCCGGCTATGTGCTGGCCAGCCTGGGTGAGCTGCCCAGGGTCGGGGATCAGGTGGAGGTGGATGGCCACCGGCTGACCGTGACCGAGATGGACGGCCGCCGGATCGCCCGGGTCCGGGTGGGCCTGGCCGGAATCGGTGACGCCCCGCCGGACGAGGCGGCGCGGCCACCGGCTCCCGGCCAGGACATGGCCTAAACTGGCTGGCCCGGCAGCCCGCCGGGCGGCTGGGGCGCGGCCGTCAGGGGAAGGCGACCTAGTGCACGCTGGTGGTACCGACACCGTGCTGGTGGTGGATTTCGGCGCGCAGTACGCCCAGCTGATCGCCCGCCGCGTCCGGGAATGCCAGGTGTATTCCGAGATCGTGCCGGCCGCCATGCCCACTGCCCAGATCCTGGCGCGCCGCCCGAAGGCGGTGATCTTGTCCGGCGGCCCCGCCTCGGTGTACGCGCCGGGCGCACCGCCCGCCCCGGAAGGCCTGCTCAGCGCCGGGATCCCGGTGCTCGGTATCTGCTACGGCTGCCAGCTGATGGTGGCCGGGCTGGGCGGGACGGTCGCGCACACCGGCGCCGGTGAGTACGGCGCGACGGCGCTGGAGCTACTGCCGCCCGGTGCGGGCGCAGGCGCGGGCGGCGGCCCCGCCCCTGGTGGCACGCTGCTAGCTGGGCTGCCGCCGCGGCAGCAGGTCTGGATGTCGCACAGTGACACCTGCACCGTGGCGCCACCGGGTTTCGCGGTCATCGCCCGCACCGATGCCACCCCGGTGGCCGCCATCGAGGCCCCCGGCCGCGGCCAGTTCGGTGTGCAGTTTCATCCCGAGGTCATGCACACCGAGTACGGCATGCAGGTGCTGCGCCGGTTCCTGGCCGCGGCCGGCTGCCAGCCCGGCTGGACCATGCGGAACATCATCGCCGATCAGACGGCCCAGATCGCCGGCCAGATCGGGGGCGGGCGGGCCATCTGCGGGCTGTCCGGCGGCGTCGACTCCGCGGTCGCCGCGGCGCTGGTGCAGCGGGCCATCGGCACCCGGCTGGCCTGCGTCTTCGTCGATCATGGCCTGCTGCGCAAGGGGGAGGCGGAGCAGGTCCGCACCGACTTCGTGGCGGCGACGGGGGTGGACCTGCACACGGTGGACGCGGCGGAGGTGTTCCTGGCCGCCCTGGCCGGCGTGACCGACCCGGAGGAGAAGCGCAAGATCATCGGGCGCGAGTTCATCCGTGCCTTCGAGCGGGCCACCGCCGAGATCACCGCCGAGGCGGGCAGCCATGGCGAGGCGGTGGAGTTCCTGGTCCAGGGCACGCTCTATCCCGACGTGGTGGAGTCGGGCGGCGGCAGTGGCACCGCCAGCATCAAGTCCCACCACAACGTCGGCGGGCTGCCCGAGGATCTCGGGTTCACGCTGGTCGAACCGCTGCGCGACTTGTTCAAGGACGAGGTGCGCGGGATCGGGGCCGAGCTGGGCCTGCCGCCGCAGATCGTCGGGCGGCAGCCGTTCCCCGGGCCCGGGCTTGCCATCCGCATTATTGGTGAGGTGACACCGGCCCGGCTGGAGATCCTGCGCGAGGCCGATGCCATCGTCAGGGAGGAACTGTCCCGGGCCGGGCTGGACGCGGCCATCTGGCAATGCCCGGTGGTGCTGCTGGCCGACATCCGGTCGGTGGGGGTGCAGGGGGATGCCCGCACCTACGGGCATCCGGTGGTGCTGCGCCCGGTCACCAGCGAGGACGCGATGACCGCCGACTGGGCGCGGCTGCCGGAAGCGCTGCTGGCCACGATCTCCACCCGGATCACCAACGAGGTGCGGCAGATCAACCGGGTGGTGGTGGACATCACCAGCAAGCCGCCCGGCACCATCGAGTGGGAGTGACCGGCCGCCGGGTCACTCCGGCCCGGCTCGCCGCGGGCCGCTGGCCAGGCCAGGGGTGATCTGGCGGAGGCAGTCCAGCGCGTCCCAGACATCGGTGAAGCGGGTGGTGACCGGGGCCAGGCCCAGCCGCAGCCGATCGGGGGTGCGGTAGTCGGGCACCACGCCGCGGGCGATGAGGGCGCGGCTGATCGCGTCGGCGCCGGGATGATGCAGGCTCACGTGGGAGCCGCGGCGCTCCGGATCGCGCGGTGAGGCGACCGTGAAGCCCAGCGGTGCCAGCCACGCGTCGGCCAGTTCGATCAGGTACTGCGTCAGCTGCTGGCCCTTCTGGCGGATCCGGCCGATGCCGGCCTCGCCGAGCAGCCGGGCGCCTTCCTCCACGGCGGAGATGCCGATGATGTCCGGGGTGCCGGTCAGGAACCGGCCGATGCCCGCCACCGGCTGGTAGGCCGGCCCCATCTCGAACTGGTCGCGCTGGCCGAACCAGCCCTGCACCGGCTGCTGTAGCTGGTCCTGCAGCTCCCGCCGCACGTAGAGGTAGGCCGGGGCACCTGGGCCGGCGTTGAGGTACTTGTAGGTGCACCCGACTGCCAGATCCGCTCCGCAGCCGTCGAGGTCCACCGGCACAGCGCCGGCCGAGTGGCACAGATCCCACAGCACCAG
Organism: uncultured Actinomycetes bacterium; assembly: GCA_963837105.1. GTDB lineage: Bacteria > Actinomycetota > Actinomycetes > Streptosporangiales > Streptosporangiaceae > UBA9676. The sequence continues at coordinate 74,138 of CAWIMG010000029.1, read as the reverse complement.
CGCGCCATGACGGTGCGCGATCTCGGTGATCTCCGCCATGTCCGCCAGTGCCCCGCTGCGGTAGGCGACGTGCGACAGGCAGACCAGCGCGGTCTGCCCGTCCACCGCGGCGCGCACCGCGTCAGTGGCCAGGCCATCATCGGTGTCGGTGGTGATGAGCCGCACCTGCCCGCCGCGCTCGGCGGCCACTCCGGCCAGGACATAGCGGTCGGTAGGGAAATTGTCGTCATCGGTGACGATGACCGGGCGCCCGGGCCGGGCGGCCAGCGCGGCCCGGGCCAGCTTGTACAGGTTCACGGTGGTGGAGTCGGACACCACCACCTGACCCAGGGCCGCCCCGAGCAGATGCTGGCCGAGCAGGTCGCCGGCCCGGGCCGGCAGGTCCACCCAGTGGTCCCAGGACCGGATCAGGCCCGTGCCCCACTCGCGGTACATGACGTTGGTGATCCGCTCGGCGGTCGCCAGCGGGAGCATGCCGAGCGAGTTCCCGTCCAGGTAGATCAGTGACGGACCGGCGGGCTGCACGAACCGCTGGCGGAACGGCGCCAGCGGGTCGGCGGCGTCACATTCCTGCGCGTAGGACCGGTCGGTCGGCAAGCCCGTCACGGCATGCTCCTCTGTCAGGCAGCCTGGCTGGAGCGCTGGCGGGGGCCGCGCTGCCTGCCACCTTAGCCCGCGGCTGGCTGCCAGCGGCGGCTGCCAGCGGCGGCTGTCGGCGGGACTGCCTAGGGTGGGCCCATGGCCGGAGTAGCGGAGGATTGCGAGCGGCGGTTCGAGGATCTGGTCGATGCGCTGACAGCGGAGCCCGGGGTTACCCCGCCCCGGGGTGGCAGCGGCTTCGGGCGGAGCGCGCTGCGCTGGCAGGGGAAGATCTTCGCGATGCTGGTCCGTGGCCGGCTGGTGGTCAAGCTGCCCGCCGTGAGGGTCGATGACCTGGTGGCGGACGGTGAGGGCACCCGTTTTGACGCGAACAAGGGCACGCCGATGCGGGAGTGGCTCAGCCTCGATGAGGACTCTGGCCTGGCGTGGCCGTTGCTCGCCCGGGAAGCGCTGGACTTCGTCCGCTCCCGGTGAGCCTCACCGCCCGGCGGCACCCGGCCCACCCGCACGGCACGGTCTTCGGCCTGCCGTGCGGCAGGCGGCCCTCGGGCAGTCCCCCGCAAGCTGCCCGAAGGCCGCCCGGCCCCGGCCGCGCCTGCCCTACATGGGGACGAGTTCGAAGATCTCCACCGTGAACCGGCCGTTGCCGTCGGACAGGAACGGATGGCCCTTGGTGAACGCCTTGGCCCCCTCCAGGCTGTCGGCCTCCACGATGCTGTAGCCGTTCTGGTCGCTGGGCTCGGGACTGGCCCCGTCGTCGCGGACGGCGGCCCGGGCCCCGAATGGCGCCCCGGCATCCACCAGCGCGGAACCGATCCGGCCCATCCAGTCGCCCCACAGCTTCATCTGCTCGGCCGACTGTTCTGGCGTGAAGCTGTCCATCGGCATCGCCGGGCCGCGGTACAGCAGCAGGTACTTGCTCATGTTGGGCTCCTCCTCAGGGTCAGGCGGGAACTGCCAGCCCCGTTTCTCGGCCATGGCGCACCCGATGGCACGCCCTACCCGATCGACGAACGGTCGCCGACGGAATCGACAGCCCGGTGCCCGGTCCGCGGATCTGCGCCAGCCGGTGCCGGGGCGGGGCCGGATCAGCGAGCGCCGGCGCTGGGCCAGCGGATAGGAAGCGCCGGCGCTGGGGCCGGCGGATCAGGAAGCGCTGGCCCGGCGGTGGTGACGGCGGCGAGCGCCGAGCAGGACCAGCAGCAGCACGGCGACCGCGCCGGCGACCGGCAGCGCCCGCCTGAGCACCGGGAAGCCGGCCACGCTGAGCAGGTCGATCGCGTCCTCGTCTGGCGGCCGCGCCGTCAGTGGTGGCGCGTCCAGCCCGTCGGCGTCGCGGGCGGTGTCCGCGGCCGCCGGGGCCGTGCCAGCACCGGCGGTAGCCGGGCCGCCGGGCCAGTGGCCGTGCCCGCCGGGCCAGTGGCCGTGCCCGCCGGGCCAGTGGCCGTGCCCGCCGGGCCAGTGGCCGTGCCCGCGGGAGCCAGCGCCAGCCCCCGCTCGGCCAGCTTCTGCTTGATCTCCTTGACCGAGGCCGGCCCCAGGTTGGCGATCGCCAGCAGGTCCGCCTCGGTACGGGCGCACAGGCCGGCCACGGTATGGATGCCCTCCCGGCGCAGGCTGTTGAACGCGCGCAGCGGGAGCCCGAGTTCCTCGATGGGCAGGCCCGGCCCGCTGCCGCCGCCCGGCTCCGTCCCGGCCGCCCCACCGGTGGCGCCCTGGCCGGATACGGCCGTTACCTTCGTCCGGGCACCATTGACATCAGTTGGTGGCGTCGCTGGCCGGCCAGCATCGGACTGGCTGCCGGTGGGCTGGCTGTCGGCGGACTTTTCGATGTCTGGCCCCTGCCTCGGTCATGACGCCCTGGCCGACCTGGCCGGACGGCGAATCACGCTCATCGTAGTACGCACGGTCACTTCGGTCTGGCCGTCTTCGCCGCGCAGCCTGGAAGGGACGGTGGCCCGGCCGGCCCTGACCTCGGGCCGGCCGGGCACCACGTCGCCTGTCAGCAATCTCCCGGTCACGCTCCCGCGGCCGCCACCAATGCCCTGGCGGTCAGTACCCGCGCCAGGTGGCGCCGGTAGTCGGACGAGCCCTGCAGATCGTCCGGCGGGTGTGTGCCCTCGTCGGCATGCGCGGCGGCCGCCCGCAGGGCGGCGGCGCTGGCCTCGGCCCCGCTGGCCGCCGCCTCCGCCGCCCGGGCGCGGACCGGGGTCGTCCCCATGTTGGTGAGCCCCAGCCTGGCCTCCGCGACGTGACCGTTGGCGCGGCGGGCTACTGCCGCCACCCCCACGATCGCCCATGCCTGCGCGGTGAGGTTGAACTTCTCATAGCGGTAGCCCCAGCCAGGCCCGAGCTTGGGTACCCGGACCCCGGTGAGGACCTCGCCCTGGCCCAGCGTGGTGGTCAGGTAGTCCTGGAAGAACTCACCCGCACCGATAGCCCGGTCGCCGCCCGGGCCGTGAACCAGGAACGTGGCGTCCAGCGCCAGGGTCACCGCGGGCATGTCCCCGGCCGGGTCGGCGTGCGATACCGATCCGCCGATCGTGCCCCGATGACGGACCGCCGGGTCGGCGACCGTACTGGCCGCCTCCGCCAGCAGCCCGCAGTGCTGCCGGATGGCTGGATCCCGCATCACCTCGTCATGCGTGGTAAGCGCCCCGATCCAGAGCGTGTCACCCTCGTCCCGGACGCCGCGCAGTTCGCTGAGCCCGCCGATGTCCACCAGCAGGTCGGGGAAGGCGAGCCGGAGCCGCAGCAACGGCAGCAGGCTCTGCCCACCCGCGATCACCTTGGCCTCGTCCCCGCCGCCGGCCAGCGCGCTGACCGCGTCGGCCACGGACGCGGGCCGGGTGTACTCGAATTTCGCCGGGATCATGTCCCGCCTCCGTTCTGTGCGGTCTGGATCGCCTGCCAGACGTGCTCTGGCGTGCACGGCATCGGCACGTCCGTGATGCCCAGGTGCCGCAGCGCGTCGACGATGGCGTTCACCACCGCCGGGGTGGAGGCGATCGTGCCGGCCTCGCCGACGCCCTTGACGCCGAGCGGGTTGGTGGTGGCCGGTGTCTCGGTCCGCTCGGTGGTGAAGTGCGGCAGGTCGGCGGCGGACGGGACCAGGTAGTCGGCCAGCGTCGTGGTCAGCAGGTTGCCGTCCTCGTCGTAGACCGCTTCCTCGTACAGCGCCTGGGCGATGCCCTGGGCGAGGCCTCCGTGCACCTGGCCCTCGACGATGAGCGGGTTCACCACCTTGCCCACGTCGTCTACCGCCACATAGGAGCGGATGGTGACCCGGCCCGTCTCGGTGTCCACCTCGGCCGCGCACAGGTGGGTGCCGTGCGGGAAGGAGAAGTTGTCCGGGTCGTAGGTGTGGTCGGAGTCGAGCGAGGGCTCCATCCCGTCCGGCAGGTCGTGCGCGGCGAAAACGGCCAGCGCGACCTCCTGGATGGTGCGGCCCTGCGCAGGATCTCCGCGCACATGGAGGCGGCCGGCGTTGAACTCGATGTCGTTCTCGCTGGCTTCCAGCATGTGCGCGGTGACCTTCCTGGCCTTGCCGATCACCTTGTCGCAGGCCCCGGCGAGAGCGACCCCGCCGACTGTCAGCGAGCGTGAGCCATAGGTGTCCATGCCCTTGTGGGAGACCTGGGTATCTCCATGCAGCACCCGGACATCCTCGAACGGGACGCCCAGCTTGTCCGCGACGATCTGGCTCCAGGCCGTCTCGTGGCCCTGGCCGTGGCGCGGACGACCCGGTCACCACCTCGACCTTGCCGGTGGGCAGCATCCGGACCGAGGCGTGCTCCCAGCCACCCGCCCCGTAAGACAGCGAGCCGAGCACCCGGGACGGGGCCAGCCCGCACATTTCGGTGAAGGTGGAGATGCCGATGCCCAGCTGGACCGGGTCACCGGACTCCCGCCGGGATCGCTGCTCGGCACGTAGTTCGTCGTAGCCGAACAGTTCCCTGGCCCGGGCGGTGGCGGCCTCGTAGTTGCCGCTGTCGTAGACCAGCGTGGCGATCGTTGTGTAGGGGAACTCCTCATGCTTGATCCAGTTCCGCTCCCGGATCGCCAGCGGGTCCATCCCGAGTTCGGCGGCCAGTTCGTCCATGATCCGCTCGATGGCGAACGTCGCCTCCGGGCGGCCAGCGCCGCGGTAGGCGTCGGTCGGCATCTTGGTGGTGAACACGCCGGTGCATTTGAACGAGTAGGCGTCCATCTTGTAGATGGCCGGGTACATGAACGCGCCGAGCAGCGGCACCCCCGGCGTCACCAGCATCAGGTAGGCGCCCATGTCGGCCAGCAGGTCGACCGCCAGGCCACGCAGCCGGCCGTCGCGTTCGGCCGCCACCCGGATCCGCTGCCACTGGTCGCGGCCGTGGTGCACGGTCATGTTGCCCTCGCTGCGGGACTCGGTCCACTTGACCGGCCTGCGGAGCTTGCTGGAGACCAGCACCGCGAGCACTTCCTCGGCGGTGACCTGGAGCTTGGAGCCGAAGCCACCGCCCACGTCGGGGGCGATGACCCGGATGTTCTGCTCCGGGATGCCGAAGAAGGCCGACAGCGCGAACCGCAGCACGTGCGGGATCTGGGTGGCCGACCACAGGGTGACCTCACCGGCCACGTCACAGCTCGCGACCACCGCGCGCGGTTCCATCGCGCACGGGATCAGCCGCTGCTGCCGGTAGTTCCGCTCGATCACCACCGGCGCATCCCGGAAAGCGGCGATGGCGTCCCCCTGCTCGAAGACCCACTCGTAGCTCTTGTTGCCCGCCTCGTGCACCTTCGGCGAGCCCTCGGCCAGGGCGGCGCGCATGTCGAGGACCGCGGGCAGCGGCTCGTATTCGACATCCACCGCCGCGGCGGCATCGGCAGCCTCGTAGCGGTCCCTGGCGACCACCACGGCGACCGCCTCACCGACGTAGCGGACTTCCTCAGTCGCCATCGGCGGGTGGTGCGGGATGATGATGTCCGGTGTAACCGGCCACGCGCAGGGCAGGCTGCCCTGCGCGCCGGCGAAGTCGGTGCCGGAGAAGGCGGCGATCACACCCGGCATTGACCGGGCGGCGGAGATATCCACCGAGGTGATCCGCGCGTGCGCGTACGGGCTGCGGACGAAGGCCATGTGCAGCATGCCGGGCAGCACGATGTTGTCGGTCCAGTTGGTCTGGCCGGTGACCAGCCGGGCATCTTCCTTGCGGAGGCGGGCCTTGCCGAGTTCGGGCGCCGCGGCCTGGGTGTCGGTGGTCATGAACTCGCTCCCGTCCCGGCCGCGCGGCGGACGGCGCGGACGATGTTCTCATAGCCGGTGCACCGGCAGAGATTGCCTTCCAGCCCTTCCCGGATTTCTTCATCGCTGGGGTTCGGGTTGCTCCGGAGCAGGTCGGCCGCGGCCATGATCATGCCGGGTGTGCAGTAGCCGCACTGGAGGGCGTGCTCGGTGTGGAAGGCCTGCTGGAGGGGGTGCCATTCGCCGTTGGCCAGACCCTCGATGGTGGTGATCTCCGCACCGTCGGCCTGCACCGCCAGCACTGAGCAGCTCTTGACCGAGACGCCGTTCATGTGCACTGTGCATGCGCCGCAGTTGGACGTATCACAGCCGACCGGCGTACCGGTCTTGCCGATCTTTTCCCTCAGGTAGTGGACAAGCAGCAACCGGGGTTCCACCTCATCCGAGTATGCGACCCCGTCGACTGTGACGGTGATGCTGGCCATGCACGGGCCTCCTCCCGATCAGGCAGATGCGCCTGACAGCCAACCTAGGCCGGTGGGGCCCAGGCGCACCAGACCCATTGTGATGTGGGGGAAATCTCTTGTGATCTCAGTTTTGCAGACTCAGTCCCGGGGTTAGCGGTCAGACCGGGGTTCATCGCTGGGAGTCAGCCGGTGCTGATGACCTGGAATACCTCGGCCAGCCTGCCTTCGGGCAGGCCGCCCTGCGCCGCCGCCCGGCTGAGCCAGCCCCGCAGGAAGTTCTCCAGATCGGCCATGTGCCCGGTCTGGCTCTCGTGCGCCCGCAGTGCCGCCACCTTGCGGCTGAAGGTGGTGGTGATGTCCACATAGTGGTTGGGGGTGGGCCCGGCGGCGATCCACACCTCGGGCACGGTCCACGCGGCCAGTCCGTCGGCGGCCAGCAGGTCCGGGAAGGCGAATGGGTTGCGCGCGTCCGGGTAGACGGCGTCCAGGGCGGCTGATCCCACCGCGCGGTGATCGGGGTGGCTCGGCCCGATCCGCTGGTAGTTCCGTTCCGGGGACGGGCAGACCAGCCGGCTGGGCCGGACTTGCCTGATCACCCGGGCCAGATCTTTGCGCAGTGCCAGGGTTGCTTCCACCTGGCCATCGGGATAGCCGAGGAACCGCAGGTCGTGTACGCCAACCTGCTTGGCGGCGGCGGTCTGCTCGGCCCGGCGCAACGGCGCCATCTCAGCCCGCGGGATGTTCTCGTCGTGCCCGCCGGCGTCGCCGTCGGTCACGATGCAGTAGCTGACCTCGATGCCGGCATCGCTCCACAGTGCAATCGTGCCCGCGGCGCTGAAGTCCACGTCGTCGGGATGGGCAGTGATGACCAGCACCCGCTGGACCTCGGCGTCATCGAGCATGACCTGATCTTACGAACCAGCTGCCAACCGGCCGGCCCGGCGGGGCGGCCGGTTAGCAGCTGGCGGGCCAGCCCGGTGCTGCCCGGGCTCAGTCCAGCGAGGACATCACGTGCTTGATCCGGGTGTAGTCCTCGAACCCGTACATGGACAGGTCCTTGCCGTAGCCGGAGTGCTTGAAGCCGCCGTGCGGCATCTCGGCGACCAGCGGGATGTGGGTGTTGATCCACACGCAGCCGAAGTCGAGGCCGCGGGCCATCCGCATCGCCCGGCCGTGGTCCTTGGTCCACACCGAGGAGGCCAGCCCATAGTCGGTCCCATTCGCCCACCGCAGCGCCTCGTCCTCGTCGCTGAACTCCTGCACGGTGACGACCGGGCCGAATATCTCGCTCTGGATGATCTCGTCGTCCTGCTGGAGCCCGTCCACCACGCTGGCCTCGACGAAGAATCCCCGGTCGCCGGTCTGGTGGCCGCCGGCCAGCACCCGGGCATGGTCGGGCAGCCGGTTCAGCAGCCCGGTGACCCGGGCCAGCTGGTCGGGGTTGTTGAGCGGCCCGAAGTCGGCGTCCGCCACGTCCGGCCCGGCTGTGACCTGGCCCCGCGCCTGCTCGGCCAGCGCGTCCGCCAGGTCGCTGTGCACCCGCGGCCCGGCCAGCACCCGGGTGGCGGCGGTGCAGTCCTGGCCGGCGTTGAAGTACCCGGCGGCGGCGATCGCCGCCGCCGTGCTGGCCACATCCGCGTCGTCGAACACGATGACCGGCGCGTTGCCGCCCAGTTCCAGGTGGACGCGCTTGAGGTCACCCGCGGCGGCTGTAGCGACCTCCCTGCCCGCCCGCACGCTGCCGGTGATCGACACCATCCGCGGTACCGGGTGGCTGACCAGTGCCCGGCCGGTGTCCCGGTCACCGCAGACCACGTTGAACACTCCCGGCGGCAGGAACTCGCCCATCAGTTCGGCCATCAGCAGCGCGGTCACCGGCGTGGTGTCGGACGGCTTGAGGACCATGGTGTTCCCGGCCGCGAGCGCCGGCGCCCACTTCCAGACGGCCATCATCATCGGGTAGTTCCACGGCGTGACGGCCGCGCACACGCCGATCGGCTCGCGCCTGATCATCGAGGTGTATCCGGTCATGTACTCACCGGCCGAGCGGCCTTCCAGCATCCGGGCCGCGCCCGCGAAGAACCGGATCTGGTCCACCATCGGCGGGATCTCTTCGGATGCGGTGAGGGCCAGCGGCTTGCCCGTGTTCTCGGCTTCTGCCTTCACCAGTTCGTCCGCCCGGGCCTCGATCGCGTCGGCGATCCGCAGCAGCGCCAGGCTGCGCTCGGCGGGAGTGGTGTCCCGCCAGCCGCCGAAGGCCGCCGCCGCCGAGGACACGGCCGCTTCCACCTCGGTGGCGCCGGAAACCGGGGCGGTGGCGAAGACCTGGCCGGTGCTCGGGTCCACCAGTTCCGAGCGCTTGTCGAAGGACATGTCCGTCCACTGGCCACCGATGTAGTTCTGCAGTACCTGCACCACGATGCCTCCGTTTCGGAATGACTGGCTGTTACCGGCTGGCCGGTGTGCGTTCCTCGATCGCCCACGGTGAGCCGTAGTCGGTGAGGAGGTCGAGGAAGGGTTCGGCGGGCAGCGCCTCGGGGCCGAGCACGCCGGCGCCCGACCAGCCGCCCGCGTCGATGAGCTCCAGCGCCACCACCGGGTGCACCGCCGTTTGCCAGACCACGGCCTGGGAGCCGTATTCGGCCATCGACCAGGCATTGTCCACCACGTGGTAGAGGTAGACATCGCGGGGGCTGCCGTCGGTGCCGGTGCCGTTCACCCACGTGCCGGCACAGGTCAGCCCGTGCATCCGATCGCCCAGGGCGGCCGGGTCCGGCAAGCAGGCCGCCACCACGTCCCGGGGCGATACGCTGGCGCCGCCGACCTGCACCGGCTCGGTGCTGTCCAGCCCGGTCTTGTGCAGCGCCTCCAGCACGTCGATGAACTCGGCCCCGAGCCCGTACTTGAACGTCACCCGCCCGGCGTTGACCCAGCGGGGGATCAGCAGCACCTCTTCGTGCTCGACGTTCACGCACTCCACGTGGCCGATCCCGGCCGGGAAGTAGAAGACCTCGGGCTCGCTGAACGGCGGGGTGGTATACCAGCCTGCGCCGCGTTCCCAGATCACCGGCGGGTTGAGGCACTCCTCGATGGTGGTCCAGATGGAGAATGTCGGCGCGAAGTGGTAGCCCTCCACGACGAGATTCGCACCGTCCCGGACACCGATTTCGTTGATGCTGGCGAAGAACCGGTCGGCGGCGTAGCGGGCGAACACGTCGGACAGGCCGGGTTCCACCCCCATGCCGGCCAGTGCGAGCTTGCCCCGCTTCTCCCACTCACCGGCCAGGGCGAACTGCTCGTCGCCGAGCTTGACGCCGGTCTGGCGGTGGGGCTCGACCGGGTGTGGCTGTGACAGCGACATAGCCATGTCCAGGTAGTGCGTGCCGGCCTGCAGCGCGGCCCGGAACAGTGGCATGACGAAGCGCGGGTCGGTGGCGTTCATCAGCACGTCGCAGCCGTGCCCGGTGAGCAGGGCGGCGGTGGCCGCCTCGTCCCGCGCGTCCAGCCGGACCGCCTGGTAGCTGTCCTTCGCCGCCGCCGCCCGCTGGGCGCGGCCCAGGTCGTAGTCGGCGACGATCAGCTCAGCGAAGGCGCGGCGGGCGGCGATCCGGGCGAATGCGGTGCCTACGCCGCCGGCACCGACGAGGAGTATCCGCATACGGCGATCCTAGCCTTCACCCATCAGCGGACCAACGAGACCCGTCATGTTTTGCAGTCTGTGCAACTGAAATCGTTGCCAACGACCGCTCTGCATGCTAGAACCGTGGCACGCGGTGCTGAATCCGTGTTTTCCCGGCTATCTGATCCGGGCCTGATCCGCTGGCGGACGCTAACGTGGCCCTATTCCGGCGTCCGGATGACCTGCAGGAGGCGCGAGGCATGGCCACTACGTCACAGATCCAGCCGATGGAAGAGGAGAGGGCCAAGGGGCTCAAGCCCGGCGCGCTGGGCCTGGTCTCCAGCGTGGTCATCGGCGTTGCCTCCACCGCGCCCGCCTATAGCCTCGCCGCGACACTCTTGTTCGTGGTGGTCCTCGTCGGCGTCAAGGCCCCCTCGGTCGCGGTGCTGGCGTTCATCCCGATCTTCTTCTGCTCGATCGGCTACAGCGAGCTGAACAAGGCCGACCCGGACTGCGGGACCACATTCACCTGGGGAACCAGGGCGTTCGGCCCGAAGACCGGCTGGGCCGGCGGGTGGGGCATCGTGGCCGCCGACATCCTGGTCATGGCCAGCCTGGCGCAGGTGGCGGGGCAGTACGTGTTCCTGCTGGTCCAGGGCCCGAACAGCGCCATCGGGACGAACCCGGCCAGTGGCTGGGTCCTGCTCGTCGGCATCCTCTGGATCATCGCGATGACCTATATCTGCTATCGCGGCATCGAGGTCTCGGCGAACTTCCAGAAGGTCCTGCTGGGCATCGAAGTCGTGATGCTGCTGGTGCTGTCGGTCACCGCGCTGGTCCGGGTGTACAGCGGGAACCACCCGCCGCAGTCGATCCACCCCAGCCTCAGCTGGCTGGTGCCCACCGGCCTGCCGCTGTCGGCCTTCATCGGCGGCGTCACCCTGATGCTGTTCATCTACTGGGGCTGGGACACCGCCGTCTCGGTCAACGAGGAGACCAGGGACAAGAACAAGACCCCGGGCCAGGCGGCGATCATCTCGACTGTCCTGTTGCTTGTCACCTACGTTCTAGTGATCTTCTCGGTGGTGGCGTTCGCCGGCACCGGCTCGACCGGGATCGGGCTGAGCAACTCCAATCACGGCGGCGACGTGCTGTCGGTGCTTGGCAGCGCGATCTTCGGCACCGGCGGTTTCGGCACCTTCCTGTCCCGGCTGCTGCTGCTGATGGTGCTCAGTTCGGCCGCGGCCTCCACCCAGACGACCATCCTGCCGACCGCCCGCACCACCTTGTCGATGGCCGTCTACCGGGCCTACCCGAAGTCATTCGCCAAGATGCACCGCAAGTACCTGACGCCGACCGTGTCCACCGTCGTCATGGGCGCCGTCTCGATCGTCCTCTACGCGGCGTTCAACTACATCTCCGGCGGCAACGTGATCCCGGACGCGGTCGCCGCGATCGGTGTCTACATCGCCTTCTACTACGGGCTGACCGCCCTGACCTGCGTCTGGTACTACCGCAAGACGCTCACCAACAGCGCCCGCGACCTGTGGATGCGCGGCATCATCCCGGGGCTCGGCTGGCTGATCATGTGGTCAGCGGGCATCTACAGCTTGCAGAGCGACTGGACCGCCACCTACGGGTTCACCTACTGGACCGTGCCCGGCCTGCACTGGGAGATCGGAGGGATCTTCCTCATCGCGCTCGGGGCCGCGCTCGCCGGCGTGGTGTTCGCCATCTACATGCGGATCACCTCCCCGCCGTTCTTCAAGGGGGAGACCCTGACCAGGTCCACGCCGACCCTGGTGCCCGATACGAGCGCGTGAAGCGCGCCCAGCGCGGGCGATTCTGAGCCACGCCTGGCCCTGGACAGCGCCGTCCCGGGCCAGGCGCCGGGCGCTGGCGGCGGCCGGTGCCCGCAAGCCCCAGGTGCCGCGCGCGGCGCATACCTGGCGTCGCTGCCAGCGCCTACGCTGGGCTGGTGGCCGCCATCATCACGCACGCCCTCCTCGATGACCTGAACCCGCAGCAGCGCGCCGCGGTGCTGCACGAGGGCGGGCCGCTGCTGATCGTGGCCGGCGCCGGCTCGGGCAAGACCCGGGTGCTGACCCGGCGGATCGGTTACCTGCTGGCCGAACGCGAGGTCAGCCCGGCCGAGATCCTGGCGATCACCTTCACCAACAAGGCCGCGGGAGAGATGGCGGCCCGGGCCGCCGCCCTGACCGGTCAGCGGGCGCGGGCCATGTGGGTGATGACGTTCCACTCGGCATGCGTGCGGATCCTGCGCCGGGAGGCGCACCGGTTCGGCTACCCGTCCTCGTTCTCCATCTACGACCAGGCCGACTCGCAGCGGCTGATGGCGCTGGCCGCCCGCGAACTCAACCTGGACGCTAAGCACCACCCGCCGAAGGCCATGCACGCGCAGGTGTCCATGCTCAAGAACGAGCTGGTGGACCACGAGACGTTCGCCGCCCGGGCCGAGGGATACCGGGAGAAGGCCCTGGCCGAGGCCTACGGCGAGTACCAGCGGCGGCTGGTCGCGGCCGGCGCGATGGATTTCGACGACCTGATCATGAACACGGTGTTCCTGCTGCAGGCGTTCGGCGAGGTGGCACAGACCTACCGGCGGCGGTTCCGGCACATCATGGTGGACGAGTACCAGGACACCAACCATGCCCAGTACGTGCTGGTCAGGGAACTGGTCGGGTACGGGGCGGGCCCGCCGGGCGGCGCCGGGGAGGCGCTGGCACCGGCGGAGCTGTGTGTGGTGGGGGACGCGGACCAGTCCATCTACGCCTTCCGGGGCGCGACGATCCGCAACATCGAGGAGTTCGAGCGCGACTTCCCCGGTGCCACCGTGATCCTGCTGGAGCAGAACTACCGCTCCACCCAGAACATCCTGTCCGCGGCGAACGCGGTGGTGTCGCGCAACTCGGGCCGGACACCCAAGAAGCTGTGGTCCGAAGCGGGGGACGGCCCGCCCATCGTCGGGTACGTGGCGGACAGCGAGCACGACGAGGCCGCCTTCGTGGCCGAGGAGGTGGACCGGCTCACCGACGAGGGCGAGGCAACTCCCGGGCAGGTGGCGGTCTTCTACCGGACCAACGCCCAGTCCCGTGCGTTCGAGGAAGTTTTCATCCGGGCCGGCCTGCCCTACAAGGTGGTCGGCGGGGTCCGCTTCTACGAGCGCCGCGAGGTCCGGGACCTGCTCGCCTACCTGCGGCTGATCGCCAACCCCGAGGACGAGGTGTCGCTGCGGCGCGTGCTGAACGTGCCCCGGCGGGGAATCGGCGACCGGACCGAGGAGTGTGTCGCGGTGCTGGCGCAGCGGGAGCGGATATCGTTCGCCGCCGCCCTGGCCCGTCCCGCCGACGTGCCCGCGCTCTCGCCCCGGGCGGCCAAGGCGATCGAGGGGTTCAACGATCTGCTGGCCGGGCTGCGGACCGCCGCGGCGGCGGGCATGCCGGTGGCCGAGATCGCCGAGGCGGTGCTGGACCGCACCGGCTACGTCGCCGAACTGCAGGCCTCCACCGACCTGCAGGATGTCAGCCGGATCGAGAACCTGGCCGAACTGGTCGCGGTGGCCAGGGAGTTCGACGCCCTGCGCAGCCTGCCGGACCAGCCACCCCCGCCGGAAGCGGACCTGCCCGGGCCAGCGCCGGGCTCGCTGGCCGACTTCCTGGAACAGGTGTCGCTGGTCGCCGACGCCGACCAGATCCCGGAGGGGGAGGACCACGGCGGGCAGGTGACGCTGATGACCCTGCACACCGCCAAGGGCCTGGAGTTCCCGGTGGTCTTCCTCACCGGCATGGAGGAGAACGTCTTCCCGCATCAGCGGTCGGTCAACGACCCCAAGGAACTCCAGGAGGAGCGCCGGCTGGCCTATGTCGGCATCACCCGGGCCGAGCGCAGGCTGTACCTGACCCGGGCGGTGGCGCGGGCCTGGTGGGGCAGGCCCGAGTACCACCAGCAGTCCCGCTTCCTGGCCGAGATCCCGGAGCACCTCATCGAATGGCGCCGCGACCAGACCGCCTCGGTGGCGCCCGCCGCGCAGCGGCTCGCCCAGCGGCCCGGCGGGCGCTCGCCCGGCAACCGCCGGGTGCCGAGCCTGGCGCCGGGGGACAAGGTCACCCACGACGCCTATGGGCTGGGCACCGTGCTGTCGGTGCAGGGGTCGGGTGACGACCCGGAGGCGAAGATCGACTTCGGCGGCGAGTACGGCGTCAAGCACCTGGTGCTGCGGTACGCACCGATCGAGAAGCTGTAGCTGGCCGGCCGCGCGGGCGTGGCTGGCACCAGCCCGCGGCGCGGGCGCTACCCTGCGGGAAGCGGCAGTCACGCCGGGGGAGGCAGCATGGGCACGATCCGGGTCATCATCGCCAAGCCCGGCCTGGATGGGCACGACCGGGGTGCCAAGGTGGTCGCCCGGGCGCTGCGGGACGCCGGCATCGAGGTGATCTACACCGGCTTGCACCAGAGCGCGGAGCAGATCGTGGCGGCCGCCATCCAGGAGGACGCCGACGCGATCGGCCTGTCGATCCTGTCCGGCGCGCACATGACCCAGTTCGCCCGGGTGCTGGAACTGCTGGCCGAGCGCGGGGCCAGCGACATCGTCGTGTTCGGCGGCGGCATCGTGCCCGACGCCGACATCGCCGAGCTTGAGCGGATGGGAGTGGCGCGGATCTTCACCCCCGGCGCCTCCACCCAGGAGATCGTCGACTGGGTGAAGACCACCCTGGCCCGCCCCACGGCGGCCAGCGCCGGCTGACCCGCCGCGCCGCTGCCAGCTGCCCTGGCCGCCGGTGATCGTGACCAGCCGGCCCAGCGCGGCGGCCGGGCCGGCCCAGATAGGCTGCCTCCGGACATCCAGCCGCACCGAGGACGGACACGTGGACCTGTTCGAGTATCAGGCGAAGGAGCTGTTCGCGGAGTATGGGGTGCCGGTGCCACGCGGCCACCTCGCCCGCACGGCCGCGGAGGCAGGCACGATCGCGGCCGGGTTCGCCGCCGATGGCGCCCCTCGCGTGGTGGTGAAGGCCCAGGTCAAGACCGGTGGCCGGGGTAAGGCAGGCGGTGTCAAGGTGGCGGGCTCCGCGGCCGAGGCGGAGGCCCGCGCGACCGACATCCTGGGCATGGACATCAAGGGCCACACCGTGCACGCCGTCCTGGTCGAGGAGGCCAGCGACATCGCGCAGGAGTTCTACCTGTCCTTCCTGCTCGACCGGGCGGCCCGCACCTTTGTCTCCATCTGCTCGGTGCAGGGCGGCATGGAGATCGAGGAGGTGGCGCACTCCAGCCCGGAGGCGGTCGCCCAGATCCCGGTGGACCCGCTGGCCGGCGTGGACGCGGCGAAGGCGGCCGAGATAGTGGCAGCCGGGCGGCTGCCGGAGCAGGCCCGGGCCGGGGCGGCCACCCTCGCCGAGCGGCTGTGGGCGGTGTTCGCCGACGAGGACGCCACGCTGGTGGAGGTCAACCCGCTGATCCTGACCACGGACGGCCGGGTGGTGGCGCTGGACGGGAAGGTCACTCTCGACGACAACGCCGCCTACCGGCAGGACCACGCCCGGTTCGCCGACCCCGGCGAGACTGACCCGCTGGAGGCGAAAGCCCGGGCCAAGCATCTCAACTACGTCAAGCTGGACGGCCAGGTCGGCATCATCGGCAACGGCGCGGGGCTGGTCATGTCGACCCTGGACGTGGTGGCCCAGGCGGGGGAGGCGTTCGGCGGCATCCGGCCGGCGAACTTCCTCGACATCGGCGGCGGCGCCTCGGCCGAGGTGATGGCGAACGGCCTGGAGATCGTGCTGTCGGACGTCTCGGTTCGCAGCGTGCTGGTCAACGTGTTCGGCGGCATCACCTCCTGCGACGAGGTCGCCAACGGCATCGTGTCGGCGCTGGCCATGCTGGCCGCGCGGGGCGAGCAGGTGAGCCATCCGATCGTGGTCCGGCTGGACGGCAACAACGCGGCGGCGGGCCGCCGCATCCTGGCCGACGCGGGGCTGGCCGTGGTCGAGCAGGTCGAAACGATGGACGATGCCGCGCGGCGGGCGGCGGAACTGGCCGCCGCCGGGCGCGACCCGGCCGCGACGGGAGCATGAGATGGCGATCTTCCTGACCGGCGAGAGCCGGGTCATGATCCAGGGCATCACCGGTTCGGAGGGCAGCAAGCACGGCCGCCGGATGCTCGCCGCGGGCACCACGGTGGTGGGCGGCACCAACCCGCGCAAGGCGGGCCAGACCATCGACCTGGGAGGCGCCGAACTGCCGGTGTTCGGCACCGTGGCCGAGACCATGGCCGCCACCGGCGCGGACGTGTCGGTGGTGTTCGTGCCGCCGGCCGGCACCAAGAGCGCGGTGATGGAGGCGGTGGACGCCGGCATCGGCCTGGTGGTGGTGATCACCGAGGGGATCCCGGTTCACGACACGGCCCAGTTCTGGGCCTATGCCAGCGCGCACGGCAACACGACCCGGATCGTCGGCCCCAACTGCCCGGGTATCGCCTCGCCGGGTAAGTCCAACGCCGGCATCATCCCGGCCGACATCACCAGTGAGGGCCGGATCGGGCTGGTGTCCAAGTCGGGCACGCTGACCTACCAGATGATGTACGAGCTGCGGGACATCGGCTTCTCGACCGCGGTCGGGATCGGTGGCGACCCGGTGATCGGCACCACGCACATCGACTGCCTGCGCGCGTTCTCCGGCGATGAGGAGACGGACGCCATCGTGATGATCGGCGAGATCGGCGGGGATGCCGAGGAGCGGGCCGCTGCCTACATCGAGCAGCACGTGAGCAAGCCGGTCGTCGCCTACGTGGCCGGGTTCACCGCGCCGGAGGGCAAGACCATGGGGCACGCAGGGGCGATCGTGTCCGGCTCGTCGGGCACCGCCCAGGCGAAGAAGGAAGCGCTGGAAAAGGTGGGCGTCCGGGTCGGGCGCACGCCCAGCGAGACGGCCCGGCTGGTGCGCGAGCTCATGCGCGGCCGCTGACCTGGCAGCACGTCGCACTGCCGGCCCGGCCAGCCCCCGGCGGACACGGGGTGGACCCCGGTGGACCCTGGGCCAGCGGCGGCGCGCCTCCGCTGCCGCTGCCGCTGCGGTTGCCAGGATGAGGGTTTGTGACCGCTCCTGCCCGGGCCCGTGCCCGCGGCCGGCCGGGCGTGCCCGCCGGGCCGCGCGGCGGCCGCCCGCTGGCGGTCACCGGGGCGCTGGCCGCCTGCGCAGTCACCGCCACCGGGCTGGCCATCATCCTGCCGCTGATGCTGGTGGGCTGGATCGCCGCCCCGCATGCGGGCCTCGGGCTGCCTGGTGTGCTGCGGTCCGCGACAGAGCTGTGGCTGGCCGCGCATCACGTCGGTTTCGCGCTGCACGGGGCCGGCCGGATCGGCATGCTCCCGCTCGGCCTGGTAGTCATCCCCGGCTTCCTGCTCTGGCGGGCGGGCCGCTGGCTGGTGCGCAGTGGCCAGGTATCCAGCCTGCCCGAGGTCGGCTACGCGGCGCTGGCGGTCGCCGCCCCGTACGCCGTGCTGTCCGGGGCGCTGGCACTGGCCAGCCGCTCGCCGCTGGTGGTCCCATCACTGCCGCAGGCGGTCGCCGGCGGGTTCGCGGTCGCGCTGTGCGCCGCAGGGCTGGGCGCCGCCCGCGCCGCTGGCGCCGTGGCGCACCCTGGCCGGGCTGCTGCCCCCGCGGACCCGCTCGGTCGTGCTCGGCACCGCTGGCTCGCTCGCGCTGCTCGGGGCGGCCGGCTCGGTCCTGGCGGGCGCGTCCCTCGCTGTCCACCTGCCTGAATTCCGGATTCTCAACGATTCACTCGGGGCCGGTGCCGTCGGCACGGTGCTGCTGCTGGTGGTCCAGCTCGCCTACCTGCCGAACGCGGTGATCTGGGCGGTCTGCTTCAGCCTGGGGCCGGGCTTCGCCTTCGGCGCCAGCACCGTGGTCGCGCCGACCGGGGCAGTGGTGGGGCCGCTGCCGGCCTTCCCGCTGCTGGCCGCGCTGCCGCCCGGCGCGCACGGGTCGCTGCCGGGCTGGGCCTTCACCGCGGTGCTGGCGGTGCCCTACCTGGCCGGCGCGTTCGGCGGGGTGCTCCTGGTCCGGGCCGCGGTGGTGCCAGCCAGCGAGGCGGCCCCGTTGTGGGGGTTCATGTCCGGGCTGGTGACCGGCTGCGTGACCGGGCTGCTGGCAGTCTTCTCGGGCGGCCCGCTCGGCAGCGGGCGGCTGGCCGCGGTGGGTCCATCCGGCTGGCAGTCCGCGCTGGTGGCGGTGCTGGAGGTGGGCGTGGCCGCGGCGGTCGCGGCCGGACTGGCGAACCTGCTGCGGCTGCGGCGGGACCCGGAACTGGCGGCCGCGCTGGCCGCGGCCCGGCGCCCGGCCGCCAGATGGCCGCCCGGTGCTGGCGGGCGACGACGGGCACCGGATCTTCGTGGACCCGTGGTCCGGGGATGACGGTGACCAGGAGGGCCGCGGCCGCGGCCGGCAGGCCACGCCGGGCCCGTCCGCGCTGCCGTGACCGCTGGCGTCGCTAGCCGCGGCCAGCGGTGCCGAGCAGGGACATCCGCTGGTTCAGCGCATGCGAGAACTGGCTGTAGCAGGACTGCTGGGCGCTGGCCGTGCTGGCGGCGGTCAGGCACCGGCTGTAGCCGGCCAGCTGCCTGCCGAACAGTGCGAACCCCAGCAGCAGCAAGATGCTGAGCCCGATTCCCAGGGTGGCGATCACCGTGGCCAGCACCGCGCCACGGGGCCGGGCGGTCCGGTCCCGGCGGGCCCGGCTGACCGCCGTCAGGCCCAGCCAGAGCGCGATCAGGCTGGCCAGCAGGGCGTAGCCGATCAGCAGGATGCCGTAGCGCTGGCCCAGGTTGAAAGCCGCGAACCCGCCCAGGCTGAGCACCGCCACCAGCAGCGCGGCGACGGCCCGATGCTGGTTCGCGGCGGCGGGCGGCCGGATCGGGGTGGCAGGCGGGGGCGGACCGCAGCGCGATCCGTCCTCAGGTGGCGTGCCGGTGTCGGGCATAGCGCTTCATTGTGCCTGGCCGGCGGCACTGGCCGGGCCGCTCCGGCGAAATACCGGCCGGTCCCGGGCCAGGCGCAGCCGATCTGCCGGCCGTGGTGAGTGCCCGCTAGGGTGGCCTCGGCACACCGACCAGCCCCGGGAGTTCGGATATGGCACACGGTGGCGAGGCCGGCCAGGCCCGCCTGGTGGTGCTGGTGTCGGGTGCCGGCACCAACCTGCAGGCGCTGCTCGACGCCAGCGCCGAGCCCTCGTTCGGTGCCCGGGTGGTGGCTGTGGGATCGGACCGGGCCGGTATCGAGGGCCTGGCCCGGGCGGAGCGGGCGGGCATCCCCATCTTCATCCGGCGGCTGGCCGACTATCCGGACCGGGCCGGATGGGACCGGGCGCTCACCGATGCGGTCGCGGGTCACCATCCGGACCTGGTGGTGTCGGCCGGCTTCATGAAGCTGGTCGGCCCGGCCTTCCTGGCCGCCTTCGGTGGCCGCTTCATCAACACCCATCCGGCGCTGCTGCCGGCCTTCCCGGGCATGCACGGGGTCAGGGACGCCCTGGCGTATGGGGTCAAGGTCACCGGCTGCACCGTGTTCATGGTGGACGCCGGCACCGACACCGGGCCGGTGGTCGCGCAGGCGGTGGTGCCGGTGACCGATGATGATGACGTGACCTCGCTGCACGAGCGGGTCAAAGTGGCCGAGCGGGCGCTGCTGGTGGACACGGTGGGGGCGATGGCCCGCGGCGGGTGGTCGGTCCAGGGCCGGAAGGTGAAGGTCGGGCGTTGACGAACGTATCCATCAGGCGGGCGCTGATCAGTGTCTACGACAAGGCCGGGCTGGCGGAACTGGCGCAGGCGCTGGCGGCGGCCGGGGTGGAGATCGTGAGTACCGGCAGCACGGCCGCGGCCATCAGGTCGGCCGGGGTGCCGGTGACCGAGGTGGGGGAGGTAACCGGGTTCGCCGAGTTCCTTGACGGCCGGGTGAAGACGCTGCACCCGGGGGTGCACGGCGGCCTGCTCGCCGACCGTGGCCAGCCCGCGCACCTGCGGCAGCTGGCGGATCTCGGGATCGCGCCGTTCGAGCTGCTGGTGTCCAGCCTGTACCCGTTCGAGGCGACCGTGGCCAGCGGCGCGCCGCCAGCCGAGGTGGTGGAGCAGATCGATATCGGCGGCCCGGCCATGGTCCGGGCCGCGGCCAAGAACCACGCCAGCGTCGCGGTCATCACCAGCCCGGCCATGTACCCGCTGGTGACCCAGGCGCTGGCTGGCGGCGGGTTCACGCTGGCGGAGCGGCGGCGGCTGGCCGCCCAGGCCTTCGCGCACACGGCACGCTATGACGTGGCGGTGGCGTCCTGGTTCGCCTCGGCCTACGCACCGGACCAGACCGCGGCCGAGACCGGCTGGCCCGATGTGGTGGGCGCGGTCTGGTCGCGGCAGGAGGTGCTGCGCTATGGGGAGAACCCGCATCAGCGGGCGGCCCGGTATGCCGGCCCCGGCCCCTCCGGCATCGCCAGTGCCCAGCAGCTGCAGGGCAAGGCCATGTCCTACAACAACTATGTGGACGCGGCGGCGGCGTGGCGGGCGGCGGCGGACTTCGGCGAGCCGTGCGTGGCCATCGTCAAGCACACCAATCCTTGCGGCATCGCGGTCGGCGGCGACCTGGCCGAGGCCCACCGCAAGGCGCACGCCTGCGACCCGCTGTCCGCCTACGGCGGAGTGATCGCCGCCAACGGGCAGGTGACCGCCGCCCTGGCCGGCCAGATCGCCGGCATCTTCACCGAAGTGGTGGTGGCACCCGGGTTCGAGCCGGCCGCGCTGGAGGTGCTGGCCACCAGGCCGAATCTGCGGCTGCTGGCCTGCCCGCCACCGGCCGGGAGAGCCGGCCAGCCCGCGGCCGCCCGCCCGGACCAGGCGGCGGGTGCCGAGTGGCGGCAGCTCGGCGGCGGCCTGCTCATGCAGACGGCCGACCTGCTGGACGCGCCGGGTGATGACCCGTCCGGCTGGCAGCTGCGGGCCGGCCCGGCCGCCAGCGCCGGGACCCTGGCCGACCTGGCTTTTGCCTGGCGGGCGTGCCGGAGCGTGAAGTCGAACGCGATCCTGATCGCCACCGGGGGAGCCACCGTCGGGGTGGGCATGGGCCAGGTCAACCGGGTGGACTCGGCCCGGCTCGCGATAGCCAGGGCCGGCGACCGCGCCCGTGGCGCGGTCGCCGCCAGCGACGCCTTCTTCCCGTTCGCGGACGGGCTGGAGGTGCTGGCCGCGGGCGGGGTCCGGGCCATTGCCGAGCCGGGTGGCTCGGTTCGTGATGATGAGGTGGTGGCCGCCGCCGCCGCGGCGGGGGTCAGCCTGTACTTCACTGGTGCACGTCACTTCTTCCACTGAGGGCCTGGTGCCCGTGCCAGCCGAGAGGGGTTCCATGAGCATCCCGAGTGCCGCCGCGGCGGGTGGCCGCCGATGACCGCCGTGATCCTGGACGGCAAGGCGACCGCGGCCGAGGTCAAGGCACAGCTGGCCACCCGGGTGGCCGCGCTGGCGGCGGCCGGCCTGGTGCCGGGACTGGGCACCGTGCTGGTCGGCGATGATCCGGGCAGCCGGGCCTACGTCGCTGGCAAGCACCGGGACTCAGCCCAGGTGGGGATCGCCAGCATCCGCCGGGACCTGCCCGCCAGCGCGAGCCAGCAGCAGGTCGAGGCGGTCGTCGACGAGCTGAACGCCGACCCGGCCTGCACCGGCTATATCGTCCAGTTGCCGCTGCCACCGGGGCTGGACGCACTCGCCGTTCTGCACCGGATCGACCCGGCCAAGGATGCCGACGGCCTGCACCCGGTGAGCCTGGGGCGGCTGGTCCTGGGTGAGCCGGGCCCGCTGCCGGCCACGCCGCGGGGCATCGTGGCCCTGCTGCGCCGGTTCGGGGTGCCCATCGACGGCGCGGAGGTGACCGTGATCGGGCGCGGCATCACCGTCGGCCGGTCACTCGGCCTGCTGCTCACCCGGCGCAGCGAGAACGCGACCGTGACACTGTGCCACACCGGCACCCGTGACCTGGCGGGGCACACCCGCCGCGCCGACATCGTGGTGGCGGCCGCGGGCCGGCCCGGCCTGCTCACCCCGGACATGGTGCGGCCCGGCGCGGCGGTGGTGGACGTGGGCATCACCCGGACCGATGCCGGGCTGGCGGGGGATGTCGCGCCGGAGGTGGCCGGGGTGGCCGGCTATCTGGCCCCGGTGCCCGGCGGGGTAGGCCCGATGACCCGGGCGATGCTGCTGGCCAACGTGGTCGACGCGGCGGAGCAGCAGGCCGGGCTGAGCGGGTTAGCTACCAGCCGGTAACATAGCGCTGGAGCCCGCCCGGTTCCCGGCGGGCGGGCGGCCGAGCAGGCGGTAGCGGCACCCCGCGGTGCCTGCGGATGGCCGGGTTTGGCAGTGTGTACCGTGCCCGCCGACGAAGGCGGGCGCGAGCGGACAGGGCAGGAGGTCGGCCGCAGGTCATGAACATCGTCGTCTGCGTCAAGCAGGTTCCCGACACCTGGGCGGAGCGCACGCTGCGAGCGGAGGACTCGCGGCTGGACCGGGCCTCGGTGGACGGGGTCATCAACGAGCTCGACGAGTACGCGATCGAGGAAGGGCTCCGCCTGGCCGAGGCGCACGGGGGCGAGGTGACCATCCTGACCATGGGCCCGGACAAGGCCAGCGAATCCATCCGCAAGGCGCTGTCCATGGGCGCGGACAAGGCGGTGCACCTGGTCGACGACGCCCTCGCCGGGTCGGACGCGCTGGGAACCTCGCTGGCGCTGGCCACGGTGCTCACCCGGATCGGGTTCGACCTGGTCATCCTGGGCTCGGAGGCCACCGACGCGCGGATGGGCGTGCTGCCCGCCATGCTGGCCGAGCGGCTCGGGGTGCCGCAGCTCACGCTGGCCAGGAAGGTGGACACGGACGGCACGGCCATCTCCATCCAGCGCCAGACCGATTACGGCTACGACGAGGTCGAGGCGACCCTGCCCGCGGTGGTCAGCGTGGTCGAGAAGATCAACGAGCCGCGCTACCCCTCGTTCAAGGGCATCATGGCGGCCAAGAAGAAGCCGGTCGAGACCCTGGGCCTGGCCGACATCGGGCTCGATCCCGGCCAGGTCGGGCTGGCGGCGGCCGGCACCGAAGTGGTCAGCTTCGCCAAGCGGCCGCCCCGGCAGGCCGGCACGATCGTCAAGGACGACGGCGACGGCGGCGTCAAGGCGGCCGAGTTCCTCGCCAGCCAGAAATTCATCTGAGGACCAGGAGGACGCGGTAGCCCATGGCTGAGGTGCTGGTGCTCGCCGAGCATTCCGGCGAGACGCTCAAGAAGGTCACCTTTGAACTGCTGACGCTGGCCCGCCGGTTCGGCGAGCCGTCGGTGGTCTGGCTGGGCGGCGGCGCCGAGAGCGCGCGGGACCGCCTCGCCGAGTACGGCGCGGCCAAGGTCTACCAGGCCGGCGGCGACGGCATGGAGGACTACGTGGCCGCGCCCGCCGCGGAGGTGCTGGCCGGCCTGGCAGGGCGGGTCTCACCCGCCGCGATCCTGGTCGCGGCGACCGCGGAGGGCAAGGAGATCGCTGGCCGGCTGGCCGTGAAAACCGGCTCCGGCGTGCTCACCGACGCGGTCGGCCTGGTCCCGGCCAGCGACGGTTCCGGGCCGGTGGCGGAGCAGTCCATCTTCGGCGGGGCGATCGTCGTCCAGTCCCGGGTCCGGTCCGGTACGCCGATCGTGGCGGTGCGGCCGAACTCGGCGGCTCCCGAGCCCGCGCCCGGTGCGGCGGCGCTGGAGCCAGCCGGGGTGGAGCTTACCGGGGCCGCCCGGGGCGCGCGGATCACCCAGCGGGTGGTGGCGCAGCGGGGCGAGCGGCCTGAACTCACCGAGGCGGCGATCGTGGTGTCCGGCGGCCGCGGGGTGGGCAACGCGGAGAACTTCGCCCTGATCGAGAAGCTGGCCGACGCGCTGGGCGCGGCCGTCGGCGCATCCCGGGCCGCCACCGACGCGGGCTGGTACCCGCACCAGTTCCAGGTCGGGCAGACC
This sequence comes from uncultured Actinomycetes bacterium, assembly GCA_963837105.1. Lineage (GTDB taxonomy): Bacteria > Actinomycetota > Actinomycetes > Streptosporangiales > Streptosporangiaceae > UBA9676. Next base: position 50,188 of record CAWIMG010000029.1, on the reverse strand, counting down.
GGCAAGACCGTGTCGCCACAGCTGTACATGGCGGTGGGCATCTCCGGCGCGATCCAGCACCGGGCGGGCATGCAGACCGCCAAGACGATCATGGTGATCAACAAGGACCCGGAGGCCCCGATCTTCGAGCTGGCCGATTTCGGGGTGGTCGGCGACCTGTTCAACGTCGTCCCCCAGCTCACCGACGAGATCGCCCGCCACGGCCAGTCCTGACCTGGCGCCGGGCCAGCCAGCCGGGCCAAGGGTGGGCTGCGTGGTGCTGACCGGGGGCGATGCCAGCCAGGCCGTGTCGTGCCCGCAGGACATGGCCTAGGCTGGGTGGCCGACATGAGCTATTCGGGCGGTGCGGGCGGGAGCCTGGAGCAGGCGCGGGACGGCCTGGTGTACCTGGACCATGCGGCGACCACGCCCATGCTGCCGGACGCCATCGCCGTCATGACCGGCGAACTCGCCCAGCTGGGCAATCCCTCGTCACTGCACAACCCTGGCCGCCGCGCCCGCCGGGTGGTCGAGGAGTCCCGCGAGCTGATCGCCGAGTGCTACGGCGCCCGGCCCAGCGAAGTCATCTTCACCAGCGGCGGGACCGAGGCGGACAACCTGGCCGTCAAGGGCCTGTACTGGGCCCGCCGGGACGGGGACCGGCGCCGGTCCCGGGTGCTGGTCACCGCCGTTGAGCATCATGCCGTGCTGGACCCGGCGCAGTGGCTGGCCGCCCATGAGGCCGCGCAGGTCGGCTGGCTGCCGGTGGACCGGACGGGGCTGCTCACGCCGGAGGTGCTGCGGGCCTGCATCGAAGCCGGCCCGGGACCCGCGGACGTGGCGCTGATCAGCGTGATGTGGGCGAACAACGAGGTGGGCACCATCCAGCCGATCGCTGGCCTGGCCGCGGTTGCCCGCGAGTACCAGATCCCATTCCACACCGATGCCGTGCAGGCGGCCGGCCCGCTGCCGGTCAGCTTCGCCGCGGCCGGGGTGGATGCGCTCACCCTCAGCGGCCACAAGATCGGCGGCCCGGTGGGGGTGGGTGCGCTGCTGCTGGCCCGGGGAGCCGAACCGGTGCCGGTGCTGCATGGTGGCGGCCAGGAACGGGATGTGCGGTCGGGCACGCTGGACGCGCCCGCGATCGCCGCGTTCGCGGCCGCCGCCCAGATCGTGGTCAAGCGCCGGGAGGAGGAAGTGGCCAGGCTGGCCGCGCTCCGGGACGACCTGATCGCCCGGGTGCTCGCGGTGGTACCGGACGCCATCCTCAACGGCGCGCCGCCTGGGCCGGGCCGGCTGCCTGGCAACGCCCACTTCTCCTTCCCCGGCTGTGAGGGCGATGCCCTGCTGATGCTGCTGGACGCGAAGGGGATCGCCTGCTCGACGGGCTCGGCCTGCACCGCCGGCGTGGCCCAGCCCAGTCACGTGCTGCGGGCCATGGGTGCGGACGAGGCCAGGGCGCGGGGGTCGCTGCGGTTCTCCCTCGGTGCCACCTCGACCGCGGCCGACGTGACGGCGGTCGCCGCCGTCATCGGCGAAGTGGTGGCGCGGGCCAGGCGCGCGGCCCGCGCCTGACGTGGGGTCCAGATCATGAAAGCTAGGACAGTCCGCGGCGGACGAGCCCGCCGGGCGGGCCCATAGGCTGGAGCCGATGACAAGGCTGAAGGTGCTGGCCGCCATGTCCGGTGGGGTGGACTCGGCGGTGGCCGCGGCGCGGGCGGTGGACGCCGGGCACGAGGTGACCGGTGTCCACCTGGCGCTGTCCAGCAACCCGCGGTCGTACCGGTCCGGGGCCCGGGGATGCTGCACGCTGGAAGACGCCCGGGACGCGCGGCGGGCCGCCGACGTGATCGGCATCCCGTTCTACGTCTGGGATCTGGCCGAGCGGTTCGCGGCCGACGTGGTGGCCGACTTCGTCGCCGAGTACGCCCGGGGCCGCACCCCCAACCCGTGCCTGCGCTGCAACGAGAAGATCAAGTTCGCGGCCGTGCTGGACCGGGCGGTGGCGCTGGGCTTCGATGCGGTGTGCACCGGGCACCATGCCCGGCTGGACGGCGGCCGGCTGCGCCGCAGCGTGGACCCGGGCAAGGACCAGTCCTACGTGCTGGCCGTGCTCACCCGGGCCCAGCTCGACCGGGCCCTGTTCCCGCTGGGGGACTGCACCAAGGCCGAGGTCCGGGCCGAGGCCGCCCGGCGCGGGCTGGCCGTCGCGGACAAGCCGGACAGCCATGACGTCTGCTTCATCCCGGACGGGGACACCCGGGGCTTCCTGGCCGGCCGGCTGGGCCGGTCGCCCGGCACCATCGTGACGCCGGACGGGACGGTGCTGGGCCGCCACGATGGCAGCTACGCCTTCACCGTCGGCCAGCGCAAGGGACTGGCGCTGGACACCCCCGCCCCCAATGGCCGTCCCCGCTACGTGCTGGACATCCAGCCGGTCACCGGCACGGTGACCGTTGGCCCGGCCGAGGCGCTCGATGTCCGCCAGATCACCGCCGAGCGGCCGGTCTGGACCGGCTGCCCGCCGCCCAGCGGGCCGCTGGAGTGCCTGGTGCAGTACCGCGCGCACGGGGAGCCGCGCCCGGCGGTCGCCGTTGCCGATGGTGACCTGCTGCGGATCGAGCCCCGGATGGCCGTCCGGGGAGTCGCCCCAGGCCAGGCCGCTGTGCTGTACGACGGCGACATCGTGCTGGGCAGCGGAACGGTTACCGCTCCGTCCTGATCCGTTACCGTCAGTGCCGTGAGCGCGAGCGCGCGCCGGTTTGACTGACTCTTGACGCCATCCCACGGCCGGATCAGTATCTGATTGGAACCGGTTCCATAACCGCATTCCGGCGCTCGCGGGAGGTCGGATGACACCGTCAGGGCGAGTGACCATCGCCGAGGTGGCCGCCGCGTCAGGCGTGGGCGTCGGAACTGTCTCCCGGGTCATCAACGGCTCGGCGCACGTGCGCGAGTCGACCAGGCGCGTGGTGCTTGATGTGATCAAGCGGCTTGGGTACCGGCCGAGCTACCTCGCGGCGTCGCTTTCCCGCGGCACACCCAGGACGGTCGCCATCGTCGTGCCGCGGCTGACCTCGCCGTCGGCGGTGATGCGGCTGGCGGGTGCCCTGACCGTCCTCGACGGGCTGAGTTACGACACCGTCGTGTGCAACGTTGACACCCCGGGGCAGCGAGATCATCACCTCACCGCGCTGACCAGCAGGTACCGCGTGGATGGCGTGATAGTGATCTCGCTGCCGCTGTCCCGGGGGTGGCTGGCCTCATTCCGGCACGCCGGGGTGCCGCTGGTAGCGGTGGACGTGCCACTGGCGGGTGTCCCGCACACGGTCATCGACGATGTCGCGGGTGGCCGGCTGGCGGCTGAGCACCTGCTATCGCTCGGGCACCGGCGGATCGGTTTCGTGGGCGACACCGCACGCCGTGGCTCCGGCCTCGGCTTCACGGCCTCCCACCATCGCCTGCGGGGATTTCAGGAGGCGCTGCGGGACGCGGGCATCGCCCCCGACCCGGACCTGGTGCGCCGCGGCCCCCATGGCGCGGCAAACGCCGAGGCGCTCGCCACCGAACTGCTCTCGCTGCCCGATCAGCCGTCGGCGATCTTCGCGGCGTCGGACACGCAGGCGATGGGTGTCCTCGCGGCGGCCGACCGGGCCGCCCGGCCGGTTCCCGGCGCGCTGTCGGTGATCGGCTTCGACGACATCGAGTCGGCGAAGCGGCTGGGCCTGAGCACGGTCCGGCAGCCGCTGGAAGACAGCGGCGCGGAGGCAGCGCGCCGGCTGTGCACGCTGCTGCGGGGCGAGCCGATCCGCCCACTCCGGCAGCAGCTTCCCCTGGTGGTCGTGCCCCGATCGAGCACGGCCCGCCTGCGCGGCTCCGGGTCATCGCCGGCCGGCCGCCACGCTGGCGGCGCCGTCTCCAAGCCGGAGGTCAGCGCGGCCGGAAGAACCTTAGTGCTGGATGGAGGACACAGTGGCTGACAGCGGTGGCAGGACCGGATCGCCGCGGTGGGCTCGCAGGCGGGGCCACCACCGCGCGTCCCACCTCACGCGCCTCGGCGCCGTCCTGGCGGGTGCCGCACTGGCTTCGTCGGGGCTCGCCGCCTGTGGCACCAGCAGCGCCGCAACCGGACCGGTCACCCTGAACTTCTACCAGTACCCCGACGTCTCCGGCGCCACCGTCGCCGAGATCAAGAACTGCAACAACCAGGCCCACGGCAAGTACGTCATCTCCTACCAGCAGCTGCCCACCTCGGCCGACAACCAGCGGCTGCAGCTCGTCCGGCGGCTGGCCGCGCACGACTCGACGATCGACATCATGGGCCTGGACGTCACCTGGGAGGCTGAGTTCGCCAACGCGGGCTGGATCCAGCCGTGGACCGGCGCCAACAAGGAAGCGGTCGTCAACGGCACGATCAAGCCGGCGCTGGAGACCGCGATGTGGAAGGGCGAGCTGGTCGCGGCGCCGTACAACACCAACACCCAGCTGCTGTGGTACCGGTCCGACCTGGTGAAGACGCCGCCGAAGACGTGGGCGCAGATAATCGCCGATGCCGAGCAGCTTGCCCGCGAGGGAAAGCCGCACTACATCGAGATCCAGGGCGCCCAGTATGAGGGCAACACCGTCTGGTTCAACACCATGAACGCCAGCGCCGGTGGCACCGTGCTGAACCCGACCGCGACCAGGGTCACGCTGGGCGCCCCCGCGGTCAAGGCCCTGTCGATCATGAAGGAGCTCGCCAGCTCGCCGGCCGCGGATCCGTCGCTGGCGGTGCAGATGGAGGACCAGAACCGGCTCGCGATGGAGGCGGGCACTGCCGCGTTCGAGCTGAATTACCCCTACGTGTATCCGTCCATGAAGGCTGACAACCCGAAGTTGTTCAAGGACTTCAAGTGGGCGCTGTACCCGGAGGTCGTCCCCGGCGTGCCGGCCAGGGTGACGATCGGCGGGATCGACCTGGCGGTTAGTGCCTACTCACAGCACAAGGCGCAGGCCTTCCAGGCCGCGCTGTGCCTGCGGGACAAGCAGAACCAGCTGATCGGCGCCACCGTCGGCGGCGTCCCGCCCACGATCGCCAGCCTCTACAGCGACCCGAAGATGTTCCCGGCTTACCCATTCCACGCCGACATCCTTTACGAGCTTGAGCACGCGAGCGTGCGGCCGAAGACCCCGGTGTACCAGGTCGTATCGATCGACATCTCGCACCTGACCTCGCCGCCATCGGGCATCAGCCCGGTGACTACCCAGCAGAAGATGGTCAGCGACATCAACAATGCCCTGCAGTCCAGGGGCCTGGTCCCATGAGCCGCCTGGTAGCAGCCGGTGGCCCGGCCGGGCAGAGAGGGCAGAGAGGAAGGCGCCGATGAGCACCCATACCCAGACGGTCACTGTCGGTGCGGCGGCCGGGGCGCCGGCCCGGCGCAGGCCGCAGTTGTCGGAAGGGGCACGGGCCGAGCGCCGGCTTGGCTGGTGGCTGTGCGCCCCGGCGGTCATCGTGATGCTCGCCGTGGCCGGCTACCCGATCGTCTACGCCATCTGGCTGTCGCTGCAGCGCTACAACCTGGAACTCCCGAACCAGGTCAAGTTCATCGGGCTCGCCAACTACGGAGCGGTGTTCAGCTCTCCCTACTGGTGGCACGCGCTCTGGGTGACCGTGCTCATCACCGTCATCTCGGTCGCCATCACCCTGGTGCTCGGCATGCTGCTGGCCCTGGTCATGCACCGCACCCTGTTCGGCCGGGGAACGATCCGCACCGCCGCCCTCATCCCGTACGGGATCGTGACAGTCGCTGCCTCCTACGGCTGGCTCTACGCCTGGACCCCAGGGCAGGGCTACCTCTCCTCGATCTTCGGCAACGCCGCGCCGCTGACATCGACCTATCCGTCTATCGCCGTCATCATCGTGGCGGAGGTCTGGAAGACCACCCCGTTCATGGGGCTGCTGCTGCTGGCCGGGCTCTCGCTCGTGCCGGAGGACCTGCAGCGGGCCGCGAAGGTCGACGGCGCCACCGCCTGGCAGCGTTTCTGGCGGATCACGGTACCGCTGATGAAGCCGGCCATCCTGGTCGCGCTGCTGTTCCGGACGCTGGACTCGTTCCGGATCTTCGACAACATCTTCATCCTCACCCAGGGCAACAACGACACCGAGTCGGTGTCGATCCTCGCCTGGGACAACCTGTTCAAGGCGCTGAACCTGGGGATCGGGGCCGCGATCTCGATCCTCATCTTCATCTGCGTGGTGATCATCGCGGCCGTGTTCATCATGGGCTTCGGGACCGCGGCCCCGGGCACTGACATGGGAAGGGAGGTAGCCGGCCATGGCTGCTGTCACCACCACGACCCGGCAGAAGGCCGGCTGGGGGACGGCCAACCTCGCCGTCCTGGCGCTGGCGCTGATCCCGGTGCTCTGGATGGTCTCGCTTTCCTTCAAAACGCCTGCGGCCGTCCTCGACCCGTCCTTCATCCCGGCCCAATGGACCTGGGGAAACTACACCGAGATATTGCGCACCACGACGTTCACCCGGCCGCTGTTCAATTCGATCGGCATCGGGCTCATCGCCACATTCATCTCCGTGGTACTGGCCTCGATGGCCGCTTATGCGGTGGCGCGGCTGCGGTTCCCGGGCAAGTCCCTGCTGATCGGGATGTCGCTGCTGATCGCCATGTTCCCGATCATCGCCCTGGTGACCCCGCTGTTCAGCATCGAGCGCGCACTGGGCCTGTTCAACACCTGGCCGGGCCTGATCATCCCGTACGTTGCCTTCGGCCTGCCGCTCGGCATCTACACGCTGTCGGCGTTCTTCCGCGAGATTCCCTGGGAGCTGGAGAAGGCGGCCAAGGTGGACGGCGCCACGCCGTTCCAGGCGTTCGTTAAGGTGATCGCCCCGCTGGCCGCGCCGGGCATGGTCACGACGGCGATCCTGGTGTTCCTCGCCTGCTGGAACGAATTCCTGATGGCGATCTCGTTCACCTCGACAACCGCGGCCCGCACCGCGCCGGCCTCGCTCGCCTACCTCAGCGGCAGTTCCCAGTTCACCGTGCCGACCGGCCCCATCGCGGCCGCCGCGGTGGTCATCACCATTCCGATCATCATTTTCGTGCTGTTCTTCCAGCGCCGGATCGTCGCAGGGCTGACGTCGGGCGCCGTCAAGGGCTAGGCCGGGCAAGGAGAAACCAGTGGCCGAAATCATCCTGGATCACGTCACCAAGCGCTTTCCCGACGGTTCGCTCGCGGTGGACGACTTCAACCTGAACATCGCCGACGGTGAGTTCGTCATCCTGGTCGGCCCGTCTGGCTGCGGGAAGTCCACCACCCTCAACATGATCGCGGGCCTGGAGGACATCACCTCGGGCGAACTGCGCATCGGCGGCCAGGTGGTGAACAGCAAGACGCCCAAGGATCGCGACATCGCCATGGTGTTCCAGAGCTATGCGCTCTACCCGCACATGACCGTGCGGGAGAACATGGGGTTCGCGCTGAAGCTGGCCAAGACGCCGCAGGCCACCATCGACCAGAAGGTGGAGGAGGCGGCGCGGATCCTGGACCTGACCCAGCACCTGGACCGCAAGCCGGCCAACCTGTCCGGCGGGCAGCGGCAGCGGGTCGCGATGGGCCGGGCGATCGTCCGGGACCCGGCGGCCTTCCTGATGGACGAGCCGCTGTCGAACCTGGACGCGAAGCTGCGCGTGCAGATGCGCACCGAGGTGTCCCGCATCCAGCGGCGACTGGGCACCACGACCGTCTACGTGACGCACGACCAGACCGAGGCGATGACCCTGGGCGACCGTGTCGCCGTCATGCGCCTGGGCGTGCTGCAGCAGGTCGGCTCCCCGAAGGAGCTCTATGAGCGGCCCGTCAACCTGTTCGTGGCCGGCTTCATTGGGTCGCCCGCCATGAACTTCATGTCCGGCACGCTGGCGGACGGCATGCTGCGCACCAGCCTGGGCGATTTCCGGCCGAGCGACCAGCTGCGGCGGGCGATGGAGAGATCCGGATCCGGCCGCGAGGTGATCGTCGGCCTGCGACCGGAGAATTTCGAGGACGCGGCCCTGGTGCCCGCCGACGCCCGGGCGAACGGGATCACCTTCCCCGCAACCATCGACGTCCTGGAGTCCATGGGCTCCGACGTCTATGTCTACTTCACCAAAGACATCGAGGGCGGTGTGAACTCCACCGAACTCGAGGAGCTGGCCAGGGACTCCGGGCGAGCGGAAACCGGGGCCAGCGGCGACACCGTCGTCGCCCGGCTGGACGCGGCCACCGGCGTCCGTGAAGGCCAGCAGGCCGAACTGTGGGCGGATACCCGGGCAATGCACATCTTCGACCCGGCGACCGGCCGCAACCTGTCACTGGTGGCGGAGGCCGGGGACGGCGGAGCGGCGGCCGCGGCGCCGGTCACCGGTGGCGAGGCCGCGGGCGGTGGCACGTCCGGCCATGGCGTGGCCGCGGACACCGGCCCGGCTCCGGCGGTGCCCGGGGACGCCGCCCCGGGCGGCCCGGCCACCCCGGGTGCCCGCAGTGGGGAGATCACCTGAACGTCCGGCGCAGCCGCTCGATGACCTCCTCGTTCCAGTCGTGGACCTTAATGAGCCGGTACCGCTCGGCGGCGACCCGCAGGTAGGCCTCCGCCTCGGTGCGCGCGCCGATCAGGTCGGCGGACCGGAGCATGCGCACGACGGGCAGGTATTCCTCGCTGTACCAGTGCCGTGCCACTTCGGCCCGGTCCAGGAACCGGCCCTTGTCCTGCATGCACCGGAAGCCCCAGGCTTCCACGGCCTCCCCGAGTTCGGCGTAGGACCACGGGTCGGCCACCGTGATCCTGGCCATGGCAGCGGGCGGAAGTGGCACCCGGGCCCGGAAGATCCGTTCGTAACTCTTGACCACCAGGTCCTGGCGGCCGCGGATGCCGGCCAGCGGCAGCTGGGTCAGCACCTCGGTCACGTAGGCCTCGATGGTGGTGGCCCCGGTGGCCATGGCGATGGAGACCCGGTGGTGGCCGTCCCGCACGAAGTGCAGGTCACCGACCCGGTACACGTCGATGGGCGGGATCGGCTCGCCGCGCCGCTGGGCCAGCGCGAGCCGTTCCCACCGTTCCCTGACCCGTGCGCTGGTGGGCCGGAACCGGCGGTCGAAGTCGCGGGTGGAGTCCACGGTGCCGACCACGGTCCTGAGCTGGATGGTCTGCAGCCCGAGCCGCCGCTCGCCCCGCTGCCCAAGCGCGGCGAGAACCTCGTCGAAGGGCAGGATGACGTTGACATCGTCCGGCTCCCGGCGCAACCGCTGGGCCAGCCGGGCGAGCACCTGGCCGCGCCGGGCGCGCAGGAAGTCGTTCTCCACGTCGGATCGCGGGAAGCCGGTGTCAGGCATAGCAATGGCCCGCCCGGCTGGGACGGCCGGCGCCCGCGGTCAGGACCGCGCCCCCACCCGGACGTCGAGCCCGCGCTGGCGCAGGGCCGACTCCATCCGGTAGATCTCGCTCTGCCGGATCTGGCCAGGGTGCCGGGGATCACCGCCCGCAGGCGGGCTGACGTCCAGCCGCTGGCAGGCGCTGCCCAGCGCGTCCAGGTAGGCGGCCCGGAGCGCTTGCAGCCGCAGGCCCTTGGCTGGCAGGTCGGTCCGGGTTTCCATGGCCTCCAGTTCGGCCCGGAGCCGGCTCAGATCCGCTTGCAGGTGCTCGACCGGTTCGGGGGCAGGCTGGCGGGCTGGCCGTGCCCGCCACCACTCGGTGCACCAGCGGGTCAGCCAGGTGACTCGCAGCACGGCATAGAAGGCGATCGTGGGGAGCAGGATCACCATGATCAGCTCGATGGCCGCGCGCACATTACCAGTCTCCGCTACTGGGGTGGGCCCGGCAAGGCGGCGGAGGCCCGGCAAGGCGGCGGAGGCCCGGCAAGGCGGGCGAGGCCCGGCAAGGCGGCGGAGGCCCGGCCAGGCGGGCGCCCGCGGCGGGCGGGTGAGGTGACCGCTTTCGCGGCGGGAGGGTGACGGGAACGGGACCGGCCGCCCGGTACGGTGCCGGGCGGGTGCGGGACGAGCAGCCGGGGAGGGGTATGGGCGGGCGGACGGGCCGGCCGGGCTGGTGGCAGGGTGCGGCCCTGTATCAGGTCTATGTCCGGTCGTGGCGGGACACTGACGGGGACGGGTACGGCGACCTGCGCGGGGTGACCGCCGGGCTGGACTATCTGCAATGGCTCGGGGTGGACGGGGTCTGGCTGTCGCCGACCATGCCCTCGCCCGACCGCGACTGGGGCTATGACGTCGCCGACTACATCAGCGTCCATCCCGGCCTCGGGACACTCGCCGACCTCGACGAACTGGTGGCGGAGGCCCACGCGCGGGACATGGCGGTCCTGCTGGACCTGGTGCCCAACCACACCAGCACCGCTCATCCGTGGTTCGCCGACGCGGCCAGCGGCCCGGCCGCGCCGCACCGGAGTTACTACCTGTGGGCGGACCCGGCCCCGGGTGGCGGCCCGCCGAACAACTGGCGGGATCCGGCCGGTGCGTCCGCCTGGGCGTACGACCCCGGCAGCGGGCAGTACTACCTGCACAGCTTCCTGGCCAGTCAGGCCGACCTGAACTGGCGGGAACCGGCCGTGCGGGAATCATTCCGGCAGATCCTGCGGTTCTGGTTCGACCGCGGGATCGCCGGGTTCCGGATCGATGTCGCGCACGGCCTGTACAAGGACGAGGGGCTGCGCGACGACCCGCCAGCGGCGGGTTCGGGGCCGCTGCTCGGCCGGTCCGGCCTGGCCCAGGTGTACAGCGCGAACCGGCCCGAGTCGCACGGTGTGTTCCGGGACTGGCGGGCCATCGCCGAAAGCTACTCACCGCCCCGGCTGCTGCTGGGCGAGACCTGGGTGGCGAGCCTGGATGCCATGGCAGGCTTCCACGGCCAGGGCGACGAACTCCAGCTCACCTTCAACTTCCCCTTCCTGTTCGCCGAGTTCACCGCGCGGGCGCTGGCCGGGGTGGTGGCCCAGACCCTGGCCGCGCTGCCCGCGGGGGAGAGCCCGGTGTGGGCGGGGTCCAACCATGACGTCAGCCGGTTCCCCACCCGCTGGTGCGGCGGCGACGAGGCGAAAGCCCGGCTGGCGCTGCTCATCCTGGCCACCTTGCCGGGCACGCTGGTGCTGTATTACGGGGACGAACTCGCGCTGACGGACGTGAGCGTCCCCGCCCACCTGCGCCGGGACGAAATGTCCAGCGACCTGCCCGCCGACAAGGCCCGCGACCGGGCGAGGACGCCGATGCCGTGGGACGCCTCTGCGTCGGCGGGCTTCACCGCGCCCGGGGTCACCCCCTGGCTGCCGCTCGGCGCCAACTCCGCCCGCAACGTCGCCGGGCAGCGGGACGACCCTGGGTTGACGCTGTCGTTCTGCCGGGAACTGCTGGCGCTGCGCCGGGCCGGGTTCGGCGGCCAGGTGACCGCCTACCGGCAGTTGCCGGCCCCGCCTGGCGTCTGGGCCTACCAGGCAGGCGGCCTGCTGGTCGCCGCCAACCTCACCGATGCCCCGGTCCGCTGGCACGCGCCGGTGGGGGACGTGCTGATCGCCACCGATCCGGGGCTCGCGGAAGCCGGGCCCGTGACCGAGTTGCCCGCCTGGCAGGGTCTTGCCGCCCGCCCGGCCTGACCGCCCCGATGGGAGGCATCCCGACCCGGGGGGCCGCTAGTGGTGGCCCTCCGTTTCCCGGAACAGCGGGAAGCTGGGCATCGCGATCTCATCGGTGCGCTTCTGGAACAGGGCAGCTGCCGGATAGTCGCTAATCGTCTGGCAGAACCCGCAGAACTCGAATCCCTGGTTCCGGTAGTACTCATGCAGCGCGGTGTTGGTCGTCCAGACATCAACCCGGATCCAGCGGGCGCCATACTGGCGATCCGCCCGCCGTCCGGCCCAGTCCAGCAACTGGGCACCGAGACCGAGCCCGGCGTACTTCCGGCTGACGACCAGCCGCCGGACGTATACCGCCAGGTCACGCCGGTTCTCTTCCGGCCAGATGCCGTGGTGGTTAGGGCTGGCTGTGACGGTCGCGGCGGGCAGCACGGCGTCCCAGGCGATCCAGGTCCGGCCGGCCCGGATCGCCGCGCGGACGCGCTCGCGCCGGGAGTCCTCGCTCGGCCAGTCCTCGGCCCACTGGTCGGTGTGCTTGGTGCGCAACCACAGCGACGCCTCCCGGAGGAGGGCGCTGACTGCCCCCAGATCATGGGGACGGGCCCGGCAGAGGTCCAGCCGTAACTCTCCCACGCCTCCCTATCCTGCCAAGAGGCAGAATCGCGACCCCGGGCGTGTTAGCTTGCGTGCGCTGTCGGCGCCTTCCCAGCTTTCCCAAACCCTGGCGCCGGCAGCGCACCTCCAGGCCGCGGCGGCTGCGTGCATCGACCCGCTGCCATCACCGGCCTGGTCAATTCTCAGCGTGGGTCGTAGTGCTCGTATCGGTACTGTGCCGACGGGCGACCAAAGCGCTTGGCCATGACACCTCCTCTCAGCTTGAACGTGACGACGCCTGGCGCCGGGCTATTGCCGGTGTCAGGAACTGGAAGACCCGGGACGGAGGTCCGGTAGCCGACCCGGCTGGCCCGCTAGCGGATCTCCTCCGCGGTAGGAGGCGGGGGGACTGGTCCCTGGTTGTACAGGAGCCGGTTCCGGTCGGTCGGGTAGACCGTGATGGTGAGGCGGAACCGCTGGCCGTCCTGGTCGTAGCCGACCCGGAAGACGGTGAACACGGCCACCCGGCCGTCGGCCGGGAGCTTGAAGAACGCGGCCTCGTTCTCGTTCGGTGGGCCGCACCGAGATGGTGTCCCGGTAGGCGGTCTGCTTGATGCCGCACTCGCGGTCGAGGTAGGCCACCACCCCGCCCTCGATGTTGGTCGCCTCGATGAGCCTGCCCGCGCCCTGTGCCACCAGGCGACATCGGGTAGAAAGACGTTTGCAGCGACCACGGGATGTCGTCGATGAACCGTCGCTGATGCCTGCTCACCACCTGCGAGCCAGGCTCGATCAGCAGGGCTTCGGCCACCACCTGCGAGGCCAGCTGGATCTCCACCCGATGGCGCGCTGATGCGGGGCTTACGGCGGGAGGCCACCACCTCGGCGAGGTAGACCTCCTCCTCGCCGCCGCCGCTGTCCACCGGGCCGCTCAGGGTGGTAACGAACGGGTCGATCTTCTCGGTCACGAAGGTGCCCTGGCCCGGTCGGGTCTCGACCAGGCCGCGGGTGGTCAGCCACTTGATGGCGTCCCGGACGGTGTTCCGGGATGCCCCGTACTCCTCCCTGAGCTCGATTTCGGTCGGCAGCTGGCTGCCGCGGGCCAGCTCACCGGACTCGATCTGGCGCTGCAGCTCCTCGGCGATCTGCCGGTACATCGGCTCAGTCACGGAACCTCCCAGAGATACCAACCAGTCTGACGAGGAGGCTGGCCGGTCTCAAGTGGATCATTCCCCTCGTGCTATTCATCCAAATCTTTGGGATCAGATTGTTTCGGCCCGCCCAGCCCGGGTATCCGCTAGATGAGGTACCAGAGGTTGGGATGACTGGAACAGTCCTACTCGCTAGATTCGCAGGAATGATACTAGCAGTTCATCTCTGTGGGATGCATACGGACTGGCCGAACGATTCCCGCCACCAGTCTGGCCGGGACCACCCGCCCCGGGCAGGCAGGCAAGACCGGGGCCTGCGGGCACAAGCCGCAGGCCGGGAGTAAGGGGGCAAGCACCCATGGTAGAGATCATCGTCATCCTCGGAATCTTTGTCATCGGAGCAACCGTCGGGATCGTCGCCGTGGTCAGTCTCGGCATCCGGCGGGAGGAGCGGCGCTTCCTGCGGGAGCGGCGCTTCCAGGCAGAACACGGCATCTGGGGAAGCGCCGAGGCGCCGATCCACTACCTGGCCGAGTCCCCCGACGACGCGGTGAGCTCGGTCTCCCGGAGCCTCAACGGCCTGTACATCCGGCACCCGCGGGCTGACCGCCCGTGGCGGGCCGATCTGGGCCAGCGCAGCTGACGGGCTCCCGGCGGACCGCACCGCGGCCGCCGGGAGGCCAGGCCGGCCGGCTCACGGGGAGCCGGCCTGGCGCGCCAGGAGCGGGTCGCGCCGCACCGCGACCGGGGCATGGTGCGGCGCGGTCCGCTCCGCCGGCCACTCCGTCGGCGAACCGCCCAGGACCGCGCCCGCATCCGCTCCCTCATCCGGCGCCCCATTGCCGGGGCCTCTAAGCTCGGCACCGTGCCTGGTATCAGCCCCCAGCCGCCCTATCCCTGGCCCGCGGGCAGCGCGACCGGAGTCGGCTCCATGCCCGGGACCGATCCGGCCGAAGCCATGCGGATCATCTTCGGCGAGCTGCCGGGCCTGCCCCACCTCGCCGAGCTGCCTGCCCGCGGCCCCGGCGCCGGGCTGACCGGCCGGACCGCCGCCCTGCTAGTCGACCTGCCGGTGGAGACCACTCCCGGCGGCTGGCGGTTCGCCAGCCGGCCGGGCCGCGACCTCAGCCGCGCCCGGGATCTGCTCGCCGCCGACCTCGATGCGCTGACAGAAACCGCCGGCGGCTACGCCGGGCCGCTGAAGATACAGGTCTGCGGCCCGTGGACACTGGCGGCGTCCATTGAGCTGGCCCGCAGCCAGGACCCTGCGCTGGCCGACCCGGGCGCGGTGGCCGATCTCACCGAGTCGCTCGCTGAGGGTATCCGCGCCCACCTGGCTGAGGCCGGCACACGGGTGCCGGGCGTGCAGCTGCTGGTCCAGCTGGACGAGCCTTCCCTGCCCGCGGTCCTGGCCGGCCAGGTGCCGACCGCCAGTGGGCTGAACCGGCTGCCGGTGCCGGCGGACGCCGAGGCCCAGGCTGGCCTGGCGGCCATCATCAGCGCCGCGCCAGCCTTCACCCTGGTGCACTGCTGTGCCCGTCAGGTTCCGTTTGGAATCATCCGTGGCGCGGGGGCGGACGGGGTGGGCTGCGATCTGACCATGCTCGGGCGGGCCGAGGAGGATCAGCTGGCCGAAGCGGCGGAGGCAGGACTGGGAATCTTCGCCGGGGTGGCCGCACCGGCCGGGGCAGCCCCGTCGGCCGCGCGCGAGCTGGCCGGGCGGGTGACCGGGCTGTGGCAGCGGCTGGGCTGGCCGGTCTCCAGGGACGGCTCGGGGCGGGGCCGCCAGGGCATGGTGGATCAGGTGGTACTGACGCCTGGCTGCGGGCTGGCGGGCGCCACGGCCGGGTATGCCCGGGTTGTGCTGGCCCGCTGCCGGGAAGCGGCGGCCCTGCTGCCCGAGCTGATCGAGGAGGGGTCATGACGGGCACGCCCGGGGATGCCGCCGCCGTTCAGCGGCATGCTCAGCTCAGTGCGGACATCAGTGAGCACGACTACCGCTACTACATCCTGGATTCGCCGCTGGTCTCCGATGCCGAGTACGACCGGCTCATGCGCGAACTGCGGGACCTGGAGGAGCGCTACCCCGAGCTGCGCACCCCGGACTCGCCGACCCAGCACCCGGGCGGCGGGGTGTCCACCCTGTTCACCCCGGTCCAGCATCTGGAGCGGATGCTCAGCCTTGACAACGCGTTCTCGGCGGACGAACTCGACGCCTGGGCGGCCCGGGCGGCCCGGCTGGGCGGTACCGGGCCTTACCTGTGCGAGGTGAAGATCGACGGGCTGGCGATCGCGCTGGTCTACCGGAACGGGGTGCTGGTCCGCGGCGCCACCCGGGGCGACGGCAGCGCCGGCGAGGATGTCACCCCCAACCTGCGGACCATTGCCACCGTCCCATCCCGGCTGTCCGGCCCGGACCTGCCCGCTGAACTTGAGGTCCGGGGTGAGGTCTTCTTCCCGGTGGCCGGGTTCAACGAGCTGAACGAGCGGCTTGCCGATGCTGGCAAGCCGCTGTTCGCCAACCCTCGCAGCGCGGCCGCCGGGTCGCTGCGGCAGAAAGACCCGAAGGTCACCGCCAGCCGGCCGCTCGGGCTGATCGTGCACGGGCTGGCGGTTCCCGGCACGGCCACCGGCTCCGGCGCGGCCGGCATGCCCGCACCGGACGAGCCCGCCGTCCCCGCCAGCGCCCCGGACACCCAGTCGGGCTGGTATGAGCGGCTGCATGGCTGGGGCCTGCCGGTCAGCGACCTGGTGCAGGTGGTGCCGGACCTGGACGGGGTGCGTGCCTATGTCGCTCATTACGGCGAGCACCGGCATGACCCGCCCTACGACATCGACGGGGTGGTGATCAAGCTCGACCTGCTCGAACAGCAGCGCGCGCTGGGCGCCACCAGCCGGGCGCCCCGGTGGGCGATCGCCTACAAGTACCCGCCGGAAGAGGTCAACACCCGGCTCCTGGCCATCGAGGTCAACGTCGGCCGCACCGGCCGGGTCACCCCGTTCGCGGTGATGGAGCCGGTGAAGGTGAGCGGATCCACGGTGGCGAACGCCACCTTGCACAACGCCGACGAGATCCGGCGCAAGGGGGTACGGATCGGCGACATGGTGGTGCTCCGCAAGGCCGGGGACGTGATCCCGGAGATCGTCGGGCCGGTGGCCGACCTGCGGACCGGGGACGAGCGGGAGTTCGAGTTCCCCACGGCGTGCCCGGCCTGCGGGACCCCACTGGAGCGGGACCAGGGCGAGGTTGACTGGCGCTGCCCGAACACCCGCGGCTGCCCGGCCCAGCTGCGGGAGCGGCTGTTCCACCTGGCCAGCAGGTCTGCGCTGGACATTGAGGTGCTCGGCTACGAATCGCTGGTGGCACTGCTGGACTGTCAGCTGATCGCCGACGAGGGCGACCTGTTCTCGCTGACCGCTGAAAAGCTCGCCACCTGCCCGTTCTTCGTCAACAAGCAGGGCGGCCTGACGGTGAACGCGGGCAAGCTGCTGCCCAACCTGGAGGACGCCCGGCACCGCCCGCTGTGGCGGATCCTGGTCGCGCTGTCGATCCGGCATGTCGGCCCGACCGCGGCCCGGGCGCTGGCGGCCGAGTTCGGCTCGCTGGACGCGATCGCAGCCGCCCCGGCCGAGCGGCTGGCGGCCGTGGACGGGGTCGGGCCGATCATCGCGGCGTCAGTGATCGAGTGGTTTGGCGTGGACTGGCACCGGGCGATCGTGGACAAGTGGCGGGCGGCCGGCGTCGACTTCGGGACGGCCCGCGAGCCGGATGCCGATGGGGCCAGCCCGCCGCTGGCCGGGGTCACCGTGGTGATCACCGGCACGCTGGCCAGCTTCACCCGGGACGAGGCGGCGGAGGCGGTGGTGGCGCGGGGCGGCAAGGCCACGTCGTCGGTGTCGAAGAAGACCGGTTTCGTGGTGGCCGGTGACAGCCCTGGCTCGAAGTACGACAAGGCCCTGGCGCTGGGGGTGCCCGTGCTGGACGAGGCCGGGTTCGGGGTGCTGCTGGCGGACGGCCCGGCCGCCGCCCGCGCCCGGCAGCAGCCGCCCCCCGGTTAACGCGCCGGCACCCAGGCCGGGTCGGCCTAGGATGGCAACCATGCCCATCGCCCGCGACGATGTCGCCCATCTGGCCCGGCTTTCCCGGCTGGCGCTGGCCGACGAGGAACTGGACCATCTGGCCGCCCAGCTCGACGTGATCATCTCCGCGGTGGCGCGGGTGCAGGAGGTCGCGGCCGATGGCATCCCGCCGACCTCGCACGCGGTGCCGCTGGTCAACGTGTTCCGCGAGGACACCGAGGTGCCGTGCCTGACCGCGGCGGAGGCGCTGGCGGCCGCGCCCGCGGTGGAGCAGCAGCGGTTCCGGGTGCCGCGGATCCTGGCGGAGGACTGACCGTGGCCGGTGAGCTGACCACGATGACCGCCGCCGCGCTGGCGGCCGCGATCGCCGCGGGCGAGGTGTCGGCGCTGGAGGTGACCGACGCGCACCTGGCCAGGATCGGCGACGTCGACGAGCGGGTGCGGGCGTTCCTGCACGTCGCCGCCGGCCAGGCCCGCCAGGCCGCCCGGGCGGTGGACCAGCAGCGGGCGGCTGGCCAGCCGCTCGGCCCGCTGGCGGGGGTGCCGCTGGCGCTGAAGGATGTGTTCACCACCAGCGACATGCCGACCACCTGCGGGTCGGCCATCCTGGACGGCTGGCGCCCGCCGTACGACGCCACCATCACCCGGCGGCTGCGGCAGGCCGGGGTGGTGATCCTGGGCAAGACCAACATGGACGAGTTCGCGATGGGCTCGTCCACCGAGAACTCGGCGTTCGGCCCCAGCCACAACCCGTGGGATCTGAGCCGGGTACCCGGCGGGTCCTCGGGGGGGTCGGCGGCGGCGGTGGCCGCCTTCGAGGCGCCGCTCGGGATCGGCACCGACACCGGCGGATCGATCCGCCAGCCCGCCGCCGTCTGCGGCGTGGTCGGGGTCAAGCCGACCTACGGCGGGTCGTCCCGGTATGGGCTGGTCGCGTTCGCGTCCTCGCTGGACAGCCCGGGCCCGCTGGCCCGCACGGTGCTGGACGCCGCGCTGCTGCACGAGGTGATGTCCGGGCACGACCCGTGCGACGCCACCTCGATAGACGCGCCGGTGCCGCCGGTGGTGGCCGCCGCCCGGCACGCCGATGTGAGCGGGCTGCGGATCGGCGTGGTCCCGGAACTGTCCGGTGAGGGCTACCAGCCCGGGGTGCTGGCCCGGTTCGGCGAGGCGGTGGAACTGCTCGAGTCGCTGGGGGCCAAAGTCGCCGAGGTCTCCTGCCCGCACTTCGGCTACGCGCTGCCCGCTTACTACCTGATCGCGCCCAGCGAGTGCTCGTCCAACCTGGCCCGGTTCGACGCGATGCGGTACGGCCTGCGGGTGGGTGACGACGGCACGGCCAGTGCGGAAGAGGTGATGTCGCTGACCCGGGCGCAGGGGTTCGGGGCCGAGGTGAAGCGCCGGATCATGCTCGGCACCTACGCCCTGTCCAGCGGCTACTACGACGCCTACTACGGCAAGGCGCAGCAGGTACGGACGCTTATCGCCGGTGACTTCGAGGCCGCGTTCGAGCAGGTGGACGTGCTGGTGTCGCCGACCACGCCGACCACCGCTTTCCCGCTCGGGGAGCGGGTGGACGACCCGCTCGCGATGTACGTGGCCGACCTGTGCACGATCCCGTCCGACCTGGCGGGCAACGCGGCGCTGTCGGTGCCGTGCGGGCTGGCGGCCGAGGATGGGCTGCCGGTCGGCCTGCAGATCATGGCACCGGTGCTGGCCGACGACCGGATCTACCGGGTCGGTGCCGCGGTGGAGGCGGCGCTGGACGGCCGCCGCGGCCACCGCCTGCTCGACGAGGCGAAGGGGCTGAGCTAAGCCATGCCGACTGCCACGCTGGTGCCGTTCGCGGATGCGGTGAGCCGTTACGAGCCGGTGATCGG
Source organism: uncultured Actinomycetes bacterium (assembly GCA_963837105.1). GTDB lineage: Bacteria > Actinomycetota > Actinomycetes > Streptosporangiales > Streptosporangiaceae > UBA9676. Next base: position 30,891 of record CAWIMG010000029.1, on the reverse strand, counting down.
CCTGGAGACGCACGTCGAACTGGGCACGGCGACCAAGATGTTCTGCGGCTGCCCGGCCCGGTTCGGTGGTGACCCGAACACCCTGGTCTGCCCGGTGTGCCTGGGCCTGCCCGGCTCGCTGCCGGTGCCCAACCGGGCCGCGATCGAGTACACGATCCGGATCGGGCTCGCGCTGAACTGCGCCGTCGCGGACTGGTGCCGGTTCGCCCGGAAGAACTACTTCTACCCGGACATGCCGAAGAACTTCCAGATCTCGCAGTACGACGAGCCGCTGTGCACCGACGGCTGGCTGGACATCTGGGTGGACGACCCGGCGGCGGACGGCGGCTCACGGCCGGTGCGGGTCGGCATCGAGCGGGTCCACCTGGAGGAGGACACCGGCAAGTCGCTGCATGTGGGCGGCAGCACCGGCCGCATCCACGGCGCGGACTACTCGCTGGTGGACTACAACCGGGCCGGCATCCCGCTGGTGGAGATCGTGACCAAGCCGGTCCCGGCCACCGGGGCGCTGGCCCCGGAAGTGGCCCGGGTCTACGTCACCGAACTGCGCGACCTGCTCCGGGCACTGGCCGTGTCCGACGTCCGGATGGAGGAAGGCTCGCTGCGCTGCGACGTCAACACCTCGCTCGCGCCGCCGGGCGCCGCGCAGTGGGGGACCAGGACCGAGACCAAGAACGTCAACTCGCTGCGGTCAGTGGAGCGGGCGGTGCGGTTCGAGATCCAGCGGCAGGCGGCGCTGCTGGACGCCGGGCACCGGGTCACCCTGGAGACCCGCCACTTCCACGAGGACACCGGCGAGACCACGGCGGGCCGGAGCAAGGAAGAGGCGCAGGATTACCGCTACTTCCCCGAGCCGGACCTGGTGCCGGTGGCACCACCGCGGGAGTGGGTGGCGCAGATCCGCGCGGGCCTGCCCGAACTGCCCGCGGCCCGGCGCGCCCGGCTGACCGCCGAGTGGGAGCTGTCTCCCCGCGAATTTTCGATGATCCATAACGCGGGTGGCGTGGTACTCGTGGCAGCCACGGTGGCGGCCGGCGCGGCGCCGGCCGACGCGCGCAAGTGGTGGCTGGGTGAACTGGCGCGGCGGGCCAACGAGACCGGTGCCGAACTGGCCGCCCTGCCGATCACACCCGCGCAGGTGGCCCGGGTGGCGGCGCTGGTGGCCGCGGGCACGCTCAACGACCAGCTTGCCCGTCAGGTGATCGATGCGGTGCTGGCCGGGGAGGGGTCGCCGGACGAGGTGGTGGCGGCCCGCGGCCTGGCGGTTGTCAGCGACGAAGGCGCCCTGCTGGCCGCGGTGGACGAGGCGATAGCCGCCAACCCGGAAGTGGCGGACAAGGTGCGCGGCGGCAAGACGGCCGCGGCCGGTGCCCTGGTCGGCGCGGTGATGAAGGCCACCCGTGGCCAGGCCGACGCCGCCCGCGCGCGCCAGCTCATCCTGGAGCGCCTGGCAGGCGATTGACCTGCCCGCGTGATCGACGTCGCGGGGTCGGAGGTGGCCAGTGCTGTTCTGGGTGCCGGTGCCTGAGGTGGCAGCGGCTCTGGCGGGAGTACCGGGAGCAGAGGCGCGGGTGGTGGCGCCGGGCAGCGGGCCGCTCCCGGCCGGCGCGGACGAGGTGCGGTTCTACGTGCCGCCGTTCTTCCCCGCACCGGCGGCGGTCGAGGTGATCACCCGGCTGCCGGGGCTGCGGGTGGTGCAGACGCTGACCGCCGGCATCGACCGGTTCCTGCCGTACCTGCCGCCCGGGGTAACCCTCTGCAATGCCCGCGGCGTGCATGACGCCAGCACCGCCGAGTGGGTGGTCGCCGCCATCCTGGCCGCCGAGCGCGACCTGCCCTACTTCGCGCGTGAGCAGGCTGGGCAGCGGTGGAGTTACCGGTTCACCGGCAACCTGGCCGGCAAGACCGTGCTGATCGTGGGGTACGGGTCGATCGGGGCGGCGGTGGAGCGGCGGCTGGCCGGGTTCGAGGTGCAGGTGCGCCGGGTGGCCAGGCGGCCGCGGGACGGCGTGTCCGGCACCGGCGACCTGCCCGCCCTGCTGCCGGCGGCGGACGTGGTGGTGATCCTGGCCCCGGTCACCCCGGACACGATCGGGATGGTCGACGCGGCCTTCCTGGCCCGGATGAAGGACGGGGCACTGCTGGTAAACGCGGCCCGGGGCTCGCTGCTGGTCACCGGCGCGCTGCTGGCCGAGCTGCGGGCCGGCCGGCTGCGTGCCGCGCTGGACGTGACCGACCCGGAGCCGCTGCCGCCCGGGCACCCGCTGTGGACCGCGCCGGGCGTGTTCATCACCCCGCATGTGGCGGCCTCGACCGCGGTGTCGCAGGCGCGCGGGCTGGCCTTCGTCCGGGCGCAGGCCGAGCGCTTCTGCGCCGGGCAGCCCCTGCAGAACGTCATCACCGGCCGCTACTGACGGCGGGGGCGCAGCGGAGGCTGGCGCAAGATCGCTGCCATTCGGCCCCAGACTTGGGACTTGTGTCCCTAATGGGGCGGGTATCGCTGCGAAAGCCTGAAATCGGAGGCCGCGGGTCCGCCAGCCGTATCGCTGCCGGGCCGCCGTTCAGGCGGGTCGTCGGAGGGACCGACGGGCCCCGGCGGAGGTTCTGTCAGAGGAGGCCGAAAATGACATCGGCAACCATCAAGCCGGCCAGGAGCGGGCGGGCGGAGCGCGAAGGCTACGGCCTGGTCGTGTTCTCGTCCGTCATGCTGCTGGTGATCGGCTGCTTCAACCTGATCGACGGCATTGCCGCGATCGCCAATTCGCATGTGTTCGTCGCTGGCGCGCACTATGTGTGGGGGGACCTGCGGTTCTGGGGCTGGGCGACCCTGATCATCGGTGCCGTGCAGTTGCTGGCGGCGGCCGGGGTGATGGCGGGTAACCAGTTGGCGCGCTGGTTCGGCGTGGCCGTGCTCGGGCTGAATGCCATCGCGATGATGTTCTTCCTGCCCGCATATCCGCTGTGGGCGCTGGTGATCATCGCGGCGGACATCGTCGCGCTGTACGGGCTGTGCGCTTACGGCAGCCGTACCAGCCTGCATGCCGCCTAGCGCCGTCGTGTGCTAGCGGCGTGGGCGCGACCGCGACCGTGGGGAGCAGGCCAGGCCGGCTCCCCACGGTCGCATCGGTTACCTGTGCGGAAGCCGTAGCCAGCGGCCAGCTGGCAACCGGCCAGTTACCCCGGCCAGTCCCCGGTCAGCTCGAAATGGCCGAGATCCCGTATCAGATCTGGCAGCAGGGCGCGGAACGCGCGGCGCCTGGAGATCGCATACCACCGGCCGTACCTGCCAACCCGCCACCATGACCGGCAGCCGCAGACGGTGATCTCGCCCCGTCTGCCAGCCCGGAACGAGCACCGGCAGAACATGCGCCAGATTGGCGGGATCGGTTCATGCGGCCGGCCACTGCTGGCAGGCTGATCGAAGACACCCATGGTGAGGCCCGATCCTACCCGGGCCGCCGGGAGCCGGGTGCCTGTGCTCGCCTACCCGAGTGCCGTGCCAGCCGGATGCGCGAGAGCGCTGGCAACCCGGGCGGTGAAGCTGCGGGCGGTCACATCGGCCTGGCGGCGCACGACGGCCGGGTCCAGGTCCGCTGTGATCCGGTCAGGCAGCCGGTATATCCCCGCCAGGGCCAGCACAGTGGCCGCGTCTTCGGCCGGGCAGAGCGTCAGGTCGGCATCCAGGGCCGGGAACACGGCGACCGCCGGGCCCGGCCGCCTCCCAGCGCAGCGACAGCCGGGCACAGCCGCGCACCATCGCGACGTCGCCACATCGAACCTGGGTCAGGCGGCACATTCCCGCCACCGGCCCGTCCGCCGGTGCCAGCCCGGCGATCCCCTGCCGGTAGGCGTCCGCGGACTCAGCCAGCAGAACGCCGTCCTGGGCCAGCAGCCCCAGCCGGTCGCGGGCATCGTCAAAGCCAACCTCCAGCGGGACATGACTGCTGACGAATGCATTCCCGCTCATACCGCCAGCGCACCCGGCCGCTGACCGGCCGGCCAGCGGCCAGAGGTCCTGTCCGGACCGGCCAGACGTCCATGATGCCGGCTGCGGACGGAAAGCCCGGGGTGGCCACGCGGCTGGCCATCGTGAGCCGGGGCCAGTCACCAGCGGGCCCGGCTTCGTCCCGGTTGCCCGCCGCCGGCCGTCAGCAGGCAGGTGGCCTGCGCTGATTGCGGCCGCCAGGCCGGATTCCGCGCCCGTACTGGTCTGCACCCGCAATCGAAGTGTGACCTAGTGCAGCTAGCGTGAATCTCACCGTCACCTATGACATGTGCCGGGCATATTCCGACGGCGCGGTGGACTCAGCGGTATCTGGTCCATGCGCAGCGTTGTTGCGGGTCATGGTCCGGCTACTGAGCGGCGGCACCGACGCCCACAAGGCGGGCCGCGCCAGCCAGCCCCCGCGGGTCGTCCGACCGAATGCGGCGAGAGGAGAACCGGTGCGCCCGGAATCTTCGGGTGGATCGCGATGAGCCTGGCTTCGCAGGCAGGGACAGCGGCGGGAACGGCGGCGGCAGCCGGTGCGGCGGTCAGCCTCTGGTGGGGCGCGGCCCGCTATACCGGGCCGCTGCGGCGTGCCTACCGCTGGTTCGCGATTGCTGCCGCGCTCTGGGGCGCGGGGGTGGTCACCGTGCAACTGCTGGCCGTCCCGGCGGCGGACGCGGCCATCCCGCTCTCGTTCGGCGATCTGCCAGCGCTGCTGGTGGTCCCGGTGATGGCGGCTGGCATGATCCGGCTCGCGGCCGCCGGCCGCCGGGCGGCCGGTCGGCGGGTAGCCGCCGGTGAGCCCACGGCCGCGGGCCATCTTTCCGCTGCCCAGGCAGGTCCCGCGGCGGAGATGCAGGCGGCGGGTCCCGCCGTAGAGGGACGGGCTGCGGGCGGCCCGCGGCCGTTCGCCGGGCCGCCACGGTGGCAGCAGGGCAAAGGCGGGACCGGGGCCAGCATCGCCGACGGCTACCTGCTCGCCTCCGCGCTGTTCCTGATCGGCTGGGTGGCCATCTTCCGGCTGGTGTTCCTGCGCGCCGGGCTGGGCCCGGCCACGTTCGCGGTGGAATTGATCCATCCGATCGCCGACCTGGTCCTGCTCGGCGCCGGCCTGCCGCTCGCCGTGGCGGCCGGCCGCCGGGGTGTGCTGCCTTACCTGGCGGTGCTCCTGGTCGCCATCGGGGACTCGATGGCGGTGGGGGCCCGCATGCTGGGCATGCCACCGGGGCTAGCGGTACTGCTGGTGCAGGCGGCCGGGCTGGTGCTGCTCGGGTGCGCGCCCTGGGCCGGGGAGGGCCGGTGGGCAGGTGCCCTGCCCGGCCGCCTCATCCCGGGTGGCCAGCGCCCGGACGGGCAGGGCGGGCCGGACGGGCCAGGCCGGTACCCACCGCGGCCGCCACAGCTATCACGGCGGCCGGGCTGGCCGCGGTGGTGCTGGTGGTCTGGGCGCTGACCGGCGAGAGTGCGGACCGGCCGGTGGTAGGCGTGCTCGCCGGTGCCATGCTGGCGGTGCTGGCGGTGCGGCTGGCCGGGCTGCTGCGGCGGGCGAATTCGGCGACCGGGATATGGCAGGAGTCCCGCCAGCGGTTCGGTGACCTGGCCGACCGGACCAGCGACGTGGTCCTGCTCTGTGACACCGGCGGGGTGATCAGGTACGCCAGCCGGGCCGTCACTGGCTATGGCTACCAGCCGGACAGCCTGCCCGGCACCCCATTGTCCGGCCTGCTGCATCCCGAGGACCGGGCGGGCGGCATCCGGGCGGTCCGGCGCGCGCTGGCAGACGCGGGCGACCGGGTCGTCCGCTACCCTTGCCGGGTCCGGGCCGCGGACGGCACCTGGCGGCATGCCGAGGCCACGGTCTCGCGCTATCTGGAGCCGGGTGGGCAGGCCTGCCTGCTGATCACCGCCAGGGATGTGAGCGCGGAGGTGGCGCTGCGCCGGCAGGTCACCCACCTGACCTTCCACGACGGGCTGACCGGCCTGCCGAACCGCACTTACGCCGAGCAGCGGGCCCGGGCCGAGGCCGGGACCGTCCCGGCGCAGCCAGCCCTGCACGGCGTGATCCTGATCGACCTGGACCACTTCACCTCGGTCAACGCGGAATACGGCCACAGCGCGGGGGACGTGCTGCTGGCCCAGGTCGCCCGGCGGCTGCGGGCCGCGGTGCCGCCGCAGGACACGGTGGCCCGCTGGGGCGGGGACGAGTTCGCCGTGCTCATCGAGCGCACCGGCCGCCCGGACGAGGTGGTGGACATGGCCGAGCGGCTGGCCCGCGGTATCGCCGCGCCACCGTTCCGGGCCGCCGACCGGGACGTCAGCCTGACCGCCAGTCTCGGCGTCGCCTTCGCCAGCCGCAGCCAGGCCGGGCAGGTGTGGCGGCGGGCCGACCTGGCGATGTCGAAGGCGAAGGAAGGGGGCGGGGGACGGGTCGAGGTCTTCCAGGCAGCGGCCGGACCGGCGCCCGCCGGCGATGACGCAGCCCCGCCCGGCGATCGCCGGCCCGTGGGCGGTGGCGCCGGGCCCGCGAGCAGTGCCGGCGGCCGTGTGGCGGGCAGCGATGCCAGGACCGGAACGGCCAGCGGGATACCGGGTGCGCAGGCTGCCGCCTGCTGACCCAGCCGCCGACGTCTCACATGCCGAGACGAAAATGCTCTCAAGTTGACGAGCCGGGCACGGTAGGCCACAGTGGGTACGTGCCTTGTGGCCGCGTTATCGTACTTCGCCGGCGCGTGGGTAGCTGACCAGCAACCCACGCGCTCCCCTCGACTGCCCGCTGGGCGCGAGGGGTTTTTTGTTGCCAGCGCCGCAGTGACTCTAGATGAGGAACCATCGAAGATGACTGACCAGACTACGACGGCAGCCGGCCCACAAGCCGGGCTGCCGGAGTCGGCGCGCCAGGGTCATGGGCCATCGCCGCGTGACCTCGCTGCCCGTGCCGCGGCCCAGCAGGCCGCGACGGTGGCGCGCCCGGACCGGCCTGGCACGACCGCCGCCCCCAGCCAGGCCCCGGTCACTCCCGGCCAGGGCCTGGCTGCCCCGGCCGAGGCCCGGACGCTGACCGGAGCCCAGGCTCTGGTCGCCGCGCTGGAGCGGCTGGGGGTGGACGTCGTCTTCGGTATCCCGGGCGGGGCGATCCTGCCCGCCTACGACCCGCTGTTCGACTCCCCCAGCGTGCGGCACATCCTGGTCCGGCACGAGCAGGGCGCTGGTCACGCGGCCGCCGGGTACGCCCAGGTCACCGGCCGTCCGGGGGTCTGCATGGCGACCTCGGGCCCGGGTGCCACCAACCTGGTGACCCCGCTCGCCGACGCCTACATGGACTCGGTCCCGGTGGTGGCCATCACCGGCCAGGTGGCGTCCGGGCTGATCGGCACGGACGGGTTCCAGGAAGCCGACATCGCCGGCATCACCCTGCCGATCACCAAGCACAACTTCCTGGTCACCCGGGCCGACGACATCGCCCGGACGGTCGCCGAGGCGTTCCACGTCGCCAGCACCGGCCGGCCCGGCCCGGTGCTGGTGGACATCGCCAAGGACGCGCTGCAGGCGACCACCACCTTCCGCTGGCCGGTCCCGTTCGACCTGCCGGGCTACCACCCGGTGACCCGCCCGCATTCGCGGCAGGTGCGGGAGGCGGCGCGGCTGATGATGGCCGCCCAGCGGCCGGTGCTGTACGTCGGTGGCGGGGTGATCAAGGCGGATGCCAGCGCCGAACTGCTCGCGCTGGCCGAGCTCACCGGCATGCCGGTGGTCACCACCTTGATGGCCCGCGGCGGCTTCCCGAGTAGTCACCCGCAGAACGTGGGCATGCCCGGCATGCACGGCTCGGTGGCGGCGGTCGGGGCACTGCAGAAGGCGGATCTGCTGGTGGCGCTGGGTGCCAGGTTCGACGACCGGGTGACCGGCCGGCTGGACAGCTTCGCACCCGGCGCGGCGGTCGTGCACGCCGACATCGACCCAGCGGAGATCTCCAAGAACCGGCGGGCGGACGTGCCCATCGTCGGCGACTGCAAGGAGGTCATCACCGAACTGCTGGCCGCGGTTCAGGCCGAGCACGAGGCCGGCCACCGCGCCGACCTGACGGCCTGGTGGTCGCAGCTGGACGCCTGGCGCAACACCTACCCGCTGGGCTACACCGAGCCGGACGACGGCTCGCTGGCCCCGCAGTTCGTGATCGAGCGGATCGGCAAGCTGGTGGGCCCGGACGCGGTCTATGTGGCCGGGGTCGGCCAGCACCAGATGTGGGCCGCCCAGTTCATCAGCCACGAGCGCCCCGGGCACTGGCTGAACTCAGGTGGCCTGGGCACGATGGGGTACGCCGTGCCGGCCGCGATGGGCGCCAAGGTGGGCCGCCCGGACGCGGCGGTGTGGGCGATCGACGGCGACGGCTGCTTCCAGATGACCAACCAGGAACTGGCCACCTGCACCGTGGAGGGGATCCCGGTCAAGATCGCCATCATCAACAACGGCAATCTCGGCATGGTCCGGCAGTGGCAGACGCTGTTCTACAACGAGCGGTACTCCAACACCGACCTGGACCGGGCCGCCGCCGCGCCGCCCGGCCCGGCCGAGACCGGGCCGGCCCAGCTCGGCACCCGTGTGCCCGACTTCGTCCGGCTCGCCGAGGCGTATGGCTGCGTGGGCCTGCGGTGTGAGAAGGCGGCGGACGTGGACGCCATCATCGAGCAGGCCATGCAGATCAGCGACCGGCCGGTGGTGATCGACTTCATCGTCCACCGGGACGCGATGGTGTGGCCGATGGTGGCGGCCGGGACCGGTAACGACGACATCAAGCTGGCCCGCGACATGGCCCCGGACTGGGATGTGACCGAATGAACAGCCTTCAGCCGCGATTGCGGGAGCAGGATCTGGCCGCCGCCCGGCACACGCTGTCGGTGCTGGTGGAGAACAAGCCGGGAGTGCTGGTCCGGGCGGCCGGGCTGTTCTCCCGCCGGGGATTCAACATCGACTCGCTGGCGGTCGGGCCGACCGAGCACGAGGAGATCTCCCGGATGACCATCGTGGTCAACTGCGCCGAGCACCCGCTGGAGCAGGTCACCAAGCAGCTCAACAAGCTGATCAACGTGATCAAGATCGTGGAACTGGATCAGGCGGTCTCGGTGCAGCGGGAACTGCTGCTGGTCAAGGTCAGGGCGGATGCCGAGAGCAGGTCGCGGGTGCTGGAGACGGTGGCGCTGTTCCGGGCCAAGGTGGTGGACGTGGCCCAGGACGCGGTCACGGTCGAGGCCACCGGCAACCGCGAGAAGCTGGACGCGCTGATCAGGGTGCTGGAGCCGTTTGGGATCAAGGAACTGGTGCAGTCCGGGATGGTCGCCCTGGGCCGGGGCAGCAAGTCGATCACCGACCGGGCGCTGCGGCCGCTGGACCGCCCGGCGTCCGGCCAGGCCCAGTAGCCACTCCCGCGCCCAGGCCGGGAACCACTCAGACACCAAGGACGAGGGAGCGAAGAGCAAGCGATGGCAGATATCTACTACGACGACCGCGCCGATCTCGGCGTCATCCAGGGCCGCCATGTGGCGGTGCTCGGTTACGGCAGCCAGGGCCACGCGCACGCGCTGTCGCTGCGGGACTCCGGGGTGGATGTCCGGGTAGGGCTGCCGGAGGGGTCGGCCAGCCGGGAGCGCGCCGCCAACGAGGGGCTGCGGGTCACCACCCCGGAACGGGCCTGCGAGGAAGCCGACCTGATCATGGTGCTGGCGCCGGACCACATCCAGCGCTCGCTGTATGCCAGCGCGATCGCGCCCGGCCTGGACGAGGGAGACGCGCTGTTCTTCGCGCACGGGCTGAACATCCGGTACCAGCTGATCGACCCGCCGCCCGGGGTGGACGTGTGCATGGTCGCCCCCAAGGGGCCGGGCCACCTGGTCCGGCGCCAGTTCGCCGAGGGGCGCGGGGTGCCGGTGCTGGTCGCGGTGGAGCGGGATGCGAGCGGGCAGGCCTGGCCGCTCACCCTCGCCTACGCCAAGGCGATCGGTGGCACCCGGCCGGCGCACTGGCCACCACCTTCGCCGAGGAAACCGAGACCGACCTGTTCGGCGAGCAGACCGTGCTCTGCGGCGGGGTGTCCGAGCTGATCAAGGCGGGGTTCGACACCCTGGTCGAGGCCGGCTACCAGCCGGAGGTCGCCTACTTCGAGTGCCTGCACGAGATGAAGCTGATCGTCAACCTCATGTATGAGGGCGGCCTGTCCAAGATGTACTGGTCGGTCTCGGACACGGCCGAGTACGGCGGCTACACCCGCGGGCCGCGGCTCGTCGACGAGCGGACCAAGGAAGAGATGCGGCGCATCCTGGCCGAGATCCGGGACGGCAGGTTCACCGCCGAACTGGTCGAGGAGTTCGACAGCGGGCGGCCGAACTTCCTCAAGCGCCGCGAGGCACTGCACGCCGAGCAGATCGAGCAGGTGGGCGCCCGGCTGCGGCCGCTGATGAGCTGGCTGGCCGCGGACGACGAGGGGCCAGCCAGTTCGTGAAAGCATTCACAAGCCCGGCTAGACTCTGCGGCGTCCCACGTCAGCGCCCGGAAGGCTAGCATCGTGCGGAAACCTGTTGTGCTGGTGGCCGAGGAACTGTCACCGGCCGCCGTTGCCCAGCTCGAAGCCGATTTCGAGGTCCGCTACGCGGACGGCGCGGACCGGCCGGCGCTGCTGCCCGCGCTAGCGGGGGCGGACGCGGTGATCATCCGCAGCTCGACCAGGATCGACGCGGAGGCACTGGCGCACGCGCCGGGGCTGCGGGTGGTGGCCCGGGCCGGGGTGGGCCTGGACAACGTGGACGTGGAGGCTGCCACCGCCGCGGGCGTGATGGTGGTGAACGCGCCCAGCTCGAACATCGTCAGCGCGGCCGAGCACGCGGTCGGGCTGCTGCTCGCGGTGGCGCGCAACGTGCCCCAGGCGATGGCCTCGCTCAAGGCCGGGGAGTGGAAGCGCTCGGAGTTCACCGGCGCCGAACTGGACCAGAAGGTGGCCGGCCTGCTCGGCCTGGGCCGGATCGGGGTGCTGGTGGCCCAGCGGCTGGCCGCGTTCGGCATGCGGGTGATCGCCTACGACCCCTACGTGCCGACCGCCCGGGCGGCCCAGCTCGGGGTCGCCCTGGTCAGCCTGGAGGAACTGCTGGCGCAGGCCGACTTCATCAGCGTGCACCTGCCGAAGAATGCGGAAACGGCCGGGCTGATCGGCGAGCGGGAGCTGCGACTGGTCAAGCCGGGGGTGCGGATCGTCAACGCGGCCCGGGGCGGGATCGTGGACGAGCACGCGCTGGCCGTCGCGCTGAAAGATGGCCGGGTGGCCGGTGCGGGCATCGACGTGTTCGCCACCGAGCCGTGCACCGACAGCCCGCTGTTCGGCTTCCCCAGCGTGGTGGTCACCCCGCACCTGGGCGCCAGCACCCACGAGGCGCAGGAGAAGGCGGGTACCCAGGTGGCCAGGTCGGTCCGGCTGGCCCTGTCCGGCGAATTCGTCCCGGATGCCGTCAACGTGCAGGGCGGTGCCGTGCACGAGGACGTCCGGCCGGGGCTGCCGCTGGCGGAGAAGCTGGGCGCGATCTTCACCGCGCTGGCCGGGTGTGTGGCCGCCCGGCTGGATGTGGAGATCCGCGGCGAGATCGCCGGGCACGACGTGCGGGTGCTCCAGCTGGCCGCGCTCAAGGGCGTGTTCGGCAGCGTCGTCGAGGACGCCGTCACCTACGTCAACGCGCCGCTGCTGGCCAGCCAGCGCGGGGTGGAGGTGAGCCTGGTCACCAGCGGCGACAGCCCGGACTGGCGGAACCTGGTCACCTTGCGCGGGACGCTGCCCGGTGGCCAGCGGGTGTCGGTCAGCGGCACCCTGACCGGCCCGCACCAGATCGAGAAGCTGGTCGAGGTCAACGGCTTCGACATGGAGATCGCGCTGGCCGGGCACATGGCCTTCCTGACCTACACCGACCGTCCCGGCATCGTCGGCGTGGTCGGCCAGATCCTGGGCGGCGAGGGCATCAACATCGCCGGCATGCAGGTCTGCCGGGATGCCCGCGGCGGCCATGCGCTGATCGTGCTCACCGTGGACTCCGCGCTCCCGCCAGTGGTGCTGGACGACATCATCGCCACCATCGGCGCCGTGGTAGGCCGGTCGGTCGACCTGGAGATGACCTGAGGCCGCAGCCGGCCTCACCCCGAGATATCAGGAGAGATTCACCGTGTATGACATGTACCGCTGGGACCAGGCCACGCCCGCGGGCGGCCGCCAGACACCGGACGGGCGGCCGCGCCCCCGGCACCGGCCCAGCACCAGGCCGAACGGCGCTGCCCGGCCAGCCGGCTACCAGGACCGGGCCGCCCAGGCGGTCCAGGTCGCGCTGGACCGGCGCGACAACGGTGGCGACCCCGCGGGTTCACCGGACCAGTAGGGTACCCGCATGGGATCTTCCTCCATCAAGCTGGCGGTGATCGGCGGCGACGGCATCGGGCCGGAAGTGGTCGCCGAGGCGCTCAAGGTGCTGAAAGCGGCCGCGATCGCGGTCGACGAGACCAGCTATGACCTGGGCGCCCAGCGCTGGCACCGGACCGGTGAGACGCTGCCGGACTCGGTGCTGGAGGAGATCCGCGGCCATGATGCGATCTTGCTCGGGGCGGTCGGCGACCCGACCGTGCCGAGCGGTGTGCTGGAGCGCGGCCTGCTGCTGCGGCTCCGGTTCGAGCTTGACCAGTACGTCAACCTGCGGCCGGTCCGGCTGTACCCGGGCATGGTCACGCCGCTGGCAGGGGTCCGCCCCGAGTCGGTCAACATGGTCGTCGTCCGCGAGGGCACCGAGGGCCCCTATGCCGGGGCGGGCGGAGTGCTGCGCAAGGGCACCCCGGCCGAGGTGGCGACCCAGGAGAGCCTGAACACCGCGTACGGGGTGAGCCGGGTCGTCAGGTACGCGTTCAACCTGGCGGCACAGCGGTCGCGGCAGCACCTGACGCTGGTGCACAAGACGAACGTGCTCACCTACGCCGGTGACCTGTGGCAGCGGGTGACCTCGGCGGCCGGCCAGGACTTTCCCGGCGTCACAACGGACTACCAGCACGTGGACGCCGCGACGATGTTCCTGGTCACCAAGCCGGAGCGGTTCGATGTGATCGTCACCGACAACCTGTTCGGCGACATCCTGACCGACCTCGGCGCCGCGGTGGCGGGCGGCATCGGCCTGGCCGCGAGCGGGAACATCAACCCGGAGCGGACCGCGCCGAGCATGTTCGAGCCGGTGCACGGCAGCGCCCCGGACATCGCCGGCCAGCAGAAGGCCGATCCCACCGCCACCATCTTGTCCGTGGCCATGCTGTGCGAGCACCTCGGGTTCACCGCCGAGGCGGCGCGGATCGAGCAGGCGGCCGCGGACGACCTGGTGGAACGGCAGGGCGCGTGGGCGGCCCGGTCCACCGCCGAAGTGGGCGACGACATCGCCGAGCGAGTAGCCGGCTGAGCCACGCCGCTGGGCGCGGCAAGATGGACAGGAGGGTGCGGCGGGGGCCGCGCCGATCGGGGGCCGGGCAACGGCGCCAGGCCCCGGGTGGCCCGGCGGCGCCGGGCCCGGAGGAAGGACCTGGACATGACCACCACCAGCCCCGCGACCGGGATCGAGTTCGGCATCGACGTCAGCGATCACCCGGTGGCCACCGCCGAGCGTGACCGGCTGCTGGCCGCACCGGGGTTCGGCACGGTATTCACCGACCACATGGTGACCCTGTCCTGGTCGGCCGAACGTGGCTGGCACGACGGCCGGCTGGAGCCGTACGGCCCGCTCATGCTGGACCCGGCCACCCAGGTCTTCCACTACGCCCAGGAGATCTTCGAGGGCCTGAAGGCCTACCGGCAGGCGGGCGGCACCATCGCGGCGTTCCGCCCGTGGGCGAACGCGGCCAGGTTCGCCTCCTCGGCCCGCCGGATGGCCATGCCCGAACTGCCCGGGGAAGCCTTCGTCCAGGCCATCGACCTGCTGGTCAGCCAGGACCGGGACTGGGTCCCGGACGGCGACGGGCGCAGCCTCTACCTGCGCCCGTTCATCATCGCCACCCAGGTCGGGCTGGGCATCAACTCGCCGTCGCGGTCCTACCTGTTCGCCCTGATCGCCTCGCCCGCCGCGGCCTACTTCGCCGGCGGCATCAAGCCGGTCACCGTCTGGCTGTCGGAGCAGTACACCCGGGCCGCTCCCGGCGGCACCGGTGAGACCAAGTGCGGCGGCAACTACGCCGGCTCGTTCGCCGGCCAGCAGCAGGCCGTGGACCACGGCTGCGACCAGGTGGTCTGGCTGGACGCCGCGGAACGCCGCTGGGTCGAGGAAATGGGCGGGATGAACCTGTTCTTCGTCTATGGGTCCGGTTCCACCGCCCGGCTGATGACCCCGGCGCTGACCGGCACGCTGCTGCCCGGCGTGACCAGGGACTCGCTGCTCACCCTCGGCGCCGACCTCGGCCTGCCGGTGGAGGAGGGCAAGATCTCGGTTGACTCGTGGCGGTCCGGCTGCCAGGCCGGCGAACTGACCGAGGTGTTCGCCTGCGGCACCGCCGCGGTGATCACCCCGGTCGGGCGGGTCAAGTCGGCCGGTGGTGACTGGCTGGTGGGGGATGGCAGGCCCGGCCCGGTCACGCTCGCGCTGCGCGAGGAACTGCTGGGCATCCAGTACGGCGAGCGTCCCGACCCGCACGGCTGGGTGCACAAGATCTGCTAGCACCGGGCCCGGCCACCGCGCCGCCTGCCAGCAGCGGGCCGTCTCGCATGCTGGACAGCCGTTTCGCGCCGCCGTTGCGAATGTGCTTCAATGCTGGCGTGACGTGCGGCCGCATTATTATCGGCGGGCGCGCCGGCAGCTAGCAGGGCCCAGGGCCCGCACCGCCGACGCGCAGACCTCTCGCATCCGCGAGGGGTCTTTTGCTTTGCGGTGGCAGTGGTCAGCAACCCAACCAGGAGTGAGACAGATGACCCCCGACGATTCGTTCCATGTCTACGACACCACGCTGCGCGACGGCGCACAGCAGGAGGGACTGTCGCTGACCGTGGCCGACAAGCTGGCCATCGCCCGGCGGCTGGACGAGTTCGGGGTCGGCTTCATCGAGGGGGGCTGGCCTGGGGCCATCCCGAAGGACACCGAGTTCTTCCGGCGTGCGCGCAGTGAGCTGACGCTGACGCACGCCCAGCTGGCCGCGTTCGGCTCCACCCGGCGGCCGGACGCGGTGGCGGCCGACGACCCGCAGGTCGCGGCGCTGCGAGAGTCCGGGGCGCCGGTGGTCACCCTGGTCGCCAAGAGCCATGACCGGCATGTCCGGCTGGCCCTGCGGACCACCCTGGCCGAGAACCTGGCCATGATCGCCGACACGGTCAGCCACCTGCGCGCGGAGGGCCAGCGGGTCTTCCTGGACGCCGAGCATTTCTTCGACGGCTACCGGTCCGACCCGGCCTACGCGCTGGCGGTGGTGCGCACGGCGGCCGAGGCAGGCGCCGACCTGGTCGCCTTGTGCGACACCAACGGCGGCTTGCTGCCGGCCGAGATCGGGGACGTGGTGGCGGAGGTCGCGGCGGCTACCGGGGCGCGGCTGGGCATCCACTGCCACGACGACACCGCCTGCGCGGTGGCGAACACGCTGATGGCGGTCTCGGCCGGGGCCACCCACGTGCAGGGCACCGCGAACGGATACGGGGAGCGGGCCGGGAACGCCAACCTGTTCAGCGTGGTGGCCGGGCTCCAGCTCAAGCAGGGCCGCCAGGTGCTGCCGCCGGGCTGCCTGCCGGAGATGAGCCGGGTCGCGCACGCCATCAGCGAGGTCACCAACGTGACCCCGAGCACGCACCAGCCGTACGTCGGGTACTCGGCGTTCGCGCACAAGGCCGGCCTGCACGCCTCCGCGGTCAAGATCGACCCGATGCTGTACCAGCACATCGACCCGGAGCTGGTGGGCAACGACATGCGGATGCTGGTCTCGGACATGGCCGGCCGCGCCTCGGTCGAGGTCAAGGGCCGCCAGCTCGGCTATGACCTGTCCGGCGACCGGGCCACCGTCGGCAAGGTGGTGGAGAAGGTCAAGGACCTGGAGGCGCACGGCTACACGTTCGAGGCCGCGGACGCGTCGTTCGAGCTGCTGCTGCGCGATGAGCTGGCCGGCGAGCGGCTGCGCCACTTCCAGGCCGAGTCCTGGCGGGTCATCGTCGAGCGCCGCGCCAGCGGGGAGGTGGTCAGCGAGGCCACCGTCAAGCTGCGGGCCAAGGGCGAGCGGATCGTCGCCACCGGCGAGGGCAACGGGCCGGTCAACGCGCTGGACAATGCGCTGCGGCTGGCCCTGGAGCGGCTCTACCCGGAGCTGGCCCGGCTGGAGCTGGCCGACTACAAGGTGCGCATCCTGGAAGGCTCGCACGGCACCGGCGCGGTGACCCGGGTGCTGATCGAATCCGGCGACGGCTCGGATGACACGGCCGGCAGCTGGAGCACGGTCGGCGTGGACGAGAACATCATCGCCGCCTCGTGGCACGCCCTGGCCGAAGCGGTCACCTACGCCCTGCTCCGGGCGGGTCACGCCCCGACCGAGCCGGACCCTGGTTCGGTGGGCTGAGCGCGGGCCGGCAGCCACACCGACACGTGGGCCGGCTCCAGCGCCGCCTGCACCACGCTGGCCAGGTCGTCGCGGATGGCGTCCAGGTTGACCGCGTCCTTGAGCCGGGCCGCGAACGCGGCCGTGGTCGTGTCGGCGTCGTACCTGGCCCGGTTGAACCGCCGGTCCACCAGCCGCTGCACCCGCCGCCGCACCGGGGCGAACAGGGCCGCCGCCGCCAGGGTGGCGGCGGCCACCGCCACCGGGGAGGAGAGCCGCAGCACCTCGGTGGCCAGCAGCACCAGGCCGGCGTACACGCCGGCCAGCAGCCCGGTGATGATCGCGTAGGCCAGGGTGCGGGAGATGACCCGGTCGATGTCGTACAGCCGGTAGCGCAGCACGGCGATGCCGATGGCGATCGGGACGAGGGCGAAGGCCACGCTGGTCATCGCGTTCTGCACGTTGCTGGCCGCGTTGCCCGGGCCCAGGATGTGGCTGACCGGGATCTCCGCCAGCGTCTGGGCCAGGATCAGGCCGGCCGCGTAGACCAGCCACTTGAGCTGCGCCCGCTCGGCTGCCCGGGCCCGCCGGTAGCGGAACGCCAGCGAGACCACGGCGGCCAGGCCGGTGGCGCCCGTCAGCAGCACGCCGAGCACCGCGATGACCTTGCAGGCCTGCCCGGCCAGCCCGGTCAGCCCGACCGGGTTCGGTGTCACCTGGTTGGCCGTGATGATGACGGGGGCGAACGCGTTGCCCAGCACCCACCCGGCCAGGCCGATCCCGGCCGCCCAGGCGGCCGGCCGCCAGCGCCGGGAGGGCAGGCCCCCAGTGGGGAACAGCAGCAGCACGAACACGCACAGCCCGAGCCCGAACAGCCAGATCCAGCCCAGCCAGTTGGCGAGCGCCCGGGTCCGCGGAAAGTACAGCAGCAGCAGGCAGAAAGCCCCGGTCGCGTAGGCCAGGCCGGTGCCGGCCAGCAGCCAGCCGATCGGGTTGGCCGGGCGCTTCCAGCCGAGCAGCGCGCCGACCGTGGCAAACGAGCCGATGAACAGCACCGCGATCGTTCCGGCCGCCGGGCTCCCGTTCTGGCTGGCCAGGCTGGCGGGCAGGGGATGGACCCGGGTGACCACCAGCGCGGTCGCCGTCGCCGCCACCGAGACAGCCCAGATGGACCACGCGCGCCAGAACGCCATCCGGGTCATGTCTCACCGCCTGGGGCCGATTATCCCCGGCCCCCGTTCGCGGAACGTTACGGCGTGCGGACCCGGGGTCAGCCAGCGCCGGCGGTGGTGACGACCCAGGCGAGGACCAGGGACTCCTCGTGCCAGGCGTCGTAGCGGCCGCTGCGGCCACCGTGGCCGGCGATCATCTCGGTCTTGAGCAGGAACGGGCCGCCGCGGGCGGTGGCCCGCAGCCGCGCGATCCACTTGGCGGGCTCGTGGTAGAGCACCCGGGTGTCGTTCAGGCTGGTCAGCGCCAGGATCGGCGGGTAGGTCCGGTCGCTGATGTTCTCATAGGGCGAGTAGGCCTTCATGTAGGCGTAGACCTGCGGGTCGGCCAGCGGGTTGCCCCACTCCTCCCACTCCGGCACGGTCAGCGGCAGCGACGGGTCGAGGATGCTGGTCAGCGCGTCCACGAACGGGACCTGGGCGACGATGCCGCCGAACGCCTCCGGGGCAAGGTTCACCGCCGCGCCCATCAGCAGCCCGCCTGCCGAAGCGCCGCGGGCGATCAGCCGCCGGGGGCTGGTCCAGCCGGTGTCCGCCAGGTGGCGCGCGCACGCCACGAAGTCGGTGAAGGTATTGACCTTCTGCAGCATCTTGCCGTCGTCGTACCAGTGCCGCCCCATCTCGCCGCCGCCCCGGACGTGCGCGATGGCGTACACGAAACCGCGGTCGAGCAGGGACAGCCGGGCGATCGAGAAGCCGGGGTCGATCGACGCCTCGTAGCTGCCGTAGCCGTAGAGCAGGCAGGGGGCACTGCCGTCCCGCGGCGTGCCCTTCCGGCAGATCAGCGAGATCGGCACCGCGGTGCCGTCCGGGGCGGTTGCCCATTCCCGGCGCTGCTCGTAGCCGGCCGGGTCATAGGCCGGGCCGCCGGGCAGCGGCAGCACCGGCTGGCGCTTGCGCAGGGTCAGTTCGCCGGTGTCCAGGTCGGCGTCGTAGACCGAGTCGGGCGTGGCCAGCGATCCGTAGCTCAGCCGGAACAGCCGGGCGCCGTACTCGGGGTTGCTGCCGGGGAACACCCGGTAGACCGGCTCGGGGAAACCGATGTCGTGGCTCGCGCCGCTGGCGCCGATGACGCGCAGGCCGGTCAGCCCGTCCCGGCGGTAGTACACCACCAGGTGCCCGGCGAAGGCGTCCACGTCCAGCAGCCGGGTGTCATCGGAGTGGGGGACGAGCGGGGTGAGGCGGTCCGGGCCGGTCAGCGCCGGGCCGGAGGCGTCCGGCCCGGCCGCGTCAGGACCGGCCGCGCCGTGACCGGCCAGCGGGACGGTGGCCAGCTCGAAGTTGAGCGCACCGTCGTTGTGCAGGATCAGCAGCCGGCCGCCGTCCGGGCCGTCCTGGTGCTCGACGTGGTACTCCACCCCGGGCCGGCGGGGCAGCACCAGCCGCGGCCGCCCGCCCGGGCTGGCCGCGTCCAGCAGCCATGCCTCGCTGGTCAGCGGGCTGGCCACGCCGATCACCAGGTAGCGCTCGCTGCGGGTCAGGCCGATGCCCACCCCGAACCGCTCGTCCGGTTCCTCCAGCACGATCACATCGCCGGTCACCGGGGTGCCCAGCACGTGCCGCCATACCCGGTACGGGCGCCAGGCCGCGTCGGTGGTGGTGTAGAACAAGGTGCCGCCGCCGGCCGACCAGGCGCAGCCGTGGTGGGTGTCCGGGATCTCGTCCGCCAGGAGCTGCCCGGTGGCCAGGTCCTTGACCCGCAGGGTGAACCGCTCGGAGCCGGTGAAGTCGGTCGAGTAGGCGAGCAGGCGGCCATCCGGGCTGACGCTGAGGGCGCCGAGGGCGAAGAACGGCGAGTCCCCGGCCAGTTCGTTGCCGTCCAGCAGGACCTGCTCGCCCGGCAGCGGCCCGTCCTGGCCGGCCACCGGCGGGGTGGTGCCGCCGGCGGCGGCTGGGCAGCGGCAGCGCACCGGGTACTGCCGGCCCTTGGCAGTCCGGGTGTAGTACCACCAGCCGCCCTTGCGCACCGGCACGCTCAGGTCGGTTTCCTGGGTGCGCGCCCTGATCTCGCCGAAGATCGTTTCCCGCAGCGCGGCCTGGCCGGCCGTCATGTCGGCCAGGTAGGCGTTCTCCGCCTCCAGATAGGCGATCGTCTCCGGGTTGTCCTTGCTGGCCAGCCAGGCGTAGTCGTCGATGACCGGGTCACCGTGGTGACTGCGCTCGGCGGGGATCCGGCGGGCGGCCGGCGGGATCGCGGTGGGCTGCGGGGCGGCCGGCTGAGAACTCATGCCGGCAGTCTATGGGGGGTCAGCCGGGCCGATCGGGCCCGCGCAGGATGGCCATGGCCGCGTTGTGGCCGCCGATCCCGCTCACCCCGCCGCCGCGGCGGGCACCCGCCCCGCAGATCAGCACCCGCGGGTGTGCAGTCTCCACTCCCCAGCGGCCGATGTCGGCCTCGTCGTCGGCGAACGGCCAGGCGAGGTCGGCATGCCAGATGTGGCCGCCCGGCAGCCTGGCCTCGGCCGCCAGGTCTGCCGGGGTCTTCACCTCCAGGCACGGCTGGCCGTCGGCGTCTGGCAGCAGGCAGTCGGCCAGCGGTTCGGCCAGCACCGAGTCGATAGAGCGCAGGGTGGCGGCCAGCGCCCGCGCCCGGGCGCCATCGGGGTCGGCCCGGAACAGCCGTGCGGGCATGTGCAGGCCGAACACGGTCATGGTGTGCACACCCGCCGCGGCCAGGCCGGGATCCAGGATCGAGGTGTCGGTCAGCGAATGACAGTACGCCTCACATGGCGGCGTAACGGACAGCTCCCCGCTGGCCGCCTGCGCATGCGCCGCGGCGAGTGCCTGGTATCCCTCGTTGACGTGGAATGTGCCGGTGAAGGCGGCCGCCGGGCTGACGTCGCCACGCACCGCCGGCAGCCGGGCCAGCACCATGTTGATCTTGAGCTGGGCGCCTTCCGGCTCCGGCTCGGCCGGGTTCTCGCCGAGCAGCGCGGACAGGGTGGCCGGGGCCACGTTGGCCAGGATGTGCTCGGCCCCGACGGTGTATTCGGACTCATCCTGGCTGACCGTCACCGCCCCGTCCGGGTCGATGGCGGTGACCTCGGCGCCAGTCCGGATCTCCGCACCCGCGGCCCGTGCCGCCCCGGCCAGTGCCGCGCTGACCGCGCCCATCCCGCCGACCGGCACCCGCCAGTCGCCGGTGCCGTTGCCGATCAGGTGGTAGAGCAGGCAGCGGTTCTGCCGCAGATCAGGGTCCCGGGCGGTGGCGAACGTGCCGATCAGGGCGTCGGTGAGGACCAGCCCGCGGACCGTGTCGTCACCGAACCGCCGCTCGATCATCTCCCCGGCCGGCCGTTCGATCAGCGCCTGCCAGGTCTCGTCGTCGCCGGCCAGGGCGCGGATGTCCGCACGCGAGCGCAGCGGCTCGGTCATGGTCGGGAACAGCCGCCGGGCCAGCCGCCCAGCAGCGGTGTAGAAGCGCTGCCAGGCCTGCCAGTCACGCCCGCCACCGGTGACGGCGCGGAAGGAGGCCGCGCTGCGGCCGGGGTCGCTGCCGTCCACCAGCAGCCCGCCGTCACCTACCGGGGTATAGGAAGCGATCCGGCGGGAGCGCAGTTCGATGGCCAGTCCCAGGTCGTCGATGATCTGCTGGGGCAGCAGGCTGACCAGGTAGGAGTACCGGGACAGCCGCACCGGCACGCCCGGGAAGACCGCTTCGGATACCGCCAGCCCGCCGGTGTGGCCGAGCCGTTCCAGTACCAGCACCGACCGGCCGGCCCGGGCCAGGTAGGCGGCCGCGGTCAGGCCGTTGTGCCCGCCCCCGGCCACCACCACGTCATACCGGGAGCCGGCCATATGCCCAGTGTGCCGTCTGCCGCCGGGCGCGGGCGGCCCGGGGCGCCTGCGGCTACTCGCTCAGGATGCGGAAGCACCGCCGGGCCAGCAGCCGCGTGCGCCACTGGATAGCGTTGGGGCCATGGACGACAAGGAGATCCTCGGGCAGATCAATGACCTCATCGCGGCCGAGCACGACCTGCGCGCCAAGGTCGCGGCGGGCGCGCTCACCAGCGACGCCGAGCGGGAGCAGCTGAGGTCGGTGGAGGAGTCGCTCGACCAGTGCTGGGACCTGCTGCGGCAGCGGCGTGCCCGGCGGGAGTACGGCGAGGACCCGGCGCAGGCGCAGGCCCGCCCGGCCTCGGAGGTCGAGAACTACTGGCAGTAGCAGCGGCCAGCGGGGGAGGACCGCCAGCAGGCGTTAGGCCCGCCGCGGGCGGGCCGGTACCGATGGGGTGAGACGACGTGCGCATCGCCAGGTTCGCCGACGGCGACGAGGTGAGTTACGGGGTGGTCGGCGCCGCCACCGGTGCTGGCGCCGGGACTGAGGGTGAGCCGGTGGTCGCCGCGCTGGCCGGCCATCCGTTCGGCACCGGCCTGGACGCGATCCGGCTGAGCGGGGCCAGCTACCGGCTCGGCGACGTCCGGCTGCTGGCTCCGGTGCTGCCCAGCAAGGTGATCGCCATCGGCCGGAACTACGCCGAGCATGCCCGGGAAATGGGCGGGGAGCCACCCGCGGAGCCCGTTCTGTTCCTGAAGCCGTCCACCGCCGTGTGCGGGCCGGGCGACCCGGTCCGGTACCCGGTAGGCCTGGCCGAGCGGGTCGACTATGAGGGCGAGCTGGCCGTGGTCATCGGCCGGCTGTGCCGGGAGGTGCCCGCGAGCCAGGCCGCGGATGTGATCTTCGGCTACACCTGCGCCAACGACGTCACCGCCCGGGACCTGCAGGCGCGGGACGGCCAGTGGGCCCGGGCGAAGGGGTTCGACACGTTCTGCCCGCTCGGGCCGTGGATCGAGACCGGCGCCGACCCAGCCGACCTGGAACTGCTCACCACCGTCAACGGCGAGGTCAGGCAGCGGGCACGGACCTCTCAGCTGCTGCACGGCGTGGCCGCGCTGGTGGCCTTTGCCAGTAACGTGATGACGCTGCTGCCCGGGGACGTGCTGCTCACCGGGACGCCCGCGGGCGTCGGCCCGCTCGCTGAGGGAGACGAGGTATCGGTGACCATCGAGAGCATCGGCACACTGACCAACCCGGTGGTGCGCCGTGACTGACGCCGCTGCGGCGCCCGGCGGGGTGCGGGTCCGGTTCGCCCCCTCGCCGAGCGGTGACCTGCACGTCGGCAACGTCCGGACGGCCCTGTACGACTGGGCGTTCGCCCGGTCCACCGGCGGGACGTTCGTGCTGCGGATCGAGGACACCGACCAGACCCGGGTCAGGCCTGAGTACATCGAGTCGGCGCTGGGCACGTTGCGCTGGCTGGGCCTGGACTGGGACGAGGGCCCGGGCATCGGCGGGCCGTACGGCCCCTACCTGCAAAGTGAGCGGATGGACTGCTACGCCCACTGGGTGCAGCGGTTCCTGTCCGCCGGGGACGCCTACTACTGCTACTGCACCCCGGAGGAACTGGCGGCCCGCCGGGAGGCGGCCCGCCGGGCCGGCGGGCCGAGCGGCTATGACGGGCACTGCCGCGACCTCACTCCCGCCCAGGTCGCCGCCTACCAGGCGCAGGACCGCCGGCCGGTGGTGCGGTTCAAGATGCCCGACGGCTCGACCACGTTCACCGACCTGGTCCGCGGCGAGGTCACCTTCGACCACGCGCACGTGCCCGACTTCGTGCTGACCCGCGCCGACGGCGCCCCGCTCTACACCCTGGCGGTCGCCGTTGACGACGTGCTCATGCGGATCACCCACGTGGTGCGGGGCGAGGATTCTGCTGTCCTCCACCCCCCGCCAGATCGCCGTCTACCGGGCCATGGGCGTGCCCGGCGCCCAGTTCCCGCTGTTCGCGCACTTGCCATATGTGCTGGGCAAGGACGGCCAGCGGCTGTCCAAGCGGAACGGGGTCGTGTCCGTCAACTGGTACCGCGAGCAAGGCTTCCTGCCCGAGGCGATCTGCAACTACCTGGCCCTGCTCGGCTGGTCGCCGGGTGGGAACCGGGAGGAGTTCACCCTGGCCGAGATGGCCGCCGAGTTCGACCTCGCCCGGGTGAACGCCAACGCCGCCCAGTTCGACGTGCGCAAGCTGGAAGCGATCAACGGCGACAAGATCCGGGCGCTGGCCCCGGCCGACTTCACCGCCCGGCTCACCCCGTTCGTGATCGCGGCAGGCCTGGTCGCCGATCCGCCGTCGGCAGCGCAGGCGGCACTGATCGCTGCCGCGGCGCCTCTGGCGCAGGAACGGTGCACGACCCTGGCCAGCGGGGCCGCCATGCTGGAGTTCCTGTTCACACCCGAGGACCGGTTCCAGGCCGACCCGGAGGACAGCGCGCGGACCCTCACCACCGACGCCGGGCCGGTCCTGGCGACCGCGCACGAGGCCCTGTCGGGCCTGGCTTCCTGGACGGCTGCGGACATCGAGGCCGCGCTCCGGGCGGCGCTGGTGGACGGGCTGGGCCTGAAGCCACGGGCCGCGTTCGGCGGTGCGCTGCGGGTCGCGGTCACCGGCCGCCGGGCCGGCCTGCCATTGTTCCAGTCGATCGAACTGCTCGGCCGGGAACGCACCCTGGGCCGGCTGGCCCAGGGCCAGGCGATCGCCGCCCCGGCCTGAGCCGGTCATGCGGTGCCCGGCGTGGCCCGGCCGCCATCCGGCCCGGCTTTGGCCGCTCCGCACGGGTTCGGCTACACTTCACAGGCGCCCGGGCCGCTGCGGCCCGCTCCCATGGGGTATGGGGTAATTGGCAGCCCGACGGGTTCTGGCCCCGTTAGTCTAGGTTCGAGTCCTGGTACCCCAGCTCATGTGGTACCCCAGCTCAGCGCGGTGTCACCGGCGGTGAGTGCTGGGCCCCGGCTGGCGGGCAGGTGGCCGGCCGGGCGGCGAAGGAGCGGCTGGCACCGCCGTTTGGCGGCCTCTGCCAAGTACGCTACCGTTCAGTGGCTGGCCCCGTCGTCTAGCGGCCCAGGACGCCGCCCTCTCAAGGCGGTAGCGCCGGTTCAAATCCGGTCGGGGCTACTCACGAAGTAGCAGGTCAAGGGCCTGATCGCTGGTCACAGCGGCCGGGCCCTTGATCATTTGTCCCTCGTTTGTCATTGAGGACCGCCGTCACTTCGCGGCACCAAGCGTCCCGGAAGGGGTGTCGTCGGCATGTCGCGATGCCAGGACGCGGGTCAGTGTGAACACGGCCTTGGGGATCACCTCCGGGCCGCGCAACCCCAGCCAGCTGCCCAGTTGACCTTTCATCCGTAGTGCTGAGTGAGCCACTCGTGGTCGCTGGACCGCACGATGGGCCACTCCACCGCCTGCGGATGGAAGACTGGGGATGCATAGACATCCACCCGGTAGTGAGGTCGCTGGGCTTGGCTGCCCGCTGAAGACGAAGACAGAGAAGCGCGGTTGAGAGCTGTGTACGGCGGAGGGCCGACTAGTCCTGGCTACAGGTCACTATCTCCTCGCCAGGAGCGGGTAGCTCAGCGATTGCTCACCCAAGTTGGCCCTGGCCCGGCAGCTTTCTTCCGAGATTCCTGCAGGCTGGTGTCCGAAGGGTCGGCTTGGCCGTCGGCGACTCACTTGGTTGCCCATCTGTTGCGCGAGGTTGAGAGTGCCGTGCGGTTGGTCTTGGAGCCAGCGGGCGCTGATGCACTTGGTCAGGCGGACGGGCACAAGGCAAAGATCCGGGCGATCTTGACCGAACTCGGGATTTCTCAGGACGACTTGGTGGCCGAGTTCTGGCTCGGGTTCGCGGGCCAAGATAACCCGGACAACCTGGCGACCCGCGCACATCGCAGTGCACTGGAGGAACCTCGGCCGTTCAACGATGAGTTCGTCAGCTACGTTGACAAGGTTGAGCAGGTTCTCGATGCGATCTTGGAGCGCTTCGAGATCAACTACTTTGAGATCTTCGAGCGGCTTGAAGATTTGTTGGCAACGCCCCAGCCTACGGATGTGCATGCCAACATGCTCCGTCAGAAGTTTCCGCACACCGAGGCGGTTGCGCAGCATTTCTTCAACAGGGCGTCCGCGGCTTGGGTAGGCCCGTTGCACCGGGCAGGTTTCTTCACGACCCCGCCGCCGGAGCAGATCGATGAGGACGCCGGGACGGTGCTGTTTCCTCCGTGGCCGGCGTCGCAGTTCCTGGCCCGCGTTGCCGCACAGGCGCCAGACGCAGTTGTTAGAGCAGCACTGACGATGGCGGGTACGGACAATAGCCGGGTCAATCATGACCTGGTCGAGATCGCCGTCGCAATTCCGGCGCCAGATAGTGCCAGGTTGGTGCCGCGTGTCATAGCAGCGTTGGGCGGCCGATTTAGCGTTCTGATCCCGCAAAAGGTGGGCGCCTTGGTGGGCCATCTGTGTCGTGGCGGGCAGATCGGCCCGGCCCTGGACCTCGCGGCTGCGCTGTTCAAGACTCTGAGCGCGGGGTACGGGCCAGCTGCGAGCGTTCACGGCCACGCGTACGGGGTAGTTCTGCGGGAGCACGTGCCTGAACTGGTCGCCGCAGCCGGTTTGCCGTCGCTTGGTCTGCTCTGCCAGACGCTAGATGAGGTTGTCCACACTGACACGTGGCGAATCCGGGGGGACTCTGCTGAGGACGGCTCGCCGCTGTGGCGGCTCAACATTGAAGGCTATGAGCGCCGGTCCGAATCGAACCTGCGTCACTCGCTCGTTGACGCGGTCCGCGACGCCGCGTCTAGCATCGTCGAGTCCGGCCTTGGCAGCGTTGCTGACGTCGTGACCGAGCTAGAGTCCCATCATCGCGTGATCTTCCGCCGAATCGCACTGGACCTACTTTCCAACCGCGCAGCAGAGGCGAGTGATTTCGTGGCGGAGCGGATGACCGACGCGGCGATAAGCGCTGACTGGCGCTTGGACCGGGAGTATCTGCTTCTCGCCCGCAGTGGCACTGCCTGTCTTGACCCCGCCCACCTGCGCCGTCTGCTCACCCTTATCGATGGCGGACCGGCCCCCGCCACCCAGTCGGCAGAAGCCCTGGCCGACGCTGAGCCTCAGATGCCGAGATCCGCTGGCACGCGAGCGCGTCGCCCGGTGGCAGCGGAACCGGCTAGCGGCGGTGCAGACAATCCTGCCGCCAGAGTGGGACGCTCGCTACCAGGCGCTAGTTGCCGAGTTCGGCGCAGCGCCAGACCCGGCAGACCCTGTGCCCGAACCGTTCGCTGTCTGGTCCGCCGAGGGCCCGGTCACTGCGGGGGAGCTAGCAGCGATGCCCACCGATGCGCTTGTGGCCTTCCTCAGAACCGGGCAGCCTCCGGGGCAAAGAGGTCCGGTGATTAGTCCCGCTTCCCTGCGTGGTGTGTTGAGCAGTGCCATCCAGGGTGACGCGGAGCACCGTTCAGCCGATGCCGCGTCGTTCATCGGACTGCCCGCCGAGTACATCGGCGCAGTGATCAACGGCCTGTGGCAGGCGCTCGCTAGCGGCGCAACTCTCGACTGGAGTGGTGTCGTAGCCCTCTCGGCATGGATCAACCAGCAGGCCGAAGAAGAATTGGCGAATGGTCCGGCGGAGCTAGGCTTCCGGCAGTGGCGCGAACCACGCACGGACATGATCAGATTGCTGATCGCTGGGCTCGATCCCGAGCCCAGTCCCATCTCCACCGATCATGACGGCGATATCTGGGCGATCATCGAAGAATGCTGTAGCGATCCCGACCCCACAGCGGAGTGGGAAGCCGAGCGCATGGCCGGAGAGGACAGCAGATTCATGTCGCAGGCACTGACCGTGGCGCGGGCTCAGGCGATACGCGCAGCGATCAGCTACGGCCTTCGTCTACGTCGGCGATCACCAGATGCTGATCTGAGCGAGGTTGGTGTACTCCTCGACCGTCACCTCGACAGCCGTGTCGATCCGTCCAACGCGGTCCGGTCGATCTACGGCGAGCTGTTTTCTCAGCTTGTCTGGATGGACAAAGACTGGGCTGCCCGGAATGTTGAATCGATCTTCCCGATAGATCCAGGCCAAAAGGCGTTCCTTGATACCGCATGGGACGCCTACCTAGTAGGAGGCCGGCGCAACCGAAGGAGCCTGGGTGCTGCTGGTCAATACCTACAGTGTGATGACCGACCGCATGGACCTTTCCTCACAAGACCGCGTCGAGAATTTTCAGGCCACCCAGCTGGGCAAACACTTGATCAGCAGGCTCTGGGCCGGTCGGCTCGACCTGGACAGCCAGGACGGGCTCCTGCGCCGCTTCTACACCAAGGCGTCACCTGAAGTGGCAGCCCATCTCATGTGGTGGGTCGGCGTCGGCCTCGGCGGCCTAGAGGCGCCGGATTCAGTGTTGATAGCTCGGCTGACCTCTTTCTGGGAATACCGCGTGGCGGCTGTCAAGAGCGGAGCTGATGCAGGCGAACTGGCCGACTTCGGCCGCTGGTTCGCCTCCGGCCAGTTCGACCCGACCTGGTCGCTCCGGCACCTACTCCCGTCCTGTCCCTCACGGGACGTGTCGAGGCCGAGGACGCCATGCTGTCGAGACTCGCCGACTTGGCTGTCGATCACACCCAAGCCTGTCTGGCTGCCTTGGAACGGTGGGTCAATGTGACGCTCAACTCCTGGCTACTCACCCAAAGCCTTGACAGCATCCGCCGCATCCTTGTGACAGGCGTGATAGGAAGCCCGACCGCGATCCAAACCTCGAAGAGGGTGATCAGCCTGCTGGCACGCGATCACGGCATTGACTTGCGCGATGTGCTGCAGGGCGCAGCACCGTCCTAACCGGCGGCTCGTTGGCTGGTTACACCGACGAAGTGAGTGATGGTCGTTCACGTGTGAGAACGCGGGAAACCAGCAAGATCGCCCGAAGCCTTATGGTGGTCAAGAACCGCTGCTTCCTCCCGCTCAGCTACGACGAGCTAACCCCGGGCCCGCGAAACGCTGAAGCAGTGGTGGCCATGGCCTGCTGGCTGCATCAGGCCGCCTTCGGCCTGCCCGCGGACGGGTCATGACCTCGCTTGCGCGGCCACGCCGGCCGGGGGGATGACCGCCAGCCCGGGGGGCGGCCCCTCGCCGATGGAGCCCGCTCAGCACGGCCGTGTCCAGATAAGCGGCCACGAGGTCGCCCATCACATCGAGTTGCGCCTGCCGCACAGCGGCGAAGCAGGTATCCGGCGCGGCAACGAAGTCACGCCCGGCGCGCCCGGCCACCTCGGCCAGGAAGGCCCGGCGGAACACGTCATTCTCCAGCGTGCCGTGCCAGCTTGTTCCCCAGGTAGTCGTCACCCGGCAGCCATCGAGGAAAGGAGTGGTCCCGGCGTCCTCCACCGTCACGATGCCGTGGTGGATTGCATAGCCGGCGACGGCCCCGCCATAGGCTGATCCGGTCGGCCGGCCCAGCCGCCGTCCGGGCCAAGCTGACCCGGACGGGCAGCAGGCCGAGCCCGGGCACCGTGCCCGCGCCCGACTCGACCTGGTCGTCGATCTCGCGTCCGAGCATCTGGTAGCCACCGCAGATGCCGAGCACCGGCAGCCCTCTGGCGGCGCGCGCAGTTATGGCGTCCGCGAGGCCGCGCTGGCGCAGCCAGCGCAGGTCATCGACGGTAGCCCTGGTACCGGGCAGCACCACCAGGTCAGCGTCGGCCAGTTCGGCTGGCGTCGTCGCGAACCGGACGAGCACTCCGGGCTCTGCGGACAGGGGGTCGATGTCGGTGATATTGCTGATTCGCGGCAGCCGGACGACGCTGACCCGCAGGAAGTCCGCGCCGTGTGGCGCAAGGGCGGCCGGGCGACGGCTGAGGTCCATGCTCAGTGAGTCCTCGACGTCCAGCCACAGGCCCTCGGTGAACGGCGTCACGCCGAGCACGGGACGGCCGGTGAGGCCGCGGAGATCCGCAGCCGACGTCTCTCCAGCAGCTCAGGCGCGCCCCGGAACTCGTCGATCACGAACCCCGCGATGAGCTCCTGGTCGGCTGCCTCGAGAAGGGCCAGTGTGCCGTACATCGCGGCGAACACGCCGCCGCGGTCGATGTCGCCGACGATGATCACCGGCAGGCCGGCCGCCCGTGCCAGGCCCATGTTCGCAATGTCGGGGTCGCGGAGGTTGATCTCCGCCGGACTGCCCGCGCCTTCACAGATGACCACGTCATAGTCATGGCGGCGCAGCTGCGACAGGCTGCCGAGGGCCACCTCAAGCAGTGCGGCCTTGTGGTCGCCGAACTCGACCGCGTTGACCTCGGCCACGGGATGCCCGAGCAGCACGATCTGGGTTCGCCGGTCACTGCCGGGTTTGAGCAGTACCGGGTTCATCCGCGCCTGCGGCTCGATGCCGGCCGCGGCTGCCTGCATGGCCTGGGCCCGGCCGATCTCCGCGCCGTCGGCCGTGACGAAGGAGTTGAGGGACATGTTCTGGGCCTTGAACGGTGCGACGGGAACGTCCTGCCGGGCCAGCCAGCGGCACAGCCCGGCCACGATCATGCTCTTGCCCACGTCGGAGCTGGTCCCGGCCACCAGAAGCACGCCTTTCACCAGGCCGCCTTGGTCGTCACCCGTATGCCCAGGTGGGCCTCGTTGACCTCGGCACCTGGGATGATCAGCACGCGCCAAGGCTAACCTGAGGCGTGCCACCAGTGTCTGCGCCCGCCGCGTGCCGCCAGGTGGCGCACTGGGTTGAACGATGCCGGCTTGGCTCATAACCCAGAGGTCGCGGGTTCAAATCCCGCCCCCGCTACCAGGAAGTTGAAGGTCAGAGGCCCGATCGCCAGGACGGCGCTCGGGCCTCTTGATCGTTTGTTGGCGGTTCGTTGGCGGGATGGGGCCACTGATCGCGGCCCGCGCCGCTGAAGATCGGCATGCATCGGCACCATCCGGCGGGGTTCCGCGATTCCGCTGCGGGCTCACAGGAACTGGCCGGGAGTCGTCGCTACAGGGGCCGGCGATGGGTCGGTAGGCCACCGCGGCGCAGCATGAGGACTACCGCGGGTGGCGTTCTCTCAAGGCGGTAGGGCCGGTTCAAATCCGGTCGGGGCTACCCGGAGAAGTAGCAGGTCAAGGGCGCCACAGCTGCCCGCAGCCGTCAGGCCCTTGATCATTTGTCCGTCGTTTGTCCGTGAGGTCTGCCGTCACATAGCGGCAGCGGGCAGCACAGGAAGAGCGTCAGTGGCATGTCGGGATGCCGAACACCGGGCAGGGTGTGAACGCGGCACCCGGAAAAGCAACTCCAGGCAGTCCATTCGG
>CAWIMG010000028.1:0-353094 GCA_963837105.1 uncultured Actinomycetes bacterium | reverse complement strand
TTTTCCGGTCAGCCAGTAGGTAAAGGAATGCCAGGTCGCATCGACGTACCTGGCCAGGATGGGACTAGCAGGCGAGAACACCACGGCGACGAACACGGTCACCGCCGCGGCGAGCACCAGCACGAGCAGCGACCAGCCGGAGATCCGGCTGTGGTACAGCTGGTGCACGCCCCGGGCGTTGACCAGCTTCCCCGCGACCCGCAGGTGCGTGATGAACGTGCTGGACATCCCCGGCCGGCCCTTGTCGAGGAACTCCTCCAGCGTGTGGTGCGTGCCGACCACCGCGATCAGGCTAGCCCCCTTGGCGTCGGCGACGAGCAGGGCGACGTCCTCGCTCGTCCCTGGAGCGGGGATGGTGAGGGCGTCCAGGCCAAGCTCGCGGACCCGGATCAGCCCCGGCGCGCGGCCGTCCGGGTAGGCGTGCACCACGAGTTCCGCGCCGCAGCACAGCGCCTCGTCGGACACCGAGTCCATGTCGCCGAAGATGGCGTCGGGCTGATAACCGGCCTCGATCAGCGCGTCCGCGCCGCCGTCTACGGCCACCATCACCGGCTTGTACTCGCGGATGTAAGGCCGGAGGGCGGCCAGGTCTTCCCGGTAGTGATAGCCGCGCACCACGACCAGCACATGCCGGCCGTTCATGTCGGTATCCATGTCGGGCGCCGGGATGCCGTGCGTGAGCAGTTCGTGCTCACGCCGGAGAAACTCCAGGGTGTTCGCGGCGAACGACTCGATCTGCACCCCGACCATGGCCCTGGCCTCGGTCATCGCCGCCTGGACTAGTTCCTCGGTCAGCGGCGTGCCCTTGGCCACGACCGTATCGCCGAGGTAGAGGGTCTCGTTGTCCAGCCGGACCACGGCGCCGTCGGTGATCCGGACGAGCACGTCGCGTCCGACCCCGTTGATGACCGGGATGCCCGCGTCTAGCAGCAGCTGCGGGCCGAGGTTGGGATAACGCCCGGTGATGCTGACCGAAACGTTGACCACGGCCGCGACCTTGCGCCTGATAAGTTCCTCGGCGCTCACCCGGTCCAGGTCGGAATGGTCGATAATGGCGATCTCGCCCCGGTTGAGGCGCTTGGTGATGTTCTTTGTCTTGCTGTCCACGCGCGCGACAGCGACGATGCCGGGGGGCTCCACAGCCTTACCCCGGAATACCAGCGGGATCCTCACGGACGGTGCCTTCATCGAGTTCCATCCTGCCAGAGCAGTAACGCGCCAATGGCCACGTTGGCCATTACGGCGTGTCATTACTGTCATGACTGAGCGTCACCGGTGATCGCGCGGGGTGTGCCGAAAGGTACCACCCGAATCTGAAACTTGCCTGTGAGCGCGGATAGCCCACGCCCCATTGGGCAGGGTGTACCGGAGTCTTCCCGGCCTCCGGCGACCCGCCCGCCGGGCTTTGGGGTCCGGTCAGATGAGTCAGGTAGTGTTGAAATCGTGATCAAGGGGGCGCGGTTTACCGAGGCTGACGCGGAAGCGCAGGTTCACCTGGATCCGCTTCAAGACGGGCCCGCCAGAACGAGTGGGCGTCGAACTCGAGTGGCTAGTGCGCGATCGTCGCGATCCCGCGCTCCCGGTGCAGGCGGAGCAAGTAGCCGCCACCCTCGCCGGTTTCGAAAGCCAATCGGATGGTGAAAGCTACACTGGACAAGCACTACGGTCCGTTCGGTATCAATCTTCTTCTCTTCCTTCTGGTGCCTCGCTCACGGTCGAGCCTGGCGGGCAGATCGAGCTCAGCTCAGCGCCCGCCGATACGCTCGGTGAGCTTCTCGAGGTGACTGAGCGTGACCTGGCCGCGTTGCGTGACGCGGCCGCGACGGCCGGCCTCGAGCTTTGCGGCTACGGCCTTGACCCGCTCCTGCTCCGCCGCGCGCCTGCTCGATCTGCCGCGGTACTCGGCGATGGAAAAATTCTTCGACCGCGAGGGCCCGTGGCTGCCGGATGATGTGCGGCACCGCGTCCGTCCAGGTGTGCCTAGACGCCCGCGACGACAGCAAGGGTCAGTCCGGATACCGTGCGCGCTGGCGGCTGCTGCACGAGATCGGACCGGTGCTGGTGGCCGCGTTCGCCAACTCCCCGCTGCGGGTCGGGGCGGCCGACCGGCTGGCGCTCGGGCCGACAGCAAGTGTGGGCGAATATGGACCCGGGCCGCACCCGGGCTCCGGCGCTTGACGCGGCCGACGGCGACCCGCGCGACGCGTGGGCCGGGTACGCGCTGGACGCCGAGCTCATGTGCGTCCGCGAACCCGGGTCGCAGGACTGGACCGCGCCGCCGGGCGTGACCTTCCGCGACTGGCTGCGCGACGGCGGTTCGGGCTTGCTCCGGGCGCCGACCGCCGAGGACCTGGATTATCACCTATCGACTCTGTTCCCGCCGGTCCGCCCGCACGGGCACATGGAACTGCGGATGGCCGTCCGGCTCCAACCGGTTCGGCTCGCCCCGGGCGATGGCCCGCAGGTCGGCGCCCGCGCAGAACGTGCCCCCCGCGCCCCACAGCACGGCCACCGCGGCGCTGTCGTCGGCGTCGAACGCGGCGAACGCCTCGGCCAGCGACTGCGCCGTGGCCCGGTCCACCGCGTTGCGCACCTGCGGCCGGTCCAGGACCACCGTGACCACCGCGCCGCGGCGCTCCATCCGCACGCTCATCGCCGCCCCCTCACCCCACCGGCCCGTGCCGATGGACCCGTGCCCGATGCCGCCGCCGGGAATAGCGTGACAGCCGTGACCAGCATCGACTCGTCGTCCGACCTGGTGGTCGACGCCCGC
Source organism: uncultured Actinomycetes bacterium (assembly GCA_963837105.1). Lineage (GTDB taxonomy): Bacteria > Actinomycetota > Actinomycetes > Streptosporangiales > Streptosporangiaceae > UBA9676. The sequence continues at coordinate 350,321 of CAWIMG010000028.1, read as the reverse complement.
GGCCTGGTGAAGTCCTTCGGCCGCACCAAGGCGCTGGACGGCCTGGACCTGCAGGTGGCCCGGGGCGAGGTCCACGGCTTCCTGGGCCCGAACGGCGCAGGCAAGACCACCACCCTGCGGGTGCTGCTCGGGCTGCTGCGCATCGACTCCGGCTCCGTGCGACTGCTCGACGGCGACCCCTGGCGGGACATCGAGACCCTCCACCGGAGGCTGGCCTACGTCCCCGGCGACGTGGCCCTGTGGCCGAACCTCACCGGGGGTGAGGTGATCGACCTGCTCAGCCGGCTGCAGGGCGGGCACGACGTGGCCCGGCGCAACCGTTACCTGGAGCTGTTCGACCTCGACCCGACCAAGAAGTCGCGCGCCTACTCCCGGGGCAACCGGCAGAAGGTGGCCCTCATCGCCGCCCTCGCCACCGATGCCGAGCTGTACCTGCTCGACGAGCCCACCGCGGGCCTGGACCCGGTGAAGGAGGCCGACTTTCGCACCTGCGTGCGCGAGCTGCGGGACGAGGGCCGGACGGTGCTGCTGAGCAGCCACATCCTCAGCGAGGCCGAGGCGCTGTCCGACCGGGTGAGCATCATCCGCGACGGGAAGGTCGTCGAGACCGGCCGACTCGAACAGCTGCGGCACCTCACCCGGACGTCGGTGACGGCCGAGGTGACCGCCGTTCCGGAGGGGCTGGACCGGCTGTCCGGTGTCCACGACCTGGTCGTGGAGGACCACCGGGTCAGCGCGCAGGTGGAACCGCACGGACTCACCCCGCTGATGCAGGCGCTCGGAGCCGCCGGCCTGCTGTCCCTGACCAGCCAGCCGCCGACGCTGGAGGAACTGTTCCTGCGGCACTACGGCACCGCCGCGTCGAAGCCGGCCGTCGATGGCTAGCGCGCTCGCCGGCACCGGCCCGCTGCTGCGGCTGGCACTACGGCGGGACCGCTGGCTGCTGCCCGCCTGGGCGCTCGGGTTCGCCGCTATGGCCTGGTTCTCCGCGACCGCAACCGCCGACCTGTACCCGAACGAGGCGGGCCGGGTCGAGGCCGCCAACGTCGTCAACGCGACCCCGGCGCTCGTCGCCCTCTACGGGCGCATCTACGACCCCACGTCGCTCGGCGCGCTCGCGCTGTTCAAGATGACTGCGTTCGGCGCGGCGATGGTCGGGGTGCTCATGGTGGTCGTCACGGTGCGGCACACCAGGGCCGAGGAGGAGTCCAACCGGCTGGAGCTGCTGGGGGCGGGCGTCGTGGGCCGGGACGCGCCGCTCACGGCCGCCCTCGCGGTGGCGTTCGGCGGCAGCCTCCTGGTCGGGCTGCTCACCGCGCTCGCCCTCGCCGCAGGCGGCCTGCCGATCGCCGGGTCGCTCGCCTTCGGGGCCGGCTGGGCGGCCGCCGGCATCGCGTTCAGCGCGGTGGCGGCGGTGATGGCGCAGGTCACCACGAGCACTCGCACGGCCACCGGGCTCGGGATCACCATGATCGCGGTGGCCTACGCGCTGCGGGCGATCGGGGACATGACGCAGGGCGCGCCGTCCGTCGTCAGCTGGCTGTCACCGATCGGCTGGACCCAGCAGGTGCGGGCGTTCGCGGGCAACCACTTCTGGGTGCTCGTCCTGCCCCTCGCACTGTGCGCCGTGCTCGTCACCGCGGCGTTCGCCCTGCGGGCCCGTCGTGACCTGGGCGGCGGGCTGGTGTCCGACCGGCCCGGCCCGAGCGAGGGCGCCCTGACGGGGGTGTGGGACCTCGCGGTCCGGCTCCAAAGGGGGGTGCTGCTCGCGTGGAGCCTGGCGTTCCTCGGCTTCGGCCTGGTGCTGGGGTCGGTGTCCAGCAACGTCTCGGGGATGCTGTCCTCCGAGGCCATGCGGCGGTTCATCGTGGCGCTAGGCGGCGAGCAGTGGCTCATCAACGCGTTCCTGGCCACCGAACTGGGGATCTTCGGCACCATCGTCGCGGCCTACGGGATCGTCGCGGTGAGCCACCTGAGGTCCGAGGAGACGGCCGGGCACACCGAGATGGTGCTCGCCACGGCCGCCACCCGCTCGCGCTGGGCCACCAGCCACCTCGCGGTAGCGGTCGGTGGAGTGGCCCTGCTGCTGCTGTCCTGCGGCCTGGGCGTCGCGGTCGGCTACGCCTTGGACATCGGCAGTCTGGGCCACACCTGGACCATCCTCGTGGCCGCCCTCGCCCGGGTGCCTGCCGCCTGGGTGATGGTCGGGGTGGCCCTGGCCGTGTTCGGGTGGGCGCCCCGGCTCACCGGCTCGGTGTGGGGCCTGTTCGTCGCGTTCGTGGCGATCGGGGAGTTCGGCACGCTGTGGCACGCACCCCAGTGGCTCATGGACCTGTCGCCGTTCGTCCACTCGCCGAAGCTGCCGGTGACCTCCGGCGGCGTCGGGCCGTTGCTCGCGCTCACTGCGGTAGCGGCGGCGCTGACCATGCTCGGGTACGTCGGCTGGCGGCGGCGCGACCTGTCCCCCTGACGTCGTCCGAGGAGGTGCCATGAGGGCGCACGGGCTGACACTCACGCGGTCAGCGACGCTGGCGGCCGCAGCGGCCGGGACGGCCCTCGCGCGGTCACGGTCGTTGCGCTGGGGCGCGACGGACGACGAGCTGGCAGCGGCGCTGCCTGGCGACGAGCTGATCGGCCGCCCGGACCTGGTGGCGACCCGGGCGATCACCATCGACGCGACCGCCGACCAGGTCTGGCCGTGGGTCGTGCAGATGGGGCAGGGCCGCGGCGGGCTGTACAGCTACGACGCGCTGGAGAACCTGGTCGGCTGCGACATGCACAGCGCCGACCGGGTCCTGCCTGAGTTCCAGCAGCTGGCCGTCGGGGACGAGTTCCGGCTGCACCCGGACGTGGGGCTGCAGGTGGCCCGGGTCGAGCCCGGGCACGCCCTGGTGCTCAGCGGTGGCGTGCCGGTGGGCGAGGCGGCCCCGCCGTACGACTTCAGCTGGGCCTTCGTGCTGCGCGGCACGTCCGGGGGCCGTACTCGACTGCTGGTGCGCGAGCGGTACGGGTACACCCAGTGGTGGTCGCCGCTGCTGGTGGAGCCGGTCGAGGTGGTCAGCTGGCTGATGAGCCAGCGGATGCTGCGCGGCATCCGGGACCGGGTCGAGCGCACCGCTGCCTGAACTGCAGGGTCCTGCGGCACTGGACGACACGGCCGCGGCGCGGCTGGGCTGGACCCGAGTCCACTCGGAGGTCCTCATGGGGCACACGCTGGCGGATCCGGACACCGCGTACCACCGTCTCCAGCAGCGCCTGGACCGCATGCCGACCGGGGCGCCGGACTCGCTGGTGTTCCAGCGGATCCTCCGTCTCCTCTTCACCCCGGAGGAGGCCGCCCTGGCGGTGCTGATGCCGACGATCGGCACGCTCGACACGGTCGCCCACCGGGTCGACCGCCCGGTCGACGAGCTCGAGCCCGTGGTCGACGCGATGGCGCGGAAGGGACTCGTCGTCGACCTGGAGCACCGGGGGCACCGCTATGTCGCCCTCGCCCCCGTGGTCATCGGCTTCTTCGAGTTCACCTTCATGCGGGTCCGCGAGGACGCCCCGATGGCGGAGCTGGCCGAGCTGTTCGAGCACTACCTGTACGACGACGACGCCTTGGCGCACTCGGTCTTCCGCGGCAGCACCCAGATCGGCCGCTCGCTGGTCCGCGAGGAGGCCGTCCCCGACGATCCGCAGGTCGAGGTGCTCGACTGGGAGCGGGCCACCCACATCGTCGGCGAGGCGACGTCGATCGCCGTCTCGCTGTGCCCGTGCCGCGAGCACGCCCAGCTCATGGGCCGAGGGTGCGGGGCGCCGCTGCGGACCTGCCTCACGTTCGGCGGGTCGGCGGACGCCCTGGTCCGAGCCGGGATCGCCGAGCGGATCACCAACGAGGAGGGCCTGCGCATCCTCACCGAGTGCAAGGCCGCCGGGCTGGCGCAGACCGCCGACAACGTGCAGCAGGGCATCAGCTACCTGTGCAACTGCTGCGGCTGCTGCTGCGGGATGATGCAGTCCATCCGCCGGCACGGCATCACCGGGGCGATCGTCTCGTCGAACTGGGTCGCGGAGGTCGACCACACCCACTGCCGCGGCTGCAAGAAGTGCTTCCGCGCCTGCCCGGCGAAGGCCATCACGATGGTCGACAACCACGGCAAGGGACGCCGCAAGTACTGGGCCATCGTCGACCCGCAACGCTGCCTGGGCTGCGGGGTCTGCGACGAGGTCTGCCGCTACGACGCCCACTCGATGGCCCCCCGCGAACGGCGGGTCTTCACCCCCGCGACCACCTTCGACCGGATGGTCGCCATGGCGGTGGAGCGCGGCAAGCTCGGCGACCTGCTCGTCGACACCCTGGACGGCGCCGGTCCGCACGCCCTGGCCCGGGTGCTCCAGCTGGTCGAGCAGAGCCCGCCCGTGACCGCGCTGCGCGCCGTCGAGCCGCTCAACTCGGTGTTCCTGCGCGGCCTGCTGGGCCTGGTCCACGCCGTCGCACCCGGCCAAACAACCACCGGGTAGCGGGTCGCCGCCAGTAGCCTGGCAGCCCGAGTGCGGACGGGGGTGGCCCCGCGTGAGCGATGACCCCAGCGCCGCGCCGCGGCGTCGCTGGCGCCGGGTCCCGGCGGTCACCTGGCTGCCCCGGTACCAGCGCCGTTGGCTGCGCGGTGACGTCGTCGCGGGCGCGGTCGTGGCCGCGCTCGCGGTCCCGCAGGCGCTCGGCTACGCCTCGATCGCCGGCGCCCCCGTCCAGGTGGGCCTCTACGCCGTGCCGGTGGCCCTGGTGGCCTACGCCATCTTCGGCTCGTCCCGCCAGCTCGTCGTGGGGCCGGTGTCGACCGTGTCGGTGCTGTCCGGCTCGTTCCTCGCCAGCTTCGGGGTCGCGGGGACGGTGCACGCGGCGTCCTACACGGCGGCCCTGGCCCTGGGGTCCGGCCTCGTCCTGCTGGCCGCCGGCTTCCTCGGGATCGGCTGGATGGCGGAGTTCCTCTCCAAGCCCATCGTCACCGGCTTCGTCCTCGGCCTGACCATCCTCGTCATCCTCGGTGAGGTGCCCAACCTGCTCGGCGTTCCGACGCCACGGGGCCAGGTCGTCGAGCGGGTCGGCGCCCTCGGCGCCAGCCTCACCCGCGGCGACGCCGACCTGGCCACGATGGTCGTCTCCGCGGTCGCGCTGCTGATCCTGTTCGGCGGCCAGTGGCTGGCCCCACGGTGGCCGTGGGGGCTCGTGGTGCTGATCGGCGGGCTGGGCGCCTCGGCCGCGCTGGACCTGCAGGTGAGGGGCGTCGCGGTCGTCGGCCCGGTGCCGCGGGGGCTGCCGACGCCGGGTCTCCCGTCGGTCGACGCCGCTGACCTGGCTGCCCTGATCGGCGCCGGCGCGGCGCTGGCCCTCGTGGGGCTGGCGGAGGGGCTGAGCGCGGCCCGGCTGTTCGCCGGCCGGGGCGGCTACCGCATCGACTCCGACCAGGAGCTGGTCGCCTCCGGCGTGGCCAACATCGGCTCCGGGCTGCTCGGCGGCATCGGGGTGGCCGGCAGCCTGTCCAAGACGGCCGCCGTCAACGACGCCCGCGGCCGCACCCAGATGGCCGGGCTCGTCGCGGCCGGGCTCGCCCTCGTCGTCATCGTGGCGATCGCCCCGGTCCTGTCCGGCCTGCCCAAGGCCGTGCTGAGCGCGATCGTCGTCAACGCGGTCTGGAAGCTCATGGACTTCCCCGCGCTGCGCCGCTACGCCACGGTGCGACGCAACGACATCGTGGCCGCCCTCGTGGCGGCCGTGGGGGTGCTGGCCTTCGGCCCGCTGAACGGCCTGCTGGTGGCGGTGGCCGGGTCGGTCCTCGGCCTGGTCTACCGCTCCAGCCGGGTGGACGTCGAGGTCATGGGCAAGGTGACCGACGAGAAGGCCGCCTGGGGCAGCACCCGCAACCACGAGGAGCGCCCGACGTACCCCGGGGTGATGGTGCTGCGCATCGACGCGCCGATCTTCTGGGTCACCGCGGCGCCGATCCATGACACGGTGCTCGCCCAGGTGGACGCCGTCCCCGGGATTCGGGCGCTCGTGCTCGACCTGGAGGCGACCAACCAGATGGACACGACGAGCGCCGACGCGCTCGCCGACCTGCTGGCCGGGCTACGCAAACGCGACATCGACCTCTACCTGGTCCGCGTCATGTGGCCGGTCCGCCACGCGCTGCGTCGGTCGGGGCTGGTCGCCGACCTCGGCGAGGACCACCTGTGGCACAGCATCTCGCAGGGCGTGCGGGAGGCCCGACGAGCGCACGGGCTCAAGCACGTCCCGGCCCAGGTCGGCGTCCCCGACCTCGACGACCTGCCGGACGACGAGTCGGCCGAGGAGCACATCGCGGCCCGCAGCCCCGGGGCGGAGCCGACGGACGGCGGGACGGGCTGACCCACCGGCAGCGGACTCCGGCGGCCGGAGCGCCGGTCAGACCTCCGGGGTCCCGGGTGGCAGGTCGAACAGCGACGGGTCGCCTTGATGGGCTCTCAGCAGCGTGAAGAGGTAGCCCATCCGGTCCAGCCGTGAGCTCGATCCCGCTCCCGACCCGGTCGGCCCGCAACCACAGCGAAGCGTTCGACACCCTCCGGAGGCCGTCGCGTCCTTCTCCTCGGGGACGAGGCTCCGGCGTGCCAGCGGGATCCCGCCCAACCAGCAGGAACCTGTCACCTGCCCGAGGCGTTGCACCGCGCATGGTGGGACAAATCGGACTGATCGCTGCGATGGTGGCGGCGAGAGTCGCCGAGGCTGCGGTGGCGGCGGCCAACTTCGCGATAGCCGTGCTGTGGGGCGGCCCAGCAGTACCGGACACCGAGTACGAGTCCTAAGCCCCTGCGCAGCGGTACCAGCCCAGTCCTAGCCTGAAGTGGATGTGGAGCCCCCCGCTGCCGCCCGACTCGCATCCACGCGGCAGCGGGGCCAGACCCTGCCGAAGCCCTGTCGTCGCTCACCCCCTCTTCCCAAGAGGCGTCGGGGCTTCGTCACGGTCCGGGGATCCGGTGACCAGCCCGGAGGAGGCTTCGTCGTGTCCAAGTTCCACGGCACCGATCACTCGATCGGGCTAACGCGCTCCGACACCCGCGGCGTTACTTTCGCGTCGGAGCCTCGTCGCGCCCAGGGGGTGTGGATCCGACGGGGCTCCGTCGTGCTCGGCTGCCTTCGCGCGGCGAGGGACTTTGGCCCCATCACCCCGCGAGAGCGCAATGCGTTAGCGTCAGCGATGCGGCCGCGCCCGCGGCGCCAGACTCCCTCGTCTGATGACCATGAACCGGCCGCCGTCAGCGCCGTTCAGACCGGACAGAGCCCTAGTCGCCTCCTCCCTCCCCCCCTCCTTCAACGCCGCAGAGGGCCACATACCCCAGACCGTGAAAGTCACCTACAGCGGCAGTTCGCGGTTCGCGTCGTCGCTCGCGGCCTGCATCCGGGCCAAGGCGGCGAGGTGACCTGGGAACGACCCGATGAGACCGGGGGCGCTGACGGGGCCGTCCCCGACGTCGTGATTGACCTTCGGGTCAGCAGCACGGACGACACGTTCAAGGCCGGTGCCAGCGCGGCCGCAAAGGCCGGCATCGCCAGGTTCAGCCAGCGGTTCCCCGGGAAGGGGAAGGCCGTTGTCCGGGACGACGGGGAGAACGACAACAACGTCGACTCGGCCTCCGGAGGACCTGGGTGACGATCCCTTCTTGACCGCTGCATCCGAAGCGGGTTCGTTGCCGTCACCGCCGTGATGACCGCCATCGTCGTCGCCCGAGGCTGGGCGCTGTCGCGGATGGCCAAGACCGAGCTCACCCAAGATCAGTGCTGCGGGTAACCGGGGTCCCAAGGTTTCCGGGGGGAGGCCACCAGCTGCGACGCACCGTCCGTGACGCGCGCTGGCCCTCGGCATCGCAACCTTGACGGCCCACTGCAAGCCGCGTCCCCCATGGAGGGGACAGCCCGAGTAGCCTTCTCCGCTGCGAGGCCCCGTCCGCCTACCCCCGTGGGCGTTGAGGGGGCCTCGCCCCGCTTCCGTGCCCGCAATGGCTGGGGTGACACGGGCTGGACGCCGACTGTTCACGGCTCCGTCGTTCGCCTGATACCGCCCCTGGCACGCTCGGTCCTAGGCTCCCAGATCGGAGCCCGCCGACCACCTGGCGGCGTTGCGCCTGGGGGGCGTTCGGTGGTCGGCCAGGGCTCCGCCACCGTTCAGCGCAGACCAGCTCCCGCTCAGCGCGACGGCGTGTGCTTCCCCTTCACCCAGACCCGGTCCGGCTGCTCTCCTCCTATCGCGAGCGGTAACCCCCAGGTGGCAAGTGCCCCCGGTTCCCTCAACCGATCTATGCACTCGGGGGCCGTCGCAGGCCGCTGCTGGCAGCCCCCACGCGGGGCAGCGACAGTGAGCGAGCCCCCGGCCCAAGGAAGAGGTCGGGGGCTTGTTCAGCCGGGGCCCGTGGGCACTGGCCTCCCCGCGAGAGCAGATCCCCCGTCGGGACTTCGTCACATCCGGGCTGCGCCGGGAGGACGTGAACTGTCGCGGCGTGAACGGGCGATGACCGGTGATGAACAGGGCGCGACGAGCAGTCGCGGCAGATGTCAGCGCCGGGTTCGGCGCGCTGGGGCTTGTTGGCACGATCAGGAAGCACCGCTGACAGCGGAACTCGTACCTCTGGGTCGGCACGATGGCCACGACCAGGGATTCTGCGGACAGGTCCGCGCCGGGCACCAGGTCTTCCAGCAAGTTGGAAACGTCGACGTCGAGGAGGGCGGTCTGTCTTGCGGCCTGGCCTCGCAGCGCCTCGAGGGAGGCAGCCTGCTCGGCCTCGATCGCCTGTGTGTCCCGCGGCTGGTCATAGTCAGTCGCCACTTGGTGCCCCTGGACCTCGTCATCCTTGGGGCCCCCGCCCGAACTTCCCCTGGGGCTCCCGGCGAGGGCCAGCCATGAACCTAGGCCGTCGCCCCGGCTCCGGTGAGGGCACAAGGTGTCGACTGCTTGATCGCTGCTGAGTGGGTACCGTGCCGCCAAGATCCGTGTCACCTGGTCGGGGCTGATCGTCCCCCCGAGGACGTCAATTCCGCTGCGAGGTCCCGTCACCAGTAGCCAGCGGTCCTCGACGAGCCCGAGCGGCGCTCATGCGTCCCCGGCGCACCGCCGCACCACCGTGGCAGTCACCGTCTCCAGGGGCAGGGGAGGCCCTCGCGGCGGCTCAGCGACGTGCGATGTGAGATGTCGTGTGAGAGCCCTCGCCACCTCGGCTGACGTGGAACGCACCCATCGGCCTCTGACCAGCGCAAACGCGAGAGCCGGCGAGAGAGCCGGCGAGGGGAATCGAACCCGTGGCCTCCCGATTACAAGTCAGCGCCCCGGTGGTCCCGAACGTGCTCGGGAAGGATCATCTGTGCGCTGACCTGCGCAGTTGTGCCCGCGCCGGGACCGATCATGCGTCTGGGGGCTCCACCCTGTGCGGCGGTTGCCCACACGGACCCCACACGGACCTCGCAAGAAGGCCGCCCAGGTTCGAGTCGGCCGGAACGGGTCGTGACGCCATCCCACGAGCGGGCGCTGGGAGACAGAACCGTGGGCGTTTGGCGACGTCGGGGCCAAGCCTGAGCCTGCCGCAGCTCACCGCACCGTCGGCCGAATGCTGGGCGCCCACGGCTACCGACGGCCGCACCACGTGGGTCGCGGCGCTGTGGACCGGCACCAGCGGTCAAGATCTGCAGTGGTCCTGGATCCAGGTGACGGAGTCGGCGAGGGCCTGCCGGCGCTCGGCGGACTGGCCCGAGCCGAGCGTCCCTGGGGCCGGTTGGCCCGCCTCGAGCGCATGTCCGACCTCGTCCATCACGTCGGCGAAGAGCCCCGCCGCAGCGCTGATCTCCGCTGGTGCGTACGTGCGCAGGTCCGTCGCTGCGGCGCGGAACCCGGCGCCCTGCTGCTGGTTGGTGTCCGTCTCCAGTGCCGCCCGGTACTCCTGGTAGGCGGAGCAGAAGTCGGTTGCGCCCCCGCCGGAGACCGGCTGCGCGGCCGCGTCGGACGGAGCCGACGACGACGCCGGGGCGGACCCGGTGGGCGAGGCGGCGGCACCTGCTGGTGCGCCCCCGGTCGTGCCGGGGGCCGGGGTGCCGCTGGAGCAGCCGGCGACGCTGAGGACCGCCGCGAGCACGACGGCGGCGGGAACGGTGCTGCGAGGTGTCATGGTGACCTCCGGGTGGGCGCGGTGGACCCTCGGTGCCCAGGCCATCACCACCGCCACCCCGGTGGCGCCAGGGCAATCCCTGGCACACGTGCGAGGGTCAGTCCTCGACGGCCGCGGACGCGCCCCACTGGCTGGCCAACCCGGCCCGGACCAGCTCGGCTCGGCTGCGTACGCCGAGCTTGCCGTAGATGCGCCCGAGGTGGAACTCGACGGTCTTGCCGGACAGGAACAGCGTCGCGGCGATCTCCTTGTTCGTCAGGCCGTCCGCGGCGGCCCGCGCGACCCGCACCTCCGCGGCGGTCAGAGCATCGTCGGGAACAGCGCGGCTGCGCAGCGTGGCGCCTGAGGAGCGCAGCTCCTCCTGGGTCCTGGCGAGCCACGGACTCGCGCCCAGCTCCGCGAAGTCGGCCTCTGCCGCTCGCAGCAGGGTGCGCGCCTCCACCCGGTGCCCCAGCCTGCGCCGCATCGCCCCGGCCGCCAGCAGCAGCCGTGCGCGCGGGAACTCGTACTCACGACCGGCGAGCTCTGCGGCCAGCAGCGCGGCGCCCTCGGCGAGCGGCTGGCTGTCCGGACCGAGGGCGCAGCGAACCAGCTGGGCCCCCGCTCTGGTCTCAGGTCGGGCGTCCTGCCCGTACCGGTCCTCCAGCAGGCCGAGCAGCTCGGCGGCCTCGGAGCGGCGTCCGAGCTGCGCCAGCGCCAGCGGCGCATCCAGGTACTCCGGCTGGGCAGCGGCGACCTGTCCCGGCGAGAGCAGGGCGACCAGCGCGTCTGTCGGCCCGCGCAGGGCGCCCAGGTCTCCCACCGACAGCTGGGCGAGCACCTCGCACCACAGCGCGTCCGCGGTCCGCCAGGGGCTGTCCAGCGACTGCGCCGCCTGCCGTGCCTCGCGGGCGTGGGCGACGGCATCTGCCGTGTGGCCGCGGGCGCCCTCCAGGGTCGCGACGAGGATCAGGGAGTCCGCGACGTCGGTGGCCCGCGCGGCGATCCGGGCGAGGTCCAAAGCGTCCTCAGCCCGGACGGCGGCCGCGTCCCACGCGGCCACCGAGAAGTCGCACCAGGCCAGCCCGCGGACCGTGGCCGGGAGCATGCGGGTGTCGCCGGCAGCCCTCAGCCGGTTCACCGTCTCGTCGATCATCGCGCGCAGCCGGGTCGGCTTCCCGGACCACATCGCCGCCTGCACCGTCATCTGCAGCAGGTCCGGATGCGTCCGGAGCAGGTCCGCGTCCTCGACGATCGCCAACGCGAGCTCCAGGTGCCGACGTCCCTCCTCGGTCCGGTCCGCGTTGAGGGCGGTGAACCCCTGCACGGCGTGCGAACGGGCCAGCTGCACCGGGTCCGCGGGGTCGGCCGCGAGGGAGATCTGCCCGGCCAGGCGGCTCAGCCGGTCGGGGTCGTCGAGGTGCAGCGCCGGGTTGAACGCGCCGGCGAGGGCCTGCACCTCCAAGTCCCGGCGACCGGCCGCGCGGGCCTCGTCGACGGCCCGCAGGAATGCCTCCCAGGCCTGCTGAGGCGCGGCTGTCGCCTGCGCCAGCTGCCCCGCGGTCCAGCACAGCTGCCACCGCAGGTCGCGGTCCTGCAGCGCTGGCAGAGCCTCCTCGATGAGCCGCGCAGTGGTGGCCGGGTCGTCGCCGGACCAGGCGGCGAGCGCAGCCGCGCCCAGCCTGCCGGGCGCGGCCCGCGGGTGGGTGCCCACCCGGGCGGCCGTCTCGAAAGCCTGGGCGGCCGCGAGGTGGGCACCGCGCGAGGCTGCGGTCCGGGCCACGGAGTCCAGCGCGGTCGCCAGCTCCTCGTCCGGGCCGGTGGCGGCGTCCACCCGGTGCCAGACCATCGCGGGCGACCCGTCATCGAGGGCTGCCGCGACCGCCGCGTGCACCCGTCGACGGTCCGCCGGGCTCAGCCCCGCTGCCGCGGAGCTTCGGGCGAGCGGATGGCGCCAGGTGACGCCCTGGGCGGTGGACCGCAGCAACCCGGTCGACTCGCCCTGCGCCAGGTTGTCGTGGTCCGCGCCGACCCGGTGGAGCGCGTCGGCCAGCACGCGAGCCGGCACGTGCCCGGCGATGGCCGCGGTCCCCACGGCCAGCCGGACGGGGTCCGACAGGGCCGCGAACGCCGAGTCGTAGGCCGCCACCGGGCTCGTCGACGGCAGGGGGTCGGGCAGCGGCGCGGCACCGCTGCGCTGGTCCGCGTCCAGCGCGGCGGCGAGCTCGACCAGTGCCAGCGGGTTGCCGCCGAGCGTCTCGGACACCCCGGCGGCCACCGAGCGGACCACCCCGTGCTGAGCCAGCAGCTCCGTGGCCTGCGCAGGCTGCAGCAGCGGGACCTCGTACCGGTCGACGCCGACCAGGTCGACTGTCGCCGGGCGGGTGGCCAGCAGCACGCCCACCGGGTCGTCGGCCAGACGTCGCGCGGCGAACCCGATGGCCTCCCTAGACTCCGCGTCCACCCACTGCAGGTCGTCGACCACGACCAGCACCGGTGCATCGCCGGCCACCAGATCGAGCACCGAGAGCACCGCGGCACCGACCAGCAGCGACGCGGGGGCCCCGCCGCTGCGGAGGCCGAGCGCCCGGTCGAGCGCGTCGCGTTGCGTGCTCAGCAGCTGCTCCCGCTGTCTGCCCAGCGGCCGCAGCAGCGCGTGCACGCCTGCGTAGGGGAGCTCGCGCTCGCCCTGTGTGCCGGCGCAGCGCAGCACGGTCATGCCCTCGGCGCCCGCCGCCGCGGCGTCCAGCAGGGCTGTCTTGCCGCTTCCCGGCTCCCCGCTCAGCAGCAGCCCTCCGCCGCGGCCGGCACGGGCCCCGGAGACGACCCACGCGATCCGCGCGAGCGCCTCCTCGCGACCCACGAGCACCGCCTGAGTCTAGGGACGTCGGGACCGCCCCGGGTCGGCTGCCAGGGTTTGCCTGGGTGCCACCGCGGGCCGGGTCGCGGGACGGTGAGGGCATGTCGGACACCTGGTCGCCGCTGGGCTCCTGGCGGCTCACCGTGCGTCGGCTCGGGGATGCGCTGGGAGGGGACGAGGGACCGGTGGAGATCCTCGCCCGGGTGGACGCCGGCGGCGCCCTGACCGTCGTGGTCGCCGGGCGCGCCAACGACCCGGGTCTGGGGGCCTGGCGGGCCGCCGGGCCGGGCCGGCTCGTGCTCGTCGCCGAGTGGTTCGTGGCGGACATCGACGGCTCGACCGGCGGGCTGCTCGTGGTCCGCGCGGCAGCCGAGCTGTCCTCCGACGGTGGCAGCTGTGCCGCGCGGCTGCTCGGGCAGCGGTTCGCCGCCGACGGCCTCCCGCTGCACCCGGCGGTCTCGGGCGAGGCGGTCGGGGCCCGCATCCAGTCCTGACCCGGGCGGCCGCTGCCAGGGGTTCACCCGGTGCGAGCAAGGTGGCCACGCTGGTCCGCTGGGAGCCAGCGCCCACCGAGCCCACCGGAGGTCACCATGTCGCACCGAAGCATCGCCTCGTTCACTGCTGTTCCGGTCGCCGCGCTGGCCGTGATCCTCGGCCTGGCCGGCTGCTCCAGCAGCACCACCACCGCCAGCTCGACGACCTCGGCCCCCGCGACGGCGTCGTCCGCTCCAGCATCGTCCGCACCCGCGTCCGCTTCCTCGACTCCCTCCGCGGTCGAGACGGTCGCCGGTGCAGGGGCCGCCACGTTCTGCGCCGCGTTCAAGGAGCTGGAGAGCCTGCAGGGGGACAGCAGCAACGTGACGGACATCGCCGCCGTGGGGGCGAAGTTCCGGGCCGTCGCGGCGGACATCCGCGCCACCGCCCCCGCATCCGTCGAGGCCGCGGCGAGCACCTACGCCGACCTCATCGACAACATCGGCAAGGCCGCGCAGTCGGGCAGCATCACCGAGGCGGGCCTGCAGAAGGCGTTCACCGACGCCGTGGCCGGCAAGGCCGCGGACATCGCCTCGGTAGCCGTGTACGTCGCCAAGACGTGCCCTGGCCTGGGCGGCTGACCGGACTCGGCCGCGAGGCCACACAGCCCGGTCCAGCGCTGGCGTCGTGGAGCCGGCGAGGGGAATCGAACCCCTAACCTCCCGATTACAAGTCAGCTCCGGCGCGATCCCGAACGTGAGCGGGCGGTGCGCAACGTACGCTGACGTGCGCAGACGTCGCAGGGCAAAGTTGGGCCGGGAGCCGTTGCACACGGTGGTGTCCGGCGGTACCCCCCACGGACCCCACACGTCCAGGCCAGGACCGGCGGCCCTGTACCGCGCACGGGGTGACCCGCCTCGCTGGCAGCATGGACGAGTCCCCGTACGTTGATGCTCACGGGGTCGCGGCATGGGTCTCGGAGCAGTCAGATGTGCCGCTTGAAGTCACTCGCCAAGTTCTCGATCTCGAGTTTGAGTTCATGGGGGGATTGCCGTTGGTGGTGACCGCGAGTTCGTCTCTACTGCGACGCCGACGAAGTCAGCACCCGGCCGTCTCCTTGCGCCTTGCCCCGGGGCGAGCGGACCTTGTGCTTCTCCAGGTTCCATACGCCCACGCGCAGCCGGTTCATTGCCCTCGCGCTCAGCCATGCCCACCTCCAGGAACGCGGTGGCCGCCTTGGGCTGGATTCCGATCACCGTGGCCATCCGGCAGGAGTGCCGTGTCACGGAGGCCTGGCAAGCGACATGGGCTCCTTCTCGCCGCGTTTGGAGTAGCCGTGGCCCATGGTCTCGCCGCTGAACGCCTTCGCAGGGTCTCCACAGTCGTTGACCCGCTGCGGCACATCTGGGCCGCCAGCGCGTGCCCTTCCGGCTCGAAGAGGAGGACGCTGCCCCGGACGCGGCGGAACCTGCGCTCGGTCCTGGTTCGGCCGTTCGGCCCCAAAGTGGGATCGTCGACCCACTCGTGCACGGACTGTGCCAGGCCCTCGCCGCTTCCCAGTGGGGCGACGTGGACGGTGTCCCGCCAGTCGAAGCGGACCCAGTCGTCCGGGCTGGGGTGCTCGGGGTCCCAGACCTCCTCGACGGTGCCGGTGAGCTCCGTCGCCGTGGTCATGGCGGCGCACTTGCCTGTCCCTGACGGGCCGTAGATGACGACGTCGAGGTTCAGCGAGCCCACCGAGCCGACGAACGCCGGCAGGACGTAGCGACGGTCGATCCGGGCGTTGACCACGGCAAGCACGGCGCCTGGGCTCAGCATCCGGGCCCGCGCGTTAGCGGATGTTGTCGAGCCGTTCATGGCTGCTCCCGAACTCCTCGTCCAGCTCGCACCGCGGTACGGCCAAGGCCCGCGCAACCGAATCGGGCGAGACCAGTGGTGCTGCCGGCCAGGCAGCGAACCAGTTGACCATTCGCTTCTCATTCGTCCCGCACAGCCCGCAGACTGCTGGCATGCCCGATGACCCCGGGACAGGGGGCCCCCAGACGCTGGCCGCGGTGCTGCGGCACTGGTCTGCGGGAGAACCCGGGCGAACGGCGCTGGCCGACGTCATCGCCGCCTCGGCCGAAGCCAGCGGGCAACTGGCCGAACTGATCGCCACCCGCCCCCTCGACGCGGTCCGGACGTCGACCGGCAGCGCCGCCGGCCATCGGCCGGGGGCACTCGACGTCCAGGCCGAGCAGCTCTTCGTCGCAGCGATGTCCGGCTGCGAGGTCGCCGCGGTGGGCTCCGAGGAGACCCTGGCGGCCCGTGGCCCGGCACAAGGGGGCGGGCCGGTCGTCGCGCTGTGTCCGATCGTCGGCTTGTCAGACCTCGAGAGCAACGCCCCGATGGGCAGCATCTTCGCCGTGCTGCCACCCGCCGGGCCCCTTGACGACCCGCGGGGAGCGCTGCTTCAACCCGGACGCTCCCAGCTCGCGGCCGGACTGATCGTCTACGGGCCGAGCACGACGATGGCTCTCACCTGGGGCGACGGAACCGGCAGCTACGCGCTCGACCCGAGCAGCCGCGAGTTCGTCCGCACCCGGGAACGGCTGGACCTCCCGGCGGACGCGCAGGCGTACTCGATCGATGCGTCAAACGCTCGCCACTGGGGACCAGGCATCTCGGCCTACGTCAACGACCTCGTCAACGGCAGCCTGGGGGTGCGCGAGCGCGACTTCACCATGCGGTGGCTGGCCTCGCTGACGGCAGAGGCGTATCGCATCCTGCTCCGCGGCGGCATCTTCCTGTCCCCCGCCGACGATCGCCCCGGCAACCGGCACGGGCACGTCCGCCTGGTCTTCGAGGCGAACCCGGTGGCGTTCCTGTGCGAACAGGCGGGAGGGGCCGCCACCGACGGCGTCCAGCCGATCCTCGACCTGCGACCAGCCGCCACCGACCAGCGGACACCTCTGGTCTTCGGCTCACGCAACAAGGTGGATCGCGTGCGTCGCTACCTGATGGATCCTCGGACAACGCACCCGGAGTCCCCGTTGTTCTCGCAACGCGGGCTGTTCCGCAGCTGAGGAGCTGGCCATGTCGGTGAAGCACCCCATCATCTGCGTCACCGGGTCATCCGGTGCGGGCACGACCACGGTCAAGAACACCTTCGACCAGATCTTCCGGCGCGAAGGAGTCCGAGCCGCGTTCATCGAAGGAGACGCCTTCCACCGCTTCGACCGCCGGGGCATGGCTGACGCCATCGCGCAGGAAGCGAGCCGAGGCAACAACCACTTCAGCCACTTCAGCCTCGAGGCCAACCTGATCGACGAGCTCGGCGAGGTCTTCCAGGAGTTCGCCGAGCACGGCACCGGCCACACCCGGCACTACGTGCACGACGAGGTCGAGGCCCAGCTGTACGGGCAGCCGGCCGGGACGTTTACCGACTGGGAGGCACTCGACCCGGAGGCCGACCTGCTGTTCTACGAGGGGCTGCACGGAGCGGTCGCCACCCCCGCCTCGGACCTCGCGAGGTACGGAGACCTCAAGATCGGCGTCGTCCCGGTGATCAACCTCGAGTGGATCCAGAAGCTGCACCGCGACAGGAGCAGCCGCGGACACTCGTACGAGGCGATCACCGACACGATCCTGCGGCGGATGCCGGACTACGTGAGAACCATCTGCCCGCAGTTCATCCAGACGGACATCAACTTCCAGCGCGTTCCCACCGTCGACACGTCCAACCCGTTCATCGCGCGCACCATCCCGACGCCCGACGAATCGATGGTCGTCATCCGGTTCCGCAACCCCAGAGGAATCGACTTCCCCTACCTCGTCTCGATGATCCACGACAGCTTCATGTCGCGGGCGAATTCGATCGTCATCCCTGGGGGGCGACTCGACATCGCCATGCAGATCATCCTCACGCCCTTGATCCAGCGCCTCGTGGAGAACCGGAGGAGAGCCCGCTAGAGGAGAACGCATGACCCACCGCTGCGGCCGCCAGGACCGACGAGTCAGACCACCAGACGACGGGAGCACCAACGATGACCACGACAGCCGGGGGCGCCAAGACGTACGCCGCAGGCGTGCAGGACTACGCCGTGACGTACTGGGACCCATCCTATGAGCCGAAGGACACCGACCTGCTGGCCTGCTTCAAGGTGGTCGCCCAGCAGGGGGTGCCGAGAGAGGAGGCCGCAGCTGCCGTCGCCGCCGAGAGCTCGACCGGCACCTGGACCACGGTGTGGACCGACCTGCTCACCGATCTGGAGCACTACAAGGGCCGCGCGTACCGCATCGAGGAGGTGCCCGGCGACTCGGCCGCGTTCTACGCCTTCGTCGCCTACCCGCTCGACCTGTTCGAGGAGGGGTCGGTCGTCAACGTCCTGACCTCCCTGGTCGGCAATGTCTTCGGCTTCAAGGCCATTCGCTCGCTCCGGCTGGAGGACGTCCGGTTCCCGCTGGCCTTCGTGCTGACCTGCGGCGGACCGCCGAACGGGATCGTCGTCGAGCGCGACAAGATGGACAAGTACGGCCGACCGATGCTCGGCTGCACGATCAAGCCGAAGCTCGGCCTGTCTGCGAAGAACTACGGCCGCGCGGTGTATGAGTGCCTGCGTGGCGGGCTCGACTTCACCAAGGACGACGAGAACGTCAACTCTCAGCCGTTCATGCGCTGGCGGGACCGGTTCGAGTTCGTGGCCGAGGCGGTCAAGCAGGCGCAGGCCGAGACCGGGGAGCGCAAGGGCCACTACCTGAACGTGACGTCCGGGACCGTGGAGGACATGTTCGAGCGGGCCGAGTTCGCCAAGCAGCTCGACATGCCGATCATCATGCACGACTTCCTGACGGCCGGGTTCACGGCGAACACCTCGTTGGCCAACTGGTGCCGCCGGAACGGCATGCTGCTGCACATCCACCGTGCCATGCACGCCGTCCTCGATCGCAACCCCTACCACGGCATCCACTTCCGGGTGCTCACCAAGTGCCTCCGGCTGTCCGGTGGGGACCACCTGCACTCCGGCACCGTCGTCGGCAAGCTGGAAGGTGACCGCCAGGCGACCCTGGGCTGGATCGACCTCATGCGTGAGTCGTTCATCCCGGAGGACCGCAGCCGTGGCATCTTCTTCGACCAGGACTTCGGCCATATGCCCGGGGTGTTCCCGGTCGCCTCAGGTGGGATCCACGTGTGGCACATCCCGGCCCTGGTGTCCATCTTCGGCGACGACGCGGTGTTCCAGTTCGGGGGTGGCACCTTGGGTCACCCGTGGGGCAACGCAGCGGGGGCCACCGCGAATCGCGTTGCTTTGGAGGCCTGCGTCGTTGCCCGCAACGAGGGCCGTGCGGTGGAGAAGGAGGCGCGTGCCGTGCTCGCCGAGGCCGCCCGCCACAGTCCGGCCCTTGCCATCGCGATGGAGACGTGGAAGGAAGTCACCTTCGACTTCGACGTCGTCGACAAGCTCGCCACGAAGTAGCCGAGACGCAGAGAATCCGGAGCCACGCACATGTCGATCCAGGACTTCCCCTCCCGGTTGGACGATCCCGCCGCACGCAAACTCGGGACGTTCTCCTACCTGCCACCCCTGACCGCAGAGCAGATCCAGCGCCAGGTCGAGCACATGCTCGCGAAGGGATGGGCCTGCGCGATCGAGCACGTCGAGCCCGCCCGAGCGACGGGCACCTACTGGTACATGTGGAAGCTGCCGATGTTCGGCGAGGACGACGCACAAGCGATCATGGCGGAGGTGGGCGAGTGCCGAGAAGCCCATCCTGGCGACCACATTCGGCTGATCGGCTACGACGCTCGTCGGCAGAGCCAGGGGCTGGCCATCGTGGTGCACCGCGGGGAGCTCGACTGACGACATGACCGGAGTCGTTGCCCGCGCGCGAGGGTCAGGTTCGGTGAGGGGGCGCGCGGCGACTGTGGGGCGCTGGTCCACATCCCCCTTCACCTCGACGCGGTCCACACCAGGCGGCTCGGTCGGCATCGGCACCCGCCACGCCGGCACAGATGTGCGCATCCTCATCCACGACCTGCACGTCACCGTCATCGCCACCCAAACCGGCGAGATCCTGCGCGACCTGGTCCTCGACCCCACCCGCGACTACCAGCCCCGCGGCGTCAAACCCGGACCGCCCAAGGGCGGCCCCCAGCGCGGCGGCAGATGACCCCAGACATCAACGAAGTCCCGGGACACCCGTTAACGAGGTCCCGGACTTCACAGGGAGCCGGCGAGGGGAATCGAACCCCTAACCTCCCGATTACAAGTCGGGTGCGCTGCCAATTGCGCCACGCCGGCGGAACAGGGGGACTCTAGCCGGGCCCACTTGGCGGGCCGAACTTCCCTGGCGCGTCCCCGCGATGAGCGGAACGCTGGGGTGAGGACCCGGGATGGCCACGCGCTGGAGGAGTCATGACCACGACCTCAGGCACTCTGGATGCCAGCAGCTATCCGGCGCCGGCTGACTCGGTGGCGAGGATGTTCTACGACCGGGTCGCGGCGACTCCCGGCAGCGAGGCGTTCCGCTTCCCGACCGAGACCGGCTGGACGTCGGTCAGCTGGGCGCAGGCAGCGGAGCGGGTCCAGACCCTGGCGGCCGGCCTGCTGGCCCTGGGCATCCAGCCGGAGCAACGGGTCGCCATCGCCTCCGGGACCCGGATCGAGTGGCTGTACGCCGACCTGGCGGTCATCTGCGCCGGCGCCGCCACCACCGCCGTCTACCCCACCACCGGGGCTGAGGACGTCGCCTACATCCTGGCCGACAGCGGTTCGCGCATCGTCTTCGCCGAGGACGACGACCAGATCGCCAAGCTGCGCGCCCAGCGCGACCAGCTGCCCGACGTGATCCGGGTGGTCACCTTCGACGGCCGGGCGGACGGCGGCTGGGTCATCAGCCTGGCCGACCTGGAGGCCCTGGGTGCCAAGCAGCTGGCCGACCACCCCACGTCGGTCGACGACGCCGTGGCCGCCGTCCGGCCCGAGCACCTGGCCACCTTGATCTACACCTCCGGCACCACCGGCCGGCCCAAGGGCGTCGAGCTGCCCCACCGGTGCTGGACGTACCTGGGCGCCGGGGCCGAGGCCATCAAGATCCTGCGCCGGGACGACCTGCAGTACCTGTGGCTGCCGCTGTCGCACTCGTTCGGCAAGATGCTCGCCGCCGTCCAGCTGCAGATCGGCTTCCCCACCGCCGTCGACGGCCGGATCGACAAGATCGTCGACAACGTGGCCGTGATCCAGCCGACCTTCATGGCGGGCCCCCCGCGGATCTACGAGAAGGTGCACGCCAAGGTCGTGCAGACCATCCAGGAAGAGGGCGGGATCAGGCTCAAGCTGTTCACCTGGGGGTTCGGGGTGGGCAACCGGGTGGCCCGGGACCGGCTGGCGGGCCGGTCGTCGAGCCTCGCCACGAGGGCCCAGTTCGCCCTGGCCGACCGGCTGGTGCTGTCGAAGGTCCGCGACCGGCTGGGCGGGCGGATCCGCTTCATGGTCTCCGGCAGCGCGGCCCTCTCGCCGGACATCGCGGCCTGGTTCCTCGCGGCGGGGCTGGTGGTCATCGAGGGGTACGCGCTGACCGAGACGGGCGGGGGGGCCTGCATCGGTGACCCCCAGCACCCGAAGGTCGGCTTCACCGGCCCGCCGCTCGTCGGTTCCGAGCTCACGATCGCGGACGACGGCGAGGTGCTGATCCGCGGCCCCCTGGTGATGCGCGGCTACCACAACCTGCCCGAGGAGACCGCCGAGGTGCTGTCCGCCGACGGATGGTTCGCCACCGGTGACGTCGGCGAGCTGGACGAGGCGGGCCGGCTGCGCATCACCGACCGGAAGAAGGACCTGATCAAGACCTCCGGCGGGAAGTACATCGCCCCCCAACCCATCGAGGTCACGTTCAAGGCGGTCTGCCCGCTGGCCAGCCAGATGATCGTGCACGCCGAGCAGCGCAACTACGCGACCGCCCTGATCGCGCTGGACCCCGATGCGCTGGCCCAGTGGGGCGCGGCGCACGGCCTGACGTCCAGCGACTACCCCACCTTGGCCGCGGACCCCGCGGTCCACGAGTACGTGCGGTCCTGCGTCGGGGAGCTCAACGCCCGGCTCAACCGCTGGGAAACCATCAAGGACTTCCGCATCCTCGACCACGACCTGTCGGTCGAGGGTGACGAGCTGACGCCCAGCCTGAAGGTCAAGCGGCGGACCATGGAGGCGAAGTACCGGCCGCTGCTCGACTCCATGTACGCCGGCCAGCCGCCCGGCTGATCCCGTTTGGTCCGGGTGGCCCGGCGACCGCGGTCAGGCGCTTCGGCGCAGCCGCGCGGTCGAGCCGCGGACGACGAGCTCGGGCCGGAACACGTACTCGTGCCCGGTCAGCCCCACCCCCGAGATCTGGTCGAGCAGGGCGGTGACGGCCGCGGCCCCCATGGCGGCTGCCGGCGGGCGGACCACGGTCAGCGGCGGGTCCACGAACGCGGTGACGGCGCCGTCGTCGTAGCCGACGACCGAGACGTCCGCAGGCACCGACAGCCCCCTGCGCCGGGCCGCCCGTACCGCCCCGAGCGCGACCAGGTCGGAGCCGCACAGGAGGGCGGTCGCCCCGCTGTCCAGCAGCCGGTCGGCGGCCTGCTGGCCGGCCGCGACCGACAGCACCGAGTGCTCGACGAGCACCGTCGCCCGCTCCGGCGCCGTTCCGAGCCGGGCGGACACCGCCCGGGTGAAGCCGAGCACCTGCCGGCGGGCCTGCAGCAGCCGCCGCGGCCCGGCCACCAGGCCGAGCGTCGTGTGCCCCAGGGCGACCAGGTGCTGCACCGCCAGGTCCATGGCCAGCTCGTCGTCGGTGGACAGGAAGGTCGCCTCCAGGTCGGGCAGGAAGCCGTTGACCAGGACCAGCGGCAGCCCGCGCCCGGCCAGCCGCCGGTAGCGCCCGTGGTCGGCCGTCGAGTCGGCGTGGCGACCGGCGACGAAGACCAGCCCGGTGACCCCGCGGTCCAGCAGCACGTCGACGAAGTCGTCCTCGGTGGTCCCGCCCGGGGTCGGGGTGCACAGCACCGACGTGTACCCGTGCTGCGCCAGGCCGTCGTCGACCGCCCGGGCGAACGCGATCGGCTTGGTCAGCCCGGGGGCGATCAGGGCGACCAGCCGGGACCCCCTTCCGGAGCTCGTGCCCTGCGCTGCCGCTGCCCGCTGCGCCATGTCCGCCCCCAGCCCCCTGCACGAGGTCCAGTCTGACAACGTTGTCAGAGCGAGCATGGACGACGTTTCTCCTTCTCGTCAATGGCTGTCCCGGCTAGGGTCGGCTCCGACATGACATCGTTATCTGGCTTGGACGGCGGCCCATCGGCGCAGCCGCGGGCCACCATGCGCGACGTTGCGGCGCTGGCCGGCGTCAGCCTCAAGACCGTGTCCCGGGTCGTCAACGGCGAGCCGGGGGTGACCGAGCCGCTGGCCCGCACGGTGCTGGCCGCGGCCGAGCGGCTGCAGTACCGGCCCAACCTCGGGGCGAGCAGCCTGCGCCGATCCGGCGGCCGGACGGCGACCATCGGCCTGCTGCTGCCGGACGTCGCCAACCCGTTCTCCTCGGCGCTGCACCGGGCCGTCGAGGACGTCGCCGTGGCGAGGGGCGTGGCCGTGCTGGCCGCCAGCCTGGACGAGGACCCCGACCGCGAGGTCCGGCTGGCCGAGCGCGTTCGCCACCCGGCGGGTGGACGGGCTGATCGTCGTCCCGGCCAGCCATGACCACGGCTACCTGCGCGCGGAGCAGCGGGCCGGCACGGCGCTGGTCTTCGTGGACCGGCCCCCGGTGCTGCTGGACGCCGACGCCGTGCTCGCCGACGGGCGGGCCGGCGCGGCGAGCGGGGTCCGCCACCTGGTCGGGCACGGCCACCGGCGGATCGGCTTCCTGGGCGACCTGGCCACGATCACGACCGCGCAGGACCGCCTGCAGGGCTACCGCGACGCCCTGGCCAACGCCGGCCTGGCCGACCAGCCGGACCTCGTGCGGTCCGACCTGCGCACCATCGAGCAGGCGGAGTCCGCGGCGGTGGCGCTGATGGGCCGAAGACACCCGCCGACCGCACTGTTCGCCGGGCAGAACCTGGTGACCATCGGCGCGATCCGGGCGCTGCGCCGGCTCGGCCGGCAGCACGAGGTCGCCCTCGTCGGCTTCGACGACTTCCCGCTGGCCGACCTGCTCGAGCCGGCGGTGACCGTGGTCGCGCAGGACCCGTCGGCCATGGGCACCCTGGCCGCGCAGCTGCTGTTCGCCCGCATCGACGGCGACGCCGGCCCGACCACGACCCGCGTCGTCCCGACCCGGCTGGTGCCGCGCGGCTCCGGCGAGCTCCCGGCGCGAGGCTGACCGCCGAGGGTCAGGCCATCGTGTCGAGGATGCCCTGGATGTCGCTCACCGACGTCCGCGGGTTGACCACGGCGAACCGGGTCACCGTCTCCCCCGCGTGCGTCGTCGGCGTGACGAAGGCGTAGTTCGCCTTCATCAGCCGGTCCGACCAGTCGTAGTACTGCTGCGCCGTCCAGCCCAGCCGCCGGAACACCACCACGGACAGGTCCGGCTCGCGCACCAGCTCGACGTAGCCGCGCGCCCGCACCTCCTCGGCCGCGGCCCGGGCCACCGCCAGGGTCTGCTCGACCGCGGCCGCGTAGGCGTCGCTGCCGTGCGTGGCCAGCGAGAACCAGAACGGCAGACCCCGCGCCCGCCGGGACAGGTGGATCGCGTAGTCCGACGGGTTCCACTCGTCCTCGGCCTTGTTGATCACCTCGAGGTAGCCCGCGGTCTGGGTGTGCGCGGCGCGGGCCAGCTGCGGCTCGCGGTAGACGAGCGCACACGCGTCGAACGGCGCGAACAGCCACTTGTGCGGGTCGACGATGAACGAGTCCGCGCGCTCGAGGCCCGCGAACAGCGGCCGGGCGGACGGCGCGGCCAGCGCGGCCAGCCCGTACGCGCCGTCCACGTGCAGCCAGATCCCGCTCGCCGTGGCCACCTCCGCGACCCCGGCCAGGTCGTCGACGATGCCGAAGTTCGTCGTCCCGCCGGTGGCGACGACGGCGAACACGTCGTCGGCGCCGTGCGCGTCGAGCGTCTCGGCCAGCGCGACCCCGGTCAGCCGGCCGCGCTCGTCACCGGGGACCAGCAGCACGTCGACGTCCATGACGCGGGCCGCCGCGGCGACCGACGAGTGCGCCTCGGCGCTGCACGCCACCACCCACCGGGCCGGGCGCTGGCCGTCCCGCCGGGCGGCGGCCGCGTGCCGGGCCGCGACCAGCGCGGAGAGGTTGCCCAGCGTGCCGCCCTGGACGAACACCCCGCCGGCCGAGTCGGGGAACCCCGCGAGGCCGGCCAGCCAGGCCAGCGCCTGGTTCTCGGCGAAGACCGCCCCGGCGCCCTCCAGCCAGCTGCCGCCGTAGATGGACGACGCACCGACGACGAGGTCGAACAGGGACGCGGCCTCGGTCGGCGCGGCCGGGATGAAGGACAGGTAGCGCGGATGGTCGACCGAGATGCAGGCCTTGGACAGCACGTCGTCGAACAGCTGCAGCGCGCGGTCCCCGCCGATGCCCTCGGCGGTGATCGTCTCGCCCACCTCGGCGTACAGGTCGGCGTAGGGCCGGGGGCCGTCGAGCGGGACCGGGTCCAGCCGTAGCCGGTGCCGGGCGTACTCCAGGATCGCCTGCGCCAGCCGGTCGGTGTCTTCGTCGTATCGGTGCACGAGCCGGGAGTGTAGGCCCCGGGGTCAGACCCGCCCCGCGACCGTCCGGTCGCCGACCATGGTCAGCTTCTGGTCCGGCGCGGCGCCGGTGGAGCCGCGCACGATCAGCTCGGGGCGGAACACGTACTCGGCGTGCGGGGTGGGCAGGTGGCCGATCTCGTCGAGCAGCGCCCGGACGGCGGCGCTGCCCATGGCCGGCACCGACTGCCGCACCGTGGTCAGCGGCGGGTCGGTGAACGCGATGAGCGGGGAGTCGTCGTAGCCGACCACCGACACGTCGTCGGGCACGGCCAGGCCGCGCTGGCGGGCCGCCCGCACGGCACCCAGCGCCATCATGTCCGACCCGCACACGATCGCGGTGGCCTCGCGGTCCAGCAGCCGGGCGGCCGCGGCCTGGCCGCCCTCCACCGAGAACATCGAGTGCTCGACCAGGCAGTCGATCTCCGGCTCGGACAGGCTCAGCCTGGCCCGCATCGCGGCCCGGAAGCCGTCCACCTTGCGGATCACCGGGACGAACCGCTTGGGTCCCACGGCCAGCCCGATGGCCCGGTGCCCCAGCGACACCAGGTGCCCCACTGCGAGCTCCATGGCCGCGACGTCGTCGTCGGAGATGAACGGCGCCTCCAGGTCGGGCACGTGCCCGTTGATGAACACCACGGGCAGCCGCCGCTCGATCAGCCGGCGGTACCGCTCGTGGTCGGCCGCCGTGTCCGCGTGCAGCCCCGAGACGAAGACCATCCCGGAGACCCCCCGCTCGAGCAGCTGCTCGATGAAGTCGTCCTCGGTGGCGCCGCCCGGCGCCTCGGTGCACAGCACCGGTGTGTAGCCGCGCTGCGCGAGCTCGGCCTCGATGACCTGCGCGAACGCGGGGAAGATCGGGTTGGTGAGCTCGGGCACGATCAGGCCGACCAGGCCGGCGCTGCGCCGGCGCAGCCGGGACGGCCGCTCGTAGCCGAGCACGTCGAGGGCGGTGAGCACCAGCTGCCGCTTGTCCGCGGTGACCCCCGGCTTCCCGTTGAGCACGCGGCTCACCGTGGCCTCGCTCACCCCGGCGTGGGCGGCGATGTCGGCGAGACGGACCTGCATGCGGGCCACTGTAGAACCCCGCGCAACCCCCGAGGCCGATCGGTGCGGCTGATCGTTGTTAGCGTGGGCCGGTGGGCAGGCGGGGAGCAGGGCCGGCTGGCAGCCTCCGGGCCGTCACGCTGGCCGCGGTCGCCGCCGTGCTGACCGCCGCCTGCTCGGCCCCCTCAGCCGCGCCGGGGCCGTCCGCCACGACGGCGTCCCCGGCCGTGCAGCAGCTGGTGGTGTGGGACGCCCCCGACTCCAGCGCCACCGAGGCGGCGATGCGCACCCTGCTGGACCACTTCGAGGTCGCGCACCCGCAGATCACCGTGCGCTACGAGCCGATGGACGCCCAGGTGCTGCGCGACCGGTTCAACACCGCGGCCAAGTCCGCGAGCGGCGTCCCCGACGTGCTGCGGCTGCCCACCGAGTGGACCTCCGAGTTCGCCGGCCAGGGCTACCTGCTAGCGCTGGACGACCTGCTGCCCGCCGACGTCCAGGACGACCTCGTGCCGGCGGCCCAGGCGGCGGCCACCTTCGACGGCCGGCTCTACTCGGTGCCGCAGACGACGGACACCCTGGCCCTGGTCGTCGACACGACCCTGCTGGCCAGGGCCAGGCTGCCGGTGCCGAGGAGCTGGGCGGACGTCGTCGCCGCGGCCGGCCCGCTGACCGCGTACGGCATCCGCGCCTTCGACACCTCCTTCGACGGCTACCACCTGCTGCCGTTCATCTACAGCGCCGGCGGCCAGCTGCTGAACCCGTCGACCAAGCAGGTGCTGATCTCCCAGCCGGCCGCGGTCGCCGGACTGACCCTGCGGGTCGGCATCCCCGCGCCGCCGGCCAGCCAGATGCACGCCCAGGTCACCACGGTGGACCCGTTCCGGGCCACCGCCGTCCGGTCCGCGTTCAGCGACGGGGCCCTGGCCATGACCGTCGACTCGCTGTCGGCCCTGCCGCTGCTCACCCGGGGCCGGCCGCCCGGCAGCGTCGTGGCCGTCCCGCTGCCCCCCGGCTCGACCGGGCAGAGCGTCGCCCCGATCGGCGGGGACGCCGTCGCGGTCTACGCCGGGACGACGGCGGCCAGCGCGGCCTCCCTGCTGACCGGCTACCTCACCAGCGCGGCCGCACAGGCGACCCTCACCAGCCAGGCCGGCCTGCTCCCCTCGCTCACGTCGGTGCTGTCCCAGCCGCTGGTCACCGACGACCCGTTCCTGTCGACCTACGCCAAGATCCTGCCCACCGCCCAGGCGCTGCCCCCGGTACAGAGCGCGAACTACCTGGTGTACCCGCTGGGCGACGCGCTGAAGGCCTGCCTGGTGACCGGAACCGACCCGCAGGCGGCCCTGGACGACACCGCCGTGACGTTCGCCAGCCGCCTCACCTACACCATCGCCCCCGCGCCCTGAGCGGGCAAACCTGCGCTTCCCCGCGCCGGGGGTGGCGCCCGGGGCTAGGGTGCACGCAGCAGTCCCTCCACAACGGATCGTCCGGCACGTTCCTGCCGGTGGAAGGAAGGGTTCTTTCATGGCTACGGTCACCTTCGACAAGGCCACCCGGATCTATCCCGGGGCCACCACCCCGGCCGTCGACAAGCTCGACCTCGAGATCGGGGACGGCGAGTTCCTCGTCCTCGTCGGCCCGTCCGGCTGCGGGAAGTCCACCTCGCTGCGCATGCTCGCGGGGCTCGAGGACGTCAATGAGGGCTCCATCCGCATCGGCGACAGGGACGTGACGGAACTGCCGCCCAAGGACCGCGACATCGCCATGGTGTTCCAGAACTACGCGCTCTACCCGCACATGTCGGTGGCCGAGAACATGGGCTTCGCCCTGAAGATCGCGGGGGTGTCGAAGGACGACATCAAGCGTCGGGTCGGTGAGGCCGCGAAGCTGCTCGACCTCGAGCAGTACCTCGAGCGCAAGCCCAAGGCGCTGTCCGGCGGCCAGCGGCAGCGGGTGGCCATGGGTCGGGCCATCGTCCGGGAGCCACAGGTGTTCCTCATGGACGAGCCGCTGTCCAACCTCGACGCCAAGCTCCGGGTCCAGACCCGCACCCAGATCGCGTCGCTGCAGCGCCGCCTCGGCGTCACCACGGTCTACGTGACGCACGACCAGACCGAGGCCATGACGATGGGCGACCGGGTGGCCGTGCTCAAGGACGGCATCCTGCAGCAGGTCGGCACCCCGACCGACCTGTACAACACGCCGGCCAACGTCTTCGTCGCGGGCTTCATCGGCTCCCCCGCCATGAACCTGATCGAGGCACCCCTGGTCGAGGGCGGCGTCCAGATGCCGCGGTACGTCGAGCCGCTGCCGCGCGAGGTCATGGACAAGGCCGCGGCGCAGGGCCTGAAGACCGTGACCCTCGGCTTCCGCCCCGAGGACCTGCGGACCACCGAGGACGCCAGCGGCGCCCCGGTGGAGGTGGTGCTCGTCGAGGTGCTCGGCGCCGACGCGTACGTCTACGGGGAGATCGACCTGCTCGAGCGGGGCAAGAAGGAGGTCATCGTCCGCACCGACGGGCGCAAGCCCCCGGCCAAGGGCGACACCATCCACGTGCGCGTCGCGGAGAACCACGCGCACGTGTTCTCCACCGCCGATGGCCTGGCGCTGAACTAGGGGGCCGCGGCCGGAGGGCGTTCGCCCATGGGCCTGGTCTTCACCGCGGCGCCCGACGACCCGGACATCCTGTTCCTGCCGTGGCACGACCCGCTGGAGGAGTGGCCGGCCGACCAGCTGGTCGCCCTCCCGCGGGGCATCTCGCGCCACGTCGTCCGGTTCGTGCGGCTCGGCCACCGGGTGTACGCGATCAAGGAGGTGGCCGAGCGGGCGGCCCGCAACGAGTACCGGCTGCTGCGCGCCCTCGAGCGGGTGGGCGCGCCCAGCGTGCAGGCCGTCGGAGTGGTCACCGGCCGGCTCACCGGCGACGGGCAGCCGATCGAGCCGGCGCTGATCACCCGGCACCTGGAGTTCTCGCTGCCCTACCGCGCGCTGTTCTCCACGACCCTGCGCCCGGACACGGCCAACCGGCTGCTGGACGCGCTGTCCCTGCTCATCGTCCGGCTGCACCTGGCCGGGTTCTCCTGGAACGACTGCTCGCTGTCCAACACCCTGTTCCGCCGGGACGCCGGCGCGTTCGCGGCGTACCTCGTGGACGCCGAGACCGGCGAGATGCACCCGACGCTGTCCGACGGGCAGCGGGGCAACGACCTCGAGGTGGCCCGGGTCAACATCTACGGCGAGCTGCTCGACCTGCAGGCCGGCGGGATGCTGCACGAGACGATCGACCCGATGCACACCGCGGACGCCGTCTCGCAGCGCTACGTCGGCCTGTGGAACGAGCTCACCAGCCCGCTGACCGTCCTGCCGGCCGAGCGGCACCGGGTCGACTCGCACATCCGGCGGCTGAACGAGCTGGGCTTCGACGTCGCCGAGCTGCAGGTGTCCACCGAGTCGGACGGGCCGCGGTTCACGGTGCAGCCCAAGGTGGTGGACGCCGGCCACCACAGCCGTCGGCTGCTGCGGCTGACCGGGCTCGACGTCCAGGAGAACCAGGCCCGGCGGCTGCTCAACGACCTGGACACCTACCGGGCCGGCCTGGGCGAGGAGTCCGAGGAGATCGTCGCGCACCGCTGGCTCACCGAGGTGTTCGAGCCGGTCGTCGAGGCGGTGCCCCGGGGGCTGCGCGGCAAGCTGGAGCCGGCCGAGGTGTTCCACGAGGTGCTCGAGCACCGCTGGTTCCTGTCCGAGCAGGCCGGGCACGACGTGGGGATCCTCGCGGCCGTGGAGAGCTACGTGGTCGACGTGCTGACCCGCAAGCCGGACGAGCAGGCGGTGCTCGGCACCCGGATCGGCACGTCGTCCGACGACACCGCCTCGCTGCGGCTGACCTTCACCCCCACCGACGACCCCCCCTCCGCATGACCATCGCCACCATGATCACCGTCGGCGGTCAGATCACGCCGTTTCCGGGCGCTTCCTGACCGCCAACGGTGATCATTGGGGTCAGCTGCGGTGCCGGGCCACCTCGTAGAGCACGATGCCGGCCGCGACCCCCGCGTTGAGCGACTCGTTGCCCCTGGCCATCGGGATGCGCACCAGCAGGTCGCAGGCGCGCACCACCAGCCGGGACAGCCCGGCGCCCTCGGCGCCGACCACGACCACCAGCGGGTCGGTGGCCACCTCGAGGTCGGCGGCGTCCACGGTGCCGTCGGCGTCCAGGCCGACCACGACCAGGCCGGCCTCGCGGTACCTCTCCAGCTGACGGGTCAGGTTGGTGGCCCGGGCCACCGGGATCCGCGCGGCCGCACCGGCCGACGACTTCCAGGCGGACGCCGTCATGCCGGCCGCCCGGCGCTCCGGCACGACGACGCCGTGCGCACCGAACGCGGCGGCCGAGCGCACCACGGCGCCGAGGTTGCGGGGGTCGGTGACGCCGTCCAGGGCCACGATGAGCGGCGGGGTGCCCGTCTCCTCGGCCCGGTGCGGCAGGTCGTCGGGGTGGGCGTAGTGGTAGGGCGGCACGGTCAGGGTGATCCCCTGGTGCACCGCGCCGGCGGCCATCCGGTCCAGCTCGCCGCGCGGCACCTCGAGGATCGGCAGCCGGGCCGCGTTGGCCAGCTGGACGGCCTCCTTGACCCGGTCGTCGGCGTCGATGCGGTCGGCCACGTGCAGCGCGGTGGCCGGGATGTGGGCCCGCAGCGCCTCGACCACGGAGTTGCGGCCGGCCACGACCTCGTTGCCCTCGCGCGCCGTCGGCCGGCCCCCGGGACGACCACCGCCCGGCCGGCCGCCCTGGACCGGCGCCGGACCGCCGCGGCGGGCGGCCGTCGCGGACCGCTTCGCGGCGACGTGCTTGGTGCGCTCGGTGGCCTTCGGCGTGGGACCGCGGCCGCGCAGCCCCTTGGACTTCTGGCCGCCGCTGCCGACGGTCGCGCCCTTCTTCGTCCCGGGGGTGCGCTTGGCACCCTGCCGCTGGGAGTTGCCGGCCATCAGGCCTCGCCTTCGAGGGTCCAGCGCGGGCCCTGCGGGGTGTCCTCGACGAGGACCCCGGCCGCGCGCAGCGAGTCGCGAACCGCGTCGGCGGCTGCGAAGTCCTGGCGGGCGCGGGCCTGCGTCCGCTGCTCCAGGGCCACCCCCACGAGCGCGTCCACGACGTCGCGCAGCCCGCCGGTGTCGGCGGTGCCGCCCCAGCCCGAGTCGAGCGGGTCGAGACCGAGGACACGGAGCATCGCGCGCACCGACCCGAGGGTGCCGCGCAGCGCGGGCGAGTCGCCGTCCGCCAGCAGCTTGTTGCCCTCGCGCACCACCTCGTGCAGCGCGGCGAGCGCCGCGGGCACCGACAGGTCGTCGTCCATGGCCAGCTCGAAGTCGGCGCACAGCAGGGTCGGCTCGACCCCGCCGGTGACCTCGGTGGCGCGGTGCACGAACCCCTCGATCCGGCGGAAGCCGGCCGCGGCGTCGGCGAGCGCCTCCTCGGAGTACTCCTGGTGCGAGCGGTAGTGCGACCCGGCCAGGTAGTAGCGCAGCTCGATCGGGCGGACCCGCTTGACCACCTCGCTGACCAGCAGCGAGTTGCCCAGCGACTTGCTCATCTTCTCCCCGGACGTCGTCACCCAGGCGTTGTGCAGCCAGTACCGGGCGAACCCGTCCCCCACCGCGCGGGACTGCGCGATCTCGTTCTCGTGGTGCGGGAAGACCAGGTCGAGCCCGCCGCCGTGGATGTCGAACTCGGCGCCGCAGTACTTGTGCGCCATGGCCGAGCACTCCAGGTGCCAGCCCGGCCGCCCGGCCCCCCACGGGGTGTCCCACTGCGGCTCGCCCGGCTTGGCGCCCTTCCACAGCGCGAAGTCGCGCGGGTCGCGCTTGGCCGTCGAGTCGCTGTCGGGGGCCGGCAGCATCTCGTCGATGCGCTGCCCGGACAGCTCGCCGTACGACGGCCAGGACCGGACGTCGAAGTACACGTCGCCCTCGGCGGCGTAGGCGTGGCCGGCGTCGATCAGCCGCTGCATGAGCACGACCATCTCCGGCACGTGCCCGGTGGCCCGCGGCTCGTACGTCGGCCGCTGGCAGCCCAGGACGTCGTACGCCCAGGTGAACGCCTGCTCGTTGCGGGCGGCGACCACCCAGTAGGGGACGCCCTCGGCCGCCGCGTTCGCGATGATCTTGTCGTCGATGTCGGTGACGTTGCGGATGAAGGTGACCGCGTAGCCGCGGAACGTCAGCCACCGCGACAGCACGTCGAAGGCCACCCCGGAGCGGATGTGCCCGATGTGCGGCGGCGCCTGCACGGTGGCCCCGCACAGGTAGACCGACGCCGTCCCGGGAACGAGCGGGACGAAGTCCCGGACCGATCGGGTCGCGGTGTCGTGGAGGCGCAGCGTCACCGTCCCAGGGTACGGGGGCGGATCAGCCGCCGCGGACGACGACCTTCTCCGGAGTGATCCGGACGACGACGCGGACGTTGCCGGTGCCCTCGTCCGCCGTGTACGGCAGACCGCGGTACTTCTGGGACAGCGCCTCGATCAGCTCGGGTCCGCCCGCGTCGACCATCGTCGCGGTGCCGCGCACCTCGACGTAGCGGTACGGGTCGTCCTTGAGGTAGGCGAGCACGGTGGCGCGGGGGTCCCGCTCGAGGTTGCGGTGCTTGCGGCGGCCCCTCACCGTCGAGACCAGCACGTCGTCACCGTCGCGGGCCACCCACACGACGGACAGGTGCGGCTGGCCGGTGGGCTCGACGGTGGCGATGGTGGCGAACTCCGGCGCGTCAAGGACGGCCTTGGCGGCGTCAGGGAGAGTCACGGACATGGCTCGACCCTAAGCAGAGGGCAACTTCCCCGCCCACACGGGGTCAGCTGCGCGGGACCACCAACGCGGTGGCGAAGGCGGCCAGCCCCTCGCCGCGCCCGGTGAGGCCGAGGCCGTCCGTCGTGGTGGCGGCCACCGACACGGGGGCGCCGCCCAGCGCCGCCGACAGCGCCCGCTCCGCCTCGACGCGGCGCCCGGCCAGCTTGGGCCGGTTGCCGATCACCGACACGGCGGCGTTGCCGACCTCCCAGCCGGCGTCGGCCAGGATCCGGGCGGTCTCCGCCGAGCAGCGCCGCCCCCGAGGCGCCGGCCCACTCCGGCCGGTCGGTGCCGAACCAGGCCCCCAGGTCGCCCAGCCCCGCGGCCGACAGCACCGCGTCGCACAGCGCGTGCGCCGCGACGTCGCCGTCGGAGTGCCCGGCGCAGCCGGCCGGCTCGTCCGGCCACAGCAGCCCGGCCAGCCACATCGGCCGGCCGGCCTCCAGCGGGTGGACGTCGACGCCGAGGCCCACCCTCACGGCTGGGACCGCAGCGCCCGGCGCCGGGCCAGCAGCGCCTCGGCCAGCAGCAGGTCGAGCGGTCGGGTCACCTTGAAGGCCTCCTCGTCGCCGGGCACGACCACCACGGTGCCACCTGCGCGCTCCACCAGGCCAGCATCGTCGGTCACGTCGGACACCGCGCCGTCGGCAGCCCCGTCCGCGCTGGCGTGCGCGGCCGCGAGCACCGGCCGCCGGAACCCCTGCGGGGTCTGGATCGCCCGCAGCGCCGAGCGGTCGAGGGTCTCCTCGACCCGCCCGGTGGGGTCCACCCGCTTGACCGTGTCGGCCACCGGCAGCCCGGGGACGACGGCGTCCGCGCCGTCGCGCACCGCCGCGGCGACCCGGTCGACCAGCTCCACCGGCACCAGCGGGCGGGCCGCGTCGTGGACCAGCACGACGTCGACGTCGTCGGGCAGCGCGGCCAGCGCCAGCCGCACCGACTCCTGCCGGGTGGCCCCGCCGGCCACCACGGTCACCTCGGCGCCGACCTCGTGGTCGGCGAGCAGGGCGCGCACCTGGGCGACGCCGTCCGGGGGAGCCGCGACCACGACCAGGTCGACCGACCGGGCCGCGGACAGCGCGTGGACGGCGTGCACGAGCAGCGGCACCCCGCCGAGCAGCCGCAGCGCCTTCGGGGTGCCCGGGCCGAGGCGCTCGCCGCGTCCCGCGGCCGGGACGACGGCCGCCGTGGTCACGCGTGGACCCGGGTCCCCGCGATCGACAACGGCTTGGCGAACACCATCCGGCCGTTCGCGGTCGTCAGCACACTGGTCACCTGGACCTCCGCCTCGTGGCCCACGCCGTCGCGGGCCCGCTCCACGACCACCATGGTGCCGTCATCGAGGTAGCCGACGGCCTGTCCGTGCTCCCGACCCGCCTTGGTGAGCAGCACGGTGACCTCGTCGCCGGCGACGACCGGGGGCCGCACGGCCAGCGTCAGCGCGTGCAGGTTCATCACCCGGACGCCGGCCAGCGCGGCGGTGCGGGCCAGGTTGGTGTCCAGGGTGAGCAGCGCCGCGCCCCGGTCGAGGGACATCCGGACCAGCTTGGCGTCCACCTCCGGGACGCCGGGCGCCTCGTCGTCGATGACCTCGACGTCCACGCCGGGCTCGCGGCGCAGCGCCTCGAGCACCTCCAGCCCGCGCCGGCCCCGGCCGCGGCGCAGGTCGTCCGCGGCGTCGGCCAGTCCCTGCAGCTCGGCCAGCACCGGGGCCGGCACCAGCATCCGGCCGCCGAGGAAGCCGGCCCTGACGACGTCCAGGACCCGGCCGTCGATGGCGATCGAGGTGTCCACGATGCGCGGCAGCAGCGCGGTGACCGGCTGCCGCGGCGGCAGCCCGGCGGTCGGGCCGAACAGCCCGAGCATGCCGTCCCGACGGGACGTGCCGACCCGGTAGCCGAGCAGCGCGAGGGTCACCAGCACGAAGGCGAACAGCGGGACGGCGAGCAGCCGGTCGCCGATGAGGAACACCGGCCAGGCCACCGCGGCACCGACCAGCAGGCCGAGCACCGCGCCGAAGACGCCGGCCACGATGTGCTCGGCGGAGACGCCCTGCAGGCTGCGCTCGGTGCGGCTGACGGCCCGCTCGGTCACCCGGCCGACCATGCCGCCGAGCACGAACCCGGTCGCGGTGCCCAGCAGCAGTCCCAGCCAGATCGGGTCGACGCCCAGCGCCCCCTGCCCGGCCTCGTTGCGCACGAGCAGGGCGACCTCGTAGCCGAGGCCCGCGAAGAAGATGACCACGCACAGGCGCAGCAGCTCGACGACGACGTTCGGCACCCGAGCCGGTCGGGGACTCATCGGGTCCTCCAGCGTTCTGCCCGGCCGGAGCCGGGTCGAGGGGCGGGACGCGGCCCGCCCGCCCTCAGGACGCCAGGACCTCGTCGAGGATGGCCTCTGCCTTGTCCTCGTTGGTGTTCTCGGCAAGTGCGAGCTCCGACACAAGGATCTGCCGGGCCTTCGCCAGCATCCGCTTCTCGCCGGCCGACAGCCCGCGCTCGCGCTCGCGGCGCCACAGGTCGCGGACCACCTCGGCGACCTTGATGACGTCGCCGGAGGCGAGCTTCTCAAGGTTGGCCTTGTAGCGGCGCGACCAGTTGGTGGGCTCCTCGGTGTGCGGCATGCGCAGCACGGAGAAGACCCGCTCCAGCCCCTCGGCGCCGACCACGTCGCGCACGCCGACGAACTCGGCGTTGTCGGCGGGGACGCGCACGGTCAGGTCACCTTGGGCGACCTTGAGGACCAGGTAGGTCTTCTCAACCCCTTTGATGACCCGAGACTCGATGGCTTCGATGAGGGCTGCCCCGTGATGGGGGTAGACGACCGTTTCGCCGACCTGAAAGATCATGTGTGCGGTACCCCTTCCTCGGCCTTCAGGATAACACGGGGTCAGGACACCCTTAAGGGCGCTTAGGGGCCGTTTGCGCAGGTCAGGGGCTTGACAAGGGTCCCCGGGACGTGCTGGGGGTGGCCCGGTCATCGTCGTCCGCCCGGGGAAGGGGGCGGGGGCGCATACTGTCCGGATGAGCGGGGCATCCGGACCGGCACCGGATCCGGAGGGGCGCCACGACGACCTCGACGCCGCCGCGCTCGAGGGGCTGGCGCTGCTGGTCCCCGACGACGCCCGGGCCCTCGACGAGGACCGCCGCGCCTACTACCTCGAGCTGCGGGCCAAGGCCGCCGGCCGCCCCGACGCACCCCGCAGTGCGCTGCTGCGCCGGCTGCCGCCGCCGGTGCTGCTCGTCGTCGTGCTGGCGGTCCTGGCCCTGGTCGGCAGCGGGCTGGCCGCGCTCACCCCGCGCGGCGGCCCGGTCGCCGGGTTCTCCACGCCGCTGGCCACCGCGCCGGCCGCCGTCCCCGGCCAGGTCGGCGGGCTGCTGCCCGCCGGCACGGTGACCATCAACGGCCAGCAGATCGACAACCGGGCCATGCGCCCGGCCGTGCTGGCCCTGGTCCCGGACAGCTGCAGCGACTGCGCCCCGATCCTGTTCGAGCTGCTCAAGCAGGCCACCGCGGCCAGCCTGCGGCTGGTGCTGGTGGGCTCGGCCGGCCAGACCGACCGGCTGGCCGCCTTCAACACCGACACCCTGGAGGGCACCGCTCTGGTCGCCGTGGACGCCGGCCAGACGCTGGCCGGCAGCTTCGACGCGGTGGGGGTGACCGCGGTGCTCGTCCACACCGACGGCGTCGTCGGCGACGTCGCCCGCGACCTGACGCCGAGCCTGCGGCTGGAGGGCGCGCTCGCCGGGCTGGACCAGCCCGGCGCGCCGGGCGTCAGGGCCTGACCCTGGTGGCGCTGCTCAAGGCGGCGCACGCGGGCCCGTCGTTCGCGGTCACCGGCATCGGCACGGCCCTGGCCCTGCAGGCCGGCCGCGGGGCCGCCGGCTCGGTGCTGCTGGGGGCGGCGCTGCTCAGCGGGCAGCTGGCCATCGGCTGGACCAACGACCTGGTGGACCGCGAGCGCGACGTCGCCGCCGGCCGCACCGACAAGCCGCTGGCCACCGGGGCGGTCCCGGTGCGGGCCGCCCGGGTGGCCGCGACGGTGGCGCTGGCCGCCTGCGTGCCGCTGTCGCTGGCCAACGGCTGGCGGTCCGGGCTGACCCACCTGGTCGCGGTCGCCGGCGGGCTGGCCTACGACCTGGGGGTCAAACGGACCCGCTGGTCGTTCCTGCCGTTCGCGCTGAGCTTCGGGCTGCTGCCCTCGGTGGTCACCTTGTCCCTGCCCGGCCATCCGTGGCCGCCCTGGTGGGCCACCGCCGCGGGGGCGCTGCTCGGGGTGGTCGCGCACCTGGCGAACGCGCTGCCGGACCTGGACGACGACCGCGCGGCGGGCGTGCTCGGCCTGCCGCAGCGGCTGGGTGCCGGGCGCAGCCGCGCGCTCGCCGGCGTCCTGCTCGGCGTCGCGGCCGTGCTGCTCGCGGTGGCCCCGCCCGGCCCGGTGGGCGGGCTCGGGCTGGTCCTGCTGGCCGCGACCGCGGGGCTGCTCACGGCGGCGTTCGCGGTGCGCTGGCCGCCGGCGTCCCGGGCTCCGTTCGCGCTGACCACCGCGGCGGCGTTCACCGTGGTCGCGCTGCTCATCGGCCGGGGTACCGGCCTGGCCTGACCGGACGTCGGTAGGCTGTGCGGACCCACCGCCCGAGTCCGTCGTCGAGGAGCGTGCCAGCGTGACCGGTGCTTCGCCCGTTGCCCGCCGTCGCGGCACCCTGATCGGGGCGCTCGTGCTGCTGGTCGCCGTCACGACGACCGGGTGCGCGGCGGGGTTCAACGACCAGAGCCAGAAGCCGTTCGCGCCGAGCATCGGCGCGGTCGGCCAGATCGGCGCGGTCAAGGTGCTCAACTCGGTGGTGGTCACCGACCCGACCGGCGCGACCGCCGGCCAGCTGCTGTCGGTGTTCGTCAACACCGGCTCCACCCCGGACGAGCTCACCGGCGTCGAGGTCGAGGGCGGCTCGCCGATCACCATCCCGGGCGGCTCGCTCACCCTGGACCCGCTGGTGGCCAACGGGTTCGGCGACCCCTACACGAACATCGCCAGCCTGACCTCGCTGTCGAGGACGCCCGGCCAGCAGGTGCTGGTGCGCTACACCTTCCGCAACGCCGGCGTGCTGCAGCTGAGCACCCTGGTCGTCGACCCGGCCAACCTCGCCGCCGGCGACTGACCGGTCAGGCCTCGAACTTGTAGCCGAGGCCGCGCACGGTCACCAGGTGCACCGGGGTGGCCGGGTCCGGCTCGAACTTGGCCCGCAGCCGCTTCACGTGGACGTCGAGGGTCTTGGTGTCGCCGACGTAGTCCGAGCCCCACACCCGGTCGATCAGCTGCATCCGGGTGAGCACCCGGCCGGCGTTGCGCACGAGCAGCTCGAGCAGGTCGAACTCCTTCAGCGGCATCGGCACGAGGGCGCCGTTGACCGACACCACGTGCCGCTCCACGTCGATGCGCACCGGGCCGGCCTCGATCACCGCGGGCAGCAGCTCGTCGGTGTCGCCGCCGCGGCGCAGCACCGCGCGGATGCGGGCCACCAGCTCCCGGGAGGAGAACGGCTTGGTCACGTAGTCGTCGGCGCCGAGCTCGAGGCCCACCACCTTGTCGATCTCGCTGTCCTTGGCGGTGACCATGATCACCGGGACGTTGGACCGCTGCCGCAGCGCGCGGCAGACCTCGGTGCCGGGCAGCCCGGGCAGCATCAGGTCGAGCAGCACGAGGTCGGCCCCGGACCGGTCGAACTGCTCGAGCGCATCGGGTCCGGTGTCGGCGACCGCCACCTCGAACCCCTCCTTGCGCAGCATGTACGCCAACGCGTCGGAGAAGCTCTCCTCGTCCTCGACGACGAGCACGCGGGTCACGGGACCACCTTCCGCAGGGCAATGGGCTCGGCCGGAGCCTCGACCGGCTGGTCGACCGGCTCGGTGTGCGCCGGCAGCCGCAGGGTGAACGTCGAGCCGGAGCCCTCGACGCTCCACACCGCGACCTCGCCGCCGTGGTTGGCGCAGACGTGCTTGACGATGGACAGCCCGAGGCCGGTGCCCCCGGTGGCCCGGGACCGCGCCGGGTCGACCCGGTAGAACCGCTCGAAGATCCGCTCGAGGTCCCGGGCCGGGATCCCGATGCCCTGGTCGGTCACGCTCACCTCGACGGTGTCCCCGGCCCCCTGGACGGCGACGACCACGTGGGTGCGGCCGGGGCTGTAGTTCACCGCGTTGAGCAGCAGGTTGCGCACCGCCATGGTGAGCTGCTCCCGGTCGCCGTAGACGACCCGGTGCCGCTCCCCCGCGACCCGCAGGTCGATCGCCTTGGCGGTGGCCATGGTGCGGACCCGGTCCACGGCGTCGGCCACGACGTCGTCCAGCTGCACGACCGTGGCGTGCCGCATCGGGTCGTCGCCCTGCAGCCGGGACAGGTCGATGAGCTCGTTGACCAGGCTGGACAGCCGGGTGGCCTCGTGCTGCATCCGGCCGGAGAACCGCTTGACCGCCTCGGGGTCGTCGCTGGCCCCCTCGACGGCCTCGGCCAGCAGCGACAGCGCCCCCACCGGGGTCTTCAGCTCGTGCGACACGTTCGCCACGAAGTCCCGTCGGACGTCGTCGACCCGGCGCGCGTCGGAGCGGTCCTCGGCCAGCACCACGGCCAGCTGCGCGGTGAGCGGGGCGACGTGGACGGCGACCGGCAGGCCGCGGGTCCCCCGCCGCCGGCGCAGCTCCACCTCGAGCGAGCTGCTGCCGCCGTCGGCGTGCACCGCGCGGATGGACTCCAGGACCGCCGGGTGGACCACCCGGCCGTCGCGCACCAGCCCCCAGCTGTACGCCGGCGGCGTGGCCCACACGGCCCGGCCCAGCCGGTCCACGACCGCGGCACCACCGGGCAGGATCGACAGCACCGCGGTAGCACCGTCCGGGAGCCGGTCCTGTGCACGCCCGGCGTCCTCGGCCGCCGCGGACTCGACGCCGGGCCGGGAGCGCAGCCACGCCGTCGCCGCGCCGGCACCCACGGCCAGGCCGAGGGCGCCCGCAGTCAGCGACGAGGTCAGGTCCACGCCTCGATGGTAGGAGAGCCGCGACCCCGGCGACGCCCGCGGCGGCGCCGCCGCCGGTCAGCCGTCGCCAACTGTTCACCTGGCCCCTGGGGCCCGTTCACCCACCTCGTTCGGGCCCCGGCGGGCACGGTCGTACCCTGACCTTGGTTGTCCGGACCGGTCCGGACAGATCTGAGACGAGGAACCATGCGCGACGCCTACCACGAGTCGCTCGACGCGGTGACCGACGAGCTGGTCACGATGAGCCGGCTGGTCGGCTCGATGATGCAGCGCGCGTCGGTCGCGCTGCTCGAGGCCGACCGCGAGCGGGCCGAGTCGGTGATCGCCGCGGACGACCAGGTCGACGCCGCCTTCCAGGAGCTCGAGCTGCAGACGACCGAGCTGATCGCCCTGCAGCAGCCGGTCGCCACCGACCTGCGGATCGTGCTCAGCGCCATGCGGATGAGCAGCACCCTGGAGCGGATGGGTGACCTCGCCCAGCACGTCGCCAAGTCGGCCCGGATGCGCTACCCGGACTGCGCCGTCCCCGAGGCGCTGCGCCCGCAGTTCACCGAGATGGCCGCGGTCGCGGACCGGATGGCGGCCAAGATGGGCGACGTCATCGCCTCCAAGGACCTCGACCTGGCCCGCGAGATCGAGTCGGACGACGACCGCATGGACGCCCTGCACCGGGAGGTGCTGGACATCCTGCTCAGCCAGCCGGACTCCACGCCGACCGGCGAGGCCGTCGACATCACCTTGCTCAACCGGTACTACGAGCGGTTCGCCGACCACGCGGTCAGCATCGCCCGCCGGACCATCTACCTGGTGATCGGCGAGCGCGCCGACGCCTGAGACCTGTCAGGGTGAGGACGACGTAGAGCTCGTCGACACCCTGACAAGTCGTCAGCGGCCCTGGTTGGCCACCGCCTGGATGGCGGCGGCGGCCGCGTCGGCGTCGAGGTACTCGCCGCCGGCCACGGTCGGGCGCAGCTGCGCGTCCAGGGCGTACAGCAGCGGGATCCCGGTGGGGATGTTCAGCCCGGCGATGGCCTCGTCGGAGATGCCGTCCAGGTGCTTGACCAGCGCGCGCAGCGAGTTGCCGTGCGCGACCACGGCCACGGTGCGCCCGGTGCGCAGGTCCGGCACGATCGCGTCGTACCAGTACGGCAGCATCCGGCGGACGACGTCCTGCAGGCACTCGGTGCGCGGCATCAGCTCGGGCGGCAGGTCGGCGTACCGGGGGTCGCCGGC
Organism: uncultured Actinomycetes bacterium; assembly: GCA_963837105.1. GTDB lineage: Bacteria > Actinomycetota > Actinomycetes > Streptosporangiales > Streptosporangiaceae > UBA9676. The sequence goes on along the minus strand of CAWIMG010000028.1, from coordinate 308,962 downwards.
CTGGCTCCACTCGTCGTCGTCCGCGAGGGGCGGCGGCGGGGTGTCGTAGGAGCGGCGCCAGAGCATGAACTGCTCCTCGCCGAACTGCTCGAGGGTCTGCTTCTTGTTCTTGCCCTGCAGCGCGCCGTAGTGCCGCTCGTTCAGCCGCCAGTGCCGCCGCACCGGGACCCAGTGCCGCTCGCACGCGTCCAGCGCCAGGTTCGCCGTGGTGATCGCCCGGCGCAGCACCGAGGTGTGGACGACGTCCGGCAGCAGCCCGCGCTCGGCCAGCAGGGCGCCGCCGCGCACCGCCTCCGCCGTCCCCTTCTCCGACAGCGGGACGTCGACCCAGCCGGTGAACTGGTTCTTCGCGTTCCAGTCGCTCTCACCGTGGCGGAGCAGGACGAGGGTGTACGGCGCGCTCATGCGCTCCAGCCTACTGAGCGGGCTGGTGGCCGCCGGTGGGACGGGCGGCCAGGGTCACCCCGACCTCGAAGAGCACCAGCAGGATGCCGATGACGAGCAGCGCGACCCAGCTGGGCCAGATCAGCAGGATGAGGGCGGCCAGCACGGCCCCGCCGACGCGCAGCGGGTCGAGGTACTGCGCGACCCAGGTCGAGAGGCCCTCGTCCTGCGACGTCTCGCGCACCTTCGCCGCAGCGGTGCGGGTCCAGCGGGCCACGCTGGCGCGCAGCCACGCCGGGAAGCGTCCGGGGCCGATGAGGTACATGACCACGGCCAGCACCAGCCCGGCCCAGAACAGGATCAGGGCGAACTCGCGCAGCGAGGTGAACAGCGTCTTCAGCGCCACGGTCGACGCGTCGGCGAGGTACGCGGGGGTGATGCCCGCCACCGCGTTGCGCATCACCCCGCGGACCACGAAGAAGACCAGCGCGGTGAAGCCGGTGGTCCACAGCCCGATCTGCAGCAGCGTCCGCCGACGGCCCGGGGTGATCACCAGCGCCAGGACGAGGGCCAGCAGGGCGAGCAGCACGACGAGCACGGTCGACGTGTTGACGATCTTCACGCCGCCCTGGGCGGCGGTGAGGTCGGACTCGTTGGCGATCGGGATCTGGGCGAAGTCCGGCGGCAGGTCGACGCCGAGGTAGGTCGAGACGGCGGACCGGATCCGGTCCAGGCTGGCGTTCGCCGGCAGCTGCAGGGAGATGGTCTGCCCGAAGATGGTCGGCAGCTGGGCGCTCATGTTCTGCAGCACCTCGTTGACCACCGGGATCAGGTCGATGACGACCTTCCCGTTGACCACCGCGACCGCCTGGTTGTCCCCCTTGAGGACGGACACGACCTCCTGGTGGGACAGCGTGAGCGCCTGGTCCCAGACCTTGATGAAGGCCTGCGAGCCGATAACCTTGCGGACCTGCTTGTCGATCACCGTCTGCAGGCCGGAGGAGATCGGCGCGGCGAGGAACTGCAGGTTGTCCGGCAGCGCCGCGGCGACCTTCGGCTGCAGGTAGCCCGCCAGCTGGGTGCTGACCTCGGTGGCGACGGCGTCCTGCACCGCCGGCTGCTCGATGACCGGCCCGACCCTGGCCACGAACTTGTCGGTGTTCAGCGCGGTACGCGTCGTCCACACCGAGACCACCGCGGTGATCATCAGCAGCCCGGTGAGGAACGCCAGGACGGCGGCGATCACGGCGCGCACCCGGTGCCGGCTGGCCGGGGGGGCTCCCGTGGTGGCCAGCTGCTGCTTCAGCGCCTCGTTCTCCGCCCGCAGCCGGTCGAGCTCGGTCTGGTCCTGCGGCAGGTCAGCAGTCATGCCTCGGAGGCTAGACCCGCCCCCACGAGGCCGGAATCACCCGCGCGGGATGACCCTGACGCGGCAGGGACCGGGGATGGCTGCTCCGCCCAGGCATCAGTCTGGGGCCATTTCAGGCTCCACATTGGGGATCCTGCGGGCTGTGCCCCCTGTGGCCAGCGCTGGCTCAGCCGTCGCGGTCCGGGTGGGCGAACCGGGCGAACGCCTGCAGGTTGGTCAGCGGCTCGCCGCGGCGCTGCCGCCACTCCCACTCCCGGCGGATCGAGCCGGCGAAGCCGATCTCCAGCAGCTGGTCGAAGCTCTCGTCGGCGTAGGTGAGCACGCAGCCGAGCAGCCGGTCGATCTCGTCGGCGGTGACCGCGGCGAGCGGCACCCGCCCGACCAGGTACACGTCGCCGACCCGGTCCACGGCGAAGTGCACCCCGTAGGTGCGGGTGTTGCGCTCCAGCAGGGTGCGGTAGAAGGCCGCGTGGTTCTCGTCCGGCTGGCGGATCACGAACGCCTCGACGAGAAGGCTCTGCGGGGCCAGCACCAGCCACGCGTGGGTGGCCAGCTTGTGGGTGCCGGCCAGGGTGACCAGGAAGGCGCCCTCGCGCGGGTGCTCGTACGGCACCTCGGCCTGGGTCAGCGCCTCCTCGATCAGCGCGTCCAGGCCGCCCGCGCCACTCACCGGGCGGCTGCCCACGGCTCCCGACGGGCCCGCTGCGCGGCCAGCGCCTCGCGGTAGACCCCGGTCATGGCGGCGGCGGTCGCCGACCAGCTGAACGCCGTGGCGTGCCGGCGGGCGCCGTCGCCCAGCGCGGCCAGCCGCCGGGGGTCGCCGACCAGCCCGGCGATCACCCGGGCCCACTGCCGCGGGTCGTGCCCGTCGACGAGGACGCCGGAGCGCCCGTCGGCCACCGCCGTCCGCAGCCCGCCCACCGCCGCGGCGACCACCGGGGTGCCGCAGGCCTGGGACTCCACGGCGACCAGCCCGAACGACTCGTTGTACGACGGGACGACGGTCAGCGTGGCCGCGCGGTACCAGTCGCCCAGCTCGGCCTGCGGGACCGGCGGCGCGAACCGCACCAGGTCGCGGATGCCGAGGTCGCGGGCCAGGTCGTCCAGGTGGGTGGGGTGCTCCAGGCCGCTGCCGGACGGCCCGCCGACCACGGCGACCACCAGCCGGCCGCGCAGCGCCGGGTCGGCCGCGACCATCCGGGCGGCCGCGCGCAGCAGCACGTCGGGGGCCTTGAGCGGCTGGATCCGGCCGACGAACAGCAGCACGACGGCGTCCGCGGGCAGCCCGAGCCGGGCCCGGGCGGCGGCCCGGTCGCCCTGCCGGAACACGTCCAGGTCCACGCCCGGGCTGACCACGAACACCTTGTCCGGGTCGGCGCCGTACAGCCGGACCAGCGCGTCGGCCTCGTGGTCGGCGTTCGCGATGTGCGCGTCGGCCAGCTCGACGACCTGCTCCTCGCCGATCAGCCGGGCCGACGGCTCCGGGGTGTCGCCGTCCGCCAGCGCGGCGTTCTTGACCTTGGCCATGGTGTGCATGGAGTGCACGAGCGGCACGCCCCAGCGCTCGGCGACCAGCGTGCCGACCTGCCCGGACAGCCAGTAGTGCGAGTGCACCAGGTCGAAGTAGCCGGGGTCGTGCAGCGCCTCGACCCGGGCCACGCCGCGGGTGACCGCGCACAGCTGGGCCGGCAGGTCCTCCTTGGACAGCCCCTCGAACGGCCCGGCGACCACGTTGCGCACCCGCACGCCGTCGGCCAGGTCGACGACCGGGGGCAGCCCGCCGCGGGTGGCCCTGGTGAAGATCTCGACCTCGGTGCCGGACGCCGCCAGCCGCTTGGCCAGCTCGACCACGTAGACGTTCATGCCCCCGGCGTCGCCGGTCCCCGGCTGGTCCAGCGGGGAGGTGTGCACGGACAGCATGGCGACACGGCGCGGCACGTCCAGCCGGACCGGCACCACCGTCATCCGCGCGCTCCTTGTCCTCAGCGAACCAGTTCGTGGGTGACCCCCGAGTGTCAACCGCAGCAGATCCTCCCCGATTCCCCTGCCTGCTGCACAACGAGCGAGTCAGCCCATTTGCTCCAGCTCGGCGGTGACGATCGCGAGCGCCGCGGCGCTGAACAGCACGAACCGCACCTCGGTGACGCTGCGGGTGGGGGTCGCGGCCACCGTGCGGACGGCGATCCGGGCGGCGTCGTCGGCCGGCCAGCCGTAGGCGCCCGTGGAGATCGCCGGGAACGCGATCGAGGTGGCGCCCAGCTCGTCGGCGACCGCCAGGCAGGACCGGTAGCAGGAGGCCAGCACCTCGGAGCGGTCCTCGCGGGTGGAGTACACCGGCCCGACGGTGTGGATGACCCAGCGGGCCGGCAGCCGCCCGGCCGGGGTGGCCACGGCCTGCCCGGCCGGCAGCCCGTCCGGGTAGGCGCCCTCCCGCAGCGCGACGCAGGCCGCCAGGATGTCCGGCCCGCCTCGGTGGTGGATCGCGCCGTCCACCCCGCCGCCGCCCAGCAGCGTGGAGTTGGCCGCGTTGACGATGACGTCGACGTGCTGCTCGGTGATGTCCCCGACAACGGCGGTGAGGTGGGCGGTCATGGGCCTAGCCTGCACCGGATGACCGACAACCCGGTGACCGACAACGGGCTGGCCCGCACCGACCGGCTGGTGGTCCGGCCGTGGCGACACGGCGAGGTCGAGCCGCTGTACGACCTGTACCGCCGCGAGGAGGTCTGGCGCTGGCTGGGCGCCCAACCGGCTCCCCCGGCGTCCGTCGAGGCCATGCATGCCACCGTGGACCGCTGGGCCGCCCGCGCCGAGGGGCCGTACGGGGTCTGGGCGGTCGTGCCGGTCGCGGTGGGCGCGCCGGTGGGCACGGTGCTGCTGGTGCCGCTGCCGGACGCCGACGGCCGGCCCACGGACGACGTCGAGGTGGGCTGGCACCTGCACCCGGACCACTGGGGCCACGGCTACGCCACCGAGGCGGCGCGGGCGCTGCTCTCGCGCGCCTGGGACGCCGGACTGACCGAGGTGTACGCCGTGGTGCACGCGGCCAACGAGCGGTCGGTGGCGGTCACCCGGCGGCTGGGCATGGCGCCGATCGGGCTGACCGACCGGTGGTACGGGGTGCAGCTGGCGGCGTTCCGGGCCGGCCGGCCGGCGCCCTAGCCGCTGGCCGGGTCGGTGATCCGCACCCGCAGCCGGCGGAACCCCTTGCCCTTGTTCTCCACCTTGACCACCTCGATGCCGCCGATCTGGGCGGTCGAGGCCACGTGGGTGCCGCCGTCGGCCTGCACGTCCAGGCCGTTGATGTCGACGATCCGCACGACCTGCAGGTCGGGCGGCAGCAGGTTGGTCGCCGTCCGGATGATGTCCGGGATCGCGAACGCCTCGTCGCGGGGCAGCGAGTAGACGGCGATGCCCCGGTCGGCGGCCACCTCAGCGGCGCAGGCGGCCGCGATGCGGTCCCTGAAGTCGGTCGGCAGCTCGGGCAGGTCGAAGTCCATCCGGGCCTCGAGCGGCTGCATGCTGCCGCCGGTCACCAGCGCGCCGAAGTCCCGGAACACCACGCCGGAGAGCAGGTGCAGCGCCGAGTGGGTGCGCATCAGCGCGGTGCGCCGGTCGTCCTCGACGGCGCCGCGGACGGCGGTGCCGGGCGGCGGCAGCGGGTCACCCTCGGCGGCCACCAGCCACTGCTCGCCGTCCGCCTTGCGGGCGTCGACGATGCGGGTCTGGACGCCGCCCCACAGCAGCACGCCGTGGTCCGGCGGCTGGCCGCCCCCGCCGGGGTAGAACGCGGAGCGGTCGAGGACCACGGCGCCCTCGCCGGAGGCCAGCACGACGGCGTCCCACTCGCGCAGCGAGGCGTCGTCGAGCTCGAGGCGCTGGGTGCTCACCAGGGGCCGTACGGGCCGTCGCTGGACGACCGGCCGCCTCGGCCGCGCCCACCGCCGAGCGCCTGCAGCTGCGGCCGGATCCCGTACAGGTAGATCAGTGAGGCGGCCGCGCCGCCCACGACGAAGAAGCTGAGCGGGTTCATCGCCAGCAGCGAGGCACCGGCGAGCAGCCCGAGGATGAGCAGCCAGACCACCTTGTCCAGCTTGCCGACCGCCTTGAAGTGCGCGGCCGGCCGGCGGGCGGCGTCCACGAACGCCCAGATCTCCAGCGCGAAGACGACGCCCCACAGTGCGAGGTTCACGAGTCCGAACACGCTCATGTCCCCAGGGTAGGCGAACATCCCATGATCACCGTTTGCGGTCCGATCACGCCGTCCCCCGGCTGGTTCCGACCGCTGACGGTGATCATGGACGGCGAAACGGCACGGGGCCGCCCCACCAGTTCGGTGGGACGGCCCCGGTCGGCACCGTGTGCGGGTGCCCGGTCGGCGGAAAGGGGTTAGGCGCCGACCTGCTCGGCAGCCACCTCGACCGCGGTGACGGTCTTCTCGGCGGCCTTGCGCGCCGACGTGCCGGCCGCCTTGGCCGCGCTGCGGGTGTGCGCGGCGGAGGTGCGGGCCGTGGTGCCGGTGGCCTTGGCCGAGGTGCGGACCCGGGCCGCCTGCTTGCGAGCGGTGGTCCCGGCCGCCTTGGCCTTCGCCTCGGCGACCTTCACCTGGTGCGTGGCGTCCTTGACCGCCGGCTCACGCCGGATGCGCTTGATCAGCTTCTGGCCGCGGGCGGCCAGCTCGTCGTAGGTCTCCTCGACCTGGCCGACCAGCTCGTGGGCGCGGGCCTGGGCGGTGTCCGGCAGCTCGATGACTGCGGTGCGGACCGCCTCGACGCGCTCGGTGGCCCGGTCCTGCAGCTCCTTGGGCTCCACCCGCAGCGCGCGCAGCTTCTCGCCGGCCTGCCGCATGGTGTGCACGGCGAGGTCGCCGACGCCGGCGACGGCGTACACCGGCTTGGTCTCGGTCAGGTCGACGACCGTCTTCCTGAGGTCCTGGGTGATGGGCATGGTGGTCCTTCTTCCGGTTGCGATGTCGTTCAGTGGTCGTCGTCCAGCGCTTCTCTGTTCTCCTTGCAGAACGACTCGTAGACGTCGAGCAGCACGCGCTTCTGCCGCTGCGACAGGTGCGGGTCGCCCAGGACGGCCGCGGCTACGGCCTGCTCGCCCTCGCGCTCCTCGAGCAGACCCGCGCGCACGTAGAGGGTCTCCGCGCTGATCCGCAGCGCCTTCGCGATCTGCTGCAGGATCTCCGCGCTCGGCTTCTTCAGGCCGCGCTCGATCTGGCTCAGGTAAGGGTTCGACACGCCAGCCGACTTCGCCAGCTGGCGAAGCGACACCTCCGCCTGCTCACGCTGCTCGCGGATGTACTCCCCGAGCGACGCGACGTTCAACGTTGGCACACAAGGATTGTCTCACAAAGTGCTTGCTGGAGCAAGCGCCCGGCTAGCACCCCGGAAGCGGTCCGCCGTCCGCCCACGCCCGCGGACTCCCAGGGAACGTTATGCACGCCCAACCCGGCATAACGTTCCCGCAGCGTCCGCCGGACGCCCGCGGACGGCGGGTCAGGGCAGGACGGCGCGGACGGCGCCCACCGGCAGCCCGCCGCCGAGCAGCACGTGCTCGGACTGCGCCTCCACCACCGGCGCCGTCACCCCGAGCCGGCGCAGCACCGCGGCCATCAGCACGGTCCGGGCCCGCTCGGCGCCGTCGTCGATCTTCAGCGCGACCGCGCGGCCGTCCGGCAGGGCCACCGCGTAGACGCCCTCGGCGCCGTCCTTGGCCAGCAGGCCGGGCACCCCCGCCATCAGCGCGGTGACGTCGCGCCGGGTGCCGCCCACCCACTGCGGGTAGGCCCGCATCGCGTCCGCCACCCGGCGCTCCGGCGTGCCCGGCTCGGCCCGAACACAGGCGGCGAACGCCCGGGCCAGCCCGGTCAGGGTGAGGGCGAACACCGGGGCGCCGCAGCCGTCCACGCCGACCGCGGCCACCGGCTCGCCGGCCAGCCGCTCCACGGTCACCCGCAGGGCCTGCTGCAGCGGGTGCGTCGGCTCGCGGTACGAAATCGTCGGCCAGCCGGCCGCCACGGCGGTGGCCAGCATGGCGGCGTGCTTGCCGGAGCAGTTCATCGCGACCGGCTCGGGCCCGCCGCCGGCGCGCAGCCAGTCCCGGCGGGCCACCTCGTCCAGCGGCAGGTCCGGCGGGGTCTGCAAGGCGGCGACGGTCAGCCCGGCGGAGGCCAGCACCCGGCGGACGCCGTCCAGGTGGAACGGCTCGCCCGAGTGCGAGGCCCCGGCCAGCGCCAGCAGCTCGTCCTCGAGCGGGTAGCCGGCCTCGACCATGCCGACCGCCTGCATCAGCTTGTTCGACGAGCGGGGGAAGACCGGGACGTCGACCGCGCCGACGGCGAGCAGCACCGAGCCGTCGGCGTCCAAAGCCACCACCGACCCGTGGTGGTGGCCCTCGACGAACCCCGAGCGCACCACCTCGGCGACGACCGGCAGAGGCAGCGGCGGCGCGCCAGGACCAGCGCCAGCCCCAGGGCCCACGGTCCTAGTCGCGCTCGGTCTTCAGCAGCTCGTCGACCGAGGCCTCGCCGTCGCGGTAGCGGCGGGTGATCTCGGCGGTGAGCTGGTCCATGACCTGCTGCACCCGGTGCCGGATCCCGCTGACCGTGCGCTCGAAGCCGACCAGCTCCTCGTGCCCGGCGGCCAGCTGGGCATCGGTCATCGCGCCGACGTTCGACAGCGAGGGGTCGGAGATGATCTGCTCGACCCGCCGGCGGTTCTCGGCCACCCGGCTGGGCTCGACGTTGAGGTAGCGGCCCAGCCCGTGCGGGGCCGGCCGGCCCTCGCCGCCCAGCACCTGCGGCAGCTGGTCCACCAGCGAGTCGGCGTCGCCGGCCCCGCGGCGCTGCTGCTCGGCCCGGATGATGTCCATGCGGCCCTGCAGCAGCCGGCGGATGTAGGAGAGGTCGGCGTCCTCCTGCTCGGCGTCGAACCGGCGCTGCCGCACCTCCTGCAGCGTCATCTCGGTCAGGCCGTCGAGGAAGCCCTCCCCGAGGACCCGGTCGACCCGCCGCCGACCGCCAGACATCGGCTCACTCATAGGACCACGTTCCCCCCTCGATCCTTGACCCTGAGCATCGACCGAGCCTCGGCCGGGGTCAGCGCCGGCCGCAGCGCGAGCCGGGCCAGCTCGGCCGCCCGCTCGACCAGCTGGGCGTTGTCCCGCACCGGCTCGTGGGGAGCGTAGGTGAGGGTGTCCTCCATGCCCACCCGCAGGTGGCCGCCGGCGGACAGCGCCGCCAGCGCGACCGGCAGCGTGGTCCGCCCGACGCCCGGTCGCCGACCAGGTGGCCCCGGCCGGCAGCGCGCGGACGGCGGCCACCAGGGCCTCCGTCGTCCCGGGCATGCCACCGGGCACCCCCAGGACGAGGTCGCAGTGGACCTGCCCGCCGTACGGGCGCGCCGAACGTGTCCAGCAGCCGGTTGAGCGCGGTGACGTGGCCCAGGTCGAACAGCTCGAACTCGGGCACCACCTCGGCCGCCTGGGTCCGCTGGTACAGCTCGACCATGAACGGCCAGGGGTTCAAGAAGACGTCGTCCCCGAAGTTGACCGTGCCGCAGGTGAGCGAGCAGGAGTCCGGCTCGGCGTCGAGCACCGCGAGCCGGGCCTCGTAGGGGTCGCGCACCGAGCCGCCGGTCGACAGCTGGACCACCAGGTGAGTCTGCTCGCGCAGCGCGGCGACGGTGTCCTTCAGCCGGACCGGGTCGAGGGTGGGGGCGGCGTCGGCGTCGCGGATGTGGACGTGGATCATGGCGGCGCCGGCGGCCTCGCACGCCTGGGCGGTTTGCACCAGTTCGTCCAGGGTCACCGGCAGTGCGGGAGCGTCGTCCTTCGCCGTCTCCGCACCGGTCGGGGCGACCGTGATCATGGTTCCTGAGGGGGCCACGGGGTCATGGTGTCACGTTCCGCCGACGGTCCGCTCACCATAGGTCACCCACGCGCCGCAACCGGCCCGCGGACAGGACTCAACAAACCGGCCGACGCTGCCGATGGGACGGATATCCACTGCGGAACCATCCACGGCGGGCGGCCCTGGGAGGGAGGATCAGCATGCTCGACGGCGACCTCCTGACCGGTCCGCTTGAGCAGGTGCTGCTGGACCTCGGGGCGCAGGGGTCGACCGGCTGCCTGCACGTCGTGGACGACGCCGAGGACGAGGCCGAGGTCTACTTCCGGGACGGGCTGATCTACTCGGTCTTCGTCCCCGGCCGCCGTCCGCTGATCGGCTCGCGGCTGATCTCCTCCGGCGTCCTCGCGCCCGAGACCCTGGCCGAGGCGCTGGAGGTCCAGCGCAGCGGCGAGCTGGTCGGCTGGCGGCTGGGCGAGCTGCTGGTCCACCTGGGGTTCGTGGAGCGGGAGGTCGTCGAGGCGTTCGTCTCCGAGCAGCTCGTCGACCAGCTGACCGACCTGATGGGCTGGCGCGTCGACTCCTGGAAGTTCCGCCCCCGCAAGCTGGCCCGCCAGGACGTCTCCCCGCCGCAGGAGGTGCACGCCCTGCTGGCCGAGATCCGCGAGCGGCGGACGCACTGGGGGCAGCTGCGCGGCCTGATCGGGACGTCGGAGTCGGTGCCGGTGCTCGCCAGCAGCGGCTCGACCAGCGACGACGTCCTCATCGGCCCCGGCGAGTGGGCGATGCTGTGCAAGGTGGACGGCGACCGGTCCATCGCCGACCTGGCCATCGACTGCGGCTTCACCCTCTACGAGGGCGCGCAGGTGATCGGCAGCCTGGTCGAGGCCGGGCTGGTGGACGTCGACCGGACGCTCACGGTGGTCCCCGACCCGCCCGCCGAGGAGCCGGTCGAGGACGTCGCCGAGGAGCCGGTCGAGGACGTCGCCGACGAGCCGGTCGAGGACCGTCGAGGAGCCGGTCGAGGACGTCGAGGACGTCGAGGACGTCGAGGACGTCGAGGACGCCGACGAGGACGCCGACGAGGAAGCCGACCTCGCCGAGACGGTCCGGCGCGCAGCCGCGGCCCTCGAGGTCATGCAGCTGCCCGAGCTGGAGCCCGAGCCCGAGCTGCCGGCCGCCCCCACGCCGATCTCCGCGTACAGCGACCGGGAGTGGGACCGGGAGGAGGCCATCCGCCGGGCGATCGCCGAGAAGGAGGCGCAGTCCCAGCTGGACGACGAGAAGCGGCGCCGGCTGGAGGCGCTGGCGATCGCCGCGGAGGTCGAGGAGGCCCGGCAGCGCGAGCTGGAGAAGATCAAGAAGGCCCGGAAGGCCGAGCTGGACGCCGAGCGCGCCGAGGCCGAGCCGCAGGCCTGGGCCGACCACGCGATGTGGCTGGCCGACGCGCGGGCCCGCGCCGAGGGGCAGGCCTGGGACGACCACGCCGGCTACCTGGCCGAGCAGGCCCGGGTCGAGGCGGAGCGGATGGCCGCCGAGCGCGCCGCCGCCGAGGAGCCCGCCTGGGCCGAGCACGCGGCCTGGCTGGCCGCCGAGCGGGTCCGGGTCGAGGGGCCAGGCCTGGGACGACCACGCGGCCTGGACCGCCGAGCGGCTGGCCGAGCAGCGCCGCCTGGCCGAGGACGAGGCGTGGGCCGACCACCGGGTCTGGCTGGACGCGCAGCGCGCCGCCGCCGAGGAGTCGGCCTGGGCCGACCACGCGGGCTGGCTCGCGGCCGAGCGCGCCCGGGTCGAGGGCGAGGCCTGGGACACGCACGCCGCCTGGCTCACGGACGAGCGGTTCCGCGCCGAGGGCGAGGCCTGGGACGCGCACGCGGCCTGGCTGTGGCAGCAGCGCATGGACGCCGAGGAGCCCGCCTGGGCGGCGCACCGGGAGTGGCTGGCCGAGCAGCGGACGGCGGCCGAGCCGCAGGCCTGGGCCGACCACGAGGAGTGGCTGGCCGAGCAGGCGCGCATCGAGGCGGAGCAGGCCCGGATCGAGGCCGAGCGCGCCGAGGAGGAGCGGCTCGCCGCCGAGGAGGCCGCGATCGCGGAGGCCGAGGAGGCCGAGCGGGTCCGGCGCGAGGAGCAGGCAGCGCCTGGACCGCGAGGAGGCCGAGCGGCTCGAGGCCGAGCGGCTCGCCGCCGAGGAGGCCGAGCGCGTGGCGGCCGAGGAGGCCGAGCGGGTCCGGCGCGAGGAGCAGGAGGAGGCCGAGCGCCAGGCGACGAAGCGGGCCGAGGACGCAGCCGCCGCCATGGCGCTGGCCGACCTGGCCCGCGGGTTCGACCGCGACGACGAGCCCTCACAGCCGCCGGCCCAGCCCGAGGACACGGACGAGGACACGGACGAGGACACAGCCGGCGAGCCGCAGCCGGTGACCATCGAGGTGCCCGCCGCCAGTGGGCGCGGCGACGGCATGTCCCCGGCCGCCCTGCTGGCCGAGCTGAACCGCGACGCGTCGAAGGCGGTCGCCCAGGCGATCCGCGAGGACGACCGCCGCACCCAGGCCGAGCCGGAGCCCGAGCTCGAGCCCGAGCTGCAGCCGGTCTCGTACGCGCCGTCCGCGAACGGCGAGGGCCGGGCCGACACCGCGGCGCTGCTGCGCGAGCTGTCCGGGCTGTTCGCCAGCGGCGACGAGCCGCGCAACGGCAACGGCGGCGGCTCGGCCAACCCGCCCCCGGCGTCGCACCCCGCGCAGCGCCCCGCGGCCAAGGACGAGAAGAAGAAGAAGCGCGGCATCTTCGGCCGCTGACCCCGTGCGACGATTCGCCTCGTGCGCGCCGTCGTCCAGGTCGTCAGTGAAGCCCGGGTGAGCGTCGACGGGACCGTCGTCGGCCGCATCGACCAGCCCGGACTCGTCGTGCTGCTCGGGGTCACCCACGACGACACCGCCGCCACCGCCGAGCAGCTGGCCGCCAAGATCCACGAGCTGCGGATCATGGACGACGAGCGCTCGGCCGCCGAGCTGGGCGCACCGCTGCTGGTGGTCAGCCAGTTCACCCTCTACGGCGCGACCACCAAGGGACGGCGTCCGACCTGGGCCGCGGCCGCCCCCGGACCGGTGGCCGAACCGCTGGTCGAGGCGTTCTGCCAGGCGCTGCGCCAGCGCGGCGCCGTCGTCGAGGAGGGCGTCTTCGGCGCCGACATGAAGGTGGCCCTGGTCAACGACGGCCCCCGCACCCTCATCCTGGAGGCCTGACCCCGAACCAGCGGACGCTCAGAGAACGTTATGGGCGCCGCCCGGGTCAAAACGTTCTCCAATCGTCCGCTCGATCACGCCGCTCGCCGCAAGAGGGCCAGCGTCTGCCGCACCGCGGCCACCACCTCGTCCGGGCGGTTGACCACCTGGTCCCACGTCACCCGCAGCACGGTGAAGCCGAGGCGAGCGCACAGCAGGTCACGCTCGTGGTCGGCACCCCAGCGTCGCTCCCCCTCGTGGTAGGCCCGGCCGTCGAACTCGATCAGCAGCGGGACGTCGAGGAACCAGATGTCGGGCACCAGCAGCACCCGGCCGTCGACGACCACCGGCTGGTTGGCCACCCACCCCCGGATCCCGGCCGCCAGAAGCACCCGGTGCAACCGCCACTCGCCCACCGAGTGGGCGCCGGTGCCGAGCTCGGCCAACCGGGCACGCACCGCAGCCAGACCTGGGCTGCCCGCCAGCAACGCCGTCCGCGCCCCCAGCGACTCCACCGTCACGAGCCTTCGCTGGACGGCGGCGAAGGCGAGCGTCCGACCATCACCCACCGACAGCAGCCGCAGCGAGTCGAGGACGACGCGCTCGGCGTCCGGCAGCGGCAGCCCCCACGGGCCGGGTCGCCCCAGCTGACCCGCTGGCAGGCCGCACCGGTGCCCGACCAGGCCCGCCACGCGCACCCGGCGGCCCGGGTCCACCAGGACGTGCAGCAGGTTCGTCTCCGGCAACGGCAGGCCGATCACCGCCGCGGCCGTCAGGTGGCTCGGCACGCCGCCGCGACTGGCCAGCCAAGCGGCCCACGCGAGCGCCGCCGCGGGAAGCGGCAGCGCGGATGAGGGCGCCACGACGTCACCGACCACCCGCACCCACAGCCCCGCCGCGAGCAGCCGGCGCAGTCGCGGACCGTTCACGCCGGCCGCCACCGCCTCACCCACGGTGCAGACACCGCCACGCCGGGTCCCGAGGTCGGGGAACGGCGGTGCCGTGGTCCGTCGCACAGGTCCGAGCGTCCCGGATTCGGCAGCGTGATCGTTCGCGTCGTCCACAACCCGCAACGAGCGGACGCCAGGGGAACGTTATGGCCCTCGGCGACCCCATACCGTTCCCCAGTCGTCCGCTCGCGGGAGGCTAGGCTCGCGCCCCATGCGAGGGATCATCCTGGCCGGCGGCACCGGCAGCCGGCTGCACCCGATCACCCAGACGGTGAGCAAGCAGCTGCTGCCGGTCTACGACAAGCCGATGGTCTACTACCCGCTGTCGACGCTGCTGATGGCCGGCATCCGCGACGTCCTGATCATCACCACCCCGCAGGACCAGGACCAGTTCCAGCGCCTCCTCGGCGACGGCAGCCGTCTCGGCATCAGCCTCACCTACGCCGCGCAGCCCAGGCCCGAGGGGCTGGCCCAGGCGTTCCTCATCGGCGCCGACTTCCTCGACGGAGACAAGGTCTGTCTCGTCCTCGGCGACAACCTGTTCTACGGCACCGGGCTGGGCACCGCGCTGAAGGGGCACACCGACGTGGTCGGCGGGCACATCTTCGGCTACCACGTGAGCAACCCGAGGGCCTACGGCGTCGTCGAGTTCACCCCCGACGGCCGGGTGCTGTCCATCGAGGAGAAGCCGGAGCACCCGCGCAGCAGCTACGCCGTCCCGGGCCTGTACTTCTACGACGAGGACGTCGTGCAGATCGCGCAAACCATCCGCCCGAGCAAGCGCGGCGAGCTGGAGATCAGCGCGGTCAACGAGGCCTACCTCGAGCGCGGCGCTCTCACCCTCACCGTCCTCGAGCGCGGCACCGCCTGGCTGGACACCGGCACCGTCGACTCCCTGATGGCCGCCGGGGAGTTCGTCCAGGTGGTCGAGCAGCGGCAGGGCCAGAAGATCGGCTGCGTCGAGGAGGTGGCCTGGCGGGAGGGCTTCATCGACGACGAGCAGCTGCGCCGGTTGGCCGAGCCCCTTCGGCGCGAGTGGCTACGGCCAGTACCTGATCGGCCTGCTGGACGACGGCGCCAGCTAGCCTGACCGCCATGCACGTCAAGGAGCTCGCCGTCCCCGGCGCGTTCGAGCTGACCCCGCAGCAGCACCGCGACGACCGCGGGGTCTTCCTCGAGTGGTTCCGCGCCGAGACGTTCGCGGGCGCCGTGGGGCACGACCTGGCCCTGGCCCAGGCGAACTGCTCGGTCAGCCGCCGCGGGGCGTTGCGCGGCATCCACTACGCCGACGTCCCGCCCGGGCAGGCGAAGTACGTGACCTGCGTGGCCGGCGCCGTCCTCGACGTGGTGGTCGACCTGCGGGTGGGCAGCCCGACGTTCGGCCGGTTCGACGCCGTCCGGCTGGACACCGACGAGCGCAAGGCCGTCTACCTGCCGGAGGGGCTGGGCCACGGGTTCGTCGCGCTCACCGACGACGCCACGGTGCTGTACCTGTGCTCGACCCCGTACAACCCGAGCGCCGAGCACGGCGTGCAACCCGCTCGACCCGGCGCTGGGCCTGCCCTGGCCGGCCGACCTCGACCTCGTGCTCAGCGCCAAGGACCAGGCCGCGCCGTCGCTCGCCGACGCCCTGGCCGCCGGCCTGCTGCCCCGCTGGGAGAACCCGTGAAGATCGTCGTCACCGGCGGGGCCGGGTTCATCGGGTCGAACTTCGTCCGCCGGCTGCTCACCGACGCCTACCCGGCCTACGCCGGCGCGGACGTCGTCGTCCTCGACAAGCTCACCTACGCCGGCAACGAGGCGAACCTCGCGCCGGTCGCCGACAGCCCGCGCTACCGCTTCGTCCGCGGCGACATCTGCGAGCCGGACGACGTCGACGCCGCGCTGCGCCGGCGCCGACCTCGTGGTCCACTTCGCGGCCGAGAGCCACGTGGACCGCTCGATCCTGGGCGCCGCGGAGTTCGTGCGCACCAACGTGGCCGGCACCCAGGTGCTGCTGGACGCCGCGCTGCGCCATCGGGTCGAGCCGGTTCGTGCACGTGAGCACCGACGAGGTGTACGGCTCGATCGCCGAGGGCTCCTGGCCGGAGACGCACCCGCTGGAGCCGAACAGCCCGTACGCGGCGAGCAAGGCGGCCAGCGACCTGATGGTGCGCGCCTACCACCGCACCCACGGCCTGGACACCGTGATCACCCGGTGCAGCAACAACTACGGGCCGTACCAGTTCCCGGAGAAGGTCATCCCGCTGTTCGCCACGAACCTGATGGACGGCGGCACGGTGCCGCTGTACGGCGACGGCGGCAACGTGCGGGACTGGCTGCACGTCGACGACCACTGCGACGGCATCGCGCTGGTCGCCGCCGGCGGCCGGCCCGGCGAGGTCTACAACATCGGCGGCGGCACCGAGCTGACCAACCGGCAGCTCACCGAGCTGCTGCTCGCGGCCACCGGCTGCGACTGGGACCGCGTGCAGCCGGTGGCCGACCGGCTCGGCCACGACCGCCGCTACTCGGTGGACATCTCCAAGATCTCCGCCGAGCTGGGCTACGCGCCGCGGGTGCCGTTCGCCGACGGGCTGCGCGCCACCGTCGCAGTGGTACCGCGACCACCGCGACTGGTGGGAGCCGCTGCGCTCGCGCGCCGCGCTGGGCGCATGAGCCGCTGGCTGGTCGCCGGGCACCGCGGGATGCTCGGCTCGGACCTGCTCCCCCGCCTGGAGTCCTCCGGCGCGAGCGTCGTCGGGGTGGACCGCGACGAGGTCGACCTGCGCTCGGCCGCCGCGGTCGGCGAGCTGCTCAGCGAGGTCCGGCCCGACGTGGTGGTCAACTGCGCCGCATGGACGGCGGTCGACGAGGCGGAGACCCACGAGGCGGAGGCGCTGGCCGTCAACGGCGGCGCACCGGAGAACCTGGCCGTGGCCTGCGCGAGCCTGGCGGCGCACGGGCACCGCGACGGCGCCGGGCCGGTGCTGCTGCAGGTGTCCACCGACTACGTGTTCGCCGGCGACGCGACGGTCCCCTACCCAGAGGACGCCCCCACCGGGCCGCTGACCGCCTACGGCCGGACCAAGCTGGTCGGCGAGCAGGCGGTGCTCGCCGCGCTGCCGGCCACCGGCTACGTGGTGCGCACGGCCTGGCTGTACGGGGCGAACGGCCCGAACTTCGTGGCCACCATGCTCAAGCTGGAGCGCGAGCGCGAGACGCTGACCGTCGTCGACGACCAGCACGGCCAGCCGACCTGGACGGTGGACCTCGCCGACCGGCTGGCCCTGCTCGGGTCCGCGGCGCTGTCCGGCACCGCACCGTCCGGGATCTACCACGGCACCAGCAGCGGGGCGACGACCTGGTTCTCCTTCGCCCGGGCCATCTTCGAGCTGGCCGGCGCCGACCCGGCGCGGGTGCAGCCGGTGCCGACGTCGGCGTTCCCGCGCCCGGCGCCGCGGCCGGCCTGGAGCGTGCTGGGCCACGACCGCTGGGCCGGCACCGGCATCGACCCGATCGGCGACTGGGCGGACCGGCTCGCGGCCGCCTTCCCGACGCTCACCGCACCGCCGGGGGCGGCAGCAGCTCAGCGGCCGCGCAGCGCCACCAGCACGGTGCGCAGCAGGATCACCAGGTCCAGCGACAGCGACCAGTTCTCCACGTAGTACAGGTCCAGCCGCACCGCGTCGTCCCAGGACTGCTCGGCCCGGCCGCTCACCTGCCACAGCCCGGTCATCCCGGGCTTGACCAGGTGCCGGCGCCGCTCGTGGCCCACGAACGCGTCCGGCGTCCACGGCCAGCGGCCGCGGCCCGACCAGCGACATCTCCCCGCGCAGCACGTTGACCAGCTGCGGCAGCTCGTCGATCGAGGTGCGCCGCAGCAGCCGGCCCAGCGGCGTCACCCGCGGGTCGTCCTTGATCTTGAACAGCAGGCCGTCCGCCTCGTTGGCCGCCCGCAGCGCGTCCCAGTGCTGCTCGGCGTCGGCGTACATGGTGCGCAGCTTCCACACCGTGAACGGCGCCCAGTCCTGCCCGATCCGCTGCTGGCGGAAGAACACCGGCCCGGACGACGTCAGCTTGATCGCCACCGCGACCACCGCGAACAGCGGCGCCAGCAGCACCAGCGCCACCAGCGCCACCAGCCGGTCGAGGGTGCCCTTGACCACCCGGGCCGCGCCGGTGAACCGCGGCTCGTCGACGTACAGCAGCGGCAGCCCGGCCACCGGCCGCACGGTGACCCGCGGCCCGGCCACGTCGGTCATCGCCGGCGCCACCACCAGGTCGACGTCCGCGCCCTCCAGCTGCCAGGCCAGCTCGCGCAGCCGCTCGGGGGTGACCACCTCGGACGCCGTCACGGCCACGACGTCCGCCCCCGTCGTCCGGACCAGCGCGACGGCGTCCTCCGGCCGGCACGAGCCCACGACAGTGAACCCGGCGGCCGGCTCCTCGGCCAGCCGCGCGACGAACCCCGCGGCGGCCGCGGGGTCGCCCACGACGAGCACCCGGTGGGCGAGCCGGCCGTTCAGCCGCTGCGCCACCAGCCAGCGGCGCAGCACCAGCCGCCCGGCCAGCAGCAGCACCCAGCCCAGCGGCAGCGCGATCGCCACGAACGCCCGGGCCAGGTCGATCTTGAGCAGGAAGCTCAGGGTGGCCACGACGGCCACCAGGGTCAGCGTCGCGCGGGTGACTCGCCGGTACTCCTCGGCGCCGACGCCCAGCACCCGCGGGTCGTAGCCACCCTGGACGGCGACCAGCCCCAGCCAGGCGCCCACCACCGCCGCGACGATCAGCCCGTACCACAGACCGTTGATGGTCACGCTGGTCAGGCCGAACCGCAGGCCGTACCCGGCCAGCACGGCGGCCACCATGACCGCGAGGTCCACCGCGACCAGCGCGGTCAGGTGCCCGCGCAGCGTGCGGCGCGCCACCTGGGGGACGACGACCGCCGTCCTTGGGGCAAAGACCAGCGCCATACGCGAGGTATCGGCGCCCAGCGCGCGCGAGTGGAGCGCCCCGACCCCATTCAGCCCTCGCGAGTGGACTCCCAGGGAACGTTATGGCCCCCAACGGGCCCCATAACGTTCCCCCAGCGTCCACTCGAGGTCCGGCCGCACCGAGAAGTGGCACACTCGCAGTCGTGGACGAGGCCATCCCCGCTGAGCTCGCGGCGACCGTGGTCGAGGCGCTGCGCCGCGCCGGCGCCGTGTTCGCGTTCGTCCACGGGAGCCGGGCCAGCGGCACCGCCCGCCCGGACTCCGACCTGGACATCGCAGCCTGGTGGCCGGCAACAGCCTCCGGCCGCCTTCGAGGTTTCGCTGCCCGCCCGGGTCGACCTGCTGGTGCTGAACTCGGCTCCGCTCGAGCTGGCCGGGAGGGTGGCGACGCACGGCGTCCTGCTCTTCGACGACGACCCGGCCGCCAGGGTCCGCTGGGTGGCCACGACCCGGAAGATCTACTTCGACGAGCTGCCCCGCATCGAGCGCAGCCACCGCGAGTTCGCCGAGAGCCTGCGCCGTGGTCGATGAGACCCGCGTCCTGCGGCTGCTCCGATCGGTGACCGACGACCTCGCGGTGCTGCGGTCCGCGGCCGCGTCCCCCGACGAACGTCGCGCCGATCCGCTGTGGATCCGCGGGGTGAAGTACACGTTCGTGACGGCGATCGAGTCCTGCGTCGACGTCGCCCAGCACCTGTGCTCGTCCCAGGGCTGGGGGCCGCCCCAGGACAACGGGGATGCGATGCGGCTGCTCGGGCGACACGGAGTCGTCGATGCCCAGCTGGCTGACCGGATGCGGCAGGCGGTCGGGTTCCGCAACGTACTCGTTCACGCGTACGTGACGGTGGACGACGAGATCGTGCTGGGCCGCCTGCAAGACCCAGGCGACCTCGAGGTTTTCGCCCGACAGGTCGCCGACTGGGTGGTCTCCGCACCCTGACCGCAACTCACCGGCGCGGAGGGATCAGGCGCCGTTCGACGCCTGGCCCGACGGCGCCAGGCCGCCCTGCGGGCCACCGGCCGGAGCCGGGTCGCCCTTGCCCATGCCGTCCTCGACGGCGGTGACGGCGAGGTTCTTGTCGAACTTCACCGTGACGAGCGAGCCGTCCGCCTTGGTCATGTGCACCTCGTAGGCGGCGTCACCGGAGTCGGTCTCGACCCGGTAGACGGTGCCGCCCGCAACGGCGGCCTCGGCCTTCGTCGTCAGCTGAGCAGCGATGTCCGAGGACACCGACTTCTCGTCGCTGCGCACCGGCGTCGAGCTCTTGGCGTTGGCCGGCGGCTGACCCGGGGTCGTCCCGGTGGACCCAGACCCGGACGATGCGGCCGCGCTCGGGGTGGTCGTGGTGTCGGTGGTCGCGGCGGACGCGCCCAGCGTGCCCGCCAGGATCCCGCCGGCCACCAGGCCCGCGGCGAGCAGTCCCGCCGCGGCACCCACGGTGCGGCCGCGGCGCGAGCCGCCCGGCGTCGCCTCGTTGTTCTCGGTCATCTGTCTGCCTCCTGTTCCGGGCCACCGAGGGGGTGGTGACCACACGAACCAGGCTGCGCCGGGACCTGACCGCGACGTCCCGCCAACCTGTCCGCCACCTGACAGACGGCCCGAGTGGGCACCAGGTAGTGTCCCGGCGGCCCGCCCCGCGAAAGGACCTCATGCCGCTCCGCCCCCGTGTCACCGCCGCCAGCCTCGCCCTGGCGGTCGGCACCGCCGCTCCTGGCGCTGCCCGGCGCGGCGCAGGCGGCCACCACCACGCAGGTGATCGGCGCGCAACGAGCTGGGCCACTGGACGCCGGGCAGCCCGGCGACCCCGCCGACCACCTGGTGGATCGACAACACCCGGCTCGTGGGCGCGCCCAGGTCGACCTGCGCAACGTCACCCCGCCGACCGGCGTCGACGGCAGCCTGTGGCTGCGCATGAACAGCGCGCACCGACGCGGCGGCGGTGTCCACGCTCAGCGGCGCGGGCGGCCCGGTCAGCGGCATCACGGCGGCGTCCTACTCGACCTACACCGGCGACGCCGACCGCCGTCCCGGCGTACGAGATCTCGGTGCACTGCGCCACCAGCGGCGGCACCCTGCGGCTGACCTACGACCCGACCAAGTTCAGCAACGGCACCGTCACCGCGAGCACCTGGCAGAGCTGGAACGCCGCCGCGGGCACCTGGTACCTCGACAAGACCCTCAACGGCAACGGGACGACGACCGCCGCGACGAACCCGCCGACCGGCAGCGGCCTGCAGGGCGGCCCGGCCAGCGGCTACTCGCTGGCCATCATCAAGTCGCCACTGCACCGCCACCGGCAACAAGGTGGTCAGCCACGGCATCGTCGCCGGGCCGGGCTGGCCGGCCACCGACACCTACGCCGACCTGGTCACGTTCAACACGGTCCGGACCGACTTCCTCTACGACTACGCGATCCGGCTTCCGGCGGCTCCGACCGGTACCCGACCGCGATCGACGCGTCGTTCAACACCTTCCCGGCGCCAGGGCGCCACCGGCGTGGTGCTGGCCCGCGGCGACCTGTTCCCGGACGCGCTGTCCGGCGTCCCGCTGGCCGGCGTGTACGGCGGCCCGCTGCTGCTGACCCCGCCGACCATCCTGCTGCCGAGCGTGCTCGTCGAGATCAAGCGGGTGCTGGCGCCCGGCGGCACGGTGATCCTCATGGGCGGCACCGGCGCGCTCAGCAGCCAACGTGCAGACCGACCTGACCGCCGCGCTGCCGCGGGCATCACGGTGCAAGCGCCTCGCCGGCACCGACCGCTTCGACACCTCGCTGATGGCGGCGCAGAGGTGCAGGCACGGACACGGCGCTCGGGCTGACCTTCGGCCCGGTCATGGTGGCCACCGGCCTCGAACTTCCCGGACGGCGCTGGCCGCGGGTCCGGCCGCGCTCGGGACCCGGGCACCGGTCGGCGTCGTCGTCCTCAGCAGCGACACACCGCTGCCGCCCGCCGGTGCGCCACTACCTGACCACGGACCAGGCGCAGCGGCACGCGCGATCGTCGCGGTCGGCGGCCAGGCCAAGACGGCGACCGCCGGCCTCGCCACGACGTCCTACGCCGGCGCCGACCGGTTCGCAGACGTCGGCGCTGCTCGCGGCCAGCCCGCTGTTCGCCGCGACGCAGCAGTACTGGGGGCTGGCCAGCGGCTGCTCTTCCCGGACGCGCTGAGCGGCGGCGCCGTGATGGCGCACCTCGGCGGGCCGATGCTGCTCACCGGCCGACGACGCTGGCCACCACCGGCCGCGTCCACGCTGAGCGCCGGCACGCGCACTTCGGGTACGGCGTGGTGTTCGGCGGCACCGGGGCGGTCTCGACGGCGATGGCGCAGCGCGCGCTGGGCGCGGCTCCGGCAGCGACGGCCTGCTGCCGTTCAGCGCCCGGCTCGACCACTGACCACCTGAATCGCCGGTACCGTAGCATGGTCGAGCTCGGGCGTCGCGGACACGAGCAGCGCGAACAGCAACCGGTGGCCACAGCACGCGCCGCCGAGTGCGCACCTGCGGACGGTACGCCAGGGGTCAGCCGCCGGCACGCCCCCAGGTGCTGCCGCCGTTGCCCGTCGTCCACACGTCGGTGCCGTCCCACAACATGCCGACCGAGTCGTTTACGAACGACAGCCCGACCGCGCCGCTGGTTACCGCGCCGGGCGCACAGCCAGCCGGACGCCAGGTCGCCCCGCCGTCCGCCGACCGCAGCACGGACATCCCGGTGCACCCCGCCGACGGCTGAAGCGAGGCCACCCACAGCATCTCGTTGCTGACGGCGGTCAGGGCCCCGGCCGGCGGGACGGCGGTCCGCTGCTGCCAGGTCGCGCCACCGTTGGTGGTGCGGTAGACCGAGCCGTCAGTGCACAGCACCACAGCGTCGGTGAGCGTACGCCGGCGACCTGCACCAGGCCGACGCCGGTAGCGCAGGGCAGCGGCACGTCCCCGGTGGGTGCATGGAGGGCGGTCGGCTGAGCGCCTGATGCAGAGACCGGTAGCCGGTGCCAGGCGTTCTTCGTGCTCGCCGCTGCCGTCCAGGTGCGCCCCGCATCGGTGGTGCGGAACAGCCGGGGCGTGCAGGTCGTGGTCGTGCCTACCACCCAGAAGCTGCTGGAGGAGTCGGCCCGCACGCGGAGGATGCTCCGCACCGGGATCTCCAGCGTGGCCCAGGTGCGGCCGCTGTCGGTGGTCCGCTGCAGGTCGGCGCCGCCGTCAGCGCAGCTGCCTGGCCGGGCGCGCAGCCCCATGGTCACGCTGACGACCTCAAGTGGCAACGCCGGCCCGGCAACCACTGCCGGCGGCGGGGTCGCGCTCGCTACCGGCGTATCGCTCGGGCTGGGTGAAGTCGGTGCTTCCCCGGTGGACGACGGGAGGACCGAGGCGGAAGGCGCCGTCGATGATGTCGAGCTAGCCGCGCTGCGCGGGAGGAGGGACAGATAGCTGAGGTATCCGACAGCCGCGGCGAGCAGGAGAAGCCCCACGATCGCGAACGGTCGACGACCGTGCTCCGGCCGGCGAGTCCCTTCAGATCGTCGGGCGATGTTCACCCATTGAACACCGCCACTCTGTGCGCCGGACCGAGGCACACCCATGATCGTGTGGGCAAAAGCGGATGGCCGGCTGCCGAGGCCGGGTCACTGGGTGGCCGAGGACGGTGACGCTGGTGGCCACCGCGGGGGCCACCTCCCGGCGCCGCCCAGCAGGTACACGGGAGCACCCTGGGTGAGGACCGTGGTCACCTCGGCGTCGAGCACGCCCCACCCGTTCAGCGTCGCCGACGCCGGGTCAAGATGGTCCCGTGGCCAACGGACCAGCGAGGCGGCCGCCCTGGCGTATGGGCAGGTGGCCTAGGAGTCGCTCTCCTACTCGCCGCCGTGTCGACCGCGGTGTGGTTCTGGCCGCCTCACTCCACACCCGACCGCCCCCTCTCCATCTGGTACCGACCCCGGTCCGCCTCCTGGGAGGCCCACGGCCACCGAACGTAGATCGAGCGCATCATCAGGTCGGCCACGTAGACCGCAGAAGACATCCGAGTGCTCCTCGGACGACCCGCTCCTGAGCAGCGAGGTGGTGCCCCTCGGGTGGGGGCGTGCGGTGTCTTCCGCTTGCAGGTCACCGGCTGCGGTCCGGCCCGCCGAGTGGGAAGCCACGGACATCGGCGGCGTCTTTCGTGGTCAGATCCGGTCAGATCCGGTCAGATCCGGTCAGGACCGCTCGGGCACCCCTTCGGTTTGACGTCGTCGCAGGTCAGGGCCAGAAGGAACCGTTCTCGTCCGCCCCCAGCCGTCGCAGGAGTTGCTGCACCTCGCTGTACGTCTCGACCACGTGCCCAGCTCGCTCTGTGATCGACTCACGCAGCAGAGCCTCCGCCCGCGCGAGCTCGGCCGCCTGGTCCGGGTCCTCGAACAAGCTCCTGGCCCACTCCTCCGCCTCGATATCCCACTTCCTCTGCAGCTCGACCCAGTTGACGATGTGCCAGAAGCCCCCCTCCCAGCTGCCACCGATGACGAATTCCCACTCCGTCGTCCACTCGCCCTCGTAGCCGCCCTCCCATCCACCCAACCAGCCGTCGGGCCAGGTGCCATCCCAGTCGTCCTGGTCGCCGGCCTCCTGGTCGCGCGGTACGCCCTCGGGTTCCTCTGCCTCGGGCTGCTCCTCGTCCTGCTCTGGGGATTCGTCCTCCTCGGGACCGTTCGCTCGGAGGACCACCGCAGCTCCGTTCGGTCCCGGCTCCTCCACCAGGCCCAAGAGTCGTGCGTGCCTCTCGACGTTCCCCAGAGTCAGGGCCGCGGCCTTCAGCCTCTCTGCGGGCTGCCCGGACTTGAGGAACCATTCGATCGCCTTCAAGGCCAGGTCCTCCAACTCCATCCGCCGGCCCCACTTGCTGCGCAGCCGTTCCAGCTGCAGCTCCCGGATCTGCTCTTGCACCTCCGGCTTCCTCAGTTCCCTCTGAACGGAAGAGATACTCGCGTTTGCCGCCTCCGCGGTCTGCGCCAGTGATCGCCCCTCGGCACGGGCTACGATCAATTCAGTCTTGTCCATTGCCGCATTCCTCCTCGATGTGTCGAGGCCCTCTCGGGTTACCTCCAGATTGAGGGAAACGCGACGATTCGTCAATTCCCCCTAATACTCCTAAGAGCGCCTAACAACTCCATTCGGGGGGTGCCAAGGAAGAGTTACTTCCGGCAGGCGGAAGGACACTTTCCTTGTGTGCTGTGTCAAGCAGTCGGTCCCACCGTCCGGCCATGTCACTAGCCCGGTCGGGCTTGGCGCAGGGCGCCTTGCCGCCACCTTCTTCCTTGTGAAACCCAGAGATCTGCCGGCCCTCGACTCGGAGGCTCGGTCCCACACGTGGGGCAGACAGGGGCGGTTGACTGATTGCGCCCGCATGCCTGCCGCCAACCTTGCGAAAGGGCGGCAGGGCCCGCCAAACGACGCCTTGTCGGCCAGGTTCTATTCGTCCATGAGAAGAGGCACATGAAGTCTCGGGAGGCCCAAGACTCATCCTTCTCGAATTGGCGAGATAGCGTCCCTCGTGCCATAATGGCACTAGCTAGAGACCGTCTTCGTCTTCGCTCCTGACTTCGTCCCCAGCTGGAAACGATCAGGTGAATATCGTCGAATTGAAGACCTGCCGGTCGTGAGGGTTGCCTCTGGTGAACACACGCATGGGACTACCAAGATCCCAATCCGAAGCCGACCAGGAGGCCGAGCCCGCGAGGCGAGGGGTCGTCCGAGGGAGCAGAGACGGGAAGTGAGTGAGATGGCGAAGATCCCCGGCATCTACCAGCGGTGCCAGTCCGACTGCCCGCCACGCTGCCGGAGGCATCCCTGGGCTTTCGCGCTCGAATTGGCCGCCGTCGATGGGAAGCGTCAACGGTTCCACCGCTCAGGCTTCACGACGCAGCGCGAGGCGATCGAGGGTCGTGACGCGTTGCGGACTGCTCATCGCAAGCGGCGGCCGCGGGAGGGAGATAGCTACACCGTGGCTGACGCGCTCGAAGCCTGGTGGGCCCGTGGGCTTACCGCTCGGGGCGAGCCCTGGCGGCTGACGACCCGCCTCGGGTACCGAGCCAATCTGGACCTGTACTTGCTGCCCGAACTCGGTCTGATCCAGCTCAGCGAGCTACGAGCCAGTGACATCGAGACGGCCTACTCCAGGGCGCGGGCCGAGCGCAAGGTGACCGGAGCGACCATCGCGCGGGCCCACGCCTGCCTCCGAGCGGCCGTTCGCCTGGCGCTGAGAGACGAACACATCAGCCAAGATCACACCGGGCTCGTCGCCGTCCCAACAACACGTCCGAAGGTTGACCCATGGACGCTGCCGGAGTGGCACGCGTTCGCAGCCGCGACCTCCGGGGACCGGCTCGGCCCTTTGTATCGACTCGCGGTCGACGGAGGGATGCGCCGCGGCGAGCTCCTCGCCCTTCGCTGGAAGGACGTCGACCTGGCGAACGGGATCGTGACCGTGCGGACGCGCTCGGGTCCAGGTCGGGACGGGACGTTGTCGAGGTCAAACCGAAGACTCGCAGTGGTGAGGACCGCCGAGTGTTCATCACCGCACTAACCTGCGAGTCGCTGCGCAACTGGAGGACACGACAGGCCGCCGAGCAACTCGCGATGGGATCCGGCTACCTCGACATGGGGTTTGTCTTCACCCGCGAGAACGGGTCCCCTTGGCTGCCCGAGCACCTGACTGGTGCTTTCCGGCGCGCAGTCCAGCGGACCGGTATCCGGCCGACGCGATTTCATGACCTTCGACACCTGAGCGCGAGCGTGGGCTACGCGGCAGGTGAGCCACCGTTGGTGATCAGTCGCCGGTTGGGGCACTCTTCGGTGGCGTTCACCCAGGCCGTCTACGCCCACGTGTGGGACGAACAGTCTGCTGACGGCGCCGCTCTCCGCGAGCGGCTACTCGGATAGTCGCTGCGCTGAAGCGAGCCGGCGCCACCACCGATCCCGAGAAGCGGCGCGAGCGAATCGGACGTCACAGCCGCCGCTGTCGAGGATGTCCATTGAGGCCATCCGGGGTTGCTCCGGGTAGGGACGGGCATGGTGTTCGAGGCGCACAGCCATCGAGATCCGTCCGCGCTGCCCCCCGCCAGCCGTGAACGCACAACGGGCGAAGTTGGACTGGCGCGGCTGGTCTCTGCTCGACTTCGCGGCCTGCCGATCGGACCCACGCGACGAGCAACCCGGAAGACTGCTGGTCCTCCTTCGCCGCGGCAAAGGGGGATGAGGTTCGCTGCGCTGTCAGGCGGTGAGAGGAGTTGTGGTGACGGGGGTTCCCGTCGCCGAGCCGGCGACCCAGGTCGCCCAGTCAGTGTTCCAGTCGGCCATGCCGGGGTCGCCGTTGGCGAGCAGGTCGGCCGGGCCGCGGATGGTGCCGGTGACGGTGACCAGGTCGCCGTAGTGGGCCTGGGCGTAGTAGGCGGCGGCGTGCGCGGGGGACAGGTTCACGCAGCCGTGCGAGACGTTGCTGACGCCCTGCGCCCCGACCGACCAGGGGGCGGCGTGGATGAACGTGCCGGACCAGGTCAGCCGCACGTCGTTGTAGACGACCAGGTCGTAGTAGTTGGGGTTGGCCTTGTCGCAGGTGATCTGCGCGCTGCACGAGGTCATCCGCAGCGAGGGCTGCTTGTCCAGCACCACGTAGTTGCCGCTGCGGGTGGCGAACTGCGGGCGGCCCAGGCTGGTCGGCCAGCTGCCCACGGCGTTGCCGTTGACGTAGAAGGTCAGGGTGTGCCGCTGCCCGTCGACCTTGGTCAGGTGGGCGTCGCCGACAGTCAGGTCGACCGTGGCGGAGCGGGTGGTCCACGCGGCAGGGCCGACGCGCACCCCCGCCAGGGCCACAACCAGCTGGATGCGGCTGTGCGCCGGCCACGGGGCCTGCGGGCGGAAGTGGACCTCCCGAGCGTTGATCCAGTGCCAGGCGCCGACGACGGGGGTGGTGCTGGTTGTTGATAGGGAACAGTCGGCCCCGATCCGCCCTTGGACGGCGCGATCTGACCGCAAGCGACGATCTTGGCGTGGTGGGGTAGGCGGCGCTCAGCCGCAGGGCGGGTCGGTCACCGTGACGGACGCCGGGCGGATCAGGGGCTGCACCCAGGCCACCGGCGCCGCGGACGACGCCGGCTCCACCAGGTGGAGCTTCAGCACCCGCCGCTGCCCGGCGGCGAGCTCCATCCGCAGCACGAACACCGGCGCGTCCGCGCTCGGTCACGGCCGCGACCGACACCGGCGCACCGTCCAGCGTCGCCCCGGTGAGCTCGGCGCCCACCGCGCGCGTAGACCTGCACGATCTCCAGCGTCGAGCCGTCGCCGCCGCGGCCGGCCCCGTAGCCGGGCGTCCGGTCCAGCCGGAAGGCGGCATACTCCGGCAGCCCGGTGGACGGCGCCCCATTCGTCAACGTCGCCGTGATCACGCTCGCCCGCTCGGCCGTCGAGCACGCCCCCAGCGAGTACGACAGCGACCGGCCCAGGTAGTAGTCCAGCTTGTTCCCCGCCCCGTTGTTCACCACCAGCGCCGCGTACGGCCCGGGTGCCGTCGACAGCACCCCGCCCAACGGTGTCGACGCCAGCAGCGCCTGCTCCGTCGGCCTCGCCGAGTACACCAGCAGCCGCCGCTCCCCGGCCGCCTTGCCCAGCGCGTCCAGCATCGCCCGCGGGCTGCCCGACCCGGAGAACAGCGCCTTCACCACGGCGCTGCCGATCTCCATCTGGTAGCGCCCGCGCGCGGCGTCCTGCGCCCGGCAGCGGCCAGCGCACGTAGATCGTCGTGCATCCATCAGCGCGACCACGTTCGCCGCGGTCACCTGCCGACCCGTCGGCCAGCTTCACCGGCCCGGTCACCGCCAGCAGGTACG
Organism: uncultured Actinomycetes bacterium; assembly: GCA_963837105.1. Classification (GTDB taxonomy): domain Bacteria; phylum Actinomycetota; class Actinomycetes; order Streptosporangiales; family Streptosporangiaceae; genus UBA9676. The sequence goes on along the minus strand of CAWIMG010000028.1, from coordinate 280,363 downwards.
ACAGCGCCACCGGGTCGATCGCGATCACGCCGTCCAGCCGCTGCCCGAACTGCCGCGCCACATCGCCAGCATCAGCGCGCCGGCGTAGGGGAAGTGCGGGCTCAGGTTCACGTTGGGCCACAGCGCCGGGTCCGCCCCGTACAGCGCCGTGTAGTCCGGCCCGAGGTCCAGCGCCGGCGGGCTGAGCGAGCGCAGGTCGTTGTTCGGCCCGATCGTGACCACGGCGACCTTGCCCCGGGACGCCGTGAGCACGCCGTAGCCGCCGACCAGCCCGCCGGTGCCGCGGGCCTCGTCGTTGGATCTGCAGCACCAGCAGGTACGAGCGCGGGCCGTCCGCGCCGAGCATCGGCGGCAGCAGCCGGGCGGCCAGATCGGCGGCGTCCAGCGTGGTGCGGGTCTCGGCGAGCGTCGACTGCAGGTCGGTGACGCGCGCCGCGCGAGCACCCCGGGCACGCCGGACGTCGGCAGCCCGGCCGCCTCCGACTCGATCGCGGTGGTCCGCAGCCGCAGCCGCTGCAGCTCGGGCGCGGCGGCCGCCAGCGGCGCGAGGTCGATGCGGTCCCCGGCGGGGCGCAGCTTGGCCGGGTCCAGCTGCTGGCGGACGGCGACCAGCCCGGGCAGCACGTCGGTGGCGACCTCGTCGACCACCGTGGCCGCGATCGGACGCCGTCTGCAGCGACGGCCCGACCCACGGCAGCAGCGCGGCGGCCCGCCACAGCGGGTCCTGGGTGCGCTGGTGCGCCGACCGGGCCCGGGCCTGCGCGTCCGCCACGGCCGCCTGACCGTGGCGTGGTCGCCGCTGAGCAGCTCCGAGCGGACGGTCACCAGGTCGGCCCGGGCCGCCTCCAGGTCGGAGCGCGCGTGCACGCCCTGGTAGCGCCACCCAGCCGGCCGCGCCGAGCGACGACGAGCAGCAGCACGCCGAGCCGCCGAGCGCCGCCCTGGTCCTCACCGCAGGCAGGGTATGTCAGGGCTCACCGGTGCCCCGGCGCGCAGCCGGGCAGGATCGCGCGCCGGGACGTGATCGTGCGTGATCGTGGACGTCGGACGAACGTCGAGGTGGCACACTCGCAGTCGTGGGCGAAGGGATCCCTGCCGACCTTGCGGCGCGTGCGGTGGCATCACTGCGCAGCGCCGGGGCCGTGTTCGGCTTCGTCCACGGCAGCCGAGCCAAGGGAACCGCCCGCTCCGACTCCGACCTGGACGTCGCCGCCTGGTGGCCGTCGACCCCCCCCGCAGCCTTCGAGGTCACGCTGCCAGCTGCGGTGGATCTGCTGGTGCTCAACACCGCGCCCCTCGAGCTGGCTGGGCACGCAGCCGTCGACGGGGTCTTGCTGTTCGACGACGACCCGGCGGCCAGGGTTCGTTGGGTCGCGACGACACGGAAGATCTACTTCGACGAGCGGCCGCGGATCGAGCGTAGCCACCGTGAGTTCGCTGAGAGCCTGCGCCGTGGTCGATGAGGTACGGGTCCTTCGACTGCTTCGCGCCGTCACTGACGACCTCGCCGTCCTTCGTGTCGCGGCTTCCGACCCGGACGACCGACGTGCCGACCCGTTGTGGCTGCGCGGTGTCAAGTACACCTTCGTGACCGCGATCGAGTCCTGCGTCGACGTGGCTCAGCACATGTGTTCTTCAGAGGGGTGGGGGCCCCCGACCGACAACGGCGACGCGATGCTCCTGCTGGGCCGGCACGGGGTGGTGGACGCCGGGCTGGCGGACCGGATGCGAAAGTCGGTCGGGTTCCGCAACGTCCTCGTCCACGAGTACGTGCAGGTGGACGACGCCATCGTTGTCGACCGCCTCCAGCACCCCGGCGACCTGGAGCAGTTCGCCCAGCAGGTTGCGGACTGGCTGGCCACCCAGCGCTGACACTGCCCCGGCAGCGACTACCGGAGAGCGGCGCGAAAGCGCTGCCGAATCAGGTGCCGGCCCGCACCCAGGTGGTGCCCCCGTTGCGAGTCGTCCAGACCGATCCGCCGTCCCAGAGCATGCCGTCCGAGGCGTTCGCGAAGGCCAGCCCCTCCGCCCCACCAGGCGCGCCGGTAGCACACCCGGCGACCCGCCAGGTCGCCCCGCCGTCCGTCGACCGCGACACCTGCACGCCGTCGCATCCCGCGACCGGGCCCGCGGACGCCACCCACAGCGCGGTCGGGCTCACCACGGCCAGGGCCGCAGACGAGGGGACGGCCGTGCGAGCCCGCCAGGTCGCGCCCCCGTCGGTCGTGGCGAACACCGTGCCGTCGGCGCACAGCACCACGGCGTCGGAGAGCGTGATCCCGGCCAGGTCGACCAGGCCGACCCCCTTGGCGCAGGGCAGCGCCATGTCTCCGGTCGGGGCGTGCAGCTGCGTGGGCACCACGTCGGACGCCGGCACCGGCAGCGGGTGCCAGGCGTTCTTGGTGCCGGTCTCGGTCGCCCAGGTCTTTCCGGCGTCGGCTGTGCGGTAGAGCTGCGGCACGCAGCCCTTGTCGGTGCCGACCAACCAGAAGCTGGTCGGGCTGGTGGAGCGCACCCGCAGGATGCTCGTGGCCGGGACCTTCAGCGTGGTCCAGGTGCGCCCGCCGTCGGTGGTCCGCTGCAGGGTGCCTCCGCCGCTGGCGCAGCTGCCCGGCTGCGACCGCAGCGCCACGGTCGCGCTCACGACCTCGAGCGGCAGCGCCGGCCCGGCAGCCACCGCCGGCTGCGGGGTCGGCGAGGCGGTCGGCGTGTCACTCGGGCTGGGTGCGGACGGCGGCTGCGCGCTGGACGACGAAAGCGCCGAGGGGGACGACGCCGCAGAGGCCGACACCGCAGCCGTCGAGCCTGCAGCGCTGCGCGGCAGCAGCGACAGGTAGCTTAGGTAGCCGACGGATCCGGCCAGCACCAGCAGCCCGACGATCGCGACCGGTCGGCGACCGCGCTCGGACACGACAGCTCCTTCGAACAAACCTGGGTGTGGAGTCTTCGATTCAACCCGAGGACGGCGGGGCGACCGCGCAGGCACGCCCGACGGGAGCAACACATTGATCATCAGCCGCCCATCGGCCGTCGAGGGGGTCGTCGTGGTGGAGAATGCTGGTACTTCGGGCCAAGCAAGGGATGCGAGTATGAGCAAGCGCGCGGTCGTCACGGGTGGCGCTGGGTTCCTGGGTTCTCACCTGTGTGAGCGGCTCCTGGACGACGGCTACGAGGTGGTCTGCCTCGACAACTTCCTCACCGGCCGCCCGGAGAACGTGGCCCACCTGCTGGAGAACCCCAAGTTCCGGCTGGTCCGGGCCGACGTCACCGACTTCATCCATGTCCCCGGTTCGGTGGACGCCGTCCTGCACTTCGCCTCCCCGGCCAGCCCGATCGACTACCTCGAGCTGCCGATCGAGACCATGAAGGTCGGCTCGATCGGCACCCTGCACGCCCTCGGCCTGGCCAAGGAGAAGGGCGCGCGGTTCCTGCTCGCGTCGACCTCCGAGACGTACGGCGACCCGCAGGTCCACCCGCAGCCGGAGACCTACTGGGGCCACGTCAACCCGGTCGGCCCGCGCGGTGTGTACGACGAGGCCAAGCGGTTCGCCGAGGCGCTGACCATGGCCTACCGGCGCACCCACGGGGTGGACACCGCGATCGTGCGGATCTTCAACACCTTCGGGCCGCGGATGCGCCCCGAACGACGGCCGGGCGATCCCCACCTTCATCCGGCAGGCCCTGCTCGGGCAGCCGCTCACCGTGGCCGGCGACGGCAGCCAGACCCGCTCGATCTGCTACGTCGACGACCTGATCGACGGGCATCGTGCGGCTGCTGCACTCCGACCTGGCCGGGCCGGTGAACGTCGGCAACCCGCACGAGATCTCCATGCTGCTGCTGGCCGAGTGGATCGCCGAGATCGCCGGCGGGACGCCGACCGATCGAGTTCATCGAGCGCCCCGAGGACGACCCGGCGGTCCGCCAGCCCGACATCACCATCGCCCGCGAGCAGCTCGGCTGGGAGCCGGAGGTCGGCATCGAGGACGCGCTCAAGCGCACCGTGGGCTGGTTCCGTGAGCACCCGCAGCTGGCCGGCCTGAACGGCGCCGACTCAGTCGGCTGAGGTCAGTACGCGCCCTCGCCGCGCCACACCGCCAGCACGGTGCGCAACATGATCGTCAGGTCCAGCGTCAGCGACCAGTTCTCCACGTAGTACAGGTCGAAGCGGACGGCGTCCTCCCACGAGGTGTCCGACCGCCCGGAGACCTGCCACAGCCCGGTGATGCCCGGGCGCACCAGAAGCCGTCGGCGCGCGTCGCCGACGAAGTCCTCGTTCTGCACCGGCAGCGGCCGTGGGCCGACCAGCGACATGTCACCGGTGAGCACATTGAGCAGCTGCGGCAGCTCGTCGATCGACGTGCGGCGCAGGAACCGGCCGATCGGGGTGACCCGCGGGTCGTTCGCAATCTTGAACAGCAGCCCGTCGGTCTCGTTGTGGGCACGCAACTCGGAGAGGCGCTGCTCGGCGTCGACGAACATCGTGCGGAACTTGAAGACCCGGAACGCACGGCCGTCGCGCCCGATTCGAACCTGCCGGAACAGCGCCGGGCCGCGGCTGGTCAGCCGGATGGCCAGCGCGACGAGCAGCATGGGGATCCCCAGGACCCCGGCGGGGGCGCCGGATCTGCGGACGCTGATCGGTGACTACCTGGCCATGCGTCGCGCCCTCGGCTTCAAACTCGAAGGCCCCGGCCGGCTGCTGTTTGCCTTCGCCGACTACCTGGACTCCTGCGGAGCTCAGAGCATCACCGTCGAACACGCATTACGGTTCGCGACCGCCTCCACTGCCTCATCAGCCCGCACGCAGGCACTGAGGCTCTCCGCGATCCGGCTGTTCACCCGCTGGGCACAACTGCTCGACCCGACCATCGAAGTGCCCTCCCCTAGGCTGCTCCCCGCCCGCGCAACCCGAACAGCACCATTCCTCTACAGCCACGCGCAGCTCGGCGCGCTGCTCGACGCCACCGACCAACTTCGTCCGCAGTTCCGTGCGGTCACCTTCCGGACGCTGCTGTCGCTGCAAGCCGCCACCGGGGTCCGCACCGGCGAAGCCACCGGTCTGGACATCAGCGACCTCGACCTCCAGCAGCAGACGCTCACTGTCACCGGCAAGTACGGCAAGACCCGCCTGCTACCGCTGCACCCCACCGTCACCGAGGCCCTGACCGGCTACCTGGAAATGCGCAGCCAACTGCTGCCCGCCGCGCACTGCCCGGCACTGCTGATCACCACCCGAGGGACCCGGCTCAGCCGCGGCAGCATCCACCCCACGTTTCGGGCGCTCGCCGAACGAGCCGGGCTGACCGCCACCTCCTCCGCGAGCCGGCCCCGCCCACATGACCTCAGACACACCTTTGCCGTCAACACCATGCTGGACGCCTACCGATCCGGAGCCGACCCAGCCGAGACCTTGCCGTTGCTGGCCACCTGGCTGGGCCACGCCGAGCCCCGCGACACCTACTGGTACCTGACCGGCACCGCCGAGCTGATGGCCGCCGCGACCACACGGCTCGAGCACGCCGCCGGTCCGGCCAGCAGGGACCGGACATGACCCGGCTCGCCGCCACTCTTCAGGCCTACTTCACTACTCGGCTGGCCAGCGAGCTCGGCGCCAGCCCGCACACCATCGCGGCCTACCGCGACACCTGGCGGTTGCTGCTCGGCTTCATCGCCGAGACCCGCAACATCCCGCCGCAGCAGCTGGACCTCACGCAGTTGACCGCCGAGGTGATCAGCGGCTTCCTGACCCACCTTGAGACCGTCCGCGGCAACAGTGTGACCACCCGCAACGCCCGGCTGGCAGCCATCCACTCCTTCTACAACTACGCCGCGCTGCGTCATCCCGAGCACGCCGACACGATCCGGCAAGTCCTGAGCATCCCGGCCAAGCGTCATCGCCGCACCGACCTCACCTACCTCACCGCGCCGGAAGTCACCGCGCTGCTGTCCGCGCCGGACCTGAACACTGCGGCCGGCCGACGCGACCACGCCATGATCCAACTCGCTGTCACGACCGGGCTGCGGGTCAGCGAACTGACCGCGCTGACACCCCAGGACCTGCACCTGGGAACCGGCCCGCACGTCGCCTGCACCGGCAAGGGACGCAAGCGTCGCATCACACCGCTCGACCGGCCCACCGTCACCACGATGCGCCGCTACCTCGCCGGCCTTGCGACCGAACCGGCAGTCCTGTTCCCCACCAGAGCCGGAACCCCGATGAGCGCCGACGCCGTCGCACGTCGCCTGAGCAAACACCTCGCCGCCGCGGCACGTTCCTGTCCGACACTGGGCGCCAAGAACGTCACGCCACACACCCTGCGTCACACCGCCGCGATGCGACTCCTGCACGCTGGCATCGACACCACCGTGATCGCCCTCTGGCTCGGCCACCAGAGCATCGAAACGACCCAGATCTATCTGCACGCAGACATGAGCATCAAAGAACAAGCACTCGCCCGCACACGCCCGACCGGCATCAAGCCCGGCCGCTACAGGCCACCCTCCGACAACCTGCTGACCTTCCTCCAAGCCCTCTGAATATGCCGACCGCGGACCCTCATCGCCGCAGGCCAGCAAGCCGGTCAAGCCCGAGGTCGGCATAACCAGGACGTCGGCATAGAACGGGTCCGCGCAGAGCACTGCGTTCGGGCAGCGCTCGGCGATCACCATCGCGATCCAGTCAGCGCCGTCGGCGGAGACGTGAGTGATCCCAGCGCTTCTGGTCTCGCCGAGGAGGTCGAAGAAGCTCCGCAGCGTGGCCCGGTCTCGGCCCTCCGCGGCCCACAGCAGCCGACCAGTGTCGTGGTCCACCACGACCGTCAGATACGCCATCCCACGCCGGTAGGAGATCTCGTCGACACCGATCCGCGTCACGCTTTCGAGCCGGTCGACCGCGCCGCCGGTGTCCGCCCAGACCCGGGTGATGATCGACCCGACCGTGCGCCACGCGACCCGCATCAGTCGCGTCGTCGCGGTCTTCGAGGTGACCGTCGCCAACCACGCGACGGTGTCGTCGAACGCATGCGTATGGCCCGCGTCGTGCCGGGCCCACGGAACGGACGCCACAGTGACCCCATGCGTGCGGCAGGTCACCCTGGGCGCGTCGGCCTCCACGAACGCCTGCACCGTTCCCAGGTCCAAAGCCCGCCAGCGCCGACGACCTGCACCCTGATCGAACCCCGGGCTGCGCCGCTTGCACGTCCCGCATCGGCGACGACGCGACGCGGTCGGCCGCACGTGCACCACCATGACCGCCGCGTCCTCATCGAACACCACGTCCTCGACGACCGTGTTCTCCAGCCCCATCAGGGCACGCCATACCCTTGCCTCGCGCACGCCGTTCTCAGCTCACCGATTTCAGGACCTCAACAGCCCGAAATCTATTGCGAGAGCGGCGTGCGCCCGTTCACAGCGAACTCACGGCACCCACAGGTACGTCAGGAGAGCCTAAAACCTTCGACTTCGATCACCAAGATCCGAAACGTCCCGCCCCGCCCTGACGTGACCCGTGAGTAGTCCTGCCAGTGCAGGCTGTGGTGACCGCGAAGGACGAGGTCGTGGTTGCGGTGCCGCTGGGTACCCGCTGACTGGTCCCCCCAGTTCCGTGTGCCCTCCAGGGTCTCGCCCTCGTAGAGGCGGAACTCTGCCGCACCGGTCGGCCGCCCGTGGTCGGGCCGGCCCCCTAGAGCCACTCCACCAAAGGCGCAATCCTTGCTGCCACTACATCAACGGGTAGCCCCTTGTTCGACTGGACGATCGTGAACGGCGCAGCATCTGGCGAGAAGGCAGCGGCCGCGTCCCACGCGTCCCATACGTCATGAAGCCAGCACGGCTGGGCGTACAACTCACCTGGGCTATGGAATTCGTCAACGCGCCCTTTGGCCCGAAGAAACGTTTAGTACGCCGCGTTCTCCGTCCATGGCAACTTCGTGATCATCTGCCGGTGCCCACCTACCCATCGCAGCATCGCGTTGACCGCGTCCGCCGATAGAACGGCTGGGGTGACGCCCATATGATCGGGCGCCTCGGGCAGGCCAAGACCCTTCGCGGTTTGCCGGTACCACAGTTCTTGACCCCCGTGTTCGACTTGCAGCACTCCCCTCCCCTGCCACACGAAGTCATCGATCGAGGCTTGTCGAGTGCTGATCACATCGGAGTCCAGCGTCACGTAGAAGGGCGTCGTGACCAGGTCGGCGGCCGCTAGCTTGATCAACTGCTGTTTGTACCAGCCCATGGCAATACGACCTGGCCGGTGGTAAGGTGCAGCGGCAACCGCCCGAACCACATTAACGGACGCCAGCGGTCCACTTTGCGAAGACTTGGGACAACGTCGTACTCGCTGACGACGGTCGCGTCAGGAAACCTTCGCGCCGCCTCCCGCACGTCGCACTGCGGCACGATGATCCACAAGGTTTCGATGCAGTCAATGTTGTGCTGAAGCGATGGCACAAGCAATCTCTCGGCTCTCGCGAAATCTGCCGCGATGATCGGTAGCACGGCCTGGATCGTCTTCATGTCGCCAGATTACGAAACCGGTCAAGCGCCAACGGGAATCATCGAGAGACCTGTAAGGTCCAGCCGCCAGCAGGTTCATGGCCTCCGCCAGACCGTCTCCAGCGAGTGCGTCGATGACTCGCCGACCGCACAGCCGGAGTGTGATAGTGGAGCGATGGAGGCATTCCCGCGTGGCCCTGCTCTGGCGCTGACGTGCGTGGTGTGCCGCTGGCGCTCCGTTCGTCTGGGGTGCAGGCCAAGGCTTGACCGAGGAACGGTTCACCGCGGTCATCGCGGAGGCAGGCATGCCTGACGCTCAGCAGCAGGCGCGGTCCTTGGCCCCTGGCCCCCCGATTCGGCTCGTGCGTCCGCCCGCGCCCCGTGCGGTGCCAGCAAGGCTTCCCAAGACTGTATCTGTCGTCATACCCAGCCGCGGAGGGTGGGAGCGTATCCGCGGTCAGCTCGCGGCCCTGGCGGGCCAGGACTTCCCGGGCCCGTTCGACGTGATCGTTTCCAACAATGATGGCGACCCTCGGCTGACTGAAGTTGTCGAGCAATGGGCTCGCCACAACAACCAGTTGCGATCATGGCGGGTCGTCGACTCCTCGTCTCGCCCTGGGGTGAGTGGCGCTCGAAACATTGGCTGCACGGTCGCCGCGGGCGAGTTGTTGCTCGTTTGCGACGACGACGACGTCGTTGCTGACAACTGGGTCTCTTCACTGGTGGCGCGGAGTCGCGAGGCGCACGTACTGGGAGGTCGATTGCTGCCATGGTCACCGCGTGGACGAGCCAGCGACGTGCGCCTACGTCCAGCTGGCCTTTCTGGGGGAATGACTTCTGTGGGGGGAGTGCCTCTCGCAAGTGGTTCGAATTGCGCGGTGTGGCGCGAGGCATTCCTGGAACTCGGGGGGTGGTCGGAGTCCTATCAAGCAGGAGGAGACGACGCGGACTTCTCTATCCGCGCTCAACTGGCAGGTTTCGCTATCCTGTATGTTCCAGAAGCGTGCGTTCACTACGCCGTAAGGCCTGGGCTGAGGGCTGCCTGCAGGCAGCAATTCTACTATGGGGTGGGAGGCGCCCGAATCCATAACAATTTCGCTGAGATGCTTCGCATCGAGCAGCCCGACCCGAGGATTCGCCACCTGTTGGGGCAAGTCATGCGGACTCTTGGATATCTCCGACCTCCTGTGCGGGCGGGCTTTTGGCTCACGCGCGTCTCATTGACCTACGGATACTTTGTTGAGGCTCGGCGCCTGGCTCGCCAGGCGCGACAGCCTGGTTGAGCTATTGTGAGCAGTTAGACGCCTTCACCTTTCGCGGGCTTCGATGAGCGCGTCAGGTGTCGCGAATGGAGCCGACGCCTGACCTGCCAACCACGACGCCCACGAAAGTCCGGTAGGTCGATAGCGATTGCGGCATTAGTCGCCACGCCTTACTGGCAGCGGAGATAGCTTCTTTGCGCCTGCCGAGAACTCTTCGGTCGTATGCGATGACGCGCCAGTAGTCTGCCGCGGTTTTCGGATCAGCAGCAAAACGATCACGATGCCGATCCAGCAGCGTCGATGCTGCGTGCTCTCTCATCCCGGCATATCGAAAGAGCCTTTCGCGGGCAGGCGACGCTCGCGAGATTCGAACGACTGGGGTGGTCTCGAAGACCCACCCGAGCCCCTCTTCCTCGCAATGATCGGCCAGTCGAAAAGCCAAGTCTGTGTGCTCTGAGAATTGCAGGCCTTCGTCGAATCCGCCGATCGCCCTGAGAACGTCGGACCGCACAGCATAACTGCCAGGCAGAAACGCGACGGCTGCCCCTTCGCTGCGCCGGACCATGTGGCAAGGGCCACTAGTAGTGTTGCCGGTGCTTTGAGCCAGCGTGACCATGCCGGTTACTACTGCGGTGTGCGCTGGTTGGGCGAGTCGATACCACGTCGCGAGCCATTCAGGAAGTGCTCGATCATCCGAGTCCAGGAACGTGATCCAGCGACCGTGAGCCTCTCGCAAACCGTGATTCCTCGCCGCCGATACGCCCTCAGGAAGGGTCCGCACGATGCGTACGCGACGGTCGGTCGCTCCGAGCACCATCTCAGCGGTCGCGTCAGTGGAGCCATCGTCCACGATGAGGTGCTCGAAAGACTTTTCAGTCTGGGCCAACACAGAGTCAATACAACCCGCGATTGAGCTGGCTGCATTTCTTGCCGCCGTGATGACGGTGAATCTCGGGGGCTCCAGATCCTCGTGCATGCTTTCAGCCTACTGCTTTGGACTGTCTCGCCCCGGGTGTGATGGAGGCTCGCATTCCCCGGAAGGATGCGAGTCATGGCAGCAGCACGGAAGTATCCCGATGAGCTTCGCGAGCGCGCGGTCCGGATGACGCTGGATGCCCGCATGGACCCGGCGACTCGGCCGAACGCGTGCAGACGGCTCGGCGAGCAGCTCGGGATCAACGCCGAGACTTTGCGGGTCTTGGTCGTGCAGGCCGAGATCGACGAGGTCGGCGAGGCCATAGCTTCTCCACGGGTCACTCAAAGTCGGGGAAGGTGATCTCGTGAGCGAGACAAGCCGTCTCGAGCGGTTCCTAGCGATCTTCATCCTGCTGGTGGGACCGGCCTTGCTCATCGGATTCGTCTACGAGCTGGGCCACGGCGCAGTGGTGCTTGTGGTGGTCGTGCTAGCCATGCGCAACGCCTTGCGTAGGCTGCGCGGCCCAGCGGCGAGCGGTCGGGTCCGCCCTGGCGCGGATGCGGCCGAGATCTGAACTCGAGAGAGAGATAGCCCCGCCGCCCCGAGAGGCGACACGGCAGTTGGACAGTCTGCGTAGTCGCCGGTCTTGTCGAAGTAGCCCTGCTGGTTGATCTTGAAGCGAAGGAACTGAACCAAGCAGCGGCACCTCACGGCTCCGCCAACGTTCCGAGCGCCTCGGAGACCAGGTCCGACCACCGCCAGTACAGTCCCAGCCCCGCCAAACTGGGCGCGCCGTGCTTCCGCGCCCACGCCGGGTAGTACCGGCTGTTGGGCGGACGACCCGCAGCCTGCCCGTCCCTGATGAAGGCCGCCACCACGGCCACCACATCGTCGTGGGTCAGGTGGGTACGCCCGGCGGGGTGTGACACGGCAGGTCGGTACCCAGCGGCCTCCACAGCCTTGGCCCAGGAGCCGAACCGGCGTACCAGTACAGCCCGGGACGGCATCCCCCGCTCGCTCGCCCACGCCTCGTAGGAGGGGGCTGACAGCCGCCCGTGGCGTGGCACACCCAGGGCCAAGCCCAGTCCGTCAAACGGGGTCAAGCCCACATGAAGTTTCCTAAGCGTCTTGCCTCGGGCTTGATCCCTCTCGGCGCTGTGGCGGTCCTGCTGACCGCCTTGGCGCTCCCCGCGTCGGCGGCGTTGACGCCGCCGGTGTTGCGGTTGGGTGGGGCCGGCCGGATCGACACGGCCATCCAGATCTCGCAGGACTACATCGCGGACGTTGGTTCGACCCAAGGCACGGCGACGTCTGTCGTGCTGGCCCGCTCGGACAGTTTCCCCGATGCGCTGGCCGGGGGCCCGCTGGCTGTCGCGAAGGCAGGGCCGCTACTGCTGACCCCGCCCGGCTCGTTGGATCCGCGGGTGCTCACTGAGATCAAGCGCGTCCTCGCGCCCGGCGCCACCGTGTACCTGATGGGCGGTGAAGGTGCCCTGTCGGCGGCCGTGGCCACCGAGGTGACCCAGGCGGGCTACGTGACCCAACGGTTCGCCGGGACGGACCGCTTCGATACCGCCCTGAAGGTCGCCCAGGTGATCGTCGGCACGCCCACCGGAACCGGGACCAACATCGGGTTGGTGGTCGTGACTACCGGCACCGACTTCCCCGACGCGTTGGCCGCGGGTGCGTAAGCCGGAACGTTCGGCGGGGCGGTCGTGCTCACCGCCGGCCCGCTGCTGCCGAAGGCGGTCGCGGACTACCTGACCCTGCGGAAGACGGACAGCACCATCGTGGCCGTCGGGGGCCCGGCGGCTAAGGCCGCGCAGGGCTACTTCGACACCGCGATTGTCGGGACGAACCGTTACGACACGGCGGCCAAGCTGGCCGCTGAGTTTGTGGACGCCCAAGACGCCACCTTCCCGACATACGCGGGTGTGGCCAGCGGCGTCACCTTCCCCGACGCGCTCGCGGGCGGGGCGGAACTGGGCGCGCTCGGCGGCCCGTTGCTGCTGACCAGCCCGACCACCCTGTCGCCTGAAGCCTCCACCTACCTGACGGCGAAGGCCAACAAGCCCATCCAGCAGTACCTGATCTTCGGCGGCACGGGTGCCGTCGGGACCGCAGTCGAAACCGCCCTGAACGCCATGTTCAAGTAGCCGACCAGGGCCGGCTTCGCCCCAACCCGGTGGAGCCAGCACGTTCCGCAGTCAGGCCCCGCCCACCAGGACGGGGCCTGGCCTTGTCGTGCTGGTAGTCGCCCCGGGTTGCTCAGGGTGGTGCGGGTGCTGCGAGGTGGTGGCTACAGGCTCTTCTTCGCGGCTCGGCGTTCGGACCTCGACCTGGGCCTGTTGGGCGCGGGCAATCGTGTGCGGCAGGTCGGGGCAGGCTCGCTGCCGATCTCGAAGCAGCACGCGGGCGATCTTCGTGGGAGGCGTATGGCCGGCGGCCCCGGTGCTGGCGTAACTCGTCGTGTGGTGCTCCGTCGGGCGGCGATCGTAGGAGGCGTTGTCTGGGCGGCGCCCGTCGTGCAGTCGATGACGAGTCCGGCCTTCGGCGACGGGGCGACGGGGTCGCCACGGCCGGGCGATCCGGGTCATGAGTGGCATTGCCACTACAGCCTCCCGACGTCCCACTTCCCCGGGGGTAACTGGTCCATCAGGACGGCTGACGGTTCGCAGAACTACGCGTGGAGTCGCGACTACTCGATCTCTTCGGACGGCATGATCACCTCCTGGGCACCCAGGGGAACGACGGCCACGTCCAGGCGGACCATGTCAGGCCTCGGGGCCGCCTGACGGTCGGCGCACCCAGCAGTTTCGGCATCTACGCCGCGTTGACCGACCAGGGCGGCCTTCTGACGCCCCCGACGAACCCGCCTCCGCAGACCGTGCAGTTCTCGGACCCCGGCGACGTCACCTACGCCCGGGTCGTCATCGCTTCGGGCTGACCGAGGATCAGTTGCGCCGCCGCCTGTGCGGACGGCGCGAAGAGGAACTCGACACGTCCGCTGAGCGCTGCGAGTGCGGGGAGCAGGCGCTCGAACCCGAACCGGTCGTTGTTGAGGATGGTTCCGGCGGCGATCGCCCCCGCATGGGCGGGGGTGGGCCGCTCACCGGGCGGTTGCCCGTGCAGCAGCCACAGGTCGATCGGGTAGCGCTGGTCAACGCCGGCGTCGGGGTCGTCTGAGAGGGCGTTGTGCGGTGAGGGGGGGAGGGCGGGTAGCACCGCCTGGCCGGTGTCGGTGTCCAGTGCGACATGGCGGGCGAGCAGCCGGATGCCCTGCTCGCGCAGCCGGGTGGCCTGCGCCGTCCAGGCCGGCCACAGCCAGCCCGGGGCGAGCGTGACCCGGCCGTCGACGAGCAGCACCGTTCCTTCGAACCAGGGCCGGTCCACCGCGGCCCGTGCCGCGGTGGACTGGAGCTCCCGGGCCAGCTGGGTCAGGGCTGCCTCGGTGGTGCGGTGCCGGCCGACGAGGGTGCACCCGGCGAACAGCTGGGCCAGCTGGGCTGGCTGGCCGGGCGCGGCGTCGACGGCGGGGCGTAGCGAGAAGTTCGGGTCGACCTCGGCCCCGGGTGTCAGGACGTGCTCGAACCGGTCCCGCACGGCTGCCTGCGCGACGTGGTCGCTGGTGCGGACGCCGACCAGGAAGGGCCCGGCAGAGACGGCGTCGGTCGTATGCCATCGTTGCGCCTCCAGCGCCAGGTAGCAGGGCGTCCGTTGCATCCGGATGACCCCGTCCGGCGGTCGACCTGGTGGTTCGCCCTCCGCGGGGTCGTCGTCTGTACCCACGTCGGCGGAGCCGCGGGAACGGCGCCGCGCGGTGGCCGTGACGGCGGGCACCACGAGGTTCAGCTCGGCGAGGCTGCCCACCAGGGCGGCGAGGTCGGCGGTGACCTGCGCGGGGTCGGCCCCGACGGCCTCGGCGATCTCCGCGGCCGTTTGGCGCACCGTCGCGGTGCCGTCCAGCAGGCGCCACACGAGGGCGGCGCGCGGGTCCAGTCGGTGGAGTTGGCCTTCGCCGGAGCGGTCGTAGACGACCAGCTCGTCCTGCACCGGCACCACGGTGAGCCCCTTGCGGGGTACCAGCACGGCGTCCAGCACCGCGTCGTCGCCGGACCGGCTCATGCCGACAGGGTCCTTTCCGCGCCGTCCTGCACCAGTGACGTGATCACCTGCACCGCCTCGTCGAGGTCACCGATGGACAGCCGGTAGGTCGGGGACCTGGTGGCCAGGCGGGCCAGGCGTCGAGGTTGCGTCGCGGACGTTCGCGGAACCGGAACGTCGACGCGGCCAGCTCCAGGACGGCGGCGCCCGGCGTCACCGGCTCGGCGACGGTGGTCGCGCCGCGGCTGGTACTCGGGAAGACGATCAGCTCGGGACGTCCGCCAGTGGCGACGCCGGGGCTGCCCAGATCCCGCCAGGGCACCTGCTGCTGGGCGTCGGAGTGGCCGCGTGCCGGTAGCCCGGCAGTGGCACCCCGCCCAGCCGCTGCACCGCGGACGCGTCCAGGGCGAGCGCCTTCGGGAACGCCGTGATCGACAGGTCGCCGCGGTCCGAGCACGACCGTCTCGTCGGTGACGTAGCGGTAACCAGCGCGCAGCAGCCCGGCCACGGTCGTGGTCTTGCCGGACTCCATCGGTGCGGGCAGCACTACCGTGACCCCGTCGCACTCGGCCGCGGACGCGTGGAGTAACAGATGCGCCCGCGGTCCAGCCCGCACCACCGACCCGTTGACGTGCCACGCCACCAAGCCGGCCAGGTGGTCCTGGCTGTCGGTGGCGAACACGGACGAGCTGTCGAAGTCCAGCGTGTAGCGCTTCTCTCCGTCCGCTCCGTGGTCGGTCACCTTGTAGCTACCGCTCGGTGCGGCCGTCGGGTCTGCGAGCGGGGCCAGCGCGTGCTCCAGCCGCAGCCGCACCTGGGTCGGCGTCGTTGCCCTGGACGACGAACCTGTGGCCGACCGCGCGGTATGGGCCGAGGTCCAATCGCTCATGCGTCCGGCCAGGGCGGCGCGCACCGCGGGGGCGTGGGTCTGGATCCGGGCGACTGCCTCGGCGACCCGGCGGACCTGCTCGTGCGTCATGTGCGAGAACAACGGCGGGGTGAGTAGCCGCTCGGCCAGCTTGTCGGTGACGGGCAGCTCCCGACTCTGAGGGAGACGCGCGTAGGCCTTCTGCCGGTGGATCGGCGGGAAGAAGTAACGCCGGCTGTCGATGCCCTCGGCGTCGATCGCCATCGGAGCCCGGCCGCGTCCAGGCCGAAGCTGTCCGGCTCGAGGATGAGGGTGAGGTCCTTGTAGGTGGACAGGTCGCCCTCGTCGACCAGTTGGTAGCCCACTCCCGGCACGCCGTCGAGCTCGGCCTTGAACGTCGCCACCAGCTCGTTGCGGTAGGCGATGCGCCGGGCAGTCCATCCAAGTGATGCCAGCGCCACCGTGGCGTGCAGCTCGGACATCCGGGCGTTGAGACCGGGGAACAGGCAGTCGTAGTCGCCGGGGTTGCCGTAGTCGCGACCCACCCTGATCCGTTCGGCGAGCTCGGCGTCATGGGTGGCCACGAGCCCGCCCTCGCCCGCGACGGCCACCTTCGTCGGGCTCATCGAGTACACGGCCGCGGTGCCGAACGAGCCCACCGGTCGACCCGCCCGCAGCGAGCCCAGTGCGTGCGCCGCGTCGTAGACGATCGGGACGCCGGTGTCGTCGGCGAGGCGTTGAAGGGCCTCGACCTGCGCAGGCGCGCCGGTGGCAGCGGCAGTCCGCTGGCCGGACTCGGACCCAAGATCGACCTGGTAGCCAACCGGGGAAGACGACGAGCCGGGGTTGAAGATCCGCTGGCCGGACTCGGTGTGGTCGAGCGGGATGTGGGAGTGGCCAAATACGACCAGGCCCGCGTCCGGGAACTGGCGGCGCAGCCGGTACCCTCACGCCGCTATTGTCCCTTCCCCGGCCTGGCGGCCGGCCAGGCCGGGGAGCTGGCTCAGCCGGGGAACCCGGTGACCGAGAAGCGGGCGCCCTGGTCGTCGCGGCACTCGGCGATAAGGCCGTAGGGCTCCTGGTGCGGCTCGGTCGCGATGCCACCCGCCGCCCTGGCCCGGGCGACCGCAGCCGCCACGTCGGCGACGCGCCATACGGGCACGGCCGTGGCCTGGCCATGACCATCGCTGACCCCGATCATCGGGGTGGTGCCCTCGATCTGCCAGCCACCGGGCGACCGGCCGGGACGGACCCGCCAGCCGAGCACGGCGCGGTAGAACGCCAGTGTGCGGGCCGCGTCCGGCACTTCCAGTGTCACGTAGATGAGGTCGCCATCCCGCCCGGCGGAAGCGGGCTCAGCGCCCGCCACGGCCGGTTCAGGGCCCGCCGGAGCGGGCTGGGACCCGGCCGCGCCGCCCCGCGACTGGAACACCGCGAACCGGATGCCGTCGATGTCGGTGCAGTCCGCAGTCGGCCCGTAGGGCCGCGGTACGGGCTCGCTGGCCTGGCCGCCCGCGGCCCGGACGCGTGCCACTGCCGCGGCGGCGTCATCGACGATGTAGGAGCAGAACAGGGTCGGCTGACCCTCCGCTCCCCAGAACCCGTGCGAGGGGGTAACGCCGGTGGCCTGCCACCCGCGCCCCCCATGGGCCTGCTGATACTCCACCCCCAGCACCGAGCCGTAGAACGCGGCGGCGCGTGCCACGTCCGGCACCCACAGTGAGGCGTAGCCGATGTCCCCCTGCCGCAGCCGCCGCGGCCCCTGGCCAGCCGCGCCGGCGCCGGCCGCGACCGGCGCCTGGAGCATCCACCTGTGCCCGAACGGGTCGGTCACCGTGGCATTGCGGTGGCCGTGGGCCTGATACGGCTCCCGATCCAGGCTGGCCCCTGCCGCCACCGCGGCCTGGACGACCTGGTCCACGTCGGCGACGGTGAGGACCAGGCTCACCGGGACGCCGCCGGGCGCCGGCGCGCGATGACCGATCTCCGGGTGCTCGTCGGCGAGATAGATCACCCCGGTCGCCAGTTCCAGCTCGGCGTGCCCCACCCGCCCATCCGGCATGATGACGGGCTCCCCGCGCAGCCGGGCGCCGAGCACCTGACCGTACCAGTCCAGCGCGGCACGGGCCCCGCGGACCGCGAGATAGGGGATGGCGGCGCCCTGCTCCGCGGGCGGCACCCGCTGCTCCGCGGGCGGCTCCCCGCGCTCCGCGGGAGATGCGGCCTGTTCCGGTTCGGGCAGGGTGAAGATGCCGGTCACGGCGACTCCTTCGGGCAGGTCGAGAGCGCGGGCCAGCCGGTCCCGCAGCCGGGCCGCGAACGCTGGATCGGGGTCGGCCGGAGTGACCGGCGCCCGCAGCACTGTGAACGGGTCAGTCATCGCCGCCCTCCTCCCCCGCCTGGCTGTAGGCGGTGCGGAACGCCGACCGCGCCCGCACCAGCAGCGCCTCGGTGGCGTGCACGGTACGGCCGAGCAGGCCGGCCACCTGCGGCACCGGCAGGTCGTCAAGGTAGCGGAGGGTGAGCGCGGCCCGGTGGTGCGGGCCGAGCCGGCCGAGCACCTCCCGCGCGCGCAGGGCGTCCAGCTGGGCGTCCCACGGGTCGTCCGGCGGGCCGCCCGGGCCGGCCGCGGCAGCGGTTAGCGCCCGCTGCTCGCGGCCCTGCCGCCGCCAGTGGTCGACGAGTTTGTGCCGGGCAATCCCGATCAGCCAGCCGGTGCTGAGTGGCGCCGGGCCGGCCCGGACCGCGTCCACCGCGGCCAGGAACGTCTCCGCGGTGAGGTCCTCGGCCACCACCTGCTGGCCGCACCGGGCCAGCAGGTAGCCGTAGACCTGGGGCAGCGCCTCGTCGTATAGCACGAGCAGCCGCGCCCGGGGGCCGGCCGGGCTGGCCGGCCGGTGTGGCTGCTCGCTCATACCCCTATCGTCGTCCCGGCGGCTCCTTCTCCGACGGGCAGCACCCGGTCCGGGCCGGCCTGCCGGTTAAGGTGGCGGCATGCCGGATCGCAAGGAGATCATCGAGGTGGCGGGCCGCACGGTCGCGGTCAGCAACCCGGGCAAGATCTTCTTCCCCGCCACCGGGCACACCAAGCTGGACCTGGTGCGCTACTACCTGAGCGTGGCCGACGGCGCGCTGCGGGGGGTGGCGGACCGGCCGATGGTGCTCAAACGGTTCGTGCACGGCGCGGACGGCGAGGCGTTCTTCCAGAAGCGGGCCCCGGACAAGCGGCCGGACTGGATCGAGACGGTGACGCTGCGCTTCCCGTCCGGCCGCAGCGCGGAGGAGGTCGTTGGCCGCGACGCCGCCACCCTGGCCTGGCTGGCCAACCTGGGCTGCATCGACCTGAACCCGCACCCGGTCCGGGCAGGAGACCTGGATCACCCGGACGAGCTGCGGGTGGACCTGGATCCGGTAGCGGGGATCGGCTGGCCGCAGATCATCGAGGTCGCGCTCGCCGCCCGGGAGGTGCTCGCCGACTTCGGGCTGGCGGGCTGGCCGAAGACGTCCGGCTCCCGGGGCTTTCACATCTACGCCCGGATCGAGCCGCGCTGGACCTTCTCCGAAGTCCGGCGGGCCGCCGTGGCGATGGCCAGGGAGATCGAGCGGCGGGTGCCCGACCTGGCCACCGCCCGCTGGTGGAAAGAAGAACGGCACGGCGTCTTCGTCGACTACAACCAGAACGCCAAGGACCGCACCGTGGCGTCGGCATACTCGGTCCGGCCCACCCGCGACGCGCGGGTGTCCACCCCACTGGCCTGGCCGGAGGTGCCCGGCTGCCAGCCGGAGGCGTTCACCATCGGCACCGTTCCGGACCGGTTCGCGCGGCTGGGTGACCCGTGGCAGGACATGGACGCGTCGGCGGGATCGCTGGCGCCGCTGCTGGCCCTGGCCGACGAGCACGAGGCGGCCGGGCTGGCCGACGCGCCCTGGCCGCCGCACTATGAAAAGCAGGCCGGTGAGCCGCCCCGGGTCCAGCCGTCCAAACGGCGTGCGCCCGCCACCCCGCCGCCGGCGCCGGGCAAGTCCAGCGGCCCGACCGGCCGCCGCCGGTCGGTCATGCCGCTCATCGAGGTGGCCAGGGCCGCGAACGAGGCCGAGGCTCGGGCCGGGCTGGAACGCTGGAAGCAGCGCCATCCCGACATCTGGCCGCTGCTCCAGCCTGCCGACGTGCTGGTCGACGCGATGCGCGGGGCGAGTTCCACCTGGACCCGGATCCGGCTCAACCTCCAGCATGTGCCGGAGGCGGACCGCCCGCCGCAGGAGCCGCTGGAGGTCGACTACGACCCGTGGGCGAACTACCGCGGCCCGCTCCGCCCACCGCGGTAGCACCGGCGTCAGGAGCTGCTGAACGTGAGCAAGAACTCCAGCACGTCGTGATTCTGGGTGGTCACGAACCCGGTGAAGCTCGGGTTCGGGACGCAGGGTCCCGGTCACGTTGGTGCTGCGGCCCACCGCGGTGTGCTGCTGGCCGACCAGGACCTCCTGCACCCGGTAGCCGACCTGGGACCCAGGCGCCACCCGCCAGGTGCCCGTGACCTGCGTGCCCGCGCCGGTAGAGGCCGGAGCCGAACTGGCCGCCGTGCTGGCCTTCAGGCTGAGCGGTGCCGGGGTGCTGCCCTCCACGAAGTGGAGAACACGAACGGCCCGGCAACCGCGAGCACGATGATCGCGGCCGCGCCCCCGATCACCCACCACAGCCAGCGCCGCCGCGATGACATCGATGCTGCTCCCCCTCTGCTGCGTTCGCTCAGATGTGCGGCATGACCTCACTGGCGAGCAGTTCCAGGTGGTCGAGGTCGTGCAGGTCGAGCACCTGCAGGTACATCCGGGCAGCGCCGATGGCGGCGAACCGGTGCAGCTTGTCCACCACCTGAGCGGGTGATCCGGCCAGCCCGTTCTCCGCCAGTTCGGCCGGATCCCGGCCGATCGCCGCGGCCCGGCGGGCCACCTCGGCGCCGGTCCGGCCGCAGCAGACCACCTGCCCGGCCGAGTACACCAGGGCCGCTGGGTCCCGGCCCGCCACCTCGCACGCCGCCCGCGCCCGCCCGAAGGCGGCCTGCGTCTCGTCCCGGCTGACGAATACGACGTTGTACTCGTCGGCGAACCTGGCGGCCAGCTGCGGGGTCCGGCGCGGGCCGTGACCGCCGACCAGCACCGGTGGCCGCGGCCGCTGGGCCGGCTTGGGCAGGGCCGGTGAGTCGGTCAGCTGGTAGTGGGAGCCGTGGAAGGAGAACGTCTGGCCCGGCGGTGTCTGCCACAGCCCGGTGATGATCTCCAGCTGTTCCGTCAGCCGGTCGAACCGCTCCGCCAGCGGCGGGAACGGGATGCCGTAAGCGGTGTGCTCGGCGGCGAACCAGCCGGTGCCGAGCCCGAACTCGACCCGGCCCCCGCTCATCTCGTCCACCTGTGCGGCCGCGATCGCCAGCGGGCCGGGATACCGGAAGGTGGCCGCGCTCATCAGCGTGCCCAGCCGGATCCGGGAGGTTTCCCTGGCCAGCCCGGCGAGCGTGATCCAGGCATCGGTCGGGCCGGGCAGGCCGGACGCGCCGCCCATCTTCAGGTAGTGGTCGGACCGGAAGAACGCGTCGAAGCCCAGTTCCTCGGCCGCCCGGGCGACGGCCAGCAGCCGGCCATAGTCCGCGCCCTGCTGTGGCTCGGTGAAGATCCGCAGAAGCATGCGCCTATCCTGCCGCACCGGGCGGCAGTGACCCACCTCGCCCTCAGCCTGGCACGAGCGCCGCCACGCACTCCACGTGGTGGGTCATCGGGAAGGTGTCGAACGCCCGCAGGCCGGCCAGCCGCCAGCCGGCCCCGGCGAGCACGGCGAGGTCGCGGGCCAGGGTGGCCGGGTCGCAGGACACGTAGGCGATCCGGCGCAGGCTGTCCCAGCTGGCCAGCCGGTCGATGACGGGCCGGGCGGCCCCGGCCCGGGGCGGGTCGAGCACCGCCAGCCCGGGTGCGGGCAGGCCGGGCATCGCCAGCACGGTGACCGCGTCGCCGCAGTGCACCCGGGCCCAGGCCGACCTGCGCAGGTTGTGCCGCGCGTCCCGGGCCGCCGCCCGGTCGGACTCCACCCCGATCACCGTCCCGGACGGCCCCACCGCGGCCGCCAGCGCGCCCGCGAACAGGCCGGCACCGCAGTACAGGTCCAGCGCGACCGCGCCCGGCTGGGGCTCGAGCGCGGCCAGCACGGCCCCGGTGAGCGCCTCGGCGGCACCCGGATGGACCTGCCAGAAGGTGCCCGCGCTGACCCGCCACGACCGCCCGGCCTGGCCGCCGGTGAGCTGGCGCAGGTAACCCCGGCCGTGCACGCTCTGTCTGGGCACGGGCCGGCCAGGCACGGGCCGGCCGCGCCGGCCGCCGGCGCCGGTCACGATCACCGCCTGGTCCCCCGTGCCCGGTGACACCACCACCTCCACCGACCGGGCACCCGGCCAGCGCTGGCCGGTCACCCCGGCCGCGTTCACCAGCGGATGGGCGATCGGGCACTCGCCGACCGGCACCACCTCATGCGAGCGGTGCCGGAGCAGCCCCGCGCTGCCGTCCGGGCCGACCGAGTAGCGGACCCGGGTCCGCCAGCTGAGCCCGCCCGCATCCCCGGCTACCGGCTCCACCGTGACCGGGCAGTCCAGGCCCGCGATCCGCCGCAGCTGATGCCGGACGACCTCCGCCTTCAGCTGGCGCTGGGCGGCCAGGCTGGCGTGCTGCCAGTCGCAGCCGCCACAGCCGCCGGGCCGCGCGTGCGGGCAGGGTGGCTCCACCCGGTCCGGTGAGGCGCGCAGGATCTCGGTGGCTTCGGCCCGGGCGAACCGGGCGGTGCGGTCGGTCACCTGCGCCCGCACCCGCTCGCCCGGCAGCGCATGCCGGACGAATACCACCCGGCCGGCCGGGTCCCTGGCCACGCACCAGCCGCCGTGCGCGGCCTCGCCCACGTCCAGTTCCAGCAGTTCCGCGCGGCCAGCCTGCTGGCCTGGGCCGGTCGCCGTCCCAGTCACCGCATCCACCCGCTTCCTGCCTCCTCGCATACCAAGTATGCCGGCCTGGCGTCAGCGAGCCAGCTACGGGGGATTACCGTGGCTGAGCACTGTTTGATGGGAGGCGGCCGTGCACATCGTGATCATGGGATGCGGGCGAGTTGGCTCCACGCTCGCGCACATCCTGGAGGAACAGGGCCACACGGTCGCCATCATCGACCAGGACCGGGAAGCCTTCCGCAAGCTCCGCTCGGGTTTCAAGGGCAAGCGGATCACCGGCGTCGGCTATGACCAGGACGTGCTGATCGAGGCGGGCATCGAGGAGGCGGACGCCTTCGCAGCCGTGAGCAGCGGCGACAACTCGAACGTGATCGCCGCCCGGGTGGCACGCGAGTCGTTTGGTGTGGAAAGGGTTGCCGCGCGCATCTACGATCCCCGGCGCGCGGAGGTGTACCAGCGGCTCGGCATCCCGACCGTGGCGACCGTCCGCTGGACCGCCGACCAGATGCTGCGGCGGCTGCTGCCGGAGGGCGCCGAGACGCTGTGGCGCGACCCCACCGGCGTCGTGGTGCTGGCCGAGGTTGCCTTCTCGCCGGACTGGGTGGGTGAGAAGGTGCATGCGCTGGAGGAGGCCTCGCGGGCCCGGGTGGCCTTCATCTCCCGGCTCGGGGAGGCGATGCTCCCGGTGCAGGGCACGGTACTGCAGGAGGGCGACGTGCTGCATGTGATGGCGCTGGAGAGCGACCTGGCCCGGATCGGGGAGGTCTTCGCCCGGGTCGTCCCGGGCGCGCGGAAGGGGGGCCACTGATGCGGGTCGCCATCGCCGGGGCCGGTGCGGTCGGCCGCTCCATCGCCGGCGAGCTGATCGAGAACGGGCACGAGGTGCTGCTCATCGACAAGAACCCCCGCGCCATCGCGGTGGACAGCGTGCCGCGGGCGGAATGGCTGCTCGCGGACGCGTGTGAGATCACCTCGCTGGACGAGGCCGGGCTGGAACGCTGCAACGTGGTCATCGCCGCCACCGGGGACGACAAGGTCAACCTGGTGGTGTCGCTGCTGGCCAAGACCGAGTACGGGGTGCCCCGGGTGGTGGCCCGCACCAACAACCCCAAGAACGAGTGGCTGTTCAACGAGTCGTGGGGGGTGGACGTGGCCGTCTCCACCCCCAGGCTGCTGTCCGCCCTGGTCGAGGAGGCGGTCAGCGTCGGCGATCTGGTCCGGCTGATGACCTTCCGGCAGAGCGAGGCCAGCCTGGTCGAGCTGACCATGCCCGAGGACGCGCCGCTGGCCGGGACCCGGATCGGGGACATCACCTGGCCCGCCGACACCGCGCTGGTGGCCATCTTGCGGGAGGGCCGGGTGATCGTTCCTGGTGCCGACGACCCGCTTACCGCCGGCGACGAGCTGCTGTTCGTGACCAGCGAGAACGTGGAAGACGACCTCGCCCAGCTGCTGGCGGGCGAGCACTGACCCGCCCGCCGGGGCCGGCCCGCCCCGGCCCGGCCGGTCAGCGCGTCTCGGTGATCTCCGGGCCGCGCTCGAACGGGTTCAGCGGCCACCGGCCTTCCTCCGGCTCGGCCTGCTCCCCCGCCAGCGCCGCCACGATCTGGTCGGGCAGCCGGATCTCCAGCATGTCGCGCGGTGGCACCGGGTGATCGCCGCGGACGACCACCACGCCGCCGAACACCCGTTCCAGCGGGCCGGCCAGCTCCGCCTGGTCAGCGGCGGGGCCGGTGATCAGGCCGCGCAGGAACCAGCGCGGCCCGTCCACGCCCAGGAACCGGACCGGCTGCCGCTCGCCGCCAGGGCCGCCCTGGACTGGCTCGGCGGGGATGATCCGCGCCCGCAGTTCGGTGCCGAACGGCCCCTCTGCCTCGCTGCTCTCGCCCCCGTTGCGGGTGATCTCGGCGGCGATCTCGGCCCGGACCTCGTCCCACAGGCCGCCGCTCTTGGCCGCGGCGAAGGCCTGCAGCTGCAGGCTGCTCTCCCCGCTCACCACCGTGATCCAGGCGGGCACGGTGTCCACCACGCTGATCTGGACCTCGAACTCCTCGCTGGTGGGCACCCGCAGGCTGCCAAAGTCGATCCGTTCCTGCTCCGGTGCGTCGTCGCCGACGTCCCAGGGGCCGGCCGCGGGCAACTCGCCCTGGCCCGGCTCGCCCTGGCCCGGTGCCTCGTCCCCGGGCGCCCGGTCCGGGCGCGCCTCCGCTGGCTGGCCTGCGTCGGCGCGGCGGCGGCGGAACACGTCCCTGGTCTCCTGTCTGGCATTGCCTGAGGTCAGCCGGCGGCATGCCCGCCGGTCGAGCCGAAGCCACCCTCCCCGCGCGCTGAGCCCGGCAGCGACTCCACCTCGTGCAGCACGGCCCGGGCAACCCGCTGGATGACCAGCTGGGCGATCCGGTCCCCGCGCTGGAAGCTGACCGCGGCCTGGGCGTCGGTGTTGAGCAGGGTGACCCTGATCTCGCCACGGTACCCCGCATCCACCGTGCCTGGCGCGTTCACCAGGGTGACGCCGTGCCGGGCGGCCAGCCCGGACCGGGGGTGGATGAACGCGGCATAGCCATCGGGCAGCGCGATGGCGACCCCGGTGGGCACCACGGCCCGCTCCCCCGGCGCCAGTGTCACCGCGGTGGCGGCGAACAGGTCGAGGCCAGCGTCGCCGGGGTGGGCGACCGCCGGCAGCGGCAGGCCCGGGTCGAGCCGCTTGATGAGCACCGGGACGTTCTGGTTCACGGTGCTGAACCCTACCGCTGCCCGGCGGCCGGCCCGGCCTGATCGGGCGGCCCGGGCAGCACGGGCGGCGATGCCGCGGGCCCGGATGCGACGGACCCGGATGCTGCGGGCCCCGGCGGCCCGGGATCAGGTGGCCCGGGACCAGATGCCGCCGGCCCGGCCCGCCCGCGCAGATACGGTCCCGCCCGGACCATGGCCGCGGTGATCGGCACCGCGACCACCGCGCCGGCGATCCCGGCGATGGCGGCGCCCACCGCCAGCACCATGATGATCGCCAGCGGGTGCAGGCGGACCATGCGGCCCACCACCAGCGGCTGCAGCAGATGGCTTTCCAGCTGGTTTTCCAGGATGAAGACGGCCACCAGGATCAGCGCGGCGAGCCAGCCCCGGGTGCCCAGGGTGACCACGACCGCCAGTGCGCCCACCACCAGGATCCCGACCAGCGGCACGAACGCGGCCAGGAAGACCAGGATGACCAGTGGCGCCAGCAGCGGCACACCCAGGATCCAGAGGGTGAGGCCGATCACGACCGCGTGGATGGCGGCCACCGCGATGGTGCCCCGGACGTAGTAGGTGAGCGCCTGCCAGGCCGCCGCGCCGGCCCCGCGGGCACGCCGCCGCCCCTCCGGGGCGAGGAACCCGGTCAGCCACGCCCAGATCCGGTCGCCGTCCTTGAGCAGGAAGAACGTGACGAAGATGGTGAGAACCGTCCCGGCCAGGAATTCCAGGAAGATCCGGCCGCCGCTGAGCACGGTGCCAGCCACCGCCGCCTGGTGGTGCTTGAGGTAGGTGAGCAGCCGGTTGGCCAGTTGCTGGAGGCTGGCCTGGCGGAGGTGGAACGGCGGGCCGGACAGCGATCTCTCCAGGTCATGCGCGCTGCTGCCCACCTCCCGGACCAGCGCCTGGTAGTCGGCCGAGGTCTGGGTCGCGGCCAGGACGCCCACCCCGGCCAGCACCGCCACCACCACCAGCACCGTGCACCAGGTGGCGGCCAGGGCCGGCAGCCCCGCCCGGCGCAGGCGGCGGGTGAGCGGCCGCAGCAGGGCGGTGAGCAGCAGCGCGGCCACCGACGGCAGCACCACCAGCCGCAGCGCGCTGGCCACCCGGAAGGCCAGGTAGATGACGAGCCCGAGGATCAGCAGCCGCCAGGCCCAGCCCCCGGCCAGCTGCAGCCAGCCCGGCACCTGGGCCGGTCCGGGCGGCTCGGCCCAGCCGGTGCCGTCACGGTCGGCCAGCAGCGGGCCGCCGTCCAGGGTGCCCGGGTCCGGCTCGCCGCCGCCCGGCTGACTGCGCCATCGGAGTCGCCGCATCACACTCCCATGTAACCAACTACGGTGGGCTCATGCGTGTCTACCACGAGCGGCTCTGGGTACCCGTGTCGTGGCTGCTGCTCGGCCTGCTGGTGACGGTGCTGCTCAGCGCCGAGCTGGCGGCCGGGGTGGAGATCCTGATCGCCGGCACCGCACTGGCCAGCTATGGCGTGCTGATCGGCAGCTCGGTGTATGTCGTCATCATCGGCGTGTTCGCGGCGGGGATGCTGAACTGGAGCCGGCCGCGGGTGGAGATTGCCGGTGGTGAGCTGAGCGCGGGCAAGGCGTCGCTGCCGCTGTCCGCGGCGGGCGAGGTGACCGCGCTGGACCGGCAGCAGACCCGGGCGCTGCGCGGCCCGCACGCCGATCCGGCCGCGTTCATCCTGATCCGGCCGTACCTGCGGGAGGCGGTCTACATCGAGGTCACCGACCCGGCCCAGGGCACGCCCTACTGGCTGCTGGCAACCCGGTACCCGGCCCGGCTGGTAGCCGCGATCGACCGGGCGCGGCCCGGTGCCCGCACCGGCGACGCCGCCGTGGGATGATCAGCCGTCTGGCCGGCGGCCGGGGCGCAGGGAGGAGTGTGGCATGGCGGACAAGGGCGGTGGCAGCGGCAAGCTGCTGGAGCTATTCGCCGACCTGGGGGCGGTTTACGGCATCCGCTGGGTGCTGGCCTTCGGCTGGAAGCAAGTCACCGGGCGGGAGCCGCCGACCAACGCTGAAGACCTGCACGTGGGCATGGGCGAGGCGATGGCCTGGGCGGTGATGGTCGGGGTGGGCACGGAAATCGCCCGGCTGCTGGCCTTGCGGGCGGCGGCAAAGCGGGTGCGGGCGCGGCAGGCGGCCCGCTCCCGGGTTTGATAGGCCGGCGTTTGGTCCAGGCCTGGTAGCGGATCAGCACGAGGGCAGGCATCTGAATTGCGCCAGCCGGCGCGGCCGTGGTGAGGTGCGCTGGTGGACACTCACGTCGTGCGGGCGGCCTTCGATGCCCAGATCCGGCGAAGGCCCCGGGCAGACGAGCCGGGCGCGATGGTCGAGGCCAGCCCTGGGGTGCTGCGCTGGCTTGCGCCGGGAACGCAGACGTCATGCATCACCTGGTCCGAACTCACCGGCGACTCCGCCGATGCCGTGATCACGGCGCAGGTACGGTACTTCGCGGTTCGCGGTACGCCCGTCGAGTGGAAGCTCTACGACTACGACCGGCCTGCCGATCTGGCCCAGCGGCTGCAAGCGGCCGGCTTCGTGGCCGATGACCAGGAACTGATGCTGGTAGCCGAGACCTCAGCCATCGAATCCAAGGTCAGGCTGCCAGACGGCGTGCGGCTGGAGCTGGTCGGCGACGATGCCGGCATCGAGGCGATGATGGCAGTGCATCACCTGGCATTCGCCGATCACCCGTCTGCTGAGCTCGGCGAGCGGCTGGCCGGCCAGCTCAGGACAGCGCCTGAGCTGGTCCAGATGGTTGTCGCCATGGCAGGCGATGAACCGGTCGGCGCTGCCCGGATGGAGTTCGCCCCGGGAACCGATTTCGCCGGGCTGTGGGGCGGGGGGACCATTCCGGCCTGGCGCGGCCGGGGGATCTTCCGCGCCCTGGTCGGGTACCGGGTGGGCCTGGCCGCTGCCCGCGGCTACCGCTATCTTCACGTCGACGCGCTGCCTGCCAGCCAGCGGATTCTTCGGCGGCTGGGCTTCCAGCCGGTTGCCGTCACCACCCCTTATATCTGGGCGCCGCCAGCCCGATAGCTCGCCAGCCCGCCTGCCAGCAGGCGGGATGCCGCTATGAACCAGGGCTGCGGCCGTGGCAGCTGGCGCCAGTCAGGTCACCGAGCCGGCCGCAGCGCCGGTTGCCCGGTCACCCCACCTGGTCATCGCGGCGGGCAGATCCAGTTGGCCGATCATCGGCCCGCTGGCCAGCTCGCGCTCCCAGTCCTCGGCCGGGACCCGCCACATGACCTCGAACTCGATCCCGCTCGGATCCTTGGCGTACAGCGACTTGGATACCCGGTGGTCGCTGGCGCCGACCAGCGCGCCGCGCGCCGCCAGGCCCTGGCGGATCTGGTCCAGCTCGGCCAGCGTGCCCACCTCCCAGGCCAGGTGGTACAGCCCGGTGCGGGGAGCGGCGGTGGCCGGGATGGCCTCCCCGCCGATAGCGAACAGGCCCAGGTCATGGTCATTGGCGGAGCCGGGCGCGCGCAGGAACGCGGCCTGCCCGTCAATCTCGGCACGGATCTCGAACCCGAGCGCCGCGGTGTAGAAGTCCACCGCCGCGGCCAGGTCGTGCACATACAGCACGGCATGATTCAGCCGGCGCACAGCCGCCATGGCATCCTCCTGGTGTCGCGATCCGGTCAGGGGCCGAGCTGCTTGCGCCGCCGGACCTCCCGTACCCGGCGCCGCTGGGAGGGGTCGAGCATCAGGTAGGCACCCACCGGGATGGCGATCGCCGCGGCGATCACGATCAGCCCCAGCCACGGGTTGACGAACAACAGGATCAAGCCAATGACCGTGAGGCCGGCGATGGCGAACTTCATGCGACCCGACACTGAACCCTCCTCCGGGCCGGAGCCGATCCGGGTGGCCGCTCCTGGCCCACTTCACTTCACCACATCTGCGTCCCGGAGCGGTAACCGGCCCGCGCGCCGGAGCGGTAACCCCCGGCGCACCGGAGCGGTAACTTGCGGTCCGGGGCAGGCCGGGCAGGCCCGGCGGTTACGTCCCGGCCCGGGCGGCGGCCTTCAGGCCCTGCTTGTAGGCGCGGACCTCGGCCAGCGACGCCTCGTCGGTGATGTCGGCGACCGAGCAGTGCGAGCCGGCTTCGCCGAAGTGGCCGGCCGCCTCCCGCCAGCCGGGCGGCTGCACGCCGTACTGCTTGCCGAGCAGGGCCAGGAAGATGCGGGACTTGTCGGG
The DNA here is from genome assembly GCA_963837105.1 of uncultured Actinomycetes bacterium. Taxonomy (GTDB): domain Bacteria; phylum Actinomycetota; class Actinomycetes; order Streptosporangiales; family Streptosporangiaceae; genus UBA9676. Next base: position 250,795 of record CAWIMG010000028.1, on the reverse strand, counting down.
GCCGAAGCCGGGCAGGCGCGAGATCCGGGCCAGCAGCTCGGCCCCAGACGCCGCGCCCTGCCAGAGGTTGGCCGCCTCGCCCTGGTAGTGGTCCACCAGGTACTGGCTCAGCTGCTGGACCCGGCCGGCCATCGACCTCGGGTAGCGGTGCAGCGCGGGGCGCTCACTGAAGATCGCGGCCAGGGCGTCCGGGCCGAACGCGGCCAGTTCGGCGGCCGTGGGCTCGTGCCCCAGGCGGTGGACCAGGTCACGTGGGGAGGTGAACGCCTTCTCAATCGTCACCTGCTGGTCCAGCAGCATGCCGATCAGCAGCGCCAGCGGGCTGCGGGACAGCAGGTCGTTGGCGTCAGCCGGGATCGGCAGGGACAGCGTCATGGCACCTCCTCCGGCGGCTGACCCTAGCGGATCCCATGCTTGCGCAGAATGTCCGCGACATCCCCGAACTCGTCGTCGTCCAGGCTGGCCGCCTTCGGCGTGGCCGTGCCGAGCGCCTTGCCCGGCGTGGCCGCGCCCGCGGCCCGCTGCCCGGGCTTGCCCGGCTGTTTCCGGGCCCGGCCACGCAGCCGGCCGGCGACCACGAACAGGATCACCGCCACGATGGCCACGATGATTCCCGCCCAGACCTTGGGCGAGAACACGAACGAAGTGGCGAAGCTCGCGATCGCGGTGCCGAACCGCCACAGCAGCTCGATCACCCCAGTGAGATAGGCCGCGATCGGCAGCAGCGACCAGGCGGCCAGCCGCAGCCCGGCGGCGGCACCCCGGCGGCGCCAGGCGAACCAGGCCGCGATCAGCCCGATCAGGGCCAGCCCACCGGTCAGTGGCAGCCAGGCGATCTGGCTATATGTGAACACGGTGGCCTCCCTTCCCGGCGTGAGCCGCAGCGGCCGGTCCGCCGGATGTTCCCTTGCCTGCGAGACTAGGCGATGCGCACGCGTGGGTCGAGAACGGCGTAGACGACGTCCACGATCAGGTTAGCCAGCACCACGAAGGCCGAGGCGAGCACCACGAACGCCAGGATCACCGGCTGGTTGCCCTGCGAGATGGCGGTCACCGCATCCTGGCCCAGGCCGCCGATGTTGAACACCTGCTCGACCACGATCACGCCGCCGAGCAGCGCGCCGATGTCCACGCCGAGCTGGGAGATGACCGGGGTGAGCCCGGACCGCAGGCCGTGTTTGTAGATGACCCGGCGCTCGGACAGGCCCTTGGCGCGGGCGGTCCGGATGTAGTCCTCACCCATCGTATCGAGCAGCGAACCGCGGGACAGCCGGGTGTACACGGCAGCCTGCACCGTGGCCAGGGTGATCCAGGGCAGGATCATGTGCCCCATCCAGGGGATCACACCCGCGCTGAGTCCCACATAGTTGACCCCGATCCAGGTGTAGCCGTGCTCGTTCAGCGGCTGGAACACGTACCGGAGCAGCAGCAGGCCGAGCACGAAGGTCGGCAGCGAGATGCCGGCCAGCACGCCGACGGTCGAGACCCGGTCGAACAGGCTGCGGGCCCGGGTGGCCGACAGGATGCCCACGCCGAGCCCAGCGACCAGCCACAGGATCACGCCGCCGAAGACCAGCGACGCGGTCCGGGGCAGGTCCTGCGAGAGCACCGTGTTGACGCTCTCGCCGTTGTAGTAGGAGTAGCCGAAGTTGAAGTGCAGTACCAGTGCGTCCAGGAAGTGCCAGTACTGCACGGTGATCGGCTCGGACAGCCCGAGCCGCTTGTTGATCAGCGCCAGGGTCTGCGAGGTCGCCGCCCGGCCCCCGATCAGCCTGGCCACGATGTCGGCCGGCCGGAGGAAGAACAGCAGGAACGAGACGGTGGTGACGAACAAGAGCACGAGGAGGCCGGTGAAGATCCGCCGGATCACGAAGAAGACGGTCAACATGGCGGCTCAGCCCTCCGCCGCCCCGGCCGCGGCGGCCATCGCGGTATCGTCCGCGGCCGCGCTCTTGCGCCGCTTCTTCTTCTTCTCGGCCGGCCTGGCCCGCGAAGATCCGCTCGGTGCGCGGGTCGAGCGCGTCCCTGACCCCGTCGCCGAGCAGGTTGAAAGCCAGCGTGGTGATCAGCAGCGCCGCGGCCGGGAACACCAGGTACCACCAGGCGACCTGGTAGTAGCTCTGCGCCCCGTTCAGGATGTTGCCCCAGCTGGGGACCGGCGGCTGGATGCCGAGCCCGAGGTAGGACAGGGTGGCCTCGAACACGATCGCGCTCGGGATGAGCAGCGTCGCCAGCACCAGCACCGGGCCCAGCAGGTTGGGCATGATGTGGACGAACATGATCCGCCACGGCCCGGCCCCGAGTGATCTGGCCGCCTCGATGTATTCCTTCTCCTTCAGCGACAGCGTCTGGCCGCGGACGATCCGGGACACCCCGGCCCAGGAGAAGAACGTGACGACCCCGATCACGATCGTCAGGCTCGGCCCGAACCGGGCCGCCAGCGCCAGCGCCAGCACTACGAACGGGAAGGCGAGCACCGCGTCGATGCACCTGGCCAGCACGCCATCCACCCAGCCGCCGAAGTAGCCACTGATCAGGCCGAGCGCGACACCCGCCACAGTCGCCATGAAGGTGGTGCTCAGCCCGACGAACAGTGAGATCCGGGCCCCGTACAGGATCCGGACGAACAGGTCACGCCCCAGTTCGTCGGTGCCAAGCAAGAACCCGGCCGTGCCCGGCGCGACTGGCAGGCCGGCCGGGGACAGCCCGGTGTTCGGGTACTGCTGCACCGCGGCGTGGCCGGTCAGCGAGGCGAACGCGGGCGCCAGCAGGGCCAGCACGGCGATCACCAGGATGGTGATCACCGAGGCGATGGCCATCTTGTCGCGCCGCAGCCGCCGCCAGGTCAGCGACCACTGGCTCCGGCCCTCGATCGCCTGTTCTGGTACGGCCTCGGCACCCGCTGCCTGGAACTCGACTTCGGTGATGCTCATCGGGGTCTCCTTACCTCGGCGCGGGTGGCGCCGGCCATTTCCTCCCCGACGGGGACCGGGAAGTGGCAGGCCGTGAGGTGGGCGGGCGGGTCACCCGCCTTGGCCTCCAGCGGCGGGATCTCCTGGCCACAGATGTCCTGCGCCCGCGGGCAGCGGGGGTGGAACAGGCAGCCCGATGGCGGGTTGACCGGGGACGGGACCTCCCCGGTCAGGATGATCCGGTGCCGCGCAGCCGCAGACTCCGGGTCGGCGGCGGGGGCGGCGGACAGCAGCGCCCGGGTGTAGGGGTGGTGGGAACGGACATAGACGTCATCTTTGGGCCCGAATTCCGCGGCCCGGCCGAGGTACATCACCATGACGTCGTTGCTGACGTGCCGGACCACTTCCAGGTCGTGCGCGATGAACAGGTAGGTCAGCCCGAAATCGTCCTGCAGGTCGGCGAGCAGGTTAAGGATCTGCGCCTGGATGGAGACGTCTAGCGCGGAGACCGGCTCGTCACAGATGATCAGCTTGGGCCGCAGCGCGAGCGCCCTGGCCACCCCGATCCGCTGCCGCTGGCCGCCGGAGAACTCGGCCGGGAACCGGTTGTAGTGCTCGGGGTTGAGGCCAACCCTTTGCATGAGGTCCTGGACCGCGCGCTTGCGCTCGCTGCCGGTGGCCGTCTTGTGGATGGTGAACGGCTCCCCGATGATCGAGCCGACCCGCATCCGGGGGTTCAGCGAGCCATAGGGATCCTGGAAGATCATCTGGATTTCGCGGCGGAAGGGCTGCATCGCCCGGCGGGACAGGTTGGTGATGTCCTTGCCCTCGAAGGTCACCTTCCCGGAGGTGATCGGCAGCAGCCCGGCGATGCAGCGGGCCAGGGTCGACTTGCCGCAGCCGGTCTCGCCGACCAGGCCGAGCGTCTGCCCCCGGCGCAGCGTCAGCGACACCCCGTCGACGGCCTTCACGTCGCCGATGTGCCTGCTCATGATCCCGCCCGACTTGATCGGGAAGTACTTCACCACGTTGTCGACCTGCAGCAGCACCTCGGCGCCGGCATCCGGGTCGGCCGGCATGGCACTGGCGGTGGCGTCCGCCGCGCTGGGCGGCAGCCCGCTCATACGACCACGCTCCCTTCGCCCTCGGGGCTTTGGGCGATCTCCTCGGCCACCTTGGCCGCGACATGGGTGCGGCCCTCGGCCACCGCGCCGCGGCGCAGGCCGGCCGCCCTCGCGTCCAGCCCGGCCGAGCCGGCGGGCAGCCAGCAGGCGGAGCTGTGCTGGCCGGCCGCGCCGACCGGCTCCAGCTTGGGCTCGTCGGTCAGGCAGCGGTCCATCACGTAGGCGCACCGCGGGTGGAAGGGGCAGCCGCTGGGAAGATTGATCAGGCTGGGTGGCTGCCCGGTGATCGGCTTGAGCCGCTCCGCCGCGGCCGAGCTGTTCGGGATCGACTCCAGCAGCCCCATCGTGTAGGGATGGTGCGGCTGGTAGAACGCGTCGTGCTTGGACGCGGTCTCCACCGCCCGGCCGCCGTACATGACCAGCACGTCGTCGGCGATGTCGGCGATCACCCCCAGGTCGTGCGTGATCATGATCAGCGCGGTGTCCGACTCCTCCTGCAGCCGGATCAGCAGGTCCAGGATCTGCGCCTGAACAGTGGCGTCCAGCGCGGTGGTCGGCTCGTCGGCGATGATCAGCTTGGGTGACAGGGACAGCGCCATCGCGATCATGGCCCGCTGCCGCATCCCACCGGAGAACTGGTGCGGGTAGTCGCGTGCCCGCTGCCGGGGATGCGGGATACCGACCCGGCCCAGCAGGTCGACCGCCCGCTCGTTGGCCTCTCCCTTGCTCACCTTCTTGTCGTGCGCCCGGATCATCTCGGCGATCTGCCAGCCCACCCGGTACATCGGGTGCAGGCTGGTCAGCGGATCCTGGAAGATCACCGAGATCTGCGCGCCGCGGAACTTGCGCAGTTCGTCCGGCGCCAGGCTGAGCAGGTCGGTGCCGTCGAACACGGCCTTGCCGGTCACCTGCCCGCCGGGCGCGAGCCCCAGCAGGGTCTGGGTGAGGACGGTCTTGCCGCTGCCGGACTCGCCCACGATGCCCAGCGTCCGGCCCGCATCCACGCTGAATGACACCCCGCGCACCGCTTTGACGACGCCGTCCGCGGTGGGGAAGCTGACCCGGAGGTCAGCTACGTCGAGCAGGCTCACTAGTTCCTCCGAATCATGGCCACCGCTCACCCCCTGGCGCCCAGCTCAGCCGGCCGGTCATCAGGGTGGCACGCTTGCCGGGACCCGGATGAGCCGGTTGTGCCGGTTAGGCCGAGCATACGCAGAAAGGGTCCTGCTGGACATGCGCCGCATGCCCAGCAGGACCTCTCTCTTACACCTGAGTTAAGGCGTGTTCGGGTTGAGCCAGACGTTGGTGACGTCCGTCCCGCCGATGGTCGGCGAGAAGATCACGCTGTTGGAATCAGCGTTCTTCACCCGCGTACTGGCGTAGTTGGGGTTCTGGGCACTGTCGATCGGCACGACCACGGCGTTCTTCATGACATTCATGTCCGCCTGGTGCCAGTCAGCCGCCGCTGCCGAGGTGGTGGTGGCCGCTAGCGCCGACTTGACGAGGCCGTCAAACGTGCTGCTGTTGTAGCAGCCGTAGTTGTTGGTGTTCACGACGCAGTTGGTCCCGTACAGCGGCTGCAGGGTGGTGCGGCCGTTGTTCCCGAACCAGTCGGGGAACCAGCCCGGCTGGGCCATGTCCCACTGGTTCGGCTTGTTGTTCTGCGGCGAGTTGCCGATCGTCACGAAGTAGCTCGACGGCGGTTCCGGCTTGCCCTTGAGCGTGATGCCACAGGAGGACAGCGCGCCCTGGATCGACTGGAAGATGTCGGTGTTGACGGTGTCGGCGATGTAGGTGTCGATCAGCGTCACGCCGTTCGGGAAGCCGGCCGACGCGAGCATCGACTTGCACTTGGCCGGGTCGCCCTGGTTGTTCGGCGTCGGGTACAGGTTGTAGTCCTGCCAGCCCAGGCTGCCGGGCGGGGCCGCGGTGTTGATGATCTTGTTGAACGACGGCCCGCCGAGCACCTTGATCAGGGAGGACTTGTTCACGCCGTACTCGATCGCCTGCCGGACACCCAGCTTGCCCATGGCGCCGCTGGCGTCCGGGCTGCGCAGGTTGAAGACGATGTACGGGTTGGTGGAGCTGCCCGGCCAGATGTGCAGCCGGACGTCGTGGCTCGCCTCCAGGCCCGGGATCGAGGTCGGCGGGATCGGCGGGACGAGGTCGTCCACGATGTCGCCGGTATTGGCCTGCATCTCAGACAGGGCGGTCTGCGGTGAGCTGGTGCCCATCGTCATCTGGATCGTCTTCACGTACTGGTGCCGGACCGGGTCGTCAGCCTGCTTCCAGGCCGGGTTCCGCGCCATCGTCATCGACTTGCCGGGCACGTACGCGGTGATCTGGTACGGGCCGTCCGAGATGGTGTGCTGGCGGAACTGCGCACTGTCCGGCACGTAGGAGTCGTACTCCACCGGGCGGGCCGAGGTGAACGGCATCGCCATGATGTAGTTGAAGTCACTGGCCGGCTCGGTCAGCTTGACCTGCAGCGTCATGGAGTTCGGCGCGGTCAGGCCGCTGATGCTGTGCGAGTTCTGGTAGTTGGCGATGGCCGAGGCCGTCGGCGACGGGGCGTTCTTCGCGCCGAAGTATGACGTCTCGGCGTCGCAGTAGGTGCTGAACCCGCTGATCGTGCTGCGGAAGTACAGCTGGTTGCCGACCGGGGCGACCGGGTTGCAGAAGGCCTTGAACTCGCGGATGAAGTCGGCCGCGACGACCTGCCGCGCCGGGCTTGTGTTCCAGTCCACACCGGACCGGATGTGGTAGGTGTACACCAGCCCGCCCTGGGTGACGCCGCCGTTGGCGGTGGTCGGCACCGCAGTGGCGATGTCCGGCACCGGGTTTGTCTCCTCCGACCACAGTGTGGACGAGGTGCTCTGGGCCGGCAAGGTCTTGTAGGACAGCAACTGCCGCGCGTAGGCGCGCTCCAGGATGTAGTCCGCGGTGTAGTAGGCCGGCACCGTGTCGAAGTGGTCGGGGCCTGCGTTCGCGATGATGCGCAAGGTCCCGCCGTAGACCGGCGTGCCGGAGGACGACGTGGTGCCCGAGCTGCTCGACGAGCACGCGGCAAGGCCGAGTGCCGCTGCCACCACCGTCACCAGCACCGTCCACCGTCTGGCTGTGGAGGTCATAAACGGTCTCCTTCCTGCGTGGGCGCCCACGCAGGCATGTCAGGTGAGTATTCCCTGTGGGTACGGTGTCTCAGCTATGATGTCCAGCGCCAGCCCATGACCGGCGTTGTGGCCCATTTGTGACCGAATCAAGATTCTTTCGCGTCAGGCGGGCCGATGCCGCACACTCCACCGGCTCATCTGGGCTGATCTGTGGAAATCCTCCTGGCTGCCGGCCGGGGGGTGACAGCCTGTTACCCGGTCGCGGTCCTGTTACCCGGTGGCCGCCGCGTGCCGCCGCAGCACCGGCAGCGTGACCTCCCGCAGCGAGCCGGCCACCAGGCAGCGGGGCCGCTGCGGGATCGGGTGCAGGCTGGGGATGGCGATCACCGGGCAGCCCGCCGCCAGCGCCGAGGCGACGCCGTTCGGCGAATCCTCCAGCGCGACGCACCGGCTGGGCGCCTCCCCCAGCAGGGCCGCGGCCCGCTGGTAAGGCTCCGGCCCGGGCTTGCCGGCCAGGACATCCTCGCCGCACACCGTGACCGCGAAAGCCAGCCCGGTGCTGGCCAGCACCGCCGTCATGATCTGGCGCTGGGCCGAGGTCACCAGCGCGCGCGGCACCCCGGCCGCGTCCAGGCTGGCCAGCAGTTCGGCGGCGCCCGGCATCAGCGGCACCCGGCCCGCGGTCACCAGGTCGGTCATGGTGCCCAGCAGCCAGCTGGCGATCTGCCCGGGCGGGACCGGCCGCCGCGCCCGGGACCGCATGTAGCCGACGGTGTGCGCCAGTGAGCCGCCGATGAGTTCCCGCTGGTCGGCCGATGCCCATGTGCCACCGAGCCGGGACATCACTGACCGCTCCGCCTCGAACCAGAGCGGCTCGGAGTCCACCAGCAGCCCGTCCATGTCGAACAGGACGGCGCGCAGGGCCCCGGTCACGCGCTGAAGTACTTCGCCTCGGGGTGATGGGCGATCAGTGCGTCGGTGGACTGTTCCGGCACGAGCTGGAACTCCTCCGACAGCACCACCCCGATCCGCTCGGGCCGCAGCAGCCGCACCACCTTGGCCCGGTCCTCCAGCTCGGGGCAGGCCGGGTAGCCGAACGAGTACCGGCAGCCGCGGTAGGAGACCTTGAGTATCCCTTCCAGTTCCGGCGGGTCGAACCCGGCCAGGCCCAGCTCGGCGCGTACCCGCCCGTGCCAGTACTCGGCCAGGGCTTCGGTCAGCTGAACGGATAGCCCGTGCAACTCCAGGTAATCGCGGTACGCGTCCTTGGCGAACAGCTCCGCTGCCGCCTGGCTGATCTTGCTGCCCACCGTGACCAGCTGGAAGGCGACCACATCGGTCTCGCCGGAGGCGGCGGGCCGGAAGAAGTCGGCCAGGCACAGGTGCCGGTCGTGGCGCTGGCGGGGGAAGGTGAACCGTTCCTGCTCCTGCCCGGCGCTGTCCAGCACCACCAGGTCATTGCCCTCGCTGACCGCCGGGAAGTACCCGTAGACCACCCCGGCCTCCAGCATGCCCTCGGTCTGGATCCGGTCCAGCCACATCCGCAGCCGGGGCCTGCCCTCGGTCTCGACCAGTTCCTCGTAGCTGGGCCCGCCGCCGCCGCGGCGGGGCCTGAGGCCCCACTGGCCCAGGAAGGTGGCGCGCTCGTCCAGATAGGCGGCGTAGTCGGCAAGGGCGATGCCCTTCACCACCCGGTCCCCGGTGAACGGGGGCACCGGCAGCTCGTTGCCGGTGGCGACGCCGGACCGGGCCGGCATGTCGGCCGGCTCGGTGAGCCGCAGCCGCGCGGCCGCGGCGACCCGCCGCTCCCGCGGCGCGGGCAGCGCGGCTCCCTGCTCGCCCCGCTTGACCGCCATCACCGCGTCCATCAGCCGCAGCCCCTCGAACGCATCCCGGGCGTAGCGGACCTCACCATCGAACAGCGAGGCCAGGTCCTGCTCCACATAGGCGCGGGTGAGCGCGGCCCCGCCGAGCAGCACCGGCCACCGGCGGGCCAGGCCACGGGAGTTCAGCTCGGCGAGGTTGTCCTTCATCACCACGGTGGACTTGACCAGCAGCCCGGACATGCCGATCACATCCGCGCCGTGCTCGGAGGCCGCGTCCACGATCGCCGACAGCGGCTGCTTGATACCGAGGTTCACGACGTCATATCCGTTGTTGGACAAGATGATGTCGACCAGGTTCTTGCCGATGTCGTGCACGTCGCCCTTGACCGTGGCCAGCACGATGCGCCCCTTGCCGACCTCACCGGACCGTTCCATGTGCGGTTCCAGGTAGCCGACCGCCGCCTTCATCACCTCGGCCGAGATCAGCACGAACGGCAGCTGCATCTGGCCGGAGCCGAACAGGTCGCCGACGGTCTTCATGCCGTCCAGCAGGATGTCGTTGACGATCTCCAGGGCCGGCCGCTGGCTGAGCGCCTCGTCCAGGTCGGCCTCCAGCCCGGTCCGTTCGCCGTCCACGATCCGCCGCCGCAGCCGTTCCCACAGCGGCAGCGCGGCCAGTTCCGCCGCCCGGCTGGCCTTGACCGCGGCCGTGTCGACCCCGTCGAACAGCGCCAGCAGGGTGGCCAGCGGGTCGTAGCCGTCCCGGCGGCGGTCGTAGATGAGGTCCAGTGCCGTCTGCAGCTGGTCGGCCGGAATCCGGGCGATCGGCATGATCCGCGAGGCGTGGACGATCGCCGAGTCGAGCCCGGCCCGCACGCATTCGTCGAGGAAAACCGAGTTCAGCACGGCCCGCGCGGCCGGATTCAGCCCGAACGAGACGTTCGAGAGCCCGAGCGTGGTCTGCACGTCCGGGTAACGCTGCTTGACCGCCGCGATCGCCTCGATGGTCTCCAGCGCGTCCCGCCGGGTCTCCTCCTGCCCGGTGGCGATCGGGAACGTCAGGCAGTCCACGATGATGTCAGACCGGGCGCATCCCCCACCGGCCGGTCAGGTCCTCGATCAGCCGGGTGGCCACGGCCAGCTTCGCCTCCCGGGTCCGCGCCTGGCCCTGCTCGTCGATGGTCAGCGCGACCACCGCCGCGCCGTGCTCGGCCACCAGCGGCATGATCCGGGCCAGCCGCGAACCCGGGCCGTCCCCATCCTCATAGTTGACCGAATTGACCACCGCCCGGCCGCCGAGCATCTCCAGCCCGGCCCGGATCACCTCCGGCTCGGTGGAGTCGATCACCAGCGGCAGCGTCGCGGCGGTGGCGAGCCTGCCCGCCACCTCGGTCATGTCGGCCACCCCGTCCCTGCCGACGTAATCCACGCAGACATCCAGCAGATGGGCGCCGTCGCGGGTCTGCTGGCGGGCGATCGCCACGCAGTCGTCGTAACGGCCAGCCAGCAGCGCCTCCCGGAACGCCTTGGACCCGTTGGCGTTGGTCCGCTCCCCGATCGCCAGGAACGAGGTGTCCTGCCGGAACGCCACATGCTGATACAGCGAAGCCACACCAGGGTCAGGCCGCGGCCGCCGCCGCGCCAGCGGCCTGCCCCGCACCCGGTCCACCACCGCGGCCAGGTGCTCGGGGGTGGTGCCGCAGCAGCCGCCGACCAGCGCCAGCCCGAATTCGCCGGTGAACGTCTGCTGCGCGTCCGCGAGCTGGCCGGGGGTGAGCGGGTAGTGCGCCCCCTCGGCGGTGAGCACCGGCAGCCCGGCGTTGGGCATGCAGGACAGCGGCAGGGCAGCGTGGCCAGCCAGGTACCGCAGATGCTCGCTCATCTCGGCCGGGCCGGTCGCGCAGTTCAGCCCGATCAGGCTGATCCCGAGCGGTTCCAGCGCGGTGAGCGCGGCCCCGATCTCGGTGCCCAGCAGCATCGCCCCGGTGGTCTCGATGGTCACCTGCGCGATCAGCGGGATCTCGCGCCCGGCGGCGGTCATCGCCCGCCGGGCGCCGATCACCGCCGCCTTCGCCTGGAGCAGGTCCTGGCAGGTTTCCACGATGACCGCATCCACGCCGCCGCGCAGCAGCCCGGCCACGTTGCGCTGGTAGGCGTCCCGCAGGTCGGCGAACCGGACGTGGCCGAGGGTGGGCAGCTTGGTGCCCGGGCCGACCGAGCCGAGCACCCAGCGGGGGCGGCCGTCGGTGCTGGCGGCATCGGCGGCTGCCCGGGCGATGGCGGCACCCGCCGCCGACAGCTCTTCTATCCGCGCCGCCAGCCCGTATTCACCCAGGTTGCCGAGATTGGCCCCGAAGGTGTTGGTGGTCACACAGTCCACGCCCGCCTGCAGGTAGGCATCGTGGATGGACCGGACGATATCGGGCCGGGTGAGATTGAGGATCTCGTTGCAGCCTTCGTGACCGTCGAAGTCGCTGAGCGTGGCCGGGCTGGCCTGGAGCATGGTGCCCATGGCGCCGTCCGCCACCACCACCCGCCCGGCCAGGGCGGCCAGCAGGGGGGCACCGGCCGGCCGGACCGGGCGGTCAGTCGTTGTCATAGAGCCCTTATTCTAAGGGGCTGCGCCGGGCTGGCCGGGGCCGGGAACCGGGCCGGGGCCAGGCCAGGGTACCGGGTGCTGCCGTGGCCGCCGTAACCTGGGAGTGTGGCCGCGGCGGCCAGCGGGGCTGTGGGAGGTGATGGGTGATCGAGCTGGACGGCATCGGCAAGCTCACGTCGCCCGTGATCATCGCCGCGTTCGAGGGCTGGAATGACGCGGGTGAGGCGGCCAGCGGGGTCATCAGCCATCTCAGCCTGGCCTGGCAGGCTGCCCCGGCCGGCGCCATCGACCCGGAGGACTACTACGACTTCCAGGTGACCCGGCCCATGACAGAGGTGGCCGAGGGCCGGACCGAGCAGCTGATCTGGCCGACCACCCGGCTGCTGGTGGCCCAGCAGGAAACGGCGGGCCGGGACGTGGTGCTGGTCCAGGGCATCGAGCCGAACATGCGCTGGCGGGCGTTCTGCGCCGAGCTGGTCACCGCCTTCGAGGCGGCCGGCGCGGACCTGGTGCTGCTGCTGGGCGCCCTGCTGGCCGACTCCCCGCACACCCGCCCGGTACCGGTGACCGCCGCCGCCTCCGATCCCGCCCTGGCCGCCGACCTGCGGGCCGAGCCGGTCGACTACAAGGGCCCGACCGGGATCCTGGGCGTGCTCCAGCACGCCTGCGCGGACGCCGGCCTGCCGGCCGTGTCGCTGTGGGCGTCGGTCCCGCATTACGTGGCCCAGCCACCGTGCCCCAAGGCGACCCTGGCGCTGCTGCGCGGGGTGGAGGACGTGCTCGACGTGTCGCTGCCGCTGGCGGACCTGCCCGCGGAGGCCCGGGCCTGGGAGCGGGGCGTGGACGAGCTGGCCGAGCAGGACAGCGAGGTCGCCGAGTACGTGCGGACCCTGGAAGAGGCCAAGGACGCGACCGACCTGCCCGAAGCCAGCGGCGACGCCATCGCCCGCGAGTTCGAGCGTTACCTGCGCCGCCGGCGCGACCCCGGCTGACGGCTCCTACACCGGCGGCCAGGGCACGGCCGGCCAGTTCTCCGGCGGGTAGGGATGCACCCGGTGCCGGATCAGCAGGTCGATCCGCTCCCGGGTGGCCCGCACTTCCCCCGGTGACAGCAGCGCGGCCAGCTCACCGGCCAGCTCGCCACCAGTCATCTCCGCCTGCAGCCGGGACAGCGCCTGCATCGCCCGGCCGGGCAGCCGCCGGCCGCGCCACTGCCACAGCACCGTCCGCAGTTTGTACTCCTCACCGAAGCAGACGCCGTGGTCACAGCCATACAGATAGCCGTCAGGCAGCGGCAGGAGATGGCCGATCTTACGGTCGGCGTTGTTGACCACCGCATCGAAGACGGCCATGTCACGCAGCTGGGGATGGTCACAGCTGCGTGCGAGCGCGATCAGGTCGGCGCTGGGGTCGGCCTCGATCCACAGCTGGCACATGCCCGGGCCGAACGGGCCGTCCCGCAGCACGGTGGGCGGGACGATGCCCCAGCCGGCCGCCTGGGACACGGCGTAGGCGGCCACCTCCCGGGCGGCCAGGGTGCCGGGCGGGAAGTCCCACAGCGGGCGTTCTCCCGCCACCGGCTTGTAGACGCACGCCGCCTGCCTGTCCTCGTGGCCGATCCGGCAGTACAGCGTGGCGTTGGAGGCTTCCACCAGCCGCCCTTCCACCGTCAGCGTGCCGCGGCTGAGCAGGTCCAGGGCGGCCGCGTGGTCCACCGCCCCGGCCGGTGGGCTGGCCGGGGCGGCCTTGCGGGCAGCCGCGCCGGCTGGCCGGGGCCGGTTTGCCGGACGGCCGGCCGGCCCGGGTGGACCGCTGAGTGCGCCTGCCGGGGGGGCTGTCAGGCATCGATCACCCGGTGGCCGTTCTGCCGCGGGCAGACATGGCCCTCGGCCTCCAGCGGCAGCCCGCAGAGCGGGCAGGCTGGCCGGCCCTGGGCGACGATCTGCAGCGCGCGCCGCGAGAAGGCGCGGGCCTCGGCCGGGGTGATCCGGACGCGCAGCACCGCCGGGCCACCCTCGGGCACGTCGTCGGCCAGCGGCTCGACCGGGTTCTCGGACTCCTCCTGGGCTTCGATGACCACCCGCTCGTCCTCGCCATCCCAGGCCAGCGCGATGGCACCCACCCGGAACTCCTCCATCAGCGGCAGGTCGAGCGGCCCGTCGTCGGCCAGTTCCGCCGGGGCCGTGGCGGGCACCGCGGCCTGCCCGCCGCTGCGCCTGAGCACCTCGTCGAGCAGTTCGTCGAGCCGCTCGGCAAGCAGGCTGACCTGGAATTTCTCCAGGGTGACACTGGTGACCCGGCCGGCCGCGCTGGCCTGCAGGTAGAACGTGCGCTCACCCGGCTGGCCGACCGCCCCCGCGACGAACCTGTCCGGCGGATCGTATGTGTAGACCGGCATGGTCCTATCCTCCCGCTCCGCCGCCGACGACCGCGGCGCTGTCCCGTCCCGCCCGGGCCGGCCTGATCAGGCCGGTCACCGATCCGCCGGTGTCATTCATCCGCAGCAGGAACGGGCGCAGCGGGGTATACCGGATCGCGCTCACCGAACACGGGTCGACGCTGATCCGCTGGAACAAGTCCAGGTGCATGCCCAGGCAGTCGGCTATCACTGATTTGATCACATCGCCGTGCGAGCAGATCAGGTAGACGGCGTCCGGGCCGAGGCGGGAATTCCAGGCTCGGATCGCCCGCACCGCCCGGTGCTGGACATCGGCCATGGCCTCACCGTCCGGGCCGGGAAACCGCACCGCGCTCGGGTGCGCCTGCACCACCCGCCACAGCGGATCCCGGGCCAGCCGGCGCAGCGGCCTCCCTGTCCAGTCGCCGTACCGCACCTCGGCCAGCTGCTCATCCTCGGTCACCGCCGCGGGGTGGCCGTTCCTGGCCGCGGCGATCGCGTCCGCCGTCTCCCGGCACCGCTGCACCGGGCTGGTCACAATGGCGTCCAGCGGCACGCTGGCCAGCCGGGCCGCCAGCCCGGCGGCCTGCTCGCGGCCGCGGTCATCCAGCGGAATGCCCGGCGTCCGGCCAGCTAGCACGCTTCCGGTGGCCCCAGTCAGGCCATGCCGCACCAGCAGAACCAATGTCACGGCTTGACTCTACGGGGTGCGGCGGGCAGCCGTGTCAGGGCGCTGCGGCCGCGTTAGCTCAGGGGCAGATCTCGTGGATCCACTGGCCGTCGAGCCGCCGCCGCACGTCCTGCCCGGGAGCGATTGCCGCACCGCACCGCGCACAAACCTCGCCCGGTGCATGCAGCTCGTTGTCGTCCCGCCCAGTCTCCTCGTCCTGGCCGCTCACTGGGTGTGGGCCCGGCGGGCCACCCAGATCTTCCATCACTCCCTCTTCGATTTCGCGGCCGCCGAAATCCGGTGGCGTAGTCACGAGTGCCTCCCGCAGGTAACGACGGTGATGAAGTCCCCGGCAGCCAGTCTGGCACCAGTGTGGTCACTCAAGCCACATCGGGAGCGGTTGCCCACCTGGTCGCTGTGGGAAGCGTGCCTGCGCGCCACCCGGCTCAGGCCGGACAGCTCTCATGCACCCAGATCCCGCTGACACGCCTGCGGGCGTCCTGGCCGGACGCGATAAGCCGCCCGCAGCGCCCGCATCGCTCGCCGGCCGCACGCGCCACGCTGCCGCCCAGCACCGCGGGAAAAGCATTCTCCAGACTGAGCCCGACCGGGCGGGAGGTTGTTACCGGAAGCCCGATCCCGCCAGGGCAGAAATGTTCCAGATGCGCCTCACGCACCCGCTCATCGACGCGCATCGGCTGCTGTGGGCGTCTCAAGCCACTGCCACCTCCACGGTCCCCCCGGCGCTATCCACCCTACGCGAAGCAGTCCTGCTCAGGGCATGTCGGCGGCACCGGTGCTGGCCCCGGCCGGGGTGGCGGCGTCTGGCCCGCTGCGCAGCAGCGGGAAGTGGCAGGCGGCGACGTGGCCCGGGCCGAAACCGCGCAGTTCCGGCTCCTCTTCGGCGCAGCGGTCCTGCGCATACGGGCAGCGGGTGCGGAACCGGCAGCCCGAGGGCGGGTTGATGGCGCTGGGCAGTTCACCGGTGACGCCCGCCCGGGTACGCGACTTGGCCACCTCGGGCTCGGGCACCGGGATGGCCGCCAGCAGCCCGGCGGTATAGGGATGCGCGGGCCGGGCATAGATGTCCTCCCCCGATCCCAGCTCGACCATCTTGCCCAGGTACATGACCCCGATCCGGTCGGCCATGTACTTCACCACGGCCAGGTCGTGGGAGATCACGATGTAGGTGAGCCCGTGGTCGGCCTGGAGCCGCTTCATCAGGTTCAGCACCTGCGCGCGGATGGAGACGTCCAGCGCGCTGACCGGCTCATCGGCCACGATGACCTGCGGGTTGAGGGTGAGCGCCCGGGCCAGGCCGATCCGCTGCCGCTGCCCGCCGGAGAACTCGTGCGGATACCGCTCGACCGCGTTGCGCGGCAGCCCGACCTCGTTGAGCAGTTCGAACACCCGCGCGTCCTGCTCCTTGCGGGACCCGATGTGCTGAATGGTCAGCGGCTCACGGATGATCGCCCCGACCCGCATCCGCGGGTCCAGCGATGAGTAGGGGTCCTGGAACATCAGCTGCAGATGCCGCCGGTGCCGCCGCAGCGCGGTGCCACTGAGCGCGCTGATCGACCGGCCCTCCAGGCTCACCGTGCCCGAGTCCGGCTTCTCCAGCGCGACGACCAGCTTGCCGATCGTGGTCTTGCCGCAGCCGGACTCGCCGACCAGGCCGAACGTCTCACCGGCCCGGACGCTGAAGGACACGCCCGAGACGGCGTGGACAGCACCCAGGCGGCGCTGCATCACGCCATGCGTGATCGGGTACTCCTTGACCAGGTCGCGGACGTCCAGCAGATCCCCGGCGCCATCCCCGCCCGTGCTGGCCGCGGCCCGCTCGGTCACCGTGGCCGCTACCTGCTGGCCACTGTCGGCCTCTAGCACGAGCGGCCCGTCCACCGGGAACCAGCATGAGTACCGGTGGTCCAGGTTCTCCCCGACCAGTTCCGGCTCATCGCTGCGGCACTTGTCCTGGGCCAGGCGGCAGCGGGCAGCGAACCGGCAGCCCGGCGGCGGATCGGACAGATCCGGGGGCAGGCCGGGGATGCTGAGCAGCCGCTGGTTGTTGTCGGCATCCAGGCGCGGGATCGAGGCCAGCAGTGCCTGCGTGTAGGGGTGGTGCATATGGGCGAACAGGTCGCCGGTGCCCGCGGTCTCCACCAGCCGGCCCGCGTACATGACGTTGACCCGGTCCGCGTGCCCGGCGATCACGCCCATGTCGTGCGTGATCAGCAGCATGGCCATGCCGAGCCGGGACTTCAGGTCGTCCAGCAGGGCCAGGATCTGCGCCTGGATGGTCACGTCCAGCGCGGTGGTGGGCTCATCCGCGATCAGCAGCTTCGGCTCGCAGGCCAGCGCCATCGCGATCATCACCCGCTGGCGCAGCCCGCCGGACAGCTGGTGCGGGTAATTGGCCAGCCGCTCCTTCGGCCGCGGCAGGCCGACCAGGCCGAGCACCTCGGCCGCCCGGTCCAGCGCCTCCTCCTTGCTGGCGCCGCGGTGCAGCCGGACCGGCTCGGCCACCTGGTAGCCGATGGTCTTGGTGGGGTCCAGCGAGGTCAGCGGGTCCTGGAAGATCATCGCGATCATCGTTGCCGCGGAGCTTGCGCAACTCGGCCTCGGACAGGCTGGTCAGCTCCCGGCCATCCAGCTTGATCGAGCCGCCGACGATGCTGCCGCCGGGCGGCAGCAGGCCCATGATCGACAGGCCGGTCATCGACTTGCCACAGCCGGACTCGCCCACCAGCCCCAGCGTCTCCCCGGCGTCGATGTGCATGTCGATGTTGCCCACGGCCTTGACGACCGACCGGGTCAGCTGGATGTCGGTGGTCAGATCGGTGATTTCCAGGACGGGGGCCATCCGGCGGGGCTCCTCAGCTCGGCGGGCGGACAGGGATGGGCAGGCTAGCGGCGGTGCAGCCGCACATCGGGTGAGTCGCGCAGCCTGTCACCCACCAGGTTGCAAGCTTGCCCGTGCAATACAGCCAGTCATGCGGTCCCTCAGGACTGCCCCAGAGGCTCGCCATCGGTGGTGCTGCCCGTCGCGGCGGTGACGGCCGGGCTCGCGGCCTCCGGCGCGGGGGTCAGCAGCGGGAAGTGGCAGGCCGCGCGGTGGCCGGAGCCGAACGAGCGCAGCAGTGGTTCTTCTTCCGCGCACCTGTCCTCCGCGAGCGGGCACCGGGTCCGGAACCGGCAGCCGGAGGGTGGCGAGATCGCGCTCGGCAGCTCACCCGCGACCCCGGCCCGTACCTTCGCCTTCTCCGCCAGTGGGTCGGCGACCGGCGCGGAATCGATCAGTCCCCTGGTGTACGGGTGCGCCGGGGAACGGTAGACATCCTCGGCCGGGCCGACCTCGACCAGCTTGCCGAGGTACATCACCCCGATGTCAGTGGACAGGTAGCGCACCACGGCCAGGTCATGTGAGATGAACAGGTAGGTCAGGCCCAGTTCGTTCTGGAGTTCGCGCATGAGGTTGAGCATCTGGGCCTGGACGGATACGTCGAGGGCGGAGACCGGCTCGTCGGCCACGATGAGTTCGGGTGACAGCATCAGCGCCCGGGCGAAGCCCAGCCGCTGCCGCTGTCCGCCGGAGAACTCATGCGGGTAGCGGTCGGCGGCCTGCCGGGGCAGCCCGACATGATCGAGCATTTCCTCCACCCGGCGCTGCTGCTCCTCGCGTGAACCGATGCGCTGCACCACCAGGGGCTCACGAAGGATCAGGCCGACCCGCATCCGGGGATCGAGGGACGCGTAGGAGTCCTGGAACATGAACTGGATCTTCCGGCGCTGCCGCCGGTATTCGCGGCCCCTGGCCTTCGCCAGGTCCCTGCCCTCGAAGCTGATCACGCCGCTGGTTGGCTCATCCAGCCCGACGATCACCCTGCCGATCGTCGTCTTGCCGCAGCCGGACTCGCCGACCAGGCCGAAGGTCTCGCCCCGGCCGATGGCGAAGCTCACGTCGGCGATCGCGCTGACCGAGCCGATCCGCCGCTGCAGCACCGCGCCCTTGGTGACCGGGAAATCCTTCACCAGGTGCTCAACGCTCAGCAGCGGTCCGGCCTTGCTCGCGGGCGGCGCGGCGACGTACGGCCCGGCCGCGGACGCCGCCGCGGCGTTTTCCGTCCTGCTCTGCGCCCGCTCTGTCTCACCGACCGGGAAGAAACAGGCGAACTGGTGCTCTGGCGTCTCGCCCAGCAGGATCGGCTTCTCCTGGCGGCACCGGTCCCGGGCATACCGGCATCGCGGCGCGAACCGGCAGGCGGACGGCGGCCGGGTCAGGTCCGGAGGGGCGCCGGGAATCGAGTACAGCCGTTCTTGGTGCTCGACGGCCTTGTCCGGCAGCGCGTGGAAGAGCGCCTCGGTGTAGGGATGCCGCGGGTTGGCGAACAGCGCCCTGGTGGTCGCCGACTCGGCGATCTCGCCCGCGTACATGACCACCACCCGGTCGGCCCGGCCGGCGATGACCCCCAGGTCGTGGGTCACCAGCATGACCGACATCCGCAGCCGCAGCCGCAGGTCGTCGATGAGCTCGAGGATCTGCTTCTGGATCGTCACGTCCAGCGCGGTGGTCGGCTCGTCGGCGATGAGCAGCTTCGGCTCACACGCGAGCGCCATCGCGATCATCACGCGCTGCCGCATGCCGCCGGAGAACTGGTGCGGGTATTCTCCGATCCGCTCCTTCGCCTTGGGCAGTCCGACCAGGTCAAGCACCTCCACCGCCCGGTCGTAGGCCTGCTGCTTGCTCACCTCCCGGTGCAGCATCACCGCCTCGGCGATCTGGCGGCCCACGGTCATCGTCGGGTTCAGCGAGGTCAGCGGATCCTGGAAGATCATCCCGATCTCGTCGCCGCGGACGGTCCGCATCTCCTCATCGCCGAGCCCGCTGATCTCGCGGCCTTCCAGCTGGATGCTGCCCTTGGTGATGTGCCCACCGACCGGGAGCAGGTTCATGATCGAAAGTGCGGTCATCGTCTTGCCGCAGCCGGACTCGCCCACGATGCCCAGCGTCTCGCCGGGGTCGATGTGCAGGGACACGCCGTCGACCGCGTGCACGGTCGCCTGCTTCATCCGGATCTCGGTGTGCAGGTTGTCGATCTCCAGTAGCGGCGCCACTGCTCGGCCCTCCTACCGGCGCTGCAGCCGGGTCTCGAACGAGTCCCGCAGCGCGTCACCGATGAAGTTGAACGCGATGCAGGTCAGGATGATGGCGATGCCCGGCGGATAGATCAGCCACCAGTAGTTCGTGCCGGACTGCAGGTAGGTCAGGCCGCCGGACAGCATGTCGCCCCAGTCGGTCGCGGGCGGCTGGACGCCGAGACCGAGGAATCCGAGGCCAGCCAGGATCAGGATCGAGTCCGCGATGGCGAACGTGGTCTGCACGATGATCGTGCCGATCGAGTTCGGCACGATATGCCGCACGACCGCACGGGACCTGCGGCCGCCGAGGACCCGGACCGCCTGCACGTACTCCCGGGTGCGCAGCGACAGCGTCTCACCACGCACCAGCCGGGCCACGCCCAGCCAGTAGAACACGGCGATGATGAAGATCATGATCACCGTGTCCGGGTGGAAGACCACCGACAGGATGATGACCACCATGATGTAGGGGATGGACAGCCCCGCGTCGACGATACGCATCAGGATCGAGTCGATCGGGCCACCGATGAATCCGGAGAAGGCCCCGTAGAGGGTGCCGATGAACACCGCCACGATCGCGGCCGCGAACCCGACCTCCAGCGACGTCTGGCCGCCGACCATCAGCCGGCCGAGCAGGTCGTATCCGACGTTGTCGCAGCCCAGCGGGTGCGCGGCGCTGGGCGGGCACAGGGCTCTGGCTCAGGTTGGTGTGCACCTGGTCGGTCTGGTAGACGAGCGGGCCGACGAAGCAGAACAGCACCATGAACACGACCACGCCGAGGCTGGCCAGTGCCAGCTTGTTCTCGGCGAACACCTCCCAGCCGCGGCGCAGCAGGCCGCGCGGCTTGACGGCGGCGAACGCCGCCTCCAGGGCCTCCGGCGTTTCGGAAGGCAGGACCGCGGTGTCCATCTGGCCGCGGTCCGCGCCCGGCGGGACGATAGCCATCAGTACCTCACCCTCGGGTCGAGGACCGCGTATCCCACGTCGGCCAGCAGGTTCCCGACGATCGTCACCACCGTGGCGATGAGGGTGAACCCGAGCAGGACCTGGTAGTCGACGTTCAGCGCGGCGTTGTAGAACGCGAGCCCCATGCCGGGGTAGTTGAACACCACCTCGATGAACAGTGCCCCCGCGACCAGTGTCGGCAGCGATAGCCCGAGCAGGGTGACGATCGACATCAGCGAGTTCCGGAAGACGTGCCCCCACAGCACCCGCCGCTCGCTGGCGCCCTTGGCCCGCGCGGTGCGGACATAGTCCTGCACCAGGTTGTCCATCACCGAGGAGCGCATGTACCGGCTCCACAGCGCGTACAGCACGAACGAGTAGGCGGCCACCGGCAGCACCAGTGCCCTCGGCTGGGACAGGATCTGGACGACCGTGCTGCCCTGCGGGCCGAACGGCGGGAACAGGGGATGTCGATGGCGAACCATTCGACCAGCAGCAGGGCGACGAAGAACGTCGGGGTGGCGTACCCGAGGAACGAGACCCCGGTCAGGATGTAGTCGCCGGTGGTGTAGCGCTTCACGGCCTGGTAGATGCCGAGCGGGATGCCGAAGGCGAGTGAGACGACAGGTGCCGAGGACGACCAGCACGATCGTCTTCGGCAGGTCCTGGGCGATCAGGCTGGTGACCGACTGGTTGAGCTTGGCCGAGTAGCCGAGATTGCCGTGCAGCAGCTGCCCGACCCACTTGAGGTACTGCACGTAGAACGGCTGGTCGAAGCCGTACAGCTGGTTGTAGTAGGCGACCTGCTGTGGGGTCGCCCGTGGGCCGAGCAGCGACCGGATCGGCCCGCCGGGGAACAGGTGCACCAGGGCCAGCGTGAACACGGTCACCAGGAAGAGGATGAGGAGAGACTGGAGGACCCGGCGGATCAGGTATCCGATCATCGTGCCACCGCCCCGCCCGCGGGCCGGTCACGGCCCGCGGCGCGCCATGGTGTCATGGAAGCCTCCCGTCCCGGCCGCCTCTCACGTCCTGCCGTTCCGGCCTTGGCCGCCGCCCCGCCCCACGGGGCGCGGCGGAGCGGCGGTCACGGGCCTGTACTACTGCCTTTACTGTTCCCTGCCTATTTGGTGAAGTACCAGTACTCAGGCAGCAGCGTGTAGAGGGCGTTGAACGTGACACCGTGCAGGTTGGAGCTGACCGCCTCGATGCCCGTACGGGTTCGGGTTCCAGATGAACGGCAGCTGCTGCGCCCCGTAGGTGGCGTAGTTGACGAACGTGGACATCGCGCTGTCGGTGTGCGTCGCGTTGATCAGCTGGTCCATCTTCGGGTCGGAGTAGTTGCCGGAGTTGGAGCCGGCGCCGGTCGCGAACAGCGGCTCCCCGGTCGGCTCGAAGCCTGGGCCGTTGAAGCCCCAGCCGCCGAAGGCGAACACCTGCACCGCGCACTTCGGACCCATCGGCGCGCACGGCGCGCTCTCGCCGATGATCGTGTTGAACGTCTGCCCGACCAGGTTGATCTGGATGCCGGCCTTGCTCGCGTCCGACTTGTAGGCCTCCCACATCGCCGTGGTCGAGGCCACGCCGGTCGAGTAGACGAAGGTGAACTTCGCCTGCTGGCCCTTGGTGATACCGGTGCCGCACTTGGCCGGGTCCTGGCAGGTCATCACGCCGTTCACCTCGGACCAGCCATGAGCCTGCAGCGTCGACGTCGCCTTGGCGATGTCGAACGGGTACGGGCCCTGGTAGTTGTTCTGGGTCTGGATAGCAGGTATCCACTGGTTCCCCGGCGGTGTGTTCGGCGCCGGGCCCGACTGCGGGACGGCGTAGCCGCGGTAGATCGCCTTGATGATGCCGGGCTGATCGATGACCTCCTGCAGGGCCTGCCGCATGTAGAGCTGCCGGATCATGTAGCCGACCTGCGGGTTGTTGAAGTTGGGCTGGGCGTAGTAGATGCCGAACGGTAGAAGGGCTGCAGGGTGTAGCCGCTTCCCAGCGGGTTGGTCGCCGGCATGGTCCCGCTGGCCGGCTTCGGCGGCAGGTCGGCGGACGGGATGACGCCGATGTTCACCTGCCCGGACTTCAGTGCGGTGTACTCGGCGGAGTCGGCCGTGAAAGGCACGAACTTGATCGCT
This sequence comes from uncultured Actinomycetes bacterium, assembly GCA_963837105.1. Taxonomy (GTDB): domain Bacteria; phylum Actinomycetota; class Actinomycetes; order Streptosporangiales; family Streptosporangiaceae; genus UBA9676. The sequence goes on along the minus strand of CAWIMG010000028.1, from coordinate 227,933 downwards.
GACAGCTGCGGCTTGGGGCTGCCGGAGTACTTCGTGTTCGGCACCATGGTGACGTTGCCGGCAGTGCTGAAGCTGGACAGCTTCCATGGCCCGTCAACCACCGACCAGAGCGGGCTGGTCGCGTACGTCGTGGCCTGCTTGGACTGGGCCGTCAGGAACGCCCAGACGGCCTTGCACTTCGCCCAGCCGTCGGCGGCGCTGTCGGTGGTGCAGCCGCCGCTGCCCGGCTTGCCGGTCAGGCTGGTGACGTCCCAGGACTGCGGCATCGGGTTGAGCTCGGCCAGCTGGTTGTAGGTGAACCAGATGCTGGAGTAGACCTTGTTGAGCTGCATCGTCAACGTGTTCCCGCTGGCCGTGGCGGACACGACGTTGTCCGGCAGCAGAGTGGGCGCGTAGGCGTACCAGTTCGCCTTCTCGGCCATCGTCATGTGCAGGAAGAAGAGCACGGAGTTGGCGTCTACGGGCTCGCCGTTGCTCCACGACCCAGCCCTTCATGGTGACGGTGACCGTCTTGCCACCGTTGCTGTACACCGGCTGGTTGGCGGGCGACAACGGGTAATTGATGCCCACGTTGTTGTTGGTGTTGTTGCCGAACATGTACAGCGGCCGGTACATGAGCCACTGGAACTGCTCGGAGTTGTAGACGCTGGCGTTGGTGATCGCGTAGAAGGGGAAGATCCAGTTGTAGGTGACACCCGAAGGCAGCGCCACCGTTGCCGTCCCTCCCTTAACGGGCGTGCCACCCGAGCTGGGGGTCGTGCTGCTGCTGCTACTGCAACCGACGGCCAGCAGGACGGCGACCACTACCACCGCCACTCCCGCTATACGCCCCTTGTGTCTTCCTAGATTCATTTGCGCTCCTTCGTAAATAGCGTGCCGACGCTTAGTGATTCCGTGGACGGGCACCGGGGTGCCGCCGGACGGGCACGCTAAGGCCGCGGCTGCTGGCCGCGTACTGACATGCCAGCCGCACGCTGGACGGCCGGCGCCAGATGCTGCTTTCCGCAGCCACGGCGCGCCCTCGCGCTGACCGTCCGTATCGGACGTACACCCAGCTCCTGGCAACGCCGCGCATTAGTGACTCCGTTGTCCCAAACGGCTCGCCTCAGAGAGTAAGTTGAGGGTGGCTGCCGAGGCGACCGATGACATGTCACGATTTCCTATCAATGTTGTGCGGCCGCAGCCCCTCGTCGCCGGAAAGTGGCCGCCCGCCAGCGGATTGCCCAGTCAGATATCCGGCGCCAGCGCCTCAGCCCCCGACCGCGTGGACACCGCCGTCGGCGTGCACGATCTCGCCGGTGGTCGCCGGGAACCAGTCCGAGAGCAGGGCCACGCAGGCCCGTGCGGCTGGCTCCGGGTCGCTGATGTCCCAGCCCAGCGGCGCCCGGTCCGGCCACATTCCCTCGAATTGGGCGAAGCCGGGGATGCTCTTGGCCGCCATCGTGCGCAGCGGGCCGGCCGCCACCAGGTTGACCCGGATGCCCCGGGGGCCCAGGTCGCGGGCCAGGTACCGGGCGCAGGACTCCAGCCCGGCCTTGGCCACGCCCATCCAGTCGTAGGCGGGCCAGGCCACCGACGCGTCGAAGTCCAGGCCGACGATGGCACCGCCGCCGGCCATCAGCGGGAGCGCGGCCATCGCCAGCGCCTTCAGCGAATAGGCCGAGACCTGGACCGCGGTCGCCACGTCTTCCCATCCGGTATTGAGGAAATTGCCGCCGAGCGCGGTCTGGGGCGCGAACGCCACCGCGTGCACCACCCCGTCCAGCCGGCTGATGTGCGCGGCCGCCCGGTCAGCCAGCGAGTCGAGCTGCCCGGTGTCGGTGACGTCGAGTTCCAGCACCGGTGCCGAGTCCGGCAGCCGCTGCGCGATCCGCTCCACCAGGCTCATCCGGCCGAACCCGGTGAGCACCACCCGCGCGCCCTCCTGCTGGGCGATCTTCGCCACATGGAATGCGATCGAGGAGTCGGTGAGCACACCGGTCACCAGGATCGACTTGCCCGCCAGAATGCCCATGCCGTGCTCCTTCGCTAGTGGCCCATGCCGAGGCCGCCGTCGATGGGAATCACCGCGCCGGTGATGTAAGCGGCGTCGTCCGAGGCCAGGAACGCGACCGCCGCCGCCACCTCGTCCGCCGTGGCGAGCCTGCCCAGCGGGACCTGCGCCAGGATCGCGGCTTTCCGCTCGTCCGGCAGCACGGCGGTCATATCGGTGTCCACGAACCCGGGCGCCACCACGTTGCTGGTGATATTCCGCGAGCCCAGCTCCCGGGCCAGCGAGCGGGCCAGCCCGATCAGGCCGGCCTTGGACGCGGCGTAGTTGGCCTGCCCGCCCGAGCCGAGCAGGCCGACCACCGAGGAGATGAAGATCAGCCGTCCGCGGCGCAGCCGCATCATTCCGCGCACGGCCCGCCTGGCCACCCGGTAGGCGCCGGCCAGGTTGGTGTCAACCACCGAGGTGAAGTCGTCCTCGCTCATCAGCGCCAGCAGCTGGTCGTGGGTGATCCCGGCGTTGGCGACCAGCACCTCCACCGGTCCCTGCGCGGCCTCGGCCTGTGCGAAGGCCCCGTCCACCGAGGCCGCGTCCCGCACGTCGCAGGCGACGCAGGCCAGCCCGGGCACCTGTGCCCCGGACCGTGAGGTCACGGTGACGGCGTTGCCGTCGGCCGCGAGCCTGCGTGCGATGGCCAGCCCGATACCGCGGTTGCCACCGGTCACCAGGGTTGATCGCGTCATGGGCGGCAGCGTACCGGGATGGGTGGGATAGGTTGCCAACCGTGCCTGGTATCGATCCCGAGTTCACCGCCTACCCGCTGGCCGGAGCTCGCCGCCGCCGCCCGGCAGCGCGCGACCGAGCTGGGAGCCCAGCACGCCGACTTCCGTGCCGAGCGGATCAGGGCCCAGCAGATCGGGCTCTCCGATGGCCATCTGGAAACCATGTTCGATGCCGACGACCTGGGGCTGGCGGTGCGGGTCGTGCTGGATGGCAGCTGGGGGTTCGCCGGCTCGGTCGACCTCACGGTGGACTCGGCGGTGCGCGCCGCGGAAGACGCGGTGCAGGTCGCCAGGGTGGCCGCCGCGATCAACAGCGAGCCGATCGAGCTGGCAGATGAGCCCGGCTACGGCGAGGTCAGCTGGGTCTCCAGTTACCAGGTGGACCCGTTCGAGGTGGGCCTGGCCGACAAGGTGGCGCTGCTGGCCGAGTGGAGTTCGCGGCTGCTGGCCGACCAGCGGATCGGCCATGTAGACGCCTCTCTCTACCAGGTGCGCGAGTGCAAGTTCTACGCCGACGGTGGCACCACCGCGCTCCAGCAGCGGGTCCGGCTGCACCCGGTGGTGACCGCGATCGCGGTGGAGCCGGGCGGCCGGTTCGAGACCATGCGCACGCTCGCCCCGCCGGCCGGGCGCGGCCTGGAGTACCTGGGCGGCAGCCCATGGGCGGACGGCCGCCCGGGCGGCTGGGATTTCGCCGCCGAGCTGGCGCTGCTGCCGGGGCTGCTGGCGGAGAAACTGGCCGCGCCCAGCGTCCAGGCCGGCCGCTACGACCTGGTGGTCGACCCCAGCAATCTGTGGCTGACGATCCACGAGTCGATCGGCCATGCCACCGAACTCGACCGGGCGCTCGGTTACGAGGCCGCCTACGCCGGCACCTCCTTCGCCACCGTGGACAAGCTCGGCCAGCTCCAGTACGGCTCGCCGCTGATGCACGTCACCGGTGACCGCACGGCCGAGCACGGGCTGGCCACCATCGGCTACGACGACGAGGGCGTCGCCGCCCAGTCCTGGGACCTGATCACCGGCGGCGTGCTCACCGGTTACCAGCTGGACCGGCGGATGGCCCGGATGCGGGGCCTGCCCAGGTCCAACGGCTGCGCGTTCGCCGACTCCCCCGCCCACATGCCGATCCAGCGGATGGCCAACGTCTCCCTCCAGCCCGCGGCCGGCGGCCCGGCCACCGAGGAGCTGATCGCCGGCGTTGAGCACGGCATCTACGTGCTCGGGGACAAGAGCTGGTCGATCGACATGCAGCGGTACAACTTCCAGTTCACCGGCCAGCGCTTCTACCGGATCGAGCATGGCCGCCTGGCCGGCCAGCTCCGGGACGTCGCCTACCAGGCGACCACCACCGACTTCTGGCACTCGATGGAGGCGGTCGGCGGACCGCAGACATATGTGCTTGGCGGTGCGTTCAACTGCGGCAAGGGCCAGCCTGGCCAGGTCGCGCCGGTCAGCCACGGCTGCCCGGCGGCGCTGATGCGCGGGGTCCGGATACTCAACACCGTGGCGGAGGGGTCATGACGGCGGCCCGGGAACCGGCGGCTCCGCAGGAGATCGTGGCGCGGGCACTGGCAGCGGCCAGCTGTGACGACTGCGTGGTGATCGCGGACGAAACCTCCTCGGCGAACCTGCGCTGGGCCGGGAACACGCTCACCACGAACGGGATCTCCCGCTCCCGGCAGCTGACTGTGATCGCGATCAGCCGTCGCGCCGATGGCACCCGGGCCGGCGTGGTATCGCGGGCCGGGGTGCGGGCCGGCCAGGTCGCGGAGGTGGTGCGGGCGGCGGAACAGGCGGCCGCGCAGGGCTCGCCCGCCGACGACGCGCAGCCGCTGCTGACACAGGCCGGTGGCGCCGCGGCGGCCCCGGCAGGCGGGCCCGGGTGGGATGACCCGGCGGATGGCACACAGATCGGGGTCTTCGCTGCCTTCGCGGCCGCGCTGGGCGGCGCCTTCGACACTGCCAGATCAGCCGGCCAGCGGCTGTACGGGTTCGTCGAGCATTCCGTGACCAGCACGTTCCTCGGCACCTCGAGCGGGCTGCGGCTACGGCACACCCAGCCGGCCGGCACAGTGGAGATCAACGCCAAGTCCGCCGACCTGACCAAGTCGGCCTGGACCGGCCAGGCCACCGCCGACTTCACCGACGTGGACGTGAGCGCCCTGCACGCCGATCTGTCCCGGCGGCTGGGCTGGGCCAGCCGCCGGGTGGACCTGCCGGCCGGCCGCTACCAGACCCTGCTGCCCCCGGCCGCGGTCGCTGATCTGCTCATCTACCTGTACTGGTCGGCGGGCGCCAAGGACGCGCTGGATGGCCGGACCGTGTTCAGCAAGCCGGGCGGCGGCACCAGGATCGGTGACCGGCTGTCCGGGCTGCCGCTGACCCTGCGCAGCGATCCGGCGGCGGCCGGGCTGGGCTGTGCCCCGTTCGTGGTCGCGCACGCGTCCAGCCGCGAGTCGTCGGTCTTCGACAACGGCCTCGCGCTACGGCCAACCGAATGGATCTCGGGCGGGAACCTGGCCGCCCTCATCCAGACCCGGCACACCGCCGACCTGTCCGGGCTGGCCGTGACCCCCGCGATCGGGAACCTGATCCTGGACGGCGGCGGCACCGCCACCGTCGACGACATGATCGCCCGGACCGGGCGCGGGCTGCTGCTCACCTGCCTGTGGTACATCCGCGAGGTGGACCCGCAGCCGCTGCTGCTCACCGGCCTGACCCGGGACGGCGTCTACCTGGTCGAAAACGGCGAGGTCACCGCCGCGGTGAACAACTTCCGGTTCAACGAGAGCCCGGTCGGCATGCTGGCCAGGACCACCGAGGCAGGCCTCACCCGGCCGGCCCTGTCCCGCGAGTGGGGTGACCACTTCAGCCGCACCGCGATGCCGGCGCTGCGGGTGGACGGGTTCAACATGTCGTCCGTGAGCCAGGCGCTCTAGCGGTACGGGCCGCTAGACGTCTTCCAGCCGGAAGCCGACCTTCAGGCCCACCTGGTAGTGCGCCACCTGGCCGTCCTCGATCTGGCCGCGGATCTGGGTCACCTCGAACCAGTCCAGGTGCCGCAACGTCTGCGCGGCCCGGTGCAGGCCGTTGCGGATGGCCGGCTCCACCCCCTCCGCCGAGGTGCCGACGATCTCCGTCACCCGGTATGTCCGGTCAGTCATGGTGCCTCCCGTTTCGCACTGATGATCATGGCGTCACTACCGTTATGGTGCCCCATCCTGGCTGGCCGGCCACGGCGGGCCAGGGCCGGCCCGCGGCCGGGCCGCCATGCTGGCCGATATCCCGGCCCTGGCATAACGTGAAACCGTGATGGCCATCCGCCGGAACCGGCGCGGCACCGCGCATCTGGTCACCGAGGCGCAGCGGTCACGGTCGGCCGATATCGCCTACCGGGAGCGCCGCTACCTGCTGATGATGGGCGTCCGGGTGCTCTGCTTCGTGCTCGCGGTGATCGTGTACGTCAAGGGCGGGGGCTGGCTGACCGCGATCCCGGCCGTGGGCGCGGTGGCACTGCCCTACTTCGCGGTCGTGTTCGCCAACGGCGGCCGCGAGCCGACCAGTACCCGCGGGTTCCGCTCCTACGAGCCGAACCTGCCCGAGCTCTACCGGCCCCCCGGCCAGCCCGGTCCCGGCCAGCCCGGTCCCGGCCAGCCCGGTCCCGGCCAGCCCGGCGGCAGCGAGCCCAGCGACAGCGAGCCCGGCGGCGGCTGAACCCGGCCGGACGGCCCCCGCCGGGCGGCGCCGGGGGCCACTGTGCCGATAGTTAAGGAAACGACTTCCGGCGGGCAAATCTCTGCAATCGTTCTTGACGCAAGCCCGGGGGGTTCGGTGTAAGCTGCAAGCGGTGCTCTGGTCCCCCGTCGGAGCGCCTGCCGGCGTTCCGGGCCCCCGTCGGAACGCCGATGAATGCGACGCCGGGTGGCTTGCCCCCGTAGCCACCCGGCGTCGCTCCATGCTCGTCGGCCGTGGGCCGACTCGCCTCGGGCTCGCAACGCCTTTCGGGGGGAGATCCCCGGACCCCCACTAGCTGGCGCCCACGCATCTGGGCCGCGGGCACTAGCAAAAGCGCTGCTGGGGAAGGGGATCCTGAGTTGCTGGGGGTCCGGAGGTGCGGGGCTTCTTGCGCGCCTGGGGCGCGCTCGAAGCCCGGGAACGGGGATACGTTGGTCCGGGGATACGGGAGATGGCCGGGCTGCGAACTGCGGGTCCGCTCCGTTACCCCGAGCGGGGGCGGATAGGGGCCGGAGTAGTTATTTCCCTAGAGGTTAGGAAGGCTGTTCGGAGTCGCCGAACTAATAGGACTTCCGACCACTTTGGGTGGTTCTTTGCTCGCTTTCCCGGTGCGGCTACTCGGGCTTACTGAATGTGACAATGGCCACTCCCATCATGGTCAGGCCCATCACCAGCACCATGGTCAGGGACAGCCATATCGGCACCACCCAGCCGCCCCAGGTGATCCCGGGCGACAGCGCCTGCATCGCCTGCGGGTCCAGGTTGAGATGGCTGAACACCGCGTACCGCATCGGCCCGACCACGTAGGTCAGCGGGTCGATCCGGGTCAGGAAGCTCAGCCAGGCCGGCAGCCCGGTCAGCGGGTAGAGCGCGCCGGACAGGAAGAACAGTGGCATCACCAGCATCTGGGTGAGCGCCATGAACGCCTGGAACTGGGTGATCCTGGCCGCCATCATCACCCCGAACGCGGTGAGCGTGAACGCCAGCAGCAGCAGTTCCCCGGTCAGCGTGATCATCAGGACCGGGTTGTAGGGCACATCCGCCAGGCCGGCCAGCGCCAGCATGATGATGCCCTGGAAGGTGGCGATCGTCGCCCCGCCCAGGCACTTGCCGACCACGATGGCCGACCGGCTGACCGGTGCCACCAGCATCTCGCGCAGGAAGCCGAACTCCCGGTCCCACACGATGGAGGCGGCCGAGAAGATCGCGGTGAACATCACCGACATGGCCAGCACGCCGGGGTAGATGAAGGACTTGAAACTGACCCCGGGCGGCATGCTCCCCTTGGCCAGCGAGGACAGGCCGGTCCCGAGCACCAGCAGGAACAGCAGCGGCTGGATGAGGGCGGTGACCGCCCGCAGCCGGTCCCGGCGGAACCTGATCAGCTCCCGCTGCCAGACGATGCTGACGGCGCGCAGGTCGGACCGCAGGCTGTGCTCGGGTACCGCGACCCGGATCCGGCCGATCAGGGCGGCTTCGTCCGCGCCGGTGAGTGACGGTTCCGCGGGGGTGGTACGGGTCGTCGCCATCAGGTCACCGCCTTCCCCGCCAGCGGGCGGCCATCTGGCGCATCGCATCCACGCCGGAAGCCTCCGCATCGCGGATCGTCTTACCGGTATAGGACATGAACACGTCGTCCAGCGATGGCCGGGACACGCTCACGGCCTTGATCGGCACCGACAGGGTGGCGAACAGCCGCGGCACGAACTGCTCGCCGCCTGCCACCGAGAAGGTGACCGCGCCTTCGTGCATGCCCGCGTCGATCCCGAACTCGCGGCCGAGTTCGGCGATCGTGGCCTGGTCGTCGGCGGTCTGGATCTGCACCCGGTCCTTGCCGACGCTGGCCTTGAGCGCTTCCGGGGTGTCGATCGCCACGATCTTGCCGTGATCGATGATGGCGATCCGGTCGCAGTGCTCGGCCTCGTCCATGTAGTGGGTGGTGAGGAAGATCGTGATGTCCTCGCGGCTCTTGAGCTCGTTGATGTACTCCCAGATCGAGGCCCGCGTCTGCGGGTCCAGCCCGACCGTCGGCTCGTCCAGGAACAGCACCCGCGGCGCGTGCAGCAGGCCGCGCGCGATCTCCAGCCGGCGCTGCATGCCGCCGGAGTAGGTCATGACCAGGCTGTCCCGCCGGTCCCACAGCCCCACCATCTCCATGACCTGGCGCATCCGCGGCGCCACCGCGGCGGCTGGCACGCCGTACAGGTCGGCATGAAAGCGCAGGTTCTGCGCGCCGGTCAGGTAGTTGTCGAGCGTGGTGTCCTGGAACACCAGGCCGATGTTGCGGCGGACCGCGTCCCGTTCCCTGGTCACGTCGTGACCGGCGACTGTGGCCGAGCCCGAGGTCGGCAGCGCCAGCGTGCACAGGATCTTGATGGTGGTGGACTTTCCCGCGCCGTTGGGGCCGAGAAATCCGAACGTCTCCCCCACCGGCACGGCGAAGTCGATGCCGCGAACGGCCTCGATCTCGCCGTAGCTCTTGGTCAGGCCCACCACGTCGATCGCCACCGGCGGGTGCTGGCCGCTGCCGCCTGCGGCCGCACCCGTGCCCGCTGCCAGCGTGGTTGCATCTGCCACCGCTGCACCGCCTCCCTGGTTCCAGTCCGAGCCTAGGACATGTCCCCGCTCTCGTCCGCCGCCAGAATCCGGTACAGCCCGCGGCGGGCGTCGGTCAGCACCTGCTGTGCCTTGGCTGCCTGCGCGTCGGTGCCGACCCGCACCACCTGGACGGCCGCTGCGGCCACCTGGGCGACCAGATGACGCAGCTCGATGGCGTCGGTGCCGACGCTGCGCGCGACCACCTCCCACGGGGCACGGACCTCGTCCGGATGCGCCGCCACATAGTCGCGGCCCTCCATGGTCAGCGTGTACTGGCGGCGGCCCCCCTCCGGGGTCTCGGTCCGCACCAGGCCCTCGTCCTCCAGCTGCTGCAGCGCCGGATAGACCGACCCGGGGCTGGGCCGCCAGACATCATCGCTGCGCTCGGCGATCTCCTGGATGATCTGGTAGCCGTTGCGCGGCTCCTCGGCCAGCAGCGCCAGCGCGGCCGCCCGGACGTCGCCACGCTTGACCCGCGGCCCGTGCCGGAACTTCGCCTCGCCGAACCACGGCCCAGGCCCCGGCGGGCCCCAGCCTGGTCCCCAGCCGCCCCGCCGGGGCGGGCCACCGGGGCCACCCATCCGGCGGCCCCGGCCACGCGGGCCATGCCGCCGCTCGCCACTCTCGTCGTATGCGTCCCATGCGTCGTTGCCATGCATGTCCGCACTCTCCTTCCATAAGTCTTCTCTGACATCTCGACGATATATCGAGACAGTCGGTATAGCAAGTCCCAGCCGGAGGACAGGACGGAAACGATCAGCCGCCGATGGCCGACATCGGCCGGGCGGGCTGCAGGAAGCCGGGGTCGTTGATGCCGTGCCCAGGAAGTTTGGCCGCGACCGCGGCCCGCCACCGGGCCGCGAGTTCGTCGTCGCTGGCACCGGCCCGCATCGGGTCCCGCAGGTTGCTCTCGGTCCGGGCGAACAGGCAGTTGCGCACCTGGCCGTCCGCGGTCAGCCGGACCCGGTCGCACAAGCCGCAGAACGGCCTGGTCACCGAACCGATCACACCCACCTTGGCCGGGCCGCCGTTGATCAGGAAGGTCTCCGCCGGTGCCGAGCCCCGTTCCTGCTCACCCTCGGGCGTCAGCGTGACCGCGGCCGTGAGCCTGGCCAGGATCTCGTCGGCGGTCACCATATCCGAGCGCCGCCAGCCATGCTGGGCGTCCAGCGGCATCTGCTCGATGAACCGCAACTGGTAGCCGTGCTCCAGGCAGAACGCCAGCAGCGGCACCGCCTCGTCCTCGTTCAGGCCCCGCATCAGCACCGCGTTGACCTTGACCGGGGACAGCCCGGCGGCGGTGGCCGCCGCCAGCCCGGCCAGCACGTCGGCCAGCCGGTCCCGCTTGGCCAGCTTCATGAACACGTCGGGCCGCAAGGTGTCGAGCGAGACGTTGATCCGGTCCAGCCCGGCCTCCCGCAGCGGAGCGGCCACCCGGGCCAGCCCGATGGCGTTGGTGGTCAGCGAGATCTCGGGTCGTGGCCGGAGTTCGCCGGTGCGGGCCACGAGATCCGGCAGCCCGCGCCGCAGCAGCGGCTCCCCGCCGGTGAAGCGCACCTCGGTGATGCCCAGCCGCTCCACCCCGATCCGGACCAGCCGGATCACCTCGTCGTCGGTGAGCACCTCGGGCTTGGGCAGCCAGTCCAGGCCTTCCGCCGGCATGCAGTAGCTGCACCGCAGGTTGCACCGGTCGGTCAGGGAAACCCGCAGGTCGGTCGCGACCCGGCCATAGCTGTCGGCCAGCAAGGGCGCCACCTTCTCTGCCTGGGGTCTGGTAGGCACAGCCTAGTAACCAGGGGCACAGCTGTGATCTTCCCGGCCGATCCTGCCCGTTGGGGTGCTGGCGGGCACCCGGCTCGCAGAGAATGGGGTCATGGTTGCGGACACCGCCATCTGGCGTGATCAGCTCACCCGGGCCGAGCGGGCCCAGCTCGGCCGCGGCGCCGGCGTCATCCCGCTCAGCCGGCCGGACATCCTGGTGGTGGGCGGCGGGATCGCCGGGGTAGCCACCGCCGCCGCCTGCCACGAGGCCGGCCTCGGCACGGTGCTGCTGATCGAGGCGGGGCGGCTGGGCGCGGGCGCCACCGGCGGTGCGGCCGGCCTGCTCACCCCGGAACCGCACGAGTGGAGCGACCCGCAGCCGTTTGTCGACCTGGCCCGGGCAAGCCTGGACCGGTGGAGCGAGCTTGACCAGAGCGTGCCCGGCGGGGTGGGCCTGGTCGAGCTTGACTGGATCGGGCTGGCGCCCGATCCGGGCGGGTTCGCACCGCATCTGCAGCCGTCGGTGGAATGGCTCGATCCCGGCGACGTGGCCAGCCTGGTGCCCGGGCTGGCCCGGCCCATGGCCGGGGCGCTGATCCGCCACCAGGCCCGGGTCAACCCGCTGCGCTCGCTGGCCAGGCTGGCGGCCGGGCTGCCCGCGGTGGCGACCGGCATCGCGGCGATGTCGGTCACGGTCAGCGGGGACCGCATCGTGTCGGTCGGCACCACCTCCGGCGCCATCCAGCCGGGGGTGGTGGTGTTCGCCACCGGCCTGCCGCCGATGCTGGACGGACTGGCCCTGGACCTGCCCGCCAGCCAGGTGAAGGGCCACCTGCTCGCCACCGAGCCGACGTCGCTGCGGCTGCCGGGCACGGTCGCTCCGGTCGCCACCCAGCTGGAAGACGGGCGGCTGCTGGTCGGCGGCACCTTCGACACCGGTGACGAGACTCCCCAGGTCCGGCCGGAGGTGATCGACTCCATCCTGGCAGCGCTGTATGCGACCCTGCCCGCCGTGCGCGGGCTGAAGGCGGCCTACCAGTGGTACTGCTTCCGGCCACGGCACCCGGACGGGCGGCCGGTGATCGACCGGGTGCCCGGCCTGGCCAATGCCTGGCTGACTTCCGGGCATTTCCGGACCGGGATCCTGATGGGCCCGATCACCGCGCAGATGCTCTGCCACTGGATCGCCACCGGTCAGCCGCCGGCCGAGGCCGACGCGTGGAGCAGTGCCCGGTTCAGCGACCGCCGCCCCGCATAACCCCGGCACTCCCGGGTAGAGGGGGCGGGTGCGACACCAACCTCCTGGGGAGTGATGGTCATGAATGGCACGCTGCGTGTCCCCCGCACCCGTGGCGCCGTGAGCGGCCTGCTGCTGCTCTTGCTCGGCCTGTGGGGCGCCCTGATCCCGCTGGTGGGCCCCTACTTCCACTACGCCTACACACCCGACACCGCGTGGACGGTCAACTCGGCACGGGCCTGGCTGGAGATCCTGCCCGGCGCCGTGGTCGCGCTGGCCGGGGTGGTGCTAATGTCCACCGCCTTCCGCCCGGTCGCCATGCTGGCCGCGGAACTGGCCGCGGTCGCCGGCGCCTGGTTCGTGCTCGGCACCCTGGTCAGCCCGCTGTGGGCGGCACCAGGCAGCCTGAACCCGGGGTCACCGGTCGGCGGCAGCCACCTCGTCATCGTCGAGCGGCTCGGCTTCTTCCTGGGCCTCGGCGTGGTGATCGTGTTCATCGCGGCGCTGGCCCTTGGCCGCCTGACCGTGGTGGCGGTCCGGGACACCCGGCTCGCCGAGCGCACCGCGGAGCCGGTAGCCGAGCGCGAGCCGGTAAGCCAGCGCGAGCCGCTGGCCGAGCGCGAGCCGCTGGCCAGCACCGGGCCGGCCGGCGGCGGCACCACCCAGCCGGTCCGCGGCAGCAATCAGGCCTAACGGGCCCGGGCAGGCTCAGCCGCCATAGAGCGCGTCGATGTCATCGGCGTACTTGGCGTGCACGATCCGGCGCTTGAGCTTGAGGGTGGGGGTGAGTTCCTCGGTCTCGGCGGTCCACTCCACCGGCAGCAGCCGCCACCGCTTCACCTGCTGGACCCGGGCCAGGTGCTGGTTCGCCTCCGCCACCGCGGTCTCCACCTCGGCCAGTACCACCGGGTGGGCGACCAGCTCAGCCAGTGAGTCCGCGTCGATGCCGTGCGCCTTCGCCCAGGCCGGCGCCACCTCGCCGTCCAGGGTGAGCAGGGCGACCACGTACGGCCGCAGGTCGCCGAAGGCCAGCGCCTGGCCGATCAGCGGGTGGGCGACCAGCAGGTTCTCGATCCCGGCCGGGGAGATGTTCTCCCCGCCCGCGGTGATGATCAGCTCCTTCTTGCGGTCGACCACGGACAGGAACCCGTCGGCGTCCAGGCTGCCGATGTCGCCGGTGTGCAGCCAGCCGTCGGCGTCGATCAGCGCCGCGGTCTGCCCGGGCAGGTTCAGGTAGCCGGGCGTGGCCAGCGGCCCGCGCATGCAGATCTCGCCGTCCTCGGCGATCTGGACCTCGATTCCGGGGAACACCCGGCCGACCGTGCCCAGCCGGAACGCGTCCGGGCTGTTGGACGTGAACGCGCCGGTGGTCTCGGTCATCCCGTAGATGTCCAGGATGACCATGCCCAGCCCGGCGAAGAAGGCCGCCACCTCCGGCGGCAGCGGCGCGGCCGCGCTGGAGACCACCCGGGCCTCGCCCAGGCCGAGCAGGGCGCGGATCGGCCCCAGTACCGCCTCGTCGGCCTGGCGGAACTCCGCCGCCAGCTCGGGCGTGGTCGAGTGGCCGAACTGGCAGCTCCGCACGTACCGGCGGCCGGTCTCCATCGCCGCCGCCACCGCCTGCCGCCTGGTGTCATCCTGCTCGGCCGCGAGCAGGGCCTGGATACCTGCCCGGACCTTCTCCCACACCCGTGGCACGCCGAAGAAGGCGGTCGGCCGGACCGCCCCCACCACACCGATGAGCTCGGTCGTCACCGGGCAGAAGTGCACGTGCCCGGCGGTCGCCACCGGCAGGTAGATGCTGAACATCCGCTCCGCGATGTGCGCCAGCGGCAGGTACGACACCCATCGGACGCCGGGTGACACCGCCCCGGTGGATACCGCGGCCGCCACCTCGTACAGCACGTTGTGGTGGGTGAGCAGCACTCCCTTGGGGTTGCCGGTGGTGCCCGAGGTGTACAGCAGGGTCACCGGGTCCTCCGGCCCGAGCGCGGCGATCCGGGTGGCCACCTCCCCCGGCTGGGCGGCATACCGCTCGGCGGCCAGCGCCGAGAAATCCTGCCAGGTCAGGTAAAGATCCCCGGCGGGGCTGGCGGCGGCATCGACGATGATGATCTTTTTCAGACCCGGCAGCTGGTCCAGCACCGGCTGCCAGCGGGCCAGTTCGGCCGCCCCGGCCAGCACCGCGATCCGGGCGTCGCAGTCCCCGGCCACGTAGGCGATCTGCTCCGCCGCCAGCGTCGCGTAGAAGGTGACCGGCGTCCCGCCGGCGTGCACCACCGCCTGGTCGGCCAGCACGTGCTCGGACCGGTTCGGCAGCATGAGCGCGACCCGCTCCCCCTTGGCCAGGCCGAGCGCGGCAAAGCCAGCCGCCAGTTCCAGCACCCGCTGCCGGGCCTGCGCCCAGGTCAGTGTCTGCCAGCCGCCCCCGTCCAGCCGGTCGGACAGGGCGGGCGCGTCGGCCGCGGCCGCCGCGGTGTCCCGCAGGTGGTCGCAGATGGTCCGGCCGGCGATCTCCGCCTCGATCTCGGCCCGGCGCTGGTGTATCTCGGCTGTGCTCATGCACGAATGCCACCACGCCGCCTGGCCGGCCCGCAACCGTGCGCCGCCCGCTACCCTCAGCCCATGGCTACTGGCACCGAGCACCTCGCCCCCGGGCTGCATGAATACCTGGTCGGCCACAGCAGCCCGCCGGATCCGCTGCTGGCGGACCTGATCGCCGAGACCGCCCACCGGTTCCCGGACCGGGTGACCTTCCAGATCGGCCCCGAGCAGGGCACCTTCATGACCATCCTGGCCGCCGCCACCGGCACCCGGCGGGCGATAGAGGTCGGCACCTTCACCGGTTACTCCTCGATCTGCCTGGCCCGCGGGCTGGCCCAGGGCGGCCGGCTGATCTGCTGCGATGTGAGCGAGGAATGGACCTCGCTGGCCCGGGCCTACTGGCAGCGGGCGGGCCTGGCCGACCGGATCGAGCTGCGGCTGGGCCGGCCCTGGCCACCCTGCGGGCGCTGCCCGCCGAGCCCGCGTTCGATCTGGCCTTCATCGACGCCGACAAGACCGGGTACCTGGGCTACTGGCAGGAGATGGTGCCGCGGATGCGGCCCGGCGGCCTGATCCTGGTCGACAACACGCTGCTGCACGGCCGGATCTTCCTGGCCGACCCGGATCCGGACGCGCTGGCGATCCGGGAGTTCAACGAGCGGGTGCTCACCGACGACCGGGTGGTGCTGGCCATGCTGCCGGTCGGCGACGGGCTGACGGTGGCACGCCGGAAGTGACCACGGCGCCAGCCGGGCTCGGCCACAATGGCCCGATGGGTGCCGCGACCGAGCCGGTCTACCTGCGGGTACTGGCGGACCTGCGGGCGCAGATCCGCGACGGAGTGCTGGCACCGGGCGCGCGGGTCCCGTCCCGCAACTCGATCATCACCCGCTACGGGGTGGGCGAGACCGCGGCCAAGCACGCGCTGCGGGTGCTGGCCAGCGAGGGCCTGATCGAGGCCCGGGCCGGCTCCGGCTGCTACGTGCGGCAGCCGGCCAGCTCCCGGCTTGAGCATGGCCGGCCACACTTTCCCGGCTCCCCGTTCGGGCTGGCCGACGGCCAGGCGGCGATCGCCTGGCAGCACCAGACGCAGCGGGTGAACCCGCCGCGGCCGGTCGCCCGCCGGCTCCGGCTGGCCGCCGGCGACCTGGTCAGCCGGACCCGCTACCTGCTCACCGCCGACGGCAGCCCGGTCCAGCTGGCCACCAGCTACGAGCCGGCCAGCCTGACCGACGGCACCCCGGTCGCGCTGCCGGAAGAGGGGCCGTACGCGGGCCGTGGCGTGACCGAGCGGATGAGCGCCATCGGGGTGCTGGTTGACCAGCTGGTGGAAGACGTCGCGGCCTGGTCCTGCGGCCCCGCCGAGGCGGACGCGCTCGGTCTCCCGCCGGGCGCGCCGGTGCTGGTGATCACCCGTGGGCACTGGGCGGGCGAGCGGCCGGTGGAGACCAGCGAGATCGTCATCCCGGCCCGCCGGTTCACCCTGCGCTACCGGATGCCGGTGCCATGATCCGGCCGGCCCGCCCCGCCGACATCGGGGTGATCCACGCCCTCATCCGGGACCTGGCCGCCTACGAGCGGGGCCTGGACCAGGTGACCGCCACCGAGGACGACCTGCGGGCGGCGCTGCTGGCCCCCCAGCCGTCCCTGTTCGCCCACGTCGCTGAGGCCGATGGCCAGGTGGTGGGGTTCGCGCTCTGGTTCATCAACTACTCCACCTGGGCCGGCCAGCACGGTATCTACCTGGAGGATCTGTACGTGACGCCGGAGCAGCGCGGGCACGGTCACGGCCGGGCACTGCTGGCCGAGCTGGCCCGGATCTGCGTGCAGCGCGGCTACCGGCGGCTGGAATGGTGGGTGCTGGACTGGAACACCCCCGCCCGCGGCTTCTACGCCTCGCTGGGCGCGACCGCCATGGACGCGTGGACGGTGCACCGGCTGACCGGGCCCGCGCTGGCGGCCCTGGCCAGCCTCACACCGCCAGCATGAGCTTGCCGGCCGCGTCCCGCCGCTCGAACACGCGATGTGCGTCGGCCGCCTGCGCCAGCGGGAACACCTGCGACACCGCGATGTCCAGCACTCCCGAGCCGACCAGTTCGGCCGCCTCCAGCAGCGACGGCCGGACCAGTTCCGGCGCGCGCAGCGGCAGCTGGCCGCCGGAGAAGCCGGCATAGCCGGCACACCGGGCCCGCATCCAGTCCGCGTCCGGCACCACCTCCGCTTCCCGGGAGATGTTGCTGTAGGTCACCAGCCGCCCGAACGGCGCCAATATGCCAAACGAGCGGGCGCGCACCTCACCGCCGACCGGGTCGAGCACGACATCGACCCCGCGGCCGCCGGTGGCGGCCAGCACGGCCGAGTCGAAGTCGCGATAGGTGTAGACGGCGGCAAAGCCGTTGCGCTGTGCGAAGGCCGCCTTGGCCGGGCTGGAGACGGTGCCGAGCAGCGGCCGCAGCCGCCAGTGCCTGGCCAGCTGGGCGGTCACCGTGCCGACCCCGCCGGCCGCGCCGTGCAGCAGCACGGTCTCCTCCGGCTGCACCCGGGCCACCCGGCGCAGCAGCATCAGGGCGAGCGGGATGGTGACGAACATGCCGCCCGACTCGGGGCGCCCGGCCAGGCTGGCGGGCAGCGGCACGGTCAGCTCGGCGGCCGCGGTCACCACCTCGGCGTAGCCGTGGCCGCGGGTGAGCGCGGCCACCGGCTGGCCCGGTGCCAGGCCGGTGACACCCGGCCCGGTGGCACGCACCGTGCCGGCCACCTCCACTCCCGGCACGAACGGCACCCGGCCGAGCCCGTCGCCGATCCGGTTCCGCACGTCGGTGTAGTTGACGCCGGCGAACGTCACCGTGATCGAGACCTCGCCCGGGCCCGGCTCCGGCTCGGGCAGCTCGCGGACGGTGAGCACGTCCGGGCCGCCGTAGGCCGGCACGACCACTGCCCGCATCTGGCACCTCCGGTTCGGGCGGCCCGGGGAGCTGGCAGGTTCTGCCGCCAGCGGGTTGTCCCGGGACCGCTGGACCTGCAATGGTTTGCAGTATGCCGGAAGCGAGGTTCCCATGACCGACAGTGCCGACATCGTGGTCGCCGGAGCCGGGCACAACAGCCTACTTACCGCCTGCTACCTGGCCAAAGCGGGCTACCGGTGCCTGGTGCTTGACGCGCGGCACATCCCCGGCGGCGGGGCTGCCACCGAGGAACTGCTGCTGCCCGGATTCGGGATCGACACCTGCGCCACCGGTCACACCATGATCAGGGTCAACCCGGCGCTGCTGGCCGACGAACTGGGGCTGATCGCCGACTATGGGCTGAGCTACGCCGAGCCGGACCCGGTGGAGCAGGTGGCCTTCCCCGACGGTGAGCAGTTCACCATGTGGCTGGACCCCGAGCGCACGATCGAGGAGGTGGCCAGGTTCTCGGCCGCCGACGCGGCCGCCTACCGGCGGCTGCTGGCCGACTATGACGAGGTCAAGTCGATCTTCAGCCACTGGCAGTTCACCCCGGTCGGGTTCGGCCCGTCGCTGGCGGAGATGCTGGCCGGGCACCCGCGCGGGCAGATCTGGGCGCGGCGGCGGCAGCTGTCGGCGGTGGAGGTGGTCCGGCACGAGTTCACCAGCCGCCACATCCAGGCGTTCCTGCTCTGGATGGCGTTCCAGGTGTTCCAGCCGGTGGACATGCCGGGCACCGGCGTCCTGCCCTATCAGCAGACGTTCGGCCGGCAGCAGCGCAGCTGGTCCATCCCGATCGGCGGGTCCGGGCGGCTGACCGCCGCGCTCACCGGCTACCTGGCCGACCATGGCGGCACGGTGCTGTGCGGGAAGAAGGTGACCCGGCTGCTGCTGGCCGACGGCCGCTGCGTGGGGGTGGAGACCGCGGACGGCGGCCAGTACCGGGCCGGGACCGCGGTGGTGTCCACCATCCACGCCGTCCACCTGCGGGACATGGCCCCGGCCGGGGCCTGGCCGGCCGAGTTCCACTACGGCATCGACACCTACGACGTGGGGGTGCCCGGTTTCGCCACCTACTACTGCACCACCGCGCCGCCGGAATTCGCCTCCCCGCACGGCCCGCGCAGCGCGGTGTCGGCGGGCCTGGCCGGCTGGCCAGAGGATGCCATTCAGCTGGGGGCGGACCTGCGGGCCGGCCGGTTCCTCACCGATCCGGCCTGGATGCTGGTGGCCACCCCGACCCTGGCCGACCCCGGCCGCGCGCCGGCCGGTCAGCACACCGTGAAGATCCTCACCCCGCAGAGCTACCAGCTGCCGCCCGGCATGGGCGACTGGGCCAGCGTGAAGGAGCAGCACGCCCGGAGCCTGCTGAACAAGCTGCGCCGGCACGCGCCCAACCTGACCGACGAGGTGATCCTCGCCCACCTGACCAAGTCCCCGGCCGATATCGAGGAGCTGAACCCGCACATGATCCACGGCGCCTTCCACGGCGGCAACCGCGGCCCGGCCTTCAGCGGCCCGCTGCGGCCCGTGCCCGGCTGGGCCAGTCACCGGATGCCGATCCCCGGCCTGTACCAGACCGGCGGCAGCACCCATCCGGGCGGCTCGATCACCGGCGCCCCCGGCCGCAACGCCGCCATCGTCCTGCTCACCGACCTGGGCCACGACCCGGCCGCGGTCATGTCCGCCCCGGCCGCCGCGGCCAGCCCGGCCGCCGCGACGTCAGCGGTGTCCGATGGCTGACGCCCAGGTAACCTCCGCCATCGCCCACTGGGGGCCCCGGTTCACCGCCCAGGGCGTGGATCCGAACGACTTCGCCCGGGTGACCGCCGGCGTGCAGGACTGGGCGGACTGGCTCGGCGCCTGGTGCGCGAACGGCGACGAGCACGCCGAACTCGCCCGGGCGGCGGCGGCCGGAGGGGGGCTGCGCACCGCCGGTGAGGCGTGGATCGCCGCGGCGGTCAGCTACCACTTCGGCAAGTTCGTCTGGATGCTCGACATGGACCGGCACTACGCGGCCGCCGACTCCTCGATCCAGGCCATGGCCACCGGCCTGTCGCTGCTCGACCCCACGTTCGAGCGGATCGACATCCCGTTCGCCGGCGCGACCATGGCGGGCAACCTGCGCCGGCCGCCCGGCGTGGACCGGCCGCCGCTGGTCGTCCTGGTGGCCGGGCTGGACTCGACCAAGGAGGAGTTCTTCCACGTCGAGAACACGCTGCTGGCCCGCGGCCTGGCGACCTTCTCGCTGGACGGGCCCGGCCAGGGCGAGACCGGCCGGGTGCTGCACATCCGGCCCGACTTCGAGGCCCCGGTCGGGGCCGTGCTGGACGTGCTGTGCGCACGCGGCGACCTGGCCGGTGACCGGGCCGGCCTGCTCGGGGTCAGCCTCGGCGGCTACTACGGCGCCCGGGCAGCCGCGTTCGAGCCGCGGATCAAGGCGGCCGTGCTGTCCGGCGGCTGTTACGACTACGGGGCGCTGATCCGGGACCGGGCGCCGCACAGCCTGGCCACCTTCATGCACGGCTGCGGGACGCAGAGCCGGGACGAGGCCTATGCGGTGGCCGAGCGGATGACCCTGGCCGGGGTGGCCGGGAAGATCACCCAGCCGCTGGTGGTGGTGTTCGGCAAGCTCGACCGGCTGGTGCCATGGCAGCACGCGGCCCGGCTGGCCGACGAGGCGCCGAACGCCGAGCTGTGGATGTTCGAGCACGGCAACCACGTGTGCATGAACATTCCCTACCGGTGGCGGCCGCAGGCCGCCGACTGGCTGGCCATGCAGCTGAGCCCGGGCCCGGCCTAACCCAGCAGCGGCGTCCCGGCCAGGTCGGCGGCGAGCCGGTCCAGTTCGGCCGGCGGCAGCGGGACCAGCGGCGGGCGGACACCGCTGGCGGACAGGCCGGCCAGGCCCGCCCAGGCCTTGATCGCGGTGATGTTGTCGATCTGCCGTTCGCCGCCGCGCAGCCACCTGGCCGCGACCGCGCGCACCGGATCCAGGGTGGCCGAGATCTCCTCCGCCTTGGCCATGTCGCCGGCCAGCGCCGCGGCGGTGTAGTCGCGCATCGGCTGCCAGGCCGGCGTCTGGTACAGGTACGGGGCGGCCGACGACATGTGCACCCGCTGGCCGTGGTCGCGCATGCTGGCCAGGAAGTGCTCCTCATGCGGCGAGCAGACCAGCATCTGGTCCCCGACCGCCGCCAGCAGTTCCAGGTACCGGGGGTACGGGCGGCCGACCTTGATCCCGCACACGTTCTCGATCCGCGCCAGCCGCTCGATCAGGCTGGTGGACAGCGACACACCGGAGTAGCCGGTGTCGAACAGCCACACCCCGATGCCGACATTCGCGCATACCTGCTCGTACCAGGCGTACAGGCCGTCGTCGGAAGCGGGCGGGTAGTACGGGTTGATGACCACCGCGAAGTCGGCGCCGGCCCGTTCGGCGTGCCGGGTCAGCTCGATGGTCTCGGCCGCGCTGTGCTGGCCGGTGTGGGCGAGCACGGGGCAGCGGCCGCGGCAGCAGTCCACCACGATCTCCACCAGCCGCCGCCGTTCGGCGCCGGACAGCGCCCAGAACTCGCTCATCACCCCGCCGCAGAAGATCCCGTCCACGCCGAGGCCGGTGGTGAGCCGGTCCAGGTCCCGCCGCAGCGCGGCCTCGTCCAGTTCCCCCTCCGGTGTGAACGGGGTGATGGTGGCCGCCCACAGCCCGGTGAACCGCTCCCGCGCGGCCTGCTTGGCCTCAGCCTTCGGGTAATCAGCCATCGCGCTCCTGCAGGGTGTCGGCGAGCCAGTCGGCGATGAGCGGCCGGGCGACGTTCCAGAGGTTGTTCAGGATATGTACCCCGTCCGGGTAGACCACGGTGGTTACCGGTCCGCCGTACTCGGCGGCGATCCGCTCGGCGTGCGACGGCGGGGAGCCGGGGTCGCTGCCGCCGTAGACCTGCAGCAGCGGCGCGGTCGCCCGGCCGGCCACCCCGGCCAGGGTGATGGCCGCCATGTTGGCCGCCGGGTCGGGACCGTGATGCAGGTACTGGCCGGGCCGGGTCAGGTCGTCCATCTCGGCGAACCTGCCCGCCGGGGTGTACCAGGACGAGACCGAGACCACCGCCTTGACCCGGTCGTCGGCCGCCGCGGTCCGGATCGAGAACAGCCCGCCGTAGGAGATGCCACCGACCGCCACCCGGCTGCCGTCCAGGTCGGGCCGGGCGGCCAGCACGTCCAGGATGGCCCGTACCGCCACCTCCTGGTCCGGCCGCAGGTTGCTGGCGAAGCTGGCCGGCCCCTGCCCGGGACCGTCAAAGACCGCGGCCGCCAGGCCCCGCGCCACCACGTGGTCGGCCAGGTTGTACAGCTCCTCCTTGGCCGAATCGGCGCCGGGCAGCAGCAGCACCACCGGTGGCCGCGGCCGGCCGGTACCCGCAGGTAACCGGGCAGTGACAGCCCCTCGAACGGCACTGCCAGCAGTTCCAGCGGCGGTGACTGCAGCGGGGCGGCCTTGGCCAGGGCCGCGTCCATGTCCGCCAGCGCGGCCCGGAACTGGCCCTGGTCGTGGGTGAACACGAAACTGGCCCAGTGGCAGGCCAGCGTGCCGCGCAGATAGGCATCGGCGGCGGTGATGGTGTGCCCGGCGGCCAGCGCCTCGTCGCCCCGCACGATGTGGGCGGCGGCCTGCGCCCGCCAGGCACCGCACCACTGCCCGTAGTCGGTGATCTGGGCCTTGAGCTGCTCGAACTCCCACGGCGTCACATAGTTGGACAGGATCCGCCAGGTGAAGCGGCGGTACATCGACGCCAGCCGTTCATCCATGGATCGCCCTCGCCGATCCGGCCGGGCGGCTCAGCTGACCGTGGCCCAGGTGCACTGGTCCCCGCTCACCGTCCAGACGGTGCCGGTCGGCGGCGGTGCCCAGAACTCCACGAACGAGAAATTCTCGGCCCGGTCGTCCTCGAACCAGTGCACCTCGCCCGGGCCGACCAGCGCGCTCATCCCGGCCTCCAGCCGGGACGCCTGGTCGTCGGTGTAGAGCAGGCCAGAGCCCGTCAGCATGCAGAACACGTGGTGGCAGCCGCTGTGATAGTGCGCCGCGGCGGTGTCGCCGGGGTGGTAGACGATCCGGTCGGCGCGCAGCTGGGTCGCCCCCACCGGCACGTTGTCGGTGACCAGATCCATCCGGTCCCTGGTATCGCGGGTGGACACCAGGTGCGGCAGTTCGGTGGCGGCGAACGCCTTGCTGGCCGTGAAGGGCTTGCGGGGCGGCGCGGGCACCGGCTCCCCGGTGGATTCGGCCACCAGCACGTCCAGCCCGTCCTGCCCGGCGGTCAGGGCCAGCGCGTCACAGCCGCCCAGCCACAGCACGCTCTCGGTCGCCAGCAGATAGCTGTCCGCGCCCGCGCGGCCCGCCCCGGTGCCGCCGATCACATACGCGAATGCGTCCTGGCCGGTGAGCGTGATGCCCGGTCCGGAGGCACCCCGGTCCAGCCGGTACCGCCGTGCGCGCATGGGCACCGGCTCGCCGAACACCCCGGAACCTGCCCACTCCTGCTGGTGCCAGCCCGGCCCGTCGGTGGCCGGGAACTGGTCGGGGTGGCGGATGATCGGCATGGCGCGCTCCAAGGGTTACTGCATGGTGATAATAGGGCGGATTGCCTCCCGCCGGGCCAGTGCGCCGAACGCGGCGGCGACCTCGGCCAGCGGGTAGACGTGGGTGGTCAGTGGCTCGGTACGGACCGCGCCGGAAGCGAGCAGGGCGATCATAGCTGGATAGGCGTTTGGGCTCGACCGTACCCCGAGCACATCCAGTTCGTCGAGAGTAACCAGGTTGACGGGCAGATCCGCGACCGCTCCCCCGGCCAGGCCGAGCAGGGCGACGGTCCCGCCACGGCGGGCCGACCGGAGCAGCTGGCCCATCACCGCCGGGTTGCCGGAGCAGTCGAACACGCAGTCCGCACCGCGGCCACCGGTGGCGGCCCGCACACCGGCCACCGGGTCGTCGGCCTGGTAATCGACGATGGCGGTGGCACCCAGTTCGCGGGCGACGGCCAGCCGCTGGCCCCGGCCCACCATGATCACGGTGGTGGCCCCGGCGGCCCTGGCCACCTGGAGCATGAGCAGGCCGAGCAGCCCCGGCCCGTAGACCGCGACGCTAGCGCCGGGTCCCAGCCGGGCCCGGCGGGCCGCGTGCACGGTCAGCGCTCCCTGGTTGACCAGTGCCGCGGCCAGGTCGGTGACATGGGCGGGGACCTTGTGCAGGGCGAGCGCCGGGCGGGCAGCGTACTGCGCCAGCGCGCCGGGGGCGGTGTGCCCGTACAGCTTGAAGCCCGGTTCCCTGACCCGTTCGCACAGGTTGTAGCGGCCTGCCCGGCACATCGGGCACTGACCGCAGCCGGTGTGGTTCTCGGCCACCACCCGGTCTCCCACCGCCAGCCCGCTGCGCTCGGTGCCCGGGCCCAGCGCCGCCACCTCGCCGGACCACTCGTGCCCGATGATGAACGGCAGTTCCGGCGGCCAGGTGCCCTGGTAGGCGCCGGCCACGATCTTCAGGTCGGTGCCGCAGATCCCGCAGGCGCTGACCCGGACCAGCACCTCACCCGGCCCGGGCTGCGGGATGGCTACCTCCTCGACCGCCAGCGTGCCGAAGTCGCGCAGCAGCGCGGCCCGCATCGTGGCCGGGATCATGCCGTCCCGCCCGTGCCGAGGGCCGCCCAGATCTCACGGGCCCGGGCCACCACGTGGTTGGCCACCGCCTCGGCGATCTGCTCCGCCCGGGCCGCGGTGGCCAGGTCCGGCCGCCCGTACCAGCCGGTGGCGGCGATCTGGTGAAAGTCCCGCAGCACCGGGTACACGTCCGGGCGGCGGAACAGCCCGTGCGCGGCCTCCCCGGCCGCCCGGTCGCTCGGCGCGGTGGCCTCCGCCAGCCGTACCAGCGATGCGTCATAGGCCAGCACGGCGGCCGTCTCCATCGAGCCGGCGTGGGTGAACTCCATCTCGTCCGGGAACAGCGTGTGGGTGATCACGTGCGACTCGGCGATCAGCACCTGCACGTCGTGGGTGCGCTGCGCCTCGTCAGCGGCCACCCGCAGGGCCGGGGAGTTGCCCTCGTGCCAGTTGACCACCACGATCCGCTGCGCGCCGGCCGCGCCCAGCCCGCCGCACACGTCCACCAGCAGCGCGCCCATGGTGGCCGGGCGCAGCGACAGGGTGCCGGGCCAGGACAGGTGGTAGTGGGCGACCCCGGCCGGGCCGAGTGAGGCGACCACGGTGTCCAGCCGGGCGGCCACCCGCTCGGCGATGGAGGCGGCCGCGAACGCGTCGGTGCCGAGCGGCAGGTGGCCGCCGTGCTGCTCGACGCTGCCGGTGGCGACGACGGCGGTGCCGCTGGCGGCGATCAGCGCGGCAGCGGCTGGCTGGGACAGCCGTTCCAGCTGGCGGTCGGGGTGGCGGGGCATCGGTCAGCCTCCATATCCGGTGGTAGTGCCGTCGGCGACAGCCTGCCGGTGCGCGGTGATCGGGGTCTGCCAGGTGTCGGTCACCACGTCCACCAGCGCCGGGCCCGGCCCGGCCAGCGCCGCCGCCAGCGCGTCGGGCAGGCTGGCTGGCTCGGTGACCCGCTGCCCGGCCAGCCCGAAGCCGCGGGCTATCTCGGCGAACGCGACATCGCCGAAATCGGCGTCCTGCCAGGCCCGGCCGAAGTTGATCCGCCGGTACCAGCGGATCCAGCCCCATGACTGGTTGTTCAGCACGACCACAGTGACCGGCAGCCGCTGCTCGGTGAGCGTGGCCAGTTCCCCGGCCGCGTAGCCGAGCGCCCCGTCACCGGTGAGCACGGCCACCCGGCGGCCGGGCCGCGCATGCGCCACCCCGATCGCGGCGGGCACACCGTAGCCGAGGCCTGCCTGGCCACGCGGCGCCAGCACCCGCCGGCCCGCGGACCGCTGCTCCAGGTACACCCCGCCCCAGCCGCTGGCCAGGCTGGCATCGCAGATCAGCACGTCGTCCTCGGCCAGCGCCTGCTCCAGGCTGGCCAGCACACGCTGCGGGCTGACCGGCACCGCGCCACTGGCCCGCTCGGCGTCGCGGCTGGCCCGCCAGTCCGCCGCCAGTGCCGCTATCCGGGCCCGCCAGGGTGCCCGGTCCGGGGCGCCGGGCCCGGCCAGCGCCGCGGCCAGCGCGCGCAGCCCGGCCTGGGCGTCCGCCAGCACCGGCACCGCCCAGCCGAAGGCCCGGCCTAGCTCGGCCGGATCCAGGTCGAGCTGGACGACCGGCTGATCCGGCCGCGGCAGGGCCCAGCCGTAGGTGGCGCCGCTGCTTGCCTTCGTGCCGGCCAGCAGCACCAGATCCGCCTCGGCCAGCGCGGCGGCCGCCGCCGACGTGCCCATGCTGCCGGTCACGCCCACGCTCAGCGGGTGGCTCTCGGCGATGGCGCCCTTGCCGGTCAAGGTGGTGCCGACCGCGGCGGTCAGCCGCTCCGCCAGCAGCACCAGATCCGGGCCCGCGGCCGAGTGCATCACCCCGCCCCCGGCCAGGATGAACGGCCGCTCGGCCCGGCGCAGCATATCCGCCGCGGCGGCCACGTCAGCCGGGCTGGGCGCGGGCCGGAAGGCCGGGAACCGGCCGAACCTCTCACTGGCCGCCAGCGGCTCGCCGGTGACCCCGGGCCCGTCCAGCACGTCCTGCGGGAGAAACAGCACCACCGGCCCGGGACGGCCGGTGGTGGCCTCCCGGAAGGCCTGCCGGACCAGGGCGGGCATGGTGGCCGCGTCCGGCACGGCCGCCTGCCACTTGGTGACCGGGGCGAGCAGCGCGGCCTGGTCCAGCGCCTGGGATGCCGCGCTCCGGTAGCGGTGCGGGGCCAGCCGCGCGGGCAGGTCGCTGACCAGTGCGAGCACCGGGACGGAGGCGCCGAGCGCCTCGGCCAGCCCGGACGGGAGCTTGGCCGCACCCGGCCCTACCGTCGCGTCGCATACTCCCACCTGGCCGGTTACCCGGGCATAGGCGTCCGCGGCGTAGGCGGCCGACCGCTCGTCCCGCACCGGCACGTGCCCGATCGCCGGCGCCAGGTCGAGCAGGCCATCATAGAGCGCGAGCGTCTGGCCACCCGGCACCCCGAACACATGCCGGACCCCGTGCTCGGCCAGCAGCGCGGCCAGTTGCCCGCCGCCGTGGTCAGCCACCCGCGATCCCCAGCAGCCGCGCGGCGTTGCCGCCGAGCACCAGGTCCTCACCTGCGCCGAGGCCGAGCGCCCGGACCTCGTCCACCGGGTGGTCGGTGCCCATGTCGAACGGCCGGTCGCTGCCCAGCAGCACCTGGCCGGCCCCGGCATACCGGATCAGCCCGGCCAGCAGGTCCTGATCGTGGGTGACGGTGTCGTAGTAGAAGCGGCGCAGCGCCTCGTCCGGCTCGGTCCGGGTCCGGGCCCGGGCTTCGGGCCGGACCGCGAACGCGCGGCGCAGCCGACCCCGGACCACCGGCAGTGCGCCGCCCCCGTGGGCGAGCAGCACCCGCAGGTCCGGGTGCCGCTCCAGCACCCCGGACACCGCGATGTGGGCCGCGGTCACGGCGGTCTCCAGCGGGTTCCCCACCGAGTTCCACAGGTAGTAGCCGGCCAGAGCGGGCATGCCGAGCCCCTGGCTGGCGGGATGGATGAACACCAGTGCCCCGGCCGCCTCCGCCGCCGCCCAGAATGGCGCGAAGAAGTCGTCACCCAGATAGCGGCCGCCGACGCTGCCCGGGACCTCCACCCCGCACAGCCCGGGCGTGGCCATCAGCCCGGGCAGCATCCGGGCCGCCTCGGCCGGATCCTGCAGTGGCACCGCGCC
Organism: uncultured Actinomycetes bacterium; assembly: GCA_963837105.1. Lineage (GTDB taxonomy): Bacteria > Actinomycetota > Actinomycetes > Streptosporangiales > Streptosporangiaceae > UBA9676. The sequence continues at coordinate 200,522 of CAWIMG010000028.1, read as the reverse complement.
GAGCGCGGTCACCCGCCCATCGAAGGCGGCCGCGGCCGCGGCCAGCGCGTCGTTCTGCACCTGGCAGACCAGCCGGGCTTCGGCCGGCCCGGCGTCCACCGGCACCAGGTTGATCCAGGGGGACAGCAGCAGGTGGTCCACCCCGGTCGCGGCGGCCTGCGCGAGCATCGCCGCGATGTCGGTGAACTCGCCGGTGACCGAGTTGATCTCGTGGCCGCGGAAGCTGAGCCGGTACTGCCCGCTGCCCCGGCTGACCACCGGCCGCCACTGCTCCGGCACCTGGCCGGCCGTCATCTCCTCGACGATGACATGGCAGTGACTGTCGATGATCAACGGGCGGCTCCCGGCGCCGGGCTGGCACCGTTATCACTGGCCGGGCTGGTATCACCGGCCGGGCTGGCTCCGTTATCGCCGCCCGGGCTGGCCTCGGTGACCGCGCCGCCCAGGTACAGCGCGCCGATCTCGGGGTGGTCGAGCACCTCCTGGCCGGTGCCGGCCAGCCGGACAGTGCCGTTCTCCAGCACCACCCCGTGGGTGGACAGCCGCAGCCCGGCCCGCGCGTTCTGCTCGACCAGCAGGATGGTCTTGCCCTGCGCGTGCATCATCCGCACCGCATCGAAGACGGACTTGAGCACCTTGGGCGCCAGGCCCATCGACGGCTCGTCCAGAATGACCAGCTTCGGATCCAGCATCAGGCAGCGGGCGAACTCGACCAGCCGCTGCTGGCCGCCGGACAGGCTGCCCGCCTTCTTGTCCAGCCACTCGGTGACCTGCGGGAACATCTCCAGCACCGCGGCCAGCCGCCGGTCAGCCAGGCCGCGCTCGCGCAGGATGTAGCCGCCCAGCCGGATGTTCTCCCGGACCGTCATCTCCCGGAACAGGCTGTGGTTCTGCGGCACCTGGACCACGCCGGACTTGAGGATCTGCCGGGGCGTCCGCCCGGTCAGCTTCTCGCCGTGCAGGATCACCTCGCCCAGCCGCGGCCGCAGCAGCCCGCTGATGGTGCTGAGCAGGGTGGATTTGCCGGCCCCGTTGGGCCCCACCACGCAGGTGATCCCGCCCTGCATGACTTCCAGCGACACGCCGCGCAGCACGTCGCCACCGCCATAACCGGCCACTACCTCCGATACCACCAGGGCGGGGCTGGCCGCATCAGGCTGCGTCATCGTCTTCCTCCGTGGTCCCGAGGTAGGCGTCCAGCACCCGATGGTCGTTGCGGATCACGTCCGGCGCGCCGGATACCACCGGGTTCCCGTTGTCGAGCACGGTCACCTGGTCGCACAGGCCCATCACGAACTCCATGTTGTGTTCCACGATGAGGAACGTGGTGCCCTGCCGGTTCAGCTCCCGGATCCGGTCCGAAATGGTGCCGATCAGGGTCGGGTTCACCCCGCCGGCCGGCTCGTCGAGCAGGATGATCTCCGGCTCGGCGATCAGCACGTAGGACAGTTCCAGCAGCTTGCGCTGGCCATAGGAAAGGGTTTCCGCCCGGTCGCCGGCCAGCTTGGCGATGCCGGTGAACTCCAGCAGTTCCATCGCCCGCTGCCGGGTGGCCGGGCCACCCGCGCGGGCGAACGGGTTACGGCTGCGCTTGCCGCCGTGCTGGCCGGCCCGCTCCTTGGTGTGCGCGGCGACGATCATGTTCTCCATGACCGTGAGCCGGGAGAAGACCCGGGTCAGCTGGAAGGTGCGGCCGATCCCGAGTGCGAAGACCTTGTCCGGGGACAGATTGGTGATCTTGGTGTCGTTGAGGTAGATCTCGCCGCTGTCCACCCGGCCATAGCCGGTGATCATGTTGAACAGGGTGGTCTTCCCGGAGCCGTTCGGCCCGATCAGCCCGGCGATGCTGCCGTCGTCGACCTCGATCGAGCAGTCGCTGAGTGCCTGCACCCCGCCGTAGGCCTTGCTGACGCCGTCGGTCCGCAGCAGTACGGTCATCGCGTGCTCCCGCCGCCGGGCGCGCCGCTTCCGGCCGCGCTGGTCCCGACCGCATCCCCGGCTGATGCCGCACCTGGTGGCCCGGCGCCGCGCCGGCGGGCGCGGCCGATCGCCGCGCCCGGGCGGCCCGCCAGCTGGTGAGCCTTTCCCCGATGGTCGGCAGGATCCCGCGCGGCAGCAAGATGATCACGAGCAGGAATACTGCGCCGAGCACGACCTCGGATATATAAGCGTTCGAGATCTGGAACTGCGCGTAACCGAGGTAGGGCTCGAGCAGCAGCGCTCCGAAGATGGGCCCGGACAGCGTGCCGAACCCGCCCATGAAGGCCATCAGCGCGATGGTCAGGTCGAAGAACGGGTTGAACGCGTACTCGGGCAGCGCCTCGGCCTGGAAGTAGAAGTACAGCCCGCCGAGCATCCCGATGATGAAGCCCGAGATCACGAAGGCGGCCAGCTTCACCCGCATGGTCTTGACCCCGAGCCCGCGGGCCCGGTCCTCGTCGTCCCTGATCGCCCGCAACTGGAGGCCGAACCGGGAGCCCCAGATCGCCCAGGCCAGCACCGCCGCCCCGACCGCGATCAGCAGGGCGGCATAGTAGAACGGCATGTCGAACGTGTTCGGGTCCCAGTTGAGGAACGGCGGGAAGATCCCGGTGGCGCCACCGGTCCAGCTGAAGTTGTATGCCATCAGCTGGAAGATGAAAAAGATGGCGATGGTGACCACCACGAAGGTGTGCCGGCGCACCCGCAGCGCGATCAGGCCGAATGGCACCGCCACCGCGGCGGCCGCCAGGCCCGCGACCGGGTACAGCGCGAAGACCACCCCGCCGACCAGATTCAGGTGCTTGGACAGCAGCGCCACCGTGTAGACACCGGTCCCGAAGAACACCGCCGCGCCCAGCGAGATGTAGCCGGTGAACCCGGAGAAGATGTTCCATCGCGACCGCCGAGCCCACGTAGAGCAGCACGAACACGCCGACATGGGTGACCGTGACGTTCTTGGCGAGCGGTATGACGGCCGCGACGGCCAGCAGCAGGGTCAGGCCCGCCGCCCGCCAGATGGTGGCGGACCTCACTGCGCCCTCGCCTCTTTCCGGCCGAACAGGCCCTGTGGCCGGAACACCAGCACCAGCACCATCGCGCCGTAGAACACCACCGTTGACCATTCCGGGTTCCAGTACACGTCCACCAGCGAGGCGAGGGTGATCACCAGCACCGAGGCCCCGAGCGCGCCGCCGATGCTGCCCAGGCCACCCAGGATGACGATCGCCAGCAGCCGGGAGATCAGGTCGTAGCCGGTGTTCGGGTTGAACGCGTTGAGCGTCCCGAACACCATGCCGCCGACGGCGGTGACCGCCACCCCGATCCCGAACGTGAGCGCGGCGACCCGGTTCACGTCGATGCCTACCAGCCGGGCCGCGGTGTGATCCTGCATGGTGGCCCGCACGCTGCGGCCGAACTGGGACCGGTACAGCATCCAGTAGATCGCCACCACCAGCAGCACCGCGAGCCCGAACCCGGCCAGGTAGATGTACGGCATGTAGTAGCCGCCGATGTCCAGCGTGGCCTGGGGGCTGGTCCAGTAGGTGGTGTAGGAGATGTAGTTCGACCCGAATCTCTGGTAGAGCAGGCCCTCGATGATGATCGCCACCGCGTAACAGGCCAGCAGTGACATCGATGTTCGCTCCCGGCCGCGCAGCGGCCGGATGAACAGGTACTGGATGGCCACGCCGAGGATGAACATGGTCGGGACGGTGATCAGCAGGCCGACGAACTGGTCGATGTGGAAGTGGGTCCACAGCGAATAGGAGAGGTAGGCGCCCAGCACGACCATGATGCCCTGGGCGATGTTGATGATGTCGAGCACGCCGAAGATCAGCGTCAGCCCGACCGCCATCAGGCCGTAGACCCCGCCTTCGAGCACGCCGTCGGCCACCGCGCGGAGAAAAGTACCCATGTCAGTGCAAAGCTCCGTTCAGCTGCTGTCGTACCTACCCACACACTTACTGCTTCGTACTTGTCAGCCCACCCACGCGGGCTTGACGGCCTTGATCTGAACGGAGTTGCTGCCCAGCGGCAGCACCCGCAGGAACCGGGCACCGGGCTGCCACTGGAAGATGGAGGTGGCGTTGACACTCTTGAGGTTCACGCCGCCCGGCTTCGGGCCCCACTGGGCCAGGCCCTGGACGGTGTTCAGCACCACCCCGCTGTGCAGGTAGTTGATGATCTTCTGCTGGTTCATCCCGACCGCGGTGACCGCGTCGGCCAGCACCTCGCCGGTCGAGTAGGACTCGGCCACGTCGGCGTTGACGTCGGAGGCGGTGCCGCCGTACTTGGCGATGTACTCCTGCACCATGACGTGGTTGAGCGCGTCGGGGAAGCTGCCGTACCAGCCGTCCGGGACCATGACCCCGGTGGCGTTGCCGGTGCCGACCGCGCTCAGGAAGGCGTTGCCCTGGTCCGGGCCGGAGGTGGCGATGATCATCTTCGGGTTGAAGTGCAGCGCCTTGAACTCATTGATGAAGGTGGCCAGTGAGGGGATGTCCACCGTGCCGAGCACGACCACGTCCGGGTTCTTGGCCGCCACCTGCTGGGCGCTCGCCTTGATGGCGGCGGTGACCTGCGTCGGGGTGAGCTTGCCGCTGTTGTTGACCGGGTTGTTGGCGTTGTTGTAGACGGTGGTAATCCCGGCCTTCTCCATGATGAGCTGGGCCTGGCCCACCGGCGGGTCGGCGAACGGGTCGGCCACCATCGCGTAGGCGGCGGTCCTGGGCCGCAGGTTGGGGGCCAGCTTGGTGGCCCAGTTGGCGAACGGGTTCAACTGGTACAGCACCGGCGCGCTGACCGCGAACAGGTTAGGTGCGTGCAGGGCGTAGACGAGGCCGCCACCGCCGGACCCCTCCACGAACGCGTAATGATGCTTCTCCGCCACCTGCGCGGCCGGGACAGTCAGCAGGGTGGAGAACGGCCCGACGACGAAGTTGACGTGGTCCTGGGTGATGAGCTTGGTGTAGGTCTTGGTGGTGGTGTTGGGGTCGCTGTTGTTGTTGAGGTACACCAGCCTGACGGGGCGCCCGAGCAGGCCGCCGTGGCTGTTCACCGATGCGGCCCACAGCTTGTAGCCGATCAGGCAGGCCTGCCCGTCAGCCGAGAACGCACCGGTCAGTGGCTCGGAGAAGCCGATCGTGATGGGCGTGCCGGTAGGCCCGGCTAGCACGCCGGTGTTGCTGGTCGCAGCCGAGCCGCCGCAGGCGGCCAGGGACGACGCGGCCAGGATGGCGAATGCCGCGCGCAGCGCGGTCCGGGCGCGGGGGCGCCTCATATCAGTTCCTCCGTTCCGAGCAAAGCTGGTGCGCGGGGCGGGGTCGCCCGCCCCGCGCACCATCAAATCAGCCCTGGCCCCAGGGGGGCTTGGGGTTCACGATTGCCACCGAGCCAGGCGCGCTGGTCGGCAGCACCTGGACGAACTTCGACCCGGTCTGCCACTGGAAGATGAAGTGCGCGGCCACCACGTTCTGGCCGATGGAGTTGAACTTGGCCGGCCCCTGCACGGTCTGAAGCGTTACCCCGCTGTGCAGGTAGGAGATGACCTTTGCGTTGGACAGGCTGTTGGTCGCCTTGACCGCGGCGGCGAGTGTGTCGCCGACCGAGTAAGCCTCGGCCGCGTCGGCGTTGATATCGGCCGGCGTGCCGCCGTACTTGGCGATGTAAGCGTTGACGAAGGCGTGGCTGAGCGGGTTGTTGAAGCCCGGGTACCAGCCGTTGGGCACCATGGTGCCGGTGGCGTTGGTGGACCCGCCGATCGCGCTCAGGAAGGCAGCACCCTGGTCCGGGCCCGCCGAGGCGGCCAGGATCTTCGGGTTGTAGTGCTGCTGCATGAACGCCTGCATGACCGACTGCACGCCGGGCACGTCCGGCGAGCCGATGACCACCATGTCCGGCTTCAGCGCGGCGATCTGGTCGGCGCCCGCCTTGTACGCGGGGTTCTCCGCCGGGAAGATCTTGGAGTACACCGTCTTGACGCCGGCCTTCTGCAGGACCGCCTGCGCGTTCTGCACCATCGGCACCGCGAACGGGTCGGTCACCATCGGGTAGGCGGCGGTCTTCGGCCGCTCGTTGGCGGGCAGCGACGCCACCCAGTCGGCGAACGGGATCAGCTGGTCGGCCACCACCGGGCTGACCGCGAACAGGTTGGGCAGCTTCAGCGAGAACACCAGCGGGCCACCGCCGGCGCCCTCGATGAAGGCGTAGTGGTAGCGGGCCGCCACCTGCGCGGCCGGGGCGGTCAGCAGCGTGGAGAACGGGCCGAACACGAACGCCGCGTGGTCCTGGCTGATCAGCTGCGTGTAGTTGGTGGTGACTGTGCCCGGGTCGCTGTTGTCGTTCAGGACCTTGAGCTGAACCGGGTGCCCGAGCAGGCCACCGGCCTTGTTGATCTCCTGCACCCAGAGGTCGTAGCCGCGCTGGAATGCCTGGCCGTCAACGGAGAAGTCACCCGTCAGGGACAGCGAGGTACCGATCACAATGGGCGTCTTGCTCGCAGTGCTTGAGGTGCCGCTGGTGCTGCTACTGCTGCTGCAGGCGGCCAGGATCACCGCCGCGCTTGCGGCAACGGCCGTGAGCGCCAAGAACCGGGTGCCGTGAGGTCTCATCCGGTTCCTCCTTCCAGTTCATGAATGGCCGAGTGAAGAGCCGGTCGCCTTGCGTGCCCTGGGCAGCTGCCCCGGGCAGCGAGGTGTCCGAGAGGGCGGATCGGCGGCCGGCCACTGATTTGTGGTACCGGGGCCTCACCGTACTGCATTTGTGTTGTCCACGTGGGCTGGGTCCAGCCCGTCAGAGATATCCGCGTTCTCGCTGACCAGTTTCAGGCCCGAGGTCAGCGCCTCCATTTCGATCAGGGCTGCGAAATCATCGTCACCCCGGCCCATGCCGATCAGGCCCTGGATGAGCTGGTGCACCAGGGCCGCGACCGGCAGCGGGACCTCGCGCTCCCGGGCCGCAGCCAGCCCGAGGTCGAAATCCTTGCGCAGCAAGGTGGCGGTGAAGGTCGGGTGGAAGTCGAGGTTGACGAAAGCCGGTGATTTGTAACGGGTGAATGTCGAGCCCATCACGCTGTTGTTGAGGCAGGCCAGGAACGCCTCCCGGCTGATGCCGCTCTTCTGGGCCAGGATGGTCACTTCCGCCAGCGATTGCGTTACCACTCCGAGGAAGAGATTGTGGCAAATCTTTACCGTCCGGGCGAGCTCGCCCTCTCCCACGTAGGTGGCCCCGGAGCCGAGCAGCTCCAGATAGGGCTGGGCGGTGTCGAAGGCGGCCCGGGGCCCGGACACGGCCAGGGTGAGCCGGCCCACCTCGGCCACCTTGGGGTTGCCCATCACCGGCGCCGCCAGCAGGTCGGTGCCGTGCGCCGCCAGCCGCTCACGCACCCGCTGCGAGGCTTCCACCGAGATGGTGGAGGCGTCCACCACGATCTTGGGGGCACCGCCACCGGAGATCAGGCCGGCCGGCCCGAGCACCGCGTCCAGCAGGTCCTGCGGGGTGCCGACGGTGGCGAACACGATATCCCGGTCGGCGAGTTCGGCCGCGGAACCGGCGATCACCGCCCCGGCGGCCGCGAGCGGCTCTGCCTTCGCCCGGGTCCGGTTGTAGACGGCAACCTCACAGCCGGCCGCCAGCAGGCGCCGGACCAGTGCGGAGCCCATCCGGCCGGTCCCCAGCCAGCCGAGACGGTGCTCGGTCACCTCCCGGGCCATCCCGTCACCTCTAACAATCGTTTGCAGAGAGCAGCCTCGCGGACACTGCCGCTGGTGTCAACCCTGTGTTCCCAAGCTGTTACCTTCTGGGACGGGCCCGACAGGCCGACCATCCGCGCGCCGCACCGCGGTCACGGCCGGCGCGTCCGGATCACCCTAACGCAATCGTGTGCAGCCGTTCAGGTGATCCGCTGACAACGCGCGGTCGAGCCCCGGACGATGAGTTCTGGCGCCAGGTAGAGCACCTTGACCGGGCCGGTCTGGCCGTTGATCCGCTCCAGCAGCAGCTGCGCGGCTTCGGTGCCGAGCTGGTAGTGCGGGAACCGGACGGTGGTGAGCGGCGGGCGCAGCCGGTCGATGAACGGCATGTCATTGAAGCCCACCACCGACAGGTCGGCCGGGCAGGCCAGCCCGGCCTCCTCCAGCGCGGCCAGGCAGCCGACCGCCAGCATGTCGTTGGCGGCCGCCAGGGCGGTGAAGCTGTCCAGCCGGTCCAGCAGGGCCCGGGTGCAGCGCATCCCCTCCTCGATGGAGAAGGCCTTGGCCGACACGATCAGCTCCGGGTCGGCAGCCAGCCCGTGCGCCTCCATGGCCGACATGAAGCCGCGGTACCTGTTCAGCCCGGTGGACAGCTCCTGCGGCCCGGCGATGTGGGCGATCCGGCGGTGGCCCTCCCCGGCCAGGTGCTCGACCACCATCCGCATCCCGCGCTCGTTATCGACCGAGACCGACGGCAGGCTGTGATCGTGTGACATCCGGTTCATCAGCACCACCGGCAGGCCCGCCCGGGCCGCGTCCGCCAGCAGCGGGTCGCTCAGGTGGGCGGTGGCGAGCACGACCCCGTCCACGTGCCGGGCCCGCATCTGGCTGAAGATCAGCCGCTCCCGCTCGCCGTCGCCGTCGGTGTTGCCGATCAGCGCGACATACCCGGCGGCGGCCAGCCGGTCCTCCAGGCCCCGCACGATGGGCGGGAACAGCGGGTTGGTCAGGTCCGGGATGAGCACACCCACCGTGCGCGAGCGCCTGGTCCGCAGGCTGCGCGCGACCTGGTTGGGGTGATAGCCGAGTTCCTCGGCCGCGTCCAGCACCCGGCGGGCGGTGTCCTCGCGGACCAGCGGCCGGGTCTCCGGGTTCAGCGCACGCGAAGCCGTGGCCGGGTGAACTCCCGCCCGTGCCGCGACATCCCGCAAGGTCACCGGGGAATCGCTCATCGGCCCCCTCGCTCCGCTCTGCGCAGGCTGGACCGCCCTCCGCCGACAGAAATCTGAGGCGATCCTACCCGTCGGCGCCCGCGACCGCCGGATAGGCCGGATCCGGATCCGGCCTGCCTACCAGGTACAGCGCCGCCACCACAGTCACCACCGCCATCACCGCCAGCAGGATCCGGTAGTCGACGATGGCGATCAGCGCCGCACCCAGCGCGATGGACACCACCTGCGGCACCGTGATCGCTGTCATCAGCGCGGCATCGACCCGGCCCAGCAGCGGGGCCGGGGTCTGGCGCTGGATCAGTGTGATCGCCCCCACGTTCACCCAGACGATGGACAGGCCGAGCAGGGCCATCCCGGCCAGCACCACCGGCAGCGAACCGGGCATGAGCAGCAGGCAGGCGGCCGCGCAGCCGGCCAGGGCCAGCGCCACCAGCGCCCGCTCGCCGGTACGGCGCATGACGGCCGCGGCCAGCACCCCGCCGGCCACCGAGCCAGCGCCCATCACCGCCTCCAGCACCCCGAGGAAGACCGGGGCGCGATGCAGCCCCTGGCCGGTCACCGCGAACGGGACGGTCTCGAAGAAGCCGAACACCAGCAGCGCGATCACGCCGCTGACCAGCAGCCGCCGCAGCGCCGTGGTGCGCGCGATATACGAGATGCCGGCCGTCATCTCAGCCCGCCAGTGCCCGGCCGCCGGGGCCGGGGCCGGCTCGCGGATCCGCATGGCCGCGGTCAGGCCGGCCGCCACCACGAACGTGCCCGCGTCCAGGCCGATCACCGGCGCTGGCCCCACCCAGGCGAGCAGGCCCGCCCCGAGCAGCGGGGTGACCAGCCGGAAACCCTGCGCCGCCAGCTGGAGCACCGAATTCGCCTCGCCCAGCAGATCGGCCGGCAGCAGCACCGCCAGCAGCGCCGTCTGCGCCGACGCGATCAGCGTGTTCGCCACCCCGTAGCCGAACATGACCAGGTAGATCAGCCAGATCTGGTCCCGCCCGGACACCAGCAGCAGGGCGCACACCCCGGCCGCAGCGGCCAGGTTGGTGGCGACCAGCAGCGGCCGCCGCCGCAGCCGGTCGGCCACCAGCCCGGTGACCGGGGACAGCAGGATGCCGCCGGTGAACGCCAGGAACACCAGCCCGGCCTGGCTGTTGCTGCCGGTGAGGATTTTCACCCAGATGGCCATGGCCAGCCACAGCGCGCTGTCCCCGATGGTGGACAGTGCCTGCCCGGAAATGAACAGCCGCGCGTCCCGGTGCGTGAACAGGCGGCGCATGTCAGTCGTCCACGCCCACCAGTTCCGGCACCGGCCGGCCCAGCACCACCAGTTCGAACGGGACCGCGCCGTCCGGCCGCTGGGCCGGATCCTCCACCCGGTCCGCGAACTGGGCCAGCAGTTCCGCCCAGTCGGCCGCCAGCGTGCGTGCCTCCGCCGGGGTCAGGAAGGTGCGGAAGCCGAACGCGTCCGGCCCGGCCAGGAAGACACCGGGCCTGCTGGCCGCGGGGACCGCCGGGGGCGGGGCGGAGCGGCGGCCCGGCTCCGCCGGGCGCTGCCAGTTCCGCCCACCGCTGGCCGGCGATGATCCGGGCGTTCTCGGGATGCATGACAGCTCCTTCCGGCAGGTGGGGTTCACTCGGGATCGGCCGCAGCCGGGCGGCCAGGTGCAGCAGCGGGTAGGCGATGACCAGGATCTCGATCGGCATGGCACCGGCCGGCCTGCGCTCGGGATGATCCAGCCGGTCGTGGAAGCGGCGGTAGATCCGCTCGGTCTCGGCCGCGATCTGGTTGGCCTCGTCGGGCGTCGCGTAAACGATCATTTCGCTCTGGCCGGTCAGGTCGCTGTGCTGCCACTCGGCCGGCCAGCTGGCACGCCCGTTATGTGCTGAGCGGGCCCGGTCCAGCATCGCGGACAGCCACCACTGGCTGAGCTCGTCGGCGGCGATCGCCGCCGACGGGTCGTCCTGCTCGGTGGTGATCTGCAGCGTGGTGTGGGCGCGCCGCCACGGCCGCTCCCGCCCCTTGCCGCCGCCCGCCTCCACCACGTAGCCGTACTTGGCCAGCGTGCGCAGGTGGAAGGCACAGTTGGCGGGGCTCTCGCCGATCAGTTCGCTGGCCTGGGTGGCGGTCAGCGTGCCAGGCATGCACCAGCGCCTCCAGCAGGGCGAGCCGGACCGGGTGGGCCAGCGCGCGCATCGCCCGGGCATCGGTGAGCTTGTGGAGGGGCATCCCGCCGTCGGTGGCGGCCAGCCCCGTGGTGTCCGGAGCGGTGGTGGCCGGCTCAGGTGCGGTCAGGTCCGGCTCTTCGGAAGACACGTTTCGAAAGATTACGCTCGAAATGATTGTTTCGTCAACTCACCATGCGAGCATGACGGTATGCGCATCACCGCCGCCGAGCCGGCCATGCTGTTCACCGGGACGGCCAGCCAGCCGCTCCAGATCATGCGGGTGACGCTGGTGCCCGCGGCCGCGGGCCCGGTCACCGTGCGGGTGGCGGGAGCGGGGGTCGCCACGCCGCAGCCGTTGCGTATCGATGCCGCCGAGGGGATGAACCAGGTGGCGGAGGTCCCGGTCGCGGTCGCCGCGCCGCACGGGCCCGGCAGCGTGCTGCCGGTCACGGTCATCGCCGAGAGCGAGCACGGCCGGGCCGAGCAGGCGGCGACGTTCACCGCCGCCGAGCCGGGCTGGACGGTGTGGCTGGTCAGCCACTTCCACTACGACCCGGTGTGGTGGAACACCCAGGGCCAGTTCACCCAGACCCGGCTGCTGCTGCCCGGCGAGGACGGCGCCCTGCCGGAGGTCCGCACCGCGTTCGAGCTGGTGAAACTGCATCTGGACGCCGCCCGGGCGGATCCCGACTACAAGTTCGTGCTGGCCGAGATCGACTACCTCAAGCCCTACTTCGACACCCACCCGGAGGATCGCGCCGACCTGCGTGCCTTGCTGGCCGACGGCCGGATCGAGCTGGTCGGCGGCAACTACAACGAGCCAAACACCAACCTGACCTGCGCCGAGTCCACCATCCGCAACGCGGTCTACGGCATCGCCGCGCAGCGCGACGTGGCCGGTGGCGACCCGCGCAGCGCCTGGATGCTGGACGCGTTCGGGTTCGACCCCGGCTATCCCGGGCTGATGGCCGCAGCCGGGCTGACCTCGTCCGCCTGGGCGCGCGGGCCGTTCCACCAGTGGGGGCCGTGGCGGACGGTCGGCGACAACCGCCGGATGCAGTTCGCCACCGAGTTCGAGTGGCTGTCCCCGGACGGTGCCGGCCTGCTCACCAGCTACATGGCCAACCACTATGGGGCCGGCTGGGGCGTGCACCAGGCACCCGACCTGGCCGCCGCCCAGGCGGAGGTGCTGGCCCAGCTGGCGCTGCTGGCACCGGTCGCGGCCACCCGCAACGTGCTGCTCCCGGTCGGTGCCGACCACGTGATCCCGGCCCGCTGGGCGACCGCGCTGCACCGCGACTTCGCCGCCCGCTACGTCTGGCCGCGCTGCGTCACCGCCCTGCCGCGGGAGTTCTTCGCCGCCGTCCGGGCCGAAGCGGCCAGCCGCCGGATCTGGCTGTCCCCGCAGACCAGGGACATGAACCCGGTCTATCCCGGCAAGGACGTCTCCTACATCGACACCAAGCAGGCGCAGCGCGCCGCCGAGGTGGCGGCGCTCGATGGGGAGCGGCTGGCCACGCTGGCCTGGCTGGCCGGCGCGGACTACCCGGCGGCCTCGCTGGACAAGGCATGGCGGCTGCTCGTCTACGGCGCTCACCATGACGCGATCACCGGCACCGAGTCCGACCAGGTCTACCTGGACCTGCTGGCCGGCTGGCGGGAGGCCTTCGAGCGCGGGGATGCCGCCCGCCGCGCTGCGGTCGCCTACCTGGCCGGGCTGGCCGACACCCGGCCGCCGACCGCCAGTCCCGGCGGCGCCTGGCCGGTGGTCGTGGCCAACCCGCTGTCCTGGCCGCGCGCCGGGCTGGCGGCGGTCACGCTCACCTTCGCCGAGCCAGGCCCGCCGTGGCTGGCGCTGACCGACGGGACCGGCGCCAGCGTCCCCTTCCTGGCCGAAAGGGTGCGCCGCCACCCGGACGGCACCCTGGCCGCGGCGGACATCACCTTCCTGGCCAGCCCGGTGCCCGCGGCCGGCTACCGCACCTACTGGGCGGTCCCGGCGGCGCCACGGCGGGCGCGGCGGATCCCGGCACCGGTGGCTGGACGGCGATCCCCGGGACCGCGATCGCGAACGAGACGTTCGAGATCGTGGCCGATCCGGCCCGTGGCGGCACGCTGACTTCGGTCCGCGACCGCCGGGCCGGTACCGAACTGCTCCGCGGCCCGGGCAACGAGCTGGTGCTCCAGCCCGAGTACGACTATCACCCGCGCTGGGGTGAGGGGCCGTGGCTGCTGTCACCCAAGGGCGCGGGCACCGGGTCCGCGGCCGCCCCGGCGACCGTGCGGGCGGAACGCTGCCCGGCCGGCTCCCGGCTGGTCGCCGAGTTCACGCTCGGCGGGCTGCGGGTCACCCAGGAGATCATCCTGTGGGACGGCCTGGACCGGGTCCAGTTCCGCACCCAGGTGGACGGCTCGATCGGCCAGGACGCGCTGCTGCGGGTCCGGTTCCCGGCCGACGTGCCCGGTGCGCTGCCGCTGTACCAGGCGGCGACGGCGGTGGTGGGCAGGCCGTTCGGCACCGCCGACGCGGATGCGGCGGAGCACCCGTTCACCCTCGACAACCCGGCCCACGAATGGTTCGGCCTCGGCTCCGCGGTCCGGGTGGTCACCGGCGGCCAGGCCTGGCCGGCCGGGGTCGCCGAGGTGATCACGGCCGGGCCGGACCCGGCGGCCCGCGACCTGCTCGCGGCGCTGGCCGGGCACGGGGTCACCGCCACCTGCGGCCTGCCGGATGGCCCCCGCTACGGGGCACTCGACCTCGACTCCAACCTGCCCGACTGCCGGATCGCGCTGGGCGGCCCGGAGGCCAACCCGTGGACCGCGCGGCTGCTGGCCGCGCTGGACCCGGCGCAGGCAGCCGAATTGACCGCCCGGCTGGCCGCTGGCCAGCACCGGATTCTGGGTGCCGGCCGCCCGGCCACGCGCGCAGGTGTTCCGGCCCAGTGCCGACGTCCGCGGCGAGCGGGACCTGCCGGTGCTGATCGTGGCCGGCCCGGACCCGGCCCGGGCGCTGGCCGCCGTCCTGGCCGACCCGGTGATCGAGGCGGAGCTGCTGGCGCCGTCCCCGGACCCGCCACTGGCCGCGCACGTCGTCGCGCTGCTCAACCGGGGCACCCCCGGCAGCCTGGTCACCCCGGACGGCACCCTGCACATCGCGCTGATGCGCGCCAGCAGCGCCTGGCCCGCCGGGGTGTGGATCGACGGCCCGCGCCGCACCATCCCGGACGGGAGCAGCTTCGCCTGGCAGCACTGGACCCACACGTTCGAGTACGCGCTGGTGGCCGGGGCGGGTGACTGGCGCGCGGCCGGCTTCGGCCTGGCCGGCCAGGAGTACAACCACGACCTGCTCGCCGCCGGGACCGGGGTGCACGGCGGGCCGCTGCCGCCGGCCGCCAGTCTGTGCTCGGTCAGCAGCCCGGGCCAGCAGCGGCCAGCGGCGGCCCTGGCCACCCTGAAGCCCCGGGGCAACCCGCTCGCGGCGGGACGCCCCGGGCAGCCGGACCGGGCCGCCGGTGTGACCGCCCGGCTGCGCGATCTGGCCGGCCAGACCGGCCCGGCCCTGGTCAGCCTTTCCGCCGGGATCACCGGCGCGCAGCTCACCAGCCTGCTGGAGGACACCGACGGCCCGCCGCTGCCGGCCACCCCGGACGGCGTGCTGGTGCGGGTGCCGGCCGCCGGGACGGTGACCCTGGCGCTGGCCCCTGCGCCCGGCCCCTCGCCCGGCCCTTCATCCGGCCCTGTGCCCGGGCGCGGCCGCATCCCGCCCGAGCCCGTCCAGCCGGTCTTCACTCGGTACTGGCTGCATGGCAAGGGCCCGGCGCCGGCCGGGAACCTGCCGGTCATGGTGCACCTGTCTCCCGGCCGCCTCGCGCTCGGCCCGGATGGCAGCGGCACGCTGCGGCTGACCGTCGCCGGCGGCCTGGAGCCGGCCAGCGGTGAGGTCACCCTGGCGGTCCCGGCCGGGCTGGCCGCGGCGACCACCCGGCCGGCCCGCTATGACCTGCCCGGGGGCGGCCACGCCAGCTGGGACGTCACCGTGCGGGCCGGGCCGGGCACCCCGGCCGGGCGTTACTACCTGGCCGCGGCGATCCGCGACGACCTTGGCCAGGTGCTGGAGGACGCGGCGCTGGTCACCGTGGGCGAGCCACCCGCTCCCCCGCTCGATCTGCCGCTGGCCGAGCTGCTGCCGCTGATCGCCGGCGACGAGCAGCGGGCCGTGGCCGAGGCGGACCTGCGGCTGGAGTCCGCCACCGTGCGCCTGCCCCCCGGCGGTGCCGGGGAACTGGTGGCCGAGATCAGCAACGGCACGGCCGCCCCGATCCGCGGTGAGTGCCAGCTGATCTCGCCGCACGGCAGCTGGCCGCTGCTCGGCGGCTGGCCGCTGACCGGCGCCGCCGCCCGCGGCTTCACGGCTGGTCCTGGCCAGACCGCCCGCCTGTCTTTCGCCGTCACCGTGCCCGCCGGTGCCCGGCCCGGGTCGCACTGGTGGGCGCTGGCCAAGATGATGTACTTCGGCCAGGTCCGCTACAGCGAGTGCGCCCGGATCGAGATCAGCTAGACCAGGCTCACAGGTCCGGGGCGCGGTTCTCGTACGGGGTGCTGAGCACGATCGTGGTGCGGGTGGAGACGCTGGCGGCCGTTCTGATCTCCTGCAGCAGGTTCTCCAGGTCGGCGGGTGAGGCGACCCGCACCTTGAGGATGTAGTTCTCGTCGCCGGCCACGCTGTGGCAGGCCTCGATGGCGGCCAGGTGGGCCAGCCGCTCCGGCGCGTCGTCCGGGGATGCCGGGTCGAACGGCTTGATGGAGACGAACGCGGTGAGCGGCAGCCCGGCGTCCGCGGGATCGATCACCGCCGCGTATCCCCTGATGACGCCGCGCCGCTCCAGCCGCCGCACCCGCTGGTGGGTGGCTGACACCGACAGCCCGGTCTCGCGGGACAGGTCGGTGAAGCTCATCCGGCCGTCCTGGCAGAGCAGGGACAGGATCTTCCGATCGATCTCTTCCACGCCGTCACGCTAGCCCGTGGACGAGTTCCCTGCTGGCGTTGTTGAGCCGCTCGCAGCCGTCGGCGGTGCAGACCACGATGTCCTCGATCCGGGCGCCATGCGGCCCAGGGTAGATCCCCGGCTCCACCGAGAACGCCATGCCGGGGACGAGCGTTTCGGCATTGCCGGCCACGATGTAGGGATCCTCGTGCGTCTCCAGCCCGATCCCGTGCCCGGTCCGGTGGACGAAATACTGCCCATAACCAGCGGCATCGATCGGCTCCCTGGCGGCCGCGTCCACCGCCGCGGCGGTGACCCCGGGCCGGACCGCCGCACAGGCGGCTTCCTGCGCCGACTTGAGCACCTGGTAGTAGCCGGCGAACTCGGGCGGCGGCTCGCCGATCACATAGGTCCGCGTGCAGTCCGAGCAGTAGCCGCTGGGCATGGTGCCGCCGATGTCGACGACAACCGCGTCGCCGTCGGTCAGCACCCGGCCGCCCGGCTCGTGATGCGGCTTGGCCGCGTTCGGGCCGGAGGCGACGATGACGAAGTCGGCCCGGGTGTGCCCCTCGGCGGTGATGGCGGCGGCGACGTCGGCCGCCACGTCCCGCTCGGTCCGGCCCGGCCGCAGCCAGCCGGGAACCTGCTGGTGGACCCGGTCGATGGCTTCCCCGGCCGTGCGCAGGGCCGCGACCTCGGCGGCGCTCTTGCGGATCCGCAGCCCGCGCAGGGCGGCGCTGGCCAGCACCGGCCGGGTGGCCGGCAGCGCGTCGCGGAACCGGAGCACCATCATGGCCCACATCTGGTCGGCCAGCCCGGCCGTCTCCGGGCGGCCGAGCCGGTCCGCCACCATCGCGTAGGGGTCGTCGGTCTCGTCCCAGCCGGCGATGTCCAGGCCCAGTGCGCCCGCCGGTGAGGCCAGCACCGACCGCATCTCCAGCTGGGGTGTGACCAGGAACGGCGGCCCGTCCGCGGGCACCGCGAGGCAGGTCAGCCGCTCCGACGGGTGGGTGTCGTAACCGGTCAGGTAGCGCAGATCGGGGCCGGGCGTCAGCAGCAGCACGCCGATCCCGGCCTGGGCGGCGGCCGCCGCCGCGAGTTCCAGCCGGTCCGCCGGGTACAGCTCGGCCAGTCCGTCGAGCGCTGTCACGTGATCATCTAACCACGCGCTGGCGGCGGGGATGCCTAGACAAGACCGGCTCCGGTGCCTCACGCTTGGTAGGGCAGGGGTTACGGAAACGTTCCACGCTGTGCCGTGCCGGGCGGAAAGTGAGGCGGGCTATCTCCCGTTCGGTCGTGGATCCAGCAGACGGTATCCGGCTAGCCGCGGAACTGGCGCAGGAGCGGCATGTCACGGTTGAACTGCAACGGGCGATCCTGCCTCTGCACGAGGGACCGTTCCGGCTGCCGGGGCTCCGCGCCGTCGTGCGTTACCTGCCCGCCTCCCGGGACAGCCGGGTCGGCGGCGACTGGTACATCACCGCCGAGATGCCTGGCGGGCACGTGCTGATCGCGATCGGCGACGTCGGCGGGCATGGCCTGGCCGCCGCCGCGGGCATGGCCCGGCTGCGCGGCGCACTGGCCGGCCTGGCGATCACCGGCTCGCCACCGCAATGGCTGCTGGGCTGGCTCAACGACCTGGTACACCACGTCGATCCCGAGCACACCGCGTCGGTCATGGCCGGCTACTTCGACCCGCTGTCCCGGATCCTCACCTGGGCACAGGCCGGCCATCCGCCGCCGGTGCTGGTCCGCGGCAGCCAGGCCCGCCCGCTGCCCGCACCGGCCGGGATTCTGCTCGGCGCCGGCCGGGAAGGCTACCAGGCCACCTCGGTAGCGCTGGCGGAGGGAGATCTGCTGCTGCTCTACAGCGACGGGCTGGTGGAGCGCCGGGACCGGCCACTGGAAGCGGGACTGGCCACACTGACGCAGGCCGCGGCCGGCATCACCGACCCGGAGCAGGTCATCGGCGAGGTGCTGGCCGCGCTCGGGTCGACCGACCCCGAGGACGACACCTGCCTGGTGGCGCTGCAGGTGCTGTAGCCCACCCGCCAGTCACTCGCCGGTGAGGGCGGCAACCGCCCGCCGCAGCGAGGAGCCCAGGTCCCACCGCTCGTCCAGGGCCGCAAGCCGGTCCGGCGCGGCCAGGGTCACCGGCAGCGTGCCGTCCGCCGGTGGCAGCGGCGCGTCGGTGGCGACCCGGACCACGCCCGGCGCCACGGCCAGGTAGGCCCGTTCCGCGGCCAGCTTCGGGCGGCTGTTCATCGGGAACCCGCCCTGCCCGGCGTCGAGGGCGGCCACCATCGCCTCCACCGTGCCGAACGCCCGCACCAGCGCGGCCGCCGTCTTCTCCCCTACGCCTGCCACCCCGGGCAGGCCGTCGCTGGGATCGCCGCGCAGCACCGCGAAGTCGGCATAGGCCCGGCCGGGGATGTGATAGCGGGCGGCCACCGCCGCCTCGTCCACCACGTCCAGGTTGATCAGCCCGCGGACCGTGTAGATGATGCGGACCCCGCGCTCGTCGTCGACCAGCTGGAACAGATCCCGGTCGCCGGTGACGATCTCGACCGGGCCGTCCGCGCGGGCAGTGAGCGTGCCGATCACGTCGTCCGCCTCGTAGCCGGCCGCGCCCGCGGTCGCCACCCCGAGCGCGGCCAGCACCTCACCGATGACCGGCACCTGCGCGGCGAGCAGGGGCGGCACCTCCTCGCTGCCATCGGGCCGGGCCCGGTGCGCCTTGTAGGAACCGATGGCGGCCACCCGGAACGCCGGCCGCCAGTCGTTGTCCAGGCAGGCCACCAGCTGGCCGGGCTGCCGGGCCCGGACCAGCCGGGTGATCATGTCGAGCAGCCCGCGGACCGCGTTGACCGGGGTGCCGTCCGGTGCGGTCAGCGTTTCCGGCACGCCGTAGAAGGCGCGAAAATACAGCGACGCGGTGTCGAGCAGCATCAGCGGGCCCACCGGCTCATCCTGTCACGCGTGACAGCCGTCAACGCGGGTAGTGCTGCTGCGGTCCATCCCGGGAAAGGCCTGCATGCTGAACGGCGCTGCCGAACTGGTGTCCGTGGCCGCGCTGCTGGCCGTGCTGGCCTGGGCGGTGATCCGGCCGCGCGGCTGGCCGGAGGCGGTGGCGGCGGTGCTGGTGCTGGCGCAGATGTGCGACGGCGAGGGCGACCTGCTCATCGTGGCCAGGGACGGTGACCGGTCCCGCCCCGGCCCGGCCCGAAGAGCCTGGGCCCGGCCACCCGGTTCGTGGTCGATCACGCGCCCTGCCCGGTAGTGCTCGTCTGGCCGGGCGAGCCGCCGCGCCGCTACCGTCGGTCGGCCAGCCACACTGAGACGTGGGCCGGCGCCAGCGTCTGGTGGACCACACTGGCCAGGTCACCACGGACGCCGTCCAGATTGGATCGTTCCGGGAACGTTACGCGCCAGGGCAGCGGGCTCGGGGCACGGAAATGTCGGCAGCTGTTGCTACTATCGAACGTGTCTTCGAAAGAAGTCACTGTGGGAGGCGATCGGCATGTGTGATATCGGGCGGCCAGTGACCGTCGATGCCGCTCTGGCCATGCTGGATCGCGCCCTTGACGCGCTCAACGCCACCGACATGGGCTCGCTGCCGGCGGCCGTACAAGCGGCGGCGCTGCGCGGGTTAGAACGGGCCGAGGCGAAGCACACCGCCGCCCGCACGGGCATGCTGGCCGCATTCACCGCCCAGTCCGGTTACACCGATGACGGCCAGGGCAGCACGCGGCAGTGGCTGACGTGGCAGACCCGGGTCACCCGGGGTGCGGCCGCCTCATCGATGGCCTGGCTCAGGCGGCTGGCCGCCCACCCGCTCATCGGGCAGGCGCTTGCCGCTGGGGAGATCAGCCAGTCATGGGCCAGGGAGTTCTGCGACTGGAACGACCGGCTGCCCGCCGATCGCCACGAGGACGCCGACGCCATCCTGCTGGCGGCCGCCCGGGCTGGTGCTGACCGGCCCGGGCTGATGGGCCTGGCCTGGGAGATGTACGAGCGCAGCCGGGGCGGCCAGCCGGACACCGACGACGGGTTCGACGACCGGTACCTGCGGTTGGGCATCACCTTCGGCGGCGCGGGACGCTGCGAGGGTGATCTCACCCCCGGCTGTGCCGCTGCCCTGTCCGCGGTGCTGGACGCACTGGCCAAGAAGGCCGGGCCGGAGGACATCCGGACCGCCGCGCAGCGCCGGCACGACGCCCTGGAAGAGGCGTGCCGGCGGCTGATCGCCAGCGGGATGCTGCCGGCCCGGGCGGGCCAGCCCACCCAGGCTCAGCTGCACATCACCCTGGCCCAGTTGCGCGGCCTGCCGGGGGCATCCGCGGCCGAGGCCGCCTGGCGAGCCGCCGCGGCGCAGGAGTACGGCTGGCTGTCCGGCCCGGAAGCCGATGCCACCGGGTGTGACGCCACCTTCGCACCGGTCGTCACCGGCCACGTCGACCCGGCCGCGCTGGACCGGCTGATGGCAGTGCTGCTCGGCAGCCACGCCGGAACCACCCCGCCCCCGACCGCCCCGCCTGCCGAAGCCACCCCGCCGACCGTAACCCTGGACCGGGTGCGCGGTGCGGTGCTGGCGATGGCCGCCGACGTGCTGTCCGGCCCGGGCGGGCTGGCCGCCTGGCTGCGCTCATCAGCCCTGGCCGGTGGCCCCGGCGCGACCCCCAGCCTGCCGCTTGGCGTGCCGCTGCCGCTGGACCTGGGCGAGACCGAGCCCGCTATCCCGGCGCACCTGCGCCGGGCAGTCGCCAGCCGCCACCCGCACTGTGCGTTCCCCGGCTGCGACCAGCCTGCCAGCGTGTGCCAGGTGCACCATCTGGTCCCCCGGGCCGAGGGCGGCCCGACCACCCTGGCCAATCTGGTGCCATTGTGCTCGTTCCATCACCTGATCGTGATTCACCGCTGGGGCTGGACGCTGGTCCTGCACCCGGACGGCAGCACCACCGCGGCCAGCCCGGACCGGGCCGGGGTGCTGCACAGCCACGGCCCGCCCGGCCGGGCGGCGTGATCGGCCGCGGGATGTGATCAGCCGCGCGTGTAGACCCGGTCCGGGATGACCAGCACCGCGGTCCGGCGTTCGGTGGCCATCACCCGGTCGTAGATATCCCAGTCGTCGTGGGTGCCGCCGGCGGCGGTGAAGATTTCCCGGAGCAGCAGCCGGATCCGCTCGGAGTCCAGGTCCCCGAGCGCGTCGTCCGGCCCGGCCAGGTCCGCGCTGCCCTCGGCCGCAGCCCAGTCCCAGCCCGCCCGGACCACCACCGTGGCCCGCGGCCGGACCCGCAGGTTGGCCAGCTTCCGGCTGCCGCCGCGGGCCACCAGCCCGACCACCGGCGTGCCGGTGAGCGGGTGCGGCAGCACCCCGGCGTTCACCACCGAGGACTGGATCGTGTGGTCGGCCCGCAGCGTGGACACCACGCACAGCCCGTGGTCACCGGCCACCAGCCGGGCGAAGTCGGTCAGGTCGGTCATGCGGGGAGACTAGCCAACCGAGGAGTAGGCCACCACTCCGCGCCGCAGCAGACCGGCCGCCTGCCGCGCGGTGGCCGCCAGTTCGGCGTCCGCCGCCACCGCGATCTGGCCGAGCAGGTCGATCAGCTGCTTGACCGCCCGGACGAAGTCACCGGGGGTCAGCTCGGGGCCGAGCACCGATTCCAGCGGCTTGCCCCGGGCCCAGGCATGCGCCGCCCAGGCGAACCCGAGATCGGGCTCGCGCAGGAATGCCAGCCGGTGCTCCTTCTCGACCGCGGCCAGTTCGCCCCACACCGACACCATGCTGGCCAGCACCGGCCGGGCCGGGCCGCCGGGCAGCCGCGGCGGCGGGGCGTCCTCGGCCTTGCGCGTCTCGAACGTCAGCGCCGACACGCAGGCGGCGAGGTCGGCCGGGCCCAGGCCGTGCCACAGGCCACGGCGCAGGCATTCGGCGGCCAGCAGGTCCAGCTCGGTGTACAGGTCGGCCAGCCGCCGGCCGTCCTCGGTCACCTTGTCGCCCTCCAGGTAGCCAAGCTGGCCGAGCACCGCGCAGACCCGCTGGAAGGTGCGCGCGATCACGTGCGACCGGGCCGCGACGGCCTCGTCCAGCCGCTGGGCCTCCCGTTCCAGCCGGGCGTACCGCTCAGCCTGCCGGGCGTGGCTGTCCCGGTCCGGGCAGCCGTGGCACGGATGCCGGCGCAGCCGCTGCCGGAGCTGGGTGATCTCGGCCTGCCCGGTGGGTGGTGGCGCCGGGGACTCCCGGCGGCCGCCAGCCGGCTGGGCGGCCAGCCGGTTGCGGACGGTGGCGGCCAGGTCGCGCCGGTGCTGCGGGGAGCGGGCGCTGAAGGCCGGCGGGATCCGCACCCGGTCCAGCACCACCGGCGGCACCGGGAAATCGGCCGCCGGCAGCCGTTTCACCTGCCGGCCGTCGGTGAGGACCAGCGGCGACCCGTCGCCCGGGTCGAGCACCACCGCCACTCCCGCCCGGCGGCCGGCCGGCACCCGGATGATGTCGCCACGGCGCAGCGAAGCCAGCGAGCGCAGCGCCTCGGCCCGCCGGGCCGCCGCCCGGTTCCGGGCGGACTCCCCCTCCAGCTCCGAGAGTTCCCGGCGCAGCCGCGCGTACTCGGCGAAGTCGCCGCGGTCGCAGCTGACCGCCAGTTCCGCCAGCGCCTCCCGGCTCTGACGTGCCTTGCGGGCGATGCCGACCACCGCCCGGTCGGCCTGGAACTGGGCGAAGGAGGATTCCAGCAGCGCTGCGGCGCGGTCCAGGCCCGCCTGGCCAACCAGGTTCACCGCCATGTTGTAGGACGGCCGGAAACTGGAGATCAGCGGATAGGTCCGGGTACCGGCCAGCCCCGCCACCATCGCCGGATCCAGATCCGGCTGCCAGAGCACCACCGCGTGCCCTTCCACGTCGATGCCGCGCCGCCCGGCCCGCCCGGTCAGCTGGGTGTACTCACCCGGCGTCAGCGGGGCATGGGAGTCGCCGTTCCACTTGTCGAGCCGCTCGATGACCACAGTGCGGGCGGGCATGTTGATCCCGAGGGCCAGCGTCTCGGTGGCGAACACCGCCTTCACCAGTCCCGCCTCGAACAGTTCCTCCACCACTTCCTTGAACGCCGGCAGCAGGCCCGCGTGGTGCGCCGCGATCCCGCGCTGCAGCCCGGCCAGCCATTCGGCATAGCCCAGCACCGGCAGATCGGCCTCGGGCACGGTGGCGCTGCCCCGTTCGGCCACCTCGGTGATGGCGGTCGCCTCCTCCGGCGTGGTCAGCCGCAGCCCCGCGTCCAGGCACTGCCGGACCGCCGCGTCGCAGCCCGCCCGGCTGAAGATGAAGGTGATCGCGGGCAGCAGGCCGGCCGCGTCCAGCCGCTTGATCACGTCCGGCCGGTAGGGCGGCCGGAACCGGGCTGGCCGGGGCCCGCCCCGGCCCCGCCGGCGAGGTGCCGCCGCTTCCCGCCTGGCCAGCCGCAGCAGTTCCGGGTTGACCCGGCCGGCCCCCGCGAACAGGTCGTACAGCCGGCCGCTGGCCAGCACGTGCTGCCAGAGCGGGACCGGCCGGTGCTCGTCCACGATCACCGTGGTCCCGCCGCGCACCTGGGTCAGCCAGTCACCGAACTCCTCGGCGTTGCTGACCGTCGCCGACAGCGCCACCACCCGGACCGACTCGGGCAGGTGAATGATCACCTCTTCCCACACCGCGCCGCGGAAGGCGTCCGCCAGGTAGTGCACCTCGTCCAGCACCACGTAGCCCAGCCCGGCCAGGGTGGCCGAGCCGGCGTAGAGCATGTTGCGCAGCACCTCGGTGGTCATCACCACCACCGGCGCCTCGCCGTTGATGCTGTTGTCGCCGGTCAGCAGCCCCACCGCGGCTGGGCCGTAGGTGCGGGCCAGGTCTGCGTACTTCTGGTTCGACAGCGCCTTGATCGGCGTGGTGTAGAAGCACTTGCGGCCCTCGGCCATGGCCAGGTGCACCGCGAACTCGCCGACGACGGTCTTGCCGGACCCGGTGGGGGCGGCGACCAGCACCCCGTGCCCGGCGCTGAGCGCACGGCAGGCCTGGCGCTGGAAGTCGTCGAAGGTGAAGGCATACCGGGCCTGGAACCTGGTCAGTTCGGCCCCGTCTTCGTCCCGCTGACGGCGGAACGCGGCATAACGCTCCGCCGGGCTGGACATGCGATCAGCCTAAGACAGGCTCAGGCATCGATCCGGCTGTCGAAGCCGAGCGGCGATATCTCGTCGTCGGCCAGGCCCGCGTACATCGACGACCGCCGGGCGCGGCGGCGGTCGTTCGCCCAGACGAACACCTCGGCCAGTTCGACCAGCAGCACGCAGGGCAGTGCCAGCAGCAGCATGCTGAACGGATCCGGGCTCGGCACCGCCACCGCGGCGAACGCGAACACCGCGAAGATCATCAGCCGCCGCCACCTGCGCATCCGGGCGTGGGTGAGCACCCCGGCCATGTTCAGCAGCACCATGACCAGCGGCACCTCGAAGGCCAGCCCGAAGATGAGCAGCATCGCCGTCATGTAGCCGAAGTAGGTGTCCACCGTGATCAGCGCGGTAGCACCGTTCGGCACCATGTGCAGCAGGAACCTCAGCCCGTTGCTCATGGCCAGGTAGGCGAAGGCGGCCCCGGCCGCGAACAGCGGCACCGCCGTGCCCACGAACGCATAGGTCCAGCGGCGTTCCCTGGCGTACAGGCCGGGCGCGATGAACGCCCACAGCTGGTACAGCCAGACCGGGGACGACACGATCAGGCCCACCAGGAACATGATCTTGAGGTGGATGAAGAACCCGTCGAACAGGCCGGTCACGTACAGCGTGCAGCCGTGGGTGCCGGGCAGGCGGTTCTGCTGCGGGATCTTGCAGTAGGGGCGCTCCAGGAACTTCCACACCGGGTCGAAGAAGATCCAGCCCACCGCCATCCCCACGGCCAGCCCGAGGATGGCCTTGAGCAGGCGGCTGCGCAGCTCACGGATGTGCTCCAGCAGCGACATCCGCCCTTCGGGGTTCTGCCGCCTGGCGGAGCGCCCAGGTATGGTCATCTCCCGGCGGGCAGTCAGCCGGGCTGGTTGGGGCGCTGGGATTCTGAGAGCGGGACCCCGTTCACCAGCGTGCCGTCATCCTTGGGCGGTGTCAGCTGAGCGGGCGGGGCCGCCTGCGGCTCGGCGCTGTCGGTCGTTTCGTCGCTGTGCAGACCGGAGGTCTCTGCCTTGAAGATGCGCATGGCCCGGCCGAGCGAGCGGGCACTGTCCGGCAGCCTCTTCGCCCCGAACAGGACCAGTACCACCGCTGCCAGGATCAGCAGATGCCAAGGGCTGAGTTCACCAAGCATGTTCGTCCTTAGTCACTTTGGAACCGCCCCTGCCTGGCAGGGACATCTCCAGGCACATGGTACGCCCCGCCGCCCGCCATCTCACCCTTCCTGCTGCCCGTACTGTGCCAGCGCGGCGCCCGCGGCCTGCCGGATACCGGTGACCAGGCCGGGCGGCCCGGTCACCCGGCCGTCCTCGCCCAGCCGCAGGGCGAGCCGCCGCACCCAGCCGGGGTCCGGGGTCCGGAGCACGACCCGCAGCCGCCCCTCACCGAGGTCGGTCACCTCCTCGCACGGGTAGTACTCCGCCACCCACCGGCCAGCCGGGGTGAGCTCGACCACCGCCCGCAGGTCGCCCGCGGCCGGCCGGTACAGGCCCTGGTCCACGTCCCGCGGCTGGGCGTCCTGCGGCACGTCCGCGGGCAGGTCCAGCAGTTCGATGCCGAGCACCCGGTCCAGCCGGAACAGCCGGACCGCTTCCGCCAGCCGGCACCAGCCCTCCAGGTAGGTCCGGCCCTCCACCAGCAGCAGCCGCATCGGGTCCACATCCCGCTCGGTCGCCTCGTCCCGGCCGGGCACGTAATAGGACAGGTGCACCCGCCGCCGCCCGGCCAGCGCCTCCCGCGCCACGGTGGCCACGCTCTGCTCGGGCGGCTGATCCACCTGCACGGCCACCTGCGCACTGGGCGCGGCCGCCTCCCCCGCGGCTGCCTCCAGCTTGGCGATGGTCCGGCTGAGCGCTGATCCCCCGGCCTGCCCCAGCTCAGCGAGCATCCGCAGGGCGACAAGCAGCGCGCTGGCCTCGTCCACGCCCAGCCGGAGCGGCCGGTCCATCGACTCGGCCTGGCTGACCATGATCTCGCCGCCCTCGTAGGACAGGTCGATCGGGCAGTACGGGTCCGGTGCCCGCAGTTCCACGCACCACAGCATGTTCAGGTCGTCCACCAGCTGGCGTTCGCTGACACCGAACGCGGTCGCGGTCTCGCCCAGTCCCACCACCTTGCGGCTGACCACGTAGGGCACCAGCGCCAGCAGCCGCTGCAGCCGGTCGGAACTGGTCGCGGGCCGGGCCGGGCCGGTCACACCAGCACCCCCTTCAGCCGGGTGATGACCGCGTCCCGCAGGTCGGTGGGCTCCATCACCACGACATCAGCGCCAAACGAGGCAATGTGCTCGGCGAACCAGCCCGGATCGGCGAACGGCACCTCGACCAGGTCCCAGCCGGCGCCGTCCGGCCGCTCCCCGCTCGCCCGGCGGCGCAGCCCGAACCCGGTCCCGGCCCGCACCCGCAGCACCGCCGTCTGGTGCTCGGCCGGCTGGGTGTCCCACTGGGCGACCAGTTCCCTGACGTCGGTGCCCGGCGGCACGGTGACCGAGCCCCGCTGGCCGCTGAACTCCACCGGGCCCTCGATCCGGCTCAGCCGGAACACCCGCACCGCGTCCCGGACCTGGTCATGACCGGCCACATACCAGCGGCCGTGCCGGTTCACCACCCCCCACGGCTCCAGCCGCCGCTGCTGCGGCTCGCTGCGCCCGGCCGCCCGGTAGCTGAAGGCCACCGGGCGGCGGTCCCGCACCGCCTCCCACAGCGGGCCGAACGCGGGCTCCCCGGTCAGCCGCGGCTCGATGCCCGGCTGGCTGGACTCCGCCGCCTCCACCCCGGCCGCGCGCAGCTTGAGCAGGGCCCCGGCCGCCGCCCCGGCGAGTTCGGCCTGCCGCCAGACCCGCGCGGCCAGCGACAGCATGGCGGCCTCGTCCGGCTCCAGCCGGATGTCCGGCAGCACGTACTCCTGCCGGGGGATCCGGTAGCCCACTTCCTCGTCCAGCGCCCCGTTGGTGCCGGTGTCCAGCGGGATCCCCAGTTCCCGGAGTTCTTCCTTGTCCCGCTCGAACATGCGCTTGAACGCCTCGAACGAATCCGGGTAGCCGGGCACCGCGGCCCGGATCTGCGCGGCGGTCAGGTACCGCTGGCTGGAGAGCAGGCAGACGACCAGGCTGAGCAGCCGCTCGGTCTTGCGTTTCGACATCGCCGCCCTCCCATCTTTACCTGGCCAAGTTACCCTGCCGGGGTGATCCAATGGCGGAACGCCGTAGTGACAGCCGTGCGCCGGGAGTGGCCCGGCGCGGTGGAACTGACGGTGCGGGTGGACGGCGCCGACCTGCCCGCGCTGGCCTACCCGGCACTGACCGGCCGGCCCGAGGTCGGCGACCGGGTGCTGGTGAACGTGACCGCGCTCGAACTCGGGCTCGGGACCGGCGGCTACGCGCTGGTGGCCGCGCTGCCCGGGCGGCTGCCAGGCGGCCCGGCCGGGCCCGGCCACCTGGTCAAGGCCCGGTACACCCCGCTGCAGGCGGCCGTGGCCGGTGCCGACGAGCAGGGCTCGCCCTATCACGACCTGCTCGCCGGCGCCGACGACCTGGCCGGGATGCCGGTGGTGGTGGCCGACCTGCATTCGGCCCTGCCCGCGGTCATCGCCGGGCTGCGGGCCGACGGCGCCCCGCTGACCGTCGCCTACCTGATGCTGGACGGCGGGGCGCTGCCGGCCTGGTTCTCCCGGACCGCGGCCGGCCTGCGGGCAGCCGGCTGGCTGGCCGGGACGGTCAGCACCGGCCAGTCGTTCGGCGGCGACCTGGAGACGGTCACCGTGCACTCCGGGCTGCTCGCCGCCCGGCATGTGCTCGGCGCCGAGGTCACCGTGGTCGCGCAGGGGCCGGGCAACCTGGGCACCGGCACCCGGTGGGGGTTCTCCGGGGTGGCGTGCGGGGACGCGGTCAACGCGGTGGCAGCGCTGGGCGGGCGCCCGGTCGCCTGCCTGCGGGTCAGCGCCGCCGACCCGCGGCCACGGCACCAGGGGGTGTCCCATCACAGCCTGACCAGCTTCGGGCGGGTCGCGCTGGCCCGGGCGGATGTCGCCGTCCCGCAACTGCCCGGCCCATTCGGCGAGCAAGTCGCCGCCCAGGCGGCGCCGCTGGCCGCCCGGCACGACCTGATCGGCGTGCCGGTGGACGGGCTGATGGACGCGCTGGCCGCCTGCCCGGTCCCGCTGTCCACGATGGGCCGGGGGCTCGCCGATGACCCCGCCTACTTCCTGGCCGCCGCCGCGGCCGGCCGCCACGCCGCCCGGCTGGTGCGGGCGCGGTGATGGACGGGCTCAGGTTCGACCTGGAACGGGATGCGGTCCGGGTGGTGCTCACCGACGACGGCGGCCGGGTCCTGCTCTTTCATGCCGTCACCGAGGACGTCGGCCCGGCCGGCTGGTGGGAACTGCCCGGCGGCGGCATCGACCAGGGCGAGTCCTACCTGGACGCGGCCGTCCGCGAGATCCGCGAGGAGACCGGGCTGGTGCTGGACCCGGCCCAGGTCGGCCCGCCCGCCTGGCGCCGGGACACGACCTGGCGGTCGCGCGGGCTGCGGCGGCTGCAGCACGAGGTGGTGGTCGGCGCCGCGGTACCCGGGCACCGGCCGCCTATCCGCACTGACGGCCAGACCGCGACCGAACTCGAGGTCTACGTCGAGGCCCGCTGGTGGGAGGTAGCCGACGTGCTGCGCAGCCCGGTGCGCTTCTACCCGGGCCGGCTGCCCGAACTGCTGCCCGCCTTCCTGGCCGGGCAGGTCATCGACGAGCCGTTCGAGTTCTGGAACTGACCGCCGTCAGCCGAACGCGCCCAGGATGTCCACCACGAACACCAGGGTGTCGGTGCCCTTGATGCCGGCCTGGGCGTTCCCTGTCTTGCCGTAGCCTTCCGCGGGCGGGATGACCAGCATCACCCGGCTGCCGACCCGCTGGCCGGTCAGGCCCTGGTCCCAGCCGGGGATGACCCTGCTCGGGCTGGCGTCGATGACGAAACCGAACGGCTGGCCGCGGTTCCAGGAGGCGTCGAACACCTTCCCGGTGGCCCAGATCGCGCCCACGTACTGCACGACCACCGTCTGCCCCTTGCTGACGACCGGGCCGGTCCCCTGCACCAGCGTCTTGGTCACCAGCTTGGTGGGCGGCTTGCTGGCCGGCATCTTGATGGTAGGCGCGGCCCCGGCGACCGCGGTCACCGCCGGCAGGCCCTTGCCGCCGCTGGACACCGGAGTGCCGGTCGCCGACGCGTTGCTGGCGAAGTTCTTGATGAGGTCGACCACGAACACCAGCGTGTCGGTGCCCTTGATGCCCACCTGTGAGTTGCCGGCTTTGCCGAAGCCCTGCTTTGGCGGGATGACCGCCAGCACCCGGCTGCCCATCTTCTGCCCGACCAGCGCCTTCTCCAGGCCGGGCAGCAGCTGGCCGGACAGCAGCTGCGGGCTGCCCGGGTGGGCCGTGGTGCCGAAGGTGGTCTGCGCCAGCCGGTGCGAGGTGCCGCTCCAGATGTAGATGGCGTAGTTGCTGACGAACGTGTCGGTGCTGTGCAGCACCGGCCCGCTGCCCTGGATCAGAGTCTTCACCGCCAGCGTGCTGCCTGCCTTCGCCGCCGGGATCTTGATGACCGGGGCCTGGCCGAAGGAGCCGGACACAGCCACGCCCGTGCCGGCCGTGCTGGTGGAGGATCCGCTCCCGCACCCGGCCAGCACACCGACGGCCAGCAGCGGGAGCACGAGCAGGACAGCAAAACGTCGCATGGGGAAGACCTTGTCATCTGATGGTGTAAGCCGGGGCAAGCCTACCGGCCCGCGGCGGTGGCCCGGCCGCGCTCACATGCCGGCGATCAGCTTCTCCACCCGCTCATCCACCGACCGGAACGGGTCCTTGCACAGCACGGTGCGCTGCGCCTGGTCGTTCAGCTTCAGGTGGACCCAGTCCACCGTGTAGTCGCGGCGCCGCTCCTGGGCGCGCCGGATGAACTCGCCCCGCAGCCGGGCCCGGGTGGTCTGCGGCGGCACCGACTTCGCCTCGAAGATCTCCAGGTCGGACACGGCCCGCTCGACCGCCCCCCGCCGCTGCAGCAGGTAGTAGAGCCCGCGGCCGCGGTGCACGTCGTGATAGGCGAGGTCGAGCTGGGCCACCCGGGGGGCGGACAGCGGCAGGTCGTGCTTGGCCCGGTAGCGCTCGATCAGCTGGAACTTGGTCACCCAGTCGATCTCCCGGGCGATCAGGTCCAGGTTCCCGATCTCGATCGCGGTCAGCGCCCGCTCCCACAGGTCCAGCACCCGCTTGGTGGTCGCGTCCGCGCCACGCCGGTCGGTGAAGTCGCGGGCCTTGGTCAGGTACTCGCGCTGGATGTCGAGCGCGCTGGCTTCCCGGCCGTTGGCCAGCCGCACCCGGCGCTGGCCGGTCATATCGTGGCTGACGTCCCGGATGGCGCGGATCGGGTTCTCCAGGGTCAGGTCCCGCATCACCGTGCCGGCCTCGATCATGCGCAGCACCAGGTCGGTCGCCCCGACCTTGAGCAGCATGGTCGTCTCGCTCATGTTCGAGTCGCCGACGATCACATGCAGCCGCCGGAACCGCTCGGCGTCGGCGTGTGGCTCGTCGCGGGTGTTGATGATCGGCCGGGACCGGGTGGTCGCGGAGGAGACGCCCTCCCAGATGTGCTCGGCCCGCTGGCTGACGCAGTACACCGCGCCGCGCGGGGTCTGCAGCACCTTGCCCGCACCGCAGATGATCTGCCGGGTGACCAGGAACGGGATCAGGATGTCGGCCAGCCGCCCGAACTCGCCGTGCCTGCCCACCAGGTAGTTCTCGTGGCAGCCGTAGGAGTTGCCGGCCGAGTCGGTGTTGTTCTTGAACAGGTAGATATCGCCGGCGATGCCCTCTTCGCGCAGCCGCCGGTCGGCGTCCACCAGCAGGCCTTCCAGGATGCGCTCGCCGGCCTTGTCGTGGATCACCAGGTCGCTGATGCTGTCGCATTCCGGGGTGGCGTACTCCGGGTGGCTGCCCACGTCCAGGTACAGCCGGGCGCCATTGCGCAGGAACACGTTGCTGCTGCGCCCCCAGGAGACGACGCGGCGGAACAAGTAGCGTGCCACCTCATCGGGTGACAGCCGCCTGCTGCCACGGAACGTGCAGGTAACGCCGTACTCGTTCTCCAGGCCGAAGATCCGCTTGTCCATCGTGGGCTCAGCCTATGCGGCGGCGCGCTACCAATCGAGTGCCACGTACTTGGTTTCGGTGAACTCCAGCAGCCCGTCGTGCCCGCCCTCACGGCCCAGCCCGGACTGCTTCACGCCGCCAAACGGCGCCGCCGGGTCGGACACGATGCCCCGGTTGATGCCGACCATGCCGGTCTCCAGCGCCTCGGTGACCCGCAGCGCCCGCCGCAGATCGGCGGTGTAGAGGTAGGAAACCAGGCCGTATTCGGTGTCGTTGGCCCAGCGGATCGCGTCGGCCTCCTCGGTGAAGGTGACCACCGGCGCCACCGGCCCGAAGATCTCGGTGTTCAGGATGGCCGCCCCCGGCGGCACGTCGGCCAGCACCGTGGGCAAGTAGTAGAACCCGCGCCGGTCCGGTGCCTTGCCGCCGGTGACCACATGGCTGCCGCTGCCGGCCGCGTCCGCGACCAGGCTGGCCACCTTGCTCCGGGTGTCGGAGTTGACCAGCGGGCCGAGGTCGGTGCCCTCGTCCAGGCCGGGGCCGACCGTCAGCTGGCCCAGCCGGGCCGCGAACCGGGCGGTGAACTCACCGGCTACCTTCTCGTGCACGTAGAACCGGTTGGCCGCGGTGCAGGCCTCGCCGCCGTTGCGCATCTTGGCCAGGAACGCGCCCTCGATGGCCGCGTCGACGTCGGCGTCCTCGAAAATCAGGAACGGGGCGTTCCCGCCCAGTTCCATCGAGCAGTTGGTGACCGTCTGCGCCGCGGTCGTCAGCAGCACCCGGCCGACCTCGGTGGAGCCGGTGAACGACAGCTTGCGCACCCGCGAGTCGGCCAGCATGGCCGACACCAGCGGCCCGGCGCTGGCGCTGCACACCACGTTGACCACGCCGTCCGGCACCCCGGCCTCGCGCAGGATGTCGGCGATCACGAACGCGCACAGCGGTGTCTCCTTGGCCGGCTTGAGCACCACCGTGCAGCCGGCCGCCAGCGCGGGCCCGATCTTGCGGGTGGCCATCGCGGCCGGGAAGTTCCACGGGGTGACCAGCACGCTGACCCCGACCGGCTGGCGCAGCACCATGATCCGGTTGGCCCCCGACGGCGCGGTGGTGATCGCGCCGTCCAGCCGGACCGCCTCCTCGGCGAACCAGCGGAAGAACTCGGCCGCGTAGACGACCTCACCCCGGGCGTCGCGCAGCGCCTTGCCGTTCTCCAGCACCATCAGCCGGGCGATCGCCTCGGACCGCTCCACCATCAGCGCCCAGGCCCGGCGCAGGCACTCGGCCCGCTCCCGGGGCGGGGTGGCCGCCCAGCCAGGCAGGGCCGCGTACGCGGCCGCGACCGCCGCCAGGCCGTCCTCCGGGGTGCCGTCGGTGATCTGGACCAGGGTGTCCTCGGTAGCCGGGTCGGTGACCGGCAGGGTCTTGCCGTTAGTGCCCCATTCGCCGCCGATGAACAGCCCGGTCGGCACCTCGATGCCGGTCAGCGAGGCAAGGTCAGCGCTCACGTGTCCTCCAATGACGTGCGCACGGTCTGCGTGATCCGGTCGACCGACGGCAGCACATGGTCCTCCAGTGCGTCCGCGGCGGGCAGCGGGATGTGCGGGGTGGTGATCCGGACGGCCGGGCCGCGCAGGGCCCCGAACGCCTCTTCCGCCACGATCGACACGATCTCGGCCCCCCAGCCGCACAGCCGCGGGTTCTCCTCGACGGTGAACAGCCGGCCCGTGCTGGCGACCTCCGCGAGGATGGTGCGGGTGTCGAGCGGGACCAGGCTGCGCACGTCAACGACACTACAGCCGATGCCATGGTCGGCCGAGAGCCGCTCCGCCGCGGCCACCGCCCGTGGCACCATCGCCGCCAGCGCCAGGATGGTCGCGTCGCTGCCCTGCCGGATCACCTTCGCCTGGCCGAGCGGCTCGACGATCTCGCCGTCGCCGACCTCGCCCTTGCTCGCGTACAGCGACTTCTGCTCGAAGAACAGCACCGGGTCGGGATCCCGGATCGCGGCCGCCAGCAGCCCGGCCACGTCGTGCGGGCTGGACGGCGCGACCACCTTCAGGCCGGGTACCGCCATCGCCCAGTTCTCGACCGACTGTGAGTGCTGCGCGCCGAACCGGACCCCGGCCCCATTCGCGGCCCGGATCACCAGCGGGAACGAGACCTGGCCGTCGGACATGTAGCGGCTCTTGGCGATCTCGTTGGCGACCAGGTCCCAGCAGACCGCGAAGAAGTCGCTGAACATGATCTCGGCGATGGGCCGCAGCCCGGTCATGGCGGCGCCCATGGCGGCGCCGAGGATGGCCTGCTCGCTGATCGGCGTGTCGCGGACCCGCTGCGGGCCGAATTCGTCCAGCAGCCCGACGGTGGCCTTGAACACCCCGCCCGCGGCCGCCACGTCCTCGCCCAGGAAGACGACCCGGTCGTCGCGCCGCATCTCCTGCGCGATGCCCCGGGCTACCGCCTCCCGGTAGGTGATGACCGCCACTAGTCGATCACCGCCAGCACGGTGCCGACCGGCACGGTCTGGTCCACGGCCACCTTGATCTCGGTGAGCGTGCCCGTGACCGGCGCGGGGATGTCGGTATCCACCTTGTCGGTGCCGATCTCCAGCAGCGGCTCGCCCTCGGTGACCTGGTCACCAGCGGACTTGTGCCACGCGTTGACGGTGCCCTCGTCCACCGTCTCGCCCATCCGCGGCATGACAACCTCAGTGCTCACGTCAGTTCCTCCAGTCCCAGCCGCCGTCGCTCCAGACGTTGGTGAACGCCAGTTCCAGCCGGGGCTCGGCGCCGGCCTTCGCCTCCTCGGTGGCCAGGTCGACCGCGGCCTTGGCGTCCGCGTCGATCCGGTCCAGTTCCGCCTCGGCTACCCCGCGCGAGATCAGCACCCGCCGGTAGGCCGGGAGGGGGTCGCGGCCCAGCCACTCGGACACCTCCTCGGCCGGCCGGTACTTGCCCGGGTCTGCGCGGGAGTGACCGCCATGCCGGTAGGTCAGCGCCTCGATCATGGACGGGCCGCCGCCCTGGCGGGCCTTCCCGATGGCGTCGCCGGCCATCGCGTAGACCGCTTCCACGTCGTTGCCGTCCACCAGCTGCGGGGACAGCCCGTAGGCCGCCGCGCGGTCGGCGGCCGGGTGCTTCACCGCGGTCACCGTCTCGATCGCGGTGTATTCCATGTAGCGGTTGTTCTCGCAGATGAAGACCACCGGCAGCGCCCACACCGCGGCCAGGTTGAGCGCCTCGTGGAAGGCGCCGATGTTGGTCGCGCCGTCGCCGAAGAAGCAGACGGTGACCTGGCCGCTGCCGCGGTACTGGGCGGACCAGGCGGTGCCGTTGGCGATCACCAGCTGGGCGCCGATGATGGCGTACGAGCCGAGCACGCCCTTGGACACGTCCAGCAGGTGCATGGACCCGCCCTTGCCGCGCATGAGGCCGTTCTCCCGGCCGAGCAGTTCGGCCATCACCGGTGTCATCGCCGTGCCCCGGGCCAGCACGTGGTTGTGGCCCCGGTAGCTCACGAACGTGTAGTCGTCGGGGCGCATCGCCTGTGCCACCCCGGCCGCCACCGCCTCCTGCCCGGTACCCAGGTGGGTGGTGCCCTTGACCAGGTTCTGCAGGAACAGGTCGTGCGCACGCTTCTCGAACTGCCGGATCCGGGTCATGGTCCGGTACAGGCCGAAAGCGGTTGCCTCGTCCATGACACCTCTCAGTAGGGGTTGGTGACGAACAGCTCCCGGGACGGGAAGCGGGTGATGATCTCCGCGCCGGTGGCGGTGACGACCAGTTCCTCCTCCAGCCGGGCGGCCGAGTGGCCGTCGCTGGCCGGGCAGTAGGTCTCCAGCGCGAAGACCATGCCCTCCCTGATTTCCAGCGGCGCGTCGAACGAGGACAGCCGGCTGATCAGCGGCCGCTCATGCAGGGCCAGCCCGAGCCCGTGGCCGAACTGGAGCCCGAACGCCGTCTTCTCGTCCGGCAGCCCGATGTCCTGCGCGGTCGGCCAGAGCCGGGCGATCTGGTCGGTGCTGGCGCCCGGCTTGACGGCGGCGATCGCGGCCTCCATCCACTCCCAGGCCTTGGCGTAGGCATCCCGCTGGGAGGCGGTCGCGCTGCCGACGCTGAACGTGCGGTAGTAGCAGGTCCGGTAGCCGTTGAAGGCATGCATGATGTCGAAGAACGCCTGCTCGCCCGGCCGGATCATGCGGTCGGAGAAGTTGTGCGGGTGCGGGTTGCACCGCTCGCCGGAGACCGCGTTGATCGATTCGACGTCGTCGGATCCCATGTCGTACAGCCGCTTGGTGGCCAGCGCCACGATCTCGTTCTCCCGCACGCCGGGCTTGAGCGCCTCGGTGATGTCCTGGTAGACCCCGTCCACCATGGCCGCCGCGGTCGACAGCAGGGCGATCTCATCGGCGGACTTGATCTCCCGCGCGCTCAGCATCACCTGCTGGCCATCGCGGATGTTGACGCCCCCCGCCTGCAGCGCGAACAGCGTCGAGACCTCGAGCATGTCCACCCCGACCGGCATGCCCGCCACGCCGGCGCCGGCCAGGATGCCCTTGATCTCGGCGACCGCCTTGGCGGGCAGCCTGGCCTCGGGCGCGGTGGCGCCGCGCATGGTGGTGTACGAGGCGATGCAGTGCTCCGGCTTCAGCCACGGGCAGTACATCCGGTGGTGTACCGCGGCCGAGCCGAAGTCCCACAGGAACAGTTCGCCGGTCCGGGTGTACAGCGCGTACCGGCAGAACTTGTCCCGGGTCCACTCGCCGATCGCGATGCCGGTCAGGTAGCGGATGTTGTTGTTGTCGAAGACGAGCAGCGCGCCGAGATCAGTGTCCGCCAGCGCGGCCATCGCCCGGCTCAGCCGGTACTCGCGCAGCCGGGCGAAGTCCACCCGCCGCTCGAAGTCCACCCCCATCCGCCCGGGGGCAGGCGTCAGCGGCAGCGCGGGGACCGGCGGGATAGGCGCAACCATGGGGTCTCCTGAAGTCGACAGAGCGCTATGTACAGCATGATTAAACGTATGTACAGTGTGACTGTCAAGGTGCCCCCGCATGCCGCCCGGGTGACTCCAGCATGACAGGTGCGGCGGCGATGCCAGGAGCGAGGCTGAGGTGGGAGCCACCGGGTTCGATCCCGGCGTTCAGCTCGGGCCACGGCTGCGCCGCGTCCGGCAGGAGCGCGGCCTGTCGGTGCGCGAGCTGGCCCGCCGGATCAGCTGCTCGCCCAGCCTGATCTCGCAGATCGAGCGCGGGCTGTCGGCACCCTCGGTGGGCGTCTTGTACGCGCTCGCCAGCGAGCTGCGGACCTCCCTGGACTTCCTGTTCGGGGTGGCGGCGCCGGGTGAGGCCATGGCGGCGACCGCGCACGGCGACGGGCAGCTCCGGCCCGGCCAGCCCGGCCCGGGCCAGCCCACGCTGATCCAGCGGGCCGGCTGCCGGCAGGTGATCGACCTGGCCAGCGGGGTGCACTGGGAACGGCTGACGCCCGGCCCGGACGACCGGGTGGATTTCCTGGAGGTCATCTACCAGCCCAGCGGCCATTCCACCGACAACCGGCGGCCGCTGCGGCACGACGGCCGTGAGTACGGCCTGGTCACCAGCGGCACGCTGATGGCCAGCGTCGGTTTCGGCACCTTCGAGCTCGGCCCGGGTGACTCGATCGCGTTCGACTCCGCCATCCCGCACCAGTACTGGAACGCCACCGGCGCCGACGTGCACGTAATCTCGGTCGTGGTGCATGCCCAGCCGGGCCGCGCCTAGGACCGGCCTCCGGCCTAAGTCTCCGCGTCCCCGCCGGGCTCCTCCGCCTCCCCGGCCGCGGGCTTGGCCGGCCCGGCCGTGGCCGGGCCGCTGGCCGCCAGCAGCTCGGCCAGCCGGGCGCCGGTGAGCCGCCGGAAGGTGCGGTGCCGCCGGCCCGGGCGAGCACGGCCACCTCCAGCTGGGCGGCGCTGAAGTCGGTCTCGCCGTTGTCCCGGCCGGCCAGCGCGGCCAGCGCCACCGTCAGTGCGGTGGCCAGCGGCATGCCCTCGGTGTAGCGCTCCTTCAGCACCCCGGCCACCTGCTCGGCCTGGCCGCCCATGGCGACGAAGCCGTGCTCGTCGGCGACCGAGCCGTCGAAGGTGATCCGGTAGATCTGGTCGCCGCCGGGGCCCTCGCCCACCTCCGCCACCACGATCTCCACCTCGTAGGGCTTGTTGCTCTCGGTGAAGATGGTGCCGAGCACCTGTGCGTACCAGTTGGCCAGCCCGCGGGCGGTGACGTCGGCCCGGTCGTACTGGTAGCCGCGGGTGTCGGCGTAGCGGACGCCCGCCACCCGCAGGTTCTCGTACTCGTTGTAGCGGCCGACCGCGGCGAACGCGATCCGGTCGTAGATCTCACTGATCTTGTGCAGTGCCCCGGACGGGTTGGGGGCGACGAACAGGATGCCCTCGTCGTACTGGAGCACGACACTGTTGCGCCCGCGCGCGATGCCCTTGCGCGCGTAGTCCGCCTTGTCCTTCATCGCCTGTTCGGGCGAGACATAGAACGGCATGGTCACCGCGGCGTTCCCCTACTCGTGAGTTCGGCTGACGCTAGTCGTTGCGTTAATTTGCTGACCGCAGCGGTGCCACCGGGCCGGCCGGGAAGCGCATCCGCTCGTCTACCACTGCCTGCGCGTACTCGCCGGCCTCGTCGTCGGTCAGCCGCCGGAACCCGTCCGCGGTGATCATGGTCATCACCGGGTAGATGCGCCGGGTCAGGTCCGGGCCACCGGTGGCGGAGTCGTCGTCGGCCGCGTCATACAGGGCCTGCATGCACATGGTGACCGCGTCATCGGCCGTCATGCCGTCGATGTAGAGCTTCTTCAGCGCCCCGCGGGCGAACACCGACCCCGAGCCGATGGCGTGGAACTTGCGCTCCTCGTACCGGCCGCCGGCCACGTCATAGCTGAAGATCCGGCCGGCGCCGGCCTCCTCGTCGTAGCCGGTGAACAGCGGCACCACCACCAGGCCCTGCATGGCGGCCCCGAGGTTGCCACGGACGAAGGCCGCCAGCCGGTTGGCCTTGCCCTCCAGGGACAGGCTCCGGCCCTCGATCTTCTCGTAATGCTCCAGTTCCAGCTGGAACAGCCGGACCAGTTCCAGCCCGATCCCGGCCACCCCCGCGATCCCGACGCAGGAGAAGTCGTCAGTCCGGTAGACCTTCTCGATGTCCCGCTGGGCGATCATGCTCCCGGCGGTGGACCGCCGGTCACCCGCCATGATCACGCCGTCGGCGAAGTCGGCTGCCACGATCGTCGTCCCGTGCGGCACCTCCGCGCCGCCAGCCGAGGGCGGCCCGGGCACGGCCGGGCTGGCCAGCTGGCGGGCACCGAGCAGCAGGTCCGGCGCGCAGTCGGAGAGGAAGTCGGCAAATGACGAGGTGCCGGTACGCAGGCACGCCGCCGTGAACCGCTCGCCGAAGTAGTCCACGCCCACGGGCATCCTTCCGGTTGGCTGAGTTCCTGCCCTGACCCTACTGCCCGCCCTTTTGCACGTAGGACCGGACGAACTCCTCGGCGTTCTCCTCCAGCACCTCGTCGATCTCGTCCAGGATCGCGTCCACGTCGTCGGCCAGCTTCTCCTGCCGTTCCCTGACGTCCTCGCCGGTCTGCGCGGCGCTGTCCTCGGTCTCCTCGCCGCGCCGGGTGGTCTGCCGCTGGCCGCCGGTGTCCTTAGTCGCCATGCCAAACCTCCGTCGTCCTTCAGGCCTTCGCCACTCACACGCTATCTTCGCCTGCCGGCGCGTGCTTCAACCCTGGGCTCAGCCCTGGCCGACCCGTGCTTATCCCTGGCCGGTCAGCGCCGCGACCAGTTCCGCGGCGGTCTGGCAGCGGTCGAGCAGGTCACCCACGTGAGCCCGGGTGCCGCGCAGGGGCTCCAGGGTGGGCACCCGCTGCAGTGAATCATGCCCTGGAATGTCGAAGATCACCGAATCCCATGACGCCGCCGCCACCGCGTCGGGGTACTTGGCCAGGCAGCGGCCGCGGAAGTAGGCCCGGGTGTCCTCCGGCGGGGTGCCCATCGCCTGCCGGATCTCGGGCTCGGTGACCAGCCGGTGCATCCGGCCCCGGGCCACCAGCCGGTTGTACAGGCCGCGGTCGGGCCGCACATCGGAATACTGCAGGTCCACCAGCTGCAGCCGGGGATGCCCCCAGGCCAGCCCGTCCCGGTTCCGGTAACCCTCCAGCAGTTCCAGCTTGGCCACCCAGTCCAGCTCCCGGGCGGCCTGCATGGGATCCTCGGCGAGCCGGGTGAGCAGCGACTCCCAGCGGTCCAGCACGTCCGCTGTCATCTCGTCGGTGTCGGCGCCGAACCGGTCCTCGGTGTACTTGCGGGCCCGCTCCAGGTACTCCATCTGCAGCTGCACCGCGGTCATCTTGCGGCCGTCCCGCAAGGTGACCAGGTGCCGCAGCGACGGGTCGTGCGAGACCGCCCGCAGCTCGGCGACCGGCGCCTCCAGCGCCAGCTCGCCGTCGCAGAACCTGTCCTCGATCATCGCCAGCACCAGCGAGGTCGTGCCCAGCTTGAGGTAGGTGCTGATCTCGCTCATGTTCGCGTCGCCGATGATCACGTGCAGGCGGCGGTACTTCTCCGGGTCGGCGTGCGGCTCGTCCCTGGTGTTGATGATCGGCCGCTTCAGCGTGGTCTCCAGGCCGACTTCCACCTCGAAGAAGTCGGCCCGCTGGCTGATCTGGAAACCCTCGTTGCGGCCGTCCTGGCCGATCCCGACCCGGCCCGCCCCGCACACGACCTGGCGGGTCACGAAGAACGGGGTCAGGTGCCTGACGATGTCGGCGAACGGGGTGGACCGGGCCATCAGGTAGTTCTCGTGGCAGCCGTAGGAGGCACCCTTGTTGTCGGTGTTGTTCTTGTACAGCTGGATGGGAGAGGCGCCGGGCACGGTCGCGGCCCGCACGGCGGCCTCCGCCATCACCCGCTCCCCCGCCTTGTCCCAGATCACCGCCGACCGCGGGTTGGTGGTCTCCGGTGCGGAGTACTCCGGGTGGGCGTGGTCCACATACAGCCGCGCCCCGTTGGTGAGGATCACGTTGGCCAGGCCCAGATCCTCGTCGGTGAGCTGGGTCGAGTCCGCGGCGTCCCGGGTCAGGTCGAACCCGCGGGCGTCGCGCAGCGGGTTCTCCTCCTCGAAGTCCCACCGCGCCCGGCGGGCCCGGGCCGAGGTGGCGGCCTGGTAGGCGTTCACCACCTGGGAGGAGGTCACCATCGCATTAGCACCCGGCTGCCCGGGCACGGAGATGCCGTACTCGGTCTCCGTACCCATCACCCGGCGCAGGCTCATGCGGCCCAGCCTAACCGGGGCCGCCGACCAGAACGGCTCACAGATACTGGCCGGTGTTGGCGACGGTGTCGATCGACCGGCCGGCCTCGGTCCCGTGCTTGCCGGAGACCAGGGTCCGGATGTAGACGATCCGCTCGCCCTTCTTGCCGGAGATCCGCGCCCAGTCGTCCGGGTTGGTGGTGTTCGGCAGGTCCTCGTTCTCGCTGAACTCGTCCACGCAGGCGGTCAGCAGGTGGGCGATCCGCAGCCCCTTCTGGCCGGTCTCCAGGAATTCCTTGATCGCCATCTTCTTGGCCCGGTCCACGATGTTCTGGATCATGGCGCCGGAGTTGAAGTCCTTGAAGTACAGGACCTCCTTGTCACCGTTGGCGTAGGTGACCTCAAGGAACCGGTTCTCCTCGGTCTCGGAGTACATCCGCTCGACCACCCGCTGGATCATGGCCTCCACCGTCGCCCCGGCCGAGTCGCCGTGCTCGGCCAGGTCGTCGGGATGCAGCGGCAGGCCAGTCAGCACGTACTTGGAGAAGATGTCCCTGGCCGCCTCGGCGTCGGGGCGCTCGATCTTGATCTTGACGTCCAGCCGCCCCGGCCGCAGGATCGCCGGGTCGATCATGTCCTCCCGGTTGGAGGCGCCGATCACGATCACGTTCTCCAGGCCCTCGACCCCGTCGATCTCGCTCAGCAGCTGCGGCACGATCGTGTTCTCGACGTCGCTGGAGACCCCCGAGCCGCGGGTGCGGAAGATCGAGTCCATCTCGTCGAAGAACACGATCACCGGCATGCCCTCGCTGGCCTTCTCCCTGGCCCGCTGGAAGACCAGCCGGATGTGCCGCTCGGTCTCGCCGACGTACTTGTTGAGCAGCTCGGGGCCCTTGATGTTGAGGAAGAAGCTCTTGCCCTCGCGCTCCTGCGCGGCGGTGCGGGCGGCCACCTTCTTGGCCAGCGAGTTGGCGACCGCCTTGGCGATCAGTGTCTTGCCGCAGCCGGGCGGCCCGTACAGCAGGACCCCCTTGGGCGGGCGCAGCTGGTGCTCCTTGAACAGGTCGGCGTGCAGGTAGGGCAGCTCGATCGCGTCCCGGATCTGCTCGATCTGGGCGGCCAGCCCGCCGATCTCGTCATAGGTGATGTCCGGC
The DNA here is from genome assembly GCA_963837105.1 of uncultured Actinomycetes bacterium. Taxonomy (GTDB): domain Bacteria; phylum Actinomycetota; class Actinomycetes; order Streptosporangiales; family Streptosporangiaceae; genus UBA9676. The sequence continues at coordinate 158,699 of CAWIMG010000028.1, read as the reverse complement.
ACTTCCTCCAGGATCAGTTCCTCGACCTCGGCCTTGGGGATCCGCTCGTAGACGTAGCCGGACCGGGGCTCCAGCAGCAGCGAGTCCCCGCCGCGCAAGGTGACGTGCCGCAGCGGCTCGGCCAGCCGGGCCACCCGCTCCTCGTCCGCGTGCGAGATGACCAGCGCCCGGTCGCCGCCCTCCAGGATCTCCTTGAGCATGACGACTTCGCCGACCGTCTCGTAGCCCTGGGCGATGACGACGTTCAGCGCCTCGTTGAGCACGACTTCCTGGCCGGGCCGGAGGGTGTCCAGGTCGATGGCGGGGCTGACGCTGACCCGCATCTTGCGGCCGCCGGTGAAGACGTCGGCGGTGCCGTCCTCGCAGGCGCCGAGGAACACGCCAAACCCCGATGGCGGCTTGGCCAGCCGGTCGACTTCCTCCTTCAGCGCCACGATCTGGTCGCGAGCCTCCCGGAGCGTGTCGGCCAGCCGCTCGTTCTGGCCGGTCATGGTGGCGAGCCGGGTCTCGGCCTCGCGCAGCCGCTCCTCGACCAGCCGCGTCTGCCGCGGCGAGTCGGCCACCCTGCGGCGCAGAACCGCCACTTCCTCCTCGAGGAAAGAGATCTGCGCGGTGAGGTCTTTGACCTGGTCGTCATGCCGCGCGGAAAGCGAGCCGTCATCACGAGTGGCCACGCCCCCACCTCCTTCCTAAGCAGGTCTCCCCTAGACCCTACCTATCGACACGTCTCTCGTAACCTGGGCAGGCAGGCCAGCCGGGATTTTCCGGCGGTCACGAGCCGTCGGCGTCATCCCGGGCACCCTTGGCCGGCCTGCGCTGACGCGGCGGCGGCGTGGTGCCAGGGGCCAGCCGCCGGGCGGTCAGCAAGAACCCGGTGTGACCGACCATCCGGTGCCCGGGCCGGACCGCGAGCCCGTCCACGTGCCAGGGCCGGGTCAGCGACTCCCAGGCGGCGGGCTCGTCGAAGCCGCCCTGCTCCCTGAGCGCCTCCACCGCCCGCGACAGCTGGGTCACGGTGGCCACGTAGCAGCAGATCACGCCGCCCGGCAGCAGCGCGCCAGCGGCGGTGCCGACGTATTCCCAGGGCGCCACCAGGTCGAGCACCACCCGGTCGAACGGCTCGTCCGGCTCGGCCAGGCTGGCCAGATCGGCCACGTGCAGCTGCCAGGCCGGGTGCGGTCCGCCGAAGTACCGCTCCACGTTGCCGCGGGCGATGCCGGCGAAGTCGGCCCGGCGCTCGTAGGAGACCAGCCGGCCGTCGGTGCCCACCGCCCGCAGCAGCCAGCAGGACAGCGCCCCCGAGCCCGCGCCAGCCTCCAGCACCCGCGCGCCGGGGAAGATGTCGGCCATGGCCACGATCTGGGCCGCGTCCTTGGGGTAGACCACCGCCGCGCCCCGGGGGGTGGCCAGCGTGAAGTCGGCCAGCAGCGGCCGCAGCGCCACGTAGAGGGTGCCGCCCGAGGAGCGCACGACGCTCCCCTCCGGGCGGCCGATCAGGTCGTCGTGGGCCAGCGAGCCCCGGTGCGTGTGGAAGGTCTTGCCTGGCTGCAAGACGATCAGGTGCTGGCGGCCCTTGGGGTCGGTGAGCTGGATCTGGTCACCGGCCCCGAACGGGCCGCGGCGCGGTCGGATCACGCCGGACAGGCTAGCGTCACGTCCCGGCGAACGCGTGGTCAAGATCGGCGGCGGCGAGCACGCCGTAGACCTGGCCGGTTGACTCCACCAGCAGGTACTCCGAGGCGGGCGTCCGCCGCACGGCCTCGAGCAGCGCCATCCCGGACAGGTCGGCGGGCAGGACGAGGCCGGGATCGATGGTGCGCGCCAGCGACCCCGCGTCGATCCATGGGCGGCGCTGCGGCGGCGTGGCCATCACCGCGGTCTCGTTCACGATGGCGATCGGCCGGTCCTCGTGATCCACCACCACCAGGGCCCGGGCCTGGGCGGCGTCCGCCCGCCGGATCGCCTCCGCCAGCGGCAGGCTGGCCGGGATCGGGATGGCCCGCCGGGCCAGCGTCCGCGCCTGGATCGCGGGCAGCCGCTCGCGCACCCGGGTGGCCCGCATCGCCTGGCTGGCGCCGCCCCACATGAAGGCGGCGATGACCGCCAGCCAGGCGGCGTCGAACAGCTGGATCTCGGCCGCCGGCCAGGCCGTACAGCGCCAGCGGCACCACCAGCACCAGCACCGCGAGCACCCGGCCCGCCCAGGCCGCGACCACCGTCGCCTGGCCCGGGCGGCCGGTCACCTTCCACACCCCGGCCCGCAGCATCCGGCCCCCGTCCAGCGGCAGGCCGGGCAGCAGGTTGAACAGGCCGACCAGCAGGTTCGCCACCACAAGCTGGCCGACCAGGACGCCGGGTATACCGCTGTGGACGGCCTGCCACAGCAGGTAGCCAACCCCGGCCAGGGCCAGTGAGATGCCCGGCCCGGCCGCGGACACCGCCAGTTCCCGGCCCGGGGTCGGCGGTTCCTGCTCGATCTCGGAGAAGCCGCCCAGCGGGTACAGCAGGATCCGGCGCACCGGCAGGCCGAACGCCCGGGCCACCACCGAGTGGCTGAGCTCGTGCACCAGCACCGACGCGTACAGGAGCACCACGAAGGCGGCGGCCACCAGGTAGCGCAGATTGCCCGGGACGGACTGGTTCAGGTTGTGCGCGTACAGGAAGACGAACAGGCCGGCGATGAGGAACCAGTACGGCGAGATGAACACCGGGATCCCGAACGGGCGTGCGATCCGCATGCCGGGGCTGGGCTCTGACGGCCCGGAGCCGCCCGGTGCGTTGCCTGCCACGCCCCCGATGCTACGTCCTGGCGCGGGAGGGCCGTACGGTCCTGGCCGGGGCGCCGTGCGGCACGCCGCGGAAATGACGGCCAAGTGTCGTAGCTGTCCCCTACCCTCCCATGCATGGGCAACGAGACCACGGCGGCACCCCCGGCCGCCCCCCTGCCCGAGGTGCCCCATCGGCGGTCGCTGTCGCCGTCGCGGGCCGGTGACTTCCTCACCTGCCCGCTGCTCTACCGGTTCCGGGTCATCGACCGGCTGCCGGAGCCGCCGAGCCTGGCGGCGGTCCGCGGCACGCTCGTGCACGCGGTGCTGGAGCACCTGTTCGACCAGCCGCCGCCCGGCCGGACCCCGCAGCAGGCTCACTCGCTGCTGGCCCCGCAGTGGGAGCGACTGGCGGCCGACGACCCGGACCTGGCCGGCCTGTTCGCCAGCGACGCGGAGCGGGAAGCATGGCTGGCGGGGGCGGGCGAGATGCTGGACCGCTACTTCACGCTGGAGGATCCGCGCCGGATCGAGCCGGCCCACCGGGAACTGTGTGTGGAGGCCGACCTCGCCTCCGGCCTGCGGCTGCGCGGCTACATCGACCGGCTGGACGTGGCACCCGGCGGCGAGATCCGGATCGTGGACTACAAGACCGGGACCGCCCCGCCGGAGGAGTTCGAGGCCCGGGCGCTGTTCCAGATGAAGTTCTACGCGCTGGCGATCTGGCGGTCCCAGGGCCAGGTGCCGGCCATGCTCCAGCTGATGTACCTGGGCAACGGCGAGATCCTCCGCTACTGGCCGGACGAGGCCGACCTGCTCGCCACCGAGCGCAAGGTGGAGGCGCTGTGGCAGGCGATCGAGCGCGCCTACACCCAGCGCGACTGGCGGCCCCGGCCGGGCAGGATCTGTGAGTGGTGCGCGCATCAGGCGATCTGCCCGGCGTTCGGCGGCACTCCCCCGCCGGTCCCGGAGGACCTGCCGGACAGCCTGGCCGAGGTGGCCGTGCCGGAGACCGCCCAGGAGGCGATCGCCAGCATTTGACAACATGCGATTAGTCTCATGATACTAATCGCATGAATCTTACCCGGCTCATGGTGCTCGGCGTGCTGGCCCAGCACGGCCCGCGGCATGGCCACGAGATCCGCCGGATGGCCGAGGTGACCAACGTGGGCGAGTGGGGCGGCGTCAGCGTCGGCGCCCTCTACCGGGAGCTGCGGGGCATGGAGGCGGAGGGGCTGGTCGAGCCGGTCCGCACCGAGCAGGTGGGCCGCCGGCCCGCGCGCACCGTCTACTCGATCACTGGCGAGGGCCAGCTGGAACTCAGCATGCTCCGGGAGAAGGCGGTGTGCGGCATGCACTGGGGCCCGGACCCGATCGGCGTGGCCCTCACCTTCGGCGCCCCCGACCCCGAGGAACTGGCCAGCTGGCTGCACACCCGGCGGGAGATGTACGCGATCGCCAGCACCCAGATCGAGGCCGAACGGCAGCGCCTGCTGGCCCGCGGATACCTGGATCCGCTGTCGGCGGCGGTGATGTACCGGGCCCGGCTGCACGCGGAAACCGAGGTGCGCTGGCACGACGACATTGCCAAGATCCTGGCTGACCCGCCAGCACAGAACGAGGACTGACAAATGACGATCATTGATGCGCACGGACTGGCCCGGACGTTCCGCAGCCGCAAGCGCACGGTGGAAGCGGTCCGCGGGGTCGATCTGACCGTGGCCGAAGGCGAGATCGTCGGGTTTCTCGGGCCTAATGGCGCGGGCAAGACGACCACCTTGCGGATGCTGACCACGCTGCTGAGCCCGACCGCGGGCACCGCCACTGTGGCCGGCGCGGACCTGCTGGCCGACCCGGTCGGGGTGCGCCGCCGGATCGGGTATGTGCCGCAGGCCATCGGCGCCACCGGCGGCGGCTCCGACCCGAACGCCACGGTGGCCGAGGAACTCACCTTCCAGGCCCGGATGTACCGGGTGCCGGCCGCCGAGATCGCCGCCCGGGTGAGCAGGCTGACCGCCCAGCTGGAACTGGCCGGGCTGGAGAGCCGCCTGGTCAAGACCCTGTCCGGAGGCCAGCGGCGACGGCTGGACATCGCGCTCGGGCTGGTCCACTCCCCCCGGCTGGTCTTCCTGGACGAGCCCACAACCGGGCTGGACCCGCAGAGCAGGAGCAACCTGTGGGAGCACATCCGCCGGCTCCGGCAGGAGCTGGGCACCACCGTCTTCCTGACCACCCACTACCTGGAGGAGGCGGACGCCCTGTGTGACCGGGTGCTGGTCATCGACTACGGCCGGATCGTCGCCACCGGCGCGCCGGAGGAACTCAAGCGGCGCATCTCCGGCGATGTGATCACGCTCAGCGTGAGCGGCGACCCCGGTACCGCCCGCGGCCTGCTGGCCGGCCAGCCGGGCGTGCGCGACATCAGCCTGGACGGCCGCGCGCTGCGGCTCGGCGTCGAGCGCGGGGAGGAAGCGCTGCCCGGGCTGCTGCGGGCACTGGACGGGGCCGGCATCGCGCTGGAGTCCATCCAGCTGGCCCGGCCCAGCCTGGACGACGTGTTCCTGACCGTGACCGGCCGGTCCCTGCGCGATGACTCATCCCCCGCCTCGCCGGACCGGGTGCCGGCCGGGGCCAGCAGCTGAGAGGCGGCCATCCATGGGCTTCATCACCGACACCGTGCTGATCTTCCGCCGCCAGCTGCGGCTGTCCCTGCGCAACCCGGCCTGGGTGATCATCGGGCTGGTCCAGCCCATCCTGTACCTGCTGTTCTTCGGGCCGCTGCTGACCAGGATCGCCAGTGGCGGCATCCCCGGCTTCCCGTCCGGTAACGCCTACAGCTTCTTCGTGCCCGGCCTGCTCATCCAGCTAGGCCTGTTCGGCGCCGCCTTCGTCGGCTTCTCGATCATCGCCGACTGGCGGGTGGGGGTGGTGGAGCGGCTGCGGGTCACCCCGGTGAGCAGGCTGGCCATCCTCAGCGGCCGGCTGCTGCGGGACGTGCTCACGCTGATGGTGCAGGCACTGGTGCTCATCGTGGCCGGGCTGGCGCTGGGCATGCGGGTCCCGGCGGCCGGGCTGCTGATCGGCATGCTCTTGGTCGGAGTGGTGGCGATCAGCCTGGCCGCCATCTCCTACACGGTCGGCCTGCTCACCAAGAGCGAGGACGTGCTGGCCCCGATGATCAACATGGTGGTGGTGCCGCTCATGCTGCTGTCTGGCATCATGCTGCCGATGACGCTCGGGCCCGGCTGGCTGCAGGGGATCGCCCGGGCAACGCCGTTCCGCTACATCATCGATGCCATGCGCGGGGCCTTCGCCGGGCACTACGCGAGCACGATCATGCTGGAGGGAGTCCTGGTGTCGGTAGGGCTGGCCGCATTGTGCCTGTGGATCGCGTCCCGGGTGTTCGTGCGGGAGAACGCGTGACCGGGGCGGGCGTGCCGCGCACCGGCACCGCCGTTGTGCATGTGCTGCACGAGGGGTACGCCCGGGAGGAGGCGGACGGTGACCGGGTCACCAGCACCGTCACGCTGATCACCGACGGCGGCCGGGTGATCGTGGTGGACCCGGGGATGGTCGCGGACACCGGCGCACTGCTGGCCGCGCTGGCCGCGGCCGGCCCGGCCCCGGCGGATGTGACCGACGTGGTGTTCAGCCATCATCATCCCGATCACACCATCAACGCCGCGTTGTTCCCCGCCGCCCGGGTGCATGACCACTGGGCCACCTATCAGGGCGATCTGTGGATCGGCCGGGATCCGGGGGACTTCGCGCTCACCCCGTCGGTGTGGCTGGTGCCCGCGCCCGGCCACACCGGGGAGGACATCGCGACCCTGGCCGCCACCGCCGACGGCGTGTACGCCTGCACCCACGCCTGGTGGGGCGAGGCCGGGCCGGCGCAGGATCCGCTGGCGGCCGATCCGGTGGCGCTGCACGCCAGCCGGGACCGGCTGCTCGCGGTGGCCAGCGTGATCGTGCCCGGGCACGGGCCCGCGTTCCGGCCCGGGCCGGGCACCCCCCGCTAGGCCGGCTCGCCCTTGATGGTGAACGAGGCCAGCCGCCGGGCGGCGATCACCAGCGTGATGGCGGTGACCGCCAGCCCCATGCCGACCGCCGTCGGCAGGCTCAGCGCGGCGGTCAGGCCCGGCTCGTGCGCGATCGAGTTGGCGATCCCCAGCGAGTACTGCCCGACCGACAGCAGCCGGGCACCTGGCACCAGGTTGGCCAGCAGGCCTTCCCAGATCAGCGCGTAGAGCAGGCCGATCGCGATCGCCCGGGTGGTCAGCACCGAGATCATCACGAAGACCGCGTTATACATCAGTGACCCTGCCAGCACGCCGACGAACAGGGCGAGCGCCTGCCGGTGCCCGGTGGCGATCAGGCCGGCGAGCAGTTCCGGCAGCCCTGCGAAGAGCATGGTGAGGACCGCCGCGACGGCGTACTTGGCCGCGATCACAACCGGCCGGGCCACCGGGGTGGCCAGCAGGTGAATGATGCTGCCGTCGTCGATCTCGGCGCCGAGCACGCTGGTGCCGATCAGCAGCGCGGTCAGCGGCAGCACCACGGTGAACCCGAACAGGCCAAGGATCTGAACCTGCCAGTTGGCATGCTCGGGGTGCGCCAGCGTCAGCGCCACCGTGACCCCGACCAGGACCAGCGGCGTGATGCCGAACAGCAGGGCCCGCTTGCGGCCGAGCGTCGCCCGCAGCGTGATGCCGGCGATGACGGCGCCCTGGGACGCGGACATGGTCCTCCCTCAGTTTTCGACCAGGTAGGCGAAGACGCTCTCCAGCGACTCGTCGGCGGGCAGCAGTTCGGTCAGCCGGATCCCTTCCCGCCGGGCCAGCGGCACCAGTTCGCGGGTGAAGGCGCCGTAGTCACGGGCGCGCACCTGCAGCCCCTGCCCGGTCATCTCCACCCCGGTCACCGCCGGGCGGGCGAGCAGGCAGGCCCCGAGCCGGCGGTCATCGGAGGTCCGCACCATGAACACGTGCGGGCGGCTGGTCATCAGCCGGCGGATGGCCCGGAAGTCGCCGGACGCGGCCAGCCGGCCCGCCACGATCACCTGGATGGTGCCGGACAGCCGCTCCACCTCTTCCAGGATGTGCGAGCTGAACAGGATCGTGCGGCCCTGCTCGCCGAGGCGGTGCAGCAGGTCCATCATGTGCAGCCGCTGCCGCGGGTCCATGCCGTTGAACGGCTCGTCCAGCAGCAGCACCGGCGGATCGTGCACCAGTGCCGCGGCCACCTTGATCCGCTGCCGCATGCCCTTGGAGTAGGTGGAGATCCGGCGGTCCTGCGCCTCGGCCATCTCCACGTTCCCGATCGCGCGCCGGGCGGCGGCCACCGGATCGGGCAGCTTGTGCAGCCGGGCGGTGGCGGTGACGAAGGCCTCGCCGGTCAGGAACGCGTAGACCGAGTCGCGCTCGGGGACCAGGCCGACCGTCCGGTAGACGCCGGGCCGGTGCCAGCTGGCCTCGCCGCCGACGGTCACCGTCCCGCGTGAGGGCGGCAGGAACCCGCCGATCAGGTGCAGCACGGTCGACTTCCCGGCCCCGTTCGGGCCCAGCAGGCCGGTCACCCCCGGCCCGATGGACATGGTGATGTCGTTGACCGCCACCACATTGCCGTACCAGCGGGACACGTGCGCCAGCTCGATCATGGTCATGACAGCCCCGTCCGCGAGTAGCGGATAGCCAGCCAGCCGAAGCTCGCCGCCAGCAGGGCCAGCAGCATCACCCCGTAGGCCACCCCCACGCTGTGCGGCGGCGGCACTGCGCTGACCGAGGTCCCGCCCAGCCACTGCCGGACTCCCTCCAGCACGGTCACTGGGCTGATCAGGCCGGCCAGCCGGGCGGCCAGCGGGGCGACCGCCTGGCCGGCCGGGCCGGGCGCCAGCGGCGAGCCGACATGGCTGCCCACCCCGATCAGGATCGAGGCGAGCGTCCAGGTGAGGAAGAAGTAGATGGCGATCGCCCCGGTCGCGTACGCGCGGCGGCCGGTGCAGGACGCGATCGCCAGCCCGATCGCGGCCAGCAGCACCGCCCACAGCGCCCCGATCAGCAGGCCGGGGACCAGCGCCCGGGTCTGCGCCCAGATCCCCGCCCAGCCACCGGCGCTGACGATCGTGCCCAGATACAGCAGCAGCAGCGGGATCTCGATCATCAGCAGGCAGGCGGCGGTGAACGCCGTGTACTTGGCCAGCGGGTAGTCCAGCCGCCGCAGCGGGCGGGACAGGTAGAGCGGCAGCACATGGCTGCGCAGGTCCCTGGACATCAGTTCGGGCGCCTGCGCGGCCACGAAGATGATCATCACCAGTGCGCGCAGCCGGAACACGTAGGTGTCGTAGGGGAACAGCCGGCCATGGCCGCCAGCGACCGTGACCGCGTTCACCACCGCCGGCAGGCACATGATGACGAACGTGAGCACCGGCACGATCTTGGCCCGGGCGCCGCGGCCGAGCCCGAACGCGGACCGCAGGCTGTGCCAGGCCAGCGCGCGGGCGATGGCCAGGCCCAGCCGCGGCCCGTCGTAGTGCTGGTAGCCCAGGTCGTGGATTACCCCGGCGGTCATCGGGTGGCCTCCAGTTCCATGTGATCGGCGAACAGTTCCTCCACCCGCCGCCGGCGCTGCGCCAGCCGGTTCAGCGGCAGGCCCAGATCCGCGATCGCGTCCCGGATCAGGTCGTACGTTGCCTCACCGTCGAGCTGGACCAGCAGCACCCGGCCCTCCGGCTGGCAGCTGGCACCGCGCCGGGTGAGTTCGGCGGCCAGTTCCGGCAGGCCCTCGTCCACCTCGACCGTGAGCACCTCGCGGGTGCTGGTGAAGCTGGTGATCGTGTCGGCCAGCAGCAGCGCGCCGGCCTCCAGCGCCACCAGCTGGTCGCAGATCCGCTCCACCTCGCCGAGCAGGTGGGAGGAGATCACGATGGAGATGCCGAACTCGCCGCCGATCCGGGCGATCAGTTCCAGCATCGCCACCCGGCCGCCGGGGTCCAGGCCGGTGGTCGGCTCGTCCAGCAGCAGCAGCCGGGGATCGCCGACCAGCGCCTGCGCGAGCTTGACCCGCTGCTTCATGCCGGTCGAGTAACCGCCGATCAGCCGGTACCGCTCCTCGTACAGGCCGACGTGCCGCAGCGACTCGGCGGCACGCTCACGCGCGGCGGTGGCCGGCAGGCCGGACATCCGGCCCAGGTGGGTGACGAACTCGGTGCCGCTGACGTCGGGCGGCAGGCAGTCGTGCTCGGGCATGTAGCCGGTGTGGGCACGGATCCAGTCGCCGCTGGTGGCGGTGTCGCGGCCGAGCACGCTCGCCCGGCCGCTGGTGGGTGTCACCAGGCCGAGCAGGATCTTGATCAGGGTGGACTTGCCGGCCCCGTTCGCGCCGATCAGCCCGGTGATGCCGGGCGCGAACGCGACGGTCAGGCCGTCCAGCGCGATCACCTCGCGCGGGTAGCGCTTGGTCAGCGCGCGGGTGTCGATCACCATCTCGGTCACGCAAGCCAGCTTGGCGCGGCCGGCCTGCCGCTGTCATCCGCCTGTGGTCGTAGGACCACAGGCCGGCGTGCCCGGGCCGCGGTGGAGTTACCGTGAACGGGTGACCACCCGCCCGCCGCAGGCCGGCCGCATCCGGCCCGGGATCTGGGTGGCGCTCGACTGCCTGCTGGCGGCCGGCTGCGCGGGCGTGACCTTCGCGGTGCTGTTCCGGCCACGCGGTGTTTACCTGCTGCACGTCAACGGTGGTTATGCCGGCGTCGGGCTGCCGCTGCTGCTGGCGGTGTGGGTGTCGGCACCGGTGGCCGTCCGCCGCCGTTACCCGCTGGCCGCGCTGGTGGTGGTGCTGGCCGGCTGCATCGCCACGCTGGCGGTGGGCGGGGAGATCAGCTCGGGCGCGTTCCTCCCGCTGGCGCTGGTGCTCTTCGTGGTGGCGGCGGCGTGCCCGGGCCCGCTGGCGCTGGCCGGGCTGGCCGGCTCGCTGCTGACGATGGCCATCCAGGGCGTCACCCTGCGCACGGCCGGGCACGGGTCGGGCAACGCGCTCGCGGCCGGCCTGGTGCTGGTGGTGTGCTGGCTGGCGGGCTACATGGCCCGGCAGCGCCGGGCGTACGCGGCCCGGTCGCGCCAGCAGGTGGCGGATGCGGCGGTGATGCAGGAGCGGCTGCGGATCGCCAGGGAACTGCACGACGTGGTCGCACACAGCCTCACCGTGGCGGCGGTGCAGGCGGGCTTCGCCGAGTACGTGTTCGACACCCAGCCCGGCCAGGCCCGGTCCGCGCTGGCCGCGATCCAGACGGTGACCAGGGAGGCGCTCACGGACATGCAGGGGATGCTGGCCGCGCTGCGGCGGAGCGCCCCGGGTGACCCTGGCCAGGCCGCCGCGCTGGCGCCCGCGGCGGGCCTGGCGGACCTGGACCGGCTGGTGGCCGGCACGGCCGGGGCCGGGGTACGGGTGGAGGTGAGGCAGAGCGGCCAGGCCCGGGCAATCCCGGCTGGGGTGGATCTGTCGGCGTTCCGCATCGTGCAGGAGTCGCTCACCAACGTGGTCAAGCACTCTGGCGCGGACTCCTGCCAGGTCAGCATCGACTATGGCCAGGACGTGCTGGCGGTGGAGATCACCGACCCGGGCGGCCCGGCCAGCCGGGCAGCAGCGAGCCCGGGTGCCGACGGCCAGGGCCACGGCATCGCCGGGATGGCCGAGCGGGTCAGCCTGTGCGGCGGCGACTTCACCGCCACCCCGCTGCCCGGCCACGGATTCCGGGTAGCGGCCCGGTTTCCGCTGCCGGGCGGGAACCGGTGACCCTCCGCGTGGTCGTCGCCGACGACCAGGCCCTGGTCCGGGCCGGCTTGTGCGGCATCGTCGCGGCCACCCCCGGCCTGGCCGTGGTGGGCGAGGCCGGCACCGGTGCGGACGCGGTCGCGGCCGCCCGCCGGACCCGGCCGGACGTGGTGCTGATGGATGTCCGGATGCCGGTCATGGACGGCATCGAGGCCACCCGGCAGATCACCGGGCCGGGCGGGGCCGCGGGCAGCCGGGTGCTCATCCTGACCACGTTCGACCTCGACGAGTACGTCTACGCGGCGCTGCGGGCCGGGGCCAGTGGCTTCCTGCTGAAGAGCACCAGCCCGGCCGACCTGGTCGCCGCGGTCAGGGTGGTCGCCGCGGGTGACGCGCTGCTGGCGCCGAGCGTGACCCGGCGGCTCGTGGCCGAGTTCGTGCGCCGCCCGGCCACCGCCCCGGCCGGCCGGGGCCTGCCCGGCTCTGACCTTGCGGGCACGGGCCTGCCGGGCGCGGGCCTGCCGGGCGGGGGCACCGGCCTGCCCGCCGCGATGACCGCGATCACCGCCCGCGAGCGGGAGGTGCTGGTGCTGATCGCCAGCGGGCTGTCCAATGCCGAGATCGCGGACCGGCTGGCGATCAGCCCGGCCACCGCCAAGACCCATGTCGGCCACCTGCTGACCAAGCTGGACGCCCGGGACCGGGTGCACCTGGTGATCCTCGCTTATCAGGCCGGGCTCGGGCCTGGCTGACCGCTCGTATGCTTGGGCATGCGAATTTTCCAGGTGGATTCCTTCGCCGACGAGGTGTTCGGCGGCAACCCGGCCGCGGTCTGCCTGCTCGCCGGGCCGGCCAGGCCGGCCTGGATGCAGTCCGTGGCCAGCGAGATGAACCTGTCCGAGACCGCCTTCGTCGAGCCCCGCGGCGCGGGCTACGGCCTGCGCTGGTTCACCCCGGTGGCCGAGGTGGACCTGTGCGGGCATGCCACCCTGGCCAGTGCCCACGTCCTGTACGAGACCGGGCTGGTCCCCCCGTCCGAGCCGGTCCGGTTCGATTCGGTCAGCGGGCCGCTCACCGCCCGCCGTGAGGATGGCCTGCTGGTGCTGGACTTCCCCGCCCGCCCGGCCGAGCAGGCGCCGCCCCCGGCCGGGCTGCTGACCGCTCTGGGCGTCACCAGCGTTGTCTGGACCGGCGCTGGTGAGGACGACATCATGGTGGTGCTCGGCCAGGAGAGTGAGGTCACCGGGCTGCGGCCGGACACGGTGGCGCTGGCCGGCCTGGAGACCCGGGGGGTCATCGTGACCGCGCCCGCGTCCCGCCCCGGTGCCGACTTCGTGTCCCGGTTCTTCGCCCCGGCGGTCGGCATCGCCGAGGACCCGGTGACCGGCTCCGCGCACTGCACCCTCGGCCCGTACTGGGCGGACCGGCTCGGGCGGAAGAGCCTGACCGGGTACCAGGCCTCGGCCCGCGGCGGCACGATCCGGGTCCGCCTCGACGGGGACCGGGTGCTGCTGGCGGGCCGGGCGGTGACGGTCTTCGCGGGCCAGCTGACCGAGGCGGCGCTGGCCCGGCTGAGCGGTTAGCCGTTACCGGCCGGCCGCGTATCCCTGCATGCCGCGGGGGTTGGCGGCCGCGTAGAGGAAGCCGTCCGCGCGGGCCACGGCGCTGACCCGGCCCAGTGACCAGGGGGGCGCGACGGTCACCTGGTGGCCCCGGCCGGCCAGCCCGGCGATCACCGCCTGGCCGGCCCGCTCTTCCACGTCCACCGCCAGCGGGAAGGACTCCCGCGGGTGGAACGACGAGGGAAAGTGCCGGGTATGGAAGGCGGGGGCGTCGATCGCCTCCTGCAGGTTCATGCCGTACTGCACATGGTTGAGGAAGAATCCCAGGGTCCACTGGTCCTGCTGGTCACCGCCGGGGGTGCCGAACGCGAGGTACGGCTCATCCCCGCGCAGCACCAGGGTCGGCGACAGGGTGGTCCGCGGCCGCTTGCCGGGCGCCAGTGTGTTCGCCAGCCCGGGCGTGAGCGTGAACATCTGCGCCCGGGTGCCCAGGCAGAACCCCAGCCCGGGGATCACCGGTGAGCTCTGCAGCCAGCCACCGCTCGGGGTGGCGGTGACCACGTTGCCGAACCGGTCGGCCACATCCAGGTGGCAGGTGTCGCCGGCCTGGCGGGTGGCGGCCAGCGTGGTGACCGGCTCGCCGGTCCAGCCGCCGGTCACCGCGGGCACCCGGACCGCGCCGGTCGCGTAGCCGGGCAGCCGCGGCGCCCGCCCGTCCGGGTGGCCGGGCCGCAGGTCCGGTGACGCCTGGCCGCCGACCAGGCGGCGGCGCTCGTCCGCGTAGCCCGCCGACAGCAACGCCGCCAGCGGCACATCGGCCTGCCGGGGGTCGCCGTACCAGGCCTCCCGGTCCGCGAACGCGAGCTTCGCGCACTCCACCACGGTGTGGATGTACTCGGTGCCACCGGGCGCCATCGCGGCCAGGTCGAACCCGGCCAGCAGCGCCAGTTGCTGCCCGAAGACCGGACCCTGCCCCCAGGGACCGGTCTTGCACACGGTGAGCCCGGCGTAGCCGATGGTGACCGGCGGCTCGCTGGATGGCCGCCAGCGGGCCAGGTCGTCCGCGGCCAGCAGTGCCCGGTGCGGCTCGCCGGTGACGTCCATCACCTTCGCCCGGGCCAGGTAGGCCCCGATCGTCTCGGCCACGAACCCGTCGTAGAAGGCCCGCCGGGCGGCTTCGATCTGTGTCTCCCGGCCCGGCCCGGCGGCCTCCGCCTCCGCCAGGATCCGCTGGTAGGTGTCCGCCAGCACCGGGTTGGCGAACCGGGTGCCGGTGGCCGGCACGCCATCGGCCAGGTAGATCTCGGCGGAGGTCGGCCAGTGGTCGCGGAACGCGGCGGCCACCGACGCGATGCCCGCGCTGATCCCCGGCAGCACCGGGTAGCCGTCCCGCGCATAGCCGATCGCGTATCCCATCACCTCGCGCAGCCGCAGCCGGCCGTGTGCGGCCAGCAGCAGCAGCCAGGTGCCGAACGCGGCCGGCACGCACGCGGCCAGCAGCCCGCTGCCGGGCACCAGGTCCAGCCCGAGCAGGCCAAACGCCTGCGGGGTGGCCGCCGCCGGAGCCGGCCCCTGGCCGTCCAGCACGAAAACCTCGCCCTCGCCCGCGTCGTAGCCGATCACCGGCACCTCGCCGCCCGGGCCGTTCAGGTGCGGCTCGGCCACCTGCAGCACCAGCCCGGCCGCCACCGCCGCGTCGAACGCGTTGCCGCCCATTTCCAGCACCGCCATCCCGGCCGCCGAGGCGAGCCAGTGGGTGGAGGCGACCATCCCGAAGGTGCCCGCCAGCTGCGGCCGGGTGGTGAACGTCAACCCCTGCGGCATCATGGCGCGCTCCTTCCCTGGATGGCCCCGCCGCCACGATACGGTCGGGTCCATGACCGATGAGCTATCGCCCCGCCTGCGTGCGGTGTGCGACCTGAACGTCGCCGATTCGCGCGAGTACAGCGGGCGGCACGAGTACGACGGTGTGATCCAGGATCTCTCACCGGATGGGGTGCGGTCCGCCCTGGCCGAGCTGGCGTCCGCCGCCGGGACCGGCGAGACCCTGCAGGACGTGCACGACGAGGCCCACCTGGCCGCGTTCGAGGACCAGGCGCGGATCGTGTTCGGGGAACTGGAACTGCACCGGAAGAACCCGCTGCCGCACCTGTTCGGCCTGGACCTGGCGTGCTACGACCGCGATTACGCGCCGCGGGCCGACCGGGACCGGGCCCGGCTCACCCACCTGTCCCGCTGGCCGCAGGCCATTGACGCCGCCATCACCGCGCTCGACCAGGTGAGCGCGCCGGTCGCGGCGGCCCTGCTGGACGGGATCAAGGGCCTGGCGGCCGGCATCCCGGCGGACGCACCGCCGGCCGCCGCCGCCGCCCGGGCGGCTCACCAGCGGCTGGTCGCCGCCATCGCCACCGCGGCCAGATCCGGGCCACCGGACCCTGCCCTGGGCGCCACGGCCCTGACCGTGCTGATGGGTGCCCCCCAGCGGCTGGAGGTCGACCTCGGCCGGCTGGCCGAGCGGGCCGACGCCGAGCGCGACCGGCTCCGGGACCGGCTGGCCGCCAGCTGCGCCCGGATCGAGCCGGGTCGGCAGCCGCTGGAACTGGCCGCCGAACTGGTCCGTGACCACCCCGACGCGGGCGGGGTCATCGACGCCGCCCGGGACTGGACGCAGCGCGCGATCGCGTTCACCCGGGAGCGGGATCTGGTGCCGTACCACGATGGCGAATGCCTGGTCGGCCCGGCTCCAGAGTCCCGGCGGTGGGCGATGGCAATGATGTCCACCGCCGCACCGGGTGAGCCGGAGGGCCCGTCGTGGTACTACATCACCCCGCCGGATGAGTCCTGGCCGGCCCAGCAGGCGGCGGAATGGCTGGAGGTGTTTAGTGCCACCACGCTGCCCGGGATCACCGTGCACGAGGTCGCGCCCGGGCATTTCTCGCACGGCCGGGCCCTGCGCCGGGCGGCCACGCCGGTCCGGCGGGTGCTGCACTCGGAGGCGTTCGTGGAAGGGTGGGCACACTACGCCGAGGAACTGTGCGTGGAGGAAGGGTTCTGCGCCGATGATCCCCGCTTCGAGATCGGCGTGTGGCTGGAGGCGCTGGTCCGGGTGACCAGGCTGGCCTGCGCGATCGGCGTCCACACCGCGGGCATGACGGTGCAGGAGGGGGCGCGGCGATTCGCGTCCGACACCCACCTGGCCGGCCCGGCGGCACTGTCCGAGGCCCGGCGGGCCACCTTCGACCCGACCTACGGCCGTTACACCTGGGGCAAGCTGGTGATCATGGACCTGCGTGACCAGGCCAGGCAGCAGTGGGGAGCCGGGTTCAGCCTCCAGCGGTTCCACGCGGCCCTGCTGGCGCTCGGCTCGCCGCCACTCGGCCTGCTCGGCACGGCCATCGTCCGCGGCTGACGGCAGGCGCTAGTCCTCGCCCGGGACCACCATCTGCGTCTCGTACGCCAGGATCACCGCCTGCACCCGGTCGCGCAGGCCAAGCTTGGCCAGCACGTGGCCGACGTGGGTCTTCACCGTCGCCTCGCTCACCACCAGGTCACCGGCGATCTCGGCGTTGCTGCGGCCCCGGGCGATCAGCCGCAGGATGTCGCGTTCCCGGCTGGTCAGCGAGGCCAGCGCGGCCGGCGACGGCGCCCTGGCCGGCGGCTTGCGGGTGAACGCCTCGATCAGCATCCGGGTCACCGAGGGCGCCAGCAGCGCGTCCCCGGCCGCGGCCGCCCGGACGGCCGCGATCAGGTCGTGCCGGGGGGCGTCCTTGAGCAGAAAGCCGCTGGCCCCGGCCCGCAGTGCCGCGTACACGTACTCGTCGAGCCCGAAGGTGGTCAGCATGACCACCTTCGGGCTGGGGTCGCCGGTCCCGGCGATCAGCCTGGTGGCCGCGAGCCCGTCCATGCCCGGCATCCGGATGTCCATCAGCACCACGTCGGGTGCCTCGGACCGCGCCAGCGCCACCGCGTCCGCGCCGTTGCCCGCCTCCCCGGCCACCTCGATCCCGTCGGCCGCGGCCAGGATGACGCAAAAGCCAGCCCGGACCAGTTCCTGGTCGTCCACCACCAGCACCCGGATCGGGCGGTCGCCGCCGGTCATGACGCCGGCAGCCGGGCGGTCACCGCGAAACCACGGCCAGCCGGGCCCACCGTCAGCGAGCCGCCGCAGGAGGCGACCCGCTCGGCGATGCCGGCCAGCCCGAACCCGCCGTCGCCGTTCGGCGCTGCCGCGCTGGCCGCGGCGGCGCCGGGCCCATCGTCGGTCACCCGGACGGTGACAAAGCCCGGCTCGTAGGCCAGCGTCACCTCGGCCCGGGTGGCCTGGGCGTGGCGCAGGCTGTTGGTCAGTGCCTCCTGGACGATCCGGTAGGCGGTCAGGTCGGTGCCGGGGCTGAGCTCGGCGGCCGCCCCGGTCACCGTCAGCTCGACCGCCAGGCCCGCCTGGCGGACCTGGTCCAGCACCGTGCCCAGCCCGGCCAGCGACACCGGCGGGCTGGTTTCCGGGTCCGGTGCGGGGCCGCGCAGCACCCCGAGCAGCCGCCGCAGCTCGGTCAGCGCGGCCCGGGCGGTGGCACCGATCACCTCCACCGACCGGGCCGCCGCCACCGGCCGGTCCGGCAGCAGCGCGCCAGCCGCTTCCGCCTGCACCGCCATCAGGCTCACGTGGTGGGCGACCACGTCGTGCAGTTCCCGGGCGATCCGGGTCCGCTCCGCCGCCGCCGCCGCGGCCGTGGCCCGGTCCCGCTGCGCCTCCGCCACGGCTGCCCGGGCCTCCACCTCGGCCAGATATGCCTGCCGGGTGCGGCTGAGCACTCCCGCCATGCCCGCGGTGATGAAGATCAGCGAGACCACCGTGAAGTCATAGGGCTGGCTGTGACCGGGCAGCAGGAACTGCGACCTGAGGATGCCCAGCACCAGCAGCACGGTGAGGATCCGGCGGACGGCCGGCGGCTGCGCTCGATCACGGTGAAATACGCGATCGCCTGCGCCAGCGGCAGCGGCGCGAAACCCAGGCCGAGCGAGTCGTAGATGGTCCGGGGCAGGCCGGCCGCCACGAAGGTGGCGGCCGGCCACCGCCGCCGCAACGCGAGCGGCAGCGTCTCCAGCACCACCAGGGTCAGTGCCAGCCAGAACGGGTGCAGCTGGGCGCGGTAGAACAGCAGCGTGGCCACGTTGGCCACGGTCAGGGCGAGCGCCAGGGCAAGGTCCTGCACCCACGCGGGCAGCCGCGTCACCGCCAGCGCCAGCCTCTTCACCACCCGATCGTAAGACCGCGCCGCGCCGCGCTGGATCGGCCGCGCGGATGATCCGCCGACATCGTCCTCGCGCCCGATGTGGCCACCGGCCCGGCGGCGGCACGATCGGCTCATGTCCGCTGACTCGCTGCTGGCCCACCTGCCCGCCCGCACCGCCGGCCCGCTGCCGCGGCCGGCCCCGCTGGCCATCACCGTGATCGCCGCCGCCGCCTGCGCGGTGGAGATGGCAGTCAGCGCCCGGTATGGGTACCACCGCGACGAGCTGTACTTCCTGCAGGCCGGGCAGCACCCGGCCCTCGGCTACGTGGACCAGCCTGCCCTCACCCCGCTGGCCGCGCGGGCGATGGCCGCGCTCACCGGCGGCACGCTGGCCGGGCTGCGGCTGCTCCCCGCGCTGCTGCTGGCCGCGATGGTGTGCCTGACCGCCGCCATGAGCAGGCTGCTCGGCGGCGGGCGGCCGGCCCAGCTGATCGCCGCGCTGGCCACCGCCTGCTGCGGCGAGTACCTGGCGGCCAGCCACCTGTTCACCACCACCACCCTCGACTTCGCCTTCTGGGCGCTGGGCTGGTACCTGCTGCTGCGGCTCCTCCGGTCGGGCGAGCCACGCTGGTGGCTGGCCATCGGTGCCTGCGTGGGCGTGGGCGGCAGCGCGAAATGGACGATCGGCGTGCTGGCCGCGGCGGTGCTGGCCGGCTGCCTGCTCACCCCGGCCCGGGCCCTGCTGCGCAGCCGTTATGCATGCGCCGGGGCCGTGCTGGCGGCGGCGCTGGCCAGCCCGGACGTGATCTGGCAGGCCAGTCATGGCTGGCCGAACCTGGCCGTGTTCGACGCCCTGCACGGGCAGGCGGGCCACAACATCGCGGTGTACTGGCCGGCCCAGCTCCTGTACACCGGGCTCGCGCTCACCCCGGTCTGGCTGGCCGGGCTGTGGTGGTGCCTGCGCGATCCGGCCGCCCGCCGGTACCGCCCGGCCGGGATCGCCGCCCTGATCGTGCTCGCCGTGTTCTTCGCCGCCGGTGGCAAGCCGTACTACGGCGGCGGGGTGTTCACCTTCCTGTTCGCGGCCGGCTCGCTGCCGGTGGCGGGCTGGCTCGCCGGGCGGCGGGCACGGCAGGCGGCGGCGGTCGCGCTGCTGGCCGCCTCCACCGCGGTGACGCTGCCGATCGCGCTGCCGGTGCTGCCGGCCAGGGTGCTGGCCACCGTCCCGCTCCAGCGGATCAACTACGACCTGGCCGAGACCATCGGCTGGTCGCAGCAGGTCGGGCTGGTCGCCCGGCTGTACCACGCGCTGCCGCCGGGCCAGCGGGCCACCACCGCGATCCTGGCCGGCAACTACGGCGAAGCCGGCGCGATCGACCGGTATGGGCCCGCGGCCGGACTGCCACCGGCCTTCAGCGGCAGCAACAGCCTGTGGTTCTGGGGCCCGCCACCGGCCAGGGACAGCTCGGTCATCGCGGTGAACATGGACCCGGCGCTGCTGCGGCGGCTGTTCCGGCATATCCGGCAGGTCGCGGTGTTCCGCAACGGCCTGCAGGTCAGTGACGACGAGCAGGGCGCGGTCATCGACGAGGCCAGCGGCCTGCGCCGGCCGTGGCGGACCGCTTGGCCGAGCCTGCGGGACTTCTCCTAGCATGGGGTCATGCTGGCGACGGCACGGCGGCGGGCACCAGCCACGGCCTGGGCCGTGGCTGCCGGCATCGCCGTGGCCACCGCGCTGGCGCTGGCCGGATGCGGCGGCCAGCGGCCGGCGCTGGCCGTGCAGATCAGCCTCAGCAGCGCCTACCTGCCGGTCCCCCAGGCTGGCACCACGGTTGCCTACGTGAGCATCAGCAACGGTGGCGGCAGCGCGGACCGGCTGGTGGCGGCCCGGATCAGCGTGGGCGGGCACGTCGTGCTGCGTGCCCCGGACCGGCCGGGCGGCACCGGCATGCACACCATCTCCGCCATCCCCATCCCGGCCCACTCCACGGTGGCGCTGAAACCCGACGGCTACCACCTGCTGATCACCAGCACCGGCCGCATCCACGGCAGCCGGGACGTCCGGCTCACCCTGGTCTTCGCCCGGGCCGGGCCGGTCTCGGTGCTCGCCCAGCCGACCAACCCGCAGACCGGCGGCAGCACTATCTTGTTCAACTGAGATGACCAGCTACCGCCAGCGCGGCACGGTGCTCACCGACCATGTCTTCACCGTCCCGCTCGACCATGACCGGCCAGACGGCGAGCAGATCGAGATCTTCGGCCGGGAAGTGGCCGCACCGGATGCGGGACCGCTGCCCTGGCTCGTGTTCCTGCAGGGCGGCCCGGGTTTCGGCAGCCCGCGGCCGCATGGCAGGGACAGCTGGCTGGGCCGGGCGCTGGCCGACTACCGGGTGCTGCTGCTCGACCAGCGGGGCACCGGCCGGTCCAGCCCGGCCACCCGGCAGACGCTGGCCCGTTTCGGCAGCGCCGCGGCGCAGGCGGCCTATCTCGCCCACTTCCGGGCGGACGCCATCGTGCGCGACGCCGAACTGGTCCGGCTGGCCCTGGCCGGCGGTGAGCCATGGAGCGTGCTCGGCCAGAGCTTCGGCGGATTCTGCGCCGTGAGCTACCTGTCGCTGGCCCCGGAGGGCCTGCGGGAGGCGTTCATCGCCGGCGGCCTGCCCGGCCTGGCCAGCACCGCCGACGACCTCTACCGGATCACCTACGGCAAGGTGGCGGCCCGGGTCCGCGAGCACTACCGCCGCTACCCGGGCGACGCCGGGCAGGCGCAGCGGGTGGCCCGGCACCTGCGGGACCACCAGGTGCTGCTGCCCGGCGGCGGGCAGCTGACCGTCGAGTGGTTCCAGCTGCTCGGCCACCTGCTCGGCCAGAGCACCGGCAGTGACGAGCTGCACTACCTGCTGGAGAACCCGTTCGCGGGCAGCGAGCTGTCGGACGCCTTCCTGCACGCGGTGCTGCCCCGGCTCAGTTTCGCCGCCGCCCCGCTGTACGCGGTGCTGCACGAGGCCTGCTACGCGCAGGGCGCGGCCACCCGGTGGGCGGCGCACCGGGTCCGGGCCGAGTTCGCTGAGTTCGACCCGGCGGCGGCGGTGGCTGGCGACGCACCGCTGCTGTTCACCGGGGAGATGATCTACCCCTGGCTGTTCGGGCTGGACCCGGCGCTGCGGCCGCTCCGGGACGCGGCGGAGGTACTGGCCGCCCGGGCGGCCTGGCCCGCCCTGTATGACCCGGCCCAGCTCGCGGCCAACCAGGTACCGGTGGCGGCGGCGGTGTACTTCCACGACATGTACGTGCCGGCTGAGCTGTCGGTACCGACCAGCCAGGCGATCGGCGGCCTGCGGGCCTGGGTGACCAGCGAGTACGAGCATGATGGGCTGCGCGTCAGCGATGGCGCCGTGCTGGACCGCCTGATCGGGATGGTGCGCGGCACGATCTGAGGCCCTGGCCGCGGCCGACTAGGTAGTTGCTATCAAGCAAGTATCGGGTAGGCTCGGTTAGCGTGCGGGTAGAGCATGCTCAGCGTGCGGCCCCCGGCGGCCGGTACAAGTGGGTGGCGCTGTCCAACACCACGCTGTCCATCACGATGGCGACCATCGACGCCACGATCGTCATCATCGCCATGCCCGCCATCTTCCGCGGCATCCACCTGAACCCGCTGGCCCCGGGCAACATCACCTTCCTGCTCTGGATGATCATGGGCTATCTGCTGGTGACAGCGGTGCTGGTGGTGACCCTGGGCCGGCTGGGCGACATGTACGGCCGGGTCCGCATCTACAACCTGGGCTTCGTGGTCTTCACGCTGGCCTCCATCGCGCTCTCGCTGGACCCCTACACCGGCCCGCCGGGAGCCATCTGGCTGATCGCCTGGCGGCTGGTGCAGGCGGTCGGCGGCGCCATGCTCATGGCCAACGCGGCCGCGATCCTGACCGACGCGTTCCCCGCCCGCCAGCGCGGCATGGCGCTCGGCATCAACCAGATCGCCGGCATCGCCGGCCAGTTCGTCGGGCTGCTGCTGGGCGGACTGCTCGCCGCGTGGTGGTGGCGGGCGGTTTTCTGGGTGAACGTCCCGATCGGCGTGATAGGCACCATCTGGTCCTACCTGAGCCTGCGGGAGATCGCCTCCACCCGGCGGGCCCGGATCGACTGGGCGGGCAACATCACCTTCGCGCTCGGCGCCGGGGTGCTGCTGGCCGCCATCACCCACGGCATCCAGCCCTACGGCGGGCACGCGACCGGCTGGACCAACCCGTGGGTAGTCGGCGGGCTGGCGGCCGGTGTGGTGCTGCTGATCGTGTTCGGCATCATCGAGACCAAGATCGCCGAGCCCATGTTCAGCATGGGGCTGTTCCGGATCCGGGCGTTCGCGGCCGGCAACGCGGCCAGCCTGCTCGGCTCGATCGCCCGCGGCGGGCTCCAGTTCATGCTGGTGATCTGGCTGGCCGGGATCTGGCTGCCGCTGCACGGGTACAACTTCGCGGACACCCCGCTCTGGGCGGGCATCTACATGCTGCCGCTGACGACCGGGTTCCTGCTGGCCGGGCCGGTGTCGGGCTACCTGTCCGACCGGTACGGCCCGCGCCCGTTCGCCACCGCCGGCCTGCTGGTCGCCGCCTGCGCGTTCGTCGGCCTGATGCTGCTCCCGGTCGACTTCCCGTACTGGGCGTTCGCGCTGATCATCTTCTGCAACGGGATTGGCTCCGGGCTGTTCGCCTCCCCCAACACCTCCGCGATCATGAGCAGCGTGCCGGCCCGGCACCGCGGATCCGCGTCCGGCATGCGGGCCACCTTCCAGAACTCGGGCATGTCCCTGTCCATCGGCATCTTCTTCTCGCTGCTGATCATCGGGCTGGCCGCCACGTTGCCCCGCACCCTGGCCCGCGGCCTGCACGCGCATGGGGTGCCGCTGGCGGCCGCCACCCAGATAAGCCACCTGCCGCCGGTCAGCACGGTGTTCGCGGCCCTGCTCGGCTACAACCCGGTCCAGCACCTGCTCGGCCCGACCGGGGTGCTGGCGTCGCTGCCGCCGGGCCGGGCCGCGGTACTGACCGGGCACGAGTTCTTCCCGCTGCTGATCGCCGGGCCGTTCCATCACGGGCTGATCATCGTGTTCACCGCGGCGGCGGCCATGTCCCTGATCGGGGCCGCAGTCTCGCTGCTGCGGGGCGGCCAGTTCTACTACGACGCGCCGGACGGCGCGGGCCAGAGCGGGCAGGCTGCCGCCACGGCCCCGGCTCCGGCCACCGCCCCGGCAACGGCCACTGCGGCTATGGCCGTTACGGCCCGGGCCACCACGGCTCCGGCCGAACGGGCGGTGGTGGCCCGCGGGCACGACTGAGCGGCGGGCCCGGCTCCGCTGACACCTGCCGTGGCGTGACGTAGGCTGCAGCCGTGCCACGTTATGAGTACCGCTGCCGGGCCTGCGGGGCCACCTTCGAGCGCAGCCGGCCGATGGCGGAGGCCAGCGATCCCTGCCCATGCCCGCAGGGCCACGACGACACGGTCAAGCTGCTGTCCACCGTGGCGGTCGGCGGCCGGGCCGAGGCCAGCGGGCAGGCCGGTCCCGGCGGTGGCTGCTGTGGAGGCGCGTGCGGCTGCGGCTGACCAGCCCTGCCCGCGCTCGCTGCGCTATGCCCGTTCCGGCTGACCGCCCGGGTCAGCTGTCCCTGGCGGGCTCACCGTGTTCCGCGTTGGCCCGGCCGCGGCCCCAGTAGGCCTTCGGCGACATCTGCTCCGCCGCCATCCCGCGCGCGGCCAGTGCCTCCCGCAGGGCCAGCACTACCCTGGCCTCCCCGGCCAGGTAGGCGTGCCCGCGGCCGGGCGGCAGCACGGCGGCGGTGGCGGCGGCGATCAGCCGCCCGGGCTCACCCGCGGGCTGGCCGTCCCGGGGCAGCCAGGTCAGCGCCGCGTCCGCGGCGGTGACCAGTTCCCGCTCATCCGCGCTGCCCGGAATCTCGATGATCAGCAGCGCGCGGGCCCCGGCGGTCAGCGCGCCCGCCATGGCGAAGAACGCTGGCAGTGCCGACTCGTCGCCGGCGAACAGATGCCAGTCGGCGGCCGGGTTGAGGAAGATCTTGCCCCGCGGGCCGATGCCCTCCACTTGATCACCTGGCCGGGCGCCGGCGACCCAGCGCTCGCCCGGGCCGTCGCTATGCCGGACCACGTCCACGATGACCAGCCGCTGCCCGCGGTCGAGGCCGGCGATCGTGTACCGGCGGCGGACCGGCCGGTCCCCCGCCACCCCGACCATCAGCATCAGATCCTGGCCCGGCTGGTGTTCCAGGCTGGCCAGTTCTGGCGCGGTCAGCACCAGCCGCTGCATGGCCGGGCTGATCCGGTCGCTTGACACCACCTGCAACCGCATCCGGGTGGTGGCGGCCAGTGGGCCGGCCAGCACGGCGAACGGGTCATTGAGCGCTGGGGCGGACTCAGTCACCGCCTCACACTAGGGCATGCCCGGCGCTGGGAACCCGGCCGTTACCCGGCATAATGAGCCAGCATCATCGTTAAGCTGAAATCCCACCCAATGGCGGCTTAACTCTCAGCTGCGGAGGCCAGCTCGCAAGAATTCGTGCTGACTGGTGATGATGGCCGGTCCCCAGTTGATGTGGTGCGGGCACGGCTCGCGCCACGTCTGTCTCTGGCACCCAGCGGACGCCCCCGGACACTCCGGCAGACGTGGCTGGACACCTTCGACTGGCGGCTGTACCAGGCCGGTTTCACTCTCGAGCACCGCACCGGCTCCCGGCTCAGTGACTACCTGCTCAGCAGCGGCGAGGGCGAGCCGCTGACGGTCGCGGCCAGTTCCATCCGCTGGCCCGCGCTGGCCGGCGCGCTGCCGGCGGGCCCGTTGCGGGACCGGCTGACGGGCCTGGCCTGGGTGCGTGCCCTGCTGCCGGTCGCCCGGGCCACCAGCACCGCGCGGCAGTTGCGGGTGCTCAACGACGATCTCAAGACGATCGCGCTGCTGACGGTCACCCAGCTGGCGGTGCCCGGCCCGGCCCCGGCGCCATTGCCGGCCCGCCTTTCGGTCACCACGATCCGGGGCTATCAGGCACAGACCGACCGGATCGTCCGGACGCTGGCACAAACCGCTGGCCTCACCCCGGCGGGATGCTCGGCCATGGAGACCGCGCTGGCCGCCACCGGCCGCCGGCCCGGCGACTACACCGGGAAGGTCGACGTGCAGCTGACCGCGGCGATGCCCGCCCGCCGGGCGGTGACCGAGGTGCTGCTCCAGCTGACGGCTACCCTGCAGGCCAATGTGCCGGGCACGGTCCGCGACACCGACACCGAGTTCCTGCATGACCTGCGGGTCGCTGTCCGCCGCACCCGGTCAGCGCTCAAGCTGTGCGGCGACGTGCTCACCACGGGGACCCAGCAGCGGTATGCAAGCGAGTTCAAGTGGCTGGGCGACACCACCACCCCGGTCCGCGACCTGGACGTCTACCTGCTCGGCTACCAGCCGGCGGCGGACGGGCTGCAGGCGGCCGCACCGGCCGAGCTCGAGCCGTTCCACGCCCATCTGTGCCGCCAGCGCGAGATCGAGCGGGCGGCACTGGTGCAGGTGCTGCGCAGCCGGCGGTTCTCCGGCCTGCTCCGGGCCTGGCGCGACGACCTGGCCCGGCAGCGCGCGCCCCGGCGCGGGCCGGCCGCCGGGCAGCTCGCCGCCGAGCGGATCCGGCGCGCCCATCAGCGGGTGCTGCGGCCCGGGGCGCTGATCGTGCCTGACTCACCGCCGGAGCGCCTGCATGACCTCCGCAAGCGCGGCAAGGAACTGCGCTACCTGCTGGAATTCTTCGCCTCCCTGTACGATCCGGCGATTCACCGGCAGTCCGTCCGGGACCTGAAGGGCCTGCAGGACTGCCTGGGTGAATACCAGGACTGCCAGGTGCAGCTGCACGAGCTGCGGATGTTCGCCGACCAGATGCGGGCCGACCGGCAGGTGCCTGCCACCGCACTGCTGGCGATGGGCGAGCTGGCGGGCCAGATCGCCGGGCGTGAACAGCGGGCCAGGGACGAGTTCGCGGCCCGGTTCGCCGATTTCGCCAGTGTCGCCAACCAGCAGCGGTTCCAGGCACTCACCGCGGGAGCGCCGGCATGAAGATTCTCGCCAGCTACAACATCAAGGGCGGCGTCGGTAAGACCTCCACCGCGGTCAACATCGCCCACCTGGCCGCCCGCGATGGCCGGCGGGTGCTGCTGTGGGATCTGGACCCGCAGGCTGCCGCCACTTTCCTGCTCCGGGTCCGGCCCCGGGTCAAAGGCGGTGGGGCGGCCCTGATCAAGGGCAGCCGGGAACTGGATGCGGCCATCAAGGGCACCGACTTCGAGCGGCTGGACCTGCTCCCCGCCGATTTCACCTACCGGAACCTGGATCTGATCCTGGATGCCACCAAGAAGCCGACTCAGCGGCTGGCCCGGCTGCTGCGCCCGCTCGCCCGCGAATACGACCTGGTCGTCCTCGACTGCCCGCCCAGCATCTCGCTGCTGTCGGAGAGCGTGCTGCACGCCGCCGATGTGCTGCTGGTGCCGCTCATCCCGACCACGCTGTCGGTGCGGACACTCGACCAGCTCGCGGAGTTCATCTCCGGCTTCGACGGGCACCGGCCGAAGGTGCTGGCGTTCTGCTCCATGATCGACCGCCGGAAGCGGCTGCACCGGGAGATCGCCGAGCAGCTGCCGGCCGAGCGGCCCGATGTGGCGCGGACGGTCATCCCGGCGCTGTCGCTGATCGAGCGGATGTCGGTGGAACGCGCCCCGGTAACCGCCTTCGCGCCGCGCAGCACGGCGGCCCGGCAGTACGCCGCACTCTGGGCGGAACTGACCGAGCGGGGCCTGTGAAACCAGCCGGGCGGCTGCCGGTTTCCGGCGTGACAAACAGTGCTGGGGTGTGCCTTGTCGGTGAAATCTTCAGCTATCCGGCGTCCCGCGGAGCATCCTGGTATGGAGGCAATGGCTAGGGAGTGCATGTGAGCCGCAGGGTGATCCGGCTGGAGATCCCGGTGTTCCCGGACCGGCGAATGTTCCGGGTGCACGATTCCACCGTGGACCCCGATGCCCCGGGCGGCCCGATGCCACCGCTCGGCGCGCTCATCAGCGTGAACCGTGAGCAGATGTGGGTGGCCAGCCTCCAGGAGCACATCGGGGTCCGGCTCTTCCTGGAAGAATGGGATATGGCACCGCCGCCGTTCGGCGAGAACTGGGAAGACGAGGCCAAAGCCGTTATTTACCTGCGCGGTGCGCTCAGTATTGACATGGGCTCAGCCGGCCGGGCGGTGGACCGGCTGCAGCTGGCGGGCGGCGTCGGCAACTACGTCATCCGGGTCTTCGCCCGCAACCGGCGCGAGGTCGAGCGGCTGTATAACGAACTGTTCGGGCGCGGCGTGGACCCGCTCAGTGACGAGTTCCAGCAGGCGCGCAGGGCGCTGGAAGGCCGCGAGCAGTACCTGCTGCAACTGTGGCGGGAGGCCTGACCGCTACCGGAACGGGGTCGCCGCCGGGGACGAGGGCTGCGGGCTGGCCAGCCGCGCCGGGGACTGCCGGTGCGCCGCGCTCAGAGCGGGATGCCGGGGCGCGGACGTCGACCGCCCGCCCGTGCCGCGCGCGGGCATGACCCGCAGCGGCAGCAGCGCATAGACGGCCAGCGAGACCACGGTGATCACGACCAGCACAGCACACGATGCGAGCATCCGGATGCGGGGCGAGCGCAGCAGCGCGCGGGGGCCTGGGCGGCCGAACGAGGCCAGCCTGGCCGCGAGGGCCGGCTCGGTCCTGGCGAGCCGCTGCTCGATCTCGGCGAGGATGCGTTCCTCATCCATCGACAGCGCCATGGCGCCACCTCCCACATCCCCGCCGGGGTGAATGCAACTACTATCCCCAGCCGCGCGCCTTTTAGCCATGGCCCGCCCATCGCCTCTGCGCCGAGCATAGCTCGAACAGATGTTTGACAGTAGCGAACTGGTGTTCTATTTTGCTGCTCGTGCGCTGGGATGCCATCCGGATCTCCGGCGGTCCTGCCGCACCCGCGCTGTTTGAGCGGGACGCGGTGGCCCGCACCTTCGGCACGCCCGGCTTCCGCGGCATGACCTTCTTCGAAGTGCACGCCAGGTCCGTGATCAACCGGGTGCCCGAGGCCTCCCGGGTGCCGTTCCGCTGGACCATCAACCCCTACCGAGGCTGCTCGCATTCGTGCGTTTATTGCCTCGGGGGCGAGACACCGGTCCTGATGGCCGACGGCCGCAACCGGCCCATCGCCGACCTGCGGGCCGGCGATGCTGTCTACGGCACGGTACGGCGCGGTGCCTGCCGCCGCTACACCCGGACAACCGTGCTGGCCCACTGGCAGACCGTGAAACCTGCGTACCTGATCACACTGACGGATGGCACCAGCCTGGTCGCCAGCGGAGATCACCGCTTCCTGAGCGACCGCGGCTGGCAGTATGTCACCGGCCGGGAGCACGGGGCAGTGCGCAGACCGCAGCTGACCACCGGCAGCAAGCTGATGGGGGTGGGCGGTTTCGCGGACCAGCCCAAGGATTGCGCCGAGTACCGGCGTGGCTATCTGTGCGGCATGATCCGCGGCGACGGCAGCCTCGGGGTGTACGCCTACCGCCATGGGGAGATCCATTCCTTCCGGCTGGCCCTCACCGACACCGAAGCCCTTAACCGGACGAGGCAGTACCTGTCGGATACGGGCGTGGGGACGCACACGTTCACGTTCGCCGAGGCCAGCGCGTCCCGCCGCCGGATGATGGCCATCCGCACTGCGGCCCGCGATCAGGTGCGTTTCATCCAGTGGCTGACACGCTGGCCCACCTCGCCCAGCCTGGAATGGGCGAAAGGCTTCCTGGCCGGGATATTCGACGCGGCGGGCAGCTACAGCCGGGGCATCCTGCGGATCGGCAACACCGACCCGGCCATCACCGGCTGGACCCTGGCCCATCTGTACTCCCTGGGATTCACCGCTGCTGTCGAGCCCGCCAGCCGAGCCAACGGACCGCGGGTCATCCGGCTGCGCGGCGGGCTGGCCGAAGCGCTGCGGTTCTTCCACACCACGGATCCGGCGATCACCCGCAAGCGCACGATCGAGGGGGTGGCCATCAAGAGCGACGCTCATCTCGGTGTGGAGTCCATCCGGCCTCTCGGGCTGGACGTGCCCATGTTCGACATCACCACCGGCACCGGCGACTTCATCGCCGACGGTGTGGTCAGCCACAACTGCTTCGCCCGCCAGTCGCATACCTACCTGGACCTGGACGCCGGGCACGACTTCGACTCCAAGATCGTGGTCAAGGTCAACGCGCCGGAGCGGGTCCGGGCCGAGCTGGCCGGACCCCGGTGGCAGGGCGAGCACATCGCGATGGGCACGAACGTGGACTGCTATCAGCGCGCCGAGGGGCGCTACCAGCTCATGCCGGGCATTCTGGCCGCGCTGCGGGACGCCGCCAACCCGTTCTCGATCCTGACCAAGGGCACGCTGATCCTGCGGGACGCCGACCTGCTGGCGGCGGCGGCCGAGGTGACCGACGTGGGGCTGGCGGTCTCGGTCGGCAGTGTGGACGAGGATCTGTGGCGGGTACTGGAGCCCGGCACCCCCAGCCCGCGCCGCAGGCTGGACGTGTGCGCCGCGCTCACCGCCCGCGGGCTGGGCTGCGCGGTGCTGATGGGTCCGGTCGTGCCGTTCCTGTCCGACTCCCCCGCCCAGCTGGCCGCTACCATGCGGCAGATCGCGGCCGCGGGTGCCACCTCGGTCAGCCCGATCGTGCTGCATCTGCGGCCGGGGGCGCGGGAGTGGTTCGGCCGCTGGCTCGGCGAGCACCACCCGGACCTGGTCCCCCGCTACCAGGCGCTGTACGGGAGCGGCGCCTACGCACCGCGGGCCTACCAGCAGCAGGTGACTGAGCAGGTCCGGGCGCTTGCCCGCCAGTACCGGGTCGGCCAGCAGGCGGCTAACCAGCGGTCAGGCAGCGGCCGGGCGGCCCGTCGCCGGCCCGCTGCGTCCCGGTTCGCCAGCGCCCCGGCCCGCCCGGCCGGCCAGGCTGTCGCTCCGGTCCAGCTCACGCTCTTGTGACGGCCGGCCCCGCCGGCCGGTGCCCGGCTAGCCGCCCGCTAGCCAGGCCGGCGGCGTTGCCCCTTGACGGCTCCGCGCCTCCCCCGGCGGCAGTCCCTGCGGCCGGGCGCCTCCCCCGGCGGCCAGCCCTGCGGCCGGAGCCACGTAAAGTTGGCAGGCGTGGAAGACGGCCGCGGTCAGCAGCACCAGTTGGCGGCAGACCGGCTGGCGGTGCGCAGCGTCGCGGTCGCCGATCCGGGCGATCTGGTGGCCCGGCTGCCCGGGCCGGCCGCGCTGGCCTGGATCCGGCACGGCGAGGGCATGGTGGGCTGGGGCGAAGCCGCCCGGATCACCCTGCCGGCCGGTGAGGACATGTTCACCGCGGGCGAGAAGTGGCTGCGTGAGCTGTTCGACCGGGCCGCGGTGGACGACCAGGTGCGGGTACTGGGCTCGGGCCCGGTCGCGTTCGGCAGCTTCACCTTCGACCCCACCTGCGACGGGTCGGTGCTGGTGGTCCCCGCCATGGTGCTCGGCCGCCGGGCCGGGCGGGCCTGGCTGACCAGCACTGGTGATCCGGCGGACGGCCTGCCGGTGCCCAGCCCGCTCCGGCTGCCGTCCGAGGTGCGCTGGCACGACGGCAGCCGCAGGCCCCGGACTGGGAGCGGGCGGTGGCCACCGCGGTCAGCCGGATCAAGGCCGGTCAGCTCGGGAAGGTGGTGCTGTCCCGCGACCTGTATGCCACCACCTCGGCTGGGATCGACACCCGGGTCCTGCTCGCCCGGCTGGCCGGTCGCTATCCCGGCTGCTATACCTTCGCCTGCGCCGGGCTGGTGGGGGCGACCCCAGAACTGCTGATCAGCCGCCAGGACACCGAGGTCAGCTCGGTGGTGCTGGCCGGCACCATCCCGCGCGGCCGGGACGCCGCCGAGGATGCGGCGCTGGGCGCCCGCCTGCTCGGCTCGGCCAAGGACGTGGCGGAGCACGAGTACGCGGTGGCCGGGGTACGGGCCACGCTCGCCCCGCTGTGCGAAACGCTGACGGTCGACCCCCGCCCGTCCCTGCTGCGGCTGGCCAACGTGCAGCACCTGGCGACCCGGGTGCGCGGGCGGCTGGCCGGGTCCGGCACCGAGCATTCCGTGCTGGCCCTGGTGGCGGCGCTGCACCCGACCGGCGCGGTGTGCGGCACGCCCACCGAGACGGCCATGGAGCTCATCCGCGAGCTGGAGGGCATGGACCGTGGCCGTTACGCCGGCCCGGTCGGCTGGATCGATGCCCAGGGCAACGGGGAATGGTGCATCGCGCTGCGGTGCGCCGAGATCGAGGGGTCCCGCGCGCGGCTGTTCGCTGGCTGCGGCATCGTGGCCGGCTCGGACCCGGAGGCCGAACTGGCCGAGGCGCAGACCAAGTTCCGGCCGATGCAGTTCGCCCTGGAAGGCTAGCCGCGGCCCGTCTGCCCGCGGCCGGCTCGGGCACCAGCACCGGAAATGCTCAGCCCACGGCTGCGGCCGCGGCGGCCGCGCTGCATGCGGCCTGCAGCCGCTGCCGCAGGGCGGTGCCCGCCGCCCTGCTGGTCCGGACCTCCAGCACCCGGATCCCCTCCCCCGGCAGGCCGGCCCCGGCAAGCAGGCCGGGCAGCTCGGACAGCCGGCTCAGGGTGACCGCGGGCAGGCCGGCCGCGGCGGCCAGCGCGGTGATATCGCCACCGTGCGGGGTGCCAAACACCCGCTCGAACGGCCCGTCGAACGCGGCCGGCTCCAGCAGCGAGAAAATGCCGCCGCCGTCGTTGTTCGCCACCACCAGCAGCAGCCCGGGCCGCGGCTCGGCCGGCCCGGTGAACAGCCCCGGCGCGTCGTGCAGGAAAGCCAGATCCCCCAGCAGCGCCACGGCCGGCCCGCCGCCCGCCCGCTGATGTGCCAGCGCCGCCCCGCAGGCGGATGAGACCAGGCCGTCGATGCCACTCGCCCCGCGGCTGGCCATGACCGTGACCCCGGTCCGGGGTGCCATCTGCTGGTCCAGATCCCGGACCGGCAGGCTGGACGCGGCCCACAGCAGCGCGCCGTCCGGCAGCGCGGCGGCCAGATCGCGGGCCAGCCGGGGCTCGCTGACGGTGTCGCCCGCGTCCAGGATGACGGCCGCCGCGGCCCGGGCGGCACCGTCGGCGGCGAGCCACGACGACAGCCACGGCCGGTCCTCCCCCGGGCCGGGGGCGCTGGTCACCCGGACCGCCGGGACCACGTCGGTGGCGGTCCGGGCTGGGTCAGCCCACTGGCCAGGCCCCTGCGCCACGACCACGTGCCGGGGCGGCGCGCCGGACGGCGACCGGGCCGCCAGGTAGCCGAGCTGGGGCCGGGACAGTCCCGGCCGGCCAGCCGACACGATCACGTCCGGCCGGTGCGCCGCCACGAACTCGGCCGAGCCGAGCAGGTACGGGTAGCCGCCGAGGGCGCAGGGACCGGACCGCGCGCCGGACGACGGCTCGGCCAGCACCGGCCAGCCGGCCTCCGCCGCCAGCTGCAGCAGCGCGGCCGGGTCGGCGCAGCCGTCCCCGCACACCACCACCCCGCGCTCGGTCCACGGCAGTTCCAGCGCGGCCGGGGCCGGCTGGCTGGCGAACCGCGTCCACCGGGCCCCGTCCGGACGGCCAGCCAGCGGCTCCGGCCAGTCCGGCCCGGCCGGTTCGGGCACCAGCGGCTCCCGCAGCGGCAGGTTGAGGTGCACCGGGCCGGGCCAGCCGCCGGCCTCCCCGGCCGCGACCGCCCAGGCCCGGCAGGCCAGTGACCGCCAGTACCCGGCCATGCCCGGGCGCGCCTCCGGCACTCCCACCTCGCAGAACCAGCGGACCGCGGCCCCGTACAGCTTGAGCTGGTCGATCGTCTGGTTGGCGCCGGTGCCGCGCAGCTCCGGCGGCCGGTCGGCGGTCAGCACCAGCAGCGGCACGCCCGCCTCGCTGGCCTCGATCACCGCCGGATGGAACTGCGCCGCCGCCGTGCCCGAGGTGCACACCAGTGCGACCGGCCGGCGGCTCGCCTTGGCCAGCCCGAGCGCGAGGAACGCGGCCGAACGCTCGTCCACCCGCACATGCAGCCGGACCGGGCCGGCCGCGGCGGCCTGCTCCCACAGCGCCATGGCCAGCGGCGCGCTGCGCGAGCCGGGGGCGATCACCGCCTCGGCCAGCCCGCACCTGGCCAGTTCGTCGGCCAGCACCGTGGCCAGTGCCGTCGCCGGGTTCATGCCCGGTCCAGGTAGGCGGCGGCCGCGAGCACCCGGGCCCGCCAGGGCCCGGGATCGGCGGCACAGGCCGCCAGCCGATCGGCGTCCACCGCGGGCCGCCGGACCGGCAGCGTTCCCCCCGCCGCGGCCAGCGGGTCACTGGTCACGTCCCCGGTGAGCAGGCTCATGGTGGCCAGCCCGCAGGCGTAATCCAGTTCCGGCAGGGCGGCGGCCAGCGCCACCCCGGCGGCCAGCCCGACCGAGGTCTCGATCGCACTGGACACCACCACCGGCAGGCCGCACGCCTCGGCCACCGCCAGCGCCGCCCGCACCCCGCCAAGTGGCTGAGCCTTGAGCACGACGATGTCGGCGGCCCCGGCCGCCCGCACCGCCAGCGGATCCTCGGCCCGCCGGATCGACTCGTCCGCGGCCACCGGCACCTCCACCCGGCGCCGCAGCCGGGCCAGTTCGTCCAGGGTGGCGCATGGCTGCTCGGCGTACTCCAGGCCGAACCGGCCGAGTTCACGCAGCGCGCGCTCGGCCTCATCCACCGACCAGGCTCCGTTGGCATCGACCCGGATCCGCCCGCCCGGGCCGAGCGCGTCCCGCACCGCCTCCACCCGCGCCACGTCCGCCCCCGGCGGCTGGCCCCGCTCGGCCACCTTGACCTTGGCGGTGCGGCAGCCGGACCCGGCCACGATGGCGTGCGCCTGGTCCGGGCCGACCGCGGGCACGGTCACGTTCACCGGCACCTGCGCCCGGGCCGGGGCGGGCCAGCCGGTGACCGCCGCCTCCAGCGCGCAGGCCAGCCAGCGGGCGCATTCGGCCGGGCCGTACTCGGCGAACGGGGAGAACTCACCCCAGCCCGCCGGGCCCTCGATCAGCGCGCCCTCCCGGACCGTGATGCCGCGGAACCGGGTGGTCATCGGGATCGCGAACGCCCGCAGCCCGGACAGCAGGTCGGCGACGCCGGCGGCGGTCACGGGCGGCGCGGGAACCTCGTGAAGTCGGGCGCCCGCTTCTGCTTGAACGCGTCCCGGCCTTCCTGCGCCTCCTCGCTCAGGTAGTACAGCAGCGTCGCGTCCCCGGCGAACTGCTGCATGCCGGCCGCGCCGTCGGTCACCGCGTTCAGCGCACCCTTGAGCATGCGCAACGCCAGTGGCGACTTGGCCAGCAGTTCCCGCGCCCACGCGACGGTCTCCTCTTCCAGCTTGTCCACCGGGACGACGGCGTTGACCAGGCCCATCTCCAGTGCCTGCGGCGCGCTGTACTGGCGGCACAGATACCAGATCTCGCGTGCCTTCTTCAGCCCGACCGTGCTGGCCAGCAGCCATGAGCCATAGCCGCCGTCGAACGAGCCCACCTTCGGGCCGGTCTGCCCGAAGACCGCGTTGTCGGCCGCGATGGTCAGGTCACAGCACACGTGCAGGACGTGGCCGCCGCCGATCGCGTAGCCGGCCACCATCGCGATCACCGGCTTGGGCGTTCGCCGGATCTGCACCTGCAGGTCCAGCACGTTGAGGCGGCCC
This sequence comes from uncultured Actinomycetes bacterium, assembly GCA_963837105.1. Classification (GTDB taxonomy): domain Bacteria; phylum Actinomycetota; class Actinomycetes; order Streptosporangiales; family Streptosporangiaceae; genus UBA9676. Next base: position 123,578 of record CAWIMG010000028.1, on the reverse strand, counting down.
ACCCCGCGGTCATCCACGTACCCGTCGTCGCCGCGGATCTTCTGGTCGCCGCCCGAGCAGAACGCCTGCGTGCCCGCGCCGGTCAGGATGATCACGCCGATCCGGGGGTCGTCCCGCGCCACGTTGAACGCGTGTGACAGCTCGAACAGCGTGATGGGCCGGAAGGCGTTGCGCACCTCCGGGCGGTTGATGGTGATCTTCGCGATGCCATCGGCCGTTTCGTAGCTGACGTCGGTGTAGTCCTGTTCCGGCCGCTGCCATTCGGTCACGTCCGACCCTCCCAGTCCATCCACGGATGCGCCCGTTAACCTTACGACGGTGACCGGCCGACCCCTGCACGCGCTCCTGTTCCCGGACACCAGGACAGGCCGGCTGGCCGAGGCGCTGGCAGCGGCGCTGGACGGCACCGGGCCGGCCATCCTGCCGCTCGACCCGCGGCTGCCGGCCGCCCAGATCGCGGCATTGCTGGCCGCGTTCGGCCCGGCCGCGCTGGAAACCCCGGACGGTACCGAACGGCGGCTGCCCGCAGCCGCCGTGCCCCCGGACGTGGCCGTGGTGATCGCCACCTCCGGCTCGACCGGGGAGCCCAAGGGGGTCCAGCTGACGGCGCCCGCGCTGCTGCATTCGGCCCGGGCCAGCCTGGACCGGCTGGCCGCCCGGCCCGGCGAGCGGTGGCTGTGCCCGCTGCCCGTCAGCCACATCGCCGGGCTGGGGGTGCTGGTGCGGTCGCTGGTGGCCGGCACCGACCCGGTGGTGACCAGCCGGCTGGACGACGACGCCGATCTGGCCACGTTCGGCTGTGCGCACGTGTCGCTGGTGCCGGCCCAGTTGCGGCGGCTGCTGGCGGCGGGCGCCGGCCTGGCCGCGGTGCGGACGATCCTGCTCGGCGGCGCGGCGGTGCCGCCGGGACTGCTGGCCGCCGCCCGGGCGGCCGGGGCACGGGTGGTGACCAGCTACGGGATGTCGGAGACGTGCGGTGGCTGCGTGTATGACGGCGTCCCGCTGGCGGGGGTGTCGGTCCGGACCGGGGACGGCGGGCGGATCGAGATCGCCGGCCCGGTGCTGTTCGCCGGGTACCGGGGCCGACCGGAGCTGACCGCCACCGCCCTGGTGGACGGCTGGTTCGTCACCTCCGACCTCGGCGCGGTGGACGCCAGCGGCCGCCTGTCGGTGCACGGCCGGGCCGACGAGATGATCAATACCGGGGGCGAGAAGGTGGCCCCGGGCCTGGTCGCGGCGGCGCTGGAGGAATGCCCGGCGGTCGCCGAGGCGGTGGTGATCGGGGTGCCCGATCCGCACTGGGGGGAACGGGTGACCGCGATCGTGGTGGCCGCCGACCCGCGGCACCCGCCCGCGCTGGCTGACCTGCGGGATGCGGTGACCGGGCGGCTGCCCCGTTACGCCGCCCCGCGGGCACTGGTGCTGGTGGACGGGATCCCGCTGCTGGGGCCGGGGAAGCCGGATCTGGCGGCGCTGGAGCGGCTCGCCCTGGCAGCTGGCCAGGGCATGAGCGAGCCACGCGGGAACAATCGAGCGCGCTGAACGTTAACAGTAGTACCGCGCGCTTCACAGTACCAGGCGCGGCACGATGCGACGCAGAAGGACGACATGCAGACTGCGCAGACCGCCGAGCCGATGCGGGACGAGGCCATCGAGCTTGACAGCCTGGACGCCACCGAGGCGGAGGCCGCCGCGCTCAGCGGGGCGGCCAGCACGGCTGCCCTGGTCGAAGTCGACCTGGACGACCAGACCTCGACCATGGGCGACTCGGTTCACACCTACCTGAAGTCGATCGGCCGGACCAGCCTGCTCACCGCCGAGCAGGAGGTCAACCTGGCCAAGCGGATCGAGGCTGGGCTGTTCGCCGAGCACAAGCTGGAGACCGAGCCGGACCTCGCCGGGGACTACCGCCGGGAGCTGGAGCTGATCGCCGAGGACGGCCGGGCGGCCAAGGCCCACATGCTGGAGGCCAACCTGCGGCTGGTGGTGTCGGTGGCCAAGAAGTACAGCGACCGGGGACTGTCGCTGCTCGATGTGGTCCAGGAGGGCAACCTGGGCCTGATCCGGGCGGTCGAGAAGTTCGACTACACCAAGGGCTACAAGTTCTCCACCTACGCCATGTGGTGGATCCGGCAGGCCATCCAGCGCGGTTTCGCCGATTCGGCCCGCACCATCCGGCTGCCGGTGCACGTGCTGGAAATGCTCAGCAAGCTGAGCCGGGTCGAGCGGGACATGCACCAGCGGCTGGGCCGCGAGCCGACCCCGGAGGAACTGGCGGTCGAGCTGGACCGGACCCCGGACCAGATCGAGGAGCTGCTGCGCACCAGCCGCCAGCCGATCAGCCTGGACTCCACCATCGGTGAGGACGGCGAGACCAGCATCGGCGACCTGATCGAGGATGTGGACGCGCCCGAGGCGTCCGAGCTGGTGGACCGCCAGCTGATGGCCGACCAGCTGCGGCATGCCCTGGACGGGCTCACCCCGCGGGAAGCGACCATCATGGCCATGCGGTTCGGCCTGTACGACGGCAACCCGCACACGCTGGACGAGATCGGCCGCGCGCTGGGCCTGACCCGGGAGCGGATCCGGCAGCTGGAGAAGCAGTCGCTGTCCAAGCTGCGGCACCCGAGCCGGGCGCAGCCGCTGCTGGACTACGCCAGCTGAGCCGGGCGGCCCCGGCCATCACGGGGACGTATCATCACCGGGCGTGGGCTCCACCGGGCGCACACCGGGTGAGATCCCCCTGAGCCGCTCGGCCAGCACCTCCACCTGGTAGCGGAGCGCCACCACCTCGCTGGCCAGCGCGTGCAGGGCGGCGTCGGTGACGGAGGCCGCGGGCCCGGCGGGTTCGGCCAGCTCGCCGCCCGCACCCGCCGACTCGCCGTTCCCCTTCGCGTCCAGCCGGAAGAAGCTGGACAGCGAGCCGGCCAGCACCCCGAGTACGGGCAATCCCGGTGAGCATGATGGTGACCCCGGCCCAGCGCCCGACCGCCGTCTTGGGGACGATGTCCCCGTAGCCGACCGTGGTGAGGGTGACGAGCCCCACCACAGGGCGTCGCCGATGGTGGCGTATTCGGGGTTGGTGGGGTGCTCGGCATAGTAGGCGACCAGCGAAGCGATGACCACTACCCCGCCCGCGACAATCGCGACCCGGCCCAGCCGGTCGAACAGCCGGCGTGACCCCGGCTCACCATCAGCAGCCGGGCCAGCCGCGCCAGCCGGAGCAGCACCACGAGCGAGCCCGCCCCAGCCCCGGGCAGCAGGAACCACGGTGCTGTCGCCACCACCACGAACAGGTCGAACCGGCCGAGCCGGGTCCGGCCGTACCGCACCAGGCGGCGGGCGTGCACCACGTAGTCGAGCAGGAAGACCAGCCAGGTGGTCACCCCGACCGTCTCGCCAACCCAGTTGCCTGCCTCCGGGACGACGATCAGCGGCAGGAGGGCCGACACGATGATCGGCAGCCGCATCCGGGTGTCGAACCGGGTCAGGAAAGCGGCGTCACCGTCCGAACGGGGCTGGGCCGGTGCGGGCGTCAGCGTGCTGGTGGCGGCGGTCACGGTCCCGATCGTGCCAGATCAGGCCCGGCCCAGACCGGAGATCTGCCGGTGTGCGCAGGTGGCGGGCTAGCCCTTGGGCTAGCCCCAGACCGCAGCCAGGTCCGCCAGGGCCGCCCCGGCCTGGGCGTACCCGGCCCGGGCGGACGGGGCCCGGCAGGCCGGATCCAGCAGGTTGCGCCCGAACGCGGCGACCGCCGCCGCGTCCGGTCCGACCAGGGCCACCGCCTGGCAGCTGCGGCCCAGTTCGGTGACCTGGTCGGTGACGCTGGCGATCGACCGCAGCCCGCGGGTGATCGGTGCCACCACCACCACCCGGTCATAGCCCGCGGCCAGATCCGCGTTGGCGGGCGAGCGCATGCCGCCGTCGATCCAGCGCCGGCCGTTGATGACGACCGGGGGCCAGACGCCCGGCACCGCGCAGCTTGCCCCTACCGCGTCCACCAGATCCACGCCGCTGCTGGCATCGAAGGCGGTGAACTCGCCGGTGTCGGCGTCCACCGCGGTGATGAGCAGCTTCCCGGCGGGCCAGTCATGGGTGCCGAGCCGGTGCTCGATCACGGCCCGCCGTTCCGGCGCCGGGCGGGTGCGGGTGCGGATGGCCATCCGGCCAAGCCGGCGGCGGGCCCGGTCCGGCCGCCGGGTGGGCCCCACCGCCCAGAGGAACCGGGCGATGGTCCAGCGCGTCATCCGGGCCACCGCTTCCCCATTCACCGGCGACAGCTGGGCCTGGTACAGCCCGGCCAGGCCGATACCGGAGTTGATGACGGCGGCCACACCGGCCCCGGCCGAGGTACCGACCACCAGGTCGGCGGCGGTCAGGTCCACGCCCCGGGCGGCCAGCCCGGCCAGCAGGCCGATCTCCCAGGCGATCCCCGCCTCGCCACCCCCACCGAGCACCAGTGCCCTGGTCGTCATTCCGACTGTCTATCACGGCGCGGAGCTGGCCAATGCCGGGGCTGGGCAGGGGCTGAGCCGCCGCCGGGCCGGTGGCGTCCGTGCCCGCCGCCCGCGCCCGCACGGTACCCTGCCGACGTGACTGTCAGCATCGAAGTGGTGCGGGAGCCGACCGACGAGGTGGCCGAGGCGCTGCGCTACCTGCTCCCCCAGCTGTCCACCAGCGCCGTCCCGCCCGACCAGGCGGCGGTGGCCGCGATCGTCGGGTCGCCGGCCAGCACCCTGCTGGCCGCCCGGCTGGACGGCCGCATCGCCGGCCTGCTGACCCTGGCGGTGTTCCCGATCCCGACCGGAGTGCGGGCCTGGATCGAGGATGTGGTGGTGGACGAGGCGGTGCGCGGCCAGGGCATCGGGCGGGCGCTCATCGCCGAGGCGCTGGCGCTGGCCGGGGCGGCCGGCGCCAGGAAGGTCAACCTCACCTCCCGGCCGTCCCGGGAGTCGGCGGGCCGCCTCTACGAACGGCTCGGCTTCATCCCCCGCAGCACCCGCATCTACCGCTATACCTTCGATCCCAGCTGACGCTGAGAGGGCCGCTAAGCCGCCCTGGCCGCTAAGCCGCCAGTTCGGCGACCGCGGCCAACAGCCGGTCAACATCGGCGCGGTCGTTGTAGTGGACCAGCCCGGCCCGCACCGCGCTGCCGTGGTCGCGGATGCCGAGCACGCCGGTGAGCTCCCAGGCGTAGTTGTGCCCGTGCCACACGTTGATCTTCCGCCGGGCCAGGTGCGCGGCCACGTCGGCCGGGCTCTGCCCGGCCACCGTGAAGTAGGCGGTCGCGGTCCGGTGCTGGGCCTGGCCGAGCAGGGTGACCTTCGGCAGGCCCGCCAGGCCAGCCAGCAGCACGCCGAACAGGGCCTGCTCGTGCTCGGCGGCAGCGGCCATGGAGGCCAGCACCCGCTCCCGCCGGCTCCCGGCCGCCGCCGGGTCCAGCCCGGCCAGGTGATCCACCGCGGCGGTCACCCCGGCCAGGTCGGCGAAGGCGGGCGTGCCGCGCTCGAACCGGTCCGGGACCGTGCCCGGCGCTGGCTCCAGCTTGTCCGGGTGCAGCTTGTCCAGCAGGGCCGGGTCGGCCACGACCGCGCCCACGTGCGGCCCGGACCACTTGTAGGCGCTGATGGCGTAGAAGTCCGCGCCGAGCGCCGCGACGTCGGTCGGGCCGTGCGGAGTGGCATGCACCCCGTCGACATAGCTGAGCGCCCCGGCGGCGCGGGCCCCGGCGGTGATCGCGGCCACGTCCGGCCGGGTGCCGATCACGTTGCTGGCCGCGGTCACCGCGACCAGCACGGTCCGGTCCGACAGCAGCGAGTCGTACTGGGCGGCTGGCAGCTCGCCGGACGGCAGTTCCACCTCCGCCCATCTGACCGTCGCGCCCGCCCGGGCGGCCGCCTGCAGCCACGGCCGGACGTTGGCGTCGTGGTCGAGCCGGGACACGACGACCTCGTCGCCGGGCCGCCAGCCGCGGGCGAGTGTGCCGGCCAGCCGGTAGGTCAGGGTGGTCATGTTCGGGCCGAGGATGACACCCTCCGGCACGCCGCCCACCAGGTCGGCCACGGCCTGCCGGCAGCCGGCGGTGGCCGCCGAGGCGCGGGCACTGGCCGGGAAGGCCCCGCCCGCGTTGCCCAGGCCCGACCGGTACGCGGCCCCGATGGCGGCGATCACCGGCTCGGGCAGCTGGGTGCCGGCGGCCCCATCCAGGTAGGCGTATCCGTCGGCCAGCGCCGGGTACCCGGCCCGGATGGCGTCGGTGTCAAAGCTCATGCCGCGGCTTCCTCCCGGTCGTCGGCCTGCCCGGGCAGGCCGTGGTCAGGCAGGCCGGCCGGAGGCACGCAGCAGGGCCGGCCAGGTGCCCGCCAGCATGACGCTACCTGGCCGCGGGGCCCCGGAAGCACCGGCGGCGGCCACCGCGAGCGGGACGCCGAGCGGCAGCTGCGGCATGCCTGCCTGCCAGCCGGCCGCCAGCAGTTCCGGGTTGGCCGGGGAGTAGTCCTTCCCGAGCGCGCGGGCCAGGTCCCAGGCGTGCAAGTGCCATTCCGCGCACGCCGCGCCGGCCATGCCGCCCACCGTGACCTCGGTATCCCGGTAGTAGTGATGCGGCAGATCCCAGACGGCGGGCAGGCGCTCGGCATATGCCCGGGCGGAGGCCGCGAACGCGGCGATGTGCTCCGGCCCATGGCCCTCAGTCAGCGCGGCCAGTTCCGCCGCGTTCTGCCGGGCAATCTTGCGGGCCAGGCTGGCAGGCTCGGCGCCGGTCGCCATCAGCCGGGACAGCCGGCTGGCGGGCGCGTCATCGAGGTACTCGTTGTAGTCGTCCGCCACACAGCGCAGGTGCCCGGCCAGGTCGGCGGCCCGCCACTCCGGGCAGGACGTGGGGGCACCCCAGCCGTCATCGGTGAACTGCGCGGCCAGCTCACAGATGACCATCACGCCGGCGTGGTATGCCGCCAGCGCAGGACCCGGTGCCCACTCCGTCATGGACTGCCCCCATCATCCCCTGCGCCCCACGGTGCTGTCTTCGTCCGCGGCCGGACCGGGGAGAGCCCGGGCTAGCCAGCGTGCCAGAGTCCCCGGCTCGCCGCCACCCCGGGAATGGCCCGGATTTTCGCCCAGACGGTTACCAACTTCGCGGCTGATCACGAACCGGGCGGCCGCCCGGCTGCCACGCCCGGGCGAAAAACAGGTGACAGGCACCCGGATGCCCGGTTAGCGTCGAGATAATGCCCCCCCAGTCCGGCGACGCCGACGCGCATGCCGCCACGGCGGACTTGCCGCTGGCCGCGTTGTGGCGCACCCGCAGTTATCTCCGGCCCTACCTGGGCCGGCTCATCTTCATGCTGGTGACGGCCTGCGCCGCGGTCACCACCGAGATCCTCATCCCGGTGCTGACCAAGTTCATCATCGACGGCGCGATCAGCCACGGCAACCGGCGGCTGCTGCTGCTGCTCGGCCTGGCCGCGACCGCCCTGGGCATCGCCACCGCGGTGCTGAACTTCGCCCGCCGGTGGGTCTCGGCCACGGCCGTGACCGGCCTGGAACAGGCCATGCGCGACGACCTCTATGCGCATCTGCAGCGGCTGGACGCCGCGTTCCACGACGAGTGGCAATCCGGCCAGTTGCTGTCCCGGGCCACCACCGACCTGTCCGCCATCCGCCGGTTCCTGGGTTTCGGCGTCATCTTCATGATCACGAATCTGTTCACCTTCGTGGTGGTGGTGGCGCTGCTCATCCGCCTGAACTGGTGGCTGGGCCTGATCACCACCGGCGTCTTCCTGCCGGTGACCGCGGCCAGCATCTGGTTCGAGCGCCGGTACCGGGTGCTCTCCCGGCAGTCACAGGACCAGCAGGGGGACCTGGCCACCTACGTGGAGGAGGCGGCCAGCGGCGTCCGGGTGCTGAAGGCACTCGGCCGCCGCCGGGAGGCCGCCGCCCGGCACACCGCCCAGGCGCGGCTGGTCTACCAGACACAGATCGGCAAGGCCCGCCTGCGCGGCCTGTTCTGGGCCAGCCTGGACCTGATCCCGAACATTGTCATCGGCCTGCTGCTGCTGCTCGGCGCGGTCGCCACCAGCCGCCACGAGCTGACCCTGGGTGGCCTAGTCGCGTTCATCACGCTGACCCTGCTGCTGGTCTGGCCGATCGAGGCGACCGGTTACATCCTGGCCAGCGGCCAGGAAGCGGCCACCGCCGCCCAGCGGGTCTACGAGATCATGGACGCCGAGCCCGCCATCACCGGGCCGCCGGTGCCGGCCCTGCCCACGGCCGGCCAGGCCCGCCCGGCCCGGCAGCCGCGCGCGCCGGCCCTGCTGGTGTTCGACCAGGTGGAGTTCGGCTACCCGGGCCGGGAGGTGCTGCGCGGGATCAGCCTGGCCCTGGAACCGGGCCAGACGCTGGCCCTCACCGGCCTGACCGGGTCGGGCAAGACGACGCTGCTGCAACTGGTGCCGCGGCTGGCCGACCCGGTGGCCGGCCGGGTCCTGCTCGATGGCACCGATATCGCGACGCTGCCGCTGCCCGTGCTGCGCGCCCAGGTCGGCTGCGCCTTCGAGGAGGCGACGCTGTTCTCGGCCAGTGTGCGCGAGAACGTGAGCTTCGGGGCACCCGACGCCACCGAGAGCGAGGTGCAGGCGGCGCTGGCGGCCGCCCAGGCGGGGTTCGTGTATGACCTGCCCTGGGGCCTGGACACCCGGATCGGTGAGCAGGGCCTGACCCTGTCCGGTGGCCAGCGCCAGCGGCTGGCGCTGGCCCGGGCCATCCTTGGCCGCCCGGCGGTGCTGGTGCTGGACGACCCGCTGTCCGCGCTCGACGTGCACACCGAGGAGAAGGTCAGCCACGCGCTCCGGCAGATTCTGGCCGGCACGACCGCACTGGTGGTGGCGCACCGGCCATCCACCGTCGCGCTGGCGGACCAGGTGGCCCTGCTGGCGGACGGGGTGATCGCGGCGGTCGGCACCCACGCCGAACTGCTGGTCACCGAGCCCCGCTACCAGCAGCTGATGGGCGGCGAGCCGACCGCACCCGGGTACGACGGGGAGAAGGTGGCCAGGTGACCACGCAGGCCTGGCGCGGCATCGCGGCCGAGGACGTCGAGGAGGTAAGCGGCGGGCTGAGCACGCTGCTGCGGCGGCGCGCCCGGCGGCTGCTCACCACGCTGCTCCGGCCGCACCGCGCCGCGATGATCGCCATCGGGGTGCTGGTCATGTCCGCGAACGTGGCCGCGCTGGCCGGCCCGTGGCTGGTGGGCGTGGGGATCGACGACGGTCTCCCGCCGCTGATCCACCACGGTGACATCACCCCGCTGCTGCTCATCGTGGCCGCGTTCTTCGCCGCCATCTCGGTGCAGGCCGTCACCACCCGGGCCTTCATCGTGCTCATCGGCCGGCTCGGCGAGGACGTGGTGCTGGAGTTGCGCCAGCAGCTGTTCACCCATTTCCAGCGGCTGTCGGTCGCCTTTCACGAGCGGTACACCTCGGGCCGGGTGATCTCCCGGCAGGTCTCCGACATCGACTCGATCTCGGACCTGTTCGAGGACGGCCTGGACCTGCTGGTGTCGGCGGTGTTCTCGCTCATGCTGGTCGGCATCGGGATGCTGCTGCTGGACTGGCCGCTGGCGCTGGTGGTGCTGGCCGGCTTCATCCCGCTGATCTTGCTGACCCGCTGGTTCCGGCGGGAATCGGCGATCGCCTACCGGCACAGCCGGGAAGCCATCGCGCAGGTCATCGTGGCCTTCGTGGAGACCTTCGGGGGAATCCGCGCGGTCCAGGCGTTCCGCCGCGAGCACCGGAACCAGGAGATCTTCGCGGAGCTGAACGGGCGCTACGCCGACGCCTCGCTGCGCTCGTCGCGGCTGATCGCGGTGTACTCCCCGGCCATCACGCTGGTGGGCAACATCGCCGTCGGGGCGGTGCTGCTCTACGGCGGCCTGCGGGTGATCGAGGGGGACATCAAGGTCGGCGTGCTGACCACGTTCCTGCTCTACCTGGCCCGGTTCTTCGAGCCGCTGCAGGACCTCTCGCAGTTCTACAACACGTTCCAGTCGGCGGCGGCCTCGCTGGAGAAGATCTCCGGGGTGCTGGATGAACCGCCCGCGGTGGCCGAGCCCGCCACCGGCGCCCCCCTGCCCGCGGTCAAAGGCGGCGGCCGGGAGGTCCGGTTCGACGGGGTGCGGTTCGGCTATCGCGAGGAGGTGGTGCTGCCCCGGCTCGACCTGGACATCCCGGCCGGGCAGACGGTCGCGCTGGTCGGTGAGACCGGCGCCGGCAAGACGACCATCGCCCGGCTGCTGGCCCGCTTCTACGACCCGGTGGACGGCCGGGTCCTGCTCGACGGGGTCGACCTGCGGGACCTGACCGATGCCCAGGTGCGGCACGAGGTCGTGCTGATCACCCAGGAGGGTTTCCTGTTCAGCGGGTCGATCGCGGACAACATTGGGCTCGGCCTGCCCGGAGCCAGCCGGGCCGGCATCGTGGCGGCGGCCACCGCCATCGGTGCCGACGGCTTCATCACGGCGATGCCGGGCGGCTACGACGCCGAGGTCGGCAAGCGCGGCAGCCGGCTCTCGGCCGGCCAGCGGCAGCTCATCTCGTTCGCCCGCGCGTTCCTGGCCGCCCCCGCCGTGCTGGTGCTGGACGAGGCCACCTCCCTGCTCGACATCCCGGGCGAACGCGCCGTCCAGGCCGCACTGCGCACTATCCTGGCCGGGCGTACCGCGCTGATCATCGCGCACCGGCTGTCCACGGTCGCGATCGCCGACCGGGTGCTGGTCATCGACGGCGGCCGCATCATCGAGGACGGCCCGCCCGGTCAGCTGCTGGCCGGCCAGGGCAGGTTCGCCGACCTGCACGCCAGCTGGCTGGAGACCCTGGCCTGAGCCGGCGGCGGTTTGCCGCGGCCAGCAGCCGGGTGAGATCGTGTGAGGGGAGAAGGTGATGGCCACAGAAGACTTCCCCCACCGCGATGAGCGTCCCGGCCGTGACCGGTCATCGTTCTGGCCGGGCCACGGCACCAACCGGATCCGGACCGCGGTCATCGGCATCATCCTGGTGGGCTACGCCTGGACGGCCGGCGGCGCCGCCCCCTTCTCGTCCACCTCGCTGATCTATGTGCTCATTCCCGGGGTGGTGCTGGCTGCCCTCGCCTCCTGGCGGCCACCCGAGCGCATCCCGCCGCCGGAGAAGCTGAATATCACCGGGATGTCCTACTGGGTGATCTGCGTGGCGGCGCTGTTCGAGTGGGAGGCCTCCGCGTACCGCGACAACTCACTGCCCTGGCACCCGTCGCTGACCGACCTGGTCAACCCGCTGATCGGGCCGCACATCATGAAGAGCGTGGCCATCTTGATCTGGATCCTGGCCGGCTGGGCGCTGGTCAGGAGGTGAGCATGTCAACCCGGGCCATCACCATCATCGGGTTCGCGGCCGTGATCGCCGGCCTGTTCCTGCTGGAGTTCCTCGCCCGCAGGCCGGGCAGCCGGATCCCGACCCTGGGCCAGTGGCTGGGTTTCCTGATGCGGCCCCGGATCGGCCGGGTGCTCATCCTGCTCGGCTGGTGGTGGCTCGGCTGGCACTACTTCGCCCGCTAACAGCTAGGCTTGGCGCGTGATCAGCAAGCGCACGCAGGTGAGCCCGGAGGCGTCGGCCAAGCATGCCGCCGACACCGCCCTCGCGGGACAGTTCGATGACCTGCTGCGGCAGGCGCGCGACGCCGAGCACGCCCTGCGCGAGGCGCAGGCGGCCGGGGCGGCCGGGGACGAGTTGCACACCCTGGGTACCCGGCTGGATGCCGCCCTCACCGCGGTGATGCGGGCCGCGTTCGCGGCCGAACGGGCCACGATCGGCCCCCGTGGCTACGACGACCGCATCTACCGTCGGAAGGCGATGGCCACCTCACCGGTCCGGGCCTGGTCGATGGAGGCCCAGCGGCTGCTGACCCTGCGGGAGAGCCACCAGCTGACCGGCATCGCCCGGCTCCCCCGCACCCCCGCCGTCTGACCTTCCCGCACCTGCCATCTGCCCGCACCCGCTGCCCATCTCCCCCGCACCCAGGCTGCCATCTGCCCGCACGCGCTGCCATCTGCCCGCATGCGCTGCCATCTGCCCGCACCCGCCGCCATCTCCCGCACTCCGGCCCGCTGATTGGGCGTGTTTCCTGGCGCGGCACGTCAGGTCTGGCCATACGATGAAAGACACGGGGCGATACCCCGGACCCTGGGCGGGGATACAATTCCCGCCACAGCGGGTGAGTAAGTGATAGCGGGTTGTAGCTGCGCTTATGAAGAGCGGCTGACGAAACCGTCACGACGGCCGGGCCGCCCTTGGTGTCCAGGCCGGCAGGCTCACCCGCGGCAACTGACAAGTTCGACCCTGACCAGGAGGCACCTACATGTGCCCGCACACGCCGCCCTGCCCGGACGCCATGGCGCCGGATCGTGAGGCGGCCCGGACCGTTGCCAGCCACCCCGAGCAGGGCTGGAGCCTGCTCTGCAATGGCATCGTCGTATTCGAGGACACCGGGGAACTGCTGCCCGGCGGCAGCACCATCGCTCCCCATCGGCCAACCGACCTGCACGGGCCCTCGGTGATACAGCCGCCCGCCCCCGCCGCCTGAAGGTCAGCGGCGTCCCGGCCGGACGGCCAGCAGTTCCCGCAGCCAGTCCCCGGCGACCCGGCCAGCTTCTTCCGGGTGGCGGGACAGCGCATGCGACTCGCCGGCCAGCACGATCACCCGGGCCGCCGCGGTGGCAGCCGGGACACCGAACGGATCCCGGTCACCGTTGATCACCAGCACATCCGTGCCCGCCGCGGCCAGTTCGGCCGCCCGCGACCGGTCCGGCCGACCGGGCGGGTGGAGCGGGAAGGCCAGCGCGATCACCGCCCGTGCCGCCACCGCCGGGGCGGTCCGGCAGGCCACCCGCGCCCCGTTGCTGCGCCCGCCCTGGATCAGCGGCAGGCCGGCGCCCGCCAGAATCCACCAGCGCCGCGATGATCTCGATCCAGGCCGCGTCCTGACGGGCGGGCGCGCCCGGCGCCCGGCGGCCAGCGACCCGGTACGGCTGGGTGACCAGGGCGACCCAGCCGCCGAGCGAGGCCGCCACAGCCGCCACCGCCAGCACATCCGGGGAACCCGGCCCGCCGCCAGCACCGTGGGTCAGCGCCAGCAGGAAGGCCGGCCGCCCGGCCGCGGGCGGGGAGATCTCGGCCCGGGCCGGCCCCGCCCCGGTCATGATCTCCACCTGCGCAGCGTAACGCCCGGCCGGCGGCGGGCCAGCCTGGCCAGCGCCGGTCAGCCGCCCAGGATCAGCCGCCCAGGATCTTGTTCAGGAACTGGCCGGTGTAGCTCTCCTCGGCCAGGGCCACCTGCTCCGGGGTGCCGGTGGCGATCACCGCCCCGCCCCGGGACCCGCCGTCCGGGCCCAGGTCGATCACCCAGTCCGCGGTCTTGATCACGTCCAGGTTGTGCTCGATCACGATGACCGTGTTGCCACTGTCCACCAGGGCGTTGAGCACGCCCAGCAGTTTGCGGACGTCCTCGAAGTGCAGGCCGGTGGTCGGCTCGTCCAGCACGTAGATGGTCCGGCCGGTCGAACGCCGCTGCAGTTCGGAGGCGAGCTTGACCCGCTGCGCCTCGCCGCCGGACAGGGTCGGCGCCGGCTGGCCGAGCCGGACATAGCCCAGCCCGACGTCGGTGAGCGTCTTCAGGTGCCGGTGGATGGCAGGCACCGGCTCGAAGAAGGTGGCCGCCTCCTCGATCGGCATGTCCAGCACGTCGGCGATGGTCTTGCCCTTGTAGTGCACGGCCAGCGTGTCGGTGTTGTACCGGGCACCATGGCAGACCTCGCACGGCACGTACACGTCCGGCAGGAACTGCATCTCGATCTTGATCGTGCCATCGCCCGAGCAGGCCTCGCACCGGCCGCCCTTGACGTTGAAGGAGAACCGGCCCGGCTGGTAGCCGCGGATCTTGGCCTCGGTCGTCTGCGAGAACAGCCGCCGGATGTGGTCGAACACTCCGGTGTAGGTGGCCGGGTTGGAGCGCGGGGTGCGGCCGATCGGGCCCTGGTCGACGTGCACCACCTTGTCCAGATGCTGGATGCCGGTCACCCGGGTGTCCCGGCCGGGCACGATCCTGGTCCCGTGCAGTTCCTTGGCCAGCGCGCTGTACAGGATGTCGTTGACCAGGGTGGACTTGCCCGAGCCGGACACCCCGGTGACCGCGATGAGCAGTCCCAGCGGGAACGTCACGTCCACCGACCGCAGGTTGTGCTCACTGGCGCCCTTGACCACGATCTCCTTGCCCCGGGACCGCGGCCGGCGGGCCGCCGGCACCGGGATGTGGGCCCGCCCGGTCAGGTAGGCGCCGGTCAGCGACTCGGTGCTGGCCAGCAGCTCGGCCAGCGGGCCGGACACCACGATCCGGCCACCGTGCTCGCCGGCCCCCGGCCCGATGTCGACCACCCAGTCAGCCGCCCGGATCGTGTCCTCGTCATGCTCGACCACGATCAGCGTGTTCCCGAGGTCGCGCAGCCGCAGCAGGGTCTCCAGCAGCCGGTGGTTGTCCCGCTGGTGCAGGCCGATGGATGGCTCGTCCAGCACATACAGCACGCCCACCAGGCCGGAACCGATCTGGGTGGCCAGCCGGATCCGCTGCGCCTCGCCGCCGGCCAGGGTCGCCGACGCCCGGTCCAGGGTGAGATAGTCCAGCCCCACATCGAGCAGGAAGCCCAGCCGCGCGTTGACCTCTTTGAGGATCCGCCCGGCGATCTGCCGGTCCCGGTCGGACAGCTCCAGCGACAGCAGCAGCTTGGCCATCTCCCCGATCGGCAGCGCGCAGATCTCGGCGATGGACCGGCCATCCACGGTCACGGCCAGTGATACCGGCTTGAGCCGGGTGCCGTGGCAGGACGGGCACGGCACCTCCCGCATGAAGCCGGCGAACCGCTCCCGGCTGGAATCGCTCTCGGCCTCGGAGTGGCGGCGCTCGATGTAGGTGACGGCGCCCTCGAAGCTGGTGTAGTAGGAGCGCTCCCGGCCGTACCGGTTCCGGTAGCGGACGTGCACCTGGTCGTCATAGCCGTGCAGCAGCGCCCGCCGGGCCGCGGCCGGCAGCCGCGACCAGGGGGTGTCGACGCTGAACCCCATCGCCGAGCCGAGCGCCTCCATCAGCCGCAGGAAGTAGTCGCTGATGTGGCCGCCGCTCCACGGCCCGATCGCGCCCTCAGCCAGGCTCCTGGCCGGGTCAGGCACCACCAGCTCGGGATCCACCTCCATCCGGGTGCCCAGGCCCGTGCAGTCCGGGCAGGCGCCCCACGGCGAATTGAACGAGAAGGACCGGGGCTCAAGCTCCTCGAACGACAGGTCGTCATACAGGCAGGCCAGGTGCTCGGAGTACATCCGCTCCCGGTGCGGGTCGTTCTCCGGCAGATCGACGAAGTCGAGCACCACCACCCCGCCGGACAGGCCGAGCGCGGTCTCCACCGAATCGGTCAGCCGCCGCCGCGCCGACTCCTTCACGGCCAGCCGGTCCACCACCACCTCGATGGTGTGCTTCTCGTACTTCTTCAGCGAGGGCAGTTCCCCGGACGCGGCCTCGTCCAGCCGGATGACCGTCCCGTCCACCCGCGCCCGCGAATAGCCCTTGATCTGGAGCTCACGCAGCAGTTCGGTGTACTCGCCCTTGCGCCCGCGCACCACCGGCGCGAGTACCTGGAAGCGGATGCCCTCGTCCACCTCGAGCAGCCGGTCCACGATCTGCTGCGGGGTCTGCCGGGCGATCGGCCGCCCGCAGATCGGGCAGTGCGGCTTGCCCACCCGCGCGTACAGCAGCCGCAGGTAGTCGTAGACCTCGGTGATCGTGCCCACGGTGGACCGCGGGTTGCGGCTGGCCGCCTTCTGGTCGATGGACACCGCCGGTGAGAGCCCGTCGATGAAGTCCACGTCCGGCTTGTCCATCTGGCCGAGGAACTGGCGGGCATACGCCGACAGCGACTCAACGTAGCGCCGCTGGCCCTCGGCGAAGATGGTGTCAAAAGCCAGGCTGGACTTGCCCGACCCGGACAGCCCGGTGAACACGATCAGGGAGTCCCTGGGCAGGTCGAGCGACACGTCCTTGAGGTTGTGCTCGCGCGCACCACGTATCACGAGACGATCGGCCACTGCGTCCTGCTCTCCGGTGCTCTGCTCTCCGGCTGGGGACCGCCCTCCGCTGGCATGGAGGACACGTCATGGTATTAGGGACCACTGACAGAACACGGTGGCGCGCGCCTGGCTTCCCGTGGCTCCCACAGCCCTGCCCGCACTCAAGCCTGCCATCGGTTGCGCCAGAATGGTCCCGGACGCCGGCAAAGGAGTTTCGTGGACACCGACATCAGCCAGTCGATGGCCAGCATCGCCGCCGCCACCGGCCGCCTGCTCGGCACGGCGGGCGCACTCACCGATGCGCAGGTGAGTGAGCCGTCGCTGCTGCCCGGCTGGACCCGCGGGCATGTGCTTACCCACCTGGCACGCAACGCCGACGGCCTGGCCAACCTGCTGCGCTGGGCAGGCACCGGGATCGAGACCCCGATGTACGCCAGCGCGCAGGCGCGCGCCACCGATATCGAGGCCGGGGCCGGCCGGGGTGCCGCTGACCTGACCGCCGATCTGGCGGCCACGGCGGAGGCGTTCGCCGCGCAGGCGGCGGACCTGCCGTTGCAGGCGTGGACCGGCCAGGTCCGGGCGCTGGCGGGCCCACCGTTCCCGGCCACCGGCGTGCTGCAGCGGCGGCTGTCCGAGGTCGAGATCCATCATGTCGACCTGGCCGCGGGATACCAGCCCGGCGACTGGCCGGCCAGTTTCGTGGCCAGCGCGCTGGCCCGCGCGGCCGATTCGTTCACCGGCCGCGAGGACATCCCCGCGTGCGCCATCACGGCGGCCGACACCGGGGCCAGTTTCCGGATCGGCCGGGGCGGGCCGGTGACCGCACCCACCTTTGTCCGCGGTCCCGCCGCCACCGTGCTGGCCTGGCTGATCGGCCGTGACAATGGTGACAGTCTGCAGGTGACCGGGGATGACCCGGTCCTCCCGGCCCTGCCCGCGTGGCGGTAGCGGGACCGGCGGCGAGCATTCCGTTCAGCAGATACGGCAAAGGAGAAACCGTGACCTACACCGGGGATGTGAGCGTCGGCGGCCCGGCCGACACCCGGACCGTGCCCGGCCTGGCCATCAGCAAGCTGGCGGTCGGCCCGATGGACAACAACGCCTACCTGCTCCGCTGCACGCAGACCGGGGAGCAGGTGCTGATCGACGCGGCCAACGAGGCGGACCGGCTGATCGCGCTCACCGGCGGACAGCTGAGCGCGATCGTGACCACCCACCGGCACTTCGACCACTGGCAGGCGCTGGCCGAGGTACAGGCCGCGACCGGGGCCAGCGTCATCGCCCACCCGGACGACGCGCCGGAACTGCCGGTCACCGCGACCAGCCTGGTCCGGGGCGGGGACCGGGTGGTGGTTGGCGCGACCAGCGTGTCCGTCATCCACCTGCGCGGTCACACACCGGGCAGCATCGCGCTGTGCTACGACGCCGATGGCGCGCTGGCGGCCACCCCGCACCTGTTCACCGGTGACTCGCTGTTCCCCGGTGGCCCGGGCAATACCGAGCACGACCCGGAGCGGTTCGGCCAGCTCATGGACGACCTGGAGGAGCGGGTGTTCGGGGTCCTGCCGGACGGCACCTGGGTCTACCCCGGTCACGGGAAGGACACCACGCTGCGGGCGGAGCGGCCGCACCTGGCCGAATGGCGCCAGCGGGGCTGGTAGCGCGCCAGTGGGGGCGGCCCGCTAGCGGATCTGCGACGCGTAGACGACCACGTTGCTCAGGTAGGAGCCAGTCGCCGGGTCGAAGATCCCGCCGCAGGTGATCAGGCGCAGTTCCGGATCCGGCACCGGGCCGTAGACCCGCCGGGTCGGGAAGCGGTCTTTGGCGTACATGCGCTCGGCGTACACCCGGAACACCGCCAGCTTGCCGCCGGCCCGGCGGACGTAGACGCGGTCACCTGGCCGCAGCAGCCGGAGCCGGAAGAACACGCCCGGTCCCTGGTAGGAGTCGATGTGGCCGGCGATGACGGCCGAGCCCACCTGGCCGGGCCGCGGGCTGCCGGTGTACCACCCGGCGACCGATGTGCTGGCGGGCACCTGCAGCGTCCCCTGCGCGGTCAGCCCGAGCCTGATCAGCCGGGTCCGCACGCCGATGGCCGGGATGCTCAGGAAGACCGGCCGCGACACATAGACCCGCGCGGCCGGCCTGGCCGGGGCAGCCACCGGGCCGGCCGGCACCAGCCCGGGCCTGGCCACCGGCCGGGGGGCGATCCCGGGGTGCCCGGCGAGCAGCGCGATGCTGACCGCACCCGCGCTCACCGCCAGCAGGCCCGCGGCCAGCAGGCTCGCCGCCAGTGGCCGGCGGGCCAGCCAGCGGAACGGCCGGCCCGGGCCGGAATGGCGGGCGCCGCTCCGGGCCGGCCCGTGCCTAGCGTGCGTGGCGGGCCTGGTGCCGGGCATGCCGCAGCCAGACCGCCGCCGCGCCCGTGCACAGCAGGCCGGCCGCGATCACCGCGGCCCACGGCGCGGGCGAGGGGGCCGGGACCGGCGCGGTGCCGCCGAAACCGGTGGCCGCGCCTCCCTGCGGCATGACCGTGCTGCCCGCGGCGTCCTCCAGGTTGTCGAGCGCCAGGCCGGTGGCACCATCCAGCACGACCAGCGTGTGGATGCTGCCCGCGGCCAGGGTGACGGTCTGGGAAACCGTGCCGCCCGGCCCGGAGACCCGCACCGTCCAGGTGCCTGGCGTGGCCTGGCCATAGCTGGTGACATCGCCGAACAGCAGCCGCCGGGCGAGCACCTGCGATCCGGCGGTCACGGTGACCCGGTGGTTGCGCAGGGAGGCCTGGATCACCCGGACCAGCGACTCGCCGCTGGGGGTGGTCAGCCGGTCCCGCAGCACCTGCAGCCGCAGGCCCTTGGCCGGGCCCAGGCCGGCCACCGTGTAGGCGCCACCGGCGGTGATGTTGACGGTGGTGGACAGCACTGGCGGGGAGGACGAGGGCGCGCCCGCCCCGCGCATGGCCACCGTGTATTCGCCGCTGGCGACCTTCTCATAGGGGGAGACCGCGCCATACCCGACGTGGTGCAGCACGATCATGGCGTTCGAGCCGCCGAAGGAGTACAGGTAGACATCTACTGGCGGGGTGTTGGGCGAGAGGTGAGTCAGCCGGATCCAGCCGGTATTGCCTGCCCGGTGCGCGGTGCCCGTGGCAGTCGCGGCGGCAGCGGCCGGCGCGGCCGCGGCCGCCAGCCCGGCAGCCAGCATCAGCAGCCCGGCCAGCGTGGCGAAGCGGAGCGGCCGGCGCCGCGTCCAGCGGTGGTCCATCATCGGCGTCTCCTTGAGTCAGCTGCGCGATCCGAGCAGGCCGAGCGGGCTCGGCAGCGGGTACCCGACGCTGAGCACTGCCTGCTGTGGGCTGATGTGCACGATCTCCAGTGGTGAGGGCAGGTAGGGGGCTCGCTGGGCGCGCAGGAACGCACTCAGCACGGCCAGCGATGCGCGCTGGTGCCCGCCGGGCAGCGCGATGCCGGCAATGTCAGCCGACCGCAGCGGCACACCAGCACTGGCACCCGGGCTGGCGCCGCCGAAGCTGACGATGCTGATCGGGTGCAGGGCCGCCAGGGCGGGCAGGGTGACCAGCAGCCGCGCGTCCACCTGGCCGGCCGCCAGGGCCGCCCGGGCGGCGGCAGAAACCTGGATGTGGCGGTTCTGCAGCAACTGCGCCCCACCGGCCCGGCGGGCCGCCAGGTCGGCGGCCAGTTGCGCCCGGTAGGCGGCTGCGCCGTCGGGGGCCACCACCCGGATGTCGATCCGGGCCGGGCCGGTACCGAAGCTGGCCAGCGTCACCGGTGCGTAGACACCCGCGAGCCTGGCCCCGAACTGGCTGCGTACCGCCTGCGTGGCCACGATCACATCGGAGCCGAGCGGGTCTGGCCGGGAATCCGGCAGCACCAGCAGCCGCCCGGCAGGCACGCCCCGGGTCTGGAGGGCGGCGCACATGACAGGATCACAGGCCACGATCGCGGCCGGGCTGACCTGGCGGGCCACCCAGCCGGCTGCCAGCTGCCGCTGAGTGGCCGCCGCGGCCAGGGCGGAACCGGCGGCCGCAGGCTGGCTGGACCCGGACTGGCCGGACCCCTGCTGCGCCCGGCCCGCGGTCAGCCTGACCGTGATGGCACCGGCCGCGAAGATCACGGTCACCACCGCGACCACCACGGCCACCCGCCAGCCGGTCCGGGCCGGCCACAGCCCGCGGAGACGGCGGCGGCCCCACAGGCGCACGGTGGTGGCCAGCACGCGAGGCCAGGAGGGTGGCGGCTGGCCTGCCCGTGCGGTGGGCGGTGCCGGTGCAGCCGGTGCCGGGGCCGGCGCTGCCAGCGCTGCCGGGGCTGACGGAGCGGGGGCTGCCGGTGCGGGTGGGTCACCCGCCGGCGCTGGCGGGGCGGACGGCGCTGGCGTGCCGGGCCGGATCAGCGCCGCTGGCAGGACCGGCCGCTCGCGCGGCCGGGGCCGGTGCGGGATCCCGGGGCGGCCGGGCTCTTTGGTCCGGTGCGGCAGGGCCGGCGGGGCGGTGGGCACGGGCCCCGGCAGACCGGACGATGGCTGCTCCCCGGCCGTCTGCTGAGCACCGCCGGCTGGCGCCGGGCGCACGGCTCCCGGCCGGAATCCAGGCATGAGGTCACTGTCCGGCTGGCCACTCGGCGATCCTGCCTGCTGGCGGCCGGTGTCACCCGCGAGCCTGGCGGGCTGGCTCTTTCCCGATGACATGGCATTCCCCGGAGGGCCTGAAAACAGGCCAAAGCGGCCCCGGGCCAATAGCCGAACAGATTATCCGGTGCGTTTCAAGCGGAATAGCGAATTGCTACTGAAGAAATACGTATCGCGACAATGCCCGGATACTCCGGGTAAGCTGCCGCAAACCCGCTGGTAGAGCGCGAGGTTGGCGGCCACCGCAGCCTGTTCGCCGGGCAGGCCCGCCGCCCGGGAAATGGCGGCCGCGCTCAGTTTCGCCGCCAGCGCCGGATCGTCCAGCACTGTCAGCACCGCACTGGCCAATGCGGCGGCATCACCAGGCGCGACCAGGACCGCGGCGTCCTCACCAGTGAGTTCCGGAATGCCACCGGTGCGGGAGGCGACCAGCGGCCGGCCCGCACGCAGCGTCTCCTGCACGATCAGCGGCTGCCCTTCCCAGGCCGACGGCACCACCACCACGTCCGCGCCGGCCAGCAAGGCGGGCACGTCGACGCGCTGGCCGAGGAACCGCATCCGGATCCCGGCCGCGTCTGCCTGCGCCCGCAGCGCCTGATCCAGCGGCCCCTGCCCGGCCAGCAGCAGCAGCGGGCACGGATCGTGGTTCTGCCAGCGGACGGCGGCGGCGAGCAAGGTGGCGAACCCCTTCTGCGGGGCCAGCCGGCCCGCCGCGAGTACCACCTGCTGGCCATCGGCGGCGAGCCCGGCCCGCGCGGCCGCCACCTGCTGCGCACTGGGCTCCGGCGCCGCGCGGGCGGGCACCGGCACCCAGCTGACATCGCGGGCGCCCCGGCCCCGCATCCGGGCCGACAAATCCGGGGAGACACAGGCCACCGCCGCGGCCCGGTGGGCGGTCAGCCGCTCCAGCAGCCCATAGCCGGCCCGCGCCCAGCGGCCGCCCGGCGGGGCGTTGTGCACCGTCACCACGAGCGGGATGCGGGGCAGGCCCGGGCCTGGCAGCAGGGCGAGCCCGGTGGCCCCACCTGCCCGCAGCCCGTGCGCGTGCACCACCTGGGGGCGGTCGCGGGCCAGCAGCCGCCGCAGCCGCAGCACCATCGCCAGATCCCGGCCCGGCCGTGGCCGGTCACCAATCTCGGCCGGCACGAAGCCCACACCCGGGAAGAACCGCGCCATCTGGGCCGGGCCGTACACCGTCACCTGGTGCCCGCCTGCCGCGCACCCCTCGGCCAGCATGGCAACGTGACTGGCCGTGCCGCCGGCCGCGGTGCCCAGCACCATGGCGATCCTCACGCTGGCCGCCGGCTGATCCGTGCCCTCGCCCGGGCGGCCAGTGCCCGCAGGTCACCACCGTCCAGGATCATCGCCACCGCGGCGAACATCACCGCGGCCGCCAGGCAGGCCAGCAGCCCGACGGCCGCGTTGCGGACGAAACCGGCCACCGGCAGCGCGGCGGACACCAGCGCGCCCGCCGCCGCCCCGGACACCGCGCCCGCCAGACCGGCCGCCGCCGCCCGGGCCGCTCCGTGCAGCGCTTCCGGGCCGCGAACGGCCCGGACCGCCACCAGCAGGGCCAGCCCGGCCAGGGTCAGGCCCACCGTGTTGCCGATGGCCAGTACCGGCACCACCCAGCGCGGCGGCACGGCTGGCACGGCGGCGACATCGGTCACGATCACCAGCAGCCAGCCGCCTACCAGCGCGGCCGCCGCCACCCAGGTGCGGCGGCAGGCGAACAGAACCCGGGACAGATTCGCGGCCAGGCCATAACCGATCAGCCCCGGCGCGAACGCGGCGAAGGCGAAGGCGAGCTGGCGTGCCTGGCCGGGACCGGCGACGAACAGCCGCGACGCCGGTACCGCCACGCCCGCCAGCAGCGCGGCGCCCAGGCAGGAGACCAGCATCACCGCCCGGGTGGCCCCGGCGGCGGTCTGGTCGAATCCGGCCCCTTCCCCGGCCGACAGCACGGGGAAGGCACTGGTGGCGATGGGCACCGCCAGCACCGCGTAGGGCACGAAGAACATCTGCCAGCCGTAGTTGTACAGCACCAGCGCGCCATGCCCCTCGTGCCCGTTGGCCAGCACCATCACCGCTACCAGCGAGGCGTCCTGGGCGGCCAGCACCGCCAGCCCCACCGCCGCCAGCCCCCGGACCCGCCGGGCCATGCCATCGGGGAACCGCAGCGCTGGCCGCAGCCGCAGCCGCAGCCGCAGCGCCGGGCCGAGCGCGGTGAGCACCAGCGCGGCCACCCCGGCGGTGGTGCCGAGCGACAGCACCAGCTCGGCCTGCTTGGACAGGGTGACGATGTGATGCTGTGCCCCGTTACTGAGCGGCAGGAAGGCGATGTAGGCCGCGATCACCACCAGGCTGGATATCACCGGGGCCAGCGCGGGCGCGGTGAAACGGCGGTGCGCCTGCAAGATCCCGTACAGCACCACCGCCAGCCCATAGAGCAGAATCTGCGGCGCGAACACGACCAGCATCTGCGCGCTCACCGACTCGGTGACCGCCACGCTGCAGCCGGGGACACCCGCCAGCAGCAGCGTGACCAGCGGCCGGGCCACCAGCACGAGCAGCACGCTGACCGGCACCAGCAGGATCACGGTCCAGGTCAGCAACGCGGACGCGATCTGCCCGGCCTGCTGTTCGGGGCCGGTGTTGACGGTGGCCATGCGGCCGGGTTCCGCCGCGGTCCCGGCCTGGCCGGCCGTGGCCCGGCGGGCGGCCGTCCCGGCCAGCACCGGGACCACCACACTGGTCAGCGCGCCGCCGAGGACAACGTCATAGATGATGTTCGGCACCTGGTTGGCGGTGGCGTAGGCGGTACCCAGGCAGTGGTTGCCGACCGTATGCGCGAACACCAGCTGGCGGCCGAAGCCGATCACCCGGGCCAGCACGGTGATCGCCCCGATCAGCACCGCGGCCTGCCCGATGCCCTGTCCCGCCCGCCGGATCAGCCCGGGCTCGGTCACCTGGGCCGGTGTGCCGGTCACGGCACGATGGCGGAGGGCGCTTGCGCCCGGCCGGGCGCGGGGCGCCCGGCGGCGCGATCCGCACTGGCCGCGCCGTCACCCGCGGGACCGGCACTGGCAGGACCGGAGCCCGGCGGGCGGCGGCCGAGCATGTCGAGCCAGCGCAGGGCTGGTGTCCGCTCGATCACGGCGGTGAAGCTGATCACCTCGCTCGCCGCGGTCAGGCCGGCGATCCCGGCGAGCAGCGCCACCCGGGCTGGCCTGCTGAGCGGGGCCGCGGCCACGCCGAGCATGGCCCCCAGGCAGTTCGCCCCGGCGTCGCCGATCATCACCCGCTCGGCCAGGTCGTCCGGCAGCAGCGCGGCCGCGGCCCCGGCTGGCCCGGCCACGGCCGGGCCAGCGGCGCCGGGCGCGCCAGCGGCCAGCAGCCCGGCCCCGGCCAGGGCGACCTTGATGGCCCGCCCGGGGCGCAGGTCGAACAGATTGACCAGGTTGGCACCACCGGCGGCCAGCCCGGCGTTGATGATCACGTCGGCGGGCGGCCCGCCGGCCAGCGTGGCGGCCGCCAGGCCAGTCGCGCCGATGCCAGCGAGCTTCACCGCGCCGGTGGTCACCTCACCGCGGGCCAGCGCACCCAGATGGCCGCGGAACCCGCGCCGGTCACCCCGCCCGGCCAGGTCGTCGTAGCCGCCCAGCGCCGCCGCCCCGGCACCGGCCGTCACCAGCGCGGCCCTGGTCCGCCCGGGCAGGCCGGGGGCGGCCGCTGACGCCGCGACCGCCGCGGCGGCCAGGACCGGGCCAGCCAGCAGGCTGACCGGCTCCCCGCGATGGTTGGTCCGGGACCAGGTGGCGGTGCCGCCGGGCGGCCGCGCGGCCAGTGCGGCGTAGAGCGCACGGGCCGTTGCGGCGGCCAGGGCCGCGGTGATGACCGTCCCCGCCATCCGCCGGCCGCGCCTCATGACTTCCCGGGCCGGACGGTGCCCGTCGATGCCAGCGGGCTGGCCGTCGGCGAGGCGGACGGGGTCGGCGCCGGGCTGGGGCCGCCGGCCGAGGCGGAGCTGAGCGCGCCGTAGCTGCCGCTGATCCGCCGGAGCTGGTTGTACAGCGCCTGGGCCACCACGATCTGGCCGATCACCCGGTCGGCATCATCCACGCTGGACAGGTGGCCCGCCCGGCCGTCGTTCCGCATGATGTCGATGGCGCTGCCCGGGCCCGATCCGGCCACCGTTCCGGCCACCACCGTGCCCTGGCCCGCCAGGTTCAGCTGCTGGGCCAGGCTCACCAGCGCCTGGCTGGCCTGGTTGGCGTTGCTGGTGGATGGCGGTGACTGCGGGATGACCATGACCGCCAGCGTGGCCCGGGCGTCGGGCCGCCCGCTGTCGGTGATGAAGCCGCCCGCCCCGAGGCTGTTGAGCAGGGCCACGCTGGTCGCATCCGGCACCCCAGCCGCTGGCTGGCTGGGGCCGTCCCGGGTGAGGATGGCCTTCGCCAGCGCCTCGGACGCCTGGGCCTGCTCACTGCCGCGCAGATTGGAACCGGGCGGCGAATAGCGCTGGGCCAGCTGGCCCAGCTGCTCCTGGGTGGGCTGGCTGAGGTCGAAGAACTTGCCCTGCAGCTGCACCTGGCCGCTGATGGTGGCACCCGCCTGGGTCAGCGCCTGGCTGATCCCGGTCACGGCCTGCGGCGCGGCCCCCGGGGCCTCGACCATCACCACCCGCTGCCCGGCGAGCAGCTGGTGCAGCAACTGCGGCGCGATGGCGGCTGCCACCTGATCGTCGCTGCTGAGCTGGCGATTCAGCTGGCTGTTGGCGGCCAGCGCAGAGTCGATCTGGTGGTGCTCCTGCTGCGACGTCTTGTACAGGAACCCGATGGTGCCCGGCTGCAGCGCGGTCGCGCCGAGCACGATCCCCAGGCCCAGGGCCAGGAAGACCGCGACGATAGAAACCAGGTGATAACGGAAATCGATCATGAGGTTGTTACAGGATTCCAGTAAGCCAGTACCTGACCGCATCCCACTGGGTGCTGAGATAGCGCAGGAAGATCTGCCCGGCCGGGATGACGGCCATGGCCACGAGGATAGTGGCAACCGCGGCCAGCACGAGCACCATCAGCGCCCAGCCGGACACCCGCGGCCGGTACAGGCGGCTCACACCCTTGGCGTCGACCAGCTTCCCGCCCACCCGCAGCCGGGTCAGCCAGGTGCTGGAATGGCCGCCCCGGCCCTTGTCCAGGAACTCATCCAGCGTGTAGTGGGTGCCGACGGCGACGATCAGGCTGGCACCCTTCTCGTCGGCCAGCAGCAGCGCCACATCCTCGCTGGTCCCCGGGCACGGGAAGAGCACCGACGGCAGGCCCAGCCGCTGCACCCGGGCCAGTCCCGGTGCATGGCCGTCCGGGTAGGCGTGCACGACCAGTTCGGCACCACAGCGGAGCCCGCTGTCCGACACCGAATCCATGTCACCGACGATGAGATCGGGCCGGTACCCGGCCGCCAGCAGGGTGTCGGCACCCCCGTCCACCCCGATCATCAGTGGCTTGAATTCCCGGATGTAGGAGCGCAGGGCAGCCAGGTCCTCCCGCAGGTGATAGCCCCGCACCACCACCAGCACATGCCGGTCCTCGATCCTGGTGCGCAGCTCTGGGCCGGTGATACCAGCGATGATCAGCTCGCCGTCCCGGGTCATGTAGTCCAGCGTGTTGCTGACGAACGCACGCAACTGGGTCGCCATCCCGGCCTTCGCCTTAGCCAGCGTGGCCGCCACCGATGCCGGGGTCTGCACCTTGCCCTTGGCGACGACCTCGTCCCCGGCATACAGGGTGTCGCCATCGAGGCGGACCGTCCTTCCCTCGCTGACCCGTGCGAATACGTCCGGCCCCACCTCGTCAACGAGCGGGATGCCAGCCTCCACCAGCAGCTGTGGGCCGGGATTGGGATACCGTCCGCTGATGCTGGTGGCCACGTTCACCACCGCGCCGACCTGGCAGGCGATCAGCGCGTCAGCGCTGACCCGGTCCAGGTCCACATGGTCGATGATGGCGATGTCGCCCGCGGCCAGCCGTTTGGTCAAAGTCTTTGTCCGGCGGCCCAGCCGGGCTGGCCCCACGACCCCGGGCAGGTCATCTGGCCTGGCCCGGTGCCTCATTGGCAGCTTGCGGAACTGGGCGATCATCATTGCCATACTGCCAGATCAGCAGGCCGGTCAGGCTCCGGTCCGCTGCAGACCGGCCCGTTCGGCGGCCGCGGCGGCCAGCAGCTCCCCCGCATGCGCCCGGCCATGCTCAGAATCCTCCAGGCCGGCCAGCATCCGGGACAGCTCCGTCAGCCGGCCCGCATCGTCCAGCCGGCTGACACCGCTGCGGGTGACCGAGCCGTCGTCGGCTTTCTCCACCACCAGATGGGTATCCGCGTAAGCGGCGACCTGCGGCAGGTGGGTCACCACGATGACCTGCGCCAGCCGGGCCAGCCGGGCCAGCCGGCGGCCGACCTCGGTGGCCGCCCTGCCGCCCACCCCCGCATCCACCTCGTCGAACACGAACGTCGGCACCGGGTCGGCACCGGCGAAGACAACTTCGATGGCCAGCATCACCCGGGACAGCTCACCGCCGGACGCGCCCTTGCCCAGCGGCAGTGACGGAGCGCCCGGGTGCGCGGCCAGCCGGATGTCCACCTCGTCCGCCCCGTGCGGGCCTAGCTCGGCCGCTTCGGTCATCGCCACCGTGAGCCGGGCATGGGGCATCGCCAGGTCGGTCAGCTCGGCGGTGACCTCGGCCGCGAACCGGTCCGCGGCCTCCCGCCGGAGCTGGGTCAGCCGCCCGGCGAGTTCCCGCACCGTCGCCGCGAGCTGTTGCTCCTCGGCGGCCAGGCCGGTGATCCGGTCGTCGTCACCGTCCAGCTCCAGCAGCCTGTGGCTGGCCTGGGCCGCCCACGCGAGCACCGCGGCCAGGTCCGGGCCGGAGGGCTCGGGGTCGCCCGGCGGGGCTTCGGCCAGGCCGGTGGCGAGCCGGCCATAGTTGCGGATGAGCCGGGTCAGTTCGGCCCGCCGCTCCTGCACGGCGCCCAGCCGGGCCGGATCGGAGTCCACCGACTGCGCGTACGAGGCCAGTTCCGCGGCCACGTCGGAGACCAGGTAGGCGGCGTCAGCCAGGCGGCCGCCCAGCCCGGCGAGGGCCGGGTCGTGCCCAGCCACCGCCGCCAGTGCCTGCCGGGCGGCGGCCAGCTGGCTCACCGCGTCGGTGGCCGCCAAGGAGCCGGCCGACTCCTCGCGCTGCAGTGCCTCGTGGGCGGTGGTGGCCGCCGCGAGCAGAGCATCGGCGTTCGCCAGCCGGTCCTCCTCGGCCAGCAGCGCGGCGTCCTCGCCTTCACCGGGGCTGACCTGCTCGATGTCAGCCAGGGCCCGGCGCAGTTCGGCGGCTTCGGCGGCCCGCTCCCGCGCCCGGCTGGTCAGCTCGTCAAGCTCGGCCCGGATATCCCGGTGCCGGTGATAGGCCCGCTGGTAGTCGGCCAGCACGGTGTGCAGGGCAGGCCCGGCGAACCGGTCCAGCGCCTGGCGCTGCCGGCCCGGCTTGAGCAGCTGCTGCTGATCGGCCTGGCCGTGCACGGCCACCAGGTCGTCGGCCAGGTAGGTGAGCAGCGAAACCGGGACCGACCGGCCGCCCGCGAACGCCCGGGACCGGCCCTCTGCGGAGACCGAACGGCTGACGATCAGCGCGCCGCCGTCGTCGTCGAGTTCACCACCGGCCTCCAGCACCTGCTGCGCCACCTTGCTGTCCGGCTCGATCCGCAGCCGTCCCTCCACCGTCGCCCGGTCCGCTCCCGGCCGCACCCGGGCCGGGTCGGCCCGGCCACCGAACATCAGCCCCAGCCCGGTCACCACCATCGTCTTGCCCGCCCCGGTCTCCCCGGTGACAGCCGTGAACCCCGGCGACAGCGCAAGCACGGCGTCCTCGATGACACCCAGGGCGGTGATCCGGACTTCCTCAAGCACGGCTGTCCTCCTCTGTCCCGGGGCGGGGGCCCGTCCCAGAGCGGGGGCCTGGCTCCGGGAGGCCGTCAGCCCGCCCGCCGTTCGCGGAGCCCGCCCGGGGCTGCGCCGCCGGCGGCTGGCCCCGCCAGCCGGCCACCGGCAGCCCGAACTTGGCCACCAGGCGGTCGGTGAACTGGGCGCCGCTGGACCGCCCGGCCGCGGCCAGCCGGGCCAGCAGCACCGGCTGCGCGGCACGGCGCACCTCGACCCTTGCCCCGGCCGGCAGGTCAACGCTGCGCCGGCCGTCGCACCACAGCACGCCAGCCGCCGCCCCGGCCTGGCCGGGCCGGCTCTCCCGGCCCGACATGCCGAGCAGTTCCACCGCCAGCACCGACCAGGGTGACACCACCATCGGCCCCGCGAACAGCGCGTGTGCGCTGATCGGCACCAGCAGCAGCGCCTCCACCTCCGGCCAGACAATCGGGCCGCCAGCCGAGAACGCGTAGGCGGTAGAGCCGGTCGGGGTGGCGCAGACCACACCGTCGCATGCCCACCGGGACAGCGGGCGGCCGTCGATCTCGGTCACCACTTCGATCATTCGCTGCCGGGCGACCTTCTCCACGCTCGCTTCGTTTAGCGCCCAGGTGGCCGCCAGCACGATGCCGTCCTGCCGCACCGTCACCTCGACGGTCATCCGCTCTTCGACCGTGTACTGATGCTCCACCACCTGGCTGACCGCCCCGGCCAGGTCGTCCGGCTCGGTCTCGGCGAGGAAGCCGACATGGCCGAGGTTGACCCCCAGCAGCGGCGCCCCGGCAGGCCGGGCCAGCTCGGCCGCCCGCAGCAGGGTGCCGTCCCCGCCGAGCACGATCACCATCTCCGCGTCCTCGGCCGCCGCCGCGGTGGCCGGGACCACATCCGCGCCGACGCAGCGCAGCTCGGCCGATTCCGGCCCGAGGATGCGCACCGCCACCCCGGCGGTGGTGAGCAGGTCGACGACCAGCCGGGCGTTGCGCACCGCCGCCGGCCGGCCGACGTGCGCGACCACGAGCACCGTCCGCTTGCCGTTCACTGCGGTCCCTCCGCGATGGCCCGGTCCAGCTCGGCCGGGTCCAGCCCGGGCGCGCCCGGGCGCAGCCAGAGGAAGTACTCGACGTTGCCGGCCGGACCGGGCAGCGGGCTGGCGGCAAGGCCGGCCACGCCGAGACCGAGCCGGCCGGCGGCCGCCGCCACCGACCTGACCGCCTCCGCCCGCAGGCCAGGATCGCGCACCACCCCACCGCTGCCCACCCGGCCCTTGCCCACCTCGAACTGTGGCTTGACCAGCAGCACGAAGTCAGCGTCCGGGCGGGCACAGCCGGCCAGCGCGGGCAGCACGAGGGTCAGCGAGATGAACGAGAGGTCAGCGGTCACCAGCCCCGGTGGCGGGCTGATCTGGCCCGGCTGAAACTGGCGCACGTTCACCCGGTCCAGTACGGTCACCCGCTCATCATTGCGCAGCGCCCAGGCCAGCTGGCCGTAGCCGACGTCAGCCGCGGTCACGTGCGCGGCCCCAGCCCGCAGCAGGACGTCGGTGAACCCGCCGGTGGACGCGCCCGCGTCCAGGCAGCGCCGCCCCGCGACCACCAGCCCAGGGAACGCGGCCAGCGCGCCAGCCAGTTTCCGGCCGCCGCGGGAGGCGTAACCCGGCTCCGCCCCGGTGGTCTCGGTAACCAGGATCGGGACTTCCGCCGCGACCTGGGTGGCCGGCTTGCCCGCGGCCTGGCCAGCCACCAGCACCCGGCCGTCGGCGACCAGGCTGGCCGCCTGTTCCCGGGAACGGGCAAGGCCCCGCCTGACCAGTTCGGCGTCCAGCCGCCTGCGGGTACCCATTCGCTGCCCCAGCGCCGGTCAGCCCAGCTGGCCGAGGTCGCCGTCCGGTGCCACCCGGTCACGGGCGTCCAGGTCGCCGAGTGCCTCGGCGAGCCGCTGGTGGACATGCTCGAACACCGCGGGATGCTCGGCGACCGGCAGCCCGGCCAGGTCATCCAGCCGGGCAACCGCCTCGTCCACCCGTGGATCCCCGGTAGCAGGCCGCTGTCCGGGTCCATCCGCCGCGGCCTGCGGGCCCGATTCCGACTCCATCAGCTCGCATCTCCTCTTGCCGGTCCGCCGCGTTGTCTCCTGCAGGAAACGCTACCGTCCCGCGGGGACAGCACGGAGTATTGCGGGCGCGTGGCCCGCCCGCGCTGGCAGGTGGCGGCTGGCTGGCGGCGGCCGCGTCTCAGCGGCCGGGGCCTCTAAGATGAGGCAACGGCCGCCCGGGAAGCGAGGTGTGTCATGGCGACCGCCGATGAGTGCCGTACCGCCCTGGAGGGCCTGCTCGGCCGGCTCGACGACCTGGATCCGGCCGATCGGGAGGCCCATCTGGTGGACCGGGCCGTCAGTTGCACCGTGAACGACCTCGGGGTCACGTTCCTGACCCAGCTTGGGCCGACCGGGGCAGGCCCGGTGACCGTGGCCAACGGCTCGGCCAGCGGGGCCCACATCCGGCTCAGCACCGGCAGTGATGACCTGGTGGCCCTGGCCGCCGACCCCGGCAGCATCGGCCGGGCCTGGCTCAGCGGACGGCTGAAGGTGCAGGCCAGCCTGTTCGACCTGCTCCGCCTCCGCAAGCTGCTGTAACCAGCGGCGGTGCGGCCGGCCAGGCAGGCAGACACGCGGGAGCGGGGTGACGCGCCGTGCCTGAAGGGGACACGGTCTGGCTGACCGCCCGCCGGCTGCATGAAGCGCTGGCCGGGCGGGTGCTGACCCGCAGCGACGTGCGGGTGCCCCGGTACGCCACCACTGACCTGTCCGGCCGGGTCGTCACCGGCTGCGTGTCCCGCGGCAAGCACCTGCTGACCCGGGTAGCGGGCGGCGTCACCGTGCACACCCATCTGCGGATGGACGGCACGTGGCGGGTCCGCCCGGCCACTGACCGGATCACCCCGAGCCACCGGATCCGGCTCATCCTGGCCAACGACACCTGGCAGGCGGTTGGCTATCAGCTGGGCGTAGTGGACATCCTGCCGACCGCCCGGGAAAACACTGTGGTCGGCCATCTGGGCCCGGACCTGCTCGGCCCGGACTGGGATCCGGCTGAGGCCATCCGCCGGCTGGCCAGCCAGCCAGACCGCCCGGTCGGCGAAGCCCTGCTCGATCAGCGCAACCTGGCCGGCATCGGCAACCTCTACAAGGCAGAGACGCTGTTCCTGCAGGGAGTCGACCCGTGGCGGCCGATTGGTGCGGTGGCCGACCTGAATGCCCTGGTCAGCACCGCGCACCGGCTGCTGGACACGAACAAGGAGCGGGTCAGCCAGGTCACCACCGGCAGCTGGCGGCGGGGCGAGGAGACCTGGGTGTACGGGCGCGCGGGCCGTCCCTGCCGCCGCTGCGGTACCCCGGTCAGATCCGCCGGGCAGGGCAGCGACGGGGACGAGCGGATCACCTACTGGTGCCCGCGGTGCCAGTCCTGACGCGACGGTGCGGCTGTCATCTGGCCATCAGCGCCCGGTTATCAGGCAGAGGCCAGGTCACCGGGCGTCCGGTGACCTGGCCGTCAGCTCACGCGTCCCGGATGTGGAACAGGATGCCGCCCGCGATCACCGCCGCCGCCGCATAGCAACAGAACACCCCGAACCCCACCCACGGGCTGAACATGTTTACCCCGCTCAGATTCTCCCAGATGGCGCTGCCGGCGTTGAACGGGATCCACTTGTCCACATGCTCGGCCCAGCTGCTGGGCAGGAAGCCGCTCAGCACGAACAGCACGAACAGCAGCGCCACCGACGCGGTGATCGCGCCCGCCGTGTGCCGCAGCAGTGCGCCGATGCCGAACGAGAGCAGCCCGCACGCGCCGAGGAACAGCCCGCCGCCGATCACCGCCCGCAGCACCCCGGGCTGGCCGAGGCTGGAGTTGAGGTGGTGGGTGGCGAAGATCGCCTGGCCCAGGAAGTAGGAGCCGAACGAGGTCACCAGCCCGGCCGCCAGCGCGACCACGGTGAAGACCAGCGCCTTGGCCACATACACGGTCTCCCGCCGCGGCATCACGCTGAGCGACGTCCTGATCATGCCGGTGGAGTACTCGGCGGTGATGGTGAGCGCGCCCAGCACGGCGATCACCAGCTGGCCCAGGATCAGCCCGAACATGCTGAACTCGGTAGCCCGGGACCGGATCCGCGGGGCCATGTGTGCCTGGATGAACGCGGGCTGGGAGGCGTAGTCCTGGACCCGGCCCCAGCTCAGCAGCGCGCTGATGCCAATCGTGATGATGACCATCGCCGCCAGCGCCCAGTAGGTCGAGCGGACCGACCGGATCTTGGTGAGTTCCGAGCGCAGCACGCCGCCGAAGCTGGCCCGCGCCGGGCCGGCCAGCCGCATGCTGCCCGGGCTGGCGATCTGTGTCGTTGCCGCCATGTCAGGCCACCCCTCCCGTGCTCACCCGATCGCCATGCCCGGCCGCCGCCGGGTCTCCGGCGGTCCCGCCGGCCCGGAACTCCACGCTGGCCGCGGTCAGCTCCATGAAGGCCTCTTCCAGCGAGGCGTGTGCCAGCGCCAGCTCGTGCAGCCGGATCCCGTTCTCGAAGGCGAGATCGCCGATCCGGTCCGCGGCCAGCCCGTGCACCACCAGCGCGTCCCCGGCGGGGTCCACGCTGCCGCCGAACTGGCGGACCACTGCGACCAGCTGGTCCGGCTGCGGGGTACGGACCCGGACCGCCTGCACCGAGTTGCCCGCGATGAACTCGGCCACGCTGCAGTCGGCGATCAGGCGGCCGCGGCCGATCACGATCAGGTGGTCAGCGGTGTTCTCCATCTCCGACATCAGGTGGCTGGAGACGAAAACGGTCCGCCCGTCCGCGGCCAGGCCCTTCATCAGGTTGCGGATCCACAGGATGCCCTCTGGGTCCAGCCCGTTGACCGGCTCGTCGAACATCAGGATGCCGGGGTCGCCCAGCAGCGCGGCCGCGATGCCGAGCCGCTGCCCCATGCCGAGGGAGAACCCCTTGGAGCGCTTCCTGGCCACGGTGGACAGGCCGACCAGGTCCAGCACCTCGCCTACCCGCCGCCGGGGCAGGCCATTGGTCTGGGCCAGGCAGAGCAGATGGTTGTAGGCGCTGCGGCCGCCATGCACCGCCTTGGCGTCCAGCAGCGCGCCGACCTCCCGCATCGGGTGGGTGCTGTGCCGGAATTCCTTCCCGTTCACAGTGACCGCGCCGCTGGTGGGGTGGTCCAGGCCCAGGATCAGCCGCATGGTCGTGGTCTTGCCCGCCCCGTTCGGGCCGAGGAAGCCGGTGATCCGGCCAGGCTCGACGGCGAAGGACAGCCCGTCCACGGCTGTGGTGTCGCCGAACCGTTTGGTGAGGCCCTGTGCCTCAATCATGTGAAGAGTCCTCCCCGTGCCCGGGCCTCATGCCCCGGCTCCCGGAGTCAGTCTTCCGCACTGGGCCGCGGGAAGCGTCAGCCTGCGCACCGATCCCTGTCCGCCCAGAGGGGGAGATCGCCTCCACCCAGGGGTGGAAGCGGCTTAGAGGCCCCGGCAATAGGGCGCCGGATAGGGAGCGGGTCATCCGCGCCCGGATGGCAAGGCGGCGGAGGAGCGCGTAGTGGAGCTACGCGCGACGACGGCAACTCCGCCAGCCGGGATGCGGGGGCCCGCGAGCCCGGCAGTCCTATTGCCGGGGCCTCTAATAGCCCAGCTGGCCGAGGGCGGCGGTGACCGCGCTGGCATCCGGGCCAGCCCCGGACCAGGCCGCGGCGCACAGGGCGCGCAACCCGTCGAGGCGTTCACCCGAGCCGGCCAGCACGAGCTGGCCGGGCCCGGGCCGGGCCAGCCAGCCACCACAGCGGAACCCATCGGCGTCGCGGGCGACCCCTGGCTGCGGGTCGAGCAGGCCGGCCAGGGATTCGGCCAGGTAGGAAGGCCGCTGCTGGGCCGGGGCGAGCACCACATCGAGCGGGCGGGACACCCCGGTCAGCACCAGCAGGCTGTCGCTGCCGACCCGGGCCGCGCCCGCGATGTCGGTATCCAGCCGGTCGCCGACGACCAGCGGGCGGCGGGCGCCGCTGCGCGCCACCGCTTCGGCGTGCAGCGGCGGTTCCGGCTTGCCCGCCACCAGCGGTTCCTGCCCGGTGGCGGTGGCGATGACGCGAAGGAGCGCCCCGTTGCCGGGCTGCCTGCCCCGCGAGGTGGGCAGGGTGAGATCGGCGTTCGAGGCGACGAACAGGGCACCGGCCTGCACCGCCAGCGTGCCCTCGGTGAGCAGCGAGTAGCTGAGGTCCGGCACGTAGCCCTGGATCACCGCCGCGGTCTGGCCGCTGGCCACCGATGCCGGCCGGAACCCGCGCTCGCGGACGGCCAGCCGCAGCCCGGTCGCGCCGACGACCAGCACCTCCGACCCCGGTGGCAGCCGCTCGGCCAGCAGCCGCGCCCCGGCCTGGGCGGAGGTGACCACATCCGCGGGCCGGGCCGGGGCCCCGAGCGCGGTCAGCTGGGCGGCGATGGCCGACGGGGTGCGGGAGGCGTTGTTGGTGACGTAGATGACCCGCAGCCCGGCCGCGACCGCGGCCGCCAGCGCCGCTGGCGCACCCGGAATGGCGGAGGCCCCCAGGTAGACCACCCCGTCCAGGTCGGTCAGCGCCACGTCGTAAGCGGTGGCCAGCGGCTGCGGCGACGCCAGCAGCCCGGCCACCTCAGCGGCCCGGGTGGGCATGGTCAGGCCTGGCCGGCCGGCGGCTGGCTGGACCGGGCGGCCAGGGTCGCCCGGACGCCCCGCAGCGCGTCGGTGTAGTGGCGCAGCTCCGGCCGCATGGCGGCGGCCAGGGCGAGGTGCTCGGCGGCCGCAGCCGGGTTCCCGCCACGGGCCAGCGCCAGGCCCAGGCCGAAATGTGCGTAATCGTCACTGGGGCTTGCCTCCACGATCTGCCGGAAGCTGTCTGCCGCCGCAGCGTACCGGCCGGCCCGAACTGTGCCCGGCCGAGGGCCTCCAGCACGCTGCGCGACCCTGGCTCGGCCTCGGCCGCCCGGGCGAGCAGCTGCTCAGCCGCCGCCGGGCTGCCCCGGCCCAGCAGCTCCATGCCCCGCTGGTACCAGGAGTACGGGTCGCCGTCCGGGGCTGCCCGGCCGGATTGCTCTCCCTGGTGATCGCCAGCCGGGGAATCGTGGCCGCCGCCCGGTGCTTCTGACATATGTGCAGATCCTTCCGTCCGGCCACCGGCCAGCGCACGGCCTGGCGCTGGCGCCTTTCCGCGGGCTCCGGTATGCCCAGGACCGGGTGAGCGGCCTCGCGGAGGTCACCTCTCCACCGTACGACGTGATCGCCCAGGACGCCGCAGTCCAATTGCGGGCCGCGGATCCGCATAACGTCGTCCGGCTGATCCTGCCCCGCAACGGCCACGGTAATCCGGGCGGCGCGTACGCCGACGCGGCCCGGCTGCTCCAGCAGTGGCAGGACGAGGGCGTCCTGGTCACCGACGACCGGCCCGCGCTATACGTGTACGAGCAGGCCAGGCCCGGCGGCGAGGTGCTGCAGCGGGGGCTGATCGGCGCCCTGCGGCTGACCCCGCCCGAGGCCGGCACCGTGCTGCCGCACGAGGACGTCACGCCCGGGCCGGTGGCCGGGCGGCGGCAGCTGATGGAGGCGACGGACGCCAACCTGGAGCCGATCTTCCTGCTCTACGACGGCGACAGCAACGGCAACGGGGGTGGTGGCAACGGCCCCGGGCCGGCGTCCCGGCTGATCGGGCAGGTCGCCGGGTCCCGTGCGCCGCTGCTGAACATCGGCACCGGCGACGGCATCAGGCACCGGCTGTGGGCGGTGACCGACCCGGCCGAGCAGGCGGCCGCGGCCGGCGACCTGGCATCCCGGCAGGCCCTGATCGCCGATGGCCACCACCGCTA
This sequence comes from uncultured Actinomycetes bacterium, assembly GCA_963837105.1. Taxonomy (GTDB): domain Bacteria; phylum Actinomycetota; class Actinomycetes; order Streptosporangiales; family Streptosporangiaceae; genus UBA9676. The sequence goes on along the minus strand of CAWIMG010000028.1, from coordinate 86,941 downwards.
CGCCGCCTACCTGCAACTCCAGGCCCGCAAGCGGGCCGCAGGCGCGGGGGCCGGGCCGTGGGACGCCGGGCTGGCACTGCTGGTGGACTCGGCGGCGTTCCCGCCGCGGATCGGGGCGATCCACCGGTCCGTGCCCGGGCTCAGTCTGGCCAGCGCCACCCGCCGGGCGGCGGCCGCGTTCACGGTGCGGCCCCTGCCGGATGCGGCCACCACCGGACTGCCTTTCATACTTAACGAGCTGCGCGAGGCCGCCGCCGACGGGGTCGCGTTCGTCGTGGCGGCCGCCGACGGCCAGGCCTGCCTGCTGACCGACCCGGAACCGGAGGCAGTGGCCGCGGCCATGCCGGACCGGTCGCCACGGTGGCGCCGGCTGTCCGCCGCCGTGCTGCAGGAACTGCTGCTGGGCCAGCTGTGGGGTGTCACCGACGATGAGGCCAGCGTCGGGGTCCATCATGACGCCGCACACGCGCTGGCGGCCGCCGGCCGGCCGCCAGCCGGGGTAGCGGTGCTCTGCCCGCCGTTGTCGGCGGCCGATGTCCGCGAGGTCGCCGCGCACGGGGAGCGGGTGCCGCGCAAATCGACGTCGTTCGCGCCCAAGCCACGCACCGGGCTGGTCATGCGCTCGCTGGCGGTGGACTGACGCCTCAGCCGGGCTTGCGCACGTACAGCCAGACCGGGCCCCGGTTGAGCGGCCGGAAGTGGGTGTGGAAGTAGGTGCTCAGCTGCGGGGTCCACGGGATCCGGCGGGAGGCCTCGCCGGTCAGCCACACGTACCGGGCCGCCCGGAAGGCCGACGCCCACAACTGCTCGACGGAGGGGGTGCGGCCGGCCCGGTGAGCCCGTTATGCCCCTGGGAAAGGGCATAGTCGCTGCCCACCCCATCCACCATCAGTGAGCAGGCAGGGTCGCTGGCGACGAACCGGTCGATGGCGATCGTGTACGACACCTGATCGGTGAGCACACAGGCACCGGCCGGGATGGTGTGCTTGGCCGCGGTCAGCTCACCGGCCGGGACCGCGGATGCCACGTGGCTCTCCGCGATGCCCTGCAACACGGCCAGCGTGGCCAGCGCGACCGCCGCTACCGCGATGACCACCCGCCAGGCCACCCCGCCGAGCCGGGCCCGTTCTCCCTGCTGTGGCAGCGCCGCCACCAGCCGGGCGATGGGCAGCGCCAGCGCCAGCGCCAGGAACGGCGCCAGGAACGCGGCGTAGTGCTCGTAGAAGTCGGCGGGCCACAGGAATGCCGCCACCACCAGCAGGCAGGTGATCGCCGCGAACCAGTCCAGCGGCGGTGGCCGCCGGTGGCTGAGCCAGCTGCCAGCGGCCATCAGCGCGGCCACCACGACGATGACCGCCACCCCGGTCACCACCAGCGGCGCGGTCGAGGCGGCGGGCAGGTGGGTCAGGCCGAGCATGTCCTGCAGCCGGGAGGCGACCGGGATCCGTTGCACGTCGGACCGGACCAGCTGGGCGACGATCACGCCCCGGTAGAAGGTGACCGGGGCGAGCAGCGCGAACGGCAGCACCGCCAGGCAGAACCCGGCTGCCACCCCGGCCGCGAACCGGCCCGCCTGCCGTGGCCGCCGGGCGGTGAGCACGAGGATCACCACCACTGGCAGGATGGCCCACACTTTGACCGCGCCGGCGAAGCCGAAGGCGGCACCGCCCCACAGCAGCCGCCGGCCGGTCACCACTTGGTCGCCGTCGAACACCGCCAGCGCACCAAGCAGGCAGAACAGCACCAGCCACGGCTCAAGCAGGACGGTCCTGGCGGCGAGCAGGCTGTCGGGGTAGACGGCGAGGACGCCGCAGGTCACGAGCACGGCCAGCACGCCCCGGTGTCGGGTGAGCAGGCCGCCAAGCGGGATCGCGGCGGCGCTGGCCAGCACGGTGACGACGCGGGCCACCGCCATCCCGGTCACGGTGCCGAACGAACTGGTGGCGGCCGCTACCGGCGCCATCAGCACGGTGATCCCCGGTGGCTGGACCATGACGAAGTCCCGGTAGGGCAGCGCACCGTGAATCAGCCGGACGGCGCTGCCGAAGTCGGTGCCGTCGTCGTATTCGGTGACGCCCAGCAGGAAACCGGGCCGGCTCAGCTGATAGAGCCGCAGCACCAGACCGGCCAGCGTCGCCAGCACGATGACCGTGGCAATAGCCCCGGGCCGCCGCAGCCGACGGCGGGTGGGCCCGGTCTCGGCCGGTGGCCGGGATCTGGCCCTGGACGTCGTCACAGGCGTTCTGCTCACGAGTGAGAGGCTCCGCACGTGGGTTGCGTTCGGCCGCATCCTGCCGCCCGTTGGGCGGATGACTCCTGCCGCTGCTGGTTACCCGGGAGCCTGGCCGCGTTCAGATACTACTCGCTGGCGCCACTGGGCACCGGCTCGTCACTTACCGTCACCCAGGGTTACTGTCCGTGCTTGGCATGTCTGGCACGATAAACCTATGGACCAGGCAGAACGAGCGCCCGCGGCGGCCGCTGGTATCAGCGCGCTCGGGCACGAGGTGTTCCAGATCGACACCCGGATGGCCGGCGACGAGAAGATCACGGCCGGCTTTTTGATCAGGTCGGACCGGCCCTGCCTGGTGGAGACCGGAACCGCTCCCTCGGCGCCGGTGGTGCGGGACGCACTGGCCGCGCTCGGCGTCGGGCCGGCGGATCTGGCGACCGTGGTGGTCACCCACATCCACCTGGATCACGCGGGCGGGGTCGGGGACATCGCGGCCCGGTACCCGCAGTCGCGGATCGTGGTGCACGAGAAGGGCGCCCGCCACCTGGCCGATCCCAGCCGGCTGATGGACAGTGCCCGCCGTGTCTACGGGGCAGCCCTGGACCGGCTATTCGGTGAACTGGCACCGACGCCGGCCGACCGGATCCAGGCCGTGGCGGAGCACGGGTCGATCGACCTGGGTGGCGGGCGGCGGCTGGACAGCTACCACTCCCCCGGCCACGCCAAGCATCATGTGGGCCTGCTCGACTCGGTGAGCGGGGACCTATACGTGGGTGATGCCGCCGGGGTGGTGCTGCCGGAAACCGGGGATTCGCGGCCGGCCACGCCGCCGCCCGACTTCGATCTGGCGCTGGCGCTAGCATCGCTGCGCATGTTCGCGGACCTGGCCCCGGCCCGGCTGCTGTTCAGCCACTTCGGCCCGGTCAGCGACGTGGCCACGGCCCTCGGCCGCTCCGCGGAAGAACTGCATCTGTGGGTCGAGCACACCCGCCGGGCACGCGGCGCCGGGCTGGACCTCGATCATGCGGTGGCGCTGGTCACCGACCAAACCCGGCACCGCTACCAGGCGCTGGCGCCGGGCGCCGACCCGGAACTTGCGGCCAGGTTCGAGCGGGAGAGCGGTGCCGCCACCAACGTGGCCGGCATCCTGCACTGGCTCGACCAGCCGACCGCGGCTCAGTCCTGACTGGGCTGCGGCTGGTCGGCGCTGGGCTCGTTGACGTCGGGCTCGTCGGCGTCGGGCTCGTCCAGATCCTCGATCACGGTGCTGTCCAGGCTGTCGAACCGCTCCACGGCGTCTGTTTCCCCGGCTTCGTCCGCGGCCGCGGCCCGGCCGAACCAGTCCCGTGCCTCCTGCTCCTGGCCGTTGTCCAGCAGGGCGTCGGCATAGGCATAGAACAGACGGGCCGACCAGGAGCGGATACGCCCGTCGGTGAGTTCGGGCAGTTGCAGCGCCACCACAGCGGCGGCGGGCCGGCCCTCGTCCCGGCGGATTCCCGACTCCACGATCCGCAGCTCGACCTGGACCTCCCGGGGGAGATCACCGGCCGCCGGGTCCTTGATGATCGCCAGCGCCCGGTCAGGCCGGCCGAGGGCCCGCTCACAGTCGGCCATCAGCGGCAGGTAGCTGGCCCGCCCGGTCAGCCGCCGGGCGGTGCGCAGCTCGGTCAGCGCCTCGGCCCACTGCCCGGCCTGGTAGGCGGCCACGCCGCAGGCCTCCCGGACAATCCCGACCCGGGCCGCGAGCTGGCGCGCCGCCAGCGCGTGCTGGTAGGCCTGAGCCGGTTCCTCGGCCAGCCCGGCGGCCACCAGCCGCCGGGCGACCGCATCGGCCAGGTCAGCCGGCAAGGTGCGCAATTCCGCCCGCGCGCCGGGGTCCAACTGGTCCGCGGTTATGTCGTCCGGAACCGAGGGGCCGGATGGCTGGTCCTGCCGGGCCGGGGCTGACCTGGTAGTGCTCCAGGCCGTCCCGGTAGTGGCCCGGGTTGGCCGCGGCCGCGTGGCCGGCCTCCGCGCTGACCCAGATGCCCGGTCGGGCCTGGTGTCGCTGGTCCGTCGCCCCGGGCCGTCGCCGCGGCTAGGGCGGTCATCGCGGCCGCGCGGCGGGTAGTCCCGGCCCTGCGCGCCGCTCCGGTCGCCTGCCCTATCGCCCCGCCCGGGCCGGTCAGCACGCCCGGGCCGGTCAGCACGCCCGGGCCGGTCATTACCCCCGGGTCGGTCATTGCGTCCGCGTGGCCCGTCGTTCCGCCGGGGGGCGCCGCTGCGCTCCCCGGACCTGCCGTCGCGCCCCGGTGCGCCGCTCCGGTCGCGGGAACTGTCGCCGCGGTCGCGGGAACTGTCGCCCCGCCCGGGGGCACCGCTGCGTGGGTGACGCCTATCGCCGCGATCAGGCCCGCTGCCCCGCTGTGGCCCGCTGCTACGGCTATGCCCAGCCGAACTGGCCCGGCCCCGGGCCCGGCCAGACGCCGACGCGGCACCAGAGACCGGCCTGCCGTCAGCCGAGCGGGCGCGATCAGCCTCGCCGCCTGTGCGCGGCGAACTGCCCGTACGCGGGGAACTGCCCGTACGCGGGGAACTGCCCGCACGCGGCGAACCGCCCGCACGCGGCGAACCGCCCGCACGCGGCGAACCGCCCGTACGCGGCGAACCGCCCGTACGCGGCGAACCGCCCGTACGCGGCGAACCGCCCGCACGCGGCGAACCGCCCGTACGCGGCGAGCCGCTCGCACGCGGCGAACCGCCCGCACGCGGCACCGCCCGCACGCGGCGACCGCCCGCACGCGCGCTGCCTGGCGCATTACCGCGGCCACGGCCCGTGCTACTGCTACCGCGGCGCGGGCTGGCACCGCCACCGCCTGCGCCGCCACGAGTGCGCTGGCCGCGGCCGGTACCGCTGCGGCCGCCGCCGCGGGCGGTACCGCTGCGGGCGGTCCGGCCGCGGCCAGCGCCGTGCCCGCCGCTGCCTTCCGGCCTGTCCGCCACGTCCTGCCTCTCTGCGCCCGTCACGAGCCTGCCAGAAACACAACCCACAAAGTCAGGGGCCGCTTCCACTGGAAACGGCCCCTGCAAAGTATGTCCGGCGGCGTCCTACTCTCCCACGCGGTCCCCCACGCAGTACCATCGGCGCTGAAAGGCTTAACTTCCGGGTTCGGAATGGGACCGGGTGTTTCCCCTTCGCTATGGCCACCGAAACACTATGGAGATGTGGTGCCCGACCGCATCTCGGGAACCGCACAGTGGACGCGTGCAAAACAATAGAAGTAGGAGCCAAGCCACTCGGCCTATTAGTACCGGTCAGCTGCACACGTTGCCGTGCTTCCACCTCCGGCCTATCAACCCAGTCGTCTAGCTGGGGGCCTTACCGGGTTAACCCCGAGGGAGACCTCATCTTGAGGCGAGCTTCCCGCTTAGATGCTTTCAGCGGTTATCTCTTCCGAACGTAGCTAACCAGCCGTGCTCTTGGCAGAACAACTGGCACACCAGAGGTTCGTCCGTCCCGGTCCTCTCGTACTAGGGACAGCCCCTCTCAAGTCTCCTACGCGCGCAGCGGATAGGGACCGAACTGTCTCACGACGTTCTAAACCCAGCTCGCGTGCCGCTTTAATGGGCGAACAGCCCAACCCTTGGGACCTGCTCCAGCCCCAGGATGCGACGAGCCGACATCGAGGTGCCAAACCATCCCGTCGATATGGACTCTTGGGGAAGATCAGCCTGTTATCCCCGGGGTACCTTTTAGCCGTTAAGCGACGGCGCTTCCACATGCCACCGCCGGATCACTAGTCCCAGCTTTCGCTCCTGCTCGACATGTCTGTCTCACAGTCAAGCACCCTTGTGCACTTACACTCGACACCTGATTGCCAACCAGGCTGAGGGTACCTTTGGGCGCCTCCGTTACCTTTTAGGAGGCAACCGCCCCAGTTAAACTACCCACCAGACACTGTCCCTGATCCGGATAACGGACCCAGGTTAGACATCCAGAACGACCAGAGTGGTATTTCACCAATGACTCCACAGGAACTAGCGTCCCTGCTTCAAAGTCTCCCACCTATCCTACACAAGACGTCCCAAACACCAATGTCAAGCTGCAGTGAAGGTCCCGGGGTCTTTCCGTCCTGCTGCGCGTAACGAGCATCTTTACTCGTAGTGCAATTTCGCCGGGTCCGTGGTTGAGACAGTGGGAAAGTCGTTACGCCATTCGTGCAGGTCGGAACTTACCCGACAAGGAATTTCGCTACCTTAGGATGGTTATAGTTACCACCGCCGTTTACTGGCGCTTAAGTTCTGAGCTTCGCGGCCCGAAGGCCACTAACCCCTCCCCTTAACGTTCCAGCACCGGGCAGGCGTCAGTCCGTATACGTCGTCTTGCGACTTAGCACGGACCTGTGTTTTTAGTAAACAGTCGCTTTCCCCTGGTATCTGCGACCGTACCCAGCTCGGAGGGCAAGCCTCCTCACCAGGCGCGGTTCCCCTTCTCCCAAAGTTACGGGGATAATTTGCCTAGTTCCTTAACCACGGTTCACCCGATCGCCTTGGTATTCTCTACCTGACCACCTGCGTCGGTTTAGGGTACGGGCCGCCGAGATGCTCGCTGCGAGGTTTTTCTTGGCAGCATGGGATTACTCACTTCGCCTAAATCGGCTCGGCATCAGGTCTCAGGCTCTGGCGCGCGGATTTGCCTACGCACCGCCCTACACCTTTACTCCGGGACAACCATCGCCCGGTAGAGCTACCCTCCTGCGTCACCCCTTCAGCTTGCCTACTGCCGGTCTGGTCCGCGCGCTCCGCCAGCTCGTCCCGAAGGACTCGCCGGCAGCGCGCACTTAGCATCGCCGGGGTCGGCATGGGCGCATCTAAGCGGGTACGGGAATATCAACCCGTTGTCCATCGACTACGCCTGTCGGCCTCGCCTTAGGTCCCGACTCACCCTGGGCGGATTAGCCTGCCCCAGGAACCCTTGGTCATTCGGCGGAGGGGTTTCTCACCCCTCTTTCGCTACTCATGCCTGCATTCTCACTCGAGTGGCGTCCACGGCTGGATCACTCCGCCGCTTCCCTCGCCACCCGACGCTCCCCTACCCACCCGCGCACCTGGGCCCTAAAGGCGCCAGTGGCCACAGTCAGAGCGGCCGCGGCCGAAACCGCAGCGACCTAGACCGCCATCCACCTTAGCCACAGAGGGCCGGGTTATTGCGCGAGTGCCACAGCTTCGGCGGTGTGCTTGAGCCCCGCTAAATTGTCGGCGCAGAATCACTTGACCAGTGAGCTATTACGCACTCTTTCAAGGGTGGCTGCTTCTAAGCCAACCTCCTGGTTGTCTGTGCAACTCTACATCCTTTCCCACTTAGCACACGCTTAGGGGCCTTAGCTGGTGATCTGGGCTGTTTCCCTCTCGACTACGAAGCTTATCCCCCGCAGTCTCACTGCCGCGCTCTCACTTACCGGCATTCGGAGTTTGGCTGACTTCAGTAAGCTTGTAGGCCCCTTAGGCCATCCAGTAGCTCTACCTCCGGCAAGAAACACGCAACGCTGCACCTAAATGCATTTCGGGGAGAACCAGCTATCACGGAGTTTGATTGGCCTTTCACCCCTACCCACAGGTCATCCCCCAGGTTTTCAACCCTGGTGGGTTCGGTCCTCCACGCGGTCTTACCCGCGCTTCAACCTGCCCATGGGTAGATCACTCCGCTTCGGGTCTATAGCATGCGACTGAGACGCCCTATTCAGACTCGCTTTCGCTACGGCTCCCCCATTCGGGTTAACCTTGCCACACACCATAACTCGCAGGCTCATTCTTCAAAAGGCACGCGGTCACTTCACATCAGCCCGAAGGCCGATTACGCTCCCACGGCTTGTAGGCACACGGTTTCAGGTACTATTTCACGACCCCTCACCGGGGCACTTTTCACCTTTCCCTCACGGTACTTGTCCACTATCGGTCACCAGGGAGTATTTAGGCTTAGGAGGTGGTCCTCCCGGATTCACACGGGATTTCTCGGGCCCCGTGCTACTTGGGATACCGTCCGGAAGTCGCAAAAGTTTCGCCTACGGGGGTGTCACCCTCTGTGCCGACGCTTTCCAGGCGTCTTCGGCTACTCAAGCGATTTTTTACTTCCTGCCAGATCAGCAGCTCTGGCTGGCCGGTCCCACAACCCCGATCACGCAACGCCTGCCGGCTATGACACGTGATCGGTTTGGCCTGTTCCCCTTTCGCTCACCACTACTCAGGGAATCGCGGTTGCTTTCTCTTCCTGTGGGTACTGAGATGTTTCACTTCCCCACGTTACCTCCACCTGCCCTATGTGTTCAGGCAGGGGCGACGGGCCATTACGCCCAGTCAGGTTTCCCCATTCGGAAATCCCCGGATCGAAGTCTGGTTGCCGACTCCCCGGGGCTTATCGCAGGCTCCTACGTCCTTCTTCGGCTCCTGGTGCCAAGGCATCCACCGTGCGCCCTTATTAACTTGGCAACTACAGATGTGATGCTCGCGTCCACTGTGCAGTTCTCAAGATACGGGCGGTCCCGGCCGCCGTCCGCCCGCGTGGGCGTAGGTGACCGGTCCTGGCCGAGGGGGCCATGCGGCCGTTCCCTCAGGACCCAACAGCGTGCTCGGCCCGTGGACCCGCCACGAGCAGCGTTCCGTCCCGGCTCACACCGGGTGTACTGACCAGTCGCGGACTGGCGCACGGACCGAATAACCAGTGCTCCACAAGTGAGCTGCCATCTCAGGACGGTTGCCTGAGACATGGCTCTGGACGTGCCGCCGGGTGGCGGGCACGCCAGGTGCTCCTTAGAAAGGAGGTGATCCAGCCGCACCTTCCGGTACGGCTACCTTGTTACGACTTCGTCCCAATCGCCGACCCCACCTTAGACGGCTCCCTCCCTTACGGGTTAGGCCACCGGCTTCGGGTGTTGCTGACTTTCGTGACGTGACGGGCGGTGTGTACAAGGCCCGGGAACGTATTCACCGCGACGTTGCTGATTCGCGATTACTAGCGACTCCGACTTCATGGGGTCGAGTTGCAGACCCCAATCCGAACTGAGACCGGCTTTTTGAGATTCGCTCCACCTTGCGGTTTCGCAGCCCTCTGTACCGGCCATTGTAGCATGTTTGCAGCCCAAGACATAAGGGGCATGATGACTTGACCTCATCCCCACCTTCCTCCGAGTTGACCCCGGCAGTCTCCCATGAGTCCCCGGCATTACCCGCTGGCAACATAGGATAAGGGTTGCGCTCGTTGCGGGACTTAACCCAACATCTCACGACACGAGCTGACGACAGCCATGCACCACCTGTGCAGGACCCTTACGGACACCGTATCTCTACGGCTTTTCCCTGCATGTCAAACCTTGGTAAGGTTCTTCGCGTTGCGTCGAATTAAGCAACATGCTCCGCCGCTTGTGCGGGCCCCCGTCAATTCCTTTGAGTTTTAGCCTTGCGGCCGTACTCCCCAGGCGGGGCGCTTAATGCGTTAGCTGCGGCACGGAATCCGTGGAAGGACCCCACACCTAGCGCCCAACGTTTACAGCGTGGACTACCAGGGTATCTAATCCTGTTCGCTCCCCACGCTTTCGCTCCTCAGCGTCAGGTAAGGCCCAGAGAACCGCCTTCGCCACCGGTGTTCCTCCCGATATCTGCGCATTTCACCGCTACACCGGGAATTCCATTCTCCCCTACCTACCTCTAGTCTGCCCGTATCCACTGCAAGCCAGGGGTTGAGCCCCTGGATTTCACAGCAGACGTAACAGACCGCCTACGAGCTCTTTACGCCCAATAATTCCGGACAACGCTTGCGCCCTACGTGTTACCGCGGCTGCTGGCACGTAGTTAGCCGGCGCTTCTTCTGCAGGTACCGTCACTTTCGCTTCGTCCCTGCTGAAAGGGGTTTACAACCCGAAGGCCTTCATCCCCCACGCGGCGTCGCTGCGTCAGGCTTTCGCCCATTGCGCAATATTCCCCACTGCTGCCTCCCGTAGGAGTCTGGGCCGTGTCTCAGTCCCAGTGTGGCCGGTCGCCCTCTCAGGCCGGCTACCCGTCGTCGCCTTGGTGAGCCGTTACCTCACCAACTAGCTGATAGGCCGCGAGTCCATCCTCAGCCGAAAAACTTTCCACCCTGACCGATGCCGGTCGGGGTCGTATCCGGTATTAATTCCGGTTTCCCGGAGCTATCCCAGAGCTGAGGGCGGGTTGCTCACGTGTTACTCACCCGTTCGCCGCTCGAGTACCCCGAAGGGCCTTTCCGCTCGACTTGCATGTGTTAAGCACGCCGCCAGCGTTCGTCCTGAGCCAGGATCAAACTCTCCATTGATGTCTATTTGCAACCGCTGCCGGGCCATGGGCCTGGCGGCGGGATGCTGACATAAAAGAGTGCCTTTCGGGCCGGTTGCACCGGCTCTCCAGGCGATCATGGCATCCGTTCATGGGGTGCCTGAGCTGTCACCAGCCCAGTCCCCAGACGGGGTTTTGTGCTTTTTGCACTGGCTTTTAGCACGCTGTTGAGTTCTCAAGGAGCGGACGCGCACCACCGCAAGGCTTTCGCCTTGACTCGGGGGCAACCCTGCTAACTTACCTGCGAGTTACCTTCCTGTCAACAGATGTCACCAGGTTCACAAGAGCAGGTAGCTCACCGTAGTACCCAGCATACCTCAGCTGTCGCTCAGCTATGACCAAGTTTCAGCGTGCCGGGATGCCTTCGCCAACCGGTTTTTCCGTGCCGGCCCGGCTGGCCGCCCGTCGGCGGCCGTGGTTCACGTTTGGGGCCGGGACGAAACACTAGGGAGGCCGGACGCCTCCCGTCAAATCGGGAATCAACTGGCTCGTGAGGCAGGCCAGCATGGCTGGTGCGGCCCGCCGCTGGAGGCGACGGGCCGTCGCTAGCCGCTGACGACTTCCACGCCTGCGACGGTGCGCTTGCCCCGGCGGACGACCAGGAACCGGCCGTACAGCAGGTCGGACTGGCCCGGCTCAGCCTCCTCGGTGAGCACCCGCTGGTTGTTCAGGTAGGCACCACCCTCGGCGATCGCCCGGCGGGCCGCGGACTTGCTGGCGGCGATCCCGGTGGCGGTCAGCAGGTCGACCACCGTGGGCAGGCCGGACGGGGCCGGCTTGACCGTCACCGACGGCACCTCGGCGAGTGCCGCGGCCAGCGTCCGCTCGTCCAGGTCGGCCAGTTCCCCCTGGCCGAACAGCGCCCTGCTGGCCGCCACCGCCTTGGCGCACTCCTGCTCGCCGTGCACCAGGGTGGTCACGTCCCCGGCCAGCACACGCTGCGCCTCCCGCCCGGCGGGGGCCTGTCTGGCCAGCCGCTCCAGCTCCTCGATCTCCTCCCTCGGCCGGAAGGTGAACACCCGGAGCAGCCCGCCCACCTCGGCGTCACTGCGGTTGATCCAGAACTGGTAGAACGCGTACGGGCTCATCAGATCCGGACTCAGCCAGATCGCGCCGCCCTCGGTCTTGCCGTACTTGGTCCCGTCCGGGCGGCTGATCAGCGGGGTGGCCAGCGCGTGCACCGGCACCGCCTCGACCCGCTTGATGAGGTCCACCCCGGCCACCAGGTTCCCCCACTGGTCGCTGCCGCCAAGCTGGAGCGTGCAGCCGTACCGCCGGTGCAGTTCCAGGTAGTCGTAGGCCTGCAGGATCTGGTAGCTGAACTCGGTGTAGCTGATCCCGCCCGCCTCCAGCCGCGCCTTGACCGACTCCCTGGCCAGCATCCGGTTCACCGGAAAGTGCTTGCCGATGTCCCGGAGGAAGTCCAGGGCGGACAGCTGCTCGGTCCACTCCAGGTTGCTGACCAGCAGGGCGCCGGAGGGACCCGAGCCGAACTCCAGGAAGCGTGCCACCTCGCCGCGGATCCGCTCCACCCAGGCGGCGACGGTCTCCCGCGGGTTGAGCAGCCGCTCCGCCGACTTGCCGCTGGGGTCGCCGATCAGGCCGGTCGCCCCGCCGACCAAGCCGATCGGCTGGTGGCCGGCCAGCTGCAAGCGGCGCATGGTCAGCAGCAGCACCAGGTTGCCGATGTGCAGCCCGGGTGCGGTCGGGTCGAACCCGCCGTAGAACGTCACCCTGCTTGAGTCCAGCGCGGCGCGCAGCTCATCGGGATCGGTGGACAGCGCCAGCAGGCCCCGCCAGGTGAGTTCGTCGAGGATGTCGGTCACCGCTGCATCGTCCCATCTCCGCCGGCCGGGGTGAAATCACTTCCGTACCCGCGGCGTGTACGGGCGGTAGCTGGACACGGTCGGATCGCCGGTCAGCCAGAACCGCCAGGGCCGGTCCGCGGCGGCGCCGATGCCGACCCGCGGCCCGCGGCTGATCCCGGGCGCCGGGCCGGCCTGGCCCGGCGTGGATCCGCAGTGGCGAAGCCGGGTCGCAGGCATCGGCGCCGTCCAGTTCCCGGCCGATGCCCAGCGCCTGGCACAGCCGGGCCGGCCCGCGGGCCAGCTCCCGCTCAGGCATGCGGCCCGGCCGGGCACCATTCCGCCCCGCGGACCGGCGGGCGGCCGCGAGCGGCACCCCCTCGATCACCCGGCCGGCCCGCAGCAGCACCGCGGATGCGGTCCCGGGCGGCAGGCAGACCAGGTTCACGCAGAAATGCATGCCGTAGGTGAAGTACACGTAGGCGTGCCCCGGCGGGCCGAACATGACCGCGTTCCGCGCGGTCTGGCCCCGGTAGGCATGCGAGGCCGGATCCAACGGCCCCTCGTAGGCCTCCACTTCGGTCAGCAGCACCGCGGTCAGCCCGGCGCCGGTGTGGTGGGCCAGCACGCAGCCGAGCAGTTCCCCCGCCACTGCCAGCGCCGGGCGGGCGAAGAAGTCACGCGGGAGCAGCGGCCCGGCCGCGGCCGCCGGGACCGGGGCCACACCAGCCGGGTCCGGGGCAGCCGGCGCCGGGTCAGCCCGCGGCCCAGGCCGCATGCTCATCCACCACCGCCCGCACCGCGGCGAGCTGCCTGGCCACCTGCTCCGGGGCGGTGCCGCCGGGCGCGGTGCGGGCGGCCAGCGCGCCAGTGACCGACAGCACCTCGCGGATGTCCGGCGTCAGGTGCGGCGAGATCCTGGCCAGATCCTCATCGCTCACCTCGGGCAGATCACAGTCATGCACCTGGCACCACACCACCAGGTGACCGACCACCTCGTGTGCGTCACGGAACGGCACGCCCCGGCGCACGAGCAGCTCAGCCAGATCGGTAGCCAGGGCAAAGCCGGTGCTCGCGCCGGCCGCCAGTCGTTCGGTATTCACGTGCATGGTGCTGATGAGGCCGGCCAGCGCAGGCAGGACCAGCAGGACCGTGTCCACCGCGTCGAAGACCGGCTCCTTATCCTCCTGCAGATCCCGGTTGTAGGTCAGCGGCAGGCCCTTGAGCGTGGCCAGCAGCCCGGTCAGGCCGCCGATCAGGCGGCCCGCCTTGCCGCGGGCCAGCTCGGCCACGTCCGGGTTCTTCTTCTGCGGCATGATCGAGGAACCGGTCGCGTAGGCGTCGTCGATCACCACCCAGCCAAACTCCTGCGACGACCACAGCACGATCTCCTCGCCAAGCCGGGACATGTGCACCCCGAGCAGGGCGGCCGCGAAGCAGAACTCGGCCGCGAAGTCCCGGTCGCTGACCGCGTCCATCGAGTTCGGCGCGGCACTGTCGAAGCCCAGCTCGGCGGCCACCGCCTCGGGGTCCAGCGGCAGCGAGGAACCGGCCAGCGCGCCCGCGCCGAGCGGCGACACCGCCGCCCGCCTGTCCCAGTCCCGGAACCGGCCGATGTCCCGGTTCAGCGCGTGCACATGAGCGAGCAGCTGGTGGCCGAACACCACTGGCTGGGCGTGCTGCAGGTGGGTCATCCCCGGCGCGGGGCTGCGGGTGTGCTCGGCCGCCTGCGCCAGCAGGGCGGTCTGCAGCTCAGCTATCCGGGAGACGATGAGCCGGGCGTGGTCGCGCAGGTACAGCCGAAGATCGGTGGCGACCTGGTCGTTCCGGCTGCGGCCGGCCCGCAGCTTGCCACCCAGTGCGCCCACCCGCTCCAGCAGGCCCCGCTCCAGCGCGGTGTGCACGTCCTCGTCGCTGGCCACCGGCCGGAACTGGCCGTCCCGGCAGGCCTGGCCCAGATCCGTCAGCGCCGCCAGCAGCCGGTCCAGCTCGGCGTCGTCCAGCAGCCCGGCCTTGTGCAGCACCCGCGCGTGTGCGGCGGAGGCGAGCAGGTCATAGCGGGCGAGCCGCCAGTCGAACTGGACGCTGACCGACAGCCGGGCGAGCGCCTCGGCCGGGCCCGACTCGAACCGGCCGCCCCACAGCCGGGTCGGCTTCCGCTCCTGCTCTGCCACCGCCGGACCCTCTCCGCGTCGCCCGCACCATGATCACGGAATCGGGTCAGGGATAGTGACTGACTGGATTCCGCGATCATGATTATCAACCAGACGCGGCCGCCGCCGCGCCGTGTTGGCCGGGGCCAGGGTCAGCCGGCCGCCTTCCGGTCGCGCATCGCGGCGACCTTGCTGGGCAGGCCCCACAGCTCGACGAACCCCTTGGCCAGCCGCTGGTCGAAGGTGTCGCCGGTGTCGTAGGTGGCCAGCCCGTGGTCGTACAGCGAGAGCGGGCTGCGGCGGCCGGTTACCACCGCCTGGCCGGCCTGCAGCCGGACCCGGACGTCGCCGGTGACGTGCCTGGACGCCTCGGTCATGAACACGTCCAGCGCGGACCGGAGCGGGGAGAACCACAGCCCGTCATAGACCAGCTCGGTCCACCGCTGCTCCGCCTGCCGCTTGAACCGGGACAGGTCGAGTTCCATGCACACACTTTCCAGCTCCGCGTGCGCCGCGAGCAGGGTGACGGCGGCCGGTGCCTCGTAGATCTCCCGGCTCTTGATCCCGACCAGCCGGTCCTCGACCATGTCCACCCGGCCGACACCCTGAGCGCCGGCCCGGGCGTTCAGCTCGGTGATCAGCTCCAGCGGGGACAGCGGTCGCCCGTCGATGGCGATCGGTGACCCGTCGCTGAAGCTGATCACCAGTTCGTCCGGCTGCCGCGGCTGGCCTGGATCCTGGGTGTAGGACCAGACGTCGTCGTGCGGCGCCTCCCAGATGTCCTCCAGGTGCCCGGTCTCGCAGCTGCGCCCCCACAGGTTCTGGTCGATCGAGTAGGGCGACCGGGACGTGACGTTGATGGGCAGGCCCTTCTCCTCCGCGAAGGCGATGGCCTTGTCCCTGGTCATGCCGGAGTCGCGGACCGGCGCGAGCACCGCCACCTCCGGCGCCAGCGCGGCCATGCCGACCTCGAACCGGACCTGGTCGTTCCCCTTGCCGGTGCAGCCGTGCGCGACCGAGTCGGCGCCCCGCTCGCGGGCCACCCGGGCCAGGTGAGCCACGATCAGCGGCCGCGACAGGGCGGAGACCAGCGGGTAGCGGTTCATGTAGAGGGCGTTTGACCGCAGCGCGGGCAGGCAGTAGCCAGCCGCGAATTCGGCGCGCGCGTCCACCACCTCGGCCGCGCTGGCCCCGCAGGCCAGTGCCCGGTCCCGGATCACCGCCAGGTCCTCGCCGCCCTGGCCGACGTCGATCGCCAGCGCGATCACCTCCGCGCCGGTCTGCTCGGCGATCCAGCCGATGGCGACCGAGGTGTCCAGGCCGCCGGAGTAGGCGAGCACTACACGTTCCGTCATGTCCCTATCCCTTGTGTCGTCGTTCCGGCGGCTTTGCGTTCCGCCAGTTCCAGCAGCGCCCTGGCCACCGTGCCCCCGCCAGCCGGGTCCCGGGTGATCACCAGCACCGTGTCGTCACCGGCGACGGTGCCCAGGATCGGCGGCCAGGCCGCGTGGTCGATGGCCGAGGCGAGCAGTTGTGCTCCACCCGCCGGGGTGCGCAGCACCACCAGGTTGGCGCTGGCCTCGGCGGTGAGCAGCAGATCGGTGGCGGCCCGGGGCAACGCGCCGGGCGGGTGGTCGTCTGGCCCGGCCGGGCCGGCCAGGCCACCTGGGCCATCGGCGCCACCGGGCAGCGCGTAGACCAGCGTCCCGCCGGCCCGCAGCCGGACGGCACCCATCTCCTCCAGATCCCGGGACAGGGTCGCCTGGGTGACCCTCACCCCGCGCTGCGCCAGCAGGTCGGCCAGCTCCTCCTGCGACCGCACCTGGGTGCGGGCCAGGATGCCGCTGATCTGTGCCTGCCGGGCCGCCTTGGTGCCCGGGCTCACCGCGGTCATGACCGCTCCCGCCGGGCCGGGCCGGCGGCGGCCAGTTCCGCCGCCTCGTCCAGGATGGCCGGCAGCGCGGCCAGGAACTCACCGGCCTGGCCAGCCGACAGGATCAGCGGCGGGGCCAGCCGGATCGCGTCCGGCTGCACGGCGTTGACCAGGAACCCGGCCCGGCGGCAGGCCGCCTCGGCCGGGCCCGCGGCGGGTGCCGCCAGCACGGCCGCGAGCCACAGGCCCCGGCCCCGGACCCCGGCCAGCAGCGGGTGGCTGATGGCGGCCAGGCCGTCCGCCAGCCGGCCGCCGACCGCCGCCGCGTGGGCGAGCAGCCCGTCGGCCTCGATGGTGGCGAGCACCGCCAGGGCGGCCGCACAGGCCACCGGGTTGCCGCCGAACGTGCTGCCGTGGTCACCCTTGGCCAGCGCGGTGGCGGCCGGCCCGAGCCCGATGCAGGCACCAATCGGCAGCCCCCCGCCCAGCCCCTTGGCCAGCGTGAGCACGTCCGGCACCACCCCGTCGGACTGGTGGGCGAACCAGCCGCCGGTCCGGCCGATGCCGCTCTGGATCTCGTCGATGACCAGCAGCGCGCCGGTCGTGTCGCACAGTTGCCGGGCGGCGGCCAGGTAGCCGGGCGGCGCGGGCACCACCCCCGCCTCACCCTGGCAGGGCTCCAGGAAGACCGCGGCGCAATCGGGCCCGACCGCCGCGGCCAGCGCGCCGGTGTCGCCATACCGGACGAACCGGACCTCCACCCCGAAGGGGCCAAACGGCTGGCGTATCGACTCCTTGCCGGTCAGCGCGAGCGCACCCAGGCTCCGGCCGTGGAATCCGCCCTCGGCCGCGACCATGACCGGGCGGGCCGCGCCCTGCTGCCGACGGGCCAGCTTGACCGCCGCCTCGTTCGCCTCGGTGCCCGAGTTGGTGAAGAACACCCGGCCGTCCGCGGCCAGCAGCCCCAGCAGCCGCTCGGCCAGCGCGATCTCACCCTCGTGCAGGAACAGGTTGGAGGTGTGCGCGATGGCCCGGACCTGCCGGCTCACCGCCTCGACAATGGCCGGATGCGCGTGCCCGAGCGAGCTGACCGCGATGCCCGCGATCAGGTCGGTGTACTCGCGGCCGTCGGCATCCCACACCTGGCAGCCCTGGCCGCGCACCAGCGCCACCGGCGGCGTGCCGTAGGTGCCCATCAGCGCGGCCTCGAACCGGGCCTGGAGCAGTTCGGTGGCGGTCATCCGGCACGTCCCCCGGGCACCACCATGGTGCCGATACCGGAGTCGGTGAAGATCTCCAGCAGCACCGAGTGCGGCCGCCGGCCGTCGAGCACATGCGCTTGCGGGACGCCGCCGCGCACGGCGCGCAGGCAGGCTTCCATCTTGGGGATCATGCCGGCGCTCAGGGTGGGCAGCAGCCCGGCCAGTTCCGCGGCGGTGAGCAGGCTGATCACGTCCGCGGCCGGGCCGTCCCCGGCGGGCATGCCGTCCCCGGCGGGACCGCCGGGCCAGTGCGGGAAGAGACCCTCCACATCGGTGAGGACGACCAGCTTGGCGGCACCGAGGGCGACCGCCAGCGCCGCCGCCGCGGTGTCGGCGTTGACGTTGTAGATCTCGCCATTGGCGCCGCGCGCGACACTGGACACCACCGGTATCCGCCCATCGGCGAGCAGCGCGCGCAACGCGGCCGGGTCCACCGTGTCGATCTCACCGACCTGCCCGATGTTGACGAGTTCGCCATCGACCACCGCGCCGCGGCGGCTGGCCGTGAACAGGTTGGCATCCTCGCCGGACATGCCGACCGCGAACGGGCCGTGCCGGTTGATCAGGCCGACCACGTCGCGGTTCACCTGGCCGGTCAGCACCATCCGGACCACGTCCATGGCCTCTGGCGTGGTCACCCGCAACCCGGCGGCGAACGTGCTGGCTATGCCCAGCCGGCCCAGCTGGGCCGAGATCTGCGGGCCGCCGCCGTGCACGACCACCGGCCGCAGCCCGGCATAGCGCAGGAACACCACGTCCTGGGCGAAGGCGAGCCTGAGCGGCTGGTCGGTCATGGCGTGGCCGCCGTACTTGATCACCACGGTCTGCCCGTGGAACCGGTCCAGCCAGGGCAGGGCCTCGATCAGGGTGGCCGCCTTCGCCTGGGCCACGGCCGTGTCGGACCGGGGCGGGGCGGGCAGCAGGTGCTCGGTCATGTCGAGTACGCCGAGTTCTCGTGCACGTAGGCGGCGGTCAGGTCGGTGGTACGGATGGTGGCCGCGTGCGGCCCGGCGGACAGGTCGACGGTGATCGTGACATCCCTGGCCGACATGTCGACCTTGGCCCGGTCGTCGGCGGCGTGGCCGTCCCGGCAGACCCAGATGCCGTTGATGGCCACGTTCAGCCGGTCCGGCTCGAACGCAGCGGCGGTGGTGCCCACCGCGGACAGCACCCGGCCCCAGTTGGCGTCCTGGCCGGCGATGGCGCACTTGAGCAGCGCAGAGCGGGCCACCGCCCGGCCGGCTGCCACCGCGTCCGCCTCGCTCGCGGCGCCGACCACCTCGATCGCGATCGACTTGCTGGCGCCTTCGGCGTCGGCCTGCAACTGGTGGGCCAGGTCGGCGCAGACCTCGGTGAGCGCCGAGGTGAAGGCGCCGGGGTCCGGGCGGACACCGACCGCCCCGCTGGCCATCAGCAGCACCGTGTCGTTGGTTGACATGCAGCCGTCGGTGTCGAGCCGGTCGAAGGTGAGGCCGGTGGCGGCCCGCAGGGCGGCATCCAGCGCGGCCGGGTCAAGGTCGGCGTCGGTGGACAGGACGCAGAGCATGGTGGCCAGCGCGGGCGCGAGCATGCCCGCGCCCTTGGCCATGCCGCCGATCGTGTAGCCGCCGTCCACCCGCTGGAAAGCGATCTTGGCCACGGTGTCGGTGGTCCGGATGGCGTCGGCGGCGGCCAGGCCACCGGCCCGCGAGGCCTCGGCCACCGCCGCGTCCACGCCGGGCAGCAGCAGCGCCATCGGCAGCCGCTCGCCGATCAGGCCGGTGGAGCAGACCGCCATCTCCCCCGCCGAGTCACCGAGGGCGGCCGCCAGCCGCTCGGCGCTTGCGTGCGTGTCGGCGAAGCCCGCCGGGCCGGTGCAGGCGTTCGCCCCGCCCGAGTTGAGCAGCACCGCCCGGACCCGGCCGCCGCGCACGACCTGCTGGCTCCACAGCACCGGCGCGGCCTTGACCCGGTTGGCGGTGAACACGGCCGCGGCCGCGCGGGCCGGACCGTCGTTGATCACGACCGCGACGTCCCGGGCACCGGACGGCTTGAGCCCGGCCGCCACCCCTCCGGCCCGGAATCCCAGCGGTGCGGTGACGCTCATGGTGCGACTCCGAGTGCGGTCAGGCCGGCCGTCTCCGGCAGGCCGAGCATGAGGTTGGCGGCCTGGATGGCCTGTCCCGCGGCCCCCTTGCCGAGGTTGTCCAGGGCGGCGACCACGACCGCCCGGCCCGCGTGCGGGTCGGCGGCCGCCTGCAGGTGCACCGCATTGGAGCCGGCCGTGGCGGCGGTGGTGGGCCACTGGCCATCCGGCAGCACGTGCACGAACGGCTCGTCGCGGTAGGCCGTCGCCAGGGCCTCCCGCAGGTCCTGCTGGCCGGGCTGGCCGGGGGCCAGCCGGGCGGTGCAGGTGGCGAGGATGCCGCGCGGCATCGGGGCCAGCAGCGGGGTGAAGGAGATGGTGGCCTGCCCACCACCCACCCCGGTCAGCGCCTGCTCGATCTCGGGGGTGTGCCGGTGGGATCCGCCGACCTGGTAGGCCGAGACCGCGCCCATCACCTCGGTCGCGAGCAGGGCGGCCGAGGGGGTCCGGCCCGCCCCGGACGTGCCGGAGGCGGCGACGATCACGATGTCCCGCGGGTCGGCCAGACCCGCCGCGAGCAGCGGAGCGAGCGCCACGATGGCCGCGGTGGCATAGCAGCCCGGGCTCGCCACCCGCCGGGCGGAGCTGATCCGGGCCCGGGCACCGGGCAGTTCCGGCAGCCCGTAGGTCCAGGTCCCGGCATGCGGTGTCGGGTAGTAGCTGGCCCAGTCGGCCGGGTCGGCCAGCCGGAAGCTGGCGCTGAGGTCGACCACGGCGGCCTGGCCGGGCAGTGCGGCGGCGAGCGCGGCCGACTCCGCCTGCGGCAGGGCCAGGAAGACCAGGTCGGCCGAGCCGAGCAGGTCCGGGTCGGCCGGGCCGAGGGCATGGGCGGCCAGTTCCGGCAGCTGCGGGTGGACGCTGGTGACCGGCGCGCCCGCGCTGGTGCCCGCGGCCACCGGGCCTAGTTCCAGGCTGGGATGGCCGAGAATCAGCCGCAGCAGCTCCCCGCCGGCGTAGCCGCTGGCGCCCGCGACGGCCACCCGGACTCCCATCTTGCCCCTTTCCGTGAGCCTGGCGGGCTGCTGCCGCATGGTGTGGTCAGCGCCGGCGGCTACCAGGCTCTTGCAAAAGTATGCAGATTTATGAGAATTTATGCAAGCCGTCCCGGCCCGTGCCAGGCGCATGACGGCGCGGCACGGCACAGGGCATGATGAGGGACGCAGAAAGGAGCCCCCATGCCCGGTCGCCGCCCGTGGCCAGCCGCGGTCGCCGTCACGCTGAGCGGCGCGGTGATGGTGGCCGGCTGCTCAGCCGGTAGCGGCACCCCGGCCGGGAGCGGGTCCCCGGCCGCCGGGGCGGCGGGCAGCCGTTCGCCGATGGCGCCATGCGGCACCACCCGTACCGCTGCCGGGGTGCCGGTGAATATCGAGATCGCGCACGGCACGGTGCCCTGTGCCGCGGCGCTGGCGGTGGAGCGCCAGTACGCGCGGGCGCTGGCGGCTGGCAAGGTGCCCGGCAACGGCGGCGGCGCCCCGGCGAAGGTGGCCGGCTGGGTCTGCCAGGGCTTCAGCACCCCGCAGGTGCTGGCCACCGGGCACGCCTCGATGTGCCGCAAGGGCGGGACAGAGATAATCGCGGTGCTGGCCATGCCGTCCGCTTCCGCCACCCCGAGCTGACCGGTGTCCCTTGGCGGCCAGCGGGCCGGCCGGTCAGTCGTGCTAGAGGTGACCGATCTGGCTGGGCGCGGTGATGACGGCGCTGTCGGTGATCACGCACACCTGATTCCGCCCGGCCCGCTTGGCCTGGTACAGCGCCCGGTCCGCCGCCGCCAGCAGGTCGGTGAGCTGGCCGCCGGTGCGGGTGCTCCAGTTCGTGCCCAGTGCCGCCACTCCCACCGACACGGTGACCTGGACCGGCTGCTGGGCGGGACCGGCCACGACATCCAGCGGGGTATGGGCGAGATGCTCCCGAATGCGTTCCGCAATGCCATAGGCGTCCAGCGCCTTGGTATGCGGGAGCAGGAGCGCGAACTCCTCGCCGCCAAAACGCCCGACCAGGTCATATTCGCGGAGGAATATCCGGAAAGTCCGGGCTATAGCCTTAAGCGCCTTATCTCCGGTCAGGTGCCCGTAAGCGTCATTAACAGCCTTGAAATGATCAATGTCGACCAGCGCGAGCGCCAGCGGGGTGCGGGTCCGGACCGCCCGTGCCACCTCGTTTCCGGCCTCCCGCTCCCAGGTTCCCGCGTTCAGCAGGCCGGTCTTGGAGTCGATCCGGGATGCGGCGACCAGTTGACCGTGCCGCAAGGAACGTTGTAGGAGCGTTACAAGTGGAAGGGCGAATACTATGGTGAGCGGGCTGACCGCGATGGCGAACGTGACCAGGACCGCCACGCACAGTTCGATTATGTCGTTCTGCGCTACCTCGCGGGTCATCATCGTCCCGCGCAGCCGCACCGCAGGGTTGGAACCCTTGATGGCCGGCAGCAGCAGGCCCAGGTTGACCGCCCACTGGGAGATGGCGGCCAGCGCCACGACAAGCACCCACCACGAACCGCGGAGGACTGGCTTGGGTGCCAGCTCGAGAACAGGCCCGACCCTGTGAAAGACCAGCGATGCCGCGCCGCAGGACAGCCCGATCACAGCAGCAGTGAAAACGCGCCGGTGAACGGGCATCTTGCGGACCCGCAACTGGGTGAGGAACACCCGCAGGACCGGCGCCACCAGGGCCAGCAGCGGCGACAGCAAGATCGCCACCGGCAGTTCCCAGACGCCGAAGATGTGGCTGCTCATCCCGGAGTTCTCGCCCGCCTTGCGGGTCAGCTCGACCGTGGCCGCGCTGCACAGCAGCAGGCCGCAGAAAAGCAGCAGGCCGTCCCGGGACACCGAAGCGCTCGCAGCGGTGGCGGCCACGGCGGCCAGGAACCCGGCTACGACAATCGTGATGTAGACGACGAGCCAGCGCGGATGATCCCAGACCGGCCAGCTGGGCACGGCCCGCAGGCGCTCACGCACACGCTGGCCGGCGCCGAGCTGCATCGGCTCCTCCTCGGTGGGCAGGCGGGGGGGCTCGCCCGGGCCTCCACAGTAGCGCGGTGTAAGAGCAACACGCCGTATTGTCACAAAACTCATGCGCTATCTGTCAAGAGCCCGCCCGCCGGATGGCCAGAGCCCGGCCGTCCGGCGGCAACAGAAAGGCTTTCCGGCTGCCGGTCGCGGGTGTACTCATTTCCTTGCTCCCCGGTGGTCATATTCCCGTCACAGGCGCACTTCGCACATGCGACGGTAAAGAACTGCGGCATGCTCCGGCAGCCGACCGAGGCGGAGGGAGGCACCATGCGCGGCCACGACTGGACGAAGTAGACGACCCCCGGCCACACCCCGCCAGCTTGGAAGGAGGCACCATGCGCGGCCACGACTGGACGAAGTGACGCCCCCAGGTTCCGGCCACGGGCACGGCCACCGGCGCGAGCCCGGCCGGGAAGGATTAGCGGTGCGGCCGGGTGGCCGTCATGGTCAGCGCGACCACCGCGCCGACAGCCCCGAACACGGCGATGACGGCCGACGGCGGGTGGTGCTCGGCCGCCGCGCCCGCGGCGATCATGGCGAGGCCCTGGCCCAGGCTCATCCCGGCCTGGGCGACGCCGAACGCCTGGCTGCGCATGTGCGGTGGTGCCGCGGCCACGAACGCCGCGTTGGCGGCGACGAGATAGCAGCTGAAGATCCCGCTGATCGCGAGGATCGCCAGCACCCACGGCAGGCCGGGCTGGAAGGCGAACAAGCCGAGCACGGCGCAGGAGACGACGGCCAGCGGTGTCATCCACCGCAGCCGCCGGGCCGGGCTGACGAACCGGCTGACCGCCACCGCCCCGGCCGCGGAGCCCAGCGCTCCCGCAGCCAGGATCATGCCGACCGCGACCGCCCCCCTGCCCAGCGAGGCCGCCAGCGGGGCGGACACTCCCTCCGGCACGTCGATGACCGCCACCAGCCAGGCCAGCAGCATGGGAAACCGCAACACCGGGTCGGTGAACACTAACCCCAGGCCGGCCCGCAGGCTCACCAGCGCCACCCCGCTGTGCCGGGCCGACTCCCGGGCGGCCGGCCGGGACCGGACCCAGATCCGGATGATCACCGCCGAGCAGACGAAGGTCAGCGCGTCCACCAGCAGGCAGCTGCGGACCCCGAACAGCCCGACCACCACCCCGGCCGCGGCGAAGCCGACCACCTGCGCGAACTGCAGGGTGGTGAGAGTGATGGCGGTACCGACCGGATACCGGTCCCCGGCCAGGATGTCCGGGTAGAGCGCGGCCCGGGCCGAGCTGAACGGCGCGCTGGCCAGGGTGACCAGGAACAGCAGGCCGATCAGCGCCCAGATCGGCACCCCGGGCAGGGTCATCACCGCCACCAGCGCCGCCCGGGCCAGGTCGCAGGTGATCATCACCGTGCGGCGGGGCAGCCGGTCCGCGATCCCGGCCAGGGCCACGCCGCCCAGCGCGGTGGGGATCACGCTGGCGGCGAAGGTCACCGCCGCCAGCAGCGGCGAGCCGGTCCGGCCGAACACCAGCAGCGTCAGCGCCACCCGCGCCAGCTGGTCGCCGGCCACCGACAGCAGCTGGGCCAGCCACAGGGCGCGGAACTCGGCAACGCCGAAAACCTCGCCGAACGTTGCCCTGGCCGGCCGCTCGGGCGGGGCCCCGGCAGCCGGCGGTGGCCCGGCTTCTTCGCCCACGATGTGCCGTCAGCCGCTGCGCAGCACGGCCCCGGTCCGGCGGGCCGCTTCGGCGACCGCCGCGTCCCGGGCCGCGGTGACCTCCTCGTCGGTCAGGGTCCGGTCCGGCGCGCGGAACCGCAGCGTGTAGGCGAGCGACTTGCGCCCCTCCCCCGCCTGCACGCCGGTGTACACGTCGAACAGGGCGACCTCCTCCAGCAGGCTGCTGCCGTCGCCGCCCGCCGCCGCAGCACCCGCCACCAGCGCCGCCTCAACCTCGGCCGCGGGCACCGCCGCCGGCACCACCAGCGCGACGTCCTGGGTGGCGACCGGGTAGGGCGACACCGAGGGCGCGGCCACCGGCCCGAGCGCCGCGGCCGCCGCCTCGATCACCGACAGGTCGAGTTCGGCCGCGCAGGTCCGGCTGGGCAGCCGGAAGGCCTGCACCACCCGCGGGTGGAGTTCGCCCGCGTGCCCGGCCAGCCGCTCCTGCCCGTCGCCGCCGGTGACGAACACGGCTGCGCACCGGCCCGGGTGCCAGGGCGGGTGCTGGTCCGCGGCCAGCCGGAAGGGCACCCGGCCGACCGCGAGCACCGTCCGGCACGCCTCGATGGCGTCCTGCCAGCCCGCGGGCTGGCCACTCCCCCACCAGCCGGCCTGGTCCCGGTCGCCCGCCAGCACCACCGCCACCCGCAGCGGCTGGTCCGGCAGCCCGGCGGCCAGCGACGCCACCTCAGCGGCCGTCGGGGCCCGGTCGACCGGCAGGATCGGCGCCACACCCGGCGCGCCCGGCCGCGGCCGGAACACCAGCCCCATCTCGTACAGCGCCAGGTCAGCGAACCCGCGCCCGGCGTTGCGGGTCAGTACCCGCAGCAGCCCGGGCAGCAAGGTGGTACGCAGCAGCGGCTCGTCCTCGCTCAGCGGGTTGGCCAGCCGGACCGCGGCCCGGCGCGGGTCATCGGCAGCCAGGTGCAGCCGGCCGAAGTCGGCGGCGGCCGTGAACGGGCTGCTGAGCACTTCCACGTAGCCCGCGCCGGCCAGCGCGCGGCCGGTGGCCCGGCGCAGCCGCTGCCCGGCGGTCAGCCCGCGGCCCGCCGCCGCGTGCGGCATCCGGACCGGCACGTTCTCGTAGCCCTCCAGCCGGATGACCTCTTCGGCCAGGTCGGCCGGGTCCGTCAGGTCCGGCCGCCAGGACGGCGGGGTCACCGTCAGCACCGCCGCGTCCGGGTCGGCCACCTCGCAGCCCACCTCGCGCAGCCGGGCCACCACGGCCGCCGCGCGGTAGGGCATCCCGGCCACCTGGCCCGGATAGCCGGCCGCCAGCTCAATCGTGGCCGGCGGCACGTCCACGCTGGCGTGGGTGCAACCCGGCACCACGCTGGCCCCGCCCAGCGAGGCCAGCAGCGCGGCCGCCTTGGCCGACGCCCGCAGCGGCAGTTCGCGGTCCACTCCCCGCTCGAACCGGTACGACGCCTCGCTGAACAGCCGGTGCCGGCGGCTCATCCGGGCGGTGCCACGGGCGGAGAAGTGGGCCGCCTCGATCACCAGGTCGCGGGATGAATCCGAGATCTCGGTCACCAGCCCGCCCATGGTGCCCGCCATGGAGATCGGCCCGGACGAGTCGGTGATCAGGATGTCGTCCGGGTCCAGCTCCCTGACCACGTGATCGAGTGTCTCCAGCCGCTCCCCCGGCCGGGCCCGCCGGACGACGATCGGCCCGGTCAGCTTCGCGCGGTCGAAGGCGTGCAGCGGCTGGCCCAGTTCCAGCATCAGGTAGTTGGTGATGTCCACCGCCAGCGACACGCTGCGCATCCCGCACCGGGCCAGCCGGACCCGCAGCCACAGCGGGGTAGGGGTGGCCGGTTCCAGCCCGCGCACCTCCCGCAGCACGAACCGGTCACAGCCGGCTGGGTCGGCGATGCTGGCCGGGTACACCGCCGCCGACACCAGCGCCACCCCGGCGGGCAGGCCGTCATCGGCCGGGTCGGTGTAGGCCACCCGGTAGGCGGTGGCCAGTTCCCTGGCTACCCCGCGGATGGACAGCGCGTAACCCCGGTCCGGGGTGACGGAGATCTCGAAGACATGGTCGGCCAGCCCGGCGTAGCCGGCGAAGCCAGCCCCCAGCGGCGCATCCGGCGGCAGCACCAGGATGCCGCTGTGGTCGTCGCCGATGGCCAGTTCCGCAGCCGAGCAGATCATGCCCTGCGACAGCCTGCCGTAGGCCTTCTTCTCGCCGATGGCGAAGCCGCCGGGCAGCACCGCTCCCGGCGGGGCGAACGCCACCCGGTCGCCCACCGCGAAGTTCGCCGCGCCGCAGATCACCTCCCGGGTCTGGTCCCCGTCCGTCACCTGGCAGTAGCGGATCGGCTTGCGGAACCCGGTGAGTTCCTCGATGCCGGTGACCTCACCGATGACCACGCCGCTGACATCGTGCCCGGCCGGCTCGAAGGTCTCGACTTCCAGGCCGGCCGCGGTCAGCCGCCGGGCCACGTCCACCGGATCCGGCAGTTCCTCACCCAGCGCGGCGTACTGCGCGAGCCAGGACAGCGGGACGCGCATCAGACCTCCACCCCGAACGCCCGGCTGAACCGGACGTCGCCCTCCAGGATGTCCCGGATATCGGTCACCCCATTCCGGATCATCAGGCTCCGCTCGATGCCCAGCCCGAACGCGAAACCGCTGTACCGCTGCGGGTCGATCCCGCAGGCGATGAGGACTTTCGGGTTGACCATGCCGCAGCCCGCGATCTCGATCCAGCCCTGCGACCGGCACACCCGGCACGGCGCGCCGCCGGGCCGGGTGGACGCGCCGCGGCAGATGTGGCATTCCATCGACACGTCCGCGGACGGCTCGGTGAACGGGAAGAAGTCCGGCCGCAGCCGGGTCCGCAGCCCCTCGCCGAACATCGCCTGCACGAAAGCGGTGATCGCGCCGCGCAGGTCGGCCATGGTCAGGCCCTCGTCCACGGCCAGGCACTCGATCTGGTGGAAGACCGGGCTGTGGGTGGCGTCGAGCGCATCACTGCGGAAGCACTTGCCCGGGCTGACCACATACAGCGGCAGCGGCCGGGTGAGCAGGGCGCGGATCTGGACCGGCGAGGTGTGGGTGCGCAGGACCACCCCGGACCGCGGCGCGCCGTCCGGGCCCGCCACGAAGATCGTGTCCTGCATCTCCCTGGCCGGGTGGTCGGGCGGGAAGTTCAGCGCGTCGAAGTTGTACCACTCCGCCTCCACCTCGGGCCCCTCGGCGATCTCGTAGCCCATGGCCACGAACACGTCCGCGAGCCGCTCGGCGACGGTGGTCACCGGGTGCCGGGCACCGACGGCCACCCGGTCCCAGGGCAGGGTTACGTCCACCGCCTCCTCGACCAGGGCCCGCTGGTCCCGCTCGGCTTCCAGTTCCAGCTGGCGGGCGGCCAGCGCCTGGCCGACATCCCGGCGGGCGGCGCCGACCCGCTTGCCCGCCTCCGCCCTGGCCTGCGGGGGCAGCGCGCCGATCTCGGCATTGGCCAGCGCCAGCGGTGACCGGTCCCCGGCGTGTGCCAGCCGGGCGGCCTTCAGCTCATCCAGGTCGCCGGCCGCGGCGATCGCGGCGAGCGCCGCCTCCCGCAGGCCGGTTATCTGCTCGGGGGACAGCACGGCCACCTCCACCGGGTCGTACTGCTTGTTTGGTGCGGACATCTGGTCCTGCTTTCCTGCGGGCACATGGTCAGCTAACGGGGTGCGCAGGCGGCTGTGCCTCATGCGCATCGTCTGGCGCGTGGGATTGCCCTGCCGGTGCCAGCCGCCGTCCTGCGAACCGTCTGGCGGCCGCCGTGCTACCCGAAGTCGGGCAGGCCGGCGGGCATGGTAAATCGGAACTCGGCCCCGCCGCCCGGCGCCCGCTGCACAATGATGGTCCCGCCGTGCGCCTCGACCAGGCCCTTCACGATGAACAGGCCCAGCCCGGCGCCGCTGCGCCGCTTCGCCCGCCAGAACTGGCGGAAGATCCTCGGCACGAGTTCGGGGGCGACGCCGTCACCCTCGTCGCGGACCGAGACCGCGACCGCCGGCGCGGTGACCGCGGCCGGGCTGCCCGGCAGGGCCCCCGTGCGGCCGCTGGCACGGGCGGCGGCTGTTTCGGCCGGCTCCACCACAACCGTCACGGTACCAGCACCATGCCGGACCGCGTTCTCCACCAGGTTGCCCAGGATCTGGTCGACCTTGTCGGCATCCAGCCAGGTTTCCGGCAGCGGCCCGGTGACAAGCAGAGCGAACCGGTCCGCTCGCTCGCCGACGGCGACCCGGCCAGCCACGATCTTTTCCACCCGCTCCGGGATGGACACCAGCTGGCGGTGGATCTCCATCCGGCCCGACTCGATCCGGGACACATCGAGCAGTTCGGTGATGAGCCTGGTCACCCGGTCGGCGTCCGCGTTGACCGTTTCCAGCATGACCCGCTTCTGGTCGTCGGTGAACCGCGTCCACTTGGCCAGCAGCGTGGCGGTGAAGCCCTTCACACTGGTCAGCGGGGACCGCAGTTCGTGCGCGACGGTGGTGACCAGATCGGCGCGGCTGCGCTCCAGCCGGGCGCGCTGCTGGGTCCCGCGCAGGCAGATAACCACCCGCTGCAGCGGGCCCGGGCCGCCGCGGTACCCGGAACCGGCCCGGTCACAGCGGGCGGCACGAACATAGCCGACCGTCACCAGCAGTTCGGTGCCATCGGCGAGGTAGAGCGACATCTCCGGATGCCGGGTCCTGGTCGGCAGTCCCAGGTACGGGTCGGCGGCCACCCACCAGTTGCGGCCGTCGCCATCGCGCAGCGGCAGCACCCGGCGCACATCCTGGCCGACCGCGCCGGCGGTGGGCAGGCCGGTCAGCCGGGACGCGGCCCGGTTGAACACCGATATCCGCCCGGCCTGGTCGGTGACGATCAGTCCGTCCGGCAGGTCGTCGGGGCACAGCTGCCAGCCAGCCGGGACCGCGGACTGGACCGGCATGCTCAACAGGTCCGCCATCGCACTGCCCGGGTTCAGCCGCTCCACGCCGGCCTGGCCTCCATCCGTTCGCCTGGCATTGCGCCCTGCCTCAATGACGCAATGTGATCAGAGCCTAGCGCGTTGCCCACGGTGACGGGCACTGCGCCGTCCTCAGAGGACCCGGCAATAGGACTGCCGGGTCCTCTAGCGTTCCCGCAGCCGGCGGGCCGAGCCGTACAGGCAGACCGCCGCTGCAGCCGCCAGGTTAAGGCTTTCCGCCCGGCCGTACATGGGCACCGCGACCACCTCGTCGGCCAGCCCGGCCAGTTCGGCCGGCAGGCCCCACGCCTCGTTGCCGAGCAGCCAGGCGGTCGGCCGGGCCAGCAGCCCGGCCGCGTCGGCCTCGTCCAGGTTACGGGCTGCCCGGCCGTCCGCGGCCAGCACCTGCTGGCCGGCCTCGCGCAGGGCGGCGACCGCCGCGGCCACCCCGGCGCCAGCCACGACCGGCAGGTGGAAGAGGCTGCCGGCGGTCGCCCGGACGCACTTGCTGTTGTACGGGTCCACCGTGCTGCCCGCGAAGACCACCCCGTCCGCGCCGGCCGCGTCCGCGGTCCGCAGCACGGTGCCGGCATTGCCCGGATCGCGGACGTTGGCCAGGATCACCGTCAGCCGGGGCGCGGCACCGGCCAGGCAGGCCAGCGGGACGTCCACGAACCGGCAGACAGCCAGCACACCCTGGGGGGTGATGGTCTGGGCGAGTTCGGCCATCACCTCGCCGCTCACCGCCTGGACGCCGATGCCCAGCCCGGCCGCCTGCTCGGCCAGCCCGGCGTGCCGGGCCCGGCCCGCCACGGTGACGAACAACTGGCTGACGACACCGTCGCTGGCCAGCGCTTCCGCGACCGCCTGCGGCCCCTCGGCCAGGAAGGAGCGGGCCCGCTCGCGCAGCCCGCGCTTGGCCAGCTGGCGGGCGGCCTTGACCCGCGGCGACCGGATGCTGGTGATCTCCGCGTCGGTCATGGCAGGTGACGGCCGGCTGGGCGGCGGCCGGTCAGCGCACGGCCTAGGCGGCCGCGCTGGTGGCGGCGTCGCCGTCGGCGGCCGGAAGTGCCTTCCTGGCCACCTCGACCAGCGCCGAGAAGGCGGGCGGGTCGCTGACCGCGAGTTCGGCGAGCATGCGGCGGTCCACCTCCACCCCGGCGGCCTTGAGGCCCTGCACGAACCGGTTGTAGGTCATGCCGTCGGCCCGGGCAGCGGCGTTGATGCGCTGGATCCACAGCCGCCGGAAAGCGCCCTTGCGGTCCTTGCGGCCCGCGTAGGCGTAGGTCATCGAGTGGAGAACCTGCTCCTTGGCCTTGCGGTACAGGCGCGACCGCTGGCCGCGGTAACCGCTCGCCCGCTCAAGGACCACCCTGCGCTTCTTGTGGGCGTTCACCGCCCGCTTCACGCGTGCCATTGTTCTGACTCCCTTGAGACGGTTTTGGCTACTTCGCCAGCAACTTCTTGATCTTCCTGACGTCTGCAGGTGCCAGCGTCACGTCCACGCCCAGGCGCCGGGTCCGCCTGGTCGACTTGTGCTCCAGCAGATGGTTGCGGTTCGCGCGGCGGCGCATCACCTTGCCACTGGCAGTCAGCCGGAACCGCTTGCTGGCTCCGCTGTGCGTCTTCATCTTCGGCATGGTTGCCGTCTCCATCTCTGCGCGCCTGACGGCGCGACTTCTCCAGCGCGCCTGGCGGCGCGGCACTCCCAGCTCTCCGCGTCCACCGGGTTCTCCGGTGCTTGCGGCGCGCTGCCTTCATGCACCCGTGTGCCCGACCCCACCGAGGAAGTACACCGCCGGTAGCGCCGAGCCAGATCAGCCCTCGGGCTCCTCCTCGGAGGCGTCCGACTGGCCCGTCTGGGCAGCAGCCGACTCGCTGGCCGCATGCACCTCCGCCGCGGACGGCGCCGGAGGCCGGCGCACCCGCACCGGGCGTTCGGCCTGCGACGCCCCCTCGCGAGGCGCTGCACGCTCCGCCTTGGCCTCGCTCTTGCGGCGGTGCGGGCCGATCACCATGATCATGTTCCGGCCGTCCTGCTTGGGCTGGGCCTCGACGAAGCCGAGTTCCTCGACGTCGCCCGCGAGCCGCTGCAGCAGCCGGAACCCGAGCTCGGGCCGGGACTGCTCGCGTCCGCGGAACATGATCGTCACCTTGACCTTGTCTCCCTGCCGGAGGAATCGCTCGACGTGGCCCTTCTTGGTGCCGTAGTCATGCGGATCGATCTTCGGCCGAAGCTTGATTTCCTTGATAACCGTCTGGGCCTGGTTCTTGCGGGATTCCCGGGCCTTGAGCGCGGACTCGTACTTGAACTTGCCGTAGTCCATGAGCTTGCAGACAGGTGGCCGGGCCGTGGGCGCGACCTCGACCAGGTCAAGGTCTGCCTCCTGGGCCAGCCGGAGCGCATCGCCAAGGGCAACGATCCCGACCTGCTCGCCGTTCGGGCCAACTAGCCGGACCTCCGGAACCCGGATGCGCTCGTTGATACGGGGCTCGACGCTGATGTGACCTCCTGAGCTGTCTCCGTCCGGCCTCCCCGGGCGGCTGCGCCGCGGCCATCCCTGCGGGTCCAGACAAGTCAAAAGGCCCCGCACGGCATGCATGCGGAGCCACCGAACCCATGTTCCCCGGCCGGCCTGCTGGCCGCACTGGGCAACGCCCGGCCGGGCCTGCGCCCGGCATGCTTTCCCGCCCGGAGGCGAAAAGCTGACCCGCCGGCTGAATGGCCGGCCAGGTGGGAGGTGGCCCTCCGCTTGCACGTCCAGCACTGGCAAGTGCCGGGCTGGCCGTCGGATAAGACTAACAGCAATTGCCCGCGGTCAGGTATTCCGGGAATGGGAGGTTCTCCCTGCTCGCGGGTGGCCAGTGCGGCCAGGCCAGCGGTGCGCATGACCGCGAGCGGCGCGGGCTGGCCGGTCATCAGCTCCACCTGGCCCGCAGCCTGGTGCAGCAGCAGGTCGAACCCGCCAGCCACGGCGGCACCCGCCGCCGAAGCGGCCACCGCCAGCCGGGTTGGCCAGGGGTGATAGACCACGTCCAGCAGGAACCGGGGACGGAGAGCGCCGTGAGCTATCCGTTCGGCAACCGCATCGGCCGCGCCCGCCGGGACGGTGGAAATGACCAGGTCCGGCCGGCCGGCCAGCAGGTCGTAGCCGGTGAGGTGGGCCGTCATGCCCAGCCGGGCGGCGGCGGCGTGCAGGGCAGCGGTCCGGGCGTGGTCGCGGGCGGCGACGGTCACCGCCCGCAGCCCGAGCCCGCGGGCGGCGGCCAGGGCGGAGCAGGCGGTCGCGCCCGCGCCCAGGATCAGGACGGACAGCCGGTCCCCGGCGGCCGCCGTCCCGGCCAGCCCGGCCCCGGCCAGCGCGGCGATCATGCCCGGCACGTCGGTGTTGTAGCCATGCCGGCCGCTGTCGCTGAAGACCACCGTGTTCGCCGCGCCGACATCTGCGGCCACCGGGTCGGTGCGGTCGAGCAGGGGCAGTACGGTTCGCTTGAGCGGCATGGTCAGCGACAGCCCGGCCCAGTCCGGGCCACAGCCGGCCAGCAGGGCGGGCAGCGCCGCCCGGTCGCACTCGATCGCCTGATAGCTCCAGTCAGTCAGGCCGAGTACGGTGTAGGCGGCCCGGTGCAGGGCAGGCGACAGCGAATGGGCGATCGGCGAGCCAAGGACGGCGGCTTTCACGAGCGGCTGCGCTACCGTCCCTTGGCCAGGTTGGCCGACAGTTCGGCCTCGTACTGCTGGGCCACCGCGTAGCTGCTGGTGAACTTCGTCAGCCCGGTCTTGGGGTTGACGGTGACGAAATACATCAAATTGCCGTGGGCAGGATGCAGCGCGGCCCGGATGGCGATGTCACCGGGACTGTCGATCGGGCCGGGCGGCAGGCCCGTGTGCAGGTAGGTGTTGTACGGCGACCGCACCTGGATCTGGGTGGAGGTGGCCCGGATGCCATAGCGGTGCAGCGCGTACATCACGGTGCTGTCCAGTTGGAGCTTGATACCGGAGTTGAGCCGGTTGTAGATCACCTCGGCGATCTTGGGGAAGTCCGCCGTGTTCCGGCCTTCCGCCTGGATGAGGCTGGCCACCACGATGACCTGGCCCTCGGTGAGCTGGGCGTGCGCGGCGGCGGCGGGCAGGTTCACACTGGCCGCCTCGACACCGAACCGGGCCACCATCCCCTTCAGTACCTTGGCCGGCGGCGTGTTGGGCTGGATGTCGTAGGTCGCCGGGAACAGGTATCCCTCGGGGTTGCCCTTGGCGTAGGACGGCAGGCCCAGCGCCGGGATGTTCTTGATGGCCTGCTGATAGCCGCTCGGGTTCCCGGTTGCGGTGCCCAGTACCGTGATGATCTGGGACAGCCGCAGCCCCTCCGGAATGGTGATCTTGGTCTGGACCCGGGACGACGGCTTGAGCAGCATCGCGAACGCCAGCGCCGCCGCCATGTGCTGGTGCACCCGGTAGTAGCCCGGCTCCAGCGACGAACCCTGCCCACTGGCCTTGGCCGCGTTCTGGAACGCGCGAGCGCTCTCCACTACCCCGGTCTGCTGCAGCCGCTGCCCCACCGTCGCCGCGCTGTCGCCGGGGTAGATCCGGACCGTCACCCAGCCGGTGCCCGAGCCGGAGTAGTCGGGCGGGTGCAGGTAGTAGTGATCCACGTAGTAGTAGGCGGCGCCGGCCCCGAGCAGCAGCAGCACGACCACGCTGAGGGCGAGCCACTGCGCGATCCGGCGCATCCGGGACTTGCGCTTGCCCGGCGGGCGTGGGCCGGAACGGCCACTGGCCGGTGCCGGACGGCGGTCGTCCAGCGGGCCATCCGGCCCGCCGGTGCCGCCGGTCAGGCCGGGCAGGAAGCCGGCGTCGCCGTCCTCATCCGCCCACTCCTGATCCTCGTCCACGTCCCCGTACCAGCCCCCGCGGTCGCGATAATCATGGCCACCGTGGCGGCCGGCCATCGGCTCGGCGTACCCGTCGCCATCGCCGTAGCCATCATGGCCTGCGTAGCCGCCAGCACCCTGGTCCTGGTAGCCGTCATGGCCGGCGTACTCGCCCGTGCCCTGGTCCGGGTAGCCGCCATGGCCTGCGTACTCGCCGGTGCCCTGGTCTGGGTAGCCGCCATGGTCGGCGTACCCCGCGCCCCCGCCGGTGAACCGCGGGTCCTGGTAGTCCGGGTGGGCGTAGGGCTGGTCCCGGTAGCCCGGCTCCGGGTAGCCGCCGTAGCCGCCGTCGCCGGGATACCCGCCGCCGTCATCGGCGGGGTAACCGCCGTAGCCGCCGTCTGGGTCACCCGGCCCGGGATACCCGGGGGCAGGAGGCTCTGGCCAGTGCTCGGCCGACGGCCGGACCGGCGGCAGCGGCCCGGACGGATGCCCCGGGCCCAGGTCCGCCGGGCCCGGGCCCGGATGCCAGGGCTGACCCTGGGTATCCCAGGACTGGCCACCGGTATCCCAGGGCTCACCGGGCTCGTCCCATTGCTCGCCAGCCCCAGGCCAGGGCTGGCCCGGCTGGTGCCAGGACGGGTCCGGCTCGTGCCAGGGCGGGCCGGCCTGCGCGCCCTGGCCCGGTGACGTGCGGGTGGCCTGGTACGGGTCGGTGAGCGCATCGGCGACACCCCGCTGGTCGCCATCCGCCTGGTCCGGATAACCGGCCGGCAGCCAGCCACCCTCGCCCGTTCCCCCGTCGTTTCCCCCGCCGCGGTGGCGGCCCATCATCTCACCCCGGGCGCCGAGCCGACCAGTTCGCCCGCCGGACGGCCGGTCGATCGCTCGGCGTCCAGCGCCCCCTGCAGGATCAGCGTCGCCGCCGCCTGGTCCACCACCGGCCGCCGGGCCCTGCTGCCGCGGCCCGCCTGCCGCAGCGCGTCATGGGCGATGACGGTGGTGAGGCGCTCATCCAGCAGCCGGACCGGGACCGGCGCGAGCCGGGCGGCCAGCGACGCGGCGAACGCCCGGGCTCCGGCCGCGGCCGCACCTTCCCGGCCAGACAGGCCGGTGGGCAGGCCGACGATGACCTCAATCGCACCCTCGGCGGCAGCCAGCGACGCGATGCGGTCCAGGTCGCCGGGACCCCGGCTGACCGTGGTCAGCGGGGTGGCGAGCAGCCCGCCGGGATCGCACCGGGCGACACCGATACGGGCGGAGCCCGCATCGACGGCAAGCCGGACCCCGGCCCTCAACCACCGGCTCCGGGCACTTGGGGTCTGGCTGGCGCAACGGTCGGGCTGCAGCACGGTCTCACGCTACGCCACCGGTCCTGCCATGTCCCTCACAACAGCCCGAACTGCATCAAAAGCCTCGCCTATCGCTGCCGCAGCGCGGCTGCCCAGCGGCGCGCCGCCGCCCTGGGCGACATCGTCCCGCCCGCCGCCGCCGCCACCTAGCTGGCCGGCCGCCGCCCGGACCAGAGTCCCCGCGGAAAGTCCCAGTTCACGGGCCCGGTCGTTGACCGCGATCACCACCGTGGGCCGGTCCGCCGGGACGCCGACCACCATGGCCAGCCCCGCCCGGCCAGCCGGCAGCCGCCCACGGACATCGAGCGCGAGCTTGCGGACATCGTCCGCTGCGGTGCCGTCCGGCACCCGGTGGCCGGCGAAGGCCACCCCGCCGATGTCCTCCGGCGCGGCCGCGAGTTCCGCCGCCGCCTGGAGCACCTGGGCGGAGCGGAGCCGCTCCAGTTCCCGCTCCGCGTCGCGGACCCGGGTGACCAGCGCCGCCACCCGCTCGGGCAGTTCCTCCCGGCGCGCCTTGAGCTGCTCGGCCAGCTGGCTCACCAGCACGCTCTCGGTCGCCAGGAACCGGAACGCGTCCGTGCCGACCAGCGCCTCCACCCGGCGGACGCCCGAGCCGATGGACGATTCGCCAAGGATCTTGATCAGCCCAAGCTGCCCGGACCGGGCGACGTGGGTGCCGCCGCACAGCTCACGCGAGTAGTCGCCGACCTCGACCACCCGGACCTGGTCGCCGTACTTCTCACCGAACAGTGCGACCGCCCCGATCGCGCGCGCCTCGTCGATCGGCGTGACGAACGCGCGCACGTCCAGGTCGCTGATGAGGACACTGTTCACCTCGTCCTCGACATCGCGCAGCACCGACGGCGGCACCGCGCCAGCCGCGGTGAAGTCGAACCGGAGCCGGCCGGGCGCGTTCTCCGAGCCGGCCTGTGCCGCCGCCTCGCCGAGTGCTCCCCGGATCGCCCGGTGCACCAGGTGGGTGGCGGTGTGCGAGCGGGAGACCGCCCGGCGCCGGCCGGTGTCGATCTCCGCCTCGGCCGTGTCCCCGACCACGATTTCGCCGCTGACGACCTTCCCGCGGTGCACGATCAGGCCCGGCACCGGCGACTGCACGTCGTCCACCCGTACCTCGCCGCCAGATCCGGCGCCCGGCCCGTGGACCCGGATGATGCCGATGTCGGCAAGCTGGCCTCCGCCCTCGGCGTAGAACGGGGTGCGGTCGAGCACCAGCTCAACCGCAGTGCCCGCGCCCGCGGCTGGCACGGACGCCCCCGCTGCCAGCAGGCCGACCACCGTCGCCTCGCCGCTCACCTGGTCGTAGCCGGTGAACTCGACCGGGCCGGACCGGGCCAGCAGATCGGCGAATACCGAGATGTCGGCGTTGCCGGTCTTCTTCTCCAGCGAGTCCCGCTTGGCCCGCTGGCGCTGCTCCGCCATCAGCCGCGCGAAGCCCTCCTCATCCACCGCCAGGCCCTGCTCCGCGGCCATTTCCAGGGTGAGGTCGATCGGGAAACCGTAGGTGTCGTGCAGCTGGAACGCCTGGTCGCCGCCGATGGTGTGGCCACCGCGGCGCTTCACCTCACCGGCCGCGGCCTCGAACATCGCCGAGCCGGTGCGCAGGGTCGCGCCGAAGGCCGCCTCTTCCGCGTCGATGACGCCGTGGATGCGCGGCGCGTCCCGGCGCAGCTCGGGGAACTGCTCGCCGAGCGCGGCGATCGCGGCGTCGGTCAGTTCGTGCAGGAAGTGGCCGCCCTCGCCGCCGCGCCCGGCGCCGCCACGCTGCCCGCCCGCCAGCAGCCGCAGGTTGCGGATGCTGCGCCGCAGGATCCGCCGCAGCACGTAGCCACGCGACTCGTTGGCGGGCAGGACGCCGTCCGACACCAGCATGACCGCGGTCCGCACGTGATCGGCGACCACCCGCAGGGCCACGTCGGTCCGGTGGTCCTGGCCGTATTTCTGCTCGGTCAGCTCGGCGGCGCGGTCGAGCACCTTCCACATCGTGTCGATCTCGTAGATGTTGTCCACGCCCTGCAGGATGGCCGCCATCCGCTCCAGGCCCATGCCGGTGTCGATGTTGCGGGCCGGCAGCTCACCGGCGACGTCGAAATCGTCCTTGGCGCGGACCGCGCTCAGCGAGTCCTGCATGAAGACGAGGTTCCAGACCTCCAGGTAGCGGTCCTCGTCCGCCTCCGGGCCGCCTTCGCGCCCGTACTCGGGCCCGCGGTCGTAGTAGATCTCCGAGCACGGGCCGCCCGGGCCGGGCACCCCCATGTGCCAGTAGTTGTCCAGCAGTCCGCGCCGCTGGATTCGGCTCTCCGGCAGTCCGACCTGGCCCTGCCAGATCGCCGCCGCCTCGTCGTCGCCGAACAGGACGGTGGCCCACAGCCGGTCCTCCGGAAAACCGAACCCGCCTTCGCTCTCCGGCCGGGTCAGCAGTTCCCAGGCGTACGGGATCGCCTTTTCCTTGAAATAGCCGCCGAACGAGAAGTTTCCCAGCATCTGGAAGAACGTCCCGTGCCGGGTGGTCTTGCCGACCTCGTCGATGTCCGGGGTGCGGACGCATTTCTGCACGCTGGTGGCGAGCCGGAAGGGCGGGACCTGCTGGCCAAGGAAGTAGGGCTTGAACGGCTGCATGCCGGCGTTTACCAGCAGCAGGGTCGGGTCATCGGCGATCAGGCTGGCCGACGGGACCACGGTGTGCCCGTGCTGCCCGAAAAAGGTCAGGAAACGGCGGACGATCTCAGCCGACTCCATCGATGCCATCCTTCACGTGGTCAGTGGTTATCGCGGTCAGTGCCCGTCATGGCCAGTGGCCCGGGTGGGCGGGCTAGCGCGGCTGGCTGGCCTGCTCCGGACTTTCGAGGGTAGAGGCTCGGCTGCCGGGCTGTCGCTCCATATAAAGCTGCATCCCCTCACGCACGTCACCGGCGAACCGGGTCAGCCCGCGGGCACGGGCCGCCGGTGAGACCGCCCGGGCGAGCGCGGTCAGCCGCCGGTAGCCGGCCACGCCGAGCGCGGCGCCGAGGGTGAGCCAGAACAGCCGCCTGATCATGACCGCACCTGGTCCCGCGGGGTGGTCAGCGCGGGGCGGGGCCGGGCCGGCGCTGGTGGCCGGGGCAGCAGCCGCGCCCGGGCGCCGGCCGTGGCCGGGCGCGGCCGGGGTGGTGGCGGGGCCGGTGGCAGGCGCAGCCACAGCGCCCTGGTCACCCCGTAGCCAAGGGCCATGGCCTTGGCCATGGCTGAGCCGGGCGTGCCGGAGATGACCCGGGCGAGCGGGGCGAGGGAGGCCACCCGCCCGGTCAGATCCGCCATGTTCGCGGTGACCTCGTCCATGCTGGCGGTGATGGCGCCGGTCGCGGCGAGCTGATCACCGGCCCGGTCGATGGTGGCGTTCGCCCGGTCGATCAGCTGGTCCTGGCGCTCGGCCAGGCCGGACATGGCCGCCGAGGCCTGCGTCATCAGCCGGGCGGCCCGCACCATCAGGTACACGGCCACGCTGACCCCGGCAGCCCAGAACGCCACGGCGACGATCACCGCCACCCAGACCGCGTTCAGCATGGCTGCTCCTCCAGCGCTGTGCACCCGGCTCCCTGCGACCGGCTCCGGTTACTGGCTCCGGCCGCCGTGCCCCGGCCGACCCTGCCGACCCTACCGCCTGCCCGCCAGGCGGGGGTCAGGCTTCACCGGCCTGGTGTGCCTGCGCCAGGATCGCCCGGATCCGCTCCGCGCGCTCGGCGAAGCGGGCCTCCGCACCGTGCCCGGTTGGCTGGTAGTACTCGCGGCCGGCCAGCCCGTCCGGGGCGTACTGCTGGGCGACGACCCCCTCGGGCACGTCGTGCGGATACACATAGCCCTTGCCGTGGCCGAGCCGGGTGGCCCCGGTGTAGCTGGCGTCGCGCAGGTGGGCGGGCACCGGCCCGGCCAGCCCGGCCCGGACATCGGCGGCCGCGGTGCCGATCGCCTTGATCACCGCGTTCGACTTCGGTGCCAGCGCCAGGTGAATGGTGGCCTGGGCGAGGTTGATCCGGGCCTCGGGCAGGCCGACGAACTCGACCGCCTGGGCGGCGGCGACCGCCACCGGCAGCGCGGTCGGGTCGGCCATCCCGACGTCCTCACTGGCGTGCACGATCAGCCGCCGGGCGATGAACCGGGGGTCCTCTCCCGCCTCGATCATCCGGGCCAGGTAGTGCAGCGCCGCGTCGGCGTCGCTGCCCCGGATGCTTTTGATGAAGGCGCTGATGACGTCGTAATGCTGGTCACCGTCGCGGTCGTAGCGGACGGCGGCGCGGTCCACCGCCCGCTCCACGGCCGCCAGGTCGATCTCGGCGCCCGGTGGCGCGCCGAGCGCGGCCGACTCCAGGTAGGTGAGCGCCCGCCGGGCGTCGCCTCCGGCCAGCATGATCAGGTGCTCGGTCACGCCCGGGCCCAGGGTGACCGCGCCGCCCAGCCCGTGCTCGCTGGCCAGCGCACGGGCGATCACCTCGGCCATGTCCTCGTCGCTGAGCGGCTCCAGGGTCAGCAGCAGCGAGCGGGACAGCAGCGGTGAGACCACGGCGAAGAACGGGTTCTCGGTGGTCGCGCCGATGAACGACACCCAGCGGTTCTCCACCGCCGGCAGCAGGGCATCCTGCTGCGCCTTGTTGAACCGGTGCACCTCGTCGATGAACAGCACCGTCTGGCGGCCGGACAGGCCGAGTTCCCTCCGGGCGGCCTCGATCGCCGCCCGGACGTCCTTCACCCCGGCGGTGACCGCCGACAATTCGGTGAAACGGCGGCTGGTCACCTCGCTGACCACGTGCGCCAGGGTGGTCTTGCCGGTACCCGGCGGCCCCCACAGCAGCAGCGACATCGCCGCGTCGTGATCGATGAGCTTGCGGAACGGGGTGCCCGGGCCGGTCAGGTGCCGCTGGCCGATCACCTCGTCCAGCGTGTGCGGCCGCATCCGTACCGCCAGCGGTGCGGCGGCCCGGGCGGCTTCCTCGGCCGCCGCGTCGAACAGGCTCCCCGCCTGCCCGTCGCCGATCTTGCCCACCTGCCGACCCTACCCGGCTCCCTGGCCACCAGCCACGGTGAGCTCGCTGACCAGCCGTTTCACCACCGTGCCGACCGCCTGCGCCACCGGGTGCGACAGGCCGGTCCCGGCGCTGAAATCGGCGCCTTCGATGCCGTAGATGATCAGCTGGGGCGGCAGGCGGTGCAGTGCCCGGCCGAGTTCGACCACGTCGGCCACGCTGAACGCGTGCGTGCCCCGGTGCCGCAGTGGTGCCGGCGGCAGCCCCGCGGCGGCATCACACCGGTATACGGCGCCGGGTTCGCCGCCGGAGGACACGGCGTCGGCCAGGTAGACCAGCCGGGCGCCGTCCCAGGCATCGATGAGCGAGACCGGTTCCCCCTCCAGTTCGGTCACGGCCACTCCCGGCAAGTGGGCCGCCCCGACCTCGGCCGCCACCGCCAGGCCGGCCCCGTCATCGCAGCGGTAGCGGTTGCCAAGCCCGATCACCAGGGCCTCCCCCTCCCGCGCTGGGCGCCGGGGCGTGCTCACTGCCGCCGGACGCGCAGGTCGAGGAAATGCGCGGCACAGGAGATGCACGGGTCGTAGGAGCGCACCGCCTGCTCGCACTGCCAGGTCAGCTGGTCATGCGGCAACTGCAGCCGGTCCTGGACGAAGCCGGCCAGGTCGGCCTCGATGACCCGCTGGTTCTGCGAGGTCGGCGGGACGATCTTCGCGTCGGTGATGGTGCCGTCGGCGGCGAGCCGGTACCTGTGGTAGAGCAGCCCGCGCGGTGCCTCGGTCCAGCCATACCCGGCCGCCGCCCGGGCCGGGACCGGCACCGACGGCGGGTCGGGCGGCTGGTAGGCCTCGATCAGCCGCAGCGCCTCGGTACAGGCGTAGGCGATCTCCAGTGCCCGGACGATGATGCTGCGGAACGGATTGGTGCAGGTCGCGCCGAGTCCCGCGGCGCGGGCGGCAGCGGTGATGTCGGCGGGGAGCCGGTCGGCGTTGAGGCTGTAGCGGGCCATCGGCCCCACCAGGTAGGTGCCGCCGTCGGCCAGCCGGGAATGCAGCGCGGTGGAGTGGGGAACCTGCTCCTCCACGAAATGCTCGTCGTACTCGCTGGGTGCGATGTCCAGGCCGAGGCTGGAAACGACGCGCCCCTCGGTGATCGGGTAGTCGCGGGGATGGCGCAGCGACACGAACAGGTAGTCGTGCTCGAAGTCGGGGAAGTCGAACGTGGCCACCCATCGCACCGTGTCCAGCGCCTGCTCCCGCGCCTGCGCCAGCTGGCCGGTCAGCGCCCGCAGCTCCGCCCGGGCAGGTGCCCGGTAGAAGCCGCCGAGCCGGACGTTGACCGGGTGGACGGAGCGGCCGCCGACCACCTCCATCAGCCGGTTGCCCGCCTTCTTCAGCGACAGCCCCCGCTGCACCAGATCGGGGCGGTCACGGGCCAGCGCGATCCCGCTTTCGTAGCCGAGGAAGTCCGGCGCGTGCAGCAGGTACACATGCAGGGCGTGGCTCTCGATCCACTCACCGCAGTACAGGAGCCGGCGCAGATCCCGGATCGCCGCTGGCACCTGCACCCCGCACGCGTCTTCCAGCGCCGCGCAGGCACTCAGCTGATAGGCAACCGGGCAGATCCCGCAGATCCGCGCCGTGATGTCGGGCGGCTCGGTATGAGCGCGGCCACGCAGCAGCGCCTCGAAGAACCGTGGTGGCTCGTAGATGTCCAGCCGGGCTGCCGTCACCCGGCCGTCCCGGACGACGACCTCCAGCCCGCCCTCACCCTCCACCCGCGCCAGCATCGGCACGGCGATGGACCTGATCCGGCGGCTACCGTGGGTCATGCGCCTCAGCCTCCGTCCGGAACGCGGCCGCGCCGGTGTTGAAGGTGCGGAACGCCCGGGCCAGTTCCGGGCGGCCCATGCCGAGCGTGCCCAGCCAGGTGGCCAGCGCGGCCGTGTTCGGCGACTCCATCGGCCCGAAGCAGCCGTAGCAGCCGCGGCTGACCGACGGGCACAGCGCGCCGCAGCCGGCCTGGGTCACCGGTCCCAGGCACGGCGTGCCGTGCGCGACCATCACGCAGGTGAGGCCGGCCCGCTTGCACTCGATGCACACGCTGTGGCCACGGATGCCGGGCCTGCGGCCGTGCAGGAACGCGGCGATCACCTCCAGCAGCTGGCGGCGGTCGATCGGGCAGCCCCGCAGCTCGAAATCCACCGGCACGTGGTCGGCGATCGCGGTGGACGTGGCGAGGGTCTGGATGTAGTCGGGGCGGGCGTACACGACCGAGGTGAACTCGGCGACGTCGGCGAGGTTGCGCAGCGCCTGGATGCCGCCGGCGGTGGCACAGGCGCCGATCGTGACCAGGAACCGCGACGACGCCCTGACCTCGGCGATCCGCTGGGCGTCGGCCGGGGTGGTGATCGATCCCTCCACCAGCGACAGGTCGTACGGGCCGGCCACGACCGCCCGGGAGGCCTCCGGGAAGGACGCGATCTCGACCGCGTCTGCCACCGCGAGCAGGTCGTCCTCACAGTTGAGCAGCGTGAGCTGGCAGCCGTCACAGGAGGCGAACTTCCACACCGCCAGGGTCGGCCTGGCTGGCCGGGTCATCACAGCTCCCTGATCCGCAGCCAGGGGGCCGCCGCCCGGTGGCACAGCACCGGCCCGTCCCGGCAGATGAGGAACGGCCCGAACTGGCAGTGCCCGCACAGACCGACCGCGCACTGCATGGTGCGCTCCATGGACAGATAGACCCGGTCCCCGCCGACCCCCGCGGCGGACAGCGCGCGCACGGCGAACCGCATCATGATCTCCGGGCCGACCATGAACACCGTCGCGGCCGCCGGGTCGAACCTGGCCCGGCCGATCAGGTCGGGCACCACCCCGACATCGCCCTGCCAGCCCGGCGCCGCGGCGTCCACCGTGACCTCGACCGCCATATCGAACCGGCCCCGCCAGCCGGCCAGCTCACGGGTGAACAGCAGGTCACCAGGGGTGCGGGCACCGTAAAGCAGTACGATCCGCCGGTAGTCGCCGCGGTGGGCAAGCGCGCTGTACAAGGCCGGGCGCAGCGGCGGCAGCCCGATCCCGCCCGCGACGAACACCAGGTCGCCGCCCGCGGCGGCGGCCACCGGCCAGGACGTGCCGAACGGCCCGCGCACCCCCACCGCGTCCCCCGGCCCCAGCGCGCACAGCGCGCGGGTGACCGGGCCCACTGCCCGGATGGTGTGCCAGACCGGCCCGCCGGCGCCGGGGTCGCCACTGATCGAGATCGGCACCTCGCCCACGCCGGGCAGGTACAGCATGTTGAACTGGCCGGGGCGGAACGAGAATCCCGCCGGGGAGTCGAGTTCCAGTGTGACCACGTCGTGGGTCTCGCGCCGGGCCGCCACCACCCGCCAGCTGGCGGGGGTGCTCCAGCTGGCCGGGCGGGCCGGGTCAGCCCGCATCCGCATGCCCGTACACGTCCAGCATCTGCAGCCGGGTGGCCTGGAGCCGCTGCACGGCGATCCGGGCGAACCGCTGCAT
This sequence comes from uncultured Actinomycetes bacterium, assembly GCA_963837105.1. Taxonomy (GTDB): domain Bacteria; phylum Actinomycetota; class Actinomycetes; order Streptosporangiales; family Streptosporangiaceae; genus UBA9676. The sequence goes on along the minus strand of CAWIMG010000028.1, from coordinate 42,768 downwards.
CAGCTCATAACCCAGCCGCGGATCCTGCTCGCAGTGGCTGCGCAGGCAAACCCCGTCCAGGGCGAGCGCGCGCACCGGCGAGATGGCCCGCCCGTCGAACTGGTAGCGGTAGGGCGGGAACAGCCAGGAAACCCCCACCAGCCCGCCTTCGCCCACGGTCTGCACGACCAGGTGCCCGCGGCCGGGGGCGGCTATCTCCAGGGCGACCTTGCCCTCCCGGATCAGGAAAAACTGCTGCGCGGGTTCACCCTCGCGGAACAGGAACGTCCCCTCGGGGAACCGGACGTTCGACGCGCAGCCGACGAGCAGGCTGAGGTAGCCCGGGTCCAGGTCGCGGAAGAACTCGTGCCCAGCCAGCAATGGTTCAAGCGTCCGCACCGTTGTCCTCCTCACACGGCCCGGCCGCGCTGCCGGTGGCCCGGATCGCGGCCGCCTCCGCCGTGATGTCGATGCCCACCGGGCACCAGGTGATGCAGCGGCCACAGCCCACGCAACCGGACGTGCCGAACTGGTCGATCCAGGTCGCCAGCTTGTGCGTCATCCACTGCCGGTACCGGGCGCGGTTGGAGGTCCGGACCGGCCCGGCGTGCAGGTAGGAGTGGTCGATGGTGAAGCAGGAGTCCCAGGTGCGGTGCCGCTCTGGCGCCATCCCGGCCAGCCCGGTCACGTCGTCCACCCGGAAGCAGAAGCAGGTGGGGCAGACCATGGTGCAGTTACCGCAGGCCAGGCACCGGGATGCGACGTCCTCCCAGCGGGGGTGGTCGAAGTTGGCATACAGCAGGTCTTTGATACCGCCGGTGTCCAGCTCGCGCCCCATGGACGCGGCCGTCCGGGCGATGATCTCCGCGGCTGCCGCGGCGTCCTGGCCGGTGGCGGGCGAGCAGTCCACCTCCGCCATCACCTCGGCTCCCCGGCTGGTCCCGGTCTCGACCAGGAACCGGTGGCCGCCGTCGTCGATCAGCTCGGTCAGTGCGAGATCGAATCCGGCGTCGGCCTTCGGGCCGGTGCCCATGGACACGCAGAAGCAGGTGCCGCCGGCCTGGCCGCAGTTGACGGCCACCAGGAACGCGCCCTCCCGGCGGGCGGCATACTCCGGATCGGGATACTCCCCGTCGCCGAAGACCCGGTCCTGGATGGCGATGGCGTGCAGCTCACAGGAACGGACGCCGATGAACGCGAGCCGGGGCGGTGACTGGCCAACGGCCTCGGCGGCATGCCCATCGGCCTCGGCGGCGCGCCCGTCGGCCTCCGGCCGGCCACGCCACAGCAGGCTGGACGGCGGAAAGAGATAGCGCTTGGGCGACTGCGGGCCGACGTTGTACCCGAACCATGCGCCGTCATCGCGGCGCCGCAGCCGGTAGCTGCCGCCCTCCTGGTCATCGGTCCATCCCGCGGGCAGGTCATCGGTCGAGCTGATGGCGTCATAGCTGATGGCCCCATCCCGCAGGGTGGGGCCTACCAGCTGGAACCCCCGCCGCTGGAGCGCCTGGAAGAGCTGGCCCAGCCCGGCGCGGCTGATCAGCAGCTGGCTCCCGTCTCCCGTCGCTGGTGCCATCGCCTCCCCATCCCCTGTGCCTGCGTGGTTGCCTGCCAGCTTCCCGTGCGGAGCGCCTGCCGGACAGAGACCTTGGTCCCGCGGATGCTGGCGTCTGACCCCGGGCTAGCCGGTATCCCCGGCCGGCGGCCCCGGCGGGATGGCGTCGATGCCCGCCTCCTTGCGCTGGGCGGGCGTGATGGGGGTGGGCGCGCCGGTGAGCGGGTCCAGCCCAGAGGCGGCCTTGGGGAAGGCGATCACGTCCCGGATGGTGTCCCGGCCGGCCAGCAGCATGGTCAGCCGGTCCCAGCCGAACGCGATGCCGCCGTGTGGCGGCGGGCCGTACCGCAGCGCGTCCAGCAGGAACCCGAACTGGGACCGGGCCAGCTCGGCACCGAGCCCAATCACCTCGAACACCTGCTGCTGGACGGCGCTGGAATGGATCCGCAGCGAGCCGCCACCGATCTCGACCCCGTTGCAGACCAGGTCGTACGCGTCGGCCAGGGCATCGGCCGGCTTGACGGCGAACATGTCGGCCCACTCCGGCAGCGGGGCGGTGAACGGGTGGTGCACCGCGGTCCAGCCACCCTCGCCGTCGTCCTCGAACATGGGGGCGTCCACCACCCACAGGAATGACCAGGCGTCCGGGTCGATCAGGCCGAGCCGCCGGCCGATCTCCAGCCGGGCGGCGCCGAGCAGTCCGCGGGCCTCGCCTGGCAGGCCGGCCGCGAAGAAGACGCAGTCGCCGGGCGCCGCGCCCGCGGCGCCCGGCAGGCCCGACCGCTCGGCGCCGGACAGGTGCCGGGCGACCGGCCCGGCGTCGGTCACCGCGCCGTCCCCGCCGATCGTGACATAGGCCAGGCCGCGGGCACCGCGGGCGCGCGCCCACTCCTGCCAGCCGTCCAGTTCCTTGCGGGACTGGCCCGCACCACCCGGCATGACGACCGCGCCCACATGCTGGGCCTGGAACACCCGGAACGCGGTCTGGCCGAAGTAGCCGGTCAGATCGGCCAGTTCGCAGCCGAACCGCAGAATCCGGCTTGTCGGAACCGAACCGGCGCATGGCCTCCGCGTAGGTCATCCGCGGGATGGGGCGGGCCAGCCGGTACCCGGCCAGTTCTGCCCACAGACGGCCGACCAGATCCTCCGCCACCTCGATCACATCTTCCCGGGTGACAAAGCTCATCTCCAGGTCGACCTGGGTGAATTCCGGCTGCCGGTCGGCCCGGAAGTCCTCGTCCCGGAAGCAGCGGGCGAGCTGGTAGTACCTCTCCAGGCCGCCCACCATGAGCAACTGCTTGAACAGCTGCGGCGACTGCGGCAGCGCGTACCAGCTGCCGGGCCGGAGCCGGACCGGCACCACGAAGTCGCGTGCCCCCTCCGGCGTGGACCGGGTCAGGTAGGGGGTCTCCACATACACGAAACCGTGCCCGCGCAGCACGTCACCGGCCAGGTAGCTGGCCGCCGACCGGAGCCGCACCGCCGCGGCGGTGTCCGGCCGCCGCAGGTCGAGGTACCGGTAGCGGAGCCGGACATCCTCGCTCAGCTCGCCGCCACCTTCCACCGGGAACGGCAGCGGCTCTGCCTCGGACAGCACCTCCAGGCCGGCCGAGGATGCGGTCACCTCCACCTCGCCGGTCGGCAGGTGAGGGTTCTCGCTGCCAGCCGGCCGCCGGGTGACCTCGCCGGTCACCCGGATGCAGAACTCCGCCCGCAGCGCGTGCTCGGGGCGGTTCTCGCCGTCGCCGCGGAAGACGACCTGCACCACGCCGCTGGCGTCACGCAGGTCGATGAAGACCACCCCGCCGTGGTCGCGCCGCCGGGCGACCCAGCCGGCCAGGGTCACCTGCTCACCTGCCTGGGCCTGGCGCAGGGTGCCTGCCTCATGGGTGCGGATCATCGCTGCACCAGGCCGGCCAGGAACGGGTTGCTGGCGCGCTCGGCGCCGATGGTGGTCCGCGGGCCGTGGCCGGGCAGCACCTCAGTCTCGTCCGGCAGGGGCAGGCATACCCGGGCCAGGCTGTCCAGGATCGCCGGGTAGTCGCCGCCGGGCAGGTCGGTGCGGCCGATCGACTGTGCGAACAGCAGATCCCCGGAGAACAGCACGCCGGGGGCGATCCGGAAGGTCACCGACCCTGGGGTGTGCCCAGGTGCGTGATCGACCACGATGTCCAGGCCGGCCAGCCGCAGCGTCATGCCGTCCGCCAGTTCGGCCACGTCGTCCGGCTCGGTGAAGGTCAGCCCGGGCAGCAACTGCTGCCCGGCGCCCGGCGGCAGGCCGCGGGCCGGGTCGGCCAGCAGCGCCCGGTCGGACGGGTGGATGCAGGCCGGAATGCCGCGGGCGCCGCAGACCGGCACCACCGACCAGACGTGGTCGATGTGGCCGTGGGTGAGCAGGACCGCCACCGGCTTGAGCCGGTGCTCGGCGATGACCGCGTCGATTCCGGGCACCGCGTCCTGGCCCGGGTCGATGATCACGCATTCGGACCCGGCGAAAGCCGCCACAAGGTAGCAGTTGGTCTGGAACGAGCCAGCCGGGAACCCGGCGATCAGCACGCGGCATCCCTCCAGTGGGCGGCAGATCAGTTCCGGTGGGGACTGCTGGTACAGGTTACCGATCCAGCCGCAACGCGACGAACCGATAACGGAGGCGCCGCGACCGGGCAGGCGCGGGTACGATTCGCGAAGTTTCGCAGATCAGCACGGTGGCAGCAACCAGCCAGGAGGTCGACAGGCGTGGCGGGGAAGAAGGAACGCCAGCGCAAGCTCGCTCGTCAGCATTACCAGCGGCAGCAGGACCGGCGGGCGCACCAGGCCCGCAGGCTGCGCGTCAGCACGATCGCCGCGGTGGCCGCCGGGGTCGTGGTGGCGCTCGCCGTCGGCGGCTTTCTGGTCTTCTCCGGCGGCGGCAAGTCCGCGTCCGCCTCGTCCACCCCGACCCCGAGCATCAGCGCGTCCGCGTCCGCCTCGGCCGCTCCCAGCCCGACCGCCGCCGCGGCGGTGGCCGAGCCGGCCACGCACTGCACCTACACCGCGAACGGGACCGCCGCCCGCAATGCCGGCTTCCCGTCGGCCACGCCGGACTATAAGGCCAGCTATCAGGCGAGCATCGTGACCAACCGCGGCACGGTGGTGATCGACCTGCTGAACTCGAAGGCGACCTGCACCGTCAACTCGTTCGTCCATCTGGCCAGCAAGAAGTATTTCAATGCCACGACCTGCCACCGGCTCACCACCTCCGGCATTTTCGTGCTGCAGTGCGGTGACCCGACCGGCACCGGCAGCGGTGGCCCGGGCTACAAGTTCGCGAACGAGAACCTGGCCGGGGCCAGGTACACGGCAGGCACCGTGGCCATGGCGAACGCCGGCCCGGGCACCAATGGCAGCCAGTTCTTCCTGGTGTACCGGAACTCGCTGTCCCTGCCGCCCAGCTATACCCCGTTCGGGACAGTCGTCAAAGGCCTCGGAATCATCCAGAATGTGGCCAAGGCTGGCACAGACAACGCCAACGGCCCAGGTGATGGCCATCCCAGGAAAAAGGTCATCATTTACCGGGTCACTATCACCAAGACCTGACCCACCGCATCGCCGGGTCAGGTCTGAGCAGGAGGTACGCGGTGAGCACCGTGGACGGCCCGTGGGGCCGGGTAGGCGCCGACGGCACGGTCTACGTGCGTACCGCCGAGGGCGAGCGGGTGATCGGCTCGTGGCAGGCCGGCAGCCCGGACGAGGCGCTCGCGTTCTTCTGCCGCAAGTTCGATGCACTCGACACTGAGGTCAGCCTGCTGGAGCAGCGCGTCACCGCCACCGGTCTGCCGCCGGCCCAGGCGCGGGCCGGCATCGACCGGCTCCGGTCGGCGGTGACCGATGCCCATGCCATCGGGGATCTTGACCAGCTGCTGGCCAGGCTGGATGCCCTGTCGGGGAAGGTCGACCACCGGCAGGTGGAGGCCAGGGCAGCCCGCGATCATGCCCGGACCGAGGCGAGGGAGATCAAGGAGCGGATCGCCGCCGAGGCCGAGCGGCTGGCTGCGGAGGCGACCCACTGGAAGGCCAGCGGCGAGCGGATGCGCCAGTTGCTGGAAGAGTGGAAGGCCGCGCCACGCGCTGACCGGGCGGTCGAGGCCGCGCTGTGGAAGCGGCTGTCGGCCGCCCGCAACGCGTTCAACAAGCGCCGCAAGGCCTACTTCGCCGACCTGGAGGAGGAGCGGGAGGGCGCCCGGGCGGCCAAGGAGAAGCTGTGCGCCGAGGCGGAGGCGCTGGCCTCGTCCACCGACTGGTCGGGCACCGCGGCCGCCTTCCGGGAACTGATGCGCTCCTGGAAGATGGCGGGCCGGGCCTCCCGGGCGGACGAGGAAGTGCTCTGGGGCCGGTTCAAGACCGCCCAGGACACCTTCTTCCAGGCCCGGGCGGAGGTGTACTCGGCGAAGGACGCGGCGCTGCGGGAGCATGCCGCGGTCAAGACGCAGCTGCTGGAGGAGGCGGGCAAGCTCGTCCCGGTAACCGACGTCCGCGCGGCCCGGGCGGCACTGCGCGGGATCCAGGAGCGCTGGGAGCAGGCCGGGCCGGTGCCCAGGGAGGCACACGAACGGCTGGAGTCGGGCCTGCGGCGGATCGAGGACGCGGTCCGCAAGGCCGAGGACGCCCAGTGGCGGCGGTCCAATCCCGAGGCGCTGGCCCGCGCCCAGGACACCGTGGAGCAGATCAGGTCGGCGATCGCCGGGCTGGAGGCACAGCTGGCCAAGGCCAGGGAGCGGGACGACGCCAAGGCAGTACGGGACACCGAGGAAGCGCTCGCTGCCCGCCGGTCCTGGCTGGCCGAGGCGGAGCGGACGCTGGCCGAGCTGTCCAGCTAAGAGCCCGGGGTCTCCAAGGCAGGTCCCTAACTGGTGACCCGGTAGACGTCATAGACACCGTCGATCGCGCGGACCGCCCGGAGCACATGGCCCAGGTGCTTGGGGTCACCCATCTCGAAGGTGAACTTGCTGACGGCCACCCGGTCCCGGGTGGTGGTGACCGAGGCGGACAGGATGTTGACGTGCTGATCGGAGATCGCCCGGGTGACGTCGGACAGCAGCCCGGTCCGGTCCAGCGCCTCCACCTGGATGGCGACCAGGAAGAGTGAGTCCTCGGTCGGGGACCAGCGCACCGACACCAGCCGTTCCGGCTCGGAGTCGAGCAGGTGCCGCAGGTTGGCGCAGTCTGACCGGTGCACGGAGACGCCGTGCCCGCGGGTGACGAAGCCGGTGATCTCGTCTCCGGGCACCGGTGTGCAGCAGCGTGACAGCCGGGCCCAGACGTCGGCCGAGCCTTCCACCACCACTCCAGAATCGCCTGCCGTGCGCGGCCGGGGCGGCCGGGTGGGCAGGGTGGTTTCCGCCAGAATCCTCCTGCGCCGCGGCGGCACCGCCGACGGACTGGACCAGCTTGGCGACCACCGACTGGGCGCTGACGTGGCCCTCCCCCACCGCCGCGTACAGCGCGGACACGTCGGGATAGCGGAGCTCGGTGGCGATGGCGAGCAGGGCGTCCGCGGACGCGAGCCGCTGCAGCGGCAGTTCCTGCTTGCGCATGGTGCGGGCAATGGCCGTCTTGCCGGCCTCGGCCGCCGCCTCCCGGCGCTCCTTGGAGAACCAGTGCCGGATCTTGTTCCGGGCCCGCGCGCTCTTGACGAAGCCCAGCCAGTCCCGGCTGGGCGCGGCGTCCTGCGCCTTGGAGGTGAAGATCTCGACGGTGTCGCCGTTGTCGAGGGTGGATTCCAGCGCCACCAGCCGGCCGTTCACCCTGGCCCCGATGCAGCGGTGGCCGACCTCGGTGTGGATGGCGTAGGCGAAATCAACCGGGGTGGCGCCCTGCGGCAACGCGATCACCTCGCCACGCGGGGTGAACACGTACACCTCGGCCGCACCCAGGTCGAACCGGAGCGACTCGAGGAACTCGGCCGGGTCGGCGGTCTCCCGCTGCCAGTCGACCAGCTGCCGCAGCCAGGCCATCTCTTCCGGGTCCGCGCCGCTGCCACCACCCCGGCCGCGGGGAGCGGACTCTTCCTTGTACTTCCAGTGCGCGGCCACACCGTATTCCGACCGCCGGTGCATGCCCCAGGTCCGGATCTGCAGTTCGACCGGCTTGCCCTCGGGGCCGATCACGGTGGTGTGCAGCGACTGGTACATGTTGAACTTCGGCATCGCGATGTAGTCCTTGAACCGCCCGGGGATCGGGTTCCAGCGGGCGTGCACCGTACCGAGCACGGCGTAGCAGTCGCGCACCGAATCGACCAGCACCCGGATGCCGGCCAGGTCATAGATCTCGTCGAAGCTGACGTTCCGGGCGATCATCTTCTGGTAGACGGAGTAGTAGTGCTTGGGGCGGCCGGTCACCCGTGCCTTGACCTTGGCCTCGCGCAGGTCGGCCCGGACCTCGTCGATGACCTCCTGCAGGAACTGTTCCAGCCGCGGTGCCCGCTCCGACACCATCCGGGCGATCTCGTCGTAGCGCTTGGGGTAGAGGGTGGCGAACGCCAGGTCCTCCAGCTCCCACTTGATGGTGTTCATGCCCAGCCGGTGCGCCAGTGGCGCGAAGATCTCCAGCGTTTCCCGTGCCTTGCGCTCCTGCTTCTCCCGCGGCAGGTAGCGCAGGGTGCGCATGTTGTGCAGCCGGTCGGCCAGCTTGATGACCAGCACCCGGATGTCGCGTGACATCGCGACCACCATCTTGCGCACGGTCTCGGCGGCGGCTGCCTCGCCGTACTTGACCTTCTCCAGCTTGGTGACCCCGTCCACCAGCGCGGCCACGTCGGCGCCGAATTCCCGGCTGATCTCGGCCAGCGTGTACGCGGTGTCTTCGACCGTGTCATGCAGCAGCGCGGCGCAGATGGTCTCGTGGTTCATGCCCAGCTCGGCCAGGATGGTGGCCACCGCCAGCGGATGGGTGATGTAGGGGTCGCCGCTCTTGCGCTGCTGGCCGGCGTGCCAGTACGCCGCCACCTCGTAGGCCCGTTCGATGAGCCGGATGTCAGCCTTGGGGTGGGTGGCCCGGACCGTCTTGATCAGGGGCTCAAGCACCGGGTTGACGCCGCCGCCGCGGGTGGCCCCGAGCCTGGCCAGCCGCCGCCGGACCGCGGCTCCGCCGGGGGTGCCCGGCTGGCTGGACGGGGTGGCCGCGGGCCGGCTGGGCGCGGGCACCTGGGCAGCACGGGAACCGGGCGCGGCGGGCGCCCCCTCTTCCCCGTCCCCGGTTACGGCCGCGGCCTCGGGCGGCTCCGGGCTGGGCGAGGTGACGTCGGCACCGGCCCGGCCGGTCATCGCCACGTCACCGGCCACATGCGCTCCTGTCGTCCGCCAGGCATCCAGTCTACCGGCGGTAACACCGGCGGGTGGTCAGCTCATCCCCGGCCGCGGCCGTGTCGGTCACACCACCAGCAGGGACCGCAGCGCGGTGCTGGCCAGCCGGGCCCGGCCGCCCAGGAAGGCCAGTTCCAGCAGGACGGCGACACCGACGACGTCCGCCCCGGCCCGCTCGACCAGCGCCTTCGTGGCCGCCGCCGTGCCGCCGGTGGCCAGCACGTCGTCGACGATCAGTACCCGCTCGCCCGGTGCGAAGGCGTCCTGGTGCACTTCGATGGTGGCGGTGCCGTACTCCAGGTCGTAGCTCTGGGCATAGGTTGGCCCCGGCAGCCGCCCCTGCTTGCGGATCGGCACGAAGCCCGAGCCCAGCTGGCTGGCGACCGGAGCGGCCAGGATGAACCCGCGGGCTTCGATGCCAGCCACCTTGTCCACCGGCCCGTGCCCGGCCGCCAGCGCGCCCACCACGGCGGCGAGCGCCTGGCCGTCCGCCAGCAGCGGGGTGATGTCCTTGAACACGATGCCGGCCTGCGGGTAGTCGGCGACATCCCGGACCTTCGCCTTGATCAGGCCGGCCAGGTCCGTCCCGGCCTGCAGGTCTTCCCCAGGCCGCGGCGCCGCCCCGGTCGGCACCGGCGGCTACCGCCGCTTCTTCTTGCCACCCGGGCGCCGCCGGGCGTTGCTGGTCCGGCGGGGCTGCTGCCGCTGGCCGGGCCGGTTGCCACCCTGGCCGGTGCCACGGCCTGGCGCCCGGCCGGCCGGCACCGGCTCGGCCTGGCCCGCCGGTCCAGCGGCCGGCATCTGCTCCCCGTCCTCGCCCGGGCCCGGGTCGGGCCCGGCTTCGGCCAGTGCCGTGCCATTGCCGACCGCGGCCCCGGCCGGCGCCCGCTTGGCGGCGCGCCCGCCGGCCGCGCGCAGCGAGACCCGCTTGGCCAGCGCCCGGTACTGCGGCTCGCGTTCCTTCAGGTCGGCGAGCACCGGGGTGGCGATGCAGATCGAGGAGTAGGTTCCGGACAGCATGCCGACGAACAGCACCAGCGCCAGGTCCTTCAGCTCGCCAGCGCCGAGCAGGCCGGCCCGATGAACAGGATCGCCGCCACCGGCAGCAGCGCGATCACCGAGGTGTTGATGGATTTGACCAGGGTCTGGTTCAGGGCCTGGTTGGCGGCCTGGCTGTAGGTGGCCCGGGCCGAGCCGAGCAGGCCCGCCGTGTTCTCCCTGACCTTGTCGAACACGACGACCGTGTCGTACAGGGAGTAACCCAGGATGGTCAGCAGGCCGATCACCGAGGCGGGGCTCACCTGGAAGCCGAGCAGTGCGTATACCCCGACCGTGATGACGATGTCGTGGGCGAGCGCGACCAGGGCGGCGACGGCCATCTTCCACTCGAACGCGATCGACAGGTAGCCGACGATCACGATCAGGAAGGCGATCAGCGCCTCCAGCGCCTTCCGCGAGATCTGGCTGCCCCAGCTGGCGCCCACGAACTGGGAGCTGATCTGGCTCTGGGTCAGGTGGAAGGTGCTGCCGATCGCCTCCGAGACGCCGGTCTGCTGGGCCGTGGTGAGCGGGTGCGTCTGCACGCTCCAGGCAGCGGCGCCGTTGGCGATGTCGGTGACCTGCTGGACGATCGCGTCCGAGCCACCGCCGGCATCACTCACGGTGGTCCGCACCTGGGAGATGGTCTCGGTGCCGGCCGGGAACTTGAACAGCGATCCGCCCTTGAAGTCCACGCTGAAGTTGAGCCCGAAGACGAGCAGTGCGATCACGCTGATCGCCAGGATCACGCCGGAGATCGTGTACCAGAGCCGCTTGCGGCCGACGAAGTCAACGGAGACCTCGCCCCGGTAAAGGCGGCCGCCGATGCCACGCAGCCCGGACATCATGCCTCCTTCGCCGGGGTGGTCCTGGCCGGCACCCGGCCGGCGGCCGGACGGTTCCCCGCCACGGCGCGCGGGCACCGAGCCGCTTGGGATCGAGCCCGGACAGCGGATGTCCATCACCGTAGAACTTGGTCCTGGCCAGCAAGGTGATCACCGGCTTGGTGAAGGTGAACACCACCAGCACGTCGATCACCGTGGTCAGGCCGAGGGTGAACGCGAAGCCGCGGACGCTGCCGATCGCGAAGTAGTACAGCAGCGCGGCGGCCAGGAAGGACACGGTGTCGGAGACCAGGATGGTCCGCCGGGCCCGGGTCCAGCCGCGTTCCACCGCCGCCCGCAGCGAGCGCCCTTCCCGCACCTCGTCCCGCAGCCGCTCGAAGAACACCACGAACGAGTCAGCGGTGATGCCGATGGCCACGATCAGGCCGGCGATGCCGGCCAGCGACAGCGCGAAGTGCTGGTACTTGCCGAGCAGGACAACCGACAGGTAGGCCAGCAGCGCGGCGATCACCAGGCTGGATACCGCAACCAGCGCCAGGCCCCGGTAGTAGAGCAGCAGGTAGCAGACCACCAGGATGAGGCCGAGCCCGGCCGCGATCAGGCCGGCCGTGAGCTGGTCATGGCCGAGCTGCGGTGACACCGACTCGACCGACTGCTGGTGGAAGCTGAGCGGCAGCTTGCCGTAGGACAGCTGGTTCGCCAGCTGGGACGCCTGGCTCTGGGTGAAACTGCCGCTGATCTGGGACTGGCCGCCGACCGTGGGGCTCTGGATGTAGGGCGCGGAGACCACCGTCCCGTCCAGCACCACGCCCAGCAGGTCGGGCGGGGCCGGGCTCTGGTGGTACTTGTCGTACATGCCGGTGGTGAGGTTGCCGAACGCCTTCGTGCCGGCCCCGTCGAAGTTGATGTCGACCAGCCAGTCGCTCCCGTTCGGGTTCGGGCTGGCGCTGGCCGAGGTGATCATCGTGCCGGCCACCGTGGACTTGTCCAGCACGTACTTGTTGTGGGCCGCGTCGCAGGACACGATCTGGATGTTCGCGTTGTCGTATTCGCCGTTGGCGTAGCCGACCTGCTTCTGCCAGTTCGGGTTCTCGCAGTTGAGCTTGTCGAACAGGGCTTTCACCGGGGCGCTGACCAGGGCGGCGTCCCCGGTAGCCTGCTGCCAGGTGGACAGCCCGCCCGCCGGCGCCGGGGTCGGTGTGGCCGAGGCGGTGGGCGTGCCGGCCGCGCTCGCGTGGGGTGACGCACTGGCCTTGCCGGACGGGCTGGCCGACGCCGACGGGCTGGCCGACGCCGACGGGCTAGCCGACGCCGAAGCGCTGGGTGTGGGCGTGGCGGCGGTGGACCTGTTCGGCGCCTCCAGCAGCACCTGCCGGAACAGCAGTTCGGCGGTCCTGCTGACCAGACTGACCACCTTCTGGGCGTTCTGGCCGGGCACCGACACGTTGATGATGTCGTTGCCCTGCTGGACGACCTGCGCCTCGGTGAAACCGGCCCCGTTCACCCGGTTGTCCATGATCTGGATGGCCTGCTGCATCTCGGCCGAGGTCGGGGAGCCGCCGCCGGGCTTGACCGCCTGCAGCGCCACCGTGGTGCCGCTGGTCAGGTCCAGGCCCAGGTGAACCTTGAAGTTGCTGGACCACTTCGCCGGGCTGGCCAGGTCGCCGCCGATGATGGCCAGCAGCATGACCACGATGACAGCGCCCAGCACGGCCAGCATCGTGCCCGGCCGGGAGGACTTACTGCTTGGCGGAGCCACTTCTCGCCCGTCCTTCGGTTCTGGTGCCCGTGCGGTCCGCCGGCCAGCGGCGCACCTGCGTGCTTAGCTGGTGGCGGTCCCGTCGTCAGCCACGGTCCCGGCCTCCTCGCTCCCGGCCGGCGCCGCCCCGTTGTCACTGGGGACCACGTCCAGGATCGCCCGCCGCAGGTAGCGGACCTGGACGCCGGGGGCGATCTCCAGCACCACGTCGCCATCGTCGAGCGCGACCACCGTCCCGTACATGCCGGCCGTGGTGCGGACTCGCTGACCTGGCTGGATCTGGTTCTGCGCCTGGACGACCTGGCGCTGCCGGTTCCGCTGTGGCCTGATCATGACGAAATACAGCACGCCGAACAGGACAACGATGGCGATCAGGAAGTAGTAGCTGCTGCCCGATGACTTGGTCGCGGCAGCGATGAGATGCACGTGCCCCATTCCGGGGTTCCCTTCCAGTTGAGGTGCTGCGCCGACACACGCGACCAAGCCACGGGGCGCTGGGCCCGGGCAGATCCGGTCAGGTGGCGGTCAGTTGGCCAACTGCCGAAGTGTATCGGCGCATGGCCGCCGCACCAACAGGCTATGGCCTCTGGCGACTGATCGTGACATCCTTGCGACCCAAGCTGCCAGGCGGGTCACTCGAACAGGCTGCCCGGCGCGGCCAGGCCGGCCGCGGTTTCCGGGAGGGGCAGGCCCAGGTGCGCCCAGGCGGCTGGGGTCGCCACCCGGCCCCGTGGTGTCCGGGCCATCAGCCCGGCCCGGACCAGGAACGGCTCGGCCACCACCGCCACCGTCTCGGCTTCCTCCCCCACCGCCACCGCGAGGGTGGACAGCCCGACCGGGCCGCCGCCGAACTGGGTGGTCAGTGCCCCCAGCACGGCCCGGTCCAGCCGGTCCAGGCCCTGCTCGTCCACCTCGTACAGGGCCAGCGCCGCCCGGGCGACCTCGCGGGTGACCACCCCGTCGCAGCGGACCTCCGCATAGTCACGCACCCGGCGCAGCAACCGGTTGACGATCCGTGGCGTGCCGCGGGATCGCCGGGCGATCTCCTGCGCGCCATCGTCCCGCAGCGCGACCCCGAGCAGCGCCGCCGACCGGCGGACGATCACCTCCAGTTCGTCCGGCTGGTAGAAGTCCAGCCGGGCGGTGAAGCCGAACCTGTCCCGCAGCGGGGCGGGCAGCAGGCCGGCCCGGGTGGTCGCACCGACCAGCGTGAACGGGGCGATGTCCAGCGGGATCGCGGTCGCGCCCGGCCCCTTGCCGACGACCACATCGACCCGGAAGTCCTCCATCGCCAGGTACAGCATTTCCTCGGCTGGCCGGGCGAGCCGGTGGATCTCGTCGATGAACACCACCTCGCCCTCGCCCAGGGTGGACAGCACCGCGGCCAGATCCCCGGACCGCTCGATCGCGGGGCCGCTGGTGATCCGCAGCGGCGCGCCCATCTCGGCGGCGATGATCATGGCGATAGTGGTCTTGCCCAGCCCCGGCGGGCCGGAGAGCAGCATGTGGTCGGGCGGCGTGCCACGGCGCAGGGCGCCGGCCAGCACCAGCGACAGCTGCTCGCGCACCCGGGCCTGGCCGATGAAATCCGCCAGCCGCCTGGGCCGGAGCGCGCTCTCGATCACCCGGTCGTCCGCGTCGGCCAGCGGCGAGACCAGCCGCTCCTGCTCGGCGGCGGACAGCGCAGGCGCGTGCCGGGCCGCCGCTTCCGCCGCCGCGTGCGGGCCGCCGCCGGTGCTGGCTCCGGGACCGGCTCCCGGGCTGGTCACACCCTGCTCAGTTTCCGCAGCGCGGACCGCAGCATGACGGCCACGTCCACGCTGCCGTCACCGGCGGCCGCACCGCCGTCCGCGGCCGCCTCCGCCGCCACCGCATCGATCGCCTCGTCGGCTTCGCGGGCCTGCCAGCCCAGGCCGACCAGCCCGGCCCGGACCTGCTCGCGCCATGGCTCGGCGCCCGGCTGCCGCATCCCCGCGGCAAGGCCCGGCCCGGGCCCGGCCCCGCTGCCTGGCGAACCGAGGCGGCCAGCCAGTTCCAGCACGATGCGCTGGGCCCCCTTGCGGCCGATGCCGGGCACGCGGGTGAGTGCGGTGATGTCCTCGGCGGCGACGGCGCGGCGCAGATCGTCCGGGGTGAACACGGCGAGCATGGCCAGCGCCAGCCGGGGCCCCACGCCGCTGGCGGTCTGCAGCAACTCGAAGACATCGCGCTCGTCCTCGGCGGCGAAGCCGTACAGGGTGAGGGCATCCTCCCGGACCACCAGCGAGGTGGCGACCCGGGCGGGCTCCCCCGCTCGCAGCGTGGCCAGGGTGGACGGCGTGCACTGGACCAGCAGGCCGACCCCGCCGACCTCGATCACGGCGCCGTCCGGCGCGATGGCGGCCACGGTGCCGGCCAGGTGGGAGATCACCGGCCGCTCCCGGCGCCGGTGGTGGCGGCGAACCGGGCGGCTGCGGCCGCCAGCCGGCGCTGGGTGTCACCGCGCCACAGGTGGCAGATGGCCAGTGCCAGCGCGTCCGCGGTGTCGGCCGGCCGGGGCGGGTCCCCGAGCCGCAGCAGCCGCATCACCATGGCCGTGATCTGGTCCTTGCCGGCCCGGCCGCTGCCGGTCACCGATGCCTTCACCTCGCTCGGGGTGTGCAGGCCGACTGGCAGCCCGCGCCGGGCCGCGCAGACGATGGCGACCGCGCCCGCCTGCGCGGTGCCCATCACGGTCCGCACGTTGTGCTGGCTGAACACGCGCTCGACCGCGACCGCGTCCGGCTGGTGCGTGGCCAGCCAGCCGTCGATGCCGGACTCCAGGGCCAGCAGCCGGGCCGCGATGTCGTCGCCGGGCGGTGTGCGCAGCACGTCGGCGGCGATCAGCCGCGGTGCCCGGCCGGGGACCCCGTCGATCACCCCGAGCCCGCACCGGGTCAGTCCCGGGTCAACGCCGAGCACCCGCATGCCTCACCGTCCCGGGCCGCGTTGGCGAACATGTGTTCGGTACCCGACCCTACCGGCCGGGCCTCCGCCGGGCCGCGAACCGGCCCGGTGTGTCGCCGCCCGGCTCACCGGGCCGGCGGGTCAGCCGAGCTTCTCCATGATCTCGTCGGAGACGGAGTAGTTGGCGTACACGTCCTGCACGTCGTCGGAGTCCTCCAGCGCCTCGATCAGCCGGAACACCCGCTTGGCATGGTCCTCGTCCAGTTCCACCTCGACGGTGGGCAGGAACGCCGCTTCCGCCGACTCGTACTCCAGGCCGGCCCGGTGACCGCGGTCCGCACCGCCACCAGGTCACTGGGCTCGCTGATCACCTCAAACGATTCGCCCAGGTCGGTAACGTCCTCGGCGCCGGCGTCGAGGACCGCCGTCAGCACGTCATCCTCGGACACCCCGCCGGACTTGGCGACCAGCACCACGCCCTTGCGGTGGAACAGGTAGGACACCGAACCGGGATCGGCCATGGAGCCGCCGTTGCGGGTGAGCGCGGTCCGCACGTCGGCGGCGGCCCGGTTCCGGTTGTCGGTCAGGCACTCCACCAGGACCGCCACCCCGCCGGGGGCATACCCCTCATAGGTGATGTTCTCGTAGGTGGCGCCGCCCGCCTCCAGCCCGGCGCCACGGCGGATGGCCCGGTCGATGTTCTCGTTCGGGACCGAGTTCTTCTTCGCCTTCTGCACCGCGTCGTACAAGGTGGGATTGCCCGCCGGGTCGCCGCCACCGGTGCGGGCAGCCACTTCCACGTTCTTGATCAGCTTGGCGAACAGCTTGCCGCGGCGGGCGTCGATGACCGCCTTCTTGTGCTTGGTCGTCGCCCACTTGGAGTGGCCACTCATGCCCGTTTCCTTACCACATCTACGAAGAGCCGGTGCACCCGCACGTCACCCGTCAGCTCAGGGTGAAAGGAGGTGGCGAGCAACGGCCCCTGCCGGACGGCGACGATCCTACCGGTGGCGGGCTCGGTTCCCAGGATCTCCACCTGCTCACCGGTCTGCTCCACCCACGGCGCGCGGATGAACACCGCCCGGAACGGCGGTCCAGGCGGGCCCGCCAGGCCGCCGAGCGCGATGTCGCTCTCGAACGAGTCCACCTGGCGGCCGAACGCGTTCCGGCGCACCGTCATGTCGATACCGCCCACCGTCTGCTGCCCATCCGCACCGTCCAGCAGCCGGTCCGCGAGCATGATCATCCCGGCGCAGGAGCCGAACACCGGCAGGCCGGCGCTGACCCGCTTGCGCAGCGGCTCCATCAGGTCGAACACCACCGCCAGCTTCCACATGGTGGTGGACTCACCGCCGGGGATGACCAGGCCGTCCACGCCGTCGAGCTCGTCGGGGCGGCGGACCAGCACCGGCCGCGCGCCCACGGCTGCCAGCGCCCGCAGGTGCTCGGCGACATCCCCCTGCAGAGCGAGCACCCCGATCTGCGGGGTGAGCAGGGCGGGCACGACGACCTCCTGGGCAGCTGAACTCAGCAGAAATGGGTGATGCTTGTGCAACACCGGCGCGGCCCCGGCTCTTCCGGCGGGGGCGGCCGCGGGGCGTCGGCCCGGGCCGCCAGCACGGGCCGCCAGCACGGGCCGCCAGTTCCGGTCAGCCGCCGGTACCGGTCTCCCCGCCCGGTGGCGCGCTGGTCTCGTCACCGGCCCCCCCGGCCGGCTCGCTGGCCTCCGCACCTGCCGCCGGCTCGCTGGCCTCCCGGCCTGCCCCAGCCGCGCCAGCCGCCCCGGCCGCGGCCGGCCCGGACAGCCCCAGGTGACGCTCGATGGCGGCGAGCCGGACGGAGATGTCATCCAGCCGCCGGAGGATCCCGGCCATCACCGGGCCGGCCATGGCCGTCCGCGTCGGCCCGCTGAACTCCATCGCCTCCACCGGGCTGGCCGGGACCAGTTCCAGCACCTTCGCCCGCACCCGGTGCAGGCCCGCGCCAAGCTCGACCAGCACCTGCGCGGCCACCCCCTCGCCCTCCCGGATGAGGCCCAGCAGCAGATGCTCGGTGCCGATGTGGTTGTGGTTCAGCTGAAGCGCTTCCCGCAGCGAGAGTTCCAGGGCCTTCTTGGCCCGCGGCGTGAACGGGATGTGCCCGGTGGGGGTGCGCCCGCCGCGGCCGATCAGTTTCACCACCTGCTCCCGCACCGCGGTGCGGCTGATGCCAAGCTCATCCAGCGCCCGGGCGGCGACCCCCTCGCCCTCCCGGAGCAGGCCGAGCAGCAGATGCTCGGTGCCGATGTAGTTGTGGTCGAGTTCCCTGGCCTCTTCCTGGGCGAGGACGACCACTCGCCGGGCCCGGTCGGTGAACCGTTCGAACATCTCTCGCTCCCCTTGGCTGGGCTGGGGTGACGGTCCGCGCGGGCGCTGGCGGGCGGGGGCCGCCGGGTGGGTTACCAGCCGCGGCCGGCGTAGTGCTGCTCGGGCGGCAGCGTGTCCAGGTTGATCCCGACCATCGGCTCACCGAGGCCGCGGGACACCTTGGCGACCACATCCGGGTCGTCGTGGAAGGTGCAGGCCTTGACGATCGCCGCCGCCCGCCGCGCCGGGTCACCCGACTTGAAGATCCCGGATCCGACGAACAGCCCGTCGGCGCCCAGTTGCATCATCATTGCCGCGTCGGCCGGGGTGGCGATGCCGCCGGCGGTGAACAGGACCACCGGCAGCTGGCCGGCCCCGGCCACCTCGGCCACCAGATCGTAGGGTGCCTGCAGCTCCTTGGCAGTGGCGTACAGCTCGTCCTCGCGCAGCGCGCCAAGCTGGCGGATACCGGCTGAGATCTGCCGCATGTGGCGGGTCGCCTCGACTACGTTGCCGGTGCCGGCCTCCCCCTTCGACCTGATCATGGCCGCGCCCTCGGAGATCCGGCGCAGAGCCTCGCCCAGGCTGGTGGCGCCGCAGACGAAGGGCACGGTGAAGCCCCACTTGTCCACGTGGTTCGCCTCGTCGGCCGGGGTCAGCACCTCCGACTCGTCGATGTAGTCCACGCCGATCGCCTGCAGCACCTGGGCCTCGGCGAAGTGGCCGATCCGGCATTTGGCCATCACCGGGATGGAGACCGCGCCGATGATCGCTTCGATCATGTCCGGGTCGCTCATCCTGGCCACCCCGCCCTGGGCACGGATGTCGGCCGGCACGCGTTCCAGTGCCATCACCGCGACCGCACCCGCGTCCTCGGCGATCTTCGCCTGCTCCGGGGTGACCACATCCATGATCACGCCACCCTTGAGCATGTCGGCCATGCCCCGCTTGACCCGGGCGGTCCCGGTCACCGCGGGCCCGCCGGCGGGGGCGGCACGTTCGGGGTGTCCGGGGCTGGCGGCGGCACTGCTGACTGACACGGTGGACCTCTCTTGCTTGCTCGCTATGGGCTC
Organism: uncultured Actinomycetes bacterium; assembly: GCA_963837105.1. Taxonomy (GTDB): domain Bacteria; phylum Actinomycetota; class Actinomycetes; order Streptosporangiales; family Streptosporangiaceae; genus UBA9676. Next base: position 23,909 of record CAWIMG010000028.1, on the reverse strand, counting down.
TCCCCATGGTAGGCCGCTTCGCCGTCGGTCAGGCGGGGCATGTCCGCGCCGCCTCCACCGGGGGCGGCGGCCAGCACCGAGTCGTCGATCTCGAAGAAGTCCGGCACCGGCGCGCCCCCGGCCAGCCGCAGCAGCCGCACCAGCCAGCGGCGGCGGGTGGCCCGGGTGACCGCGACCGCGTCGTTGTAGAACCGGCGGGCCAGGAACACCTGGTGGGCGGTGACTTCCAGCTCGGCGAGCAGCTCATCGCCCCGGCCGCGCTCGGCCAGGGCGGCCCGGAAGCCGGGCTGGCCCAGAGCCGCCCGCAGCGCCCTGGTCAGGTCGCTCTCGGCCAGCTCATCTGGCGCCCCCGCGGCCCGGGCATCGTGCGCCGCGCCGGCCACCAGCAGGCTGGTGGCCGGGTCGAGCAGCCCGGAGGCGGCCAGCTCCAGGGCCACTGAACTGCGCCGCACCAGCGCAGCGTCCAGCGCCGCCCGGGCCGTCTCGACCCGGGCGTGCAGCCGGTCGAGCCGGCCTGCCCGCCAGGACACGTACACGCCGAGCAGGATCGCCGCGGCGATGATGGCGACGACGGTCAGCGGACCCATGGCACCACCGTCACCAGGCCGGGCGCGGGCACGACCGCCCGGTACACCTGGACCACGTCGCGGGCGATGGCCGGCCAGTCGTAGGCCCGCACCGCCTCGGTGGCGGCGGCGGACAGCTTGGCCCGCAGGGCCGGGTCGTCCAGCAGCCGCCCCGCGGCGGCCGCCAGTTCGCCCGGGTCGCCGGTGCGGAACAGTTCGCCGGCCCGCCCGCCGCGCAGCACCTGCCGGAAGGCGTCCAGGTCGCTGGCCACGATGGGGGCGCCGGCCGCCATCGCCTCGGCCAGCACGATGCCGAAGCTCTCGCCGCCGGTGTTCGGCGCGCAGAACACGTCCACCGAGTGGTAGACCCGGGCCTTGTCTTCCTCGCTGACCTGGCCCAGCATGACCACCCGCGGCCGCAGCGGGGCGGGCACCCGGTCCAGTACGTCACCGGTGTCGCCGGGGCCGGCGATCAGCAGCCGCAGCCCCGGCCGCGGCCCGGCCAGCTGGCCGAACGCGCGCAGCAGCACGTCCAGGCCCTTGCGCGGCTCGTCTATCCGGCCCAGGAACCCGAGCGCGCCCCCGCTGCCCGGCCAGCCGGGCAGCGGGGTGGCCTTCTCGTACCGGCTCACGGTCACCCCGTTCGGGATGAGCACCGCGTCCCCGCCCATGTGCTCCACCAGCGTGGTGCGGGCCGCCTCGGAGACGGCGATCCGGGCGCTGATCTTCTCCAGCGCGGTCTGCAGCACCGGGTAGGTGGCATGGATCAGCCGGGACCGGGGCAGCGCGGTGTGCACGGTGGCCACGATCGGCCCGTCCGCCACCCAGCAGGCCAGCAGCGACAGGCTGGGCGCGGCGGGCTCGTGCACGTGCAGCACGTCGAAACCGCCCTCCTTGACCCAGCGGCGGACCTTGGCCACCGGCCCGAACCCGAACGCCAGCCGGGCGACCGACCCGTTGTAGGGCACCGGCACCGCCCGGCCGGCCGGCACCACGTAGTCCGGCAGCGGGGTGTCGTCGTCGGCCGGGGAGATCACCGAGACCGCATGGCCCATCCCGATCAGCGCCTCGGCCAGATCCCGGATGTGCTGCTGCACCCCGCCCGGCACGTCCCAGGTATACGGGCAGACCAGGCCGATCCTCACCGGGTGCCATCCCCGTTGGCGGAGCTGGGATCCGCGGAGGCCAGCCAGACCGGGTCGAGGTCGGCCACGAACACCCGCTGCAGCATGTGCCAGTCCTCCGGGTGCGCGGCGATGCCCTCGGCGAAGACATCCGCCACTGCCTGGGTCATCGCGGCCACCTTGTCCCGGCGGCTGCCCTGCGCCGGCACCGGGATCTCGCCCCGGATGTCGACCACCCAGTGCGGGCCCTCGAACCACAGCGTAACCGGGAGGAGGGCCGCGCCGGTCTGCACCGCCAGCGCCGCCGGCCCGGCCATCATCCGGGCCTTCTCGCCGAAGAAGTCCACGTCGATGCCGCCGCCGGTGACATCCCGGTCGGCCGGCAGGCAGACCATGCCGCCCGCGCGCAGCCGCTGGGCCAGGATGCCGAACCGGCTGTTGCCGCCGGTGGCGGGCAGCACCTCGAACCCCAGCGACTCCCGGAAGGCGAGGAAGCGCAGGTAGACCGATTCCGGCTTGAGCCGCTCGGCGACGGTGGTGAACGGGCGCCCGCCCGCCAGGATGATCCAGGCGCCCGCGGTCTCCCAGTTGCCCATGTGCGGCAGCGCGAAGACGACCCCGCGGCCGGCCGCCAGGTGAGCAAAGGCGGCCTTCTCCCCGCCGGTGGAACGGACGCCCGCCATGATCCGCTGCTGGCTGATCGCGGGCAGCCGGAAGACCTCCATCCAGTACCGGGCATACGAGCGCATGCCCGCCCGGGACAGCGCGCGCAGCTGCTTCCCGGTGGCCTGCGGGCCGATCACCCGGCGCAGGTTGGCCTCCAGCCGCTGCACCCCCCGGCCCTGGCGGCGCCAGGCGGTGTCACCGGCGAACTGGAACACCGCCCGGGCCCAGGACTCGGGCACCCGGCAGACCAGGGCCCAGCACAGCACATAGCCGCGGTAGATCAGCCAGCCGTTCACCGCTGCCAGCGTCTTCCTCATTCCGGCCCGCCCTGGCCCGGGGCGGCCGCGCCCGAACCGGCACCGCCCGTACCCGCACCGCCAGCGCCGTCGGTACCGCCCGGGCCGGCCTGCCCGGCCGCGGCCGCGGCGGCCCGCACCGCGAGCACCCGCTGCCCGAATGTGATCGTGCTCAGCACGGCGAGCGCCCACAGCCCGATAGCCAGCACGAAGGGCACCCCCAGCCCGCTCAGGCCGGCTGCCACCAGCGCGATCAGCAGCCGCTCGGTCCGCTCAGCGATGCCCACGTCACAGCGCAGGCCCAGGCCTTCGGCCCGTGCCTTAGCGTAGGACACCAGGCCACCGGTCACCAGGCAGAACAGCGCGACCAGGGCCAGCGGCCGCTGGCCGGTGCGGGCCAGCCAGATGGTCAGGCCGGCGAACACCGCCGCATCCCCGACCCGGTCCAGGGTCGAGTCCAGGAAAGCGCCCCAGGCGCCGCTGGTTCCCTTCACCCTGGCCAGCGCGCCGTCCAGCATGTCGGCCAGCACGAACGCGGTGCAGACCACGGTGCCGGCGAACAGGTGCCCGGTGGGGAACAGCCACAGCGCGCCCACCACCATCCCGGCCGCGCCGGTGATGGTGATGGCGTTCGGGGTGACCGGCGTGCGCGCCAGCGCTTCCCCTACCGGTCGCAGCAGGCGGGCGATGAGCGGGCGGAGCGCGTTCAGCATGGCGGGTCGAATCCTAGAGCCTGCACCCCGGGCCGGACGATTCCGGCTGAGGACTTGTGGCCGGGTGGCCGGGAGGTAAAGGCTGGTCATGACGCAGCCGAACGAACCCTCAGGAGGCGAGCGGTGACAGAACGGAAAGGATCCACAGCCCCGGGCGGTGCGCCCGCGGCCGGCCAGCACAGCAGCGTGCGCAATGTAGTGCTGGTCGGCCATTCCGGGGCGGGCAAGACCACCCTGGTGGAGGCATTGCTGGCGGCCACCGGTGCCATCCAGCGGATCGGCCGGGTGGAGGACGGCACTACCGTCAGCGACTTCGATGAGGTCGAGATCCGGCAGCAGCGGTCGGTCAACCTCACGCTGGCCCCGCTCACGCACGCCGGGGTCAAGATCAACCTGCTGGACACCCCCGGGTACGCCGACTTCACCGGCGACCTGCGGGCGGGCCTGCGGGCCGCGGACGCGGCCCTGTTCGCCGTGTCCGCCACCGAAGGCGTGGACGGCCTGACCCGGATGCTCTGGGAAGAGTGCGCCGCGGTCGGCATGCCACGGGCAGTCGTGATCACCAAGATCGACCATCAGCGGGCCGACTTCGAGCAGGCCCTGGCCGCCTGCCGGGCCGCCTTCGGCGAGTCGGTGGCCCCCCTGTACTTCCCGGTCACCGGCGCCAAGGGCGACCTGACCGGGCTGATCGGGCTGCTGTCCGGGCGGCTGTTCGACTACTCCGGCGGCGAGCGCGCCGAGCGCGACCCCGATCCCGCCGACACCGCCCGGGCGCAGGAGCTGCGCGGGTCGCTGATCGAGGGGATCATCCAGGAGAGCGAGGACGAGTCCCTCATGGACGCCTACCTCTCCGGTGAGGAGATCGACCCCAAGAGCCTGATCGAGGATCTGGAGACGGCGGTCGCGCGGGGCAGCTTCTACCCGGTGCTGGCCGCCTCCAGCCCGCACGGGATTGGCCTGGAAGAACTGCTGGAAGTAGTCACCCAGGCGTTCCCGCCGCCGCAGGAGCACCCGCTGCCCGCCGTCACCACGCTGGACGGCAAGCCGGTCACCGGCATCGAATGCGACCCGGACGGCCCGCTGCTGGCCGAGGTGGTCAAGACCACCTCCGACCCCTATGTCGGCCGGATCAGCCTGGTCCGGGTGTTCTCGGGCACCTTGCGCCCGGACGTGGTGGTGCACGTGTCCGGGCACGGGCTGGCCGACCGCGGCCATGCCGACCACGACAACGACGAGCGCGTGGGGGCGCTGACCTCGCCGCTGGGCAAGCAGCAGCGGCCGGTCGCCTCCTGCCCGGCCGGTGACATCTGCGCCGTGGCGAAGCTGACCAGCGCGGAGACCGGCGACACCCTGTCCAGCAAGGAACGGCCGCTGCTGATGGACCCATGGGCGGTGCCGGAGCCGCTGCTGCCGGTGGCCATCACGGCCAAATCCAAGGCGGACGAGGACAAGATGTCGCAGTCGCTGGCCCGGCTGGTGGCCGAGGATCCGACGCTGCGGATGGAGATGAACGCCGAAACCCGCCAGCTGGTGCTGTGGTGCATGGGCGAGGCGCATACCGACCTGCTGCTGGACCGGCTGAGCAGCCGGTACGGGGTGGCGGTGGAGACCACCGAGCTGCGGGTGCCGCTGCGGGAGACGGTGGCCGGCAAGGCCCAGGGGCTGGGCCGCAACGTCAAGCAGACCGGCGGCCACGGCGAGTTCGGCATCTGCCACATCGAGGTGGAGCCACTGCCGTCGGGCAGCGGCCTCGAATTCGTGGACAAGATCGTCGGCGGCGTGGTGCCCCGGCAGTTCATCCCGTCGGTGGAAAAGGGCGTCCGGGCGCAGATGGAGCAGGGGGTGGCGGCCGGCTACCCGATGGTGGACGTCCGGGTAACCCTCTTCGACGGCAAGGCGCACTCGGTCGACTCGTCCGACATGGCCTTCCAGAAGGCCGGCCGGGCGGCACTGAAGGACGCCGCCAGCAAGGCCAAAGTGCTGCTGCTGGAGCCGGTGGACGAGCTGTCGGTGCTGGTCGACGACGAGTACGTGGGCGCGGTCATGTCCGACCTGTCGTCGCGGCGGGGCAGGGTGCTCGGTACCGAGCCGGTCGCGGGCGGGCGCACCCTGGTCAAGGCCGAGGTGCCAGAGCTGGAGCTGACCCGCTACGCCATCGACCTGCGCTCGATGTCGCACGGCACCGGCTCGTTCAGCCGGTCCTACCTGCGCTACGAGCCACTGCCCTCGCACCTGGCCGACAAGCTGGCCACCGCCGGCTGACCGGGCCGGATCAGCCGGCGGCCGGCCAGCTGGCCGCGATCAGGTCCCTGGTCTGCGCCAGCAGCTGGGGCAGCACCCGGGTGCCGCCGACGACCGGCATGAAGTTGGTGTCCCCGCCCCACCGGGGGACGATGTGCTGGTGCAGGTGGGCGGCGATGCCCGCGCCCGCCACCGCGCCCATGTTCATGCCGACGTTGAACCCCTGCGCGCCGGTGGCGGCACGCAGGGCGGTCATCGCCCGCTTGGTGTGATCGGCGAGTTCGGCGGTCTCCGGCCCGGCCAGCTCGGTGTAGTCCGCTACATGCCGGTAGGGGCAGACCATCAGGTGCCCGGCGTTGTACGGGTACAGGTTGAGCACCGTGTACACGGTCTCGCCGCGGCCCACGATCAGGCCCTCCACGTCGGCCAGCGCCGGGATGCGGCAGAACGGGCACTCCTGCGGGCCGGTGCCCGTCACCCGGTTCTCCCCTTTGAGGTAGGCCATCCGGTGCGGCATCCACAGCCGCTGGAACCCGTCCGGCACACCGGCCCCATCGGGCACCTGCGGCTCTTCCGCCGGCTGGTTGGACATGACTAGCAGCATAAGGGGACCGTCCGGCCCACGCGGCGGTCAGACCTGGCGGCGCTCGGCCACCGCCGCGGTGATCTCGGCCACCGCCTGCGCCACCGGTACCCCGTTCTTCTGCTCGCCGCTGCGGTAGCGGAACGACACCGCGCCCGCGGCCACATCGTCATCCCCGGCCAGCAGCATGTACGGCACCTTCTGCCGCTGCGCGGTGCGGATCTTCTTCTGCATCCGGTCGCCGGAGTCGTCCACCTCCACCCGGATCCCGTGCTCGCGCAGCCGCGCGGCCACCTGCTCCAGGTACGGCACGTGCGCCGCGGCGATCGGGATGCCGGTCACCTGCACCGGGGCCAGCCAGGGCGGGAACGCGCCCGCGTAGTGCTCGACCAGGATGCCGAAGAACCGCTCGATCGAGCCAAACAGCGCCCGGTGGATCATGATCGGCTCCTGCCGGGAGCCGTCCGCCGCCTGGTACTCCAGCCCGAACCGCTTGGGCTCGTTGTAGTCCAGCTGGATGGTGGACAGCTGCCAGGTGCGCCCGATCGCGTCCTTGGCCTGGACCGAGATCTTCGGCCCGTAGAACGCGGCGCCGCCGGGATCGGCGACCAGATCCAGGCCGGAGTCCGCGGCCGCCTCGGCCAGCATCGCGGTGGCGTGCGCCCAGTCCTCGTCGCTGCCGACGAACTTCTCCTTGGCCTCGTCCCGGGTGGACAGTTCCAGGTAGAAGTCGGACAGCCCGTAGTCGCGCAGCAGGTTCAGCACGAACGAGAGCAGCCGCTTCAGCTCGGGACCGACCTGCTCGCGGGTGCAGAAGATGTGCGAATCGTCCATGGTGAGGCCGCGGACCCGGGTCAGGCCGTGCACGACGCCCGATTTCTCGTACCGGTACACGGTGCCGAACTCGAACAGCCGCATCGGCAGTTCCCGGTAGGACCGGCCGCGCGCCCGGTAGACCAGGATGTGGAACGGGCAGTTCATCGGCTTGAGGTAATACCGCGCACCCTCCATCTCCATCGGCGGGAACATGCCCTCGGCGAACCAGCCGAGATGGCCGGAGGTCTCGAACAGGTCCGACTTGGAGATGTGCGGGCTGTTGACGAACTCGTAGCCGGCCTCGATGTGCCGCTGGCGGGAGTAGTCCTCCATGATCCGCCGGACCGTCCCGCCCTTGGGGTGGAACACGGCCAGCCCGCTGCCGATCTCGCCCGGGAACGAGAACAGGTCCAGTTCCGCGCCCAGCTTGCGGTGGTCACGGCGCTCGGCCTCGGCCAGCATGGCCAGGTAGCCCTCCTGCGCCGGGCGGGACTCCCAGGCGGTGCCGTAGATCCGCTGCAGCTGCGGGTTCTTCTCGCTGCCCCGCCAGTAGGCGCCGCCGGTGCGCATCAGCTTGAACGCCGGGATGTGCCCGGTGGTGGGCAGGTGCGGGCCACGGCACAGATCCCGCCAGATCCGCTTCCCGGTGGCGGCGTCGAGGTTGTCGTAGATGGTCAGCTCGGGCCCGCCGACCTCGACCGCCTCCTCGTCCTGGGCGCCGCCCTTCAGGCCGATCAGCTCCAGCTTGTACGGCTCGTCCGCCAGTTCGGCGCGGGCCGCCGGGTCGCTGACCACCCGGCGGGAGAACCGCTGGCCCTGCCGGACGATGGCGCGCATCCGCTGCTCGATGGCCTTCAGGTCATCCGGGCCAAACGGCTGCGGCACGTCGAAGTCGTAATAGAAGCCATTCTCGACCGGCGGGCCGATGCCCAGCTTCGCGTGCGGGAACAGGTCCTGCACCGCCTGGGCGAGCACGTGCGCGGTGGAGTGCCGCAGGATGGCCCGGCCGTCCGGGCTGGCCAGCTCGACCGGCTCCACCTGGTCGCCATCGGCCAGCGGGGTGGCCAGATCCCGCAGCTCACCGTTGACCCGGGCGGCGATCACCGGCTGGGCGGCGGCCGGGCTGGCCCCGTCCGGCGCGAGCAGGCCGGCCGCGGTCGTGCCAGCGTCCACCACGTGCTCGCGGCCGGCGAGGGTGAGGTGAAGCTGCTGGCGTGACACGGTGAACTCCCTTGTCGTGATGGGTGGCCCGGGACCGGCTGCCGGTCTTTCGGACTTTGATGCTATCGGGGCGCGGGGCTAGCCGTGCGGCGTGCCGAGCCGTTGCAGCCGGGCGGCGGCGGCGGTGTGCCGGGCCAGCACTCTCATCCACGCCGGGCACGGTCAGCTGGCCGTCCCGGACGATCACCCGGCCGGCCACCACCGTGTGCCGCGCCGACGTCGGCCCGCAGCGCAGCCAGGCCTCCACCGGATCGGTCAGCGCGCCGGCGAAGCGCACCCCCTCCTGCGGCCAGCACACCAGGTCACCAGCGGCGCCGACGGTGAGCTCGCCGATCTCACCCGGCCGGCCCAGGCAGCCGGCCCCGCCGCGGGTGGCCATGTCGAGCACCTCCCGGGCGGTCATGCCCGCCGGGCCGCGCCGCAGCCGGCCGAGCAGCAGCGCCGCCCGCGCCTCGGTCCACAGGGACGCGCTGTCCGCCGAGGACGAGCCGTCGCAGCCGAGCCCGACCGGGCTGCCGGCCGCCCGGAGGTCGGCGACCGGCGCGATCCCGCCGCCCGCCAGCAGCATGTTCGAGCTGGGGCAGTGCGCGACCCCGACCCCGGCCGCGCCCAGCCGGGCCGTCTCGGCGGCGCTGGGGTAGACACAGTGCGCCACCCAGGCGCGACCGGTGAGCCAGCCCACCTCGGCGAACTGCTCGACCGGCCGGCGGCCGAACGTTGCCAGGCAGTACGAGTCCTCGTCCGGATCCTCGGCCAGGTGGGTGTGCAGCCGCACGTCCAGCCGCTCGGCCTGCTCGGCGGTCCGCCGCATCAGGTCCGGGCTGACGCTGAACGGCGAGCACGGGGCCAGCGCCACCCGCACCATCGCCCCCCAGCCGGGGTCGTGGTGGGCCTGGACCAGCCGCTCGTTGTCGGCCAGCACCTCATCGTCGTCCTGGACCACCGAGTCCGGCGGCAGGCCGCCGTCCTTGGCCGACAGGGTCATCGAGCCGCGGGTGGGGTGGAACCGCAGCCCGATCTCCCGGGCGGCGGCGATCTCGGCCGACCACAGGTCGCCACCGCCGCGCGGGGCCACGTACAGGTGGTCGGTGCTGGTGGTGCAGCCGCCCAGGGCCAGTTCGGCCAGCCCCACCCAGGCCGACAGGTACGCCGCTTCCTCGTCCAGCCCGGCCCACAGCGGGTAGAGCCCGGACAGCCACTCGAACAGGGTGCCGGTCAGCACCGGCGCGTACGACCGGGTGAGGTTCTGGTACAGGTGGTGGTGGGTGTTGACCAGGCCGGGGGTGACCAGGCAGCCGGCCGCGTCCAGGGTCTCGCCGGCGGCCGGCGGCGGCTCGGTGGCGGCGCCCACCCCGCTGATCAGGCCGCCGCTGATGGCCACCCAGCCGCCGGCCAGTTCCCGCCGGCCGCCGTCGCAGGTGGCGACCAGCTTGGCCCCGGTCACCAGCAGGTCGGCCGGGCCGGTCACCACTGGTGCTCCGGATCGCCGGCCGGCGCCCCGGACCGGCACACCGTGCCCTCGATCAGCCCGTACGGCCGGTCCGCGGCGTAAAAGACCTCGCCCGGGTTGTCCAGCCCGAACGGGCTGAGATCGACCAGGAAATGGTGCTTGTTGGGCAGCGACAGCCGCGCCTCCGGCACCTCCGGGCAGGCGGCCAGCACGGCCGCGCCCATCGCGTACAGCGTCTGCTGCAGCGAACGGCTGTAGGTGTTGGCGAACGCCCCGGCCAGCGCGGTGCCGGCCCGGGCGAAGGCCGCGTCCCAGTCAAGGTCGGTGCCGGCCAGCCGCCAGCGGGCGTCCACCGCGGTGGCCAGGATGCGGTCCCTGGTGGGTTCCAGGGTGGTGTAGGGGTCCTCCAGGAACCCCTCGAACTCCGAGCCGGACGACTTGAGCAGGATCAGGTCGGTGACGCCCGCCACCACCTCGGCCCGGCCATCGGCATGGGCGCAGACGGAGGCGACCCTGGTGCCGGCCTGCCGCTCGAACGCATGCGGGTGCGGCTCGCCCCCGGTCACGACCGGCTGCCAGCCATACTGCTGGACCAGCACCCGCGCCCGGTCCACCGACGGCACCGTGGCGAAGTGGCGGGCCAGCCGCAGGCCGAACTCCTCCGGGCCGGCCAGCCCGTGCTGGCGGGCGAAGGCATAGACGGTGTTCTTCTGCGCGTCGGTGGTCAGCACCTTGGCGTTGTCACCGGTCAGGTAGCTGTCCGACTGGTCGCCGGCCAGGGTGACGGTCACGTTCAGGTCGGTGATGCGGTGGTCGGGCTGGCGCCGGTCCACGTGCAGCAGCCGCACCTCTGCCTTGCCGTACTGGGCGGCCCCGAGCACCACTTCGTCACTGGCCATGGCTGGCTCCTTCGGTGGACCTAGCTACCTCGGTAGACGGCGTACCCGTACGGCGTCAGCAGCAGGGGCACGTGGTAATGCTCGCCCGGCTCGGTGTCGAACACCACGGTGATCTCCGGGAAGAACGCCGTGCCGTGCTGGGCACGCAGGTAGCCGCCGACCCCGAAGACGAGCCGGCAGCGGGCCTGGCCGGGCGGGCCGAAGGTGGCCAGCTGGGCGATCCGGCCGTCGGCGCCGGTGTCGGCCCCGGCCAGCCGCTGCCAGCCTGCCTGCACCCAGGTGTCGAGCGTGACCGGCACCCCGGCCGCCGGCCTGGCCCGGGCGGTGTCCAGGATGTGAGTCGAGACGCTGGTCATTGGCCTACCAGCCGCCGCAGCCTGATCGCGTTGATCTTGCCTATCTCCGCGGCGGCCACCGTCAGTTCGGTATCGCCGTCGTTGGCCATCCGCTCGTGCAGTGCGGCCAGGATGTCATCGGGTCCCCGGCCGCTGGCGCAGATCAGGAACACGTGCCCGAACCGTGCCTCGTAGGCCTCGTTCGCGGCCCGCAGGGCGGCCAGCACCCCGGCGTCGGCGCCGACCCCGGCCTGCTCCTGCCGGGATGGGCCGGACAGCCCCCGCTGGCCGATCCGGGGATGGCCGGCCATGGCGGCCGCCAGGTCGCCTGGCGCGCGGTCGGCCCAGGCGGCCTCAGCCGCGGCCAGCAGGCCATCCACGGTGCGGTAGGGGCGCCCGGCGGCTACCCGCGCCGCCCAGCCGGGGGCCGCGCAGCAGCCGAGCAGCAGCCCGGCCGCGTCCGCGGCAGGCAGCGCGTTCAGCTGTGCGAGGTCGGGCATGCTGCTGATCTCCCCGGTGGGCCGGCCGAGCACACGTCACCGTAGCGTGACGGCTATGGCCGAGTATGAACTGGTGGTCCGGGCGCACCGGGTGGTGACCCCCGATGGCGTCCGGCCGGCCACCGTGGCGGTGCGGGAGGGCCGGATCGCGGCAGTCGCCGGGCCCGGCGCGGCCCTGGACGCGGCCCGTACCGAGGAACTGCCCGGCGACCAGGTGCTGCTGCCCGGCCTGGTGGACACGCACGTCCATGTGAACGAGCCCGGCCGGACCGAATGGGAGGGGTTTGCCACCGCCACCCGGGCGGCCGCCGCGGGCGGGGTCACCACCGTCATCGACATGCCGCTCAACTCTGTCCCGCCGACCGTGTCGGCGGCGGCGCTGCGGGCCAAACGGGCGGCGGCCAGCCCGCGGGTGTGGGTGGACACCGGTTTCTGGGGCGGGGCCGTGCCCGGCAACCTGGGTTCGCTGGCCGGATTGCACGGCGCCGGGGTGTTCGGTTTCAAGGCCTTCCTGGCCGACTCCGGGGTGCCGGAGTTCGGCTGGCTGCACCCGGCTGAGCTGGATGCCGCGCTGGCCGAGGTGGCGGCACTGGACGCGCTGCTGATCGTGCACGCCGAGGATGCCGGCCTGCTCGCGGCGGCACCGGCCGCCAGTGGGCGCAGTTACCGCGCTTTCCTGGCCTCGCGGCCTTCGGCGGCGGAGGACGCCGCCATCGCCGCGCTGCTGGCCGCCGCTGGCCGGCACGGCGCCCGGGTGCACATCCTGCATCTGGCCTCGGCGGCGGCGCTGCCGCTGATCGCGGCGGCGCGGTCGGCCGGGACCGCGGTCACGGCCGAGACCTGCCCGCACTATCTGACGTTCTGCGCCGAACAGGTGCCGGACGGCGCCACCGAGTACAAGTGCTGCCCGCCGATCCGGGACGCGGCGAACCGGAACCGGCTGTGGGCCGGCCTGGCCAGCGGCCTGATCGACGCCGTGGTGTCCGACCACTCCCCCTGCCCGCCGGAACTCAAGCAGCGCGCCTCCGGCGACTTCGGCGCGGCATGGGGCGGCATCTCCTCGCTCCAGCTGGGACTGCCCGCGGTCTGGACGCAGGCCCGGGCCCGCGGTCACGGCCTGGCCGAGGTGGCCCGGTGGATGGCCACCGGGCCGGCGGCGGTGGCCGGGCTGGCCCGCAAGGGCGCCATCGCGGCCGGCTGCGACGCGGATCTGGTGGCGTTCGGCGACACCGCCTCGTTCACCGTGGATCCGGCCCGGCTGCGGCACCGGCATCCGGTGACGCCCTACGCTGGCCGCACACTGACCGGGCTGGTCCACCGGTGCTGGCTGCGTGGCCAGGAGATCGGCCCGGCGCCGGCCTGGCTGCTGGCAAGGGGGCAGGCATGACCGGGACGAACCCGCTGGTGAACCTGGCCGCGCGGCGGCTGGGCGCGAGTGTGCTGGCCGCCAGCGACGAGTTCTTCGGCGAGAAGGAGAACCTGCTGCGGCCCGGGCCGCCGGGCCACCAGCCGGGCACGTTCGGGCTCAAGGGCCAGCTGGTGGACGGCTGGGAAACCCGGCGGCGGCGCGGGCCGGGCGAGGACTACGCGCTGATCCGGCTCGGCGCCGCGGGGGTGATCAAGCGGGTGGTGGTGGATACCGCGCACTTCACCGGCAACTTCCCGGCCGCCTGCTCGGTCGCGGCCTGTGCCGCCGAGGGGTACCCCGGCCCGGCCGAGCTGGCGGCCGCCGGCTGGGTGGAGATCGTGCCGCGCAGCGAACTGGCCGGTGACCGCGAGAACGTCTTCGCGGTCACCGACCCGCACCGGTTCACCCACCTCCGGCTGACCATCTATCCCGACGGCGGGGTGGCCCGGCTGCGGGCCGAGGGGCAGGTGGTGCCGGACCCGCGGCTGCTGGCCGGGCTGCCGCTGGATCTGGTGGCGCTGGCGAACGGCGGCACGGTGGTCGCGGCCAGCGACCGGTTCTACTCGCCGCCGGAGAACATGATCAGCCCGGGCCGGGCGGCGGTGATGGGCGATGGCTGGGAGACCCGGCGGCGCCGGGATGGCGGCCACGACTGGGTCCTGTTCCAGCTGGCCGCGGCCGGCCAGATCCGCCAGGCGGTGATCGACACCTCCTGTTTCCTCGGCAATGCCCCCGCCGCCGCCGGGCTGCGGGGCTGCGACGCCAGCGGGACCGGCCTGGACGCGGCGAGCTGGTCCGATCTGCTGCCCGCGGCCCGGCTGCAGCCCGACACCGAGCACGTGTTCCGGGCCGGCGGGCCGGCCCCGGTGACCCATGTCCGGCTGGACATCCACCCGGACGGCGGGCTGGCCCGGCTCCGGCTGTTCGGCGAACTCACCCCGGGCGGGCGGGCGCGGCTCGGGCTGGACTGGTTCGACCGGCTCCCGGACGGGCAGGCACTGGCCGTGCTGGCCACCGAATGCGGCCTGACCGGGGCGGCCGCCGGCCGCCTGGTGGCGCAGCGCCCGTTCGGCGAGCCGGCCCGGCTGGACCCGCTGCTCGCCCCTGAGGGCGCGGCCGCCGCCGTCCGCGCCCTCATCCTCGGCTGAACGGCGACGAGGTCCGCTACATCCGCAGCGCGAGCAGGAAGGCGGCCTGGTCGGCCAGCGAGCGGGGGTCGCGGCCGGTCAGCTCGCCGATCCGGCTGATCCGGTAGCGGAGCGAGTTCACGTGGACGAACATCTCATCGGCCGCCTTCTGCCACGAGCCCGAGCAGTCGAGGAACACAGCCAGGGTGCGCACCAGCTCGCTGGCGTGGTCGCGGTCGTAGTCCTCCAGCGGCCCGAGCAGGGCGGCACGGAAGGCATGGCGCGCCGCCGCCGGCACCATCGCCAGCAGCAGCTCGTAGGAGCCGAACTGGGCACTGTCCACCAGCCGTACCCCATCCCCGAGCAAGGCCGCCAGCTGCTGCGCCTGCCGGGCCTCGGCGACAGCACGGGACAGGGCGGCTACCGAACTGGTGCCCGCACCCGCCCCTTCCCCGCTGGCCGGCGCGGCACCAGCCCGGATGCTCACCCCGAACGGCAGCTCCAGCCCGGGCAGGTCAGCCAGCCCGGTGACCGCCGCGCGCAGCCGGGCCACCACGTCCCCGGCCCCGGGCACCAGGGCCACCACCGCCCGGCCGAGCACACCGACCAGGGCACCGGGCAGCAGGTCTTCCAGCAGCGCCCGGGCGGCCGCGGTGGCCTCCCCCGGCGGCGGGGCCGCACTGGCCGGCACCACCCCCGGCGGCCCGTCCGCGCCCGGCGCGGCCAGCACGACCGCGGCGAAGGGACCGGCGGTGGGCAGGCCGCCGCGCCGCAGCGCGGCCGCGATCTCGTGCCCGGCCCGCTCCGCCGAACCAGGCCGCCAGGCCAGCAGCTGGTGCAGGACCAGGTCCGCCGACCGGCGGGTGGCCTGCCGGCCCTCCTCATCGCGGGCCCGCTGGCCGGCGATCAGCCCGGCCAGTTCGGCGGCGGCCGTGCGCTGCTCACCGTCCCAGGCCGCGGCGTCGCCGGCGACCGCCACGAACCAGGCGGCCAGCGGGTAGGGCCAGGGGCCGGCCACCCGGCTGAGCGTGTAGGGCGCGCCGTCGACGGTGGTGCTGGCCGGCAGTTCCGGCGCGGCCAGGCTGGCCCGGGCCAGGGCCAGCCGCAGCCGGCCGCTGCCGCCGGGGCCCGCTGACCCGCCGCCGTCGGCCGGGCCGCCCGGGCCGGGGGCGATCAGGCGGCCGGTGGCCGACACCACCCAGCCGGCCAGCCCGTACTCGGTGCCGGCGGCGGCGAGCAGGGCGGTCACCGCGCCGGCCGGCGGGCGGCTGAGCCAGCCCGGGCTGGCCGCGTCCGCCGCTGCCAGCAGCCGGCCGCGGACTCCCGGGCCGTCCCCGGCGGGCAGCAGTGCCCGCATCACCTGCTCGGTGATGACCGCGAACGACACGTCGACCGGCACCTCCAGCAGCGGCAGCCGATGCTCACGGCAGGCCCGGACCAGATCGGGCGGGACGGATCCGAGCGCCGCGTCCCCGGCCGCCAGCGCGGCCACCCCGGCCTCGGCCAGCGCGGCGACGAACGCGCCGGAGTCCGCCTCGGTGCGGCGCCACATCAGCCCGGTCAGCACCAGTTCGCCACCCGACAGGTACCGGCGCGGGTCGAGCAGGTCGGTGGTGTAGACGCCGGTGATCGGCCGGTCCAGGCCATGGGCACCGGCCAGTACCCGCAGCCGCAGCCCGGGTGCGGCCACCAGCGTGCGCAGCAGCATGGCCAGCCTCCCTGGGCCGTTCCTGGCCGCCACGGACGGCCCGCGGGGCCGAAGCCGGGCGGGCCGGGTGGATACCGTTCAGCATAAGGGCCGGCCTTTGGAGGAAGCTACAAACAGGTGCCCGGCCCAGCGGCCCGGTTTAGGGGGTTTCGTGCCTGGCCGGGCGCCGGCGGCCGGGCTGTACTGTCCAGCATGGAGTTCTTCCGGCCCGCCACCTGGTCGGACGCACTCGCGATCAGGGCTGGTGAGCCGGGCGCGCTGCCACTGGCGGGCGGCACCGACGTGATGGTCGATATCAACTTCGACCGGGCCCGGCCCGCCGCGCTGCTGGACCTGACCGGGATCGGCGAGCTGGCCGAATGGTCCGCCAGCGACGGGGTCATCCGGCTGGGCGCGGGAGTGCCCTATGCCCGGGTCATCAGCGAGCTCGCCGGGCCACTGCCCGGGCTGGCCCTGGCGGCGCGGACGGTCGGGTCGCCGCAGATCCGCAACCGGGGCACGGTCGGAGGCAACCTCGGCTCGGCCTCGCCGGCCGGCGACGCCCATCCGCCGCTGCTCGCCTGCGACACGGTGGTGCTGGCCGAATCGCTGCGCGGCACCCGGCGGATCCCGATCCGGGAGTTCTACACCGGGGTGAAACGCTCGGACCTGGCCGCCGACGAGCTGATCGCCGCGGTCGAGGTGCCGGCGGCGGGCGGCCCGCAGCAGTTCGCGAAGGTCGGCGTGCGCAACGCGATGGTGATCGCGGTGTCGTCGTTCGCGCTCGCCCTGCACCCCGGGCGGGGGCGGGTGGGCACCGGGTTCGGGTCGGCCGCGCCAACCCCCCGGCCAGCGGCGGCGGCCGAGGACTTCCTCAGCGCCGAACTCGCGGACCGGGGGCTGTGGGAGTCGCGCGGCCCGCTGCCCGAGACGGCGGTGGCCCGGTTCGCCGGCCTGGTGGCGCAGGCGGCCGCCCCCATCGACGACGTCCGCGGCAGCGCCGCCTACCGGCGGCATGCGCTGGCCGTGCTGGCCCGCCGGACGCTGGCCTGGGCGTGGCGGTCGTTCCAGCGGGAGGGCTCGTGATGCGGGTGACCTGCACGGTCAACGGCTCGCCCGCGGTCGCCGACGACGTGTGGGAAGGCGAGTCGCTGCTGTACCTGCTGCGCGAGCGGCTTGGCCTGCCGGGCTCGAAGAACGCCTGCGAACAGGGCGAATGCGGCTCGTGCACGGTGTACCTGGACCAGGTGGTGGTGTGCGCCTGCCTGGTCGCGGCCGGGCAGGCCGACGGCCGGGACGTGCGCACGGTGGAGGGGATTGCCGGTGGCCGGGCACCCGGGCGGGTGCAGCAGGCGTTCCTGGATTCCGGTGCGGTCCAGTGCGGGTTCTGCACGCCCGGGCTGATCGTGGCCACCGACGACCTGCTGCGGCGCAGCCCGCAGCCATCCGATGCCGAAATCCGGGAGGCGCTGGCCGGCAACCTCTGCCGCTGCACCGGCTACCAGCAGATCCTCGACGCCGTCCGGCTGGCGGCCAGGCGGCCAGGATGAGCGCGCCAGCGCGCCCCCCGGCCGCGGCCGGGACGGCCACCCGGCAGGACGGGCAGGGGGTCGGCGCGAACGTGGCCCGGCCGGACGGCACGCTCAAGGTCACCGGTGAGTTCGCCTTCTCGTCCGATCTGTGGCTGGCGGGCATGCTGTGGGGCGCGACCCTGCGCAGCCCGCACCCCCGGGCCCGGATCCGGGTGGTCGACATCTCCCGCGCGCTGCGGCTGCCCGGGGTCGCCGCCGTGCTCACCCACGACGACGTGCCAGGCCGGAAGACGTTCGGGCTGGAGGCCACGGACCAGCCGGTGCTGGCCGGCGGCGAGGTCCGGTACCAGGGTGAGCCGGTCGCGATCGTGGCCGCCGCCCACCCCGAGGCCGCGCGCCGGGCCGCGGCCGCGATCTGCGTGGACTACCAGGTGCTCGATCCGGTGACCGATGTGGAAGCGGCGCTTCGGCCCGGGGCGGCGGCCGTCCAGCCGGGCGGCAACCTGGTCCGGCACGTGCGGATCCGGAGGGGAGATCCGCACGTGCCGGCCGACCTGGTGGTCACCGGGTCGTACCAGGTCGGCATGCAGGACCAGGCGTTCCTGGGGCCGGAGTCGGGGCTGGCGGTGCCCACCGGCGAGGGCGGGGTCGAGCTGTACGTGGCGACCCAGTGGCTGCACGTGGACCGGGCCCAGGTCGCGGCCAGCCTGGGGCTGCCGGAGGACCAGGTGCGGCTGGTGCTGGCCGGGGTGGGCGGCGCGTTCGGCGCCCGGGAGGACCTGTCCATGCAGATCCATGCCTGCCTGCTGGCGCTGCGCACCGGCCGGCCGGTGAAGATGGTCTACTCGCGCGAGGAGTCTTTCTTCGGCCACGTCCACCGTCACCCGGCCCGGCTCTACTACCGGCACGCGGCCACCACGGACGGGCGGCTGGTGTCGGTCACCGGCCGGATCTACCTGGACGGCGGGGCGTACATGTCCAGTTCCCCCGCGGTGGCGGGGAACGCCGCCACCCTCGGGGTGGGCCCCTACCAGGTGCCTAACGTCAGCATGGACGTCTACGCCGGGTACACCAACAACCCGCCGTGCGGGGCGATGCGCGGGTTTGGCGCGGTCCAGGCGTGCTTCGCCTACGAGTCGCAGATGGACGAGCTGGCGCGCAGGCTGGGCATGGACCCGGTGGCGCTGCGTATCGCCAACGCGATGTCGCAGGGCTCGGTCATGCCCACCGGGCAGGTAGTGGATTCGGCGGCCCCGGTCGCCGAGCTGCTCCGCCGGGTGCGGGACGCGCCGCTGCCACCCGCGCGGCCGGCCGGTGACGAGCCCGACCTGCGGGAGCTGCCGGGCGGGGTGGCCAACACCAGCCACGGCGAGGGCGTGGTGCGCGGCGTCGGCTACGGCATCGGCATCAAGAACGTCGGCTTCTCCGAGGGCTTCGACGACTACTCGACCGCCCGGGTCACGCTGGCGGTGGTGGGCGGCGAGCCCGCCGCCACCGTGCACACCGCGGCGGCCGAGGTCGGGCAGGGGCTGGTCACCGTGCAGGCGCAGATCGCCCGGACCGAGCTGGGCATCCAGCAGGTCGTGGTCCAGCCGGCCGACACCACCGTCGGCAGCGCCGGCTCGTCCTCGGCCTCGCGGCAGACCTACGTCACCGGCGGGGCGGTGCAGGCGGCCTGCGCCGCGGTGCGGGTGGCGGTGCTCACCCGGGCGGCCGCGCGCTACGGCGTCCCGGCCACGGAACTGACGCTGGCCGGTGGCCAGGTCGCCGCCCGGGACGGGCGGATCCTGGCCGGGCTGGCCGAGCTGCTCGGGGACGAGGCGATCACCGAAACGGTCACCTGGCGGCACCGGCCGACACAGCCGATCGACCCGGAAACCGGTCAGGGCAACGCGCACGTCCAGTACGCCTTCGCCGCCCACCGGGCGGTAGTCGACGTGGACACCGAGCTGGGACTGGTCAAGGTGGTGGAGCTGGCCACCGCCCAGGACGTGGGCAAGGCGATGAACCCGCTGGCGCTGGCCGGCCAGATCCACGGCGGCACCGCGCAGGGCCTCGGGCTGGCGCTGATGGAGGAGATCCAGGTGGTGGACGGGGTGGTGCGCAACCCGTCGTTCACCGACTACCTGATCCCCACCATGCTCGACATGCCACCGGTGAAGCTGGACATCCTGGAGCTGGCGGACCCGCACGCCCCGTACGGTCTGCGCGGTGCCGGTGAGCCGCCGGTGATCTCGGCCACGCCGGCCATCGTGGCGGCGGTGCGGGCGGCGACCGGGCGGCCGCTGACCAGGGTGCCGGTCCGGCCGGATGACATCGTGGGACTGCCGGAAGGAGGCCCGGGTGCCGCTGATGTTCCTCACCGGTGACGGGATGAGCGGCGGCGCGCTGCACCACCACATCGCCGGTGCCCCGCTGGTCGGTGAGCGGCGGACCATCCCGCGCTACCGGTTCTACTCGGTCCGCGACGAGTTCCCCGCCCTGTGCCCGGCCGTCCATGGCGGTGCCGCCATCCTCGGCGAACTGTACGACGTGCCGATGGGGCAGCTATGGGATCTGCTGGCGGGTGAGCCGCCGGAGCTGGAGCTGGCCATGGTGGAACTGGCTGGGGCGGGCCGGGAACTGTCGTTTGGCATGGTGCTGCGGCGCGGGGAGCGCGAGTACGGCCGGTATCCCGATATCACCAGCTATGGCGGCTGGCGGGCCTACCGGCAGGCCCGGGGGCGCGGCTAGCCGGTGCTTCGGTTAGCCGTGCTGCGGTTAGCCGGTGCTTCGGGCGGCCGCGCCCGCCGGTTCCGGCGCGCTGGCGGCCGCCAGCGTCAGGAATCTGGCGACCCGGCCGAACGTGTCCCCGATCGAGGTGCCCGCCAGGAAGGCCTGATAAGCCCGGTACCGCCGCAGTTCCCAGGCGCGGCCGCTGGGCGGGAGTGAGGTCATCGACGGGGTGGGCAGCGACGTCCAGGTCCACGCCGTGAGCCGGTCGTCGCCCGCGCCCCGGCCATGGGCCCGGGGGCGGATGAAGTCAACGTGGTCGACCTGGCTGCCCATCCGGTTACGGACGAAGCGCAGGCCGGCCAGTGTGCCCTCGATCAGCCGGCGCTCCGCCGCGGGCCGGGCGGCCAGCACCGCGTCGTAGGTCTCCGGGTGATGCCGGATCAGCGTGGCGTCGACGATGGTGACCCACCAGACCGCCTCACCGACGACCGCGAACGCCCGCGGCTGGTCGGCTGCCCGGATCCGGGCCAGCCGCTGTGTGGTGTCGCTCATCGCGGTGATGGACCACTGGAGCGCGTTCACCTCGGCGGCGGGGTAGGCCGCCTGCTCCCGGCTCTCCCGGGTCTCCCGGGTCGCCCGGTTCCAGGCGACCCGGCAGCGGGCGGAGCAGAACCGGGCATGCTCGCGGCGCGGCTCATAGGCGTTGCCGCACTGCTCGCAGTTCCTGGTATCCGCCATCTGTGCATGTTACGGGTAACGGGCCCGCCCCGGCCACACCGGGGCGGGCCGCCGGATCAGCGGTCGTCGTCCGGCGGGGCGGACGTGCCCGGATGGCTAAAGGCGGTGAAATTGTGGTCGCGGATCTCGTGGATCGTGTCGTCCAGCCGCCGGAGCGCCTCGATGATGCGCTGCCGGGCGGTGAGATGGGGCAGGCTGGCCGCGGCCTGGAGGCTGACGCCCACATCGAACAGGCTGGTCACCACCCGGTCGAGCAGTTCGCGGCTGGCCTGGGCCTGCTCGGCCGCCGCCACCACCTGGCGGGCCAGATCGAGCAGATCCCCGCCCGGGGCCCCGGCGTTGTCCCTGACCACCGCCAGCACCAGGTGGCTGGTCGCTGTCGGCACCGGGCTGAGGCTGACTGTGACCGGGAACGTCGTCCCGTCCGCGCGCAGGCCCACCAGTGGTGCCCTGGCGCCCATCGGCCGGGGCTGAGGCGCCCGCGCGTACCCGGCCCGGTCGTGGCGGTGGGACTCCCGCAGGTCCGCCGGAAGCAGGGAGTCGACCGGCCGCCCGTCCAGCTCGCCGCTGCCATAGCCGAACATCTCCTCGAGCCGGCTGCTGGCCAGCACCAGCGTGCCGTCCTCGTCCGTCAGTGCCACCCCGTCGGCCAGGGCGTCGATGATGGTCCGGAGCACCCCCTGAGTGACCACGGCACTGCGGCCGGCGTCCGGGCGGCCGCGGACCGCCCGGACGCCGCTGGGGCGGCTGGCCGAGGGTGGGCCAGTGGACGCCTGCCTGGCCGCGGCCGCCAGGTCCGCGGCCGCGGTGGCGGCCTCCAGCGACGGGTAAACCGGGACCAGCCGGTCCAGGCCATTAATGCCGAGCACGCGCCGGACCACCGGCGCGATCACCACCAGCCGCAGCTGGGTGCCACTGGCGGCGGCCCGCTGATACGCCCGCACGAGGGCGTCGGCCCCCGCGTAATCGCAGGCGGCGGTGCCGGTCATGTCCACGATCAGCTCCACCGCGCCCCGGTTGATGACCTGAAGCAGGGTCTCACTGAGCCGCAGGGCGTTGGAGACGTCGATGTAGTCCGGAACCGTGACCGCGGCCTGCCGGCCTGTCCACTGGACCGGGTAACTGTCCTCGGCCACGGGAGCAACGTAGGGGTCCTGGTCCCGGTTCGCAAGACCCCATCGCGGCGGCGACGGCCCGGCCGCCCGGGTACATGCGGACCTTTTCCGACCTTCCGCGGCAGGGCGGGGTCCTTCGTCCTGCGACGCCCGCGGGCCGGCGGGCCAGTATTGATGTCATGACGAGGACCCGGCAATTCCGCAGCCCGCGCGCCGTGCCTGCGCGCACGGCTGACCTGGCCAGCACGGCGGCTGGCCGGCTGCGCCGGGTCCAGGTGCGGTCCTTTCCCGCCAACCGGCGGCTGGTCACCGCGGGCATGCGGGCCGGACGGCGCAAGATGCCCATGTATGGGCTGGTCGATGTGGATGTGACCACGGCGAACCGGCTGCTGGCCGCCCAGGATCCGCCCGGCTCGCTGACCGCCTTCGTGGTGGCCAGCGTGGCCCGTGCCGTGGCCGCCCGCCCTGAGGTCCACGCCTACCGCAACTGGCGAGGGCAGCTGGTGACCCACGACTACGTCGACGTGGCCACGATGGTCGAGATCGCGACCCCGCAGGGGCCGTTCGCCCTCCCCCATGTGCTGCGCGACGCGGACGTCCGCGGGGTACCCGACCTGACCGCCGAGCTGCGGGGCGTCAAGCGGAAACCGTCCACCAGCGTCAGTGGCAGGTGGCTGGACCGGGCGGCCCCGGCCGCCACCCGGATTCCGGGCGCGCTGCCGGCCATGTATGCCGTGATGGCGAGGTCGGTCGCGATCCGGCAGCGGGTCGGCACGGTCGCGGTGACGTCGGTGGGCATGTTCGGCGGCGGCGGGGGCTTTGGCACCACACCGCTGTCGCTGATGTCGGTCGAGGTCGTCGTCGGGGGGATGAGCCAGCGGCCGTGGGTGGCAGACGGCCAGATCGTGATCCGGGATGTGCTGGACCTCACGCTGGCCATCGATCACAACGTGGTGGACGGCGCGCCCGCCGCCCGCTTCAGCGCCGAGTTCCGGGAACTGCTGGAGAGCGCGGCCGTGCTCGCTCCACCCGACTGAGCCCATCAGTTTGCGAGGTCATGTGTCTTGGCGCAGATGATGAAATCTTTGACGGCCTCCCTGACCTCGGCCCCCTGCTCCGCTTCCGGCGGGCTCGTCGCCACCGCGGCCCACACTGGCCCGATCGCCAAGATCGGCGACACTCATCAGGCTGTGTGCGAGTGGAGCAAGGCGACGGGTACCCGGCTGGCCGGCCTTCGATAGGAGATCTACGGCGATCCCGATCCATCGACCCACGACTTCCATGTCGACGTTTTCCGGCCGCTCGTGGCGCCGTAACTGTGGGGCTGAGCCCGAATGATCGATGCCTGCGCTGGTTCAGAGGCGTGGACCGAAAGTTGTACAAATTTCTGTATGCTAGAGCCATGGCAGACAAGGTTGTGACGACCAGCGAGGTCCGGGCTGCGCTCGGCAAGATCACCAAGCGATTCGACGATGGGGACACCGAGCCCGTGTTCTTTGGCTCGCACCGCCGCGCCCAGGCGGTGCTGGTACCCATAACGACCTGGGAGAAGCTGCTCGCGCACGCCGAGGACGCGCTCGATATCGAGGTGATCCGTCAGCGACTGGCCGATGACCGGCCATGGCTGAGCGAGGACGAACTCGACGTAGCACTGCGGCACGCGGCCGAGGGGGCATCAGGGCAGCAGTCTGCGTGAGCCGGCCTGGGAGGCAAGCACATTACCGGCTCATCTTCCACCGGCCGTCGCGGAGGATATCGAAGCGCTGACCGAATACGGCCCGGATGTGGTTGCCGCTGCTCGCGCCGTGCTCGATGACCTGGCGCATGGACGGGTGACCGGCAAGCAGCTCGGGATGCGGCGGGTGAGCGGCGACCTCACCGGCTTGGCACGGGTCAAGTTCGATGTACCGGGCAGTGGAGCGCCCCGGTTCCGGGTCCTGTACACCGACATGGATGCCTCCACCCGCGGAGTCCTCGCGATCGGTGTCCGCGATGAGCACGCGATTTACCGCATGGCTGCTGAGCGCATCGCCGCTCGCGAGGCGGCTGCGAGAGGGTTTTCCGCGCACGAGAGCCACTGACGGCCGCAGTTGGGGGCACGCGCAGAAACACGAGGGCATGCGGCAAAACGAATAGGGCTGTGAGCTGCGGAAACCTTGGTGGGCGATACTGGGATC
>CAWIMG010000027.1:0-322996 GCA_963837105.1 uncultured Actinomycetes bacterium | reverse complement strand
TGCACGCATGGCCGGCCTGGACGGCGGCGCGGACGACTATATGAGTAAGCCTTTCCGGCTGGCTGAGCTGCTCGCCCGGGTCCGGCTCCGGCTACGGCCCGTCCACACCTCAGAGGTATTCGTGCTCTCCCACGGCGACCTGAGCCTGGACCTTCGGACCCGGCAGGCACAAATCGGCAGCAAGATCATCGACCTGTCCGCGCGTGAGTATGCGCTCGCCGAGGTACTGATGCGCCACCCCGGTCAAGTGCTCAGCCGGGAACAGTTGCTCTCCCACGTGTGGGGCTATGACTACGACCCGGGCTCCAACGTGGTGGAGGTCTACATCCGCTACCTCCGGAACAAGATCGGGGCCGGCGGATCGCCACCGTACGTGGCGTCGGCTACCGTCTTGCCCAGCCTCCGGTCCCCGCGGCCGAGCCTCTCAAGCCGGCCATGCCCGTCGCGGGCTGACCACACCGTCCTTCCGCGTTCCACGACACCGAACTGGCAGCGCCATGGCGGTCCTTAGCGTGCGGCCTGCCGTCTGCTTCACCAGCCCGGAACCGCGACCGGCATGTCACCTGTCCCGCCAGGTGTCCCTGGTGTCCCTGCTGTGGTGGGTGGTCGTGCGCGTGGTGCGAGAATCCCGCCCGCGGTCGTACCTTGACCCGCTCGAAACCACGGCTGGTGTTCGGCTGGCGCGCCTGGACAAGGCCCGGCATGGCGTTTACCAGCAGCGATCGCGGCTGGCCGTGGCCAGGCGGCGCCTCGTAACTGTCGGCGTTGGCTCCCAGCTTGCCTCCCTGCCGCCCTTCGATCGGACGCCGTGACGATCTCAGCGATTACCGCTGTCTGCGTCACGCTCAGGACAGCCAAGCATGACATCAATAGTTGCGTTTCTTGTGTTTAGCTTCTATCTTGATCGCATGAGCAGCGGAGTGGCCGGGCGCACCGGCAGCGAGCTGATGCCTACCGGGCAGGCAGCAGAGCTGCTGGGCACGTCACGCCAGCACGTCGTTGATCTGTGCGCGAGCGGCCGGCTCCGGTTCCAGATGACTGGCAGCCATCGCCGTGTCTGGCGCTCAGATGTGATGGCGCTCGCCAGAGGCGGAGCCGGCTTGGCCCGCGATCAGCAGCGCAGCCTGTGGTTGCACCGGGCCGTGACAGGGAAACTGGCGCTAGACCCTGCGCGAGTGCGCAACAGGGCGCGGCGCAATCTGGAGAGGATGCGCGCAGCGCATCAGCGCGGGCGGGTGCGTGCGGACTTCGACACGTGGGAGGCGCTGCTGGATGGCCCCCTGGACCGGCTGTTCGAAGTCCTGGGGGCGACGTCACCGCAGGCGGTTGAACTGCGGCAGAACACGCCGTTCGCCGGTGTGCTGACCGAGAAGGAACGGCTCAAAGCGCTGGCAGCGTTCCGCGATGCGGCGCAAGCGGCCTAGATCGTTGACCGGGGAATGTGGGCAGGTCAGTGATCGTAAGCGATCAGGGATCGCTTGACCGGGGCGCCGATCTGCCAGTTGAACCAGATGACGGCGTTGAGCGCAGCAGCCGCTGGACGATACGGGCCCACAGCCCGGCGGCGGCCCGGCCGCCGTGGCGCTCCAGGCCGAGCTGGTTCTTCAGCGTCCAGATGACCGCCTCGACACGCTGCCGCAGCCAGTTCGGGAAGTACCGGGGGTTCTCGTCTTTGCGGGCCGGGCGGATCAGGTCCAGGCCCAGGCCGGGACCGGCGAAGAACTCTTCGATGCCCTCGCCGGACAGGCCCTTGTCGGTGACGATGGCGGTGCCCGGGCGCGGCCGGTTAGCTGGCTCGCGTTCTAGCATCGTGCGGGCCTGCTCGCGTTCGCCGGCCAGTTTCGGGTTGGCCAGGCTGAACCCGGTCACGGTCCCCTCGCAGGTACAGATCAGCAGCAGCTTGCTGCCCCAGAACCAGCGGGAATGGCTCGGGCAGTACCCGTAGCCTGCCCATCCGAACAGGTCAGAGCGGCGGGCGGTGATGACCGATTGCCCGCACGGGATGGGTGTGGCGTCCATCAGCCGCAGCATCTCCGCGGTCGCTGGCGTGCTGTCCGCCAGCCACCGCAACGCCGCTTCCATCAACGGTGCCGCGTTCTTCAGCCGCCGGTTGTACTCGCTTTGCCGCAGCAGCCGGGGAAACAGGTGACCCACCTGCTTGCGCGCGGCCCGCAGCCAGCGCCGCTCGTCGTCGTAGCGCAACAGCACCTGCGCCACCGCCAGGCAGGCCAGCTCGGCATCGGTCAGCTCCGGCCGCTGCCCCGGCCCGGACCGGCCCAGGCCCAGCGAAGGGATGATGCGGTCGGTCAGCTCCACGTAAAGTGCGATCAGAAGAGTGTCCAGGTCAGCGATCACGATGACATCCCAAGGTCAGAGTGTGCAGACACGCTGATCTTGGGCACTCTTCGCCCACCCCGCAACCTGCGCCGAATCCCCGGTCAACGATCTAGCGGAGGCGCCGCGAGCAGCTGGAACATGTGCTGCGGGCCGCCTGCGCTGTGACTGCCGAGGAAGTGGCTCTGGTGATCGGGAGCCAGGCGATCTTGGGATCGTTCACTGAAGATGCCCTGCCTGAAGCCGCTGTGCGCTCCATCGAGGTCGATCTCACGTTCCTCGATGATCCGAGTGACAAGAAGTCCGATCTCGTGGATGGCGCGCTCGGCGAATTGTCGCAGTTTCACGAGACCTTCGGCTACTACGCCTAGGGAGTTAGCGTGACCACTGCGGTGCTACCCGCAGGGTGGCGCGAGCGGCTCGTCACGTTACGCACTCCCGGCACCCGGCCCGGGCAGGGGCTATGCCTGGAACCACACGACCTGGTGGTCAGCAAGCTCGTCGCCCACCGCGAAAAGGATCAAGGAGTTCGCGGCAGAATTGCTTCGTGCCGGCCTGGTGCGGCCCGAGACGCTGCACGATCGCATCGAGTTGACACCGACCAGCGATGGCCTCAAGCGGATACTCCACGACTGGGTAACATCCGTGGCCGACCAATAATCCGACGTGGAGCTGGGAACATCCATTGGCCTGGTGGGCACAGCTGGGTTCGAACCGGCGACCCCTCGCTTGTAAGGCGCATCGGCGGGGTGGCTGGATGGTGCTGGGCATCGCCTGCTGTAGCATCTGCCTGCGGCGATGATTGGCTGGCAGTGGTCCGGTGTCTGCGATCGTTGGCTCTTGGTTTGGCTCTTTGGATCTTGCTGCCGGATACCCCGTGGTACCCGCTCCCCCGGCGGCCCGCGACTGACCGGCCGCTGGGGCGGGTGCGGCGGGCGGCGTTGCGATTGCCCCGCCATGACAGCGAGGGTGCGAGGGCTCTGTTCAGCCCCTGCCCGCGCGGGGTTCCCCTGAAAGGCGTTTGCGGTACCAGAGGACGTCCGTTCCTGTGGGGAAGTCCTTGACGCAGCCTGCGAGTTCGTAGCCGTTCTTCTCGTAGAGTTCCCGGGCCTGGAAGGCGTAGGTGAAGTGGACGGTTTGCGAGCATCCGCGTGCGGCCGCTTCGGCTTCGGCGGCGGCGAGGAGCCGGGTGGCGAGGCCACGCCCGCGCAGACTGGGCTCCACCCACAGGCTCTGCAGTTCGCAGCAGTCGCCCCAGGTCCACCCGCTGATGCCGGCCACGACCGTGCCGGCGTCGCGCACGAAGATCGCCAGGTCGGCTTCGCCGCCCAGTCCCATGGCGGCGGACGCCTCCCGGCGGATCTGCGTTTCCAGGACGTCGAGGTCGGCCGGGTCGGGATGGTCTTCGACGTGGAACTCCATGGCGGCCGGCGCGTCAGATGCCGGCGATCTGCTCGATCAGCGAGATGTCGTCGAAGTAGGTCCGGAAGGACCGGATCTTCCCCCCGCGGAAGTCGGCCACGGTGACGCCGGGCAGCAGGACGTGCCGCCCGGTTGCGTCCAGCACGGCGTCCTCGCTCAGCACCAGCGGCCCGGTGTGATCGGCTTCGACGAGCCATTCGGCGAACGCCTTGTTGCCCACTTCGTCCAGACCCCGGAACGTGATCACGACGTTGGAGAACGCCTCTTCACGCAGGGCGGACAGGGCAGCCAGTGCGGCCAGCCCCGACACGGTCGCGTACGGCGACCAGCCGGTGACGTCCTCGGTGAACAGGGCCTCCAGATCAACCGATGCATCACCGGCCTCGGCCCTGATCGCGTCCGACAGCACCTGTTTGCGAGTTCCATTCATGTCAGCCCCCTGTCCCTGCCGGGAACCGGTCTGCCCGGCATCTTCTGGCATCCGGCTTGCGTTCAGGTCCCGAGTATTTTCGCCTTAGCCGCCGTGAACTCCTCATCGGAGAGCGCACCCGAGGCGTGCAACTGTGCCAGGTGCTCGATCTCGTCGGCCGGGTCCGCCGCAGGGGGCGCATACTGCGCCTGGTCGCCCGCAGGCGCCTGGTCGCCGGCAGGCGCCTGGTCGCCGGCAGGCGCCTGGTCGCCGTCCTGCTGCTGGTCCCCGGCCTTCGTGGCCGCGTGGTGGGCCATCGCCGCTCCGCCCGCCACGCCGACAACGAGCGCCCGCCGCCTTACCCGCCGCCTGAAACCCATGGAAAACTCCCTTCCGTTCGGCCGGCCTGCGCCTGCCTGGACAGTGCCCTTCCATCGTGGCACACCCACCGTCATCCACGGCTCCCCCGTTTCGGGTTATATCTATGCGTCATTCCTGGCCGATCCACGCCTTCCAGCCGGGCATTGACGCCCGTGAAATCACCGGTCACGCGGCGGGGCTACGATGCTGACGTGCGGACGCCGATCAGGAACCCGCCGGACCCGATGTATGCGGAGTTCGAGGTACACCGGACGATGATCTGCGACCGCGTCCGCACCGGGGCGTTCGGGCGTGCGATCGAGTCGGTGGTGCGCCCCGGCGATATCGTTCTCGACGTCGGGGCCGGAAGCGGCATCCTGAGCGTGTTCGCGGCGCGGGCGGGGGCCGCACGCGTCTACGCGGTGGAGCGGACGTCGGCCGCCGTCCTGGCGGCCGAGCTTGCCGCCGCGAACGGGGCCGCGGGGATCGTCCAGGTGATCCACGGCGACATCATGGACCTCGAGCCACCCGAACGTGCCGATGTGATCGTCTCGGAGTGGCTTGGTGGGTTCGGGATCGATGAGGGGATGCTCGTTCCGGTCATCGCCGCCCGTGACCGCTGGCTCAAGCCGGGCGGGATCATGATCCCCCGCCTGGTCACGGCGTGGGCCGCGCTGGTGCACGACCGCTACCTGGCGGAGATGGTGGAGTTCTTGCGGGACAACCCGTATGGCCTCAGGTTCGACGACCTGATCGGCAAGACCGTCAACGAGATCTTCTATTCCGGCACCTTCCGTCACCTCGCGGCGGGTGACAGGCGCTCCGAGGCGGGCCAGCTGTGGACGACCGACGCCGGCCTGATCCCGCTGCAGCAAGCGCAGGCGCCTGTCGAAGCCGAGGTGGTGCTCCCCGTCCGCAACCACGGGACAGCCAACGCGCTCGCACTGTGGTTCAGCGCCGAACTCGCGCCCGGCATCTCGCTCTCGGTGGGACCCGGCGATCCGCCGACGCACTGGGGGATGACAACCGCCCCGCTGCGCTCGCCCGTGCAGCTCACCCCCGGCATGGCCGTCCGCGCCAGAGTCAGGACCGCCCCGGCCCGGCCGGCCGGGACATGGACCAGCTGGGCCATCGCCCTGCCAGGCGCCGGCTGGGAAGAGCACGACGAGCAAGCGGTCTGGCAGGAGATCGACGACTGAGCCCAGACTCCGCTGAGTCCATCTGCGACCTCAGCCGGCTGCTTCCTGGCCGACGGCTTGGACCTGGGTGAGCTGAAGGGCGGGCCAGTCGGTTCGGCAGAGGGACAGTCTTCAGGCGTCGGCGTCGCTCCCGGCGCCGGGCTGTTGGCCCAACCACTCCGCATAGGATCTGGATTCACCGGGGCCGGGTTGCATACCTCCGGGCAGGGCGTGGGCGAACACCAGCGGGGCGGTGGCCTGGAGTTCGCTGCGCAGCAGATGCGTGGGGCGGTCGCCTCGAACCCCAGGGTCCACCAGTCCTGACCACCCATGCGTACCTCGGTGAGTTCCACCTCGCACCGCGGCAGCTGGCCCAGCCCCGGGGTGCGCGCCACCTTCTGCCCAGTGGCCGATGAGAACCGGCCGATGCGCCGCCTCTTACATACCGTCCTCCAGCCGGGTGGGCCTTTGCTGCCGGGGCTGAGCGGGCTAAATGGGAACGACCACTTCTGCCAGAACTCGAGGCGGCCGCGGGCGCGGCCCGCCACCTCGAGGATCCCGGGGGTCCCGTGGTACACCTTCACCTCCAGCGCCCCGCCCCCGCGGACCTTCACCGACAACCCAGGCAACCGAGGATCCAGCAGGTAGGTGTCCTCGCGTGACTCCACCCGGCCACTGCGGCCTCAAGCTGGCCCGGGAAAGATCCAGCGCACCTCCAGGCTGCGAACTCCTTCGGTGATCAGGCTCTCAGGCGGTTCCCCCTTCATCGTCATATGCCCCTGCCTTGCCGGGCCGCATGCCAGGTCAGCTCAGGCGTACCAGGCCGCTGATGGCCAGGTAGGCGCCCAGGATGAGGGCGACCGCCCGAGCGCGCTCATGGCGCGGGTAGTCGATGTGGCTAGGCCCACCTCATGCAGCAGCGCTTTCGTTCACGCTTCCTCCGCGTCCATGATCACTGCCTGACCGGCTCTCGCCGGGGCCCCGGCGGTTACCAGTCTTCGGTGACGTTGTCGAACCCGAAGCTCTGCGCCATGTACGCCAGCGCCTGCCGGGTTCGGTTCTGCCGGTCGCCGGGGCTGCGCCGCAGCGGCCCCGGTGATTGTCACTGACATCTCGGCGAGTGGGCTGCGGTCGGTGGTGTTGGCTTTGGGTTTGGCTCTTCTGTAGGAGCTGAGTTCTGATCAGTGTCCCTTGCAGCGTACCTAGCTGCGGAAACCTGGTGGGCGCAACTGGGTTCGAACCAGTGACCCCTCGCTTGTAAGGCGAGTGCTCTACCACTGAGCTATGCGCCCGCACGGCTCCCTGCGGGAAGCCGGCCCCGGCTCAGCGTACCGATGCGCAACAGCTCAGGACAGCGGCGCCCGCACTGGGGGCTGAACGCCACGTCCCAGCACCCGCTCCAGCGCCCGCTCGACTTCCTCGGACAGCCCAGGAGCCTGCCCGCTGTCCAGGCTCACCGTGGCCACCTCTGCCGACAAAGCGACAAAACCGCATTCCCGGCACTCCACCTCCCCCAGCCGGCGCACCAGCCGGACACTGCCGCACTGGCCGCAGTGGTCGAGGTCGGCCGTCCAGTCGTGCGCGCCCTGGCAGCCCGGGCAGACCAGTACCTGCTGGTCGCCGCGGACGCCGCGCTGCCACGGGCTGTACCCGCGGGCGGGGTCGGTCTGCCGCGTGCCACAGCGATAGCAGGGCATCGTGTCCCGCTCCTCCGCTGCTCCCCCGTGGGGCCTGCCCGCCTAGTCCAGAGCGGCCAGGGCCTTCTGGTACTCGGCGATGTCACGCGCCTCGGGAATGGGGTTGACAACCTTCCAGCGGACCACGCCGGCCTTGTCGATGATGAACGTCCCACGCAAGGCCATGCCCCGGTCCGCGTTGAACACACCGTAGAGGCTGGCTACCCCGCCGTGCGGCCAGAAATCCGACAGGAGTCCGAATTGAAACCCCTCCGTGTCCGACCATTTGCGAAGCACGTACACCGAGTCAACGGACACCGTCAGTAGCTCGGTGTCGTCCCGTGTCACCTCGGGAAAGTCGTCGCGCAGCGCGCGCAGTTCGCTGCTGCACACGCCGCTGAATGCCAGTGGGTAGAACACGAGCACCACATTCTTGGCGCCCCGGAAGCTCGACAGCCGGACGGGCTCGCCGTGCTGATTCTTCAGCTCGAAATCCGGGGCCTCCTGGCCAACCTCGACCGCCATGCGCCGGTCCTTTCAGGGGGATATGCGACACTGACGCGCCCAGTCTGCCACCCGGGCGCCACCCCCGGCCCCGTACGGTCAGCGGCGGGCCTTGGGTGCCACCAATCGGGTCCCGAGCCAGTCACGTCCCGCGCTGACGCTGGACGTCTGGGACAGTCCGGCGGTCGGTGCGGCCTCGCCGATGTCGCTCGGCTCTACGTGGTTGTCCCGGCCCGCCTTGGGCGTGAGCAGCCAGATGTATCCTCCGTCGGCGAGTGGTGTCAGGGCATCGACCAGGGCGTCGACCAGGTCGCCATCCCCGTCCCGCCACCACAGCAGGACCACGTCGACCACGTCGTCATAGTCCTCATCGACAAGCTCGGTGTCTTTCTGCTGGTTGATCGCATCCCGCAACTGCTCGTCGCAGTCGTCGTCGTAGCCGATCTCCTGCACCACCTGACCTGGCTTGATGCCAAGTCGCTCGGCCAGGCCCTGTTGATCTTGTGCCTGGCGCGCGGTCGCGCTCACTGACTCCTCCTCAAATCCCGGCACTGCTTGCCGCACAGTCCACACTGGGTCGGCCCCCGGCGCAAGTGCTCAAGGCCCCCAGATATTGCTCCCCCGGGCAAACAAATCCACCCTTTGGCCCGGAACCTTCCCACTTCCCGTCTGCCTCACCCGAGGTAGGAGAGCCGGACCTGGCGGTCCGGGTTGTCCAGGTTGACATCGACCAGGGTGACCGACTGCCAGGTGCCCAGCGCCATCCGCCCGGACAGGACCGGGATCACCAGGAATGGCGTGACCAGCGCGGGCAGCACATGCGACCGCCCGTGCCCGCGCGATCCGTGTGCGTGCCGCCACCGGCCGTCGGCGGGCAGCAGATCCGCCAGCGCCGCCAGCAGATCGGCGTCGCTGCCCGCGCCCAGTTCGATCAGTGCCAGCCCGGCGGTGGCGTGCGGGACGAATACGTGCAGCAGCCCGTCTCCCCGGCCGGCCACCCGGCCCGTGAACTCGGCACAGGCCTGGGTGATGTCGTGCACGGCTTCGCGCCGCCCGGTCTGGACCCCGATAACTTCACTCTTCATGCCCAACGACTGTGGCAACGACCCAACGCGGCCGCAACCCGGCCCTGCCCGCCCGGCCTGACCCGGGCACGGTCAGCTACCGGCCGCCCTTCTTGCGCGCGGGCCGTGCCTTGGCGGCGCCACCGCCCCCGCCGCGGCCCCCGCGTGCCCGCCCCTTCTTCGCCTCGACCACCGCGTCCGGTCCGGGAAACACCAGCCGGGTGTGCCCGTCATCGAACCTGACCAGGTAGGGCGGGCCGCCCTGCTGGCCCTTCACTTCGACGATCTCCCCCGTCCGGTCCGGGTCACCGACGGCGTGCCCATGGATGTGGAGCCGGTCTCCCACCGCTGCCTGCATGGCCCCTGCCTCCTCCGTTGACGGTTCAGCTGCCTCACATAGCCTGAGAGCTATGACCTTTTGCGCACTTTCGGGTCTACCCCACCTGGCCCGGTGAGCCATCCCCCGCCAGAGGTGGATTCGCGGGGCTGGCCGGAGGTGCGTACCTGCCGCCCAGGCACCAGAATTGGTCTGGACAACTCCCGAACCGCGGGGGCGGCGACCGGCCACCCCCGTCCACGTGGCGGCGACCAGCCGCCCATCCGCGCGGAAGGCGGGATAACTCGTGGCTGCTGGCCGCCAGCACTTCTCGATCATCAGCGACGGGCTGCCTACCCAGCTGCCTGACATCGACCCGGACGAGACCAGGGAGTGGGTCGACTCGTTCGACACCGTGGTCCGCACCCGCGGCCGGGGCCGGGCCAGGTACGTGATGCTGCGGCTGCTGGAGCGCGCCCGGGAGCAGCAGGTCGGGGTGCCCGGCCTGCGCAGCACCGACTACATCAACACGATCCCGCCCGAGCGTGAGCCCTGGTTCCCCGGCGACGAGCATGCCGAGCGACGCATCCGTGCCTACATCCGGTGGAACGCCGCGGTCATGGTCTCCCGGGCCAACCGGGCCGGGCTGGGCGTCGGCGGCCACATCGCCACCTACGCGTCGGCGGCGAGCCTGTACGAGGTCGGCTACAACCACTTCTTCCACGGCAAGGACCACGGTGAATCCGGCGACCAGGTGTTCTTCCAGGGACACGCGGCGCCGGGCATCTACGCCCGTGCCTTCCTGGAGGGCCGGCTGACCCAGGAGCAGCTGGACGGCTTCCGGCAGGAACTGTCGCACCCGGGCGGCGGGCTGCCCTCCTACCCGCACCCGCGGCTGATGCCGGACTTCTGGGAGTTCCCCACCGTGTCCATGGGACTGGGCGCGATCGACGCCATCTACCAGGCCCGGTTCAACCGCTACCTGCTGGCCCGCCAGATCGCCGACACCAGCCGTTCCCGGGTGTGGGCGTTCCTCGGCGACGGCGAGATGGACGAGCCGGAGGCGCTCGGCGCGATCGGCGTCGCCGCCCGGGAGGAACTGGACAACCTGACCTTCGTCGTCAACTGCAACCTGCAGCGGCTGGACGGACCGGTCCGTGGCAACGGCAAGATCATCCAGGAGCTGGAGGCCCTGTTCCGCGGCGCCGGCTGGAACGTGATCAAGGTGATCTGGGGCCGGGACTGGGACCCGCTGCTCGCCCAGGACGTGGACGGCGTGCTGGTCAACAAGATGAACACCACCCCGGACGGCCAGTTCCAGACCTACGCGGTGGAGTCGGGTGCCTACACCCGGGAGAACTTCTTCGGCGGCGATCCCCGGCTGCGGACGATGGCCGATCAGCTCACCGACGACCAGATCCGCAACCTGTCCCGGGGCGGCCACGACTACCGCAAGGTGTACGCCGCCTTCAAGGCCGCCACCGAGCATGTCGGGCAGCCGACCGCGATCCTCGCGCACACGATCAAGGGCTGGACTCTGGGCCCGGACTTCGAGGGCCGCAACGCCACCCACCAGATGAAAAAGCTCACCGTGGACGAGCTGAAGGCCTTCCGCGACCGGCTCTACCTGCCGATCCCGGACGAGGCGCTGGAGGACGGGCTGCCGCCGTACTACCACCCGGGCGAGGACTCCGACGAGATCCGCTACATGCGGGAGCGCCGGGCCGCGCTCGGCGGCTACCTGCCCAAGCGGGTGGTCCGCGCCAAGCCGCTGCCGCTGCCCGGCGACGGCACCTACGACGAGCTGAAGCGGGGGTCGGGCAAGCAGCCGGTAGCCACCACCATGGCCTTCGTCCGGCTGCTCAAGGACCTGATGAAGGACGCAGGGATCGGCAACCGGTTCGTGCCGGTGATCCCGGACGAGGCGCGCACGTTCGGCATGGACTCGCTGTTCCCCAGCGCCAAGATCTACTCGCCGCACGGGCAGAAATACGAGGCCGTGGACCGGGCGCTGCTGCTGTCCTACAAGGAGTCCGAGCAGGGCCAGATCCTGCACGAGGGCATCAGCGAGGCGGGGGCGATGGGCTCGGTGATCGCGGCCGGCACTGCCTACGCCACCCACAGCCAGCCGATGATCCCGGTGTACGTGTTCTACTCGATGTTCGGCTGGCAGCGCACCGGCGACCAGATGTGGGCACTCGGCGACCAGCTGGGCCGCGGCTTCCTGCTCGGCGCGACGGCCGGCCGGACCACCCTGGCCGGGGAAGGGCTCCAGCACAACGACGGCCATTCGATGCTGCTCGCCTCGGTCAGCCCCGCCTGCGTCAGCTACGACGCGGCGTGGGCCTATGAGCTGGCCGTCATCGTCCAGGACGGGCTGCGCCGGATGTACGGGCCGACGGCGGAGCATCCGCACGGCGAGGACATCTTCTACTACCTGACCGTCTACAACGAGCCGTACCAGCAGCCGGCCATGCCGGACAGCTACCCCGGCGGCACCGCCGCGCTGGCGCAGGACATCCTGCGCGGGCTCTACCGGTACGCGCCGGCGCCGGAGGCGCCGGCGCCAGCCGGGGACACCGCCGCCAGCCCGGCCCGGGCGCACATTCTCGCCTCCGGCGTCGCCGTCCGCTGGGCGCTGGATGCGCAGCGGCTGCTCGCCGAGGACTGGGGGGTCGCCGCCGACGCGTGGTCGGCCACCTCCTGGACGGAGCTGCGCCGGGAGGCGCTGGCCTGCGAGGAGTGGAACCTGCTCCACCCCGACGCCGAGCAGCGGGTTCCCTTTGTCACCCAGGCGCTGGACGGCCAGCCGGGACCGGTGGTAGCGGTCAGCGACTGGATGCGCGCGGTGCCGGACCAGATCGCCCGCTGGGTGCCGGGCCTGTACAGCTCACTGGGCACCGACGGGTTCGGCCTGTCCGACACCCGCCCCGCCGCCCGCCGTTACTTCCACGTTGACGCGGAGTCGATCACCGCGGCCGTGCTGGCGCAGCTGGCCCGGCTCGGTGAGGTGACACCGGAGACGGTGCGGAAGGCGGTCGAGCAGTACCGGCTGGACGTCCCGGTGCACACCTCCATCACCCCCAGCGCCTGACCGCGGCCGGGCGTGGCACCCTGGGAGGATGACGGCAGGCCCGGACCTCCCGGCAGCTGATGAGCCCGCCACTGGCGGGCGGGTCCGCGAGGAGACGATCGAGCGCCTCCAGCGGGCGATGAGCTCACTCGGCACCGACGCGGTGGCCGCGATGGAGCGCCGGCTGCCCTGGTACCGCGCCATGTCGGCGGAGAACCGGTCCTGGATCGGGCTGGTCGCACAGGCGGGCATCGCCGCCTTCATGGACTGGGTGAGGCATCCCGAATGGGGCCGCCGGGCGGTGGCGGGTGAGGTGTTCGGCACCGCGCCACGGGAGCTGGCCCGGGCGGTCTCCCTCCAGCAGACGGTCGAGATGGTGCGGATCACCATCGACGTGGTGGAGGCCCGGGTGGACGAGCTGGCCGCCCCCGGCGGGGAGGCCGAGCTGCGGGAGGCGGTCCTGCGCTACACCCGCGAGGTCGCCTTCGCCGCCGCCCGGGTGTACGCGCGGACCGCCGAGGCCCGCGGCGCCTGGGACGCCCGGCTGGAGGCGCTGGTGGTGGACTCGCTGGTGCGCGGCGACGCCGGCGAGGGGCTCAAGTCCTGGGCATCGGCGCTGAACTGGTCGTCCTCCCCGGTGGCGGTGATCGCCGGTGCCGCCGACGGCGAGCCGGAAGCGACTGATCGACGACCTGCGGGCGATCGCCCGCCGGGCCCGGCTGGACCTGCTGGCCGGGGTCCAGGGCAGCACGCTGGTGGTGGTGCTGGGCGGCACCGCCGACCCGCTGACGGCCACACAGCAGTTCGCGGGCCGGTTCGGGCCCGGCCCGCTAGTGGTCGGGCCGGTGACCGCCGACCTGACCTCGGCCACCCGGTCGGCGGCCGCCGCGCTGGCCGGGCTGCGCGCCGCCGACGCCTGGCCCGACGCGCCGCGGCCGGTGAGTGCGTCCGACCTGCTGCCCGAGCGGGCGCTCGACGGCGACGTCACCGCCCGGGCCGAGCTGATCGAGGACGTATACGAGCCGCTGCTAAGCGGCGGGTCGGCCCTGACCGAGACCGTTATCACCTACCTTGAGCAGGGCTTCTCACTGGAAGCGACGGCACGGCTGCTGTTTGTGCACCCGAATACCGTGCGCTACCGGCTGCGCCGGGTCAGTGAGCTGACCGGGCTCAGCCCGTCCCGCGGCCGCGACGGGTTCACCCTGTGGGTCGCCGTCGCGCTCGGCCGCCTGATTCACAAGCGAACATAGTTTGTAGCATTCTGACATGAACCACCGGCCAAAGTTCGTGTGCTTCGGCATCGGAGTGGCGGAGTTCTACAGTGCAGGGTAGAAGACATGCTCGTCTTCGCAGCGCCGGGCCAGGGCGCGCAGACTCCGGGCTTCCTGGCTCCCTGGCTGGAGATCCCAGGCTTCGCTGACCGCATCGCCGCCTGGTCAGACCTGGCCGGATGCGACCTGGTCGCGGTCGGGCACCACCGCCGGGGCGGACGAGATCCGTGACACCGCCGTCGCCCAGCCGCTGCTGGTCGCCGCGGCCATCGCGGCCACCCAGGCACTCTGCGGTGACCTGGCCCAGGCCCAGCGGCAGGGCGGCATCGCGGCCGGGCACAGCGTCGGCGAACTCGCCGCCGGGGCGATCGCCGGGGTGGTCAGCCCGGAAGACTCGATGCGCCTGATCGCCGTGCGCAGCCGGGCGATGGCGCAGGCCGCCGCCGCCCAGCCCACCGGCATGACCGCCATCCTCGGCGGCGCCGAGGCCGACGTGCTCGCGGCCCTGGCCGCGCACGGGCTCACCCCGGCGAACATCAACACCACGGGCCAGATCGTCGCGGCAGGCACCATGGCCCAGCTGGCGGCGCTGGACGCGGACCCGCCGGCCGGGACCCGGCTGCGGCCGCTCTCGGTAGCGGGGGCGTTCCACAGCCCGCACATGGCCCCGGCCACCGGCGCCCTGCGTGCCGCCGCCGCCGGGGTCACCACGCACGACCCGGCGATCGTGCTGCTGTCCAACCTGGACGGCGCGGCCGTCACCTCCGGCGCCGACTGGCTGGAGCGGATCATCGCCCAGGTCAGCGCGCCGGTCCAGTGGCAGGCGTGCATGGCCACCATGGCCTCGCTGGGCGCCAGCACCCTCATCGAACTGCTGCCCGGCGGCACCCTGACCGGCCTGGCCCGGCGGGCGCTGCCCGGGGTGGCGACGCTGGCCCTGAAGACCCCGGATGACCTGGCCGCCGGGCGGTCGCTGCTGGCCGAGTACGGCACCCAGAACCCGCATGACAGCGGCCATGTGCCGGAATGGCGGCTGCTGGTCGCGCCGCAGAACGGCACCTTCCGGGCTGGTGGCGGTGGTGGGCCGCTGGCGGCGGGCGTGAGCGTCTGCTCCGGCGCCCCGCTGGGGCACGTCGAGGTCCGATCCGGCCAGCACGCCATCGCGCCTTCCTTCCCGGCCACCATCGTGGAATGGCTGGTCGAGGACGGCGACCCGGTCAACGTTGGCCAGCCGCTGATCAGGCTGCTGCCGGATGGCACCGAGTGAAATCCACCACAGGCAACCGAAAGGCAGGGTCCCGATGCAACTGACCGAGGCTGCACCGGGTGCCCGGATCCTGGCGTTTGGCGGCTACCAGCCGGCCAAGGTCATCACCAACGACGACCTGGCGGTCTCGGTAGACACCACCGACGAGTGGATCCGCAGCCGGGTCGGCATCGCCAGCAGGCGTATCGCCGCCTCGGACGAGACCGTCGCCGACATGGCGGTCGCGGCCGGCGGGAAGGCGCTGGCAGCCAGCGGCCTGGCCGCCGGTGACATCGATCTGGTGATCGTGGCCACCTGCACGCCGGAGGCCCCGATTCCCAACGTCGCCGCCACCGTGGCCACCCGGCTCGGCATCGTCGCGCCCGGCGCCTACGACCTGAACGCCGCCTGCGCCGGGTTCTGCTACGCGCTCGGCACCGCCAGCGACGCGGTCCGGGCGGGCTCGTCCCGGCACGTGCTGGTGATCGGCGCCGAGAAGCTGTCCCAGTGGGTGGACTGGACCGACCGCTCGACCTGCATCATCTTCGCCGACGGGGCCGGTGCGGCGGTGGTCGGCCCGGCCGACGAGGACACCGGGCCAGGTATCGGGCCGGTGGTCTGGGGCAGCGACGGCAACATGGCCGACAAGATCTACATCAAGGACCGGAACGCGTTCATCTTCCAGGAGGGCCAGGCGGTCTTCCGCTGGGCGACCACCGCCTTGCACCCGGTCGCGAAGAAGGCCTGCGAACTGGCCGGCGTTGACCCGACCGAGCTGGCGGCGTTCGTGCCACACCAGGCGAACCTGCGGATCATCGAGGGGATCGCCCGCCGGATCGGCGCACCGCAGGCGCGTGTCGCCGACGACATCGTGCACGCCGGGAACACCTCGTCCGCATCGATCCCGCTGGCGCTGTCCCGCATGATCGAGCGCGGCGAGATCGGCTCCGGCGATGCCGTGCTGCTGCTCGGCTTCGGGGCTGGCATCAGCTACGCCGCGCAGGTGATCACGGTACCCTAGCCGGGCCCTGGCGCCGGGGCCCTGAACCCGGGCCAACCACAACCCAAGAAGGAGAAGACAGGCACATGGCCATGACCCAAGAAGAAATCCTGTCCGGCCTCGGCGAAATCATCGATGAGGTCGCCGGTGTCCCGGCCGACCAGGTCACCCCGGACAAGAGCTTCGTGGACGACCTCGACATCGACTCGCTGTCGATGGTTGAGATCGCGGTCGCCGCGCAGGACAAGTTCGGGGTGGAGATCCCGGACGACCAGCTGAAGAACCTCAAGACCGTGCAGGACGTCATCGACTACGTCCGCGGCGCGGGCGTGTCGGCCTGAGGCCGGCCGTCCCCGCCGCGGGCTGATCCCCGCGGTCGCCGCAGCGTCGCGGCACGGATGCGAAGGAGCGATTCACAGTGTGCGCAGACCAGCCAAGCGTCGTGGTCACCGGCCTCGGCGCCACCTCGCCACTGGGCGGTGACGTCACCTCGACCTGGGCCGCCATGCTGGCAGGGAAAAGCGGCGCGCGGATGCTCCCGAGCGACTTCGGGCCGGACCTGCCGGTCCAGATCGCCGCGCCCGCCGCGGTCAACCCGGCGACGGTGCTCGACCGCGTGCAGGCGCGCCGGATGGACCGGTGCGAGCAGTTCGCCATGGTGGCGGCGCGGGAGGCGTGGGCTGACGCGGGCGCACCCACGGTCGAGCCGGAGCGGCTCGGGGTGGCGGTGGCCAGTGGCATCGGCGGCATCGCCTCCATCATTGATGGCTACAACACGATGCGGGAAAAGGGCTGGCAGCGGATGTCACCGTTCACCGTCCCGATGCTGATGCCCAACGGCTCGGCCGGCTGGATCGGGATCGAGCTGACCGCCCGGGCCGGGGTACACACCCCGGTCAGCGCCTGCGCGTCCGGCGCTGAGGCCATCGGCTACGCCATCGAGATGATCAGGTCCGGCCGGGCCGATGTGGTCGTCGCCGGCGGCACCGAGGCGGCGATCATCCCGCTGAACATCGCCGCCTTCGCCGCCATGCGCGCCCTGTCCACCCGCAACGACGAGCCGGAACGCGCGTCCCGCCCGTTCGACAAGGGCCGGGACGGGTTCCTGCTCGGCGAGGGGGCGGGCATGGTGGTGCTGGAATCGGCCGCCCACGCGGCGGCCCGCGGCGCGCGGGTGCACGCGGTCGCGGCGGGCACCGGCTATTCGGCCGACGCCCATCACATCGCCCAGCCCGACCCGGACGGGACCGGCATCGTGCTGGCCATCCAGCGGGTACTCGCCGACGCCGGGCTCAGCCCCGAGCAGGTGGTGCATGTCAACGCGCACGCCACCTCCACCCCGGCCGGCGACACGGTCGAGGGCCAGGCGATCGCGGCCGCCCTTGGCCCGGCCGCGCCGGGCGTCGTGGTGTCCGCCACCAAATCCATGACCGGCCACCTGCTCGGCGGGGCCGGCGCGCTGGAGGCGGTGGCCACCATTCTGGCGCTCCGCGACCGGGTCGCCCCGCCGACCATCAACCTGGACGATCCCGACGACGAAGCCGGCGTCGATATCGCCACCATGGCGCGGGAACTCACCCCGCACGGCAGCGAGCCGATGGCAGCGCTGAACAACTCTTTCGGCTTCGGCGGGCACAACGTCTGCCTCGCCTTCACCGCTGCCTAGCCCCTGCTCCCCAGTGATCGCGAGGAGACGCCGTGACCGTTCTGGATAGCGCCACCAAGACCGGCCAGGCCCCGGCGGCCAGCCCGGCTGCCGCCAGCGGGCAGCCCAGCCACCCGGCGGCCATCAGCCGGGATCCCGAGGCACGGCTCGCCGCCCTGTTCGACCCGGGCACGCTGCGGCTGCTCACCCCGCACGACGACAGCGGCGCGCTGGCCGCGGCCGGGGAGATCGACGGAGTGCTGGCCATGGCCTACGCCAGTGACCCCCGGGTGCAGGGCGGGGCGATGGGCAGCGCTGGCTGCGCGGCCATCCTGGCGGCCTATGACGAGGCCATTGCCCATGGCGTACCGGTGATCGGGCTGCTGCACTCGGGCGGCGCACGGCTGCGCGAGGGTGCGGAGAGCCTGCACGCGGTCGGCACCGTGTTCGCCGCCATGACCCGCGCCTCCGGCGTGGTGCCCCAGATCTCGGTGGTGCTGGGCGCCGCCGCGGGCGGCGCGGCCTACGGCCCGGCGCTGACCGATGTGGTGATCTTGTCCGAGCACGGCCGGATCTTCGTCACCGGGCCCGACGTGGTGCGCAGCGTGACCGGCGAGGACGTGGACATGGCCAGGCTTGGCGGTCCCGAGCCGCACAGCCGCCGGTCGGGCGTGGTGCACGTGGTCGCCCCATCCGACGCCGAGGCGCTGGCCCGGGCGCGGGAACTGACCGTCC
The DNA here is from genome assembly GCA_963837105.1 of uncultured Actinomycetes bacterium. Classification (GTDB taxonomy): domain Bacteria; phylum Actinomycetota; class Actinomycetes; order Streptosporangiales; family Streptosporangiaceae; genus UBA9676. The sequence goes on along the minus strand of CAWIMG010000027.1, from coordinate 304,763 downwards.
TGTTCGGCCGCCAGGGCAGCATCGACCTGAGCCGGGTCCAGCTCGACACGGTCCAGGCGGAGACCTTGCACCTGGAGTCCGGTGGCCGGGCCGGGCCGGACAGCCTGGCCTCCTACCTGCCGGACTCGCCCCGCCGCGCCTACGACGTGAAGCCGCTGCTGGGCGGGCTGCTGGACGAGCCGGGCATTGAACTGCACCCACGGTGGGCGCCGAACGTGGTGACGATGCTCGGCCGGCTGGCGGGCCGGACGGTGGGCGTCATCGCCAACAACCCGCTCCGGCTGGGTGGCTGCCTGGACGCCACCTCGGCCGAGAAGGCGGCCCGGTTCGTGCGCATGTGCGATGCGTTCGGCGTGCCACTGGTCGTGGTCGTGGACGTGCCCGGGTACCTGCCAGGCGTTGGGCAGGAATGGGATGGCGTGGTGCGGCGCGGCGCGAAACTGCTGCACGCGTTCGCCGAGGCGGTCGTGCCCCGGGTGACCCTGGTGACCCGGAAGGCCTACGGCGGCGCCTACATCGCGATGAACTCCCGCGCGCTCGGCGCCACCAGGGTGTTCGCCTGGCCAGGGGCCGAGATCGCGGTGATGGGGCCGGTGGCCGCGATCCGCATCCTGCACCGCCGCACCCTGGCCGACGTGCCGCCGGAGAAGCTGCACGAGGTGGAGGCGGAACTGGCCGCCGAGCACGAGCAGGAGTCAGGCGGCCTCGCCCGCGCCCAGGCGCTCGGGGTGGTAGACGAGGTCATCGAGCCGAGCCGGACCCGGGAAGCGATCGCCCGCGCCATCGCCGAGGCACCGCAGGTCCGCGGCGGCCACGGCAACATCCCGCTCTAGCGCGACTGGCCCACCCCCCGCTGCTGGGCGGCAGGGAGGCGGGACCAGGCGGCGAAGACGCTGTCCCAGAACCGGGGAACGTCGATCGACATGGCGACCTGGGCGTTGCACCGCTCGGGAGGCACCTGGAAGTCGGTCACGGTCATGCCCGCCGTCCACCGGCCGGCGGTCTCCACCTCGACCCGGGCCGGCTGGCAGCCGAACAGCCCCGGCTGCGCCACCAGTGCCAGCGCGCACACGTCGTGCACGGCCGGGCCGCGGGCGAGCCCGCCCGAGCCAGCCGGGTCCCCGTGGCCAGGCTCACCGGTGTCCCCGGACGGCCCGTCGTGGCCGGGTGCGGTCTCGGCGGCCCGGTAGCCGCCGAGTGCGGGCAGCAGCAGGTCGCGGCCGAGCCGGCCGAGCCCGCGCATCCGCTCCCAGACCGCGCCGTCGGTCCTGGTCTGCAAGGTGACGTCGAGCCCGGTCATCGTCACCCGCCAGCCCGCGGCGAACACGATCGCGGCCGCCTCCGGGTCGGTGGCGATGTTGAACTCGGCGGCCGGGGTGACGTTGCCGCGGCCCGCCGACCCGCCCATGATCACGAAGTCGGCCACCTGCCCGGCCAGCCCGGGATACCGCCGCAGCGCGAGCGCGACGTTGGTCAGCGGGCCGGTGGCGATCAGGGTGATCTCCCCCGGCGCCGCGCTGACCGTCTCGTAGATGAAGTCGATGGCGTGGGCAGCCACCGCCTGCTGGCCGGGCGCGGGCAGCCGGGCGTCCCCCAGCCCGGTCTCGCCATGCACCAGGCGGGCGTCGGCCAGTGGCTGCAGCAGCGGGCCGGGGCTGCCCGCGGCGACCGGCACGTCCGGGCGGCCGGACAGTTCGAGCACGCTGAGCGCGTTGACGGTCGTCTGCGCCAGCGGCACGTTGCCGCCCACGGTGGTGACCGCCCGCAGATCCAGGCCCGGATGCCCGCACGCGAAGGCGATGGCGAGCGCGTCGTCGATCCCCGGGTCGCAGTCCAGCAGTACCTTCCGGGAAGCCGCCAGGTCGTTCACACAGGGCAGGTTACCGGTGCCCCGGCGGCGGTCAGCCGGTGGCGTGCAGCCAGCGGACCGGGGCGCCGTCACTGGCGCACCGGAAAGGCTCCAGTTCGTCATCCCACGGCTGGCCGAGCAGCCGCGAAATCTCCTCCGCCAGGCTGGGCGGAGGTTCGGCGGCCGGGCCAAGCGCACCGAGTCGGGGCCGGGCGACCACGCCGGACGCGGCGGCGGCGGCCACCGTTATCGCCGCCCGCAGGCGGCTCTCCGGCACCACGAGGTCGCCGTTGGCCATGGTGACCGCTGAGAACAGCCCCAGGCTGGGCGTATAGCTATAGCGGACCGCGTCGCAGCCCGGGCTGGCTTCCTCGGTGACCTCGAACCGCAGCCGGTTCCAGCCAGCCAGTGCCGATGCGATCGCCGCCGAGGTGCCGGGCCGCGCCTGCCAGCTCAGCTCGGCGCGGACCATTCCCGGTGCCGCGGCCTGATTCACCCATGCCAGGTCGACGGTCATGCCAAGGACCCCGGCCACCGCCCACTCGATATGCGGGCACAGCGCCGGGGGCGCCGAATGAACCTGCAGCACGCCACGAACAGACACCCGGGGCCTCCCCTGCGAAACGGATCGAGGTGCGTCTTCCCCAACGACCTCGGTTCCGTGCGCAGACAGCCACGGCCGCCGCAGCGGTGCCAGCAGTATTCCGGTCAGTATTCTGCCTCACCGGCCGGGCGAACACCAGTTCTTACCCCGTGTCGCGCGGCCAATGACCCCATATCACCGCGGCTGCTTACCCTGCGTTGCCACCGCGTGGTGTAGTTAGCACATGCCCACCCGCCCCGGCGGTGCCACCGCCAGCGTCCCCGCCCACCTCGCCGACCGCGACATCGCGGGCATGCTGTTCACCGCCGAGATGTACGCGGTGCAACTGGACCAGTTAGCGGCGGTGCTGGGGGTCGGCGAGCCGCGGGCGCGGGCCATCGCCGCCCGGTGGCGGCGATCCAGGCACGCTGAACTGGCGCGCATCGGCCCGGGCCCGGCCTGGGTGTGGCTGACCCGGCCCGGGCTGGCCGCCTGCGGGCTGCCGTTCCCGGCCACTCCACCCGCCTTATCCCGGCTGGCTCACCTGCGGGCGGTGACCGAGGTCCGGCTCGCCCTGGAAGCCACCGGGAGCTACCAGGCCGTGGCCGCGTTCTGGCGCAGCGAGCGCCGGCTGCGGGCCCGGATGGGCGGCCGGGTCGGGTTACGGGAGCATCTCCCGGACGCGGAGATCCACTGGCCGGACGGCGCGCCGGTGGCCTGGGCGGGCGAATGCTGGGCGGTCGAGGCCGAGCTGACCAGGAAGACGCTGGCCAGGACCGCCGCGATCATGCGGGAGATCCTCACCAGGACCGGTGACTATGGCTGCCCGGCGGCACAGGCCCGCGAGCCCGGCCGCCCGCCCCGCCACGCCCGCGTCCTGTATCTGTGCTCGCCCGCCGCCCGGCCGGTGGTGACCCGGGCCAGGGCGGAGACCGGCCTGCTGGCGGCCAGGGTGGAGATTCGCGCGCTGCCGCCCGGTGCGGCCCTGCCCGGCGGCGCCCGGTGATCCGCCTCTACCTGTTCCTGGCCGGCCTGCGGCTGCTGGCCCGGGTAACCGTGCTGCTGGCCGGGCTCGCCGTGACGCTGGCCGCGGCGCCGGTCTCACTGGTGGCGGCGGGCGCTGTGGCGGCCGCCTGGCTGGCGGGCTGGCCACCGGCCCGGCTCTACCGGGCCGCGGCATGGTGCCTGCCCGCGGTGGTGGTGTGGCTGGCCGCGACCGCTCTCGCCACCCGCTCCTGGCCGCGGGTGGTGGCCGCTCCGTATCTGGCCTGGCTGGCGATGTGGCACGCCGCCGCTGCTGGTGCGGTAGCACCGGCGGCGGTGACCATCGCCCCGGTGGCGGTGCCGGCGGGCCTGCTGGCTGGCGGCCTCGCCTGGTCGCGGCGGGGGTATGCGATGCGGACCGGGGCTGGCGGGCTCTCCCCCACCGCTCCGGTGGCATTCGACCAGCGCCAGTGGCGGCACCAGGTCCGGGCTGCCCAGGCCCGGATCGCCGCGCCCGGCGCGGTACCACTGCTGTCCCGGGGCGGGGAGGTGGTGGCCGGTGCGGTCATCCGCACCGCCGGGCACCGGACGGCGGTCCTGGCCGCCCTCCCCTACCAGCGGCTCCGCTCACACCAGGTGGTGATCGGCACCACCGGGACCGGAAAGACAACTTTGCTGCTGAGACTGTGGGCAGGTTTCCTGGCCCGCGGGCTCCAGCGGCACGCGGCCGGGCATGGCGCGCGGCCGCTGCTGGTGGTGCTGGACTGCAAGGGCGGGGCGGACTCCCGGCGGGTGGCCGACCGGGCCCGCCGGGTGCTGCGGGAGGCGGGTGCCCGGTCCACCGCCGTCTGGCCAGACGAGGCGCGGCTGTCCCTGTGGGCGCTGCCACCGCCGCAGCTCACCACCACTCTGGTCGACCTGATCGAGCACGGCAGCGGCGGCGCGGCCTACTACACAGACGTGATGGAGGCGGTGGTGGCGCTCGCGGTCGGCGCCCCCGCCGGGCCGCCCGCCAGCACGGCCGACTTCCTCGCCCGGCTGGACGCCGGCTGGCTGGCCGCCGCGTACCCAGCCGGCCAGGCCGGGGACGCGGCCCTGCTGCGCTCGGCGGCGGGACACATCGGCGATATCGCGCTGCGGTTCCGCACGCTGTTCCGCCGCCTGGGTGATGGCCTGGATGGCCCGGGCGGGTTCGCCGATGCCGACGCCTGGTACTGCATCCTGGAGGGCACGTCCGAGATCGCGGTCGCCGAGGCCCAGGCGCGGGCACTGGTCGACCTCCTCGCCGATTTCGCCACCCGCGGCCGGGGCCAGGGCCAGGGCCGGGACATCCTGCTGGCGGTCGATGAGTTCAGCGCGGTGGCGCGTCGGCTGCCGATCTGGCAGCTGTACGAACGGGCCAGGTCCCTCGGCCTGGCCGTGCAGGTGTCCGCCCAGTCCTGGCCGGGCCTGGCCGCCGGCGAGGACGAACGGTACCGGATCGCGGCCACCGCCGACGGGGGCATCTGGCTGCTGCGCACGCCCTACCCCGAACCGGTGACTGGGCTGGCGGGCAGCCGCCTGGCGGCCGACACCGCCCGCCGGGTGCTGCGGGTGCCGGTGTGGCACCGGGACGGCGTCTCCCGGATGCGGCAGGCGCCGGTGGCCGATCCCGCCCTCATCCGGTCGCTGGGGGTCGGCCAGGCGGCCTACATCTACCGAGGCGGCGTGACGTTCGTCCAGGTCAAACGACTGATTGCGGCCCCGGCCGCGGTAACGGGAAGGACTGCGCACCATGGCCCGCCGCCACGGCAGGCACCCGCCCGGGCGAGGCCGCCGGCCGGGCCGGCCGACGGCCGTGGGCAGGCCAGGCCGCCAGATGCCGGCCCACTGCTGGATGAGGCGTTCGGCGGTGAGCCCAGGTGAGCCAGCCAGCCGGGCCGGGCCCGTTCGCCACCCTGGGTTTACCGGCCCGGGCTGGGGTCACCGACGACGAGGTGCGGGCGGCCTGGCGACGGGTCGCTGCGGCCACCCATCCTGACCGCGCCGATGGTGGTGACCCGGCCCGGTTCGCGGCCGCCGCGGCGGCATACACCGCCCTGCGTACTCAGTCCGGCCGGGCCGAGGCACTGGCCGACCTTACCGAGGTGCCCGACCTGACTGTCGTGCCCGGGCCGGCGGCCTGGGATGGGCCGGTAACTTCGGATGGGCCGGCCACAACCGGCGGCCCGCCAACGAGCCACGCCCGGCCCTGGGACCGGGCGCTCATCGGCCTGGCCCGCTTGCCGGCGCGGGCTGGCCGCGGCCGACCCTCCGTGCTGCTGGTGCGGCTGGTGGCGGCGGCGGCGGTAGTGGCGGCGGCGGTCATCGCTGCCGGCTGGACGCCGGCCTCGGCGGCGGTGCTGACCGGGGCGGTCACCTGGCTGGTGCTCACCGGCCGGCACGACCTCGCACCGCCCCCGTGACCAGGCAGGCCACACCGGAACTGGCGGCGGCCGCACGGTCAGCTGTTACGGCGCGGCCGGGGTGCCGCCGGTTAGTGCCGGGTGCCCAGCTTCCTGGCCAGCAACGCCCAGAACACCGCGGAGGTGGTCCGGACCGGCCCCAGGCCGGACACGGTACGGCAGCCGGTCGCCTTGATCACGACCGGCGGATAAGCCTGCTCGCCGGCCGTGAAGACGAGCCGGTAACTGCCGCCGAAGTCGGCCGGGCAACCGGCCGGGACGGGCCCGGCCGCGGGCAGCGCGCACAGCGCGGCCGCGACCGCCTGCACCCGGGCCGGATCGCGGAAGGTGATGCCGGCCGGCAGCGCCACAGGCAGATCGCTCCGCGCCAGCCCACCGGCCAGGCTGACCACCAGCGTGTTCAGGTGGCTGACGTTCTGGCAGAGCGGAGCGGCGCTGGCGGGCACCGTGCTGCTCGCGGCCGTGGCCGGGGTGCTGGTGGCGGTGGCGCCGCGCGTCCCCGTGGACGGCGAGCCGGACGGCCCAGCGGTCACCGGACCGCAGGCCGCCCCACCGGCCAGTGCACCAGCCACCAACATGGCCAGCAACGCCCACCGCAACGTCCCTCGTCCCCTGTTGCGCGTCGTCATCTCTGGCTCCGTTCTAGCAGTCGCCGCCGCCCCGCCGGGCGGGGCCAGCCGGACCGCATCCATAAGACGCGCCACCTGTGCGATCCGTTCCAGCCGGCGGGGAAGAACCACCAGCCGCCGCCGTCAGCCGGGCGCCGGGCCGGTGGCGACCGGGCGTCCCGGGTCGGTGATCCAGTGCGACCAGGAACCGGCATACAGCGCGGCCACCTGGCCGGCCAGTGCCAATGCCAGCACCTCGTGGGCGGCGGTCACCCCGGACCCGCAGTAGACACCCACCCCGGCCGGGGCCACGGCCGTCGCCCCGCCCCGGGCAGCCAGCGCGGCGAACCGGGCCCGCAGCCGGTCCGGTGGCAGGAACCGCCCGTCCGGGCCGAGGCTGCCGTCGGCGGGCGCGCTCACCGCACCGGGGATGTGGCCGGCCACCGGGTCGACCGGCTCGGTGTCCCCCCGGTAGCGCTCGGCCGCCCGTGCGTCCAGCAGCAGCCCGTGCCGGGCCAGCCCGGCGGCCCCGGCAGCGTCCAGCAGCGGCAGGCCACCCGGCCGGGCGGTGAAGTCGCCCGGAGCCGCGTGCTCGTCGCCGGTGGCCACCGGCTGCCCGCCCGCCACCCAGGCGCGATAGCCGCCGTCCAGCACCTGGACCCGGTCGTGGCCGAAATACCGCAGCAGCCACCAGCCGCGGGCGGCGGCCATCGCGTCCGCCTCGTCGTACACCACGACATCGCGGCCGTCCCGGACGCCGGCCCGGCGCATGGCCGCCTGGAACCGGGCCGCCGCGGGCAGCGGATGACGGCCGCCCGCCCCCGGCGGCCCGGACAGGTCGCGGTCGAGGTCCACGAACACGGCACCCGGCAGATGCCCGGCCCGGTAGCCGGCCAGCCCGGGCGGCCCACCGAGCCGCCAGCGGATGTCGAGCAGCACCGGGCCCGGCCCACCGGCCAGGCTGCGCGCCAGCGAGGCCACATCAATCAGCGGCGCCACATGCGTCCCTTCTTTCCGCATCCGTCCGCTGCCAGGAGCGCCACCCTCCCTGATGTCCTGGCCGCGGCACCGCGGATCCCGCTCATGGCCACGACGGCTGTCCGCTGGACGGCTTCCCGCAGCCACTACTTATCCACAGCTGGTTGTGGATAACTTCCGCCCGGCCGTCGCGGCCCCCACAGGGGTCAGGGAACGCCCAGCCGCAGCAGCGGCACGAGCTGGTCGGCGGAGGTGAGCGATCCGTGCATGCCGATCAGTGAGGACTCCAGGCCCTCCGCCTTGCTGGCGATGACCGCGCAGGATCCAGCCGGGGCCGCCACCACATCGCCGATGCGGCCGGCCAGCCACGGTTCCACCGGGCCGAACCAGCCGGCCTCGATGGCCTCCTCCCGGGACAGCACCCAGGCCCGGCTGCCAACGATGGCCTGCCACGCCTGCCAGCACGTCGGCGGCCGCCCCGGGGACGGCATAGACGTGGCGAGCCCGCGGCTCACCGCCCAGCAGCGCGACGCCATCCAGCAGGCCCGGCGTGGTGTCCGCGTCGATCCGGTCAGCCGGGCCGACATCGACCATCCCGTGGTCGGCGGTGACGTACAGCGGTGTGCCTGCCGGGATGGCACTGGCCAGCTGCTCGGCCAGCTTGTCCACGTGGCCGAGGTGGTACCGCCAGGCGTCGGACCCGCACCCGAACACGTGCCCGGTGCTGTCCAGCTGCCCGTGGTAGACGGTCACCAGGGCACGGTCCGCGGCCCGCAGGGCAGCCGCCGCCTCCGCCGCGAGCGCACCCAGGCTGTCCGCGGGCCGGTAGCTGTTACCGCGCATCACCGCGATGGACAGTCCGGTGTTCTCCAGCGACGGCGCCGCCACCCGGAAGGCGCTCACCCCCGCTGCCGCGGCCCGCTGGTAGACGGTCTCGCCGGGCTGCCAGGCCAGCGGGTCAACCGAGCTGTCCCAGCGCAGGCCGTTCAGCAGCTTGGGCTGCCCGGGAATGGCGACCTGGTAGCCGAGCATCCCGTGCTGTCCCGGCGCCCGGCCGGTGCCGAGCGAGCTCAGGCTGGTCACCGTCGTGGCCGGGAAGCCGGCGGTGAGCGGCCCGCCGTGCACGGCCAGTTCGGACAGGAACGGGGCGGCGGCCGGATGGTCGCGCAGCAGTTCCCAGCCCAGCCCGTTGACCACCAGCAGGCAGGCGCGGCCGGACGGCGGCAGCGACAGCGGGTTCGGCTCGGCGGGCACGCCGAGCGAGGCGAGCAGGGAGGAGGCGAGATCGGGAAGGCTGCGCTCACCGTAATGGGGCAGTACCGGCGCGACTGTCGGCTCGGCTGGCATCAGCCCGCTCATCAGTGGCCCGGGTCAGCGGTGGCCGCGGCCAGGGCGGCGGCGAAGGCGAGGACCTGCGCCACCGCTTCCTCGCCATCGGCCGCCTCGCTGACGCGCAGCCCGAGGTCATCGGCGCTGATGGTGCCGCTGTACCCGTGATCGGCCTCGCAGTTCTCATCCCCGCAGTGGGCCGGCTCGAGTTCCACCCGGGACATCGCGTTCCAGCCGATGGTCAGCACCACCTCGCTGGGCGTCGTCACACCCGGGACGTACGACGCCGGGTCCGGCACCACCCGGGTCACCGCCACCGATGAGATCCGGGAGAACCGGACCGCCTCGGTGCTCGTCTCCGCCTGCGGGCGCGCGCCCGGCTCCTCGGCGGGATTCTCGTCGGTGTGCGAATAGATGAGCCTGGTGGGCGTCAGCACCAGCACGCTCATGTGCCGGCGCACCTCCATGCCGGGGTCGAACAGCGCGTCGTGGTGGACGAAGAACGAGACGACCAGCTCCGAGCCGAGCGTGGCATAGACCGCGTCAGCGACCAGGCCCGGGTAGTAGCCGCTCCGCTCGATCGCCGCGCGCAGCCCGTCAGCGGTGGCTTGAATATCCCTCATTCCTCCATCCTGCACTCTCGGCGGCCCGTCGCCGGCCGAACACCGGTTCAGTTCCCGCGGACCGGGCACGGCTCACCCGCCCCGGCACCTGCCGGTCAGGCAGGGCTGGCCACCCGGACCGGGTCGGGCGGCTCTGCCTCGGTGAGATTCAGCCGCGGCTCCGCCCCAGGCTCAGGCAGGGACATCGCACCCGCACCCGCGGCCGGGCGGGGATGCCGCGGCGACCCGGCGCCCGCACCGCCACCCCGGCCCCGGTAGACCAGCAGCCCGCTCACCGGGTCGGGCACCGCGTCCAGTGCCGCCTGCACGGCGGGAATGGAGCGGAAGGCCTCCCAGTCAGCCTCGTCCCCGAACTCGACCTCGAAGACGACGCCGAACCGGTGCTCGTGCCACTCCCAGCTGGTGGCCCTGGCCGTCACCGCGGACTCGATCAGCCTGGACGCATAGGTGTCGCGCCACCGGCCGGCGGCAAGCTCGCCGTGGAATACCTCGATCGACCACCATTCGGCCATATTCCGACGATAGGCGCCGCGGGCCGGTGGCGCAGCTAACGCCAGCCGCCGCCTACCGGCCAGGCGGCGTACCCGCCCCGGCCCCGAGCGCGCCGGCGATCCGGCGCGCATAGCTGGCGGCCTCGGCCTCGCTGGCGTACTTCTGCCGTGGCCAGAAGAAGCCGCGCAGGCCGTCCCCCCGGGTCCGGGGAACGACATGCACATGCAGATGCGGCACGCTCTGGCTGACCACGTTGTTGAGCGCGACGAAGGTGCCCTGCGCCCCCAGCGCGGCCGGCAGCGCGGCACTGATCCGGCGGACCCGGCTGAACAGCGGCCCGGTCAGCTCCTCCGGCAGGTCGGCCAGGGTCGGGTAGTGCTCACGGGTGACCACCAGCACGTGGCCCTTGAACAACGGCCGGGCATCCAGGAAGGCCACCACCAGCTGGTCGGCCAGCACCACGTGGGCGGGCAGCTGCCCGGCCGCGATCTGGCAGAACACGCAATCGGCCACGTCGGCACGATAGGGCATGACCGCCCGGTCCCGGCTGCGGGCGGTCCGGCTGCGGGCGGTCCCGGCCGACCCGCTAGCGTGCGGGTGTGGCAGCGGACGGGCAGCGGCACATCGTGGCCTTCGGCGGCCTGCCCGGGCCGGACGCGCCGGACAGCGCCTACCAGCCCTACTGGGATTATCTGTGCTCGCTGACCGGCCGGCCGCGGCCGCGCGTCTGCCTGCTGGCCACGGCCTGCGGGGACGACCCCGCTGTGCTGGCGCGCATGCACGACCTGTTCGCCGCCACCCCGGCGGAGGTGAGCCACCTGGCCCTGTTCCCGATGCCGAATGTGGCCGACCCGGCGGATTTCCTGCTCTCCCAGGACCTGATCTTCGTGGGCGGCGGCAGCGTCGCGAACATGCTGGCCGTCTGGCGGGTGCACGGGCTCGGCATGATCATGCGGTCGGCCTGGCAGGCGGGGGTGGTGCTGGCCGGGGTGAGCGCGGGCGCCATCTGCTGGTTCGAAGGCGGCACCACCGACTCGTTCGGCCCCGACCTGCGCCCCTTCACCGGTGGCCTGGGGCTGCTGGCGGGCAGCTACTGCCCGCACTACGACTCCGAGCCCGGCCGGCGGCCACTGTTCACCGCCCTGGTCGCGGCCGCGGCGCTGCCGCCTGGGATCGCCTGCGACAACGGTGCCGGCGCCCACTTCACCGGCGATGAACTGGCCGGGGTGGTGACCGGCTCGGACGGCCCAGGCTGTTACCGGGTGACGCCGGACGGCACCGGCGGGGCCAGCCACCAGCGGCTGCCGTCGCGCTCGCTGGTGGACAGGGACGGGGCCCCGGCCTGGTAACCCGCGCCCGCAGCTCTCCGCCGTCACGGCCGTAACGGCGCGCGGCGTCCGCCATGAGGATGACCTGGCCCGCGCCAGCAGGATGATGACCACCCGGCCAGCCGCGCCTACCCTGGGAGCGTGGCTCCGCTGTACGCCTGGCTGCGCCGGCACCCGAAACTGGTGGACGGTGCGCTGGCCGCCGCGCTCGCCTTCCTCGGCATCGCCTCCCTCGCGGTGATGGCCTTCCGCCCAGGGCTGCAGCCCCCGGCCTACGGCCGCCTGGCTGGCATCCCGCTGGCGCTGCTGATAGCTGTCCCGGTGGTCTTCCGGCGTTCCCACCCGGTCGGCGCCTTCTCAGCCGCCGTTGTCCTCGGTGCCCTCCAGGTCCTGCTTGACCTCCGGCCAACCGCCACTGACCTGGCCATCGTTATCCTGCTCTACACCCTCGCCGCCTATACGCCACGGCGGACCTCGGTAGCCGGCCTGGTGGTCTGCCTGATCGGCTCGGCGGCGGCGGTGGCCCGGTGGCTGCCGGGCCAGCTCAGCGTGCTGGACGCGATAGCGGTCGGCTCGATCATGTTCGCCGGGCCGTCGCTGATCGCCTGGGTGCTCGGCGACTCGGTGCGCTACCGGCGCGCCTACTATGCCGCCCTGGAGGACCGTGCGGCCCGGCTGGAAGCCGAGCGGGACGCACAGGCCCAGATTGCCGCCGCCGCCGAGCGGGCCAGGATCGCCCGGGAACTGCACGATGTGGTGGCGCATAACGTCAGCGTGATGGTGGTGCAGGCCGATGGCGCGTCCTACGCTCTGGACAGCGACCCGGGCAAGGCCAAGGAGGCGCTGGCCGCCATCGCCGGCACCGGCCGCCAGGCGCTGGCCGAGATGCGCCGCCTGCTCGGAGTACTCCGCCACGACGACGGGACCGATCCCGGGCGGGCCCCGCTGCCCGGCATCGCCCAGCTCGGCGAACTGCTGGAGCAGACCCGGGCGGCCGGGCTGCCGGTCTCACTCACCGTGGAGGGGGTGCCGCAGCCACTGCCGGACGGGGCCGCCCTGGCTGCCTACCGGATCGTGCAGGAATCGCTGACCAACACCCGCAAGCACGGCGGCGCGCGGGCGACCGCGCAGGTGACGTTGCGGTACCTGGAGGACGCCCTGATGCTGCGGATCACCGATGACGGGCAAGGGCCGGTCACGGTGCCGGACGGGGCCGGCCATGGGCTGAACGGCATGCGTGAACGGGTCGCCATCTACGGCGGCTGGGTGCAGGCCGGGCCACGGCCAGGCGGCGGCTACCACGTCACCGCGCGGCTGCCGTTCCGGCCTGCTACCGCGGCTCTGGCGTATCTGGCCGCCAGGGAAGCGGGAACGGGCGCGGCATGACCATCCGGATCGTCCTGGTCGATGATCAGGAACTCGTCCGCGCCGGGTTCCGGATGGTGCTGGACGCCCAGCCGGACATGGCCGTGGTCGGCGAGGCCGGCGATGGCCAGGCCGCGCTGGGGCTGCTGCGCGGCACCCCGTCCGACGTCGTGGTGATGGACGTGCGCATGCCCAGGCTGGACGGCATCGAGGCGACCCGCCAGATCTGCCAGGCCGGGGAGCGGCCCCGGGTTCTCATGCTGACCACGTTCGACCTCGACGAGTACGCCTATGCCGCGCTCAAGGCCGGGGCCAGCGGGTTCCTGCTGAAGGACGTGCCGCCGGAGGAACTGCTGTTTGGCATCCGGTCGGTGCACTCCGGCGACGCGGTGGTTGCCCCGTCCACCACCCGCCGGCTGATCGACCGGTTCGCGCCGCTGTTCCCGGCCGACGACCGCCCGGCCCCGGCGGAACTGGCCTGCCTGACCAGCCGCGAGCGGGAAGTGCTCGCGAACGTGGCCCAGGGCCTGTCTAATGCCGAGATCGCCAGCCGCCTGTTTGTGTCGGAGGCCACGGTGAAGACCCACGTTGGCCGGGTGCTGGCCAAGCTCGGCCTGCGCGACCGGGTGCAGGCCGTCGTCTACGCGTACGAGACCGGCCTGGTCAAGGTACGCGGGCTGGCCTGACCGTCAGGTCTTGCCGGCCGTGGCCCGCCGCAGCGACCAGCCGAGCGCGGCCAGCGCGCTGGCCGGCAGCAGCCACCATGCGTTCACCCCGGCCGCGACCAGGGCGGCGGTGCCGGCGATCGCGGCCGCCACCACGGCCGCGCCGCGCCAGTCGTCACCGATCACGAAGTCGTACCAGAACGCGCCGAACGCGCGGAGCCGCCTCATCGCCCATCCTCCTCCGGCCGTCCCGGCCGCTGGCCGGCCGATGCCACCGCCACCGCGACCGGGGCGGCCACCGCGGCCTGCCAGGCCCGCCGCAGCACCGCCACGTACCCCAGCCCCGCCAGCAGCGTCACCGGCACGATGATCAGCAGCGCGGCGTCGTTGCCCGGCCAGGCCGCGCCCGCTCCCTCGGCTCCCCAGAACACCCCGAACGAGGTGAGCATCACGCCGACCGCGAACTTCATGCTGTTCTCCGGGACGCGGGCCAGCGGCGCGCGGACCGCCACGCCGACCGCGGCGACCACCACGACCGCGGCCACCGCACCCACCGCTGCCCAGCCGATGCTGTGCTGGCTGGCGCCGAAGGTGAGGGCGATGAACACCACTTCGAGCCCTTCCAGCAGCACGCCCTTGAACGACAGGGTGAAGGCGTACCAGTCATTGACCCAGCCCCGGTGGCTGGTCCCGGCGGCCCGGGCGGCCGCCACCTGCCGGGCGTAGATGCCGGTCTCGTCGTGCAGTTCCTTGTAGCCGGAGGCGCGCAGCACCGCCTTGCGCAGCCATTGCAGCCCGAACACGGCCAGCAGTCCCCCCACCACCAGCCGCAGTGGCTGCAGCGGGACAAGGGTGAGCGCGGGCCCGATGATGGCGACCACCGCGGCCAGGACCACCAGCGCGACGCCCATTCCCTGGAAGGTGGACCGCCACTCCCGGGTCAGCCCGGCGGCGAGCACGATGGTCAGGGCCTCGACCGTTTCGACCGCGCAGGCGACGAAGACGGTGAGGACCAGTGGCAGTTCAGTCACGCGGCCTCCAGGACGGGTATCGGCGGGCGAGCGGCGGCGGGGCGCCCCTCTGCGACAATGGGCGGGTGGCCAACGACGACCAGGACGCGGGCGGGGGCTGGCTGCTCCTCATCTACCGGGTGCCATCTGAGCCGAGCAGGCTGCGCTCGGCGGTGTGGCGGCGGATCAAGAGCCTCGGGGCCATCTACCTGCAGAACTCGGCCGCCGCGCTGCCCGTCGGCACCGGCCATGAGCGGGCGCTGCGCAAGCTCCGCAGCGAAATTCTCGACATGGGCGGAACGGCGGTGCTGCTCACCTGCACCGTCCTGGCCGGGGCCACCGAGGTGATGGACACCTTCCAGGCCGCGCGCAACGACGAATACGAGGAGATCGTCAACCGGTGCGAGGATTTCCTGGCGCAGGTCAAGAAGGAACATGTCGCCGAGCACTTCACCTACGCGGAACTGGAAGAGAACGAAGTCGATCTGGCCAAGCTGCAGAACTGGTTCGGCCGGGTCCGCCAGCGCGACAGCTTCGGCGCCACCGGGCGGCAGGCGGCGCAGACCGCGCTGGCCGCCTGCGAGCAGGCGCTGGAAGAGTACACCGCGGTTGTCTACGCGGTGGAATCCGATATCCATTGACCTGTTCTCCGCCAGCCAGCGGGTTTGCCGTTTGCTCACTTTCTGGCCGTCCTGCCGTCCGCGCTCTGTAGGCGACCGCCGCCCCCGGTATGACCGCCAACCGCCATTGTCACCAGCAATGGTAACACCCGTGATTTCTACTTTCTCACAGCTGTTACGTCCAGTTTGTGACCAACGCTTCACCTGCGGGTCACCTTCCGGTCAGTCCGACGGCTGGCCGGTGCAGCCTGCGGTCATGAATCGCTCCTGGCGCACGAGGATGCTCAGCATCACCGGCCTGGCTGGCGTCGCCGCGCTCGCCATCGCCGGCTGCTCGTCCTCCTCTTCCTGCCCGCGGTGTGCTGCCAGTGGTCTCGCGCCCCATCGTCATGGCGTTCCTGCTGACATTCTGCGGCGTGTTCCTGGAACTGCCGCTCTCCCAGCTGCTCTACGCGCCCAACTCGCCGCCGCTGTCGGTCGCGATCGAAGACAACCTTTCCAATTACCATTTCGGGGTGGGCATGGCCCAGTCGGTCGTGGCCGTCGCCATCGCCCTGGCCGCCGTGGGAGTCGTCTTCGCCGGGTACCGGCTGCTCGCGCCGACCGGCTGGCGCCGGATCGGAGGTACCACCCGTGGCTGAGCGGATCACCGTCGACGGCGTCAGCAAGATCTACCCGGGCGGCAACCAGGCACTGCACGAGGTGTCGCTGGCAGTGGAGCCGGGCACGTTCCTGGTCCTGCTGGGACCGTCCGGGTCCGGCAAGACCACCTTGCTGCGCATGCTGGCCGGGATCGAGCGGATCACCTCCGGCCGGATCACCCTGGGCGATACCGTCGTCGCCGACGGCCGGACTGTCCGGCGAGTTCGCGGTCCGGGTCCGCGACACCGCGGACGACGAGCACATCGAGGTGGAACCGGCCGGGGGCCCGGCCAGCCGGCCGTTCCGCGCCCGCCGCCCGCACGGGCCGATGTTCACCGGCGAGGGACTGCTGCTCATCCGGCCGACCGGGGTGCGGCTCAGCACCGGCCAGGACGGCGAGCAGCAGCACCTGAGCGGGACTGTGGCCGACGTCGCGTTCCGCGGCCGGGGTTACGAGCACGCCATCGATGTGCCCGGGCACGGGCGGCTCACCGGGGTCTTCTCACCGGCCCGGGCCGGGCGGGGCGAGCGGGTCGGGCTGTCGTTCGAGCCGGACGGCTGCCATGTGTTCGCCGCGCCGGAACCTGGCCAGCCGGCGGATTCCGGCCACCGGCCCCGATGCCGGCGGGGCGGCCGCCGGTGCCCCCGGCCCGGCCGGCGAAGCCTCCCCCGCGGTGGCCGGCCCCCGGGTTGGCTGAGCGTCCCGCCGCCGGAGCCCGGCGCTCACCGGCGACGGCCGGGCGGCGCCCGGCGGGCAGGCACTAGCATCAGAGCCGTGACCACGACGCTGACAATCACCGGCATCTCCCCCCACCTGATCGACGCCGACGCCCTCGTGATCGCGGTACGCAAGGGGGCGGCCGGGCCAGAACCCGGGCCCGGCGGCGCGGAGGTGGATGAGGCCCTCGGCGGGGTGCTGGCCACCACCCTGGCCGCGCTTGGCGCCACCGGCGAGACCGGCGAGGTCACCCGGATCGCCGGCGGCGGCCGGCTCACCGCCCCGCTCGTCGCCGCGGTCGGGATCGGCGCGGCCGACGGCGAAACGGCGCTGGACCTGGAGGCGCTGCGCCGGGCGGCCGGCGCGGCGGTACGGGCGGTCACCAGCCTGCCCGGCAGCAACGGGACCAAGGAACGCCGGATCGCTCTCGCCCTGCCCGCCCGCGACCAGGCCGAGGCCGAGGCGGTCGCGCTGGGCGCGCTGCTCGGCGGATACAGCTTCGGCCGGTACCGGCGTGAGCCAGCCGCCCGGGCGGCGCTGACGCTGGTGGCCGCGGGCAGCCACGTGGCGCCGGCGGTCCGCCGGGCCGAGGTACTGGCCGACGCGGTGACGCTGGTCCGGGATCTGGTCAACACCGGGCCGTCGGACCTGGTGCCGGCCACGTTCGCGGCGACGGCGGCGGAGATCGCGTCCGCCCATGGGATCGGCGTCGCGGTGCTGGACGAGCAGGCGCTCGCCGATGGCGGATATGGGGGCATCCTGGGCGTCGGCCAGGGCTCGGTCCACCCGCCCCGGCTGGTCCGGCTCGATTACGCGCCCGCTGGGGCCAGCCGGGTCCTCGTGCTCGCGGGCAAGGGGATCACCTTCGACTCCGGTGGCCTGTCGCTCAAGCCGGGCAAGGCCATGGAGACGATGAAGTCGGACATGGGCGGGGCGGCGGCGGTGCTGGGTGCCATCCAGGCGATCGCCATGCTGGCCCTGCCGGTACGGGTGATCGGCTACCTGCCGCTGGCGGAGAATATGCCCAGCGGGACCGCGCAGCGCCCGTCCGACGTGCTCACCAGCTACGGCGGGACCACGGTCGAGGTGCTCAACACCGACGCGGAGGGGCGGCTGGTGCTGGCCGACGTACTGGCCCGGTCCGCGGCCGACTCCCCCGACCTGCTCGTCAACGTGGCCACCCTGACCGGCGCCCAGCTGGTCGCGCTGGGCCCGCGGGTAGCGGCGGTGATGTCGAACGACGACGCGGTGCGGGACGCGGTGGCCGACGCGGCTGGCCGGGCCGGCGAGGCGATGTGGCCGATGCCGCTGCCGGAGGAGCTGCGCAAGGGCCTGGACTCATCGGTCGCCGACCTGGCTAACGTGGCCCCGGACCGGAATGGCTCGATGCTGGTGGCTGGCCTGTTCCTGCGGGAGTTCGTGCCCCCGGGCGTGCGCTGGGCACACCTGGATATCGCCGGGCCGGCCTACAACGAGGGCGCGGCATATGGGTATACCCCCAAGGGCGGTACCGGGGCGGCCACCCGGACGCTGGTCCAGCTGGCGCAGGACGTGGCGGACGGGAAGATATAACTCCCCGGCAGGTTCGGAGGAGCAGCAGACCAAGGAGCGTTCCTGTGGCGGACAGCAGCGACCGGTACGACATCGTCATCCTCGGCGGCGGCAGTGGTGGCTACGCCTGCGCGCTGCGCGCGGCCGAGCTGGGCAACCGGGTCGCGCTCATCGAGAAGGACAAGGTGGGCGGCACCTGCCTGCACCGGGGCTGCATCCCCACCAAGGCCCTGCTGCACGCGGCCGAGATCGCCGACCAGGCGAATGAGGCCGCGTCGTTCGGAGTCCGGGCCACGTTCGAGGGCATCGACATGGCCGGGGTCCAGGCCTACAAGAACAAGGTCGTCGACCGGCTCTGGAAAGGCCTGCAGAGCACCATCGCCAGCCGGAAGGTCGACATCATCTACGGCGACGGGCGGCTGGTCTCCCCCACCGCGGTCCAGGCCGGCGACACGGTCTATGAGGGCGCGCACGTGGTACTGGCCACCGGCTCGGAGTCGCGCAGCCTGCCCGGCCTGACGGTGGACGGCACGAAGGTCATCACCAGCGACGACGCTATCGGGCTCGACCGGGTGCCCAGCTCGGTGGTGATCCTCGGCGGCGGGGTCATCGGGGTCGAGTTCGCCAGCATCTGGCGCTCGTACGGGGCCGAGGTGACCATCGTCGAGATGCTCCCCCACCTGCTGCCAGCCGAAGACGAGTCAAGCTCGAAGCTGCTGGAGCGGGCATTCCGCCGCCGTGGCATCGCCTACCAGCTCGGCGCCCGGTTCGAGGAGGTCAAGGACACTCCGGACGGCGTGACCGTCACCCTGGCCGGCGGCAAGACCCTGGACGCCGAGCTGATGCTGGTGGCCGTCGGGCGCGGCCCGGTCTCGGCCGGGCTCGGCTACGAGGCGGCGGGGGTGGCCATGGACCGCGGTTTCGTGCTCGTCGACGAGTACTGCCGGACCAACGTGCCGTCCGTCTCCGCGGTCGGCGACCTCACCCCCGGGCCGCAGCTCGCTCACGTCGGGTTCGCCGAGGGCATCGGAGTCGCCGAACGGGTGAACGGCCTCGGCGTCACCCCGATCGACTACGACGGCGTGCCGCGGATCGCCTACTGCGACCCGGAGGTGGCCTCGGTCGGGATCACCGCCGCGACCGCCGCCGAGCGCGGGATCGGGACCACGGAGTTCACCTACAACCTCGGCGGCAATGGCAAGAGCGTCATCCTGCAGACGCAGGGAGCGGTCAAGGTCATCGCCACCGCGGGTGAGCCAGGCGGCCAGCCGGGCCCGGTGCTCGGCGTGCACATGGTCGGCGCCCGGGTCGGCGAGCTGATCGCCGAGGGCCAGCTCATCTACAACTGGGAGGCGCTGCCGCTGGAGGTGGCGCAGCTCATCCACCCGCACCCCACCCAGTCGGAGGCGGTTGGCGAGGCCCACCTGGCTCTCGCCGGAAAGCCCCTCCACGTACACGCGTGAGGAGTAACTCACCACCATGCCGGTCTCCGTATCCATG
Source organism: uncultured Actinomycetes bacterium (assembly GCA_963837105.1). Lineage (GTDB taxonomy): Bacteria > Actinomycetota > Actinomycetes > Streptosporangiales > Streptosporangiaceae > UBA9676. The sequence continues at coordinate 285,474 of CAWIMG010000027.1, read as the reverse complement.
CCCCAGCTGGGCGAGAGCGTTACCGAGGGCACCGTCACGCGCTGGCTCAAGAAAGAGGGCGAGCGGGTGGAGGCGGACGAGCCACTCCTCGAGGTCTCCACGGACAAGGTCGACACCGAGATCCCCTCGCCGGTGTCGGGCATCTTGCGCGGCATCACCGTCGCCGAGGACGAGACGGTCGCCGTCGGCGCCGAACTGGCGGTGATCGACGAGACTGCCGACACCGAGACGGCGCCGCCCGTCCCGGCCGCACCCGAGCAGGCCGCACCACCGGCCCCGCCCGTGCCCGCGGCTGTGGACGGCCCTGGCGCGGGCGGGCGGGGCCCGGCCTATCCCGGGGCAACCGGGCCGGCCTTCACATCGGCCGGTGTGGCGGCGGGCTACCCACCAGCTGAGACGGCCCCACCGGGGGCAGCTCCCCCGGTCCCGGCACCAGCCGCTGCCACTCCCGTGCTGCCCCCCACCGGGCCGCCGGTCGCTGAGGCGCCGCCCACCGGGCTGATGCCACCGCCGGGCGCGCCGCCCGCAATGGCACCGCCGCCCCCGCCGCCCCCGCCGGTGGCGGCGGCTCCGCCAGCCCCGCCCACCGGCACCGGCACCGCCACCAGCGGCGGCGACCGTGGCACCAGCCGCGCCGCCAGCGCCGACTGCCGCACCGGGTGCGGCGCCACTGGCCGAGGCTGGGCCGCCGACGGCGGCCGTGGCCGTGCCGCCGCTGTCCGCCGATGGGCCTTATGTCACCCCGCTGGTGCGCAAGCTGGCTGCCGAGCATGGGGTCAACCTGGCTACGGTGGCCGGCACCGGCGTCGGCGGGCGGATCCGGAAGCAGGACGTGCTGGAAGCCGCGCGGGCGCTGCGTGAGTCCCCGGCCGCCCCAGCCGCTCCGGTGGCCCCGGAGGCTGCCACCGCCCCGGCCGCGCCCGGTGCCCCCGCCCGGGCCATCGTGCCGTCGAGTCTGCGCGGCACGACCGAGCGCATGTCGCGCGCCCGCCAGCTCATCGCCCGGCGGATGGTCGAGTCGCTGCAGACCTCGGCCCAGCTCACCACCGTGATCGAGGCGGACGTCACCGCCATCGCCCGGCTGCGGGACCGCGCCAAGGCTGACTTCGAGGCACGCGAGGGCGTGAAGCTGTCCTTCCTGCCGTTCTTCGCACTGGCGGCGGTGGAGGCGCTGAAGATCCACCCGCGGCTGAACGCGGTCATCGACACCGAGGCGGCGCAGGTGACCTACCACGATGCCGAGCATCTGGGCATCGCGGTGGACACCGAGCGGGGCCTGATGGTGCCGGTCATCCGCAACGCCGGTGACCTCAACATCGGCGGCCTGGCGCGGAAGATCGCCGACCTGGCGGCCCGCACCCGGGCCGGCCAGGTGAGCCCGGACGACCTGGCCGGGGGGACCTTCACCCTCACCAACACCGGCAGCCGCGGCGCCCTGTTCGACACGCCCATCATCAACCAGCCGCAGGTCGGCATCCTGGGCACCGGCAGCGTGGTGAAGCGGGCGGTGGTGGTCGATGACCCCGAGCTTGGCGAGGTCATCACGGTCCGCTCGATGGTGTACCTGGCGCTGACCTACGACCACCGGCTGGTGGACGGCGCCGACGCCGCCCGGTTCCTGCTCACCGTCGAGGACCGGCTGGAGGAAGGCGCCTTCGAGGCCGAACTCGGGCTGTGACCGGCCCGGCACCCGGGCTGCGGGTCGCGGTCACCGGCTCCACGGGCCTGCTCGGCACCGCCCTGGTGGCGGCGCTAAGTGCAGGCGGCCAGCAGGTGACCCGGCTGATCCGGCGGGCACCGGCCGGCCAGGACGAGATCGCCTGGGATCCGCGCGCGCCGGGAGGCGGCATCGCGCCCGGTGCCCTGGACGGGCTGGACGCCGTCATCCACCTGGCCGGCGCCGGGGTCGCCGATCACCGCTGGACCCCCGCCTACCAGGAGGAGATCCGGTCCAGCCGGGTCCTGGGCATGCGGGCACTGGCCGCCGCGCTGGCAGCGGCCGGGCCGCTGCCGCCGTTTTGCTGGCTGGTTCGGCTATCGGCTGGTATGGGGACACCGGCGGCCGGGAGGTGGACGAGTCCGCCCCGGCCGGTGCTGGTTTCCTGGCCGATGTGGTCCGGGAGTGGGAGGCGGCGGCCCAGCCCGCCGCGCAGGCCGGCATCCGGGTGGTCAGCATGCGGACCGGCATCGTGCTCGCCCGCCAGGGCGGGGTGCTGGCCCGGATGCTGCCGCCGTTCCGGCTCGGGCTGGGCAGCCGCCTGGGCTCCGGCCGGCAGCAGATGAGCTGGATCGCGCTCGCGGACTACCTGGGCGCCGTCCAGTTCCTGCTGGCCCGGGCGGACATCGCCGGCCCGGTGAACCTGACCGCCCCGCATCCGGTGAGCAACGCGGAGTTCACCGCCGCGCTGGCCGCGGCGCTCAGCCGGCCCGCCCTGCTGTCGGTCCCCGCACCCGCGCTCCGGCTGGCCCTCGGCGGGGTGACCAGCGATCTGCTGTCCAGCGCCCGGGTCCTGCCCCGGCGGCTGACCGAGGCCGGTTACCAGTTCCAGTTCCCGGACCTGCCGGCCGCGCTGGCCGCCGAACTGGCCACGCCGGCCGCGTCGCCGGCACCGCCACCGCGCAACCGCCGGCCGCCCGGTCTCACGCCTCCTGATGCCCCGGCACCTGGCCGCCCGGGACCTGACCACCCGGGGCCTGACCACCCGGGACCTGGCTGCCCGGGACCTGGCCATCCGGGACCTGGCCATCCGGGACCTGGCCACCCTGCTCCAGGTCATAGGCGGGCCGGAACATGTCGCGGTAGCCGGACCCGGCCGATTCGTCGGTGAACATCGGCACCTTCCAGAACGGGGGCACCGAGCCGACGTCCCCGCTCATCCGGCCCAGGGTCAGCCGGAGCAGCCGCCGGGCCCCGATGAGGGCGAGCACAGCCAGCGGCAGTTCCACCGCCAGCGCCAGCAGCAGGCTGAACGTGAACTCGTGCGTGGCGTAGTCCAGCGTGGTGTCGAACCAGGCATCACACAGAAGCAGAGTGGCGAGCACCACCAGGCAGAGGATGAGTATCTGGCGGCGGCGCCAGGCCGCCCATGCGGTGGCGGCGAAGATAGCCAGCAGCACCAGATCGAACCCCACCCAGGCGGCGCTCCAGCCACCCGCCCGGTAGCGCTGCGGCAGGGTGACGGCCAGGAAACCGATCCAGGCGGCCAGGCCGAGGGCACATCCCAGCGTGGTGGCGATCAGCACCCGGCGCCGCCACTGGCCACGCCCGCCCCCGGTCAGTACCCGGCCGGCCAGCAGCGGGGCTACCAGCCGGGGCCCCTCCATTTCGGCCAGGGTACGGGCGAGCGCGGCTCGCTCTTCGTGGCTCATCCGCTGCAGATCAGCCTCGTCCGGCACCGCACAACCTCCGCATTCACGCTACGTGGTGGTCATCCCCGCTCGCCCGGCCGCCAACACCGGAGCGCCGGCCACCGGCTGCCATGACTGCGCGCTGCTACCACCCGTGCCAACACCCGGGGGGCCCGCTCCGATACCGGATAGGCTGGCGATGTGAACGGCGAGCTGATCTTCGCCCGGGCCGGTTTCGGCGCCCATGCCGTCCCCTACCTGGACGGCTGGCGGCTCCAGCAGGGCCTGCACACGCGGCGGGCGGAGGGCGAAATCCCGGACACCTGCCTGCTGCTGGAGCACGAGCCGGTCTACACCGCCGGCCGGCGTACCAGCCCGCTGGACCGCCCGCTCACCGATCCGGGCATCCCGGTGATCGACGTGGACCGGGGCGGGAAGATCACCTGGCATGGCCCCGGCCAGCTCGTCGGGTACCCGATCGTCACGCTGGCCGAGCCGGTCGATGTCATCGCCTATGTGCGGGCCATCGAGGAGGCACTGATCCGGTCCTGCGCGCAGGTGGGTGTGCCCACCACCCGGGTGGAGGGCCGCAGCGGGGTGTGGCTGACCGGAGGACGCGGGCCAGGCAGCCCGCTGGACCGGAAGGTGGCGGCGATCGGCATCCGGGTGTCCCGTGGGGTGACGATGCACGGTTTTGCCCTCAACTGCGACTGCGATCTCAGCTGGTTCGACCGGATCGTGCCGTGCGGCATCCGGGACGCTGGCGTCACCAGCCTGTCCATCGAGACCGGCCGCCCGGTCGGGGTGCCGGACATGGTGGGCATCGTCGAGCGGCAACTGGCCGGGGTGCTCGGCGCGACCAGCTGGCGCAGCGTCGAGGGCAGCGACCCGCTGACCGCCCCCCAGGTCCCGGCTGGCCAGGACTCCGAGCCTGCAGCTGCCCTAGCCGCTGACTGACCCACGCCCCCGGCGCGTCCAGCCCCCTGGCCGGGCTGGGCTAGCTGCCCGGGCTGACCTGGCCGGCCAGGTAGCTGGCCAGCCCGCTGGCCGGGACACTCGCCTGTACCCCCGACACCATGTCCCGGACGGTGACGGTGCCCGCCTCCTCCTCGGCGGCGCCGTAGATGACCGCCCAGTGGGCGCCGGTGTCGCTGGCCCACTTCAGCTGGCGGCCCAGCTTGCCGGACGCGCCCAGGTAGACGCTCGCGCGCAGCCCCGCCGACCGGGCGGCGGCGGCGAACGCAAACGACCGTGGCGCGTACTGCTCGGCCATGACCGTCACCGCCACGTCCAGCCGGCTGTCCCGCTCATCGCCCGGCGGAAGCAGCAGCAGGATCCGCTCCACTCCCAGTGAGCCCCCGGTCGCGGGCACGTCGGGGCCGCCGAGCGCGGCGATCAGGTGGTCGTAACGGCCGCCGGAAGCGATCGAACTGGCCGCCCCGTCCGCGGTCACCTCCCAGATCGGGCCGGTGTAGTAACTCAGCCCGCGCACCATCCGGGGGGTGAACTGCACCCGGCCGGGCGGCACCTGGCCGGCCAGCAGCGACAGCACCGTGTCCACCTCATGCAGGCCGGCCGAGCCCTCCTCGCTGGTCTTGAGCGCGTCCCGGATCCGCTGCTCCGCGTCCGTGGCCGTCATCACCGCTACCAGGTCGGCCGCCTGCCCGGCTGGCATGCCACGGCCCGCCAGTTCCTTGCTGACCTCGTCCGGGGCGAGCTTGTCCAGCTTGTCGAGCGTGGTCAGGACCCCGGCGCCGAGCCCGGCCGGGACCGCGAAGGCCTCCAGCAGGCCGGCCAGCACCCGGCGGGAGTTGAGCAGGAACTGGAAGCTGCCGATGCCCAGCCCGGCCAGCACGTCATGGACAGCGCAGATGACCTCGGCGTCGGCCAGCGGCGAGGCACTGCCCAGCGTGTCCAGGTCACACTGGGTGAACTCGCGGTAACGGCCGTGGCCCGGCCGGTCGGCCCGCCAGACCGGCCCCATGGCGTACCGCTTGTAGGGCACCGGCAACTGGCTGCCGTAGGCGGCGGCCACCCGGGCCAGCGGCACCGTCAGGTCATAGCGCAACGCAAGATCGGTCTCGCCGGTGCTTTCGTGCTCACCGCGGCGCAGGATTTTGAAGATGAGCTTCTCGCCCTCGTCCCCGTACTTGCCCATGAGCACATCGAGGCGCTCGAACGCGGGGGTCCCGAGCGGCTCGAAGCCGTAACCCGCGAACACCGAGCGGATCAGCCCGAACGCCCGCTCCCGGGTCTCGAACTCGCGGGCAAGGAAGTCACGGGTCCCCGACGGGGGATCGAACTGCGTTGGCATGCGCCCATGTTCCCCGACCGCGCCCGTCCCGTCACATCGGTTACGCCGTTCCGGGCGGCTCCTGGCCGTCGCTGGTGTCCGCGGCGGCCGCTGCCGCGGCGGTGATGGTAGCTTCCACGGCTGCCTTGCCGACGCCGAGCCCGGCCAGCACGCCCTCGCCCTCGTCCAGTTCCAGCAGGGCGAGCAGGATGTGCTCGGTCCCGACATGGTTGTCGCCCAGCCGGAGGGCTTCCCGCAACGTCAGTTGCATGGCCTTCTTCGACCGCTCATCGAACGGGACGAGGTCGGGTGCCTGCCCGGCCCGCGGCGGCAGTGCCCCCCGGGCCGCTTCCCGCGCGGTGGCCAGCGGCACACCCTGGGCCACGATCGCCTGCGCGGCCAGTGACTCAGGCTCACTCAGCAGCCCGAGCAGCAGGTGCGCCGGGCAGATGAGGTCGTTGCCGGCTGCCTGGGCCTCGTTCTGTGCCGCCACCACCGCGTTCCTGGCCGACTGGGTGAAGCGGCTGAAGCCGTCCCCGGAATCCAGGTCGGGCGGCTCGCCCGGGCCCCTGCTGACAAAGCGTTTCTGCACCGCCTGCTTGCTGACTCCCATGCTCCTGCCGATCTCGGTCCAGGACGCGCCCGAACGCCGGGCCTGGTCGACGAAGTGGCCGATCAGGTGATCAGCCAGGTCGCCGAGGTGATCAGCCACCAGCACAGCGCCGGACAACTGGTCCAGCGTGCCGGGATAGGCCTTCTTGATGGCCTCGATCAGATCGTCGAGCCGGACCGGGCTGGCCAGTGGCAGTGGATTCGTCATGTCGTCAACCTTAGGTTGACCGCCACTATTCGTCAACTCACGGTTGACGATCCGGCCCGGGTGACCGGCCGGGAATGCTAGCCTGGCGGCATGCTTTAACGACTAGTGGCCCGTTGACCCGTAACGATGCCGTAGTCCGAGGAGCTTCCCGTGTCCCGCCCGCTGACGAGCGAAAGCTCGCCCGCCACCCAGCCTGCCGTGCCTGCGCCCGCCGTGCGCCGCTGGCGGCACCCTGGCCGTGTGCTGTGGCTGGCGTTCGGGCTGCAGGCGGCCATCTCGGCGGGCGATGGGCTGGCCATGATCGCCCTGGCCAATCGCGTCTACCAGGGATCGCACGCCTCCTGGGCGGTGGCGGCGGTGTTCCTTGCCATCACCGTCCCGATCACCGCGCTGGCGCCGCTGGCCGGGCTGCTGCTCGACCGGCTGCCGCCACGCCCGGTACTGGTAACCGCCGCCGCGGTGGAGGCGGTCGTGGCCCTGGCCCTCACCCAGGTGACCGGCCTGGCGCCGGTGCTCGGCCTGGCAGTGGGGTTTGGCGTGTGTGCGGCCGTGCTGCAGCCCGGGCTCGGCGCCATCGTCCCCCAGCTGGCCGGCCCGATGGGCGTGACCAAGGCCAACGGCTACCTGCAGGCGGCGACCTGGGGCGGGTTCACCCTCGGCCCGCTGCTGGCCGGTGTGCTCACCGCGGCTGGCGGGACCGGGCTCGCCCTGGCCGGGGTCGCGGTCGTGTACGCGCTGGGCGCGATCGGGCTGTGGGCGCTGCCACTGGCTGGCCGGGCCAGCCGGGACGGGCAGGGCGACCGCAAGGCTGGCCAGACCGGTGAGCCGGACGGGTTCATGTCGCAGCTGAGCGCGGGAGTCCGTTTCCTGCGTGACGACGGCGACGCCGGGCTGCTGGTGCTGGTGGTCGGGGTCATGGTCGCGTTCGCGAACATGGCGGTGGTCGCGGAGGTCGCCTTCGCCGAGAGCGTGCTGCAGGCCGGGCCCACCGGTTACACCATGCTGGTGGCCGCGTGGACCGCTGGCATGCTGATCGGCACGCTGCTGGGCGGGCGGCTGTCCCTGCGGCGGCTCCCGGCCGTCACCCTGGCCGGGACGTTCGCCGCCGGCCTGGGTGTGGCGCTGGCCGGCACCGCCGCCGTGCTCTGGCAGGCGGCCGCGGCATACGCGTTCGGTGGCCTGGCTAACGGCATGGAAGTCGTCGCGACCCGCAGCTTCCTCAACCACCGGGCGCCGCCGCAGGTGGCCGGGCGGGTGTTCGCCGTCTACTCCGGAGTGCTGTTCGGCGCGGCGTCGATCGGGATGGCGGCCGCGGGCGGCCTGCTGTCCTCACTCGACCCGCGGCTAGTGCTGTTTCTGGCTGGCGGTGGCGGGCTGCTGGCCGCGGGCGCGGGCAGCCTGGCCTACGCTCTGCGCCATCGCCGCAAGGCGCGGGTGCCGGCGCTGCCTAGCAGGCCAGCCGGACGTACGCTGGAACCGTGGTACTCGCACCTGACGGCCGCAGGCTGCTCCGCCTGGAGGCCCGCAACGCCCAGACGCCGATCGAGCGCAAGCCGCCATGGATCAGGACCCGGCTGCGGACCGGCCCGGAGTACACCGAACTGAAGAATCTGGTGCGTGACCAGGGCCTGCATACGGTCTGCCAGGAAGCGGGCTGCCCCAACATCTTCGAGTGCTGGGAGGACCGGGAGGCGACCTTCCTGATCGGCGGGGACGCCTGCACCCGCCGGTGCGACTTCTGCCAGATCGCCACCGGGAAGCCTGAGCCGCTCGACACCGACGAGCCACGGCGGGTCGCCGCGTCGGTGGCGGCGATGGGCCTGCGCTACGCGACCGTCACCGGGGTGGCCCGTGACGACCTGCCGGACGGCGGGGCGTGGCTGTACGCGCAGACCTGCGCGGAGATCCACGCGGCCGTCCCCGGCTGCGGGGTCGAGTTGCTCATTCCCGACTTCAACGCCGACCCGGCCCGGCTGGCGGAGGTGTTCGCGGCCCGGCCCGAGGTGCTCGCGCACAATATCGAGACCGTGCCGCGCATCTTCCGGCGGATCCGGCCCGGCTTCCGGTACGAGCGGTCGCTGGCGGTGCTGCGTGCGGCGCGGGCGGCGGGCCTGGTCACCAAGTCCAACCTGATCCTCGGCATGGGTGAGGAGCCGGCGGAGATCAGCCAGGCGATGGCCGATCTCCGCGAGATGGGCTGCGAACTGCTGACCATCACCCAGTACCTGCGCCCGTCGCCGCGGCATCACCCAGTGGTGCGGTGGGTGGAGCCGGCCGAGTTCGGCCACCTGCGGGAGGAAGCCCTCTGCCTTGGCTTCGCCGGGGTCATGTCCGGGCCGCTGGTCCGGTCCTCCTACCGGGCCGGCCGCCTGCACGCGGAGGCGATGGCCCGCCGGGCCGCTGCCGAGCCGGCCAGCCCCAGCCCCCGCTAGGCCGCCACTGCCGGACGGGGCCGCTGCCGAGCCTGGCCAGCCCCAGCCCCCGCTAGTGTGCCGCGTCTGAAATTCTGAGGTTTATTTCTGCTAGCCTGCCGGGCATGTCGCATACGGGTCCTGCTGCCGTGCCGATCGTGCTGTCTGATGATGAGCGGGCTGAGCTGGTGCGCCGGACAGGGCTGCCGGGGTGCCGGCGGGCTGACCGGGCCCGGATCGTCCTGGCCTGCGCTGACGGGATGTCGAATGCCGGGGCTGCGCAGGCGCTGGGGGTGGCGGTCAAGTCGGTGTCGAAGTGGCGGCGCCTGTTCGCGGCTCAGCGGCTGGCCGGGCTTGAGGATGCCGCGCCGATCGGCCGGCCGAAGGCAGAGCTGGTCCTGGCCGAGGCCGAACGGGCCCAGTTGGCCCGGTGGACCCGCCGCGCGAAGACTGCCCAGTTCCTGGCGATGCGGGCGAAGATCGTGCTGGCCTGCGCGGAGGGCGGGACGAACAAGCAGGTCGCCGCGGATCTGGGGGTGGATGAGTTGACCGTGGATCGGTGGCGGGCCCGGTTCATCACCCGGCGGCTGGAGGGCCTGGCCGATGAGCCGCGGCCCGGCCGGCCACCATCGATCCTGCTCGATCAGGTCGAGGATGTCGTCGTGGCGACCTTGGAGCCGGTCCCGGGCAAGGACACGCACTGGTCGCGGGCCTCGATGGCCGCCCGGACCGGGCTGAGCAAGTCGACCATCGGGCGGATCTGGAAGAAGTCCGATCTCAAGCCCCACCTGCAGGACTCCTTCAAGCTGTCTTCCGGCCCGCTGTTTGTGGAGAAGGTCGTCGATGTCGTGGGGCTGTATCACAACCCGCCGGAGAAGGCGGTGGTGCTGTGCGTTGATGAAAAGAGCCAGATCCAGGCGCTGGACCGGTCCCAGCCGGTGCTGCCGATGATGCCGGGTATGCCCGAGCGGCGCACCCACGACTACCTGCGGCACGGCATCACCAGCCTGTTCGCCGCCTCCAGCATCGCTGATGGCACCGTCATCAGCGAACTGCACCGCCGCCACCGGGCGATCGAGTTCCGCAAGTTCCTGGCCGCCATCGACAAGGCCGTGCCCGCCGCGCTCGACGTGCACCTGGTCTGCGACAACTACGCCACCCACAACACCCCCGAGATCAGGACCTGGCTGGCCCGCCGCCCCCGCTTCCACGTCCACTTCACCCCGACCGGCTCGTCGTGGATGAACCAGGTGGAGCGCTGGTTCGGCCTGCTGACCGGCAAGCTGATCCGCCGCGGCGTCCACACCTCCGTCCAGGCCCTGGAAAACGACATCAGGGAATGGATCGCCACCTGGAACAACAACCCCAGGCCGTTCACCTGGACCAAGACTGCCGACGAGATCTTGAACTCACTCGCTGACTACCTTGCCAAGCTCCAAGCAGGCCACCCGGCAAACGAGCAAGCTTAACCAGCGGAATTTCAGACGCGGCACACTAGGCCGCCACTGCCGGACGGGGCCGCTGCCGAGCCGGCCAGCCCCAGCCCCCGCTAGGCGGCCACGCCGGGCCAGCACGGACGGCGGTTTCCCTCCGGGGGCCGGCTGCTCGTATCCTGCCGTCCATGGCGAAGAAGCCCGCAGCGGCGGCGAACCGGAAAGACAGCGAGGATCCGGCGTCGGCCGGCCGCATCAAGCAGATCCGGATGGTGGCCGGCATTATCCGCCAGACCAATCCGCGCGCGCTGCCGCTGATAGTGCTGGCCGGGGTCGGCGTCCTCGCAGTGTTCGTCGTGGCCGCCCTCATCTTCGGCCTGCTGCCGCTGCTGATCCCGCTCGGGGTGGCCGCCGGGCTGCTGACGTCCATGATCATCTTTGGCCGGTACGCGCAGTCGGCCCAGTACGCGGCGGTCGAAGGGCAGCCAGGCGCGGCCGCCGCCATCATGCAGGGCATGCGCGGCGGCTGGACGGTTACCCCGGCGGTGTCGGCCAACCGCAACATGGACGTCGTGCACCGGGCGGTCGGCAAGCCGGGGGTGGTGCTGGTCGGCGAGGGCTCGCCGAACCGGCTGGCCGGGCTGCTGGCCGCGGAGAAGAAGCGGACCTCTCGGGTGGCGTTCGACGTGCCGATCTACGACCTGCAGGTGGGCAACGAGGAGGGCCAGATCCCGATCCGCAAGCTCCAGCGCAAGCTGATGCGGCTGCCCAGGAACCTGAAGGGCCCGGCCGTCGCGGATCTGAATTACCGGCTCAAGGCGCTGCCGCAGTCGCTCCAGGCGCCCAAAGGCCCCATGCCCAAGAGCGGCCGGATGCCCCGCCCGCCACGGCCCCGGATGCGGTAACCGCGGCCGATGGCGGACGCGATCGAGCCGGATCACTTGCCCGGCCCCGCGCCGGCGAGCCAGCGGGACAGCTGATGCCGCACACCAGCGACATCCGGATTCTCGGCTACGAGCCGCTGCTAGCACCGGCCACCCTGCTGGCCGAACTGCCGCTGGCGGACGGCCCCGCCGCCCAGGTCGAGCAGTCCCGGGCCGAGGTCAGGGCGGTGCTGGCAGGCGCTGATGACCGGCTGCTGGTGGTGGCCGGCCCGTGCTCGGTACACGATCCGGTGGCCGCGCTGGATTATGCCCAACGGCTCGCCGCGCTGGCACTCCCGCTCCAAGCGGACCTGCTCGTGGTCATGCGGGTGTACTTCGAGAAGCCGCGCACCGTCACCGGCTGGAAGGGGCTGATCAACGACCCCGGCCTGGACGGCAGCCACGATGTGCACCGGGGCCTGCGGGTGGCCCGGCGGCTGCTGCTGGACATCGTGGCACTGGGCGTGCCGGTGGGCTGCGAATGGCTGGACCCGATCACCCCGCAGTACATCGCCGACGCCGTGGCCTGGGGGGCGATCGGCGCCCGGACCACCGAGAGCCAGGTGCACCGCCAGCTTGCCTCCGGCCTGTCCATGCCGGTCGGCTTCAAGAACGGTACCGATGGGGACGTTCAGGTGGCGGTGGATGCCTGCCGGGCCGCAGCGAGCGGGCACACCTTCTTCGGGGTCACCGTGTCCGGGGCGGCGGCGGTGGTCACCACCGCCGGCAACCCCGACTGCCATGTCATCCTGCGTGGCGGCCGGGCCGGCCCGAACTATCAGGCCGGGCGGGTCAGCGCGGCGCTGGATCTCATCGCCCGCGCCGGACTGCCGCAGCGGGTGATGGTGGACGCCAGCCACGGCAACAGCGGCAAGGACTACCAGCGGCAGCCGGCGGTGGTGGCCGCACTGGCCGGGCAGGTCGCCGCCGGTGAGCACGGGCTGGTCGGGGTGATGCTGGAGAGCTTCCTGAAGGCGGGCCGGCAGGAGCCGGGCAGGCCGGCCAGCCTGGTCTACGGCCAGAGCATCACCGACGCCTGCATGGATGTGGACACCACGGCCGAGGTGCTCAGCGACCTGGCCGCGGCCGTCCGGCACCGGCGGACCACCCTGATCGGTGTCAGATCCTGACCACGACGGTGTCGGCCGCCCGATCGTGCAGCCCGCGCAGGTCGCGGTCGGTCACCAGCGCGGGCACCACGGTGAGCAGCAACACGGTGCGGACCAGCGCCCAGCCGAACCCGACCGGCCCCCCGCCCAGCCGGATCACCCGGATGCCCAGCAGCCGCTTGCCGACCGTAACCCCGGTCAGCGCGGTCAGCAGGTAGGTCTCGGCCGCGAAGACCGGCAGCGTCCAGAACTGCGACCTGAATGCTGCCAGCGCGATCACCATGCAGAGCAGCCAGTCGGCCAGCAGGGCGAGCAGCCGCCTGCCGATGGTGGCGACCGAGCCGGAGCCGGTCTCCGGCAGCCCCAGCCGCTGCCCGGGATAGGTCTCGGCGCCGTCTGAAGCGGGCACGCCGCTCAGCCACGAACCCGCCCACCGCCGATCTGCCACGCACCAACGTTATCCCGCCCTGACCCGGCAAGCTGACCAGGGGCCGCCGGCGCACCCGGACGCGCCCCCGGCGCCCGGGATGGCGCGGCTCCGGGCCGCCGGAGACCGGCCCCGGCACCCGGGTACCGGCATGTGGTCACTGGCGCCACATACGCCCCGGCCCTCGCGGTGGATAACCTGTGGATGACTTGTGAAAAAGAGTGGTGCGCCTGTGCGTATTTAGCGAAATACTGGGGATAGAGATCGCCGTCAGAGCCACCGGCAGAGTTCTTACCTGCGCAAACCATATTCACACCCTGTGAATAAACAAGAAATTCGAAGATGCCTGCACGACACGCCGGAATGGCTGATAATGAGCTGAACGTTTACCGCACATTTATCTGCCTGTTATCAAACCTCAGGACGGTGGGACTGAGGGTCAGCATGGATGATGCAGGCGCCCCCGGGGGGAGGCAAATGACGGCCTATAGACACAGGGGCACAATCGTGCGCCCGGCGAGCGGCTGTGCCATCGGCATGACAGCCGCCGGGCCTGACTGCAGACGTTTGCACCCGCGCACCGGAGCCCGGCCGACGAGCCGGGCCGCGGCCGCGCGGGCGCGTCATCGCAGCCCGCATGCCTGCCCAGCAGGTCCCCGCAGCTGCATGGCACTCACCACTAGCGGACGGGAGGACCCGCTATGACAACCAATATGTGGCCAGACCATACTGGCCTGCCCGGACCGGGCGACTGGCCAGATGAACGGTGGGCTGGCCGGGCCAGCGGTGGTGGTTCCTGGCCGGAACCCCACGCCGCACCGCTGGCCGGGCTTCCGCAGCGCGCTGGCAGCACGGTGCGGGCGGAGCCGCGGCCCGAGCCGCACCCGGCCCCGAACTGGGCAGAACCGGCTCCGGTCAGGTCATGCTGGATGTGTGGCATCCGCCTGCCAGCTGACCAGATGGTGGCCGATGGCGGCACCGCCTGCGCCGACCTGCGCTGGTACTGCCTGGACACCTGGGGATGCACCGAACGCTGGACTTCACGTTCGGCCAGGCTGGTGGCCATCCGCCCGGGCGCGGCGGAAGCGCCGGAGCGGCGAGGCGGGCAGGGAACCGGTGCTGGCACCGCCCAGCCGGTCCCCGCGTAAACGCCGGCGGCCGCACGCCATTAGCCCGGGGCTGGCACGATGGGAGCGTGCTCTCGTGCCAGCCCCGGTTATCGTGCTCTCCCCCGGCCGGATCGGATGGCGGCCGGGCAGAGATCAGCGCCGCCCGTGGGCCGACCGCGGCCAGGCGTAACACGCGCGAAACACCCGGGACACGGGTCGGAAACCGCGACCGCCTAACGTCCAAGGCGGTCCTGCGGCAGGCACACCCCATGCAGGCAGGATCTTGGCCAACTGCAGGGAGGGTTGATGTTCACGAACGCCGACGAGGTACTGAAGTTCATCGGCGACAACAAGGTGGAATTCGTCGATGTCAGGTTCTGTGACCTGCCGGGCACCGTGCAGCATTTCACCGTGCCAGTGGAGAATTTCGACGAGAAGGTCTTCACTGACGGGCTGATGTTCGACGGGTCCTCGATCCGCGGCTTCCAGCAGATCCACGAGTCCGACATGCTGCTCATGCCGGACCCGACCACCGCCATGATCGACCCGTTCCGGCAGCACGTGACGCTGAACATCACGTTCTTCGTGCACGACCCGCTGACTGGTGAGCCGTACACCCGGGACCCGCGCAATATCGCCCGCAAGGCGCAGGAGTACCTCAAGGGCACCGGGATCGCCGACACCGTGTACTTCGGCCCCGAGGCGGAGTTCTACATCTTCGACTCGGCGCGGTTCGCCACCGGGCCGAACGAGGGTTATTACCACCTCGACTCGATCGAGGGCGCGTGGAACACGGGCCGCGACGAGGCGGGCGGCAACCTCGGCTACAAGCCCCGCTACAAGGGCGGCTACTTCCCCATCCCGCCGATGGACCACTACACCGACCTGCGGTCGGAGATGGTCAAGCAGCTCATCGCCTGCGGCATCGGCGTGGAGATGCAGCACCACGAGGTGGGCACGGCGGGCCAGGCGGAGATCGATATCCGGTTCGCGCCATTGCTGCACATGGCCGACAACCTGATGAACTACAAGTACATCGTCAAGAGCGTCGCCCGGGCGGGGGGCAAGACGGTCACCTTCATGCCCAAGCCGCTGTTCGGTGACAACGGCTCCGGCATGCACTGTCACCAGAGCCTGTGGAAGGACGGCGCGCCGCTGTTCTACGACGAGGTCGGCTACGCCGGCCTGTCCGACATCGGCCGCTACTACGTGGGCGGGCTGCTGCTGCACGCGCCGTCGCTGCTGGCGTTCACCAACCCGACGGTGAACTCCTACCACCGGCTGGTGCCTGGCTTCGAGGCGCCGGTCAACCTGGTGTACTCGCAGCGCAACCGGTCCGCCTGCGTGCGGATCCCCATCACCGGCTCCAACCCCAAGGCCAAGCGGCTGGAGTTCCGGGTGCCCGACCCGTCCTGCAACCCCTACCTGGCCTTCGCCGCCATGATGATGGCGGGCGTGGACGGGATCAGGAACAAGATCGAGCCGCCCGAGCCGGTGGACAAGGATCTCTACGAACTGCCGCCGGATGAGGCCCTGGCCATCCCGCAGGTGCCCGGCTCGCTGGACGCGGTGCTGGACAGCCTGGAAGCCGACCACGACTTCCTGCTGGATGGCGGGGTGTTCACCCCGGACCTGATCGAGACCTGGCTGGACTACAAGCGGTCCCACGAACTCGACCCGATCCGGCTGCGCCCGCACCCGCACGAGTTCGAGCTGTACTTCGACATCTAGCCATATGGTGCCGCTGGCCTGCTGAAATGCTCAATTCGACACCTTCTGGGCCGTGAAGGGGCCGTTAGCGCTGCCCATCACGCGGTCAACAGCCGCGCGCATGCGGTCAGCTGAGTCCGGCATCAGATGGGTGTAGGTACGCAGCGTAAACCCGGGATCTGAGTGCCCGAGGTAGGTGGCCAGTGCCCGGATGTCCACCCCGTTGTGGAGTAGCACGCTGGCGAAGTGGTGCCGCAGCGCGTGGAAGCCGTTCTCCCGCGTGGGCGGCACCTTCGCTGCCTTCAAGGCGGGCTTCCAGATGTAGGTGTTGATGTAGTTGCGGTTCAGCGGTGCCCGTTCGCGTGAGTAGAGCACTAGCCGCGCCGTGACCGGCTTGCCGCCAGGTGCCGGGCCAGCTCGGTGGCCCGGGCCGGGTCCTCGGTCCGACGCTCCACATCAAGCTGCGCTGGTCCGGCTCCAGCAGCTCAGCAAGAGCCTTGACTTCCATCGTGGTGTCTCCACATGGGCCGTGCCACGCAACTAGGTCCCTCACGCTATGCGGACCGGCTTGTGGCTAGCTGCCTTCTCTATGTGGTCAGTCGGTTGTGTCGGCCCGAAGATCGGACATGGCGTGGCAGCTGCTGGCTGAGGGCTGACGGCGCTCGGCGGGCAGCATCCACTGCGGCTTGACCCGCCGGACGCCGGACTGCTGTCAACGCCGCTCCAAAATTGACCCCTGGGCGCCGGGTGAAAACTGACCCCTTGGATGTCATTGCTCGTCGCTGATAGCCGCCGGGACGCGGCCGAGGTCTCGGTCTTTGAGCCGGTAGGAGTCGCCTTTGAGGGCCACCAACGGAACGCAAACGGTCTTGGCTTGACACGGCTGGTGGTGTCGTTGGCGAAGGTGCTGGACGCGTCGGCCGGGGGTTGGTGGGGTCGGGCGGGTCGAGTGGTATCCGGAGCCGGATTCTGACCTGCCAGCCGGTGACGTGGACGTCTTCGATCAGCAGCCGCAGTAGGTGCTGCCGCTGGGGACGGTCGAGCTGGTCGATCACTTCGCAGATCTGCCGGGCGAAGTCGGTGACGCGGCGGCGGAGCAGGTTCCCGTGAGCGAGTTCGGTGCGCTCGGCGGCGAGGCTGTCATGTTTGGCCTGCTGGTCGCGCAGCCGTGCGGCGACTTCGCTGGAGCGGCGTTGCAGTTCGGGCAGGTCGATGAGCCCGGCCTGGTAGAGGTCGGCCAGCCGGCGTTGTTCGGCTGTGGTGGCGTCGATCTTGCGGTCGAGGCGGGCGAGTTCGGCGGCGAGCAGCTCGTCGTCGGGGATCGGGGTGGTGACCGCGATCGCTTGCTCGCCGGCCAGCAGCATGCTGGGCTGGGTGAGCGCGGCCCGGATCTGGCCGAAGACGTACTCGTCGAGCGCGTCGGCGCGGATGTTGCGTTCGGGGCACCGGCGTTCCTGGCCGCCGGCGGCGCAGGGGGTCGTGGTTGCGGCAGTAGTAGTAGCGGTGCCAGGTGCCGTTGCGCCCGCGCATCTTGTGGCAGTTGGTGCCGACGTCGCAGACCCCGCATTTGACCAGGCCTTTGAGCAGCCATTCGCCGGGTTCGGCGCGGCGCGGGCTCCACTTGGCGTTGTCGTAGGCGACGCGGCTGGCTGTCTCGAATTGGTCGTCGGTGATAATGCTGGGGCAGCCGATCGGGATCCAGTCCTCGCGCGGGCGCTGGACCTGCCGGGTGCGCCGGGCGGGCCGCGGGTCAGTGATGGTCTCGGTGCGGTTGAAGTAGACCCGGCCGATGTAGGCCTCGTTGCCCAGCAGCCGGCACAGGGTCGAGGTCCCCCAGGTTGCCTTCCCGGTCGGTGAGGCGACACGGTCGGCGTTGAGCCGACGGCAGATCTCGCGGACCGAGATGCCCGCGGCCCGGTCGGCGAAGATGCGCCGGACTACCGCGGCTTCGGGCTCGTAGATCTCCAGGTGCGCCGCGACGGCGCCGGCGCGGGCGACCCGCCGGTAGCCGTAGCTGGTCTTCCAGGTAATGATCTCCCCGGCGCGGGCGCGGAACAGCTTGCCGCGCCGGTACCGTTCGGCGATCTTCGCCTTCTCGTATTCGGCGATCACGCCCTGCACCTGGGTGAGCAGCACCGCTTGCGGATCGCCGTCGGCCAGGTCGGGGGCGTCGGTGAACCGCACGCTCACCCCGAACCGGGCCAGCTCGTCCAGGACCAGGACCTGGTAGGCGTAGGCGCGGGCGAGCCGGTCCGGGGACAGGCACCACACCAGCTCGAACAAGCCTGGCCTCGGCGGCGTCGCGCAGCGCGTCCAGGCCGGGCCGGTCCAGCCGCGCGCCGGACTGGCCGTCGTCGACGTACTCGCCGCGCCAGCTCGTCCCCGCTGGCCGAGACGTGCTCGCGGAGCATCTGCAGCTGGGAGCCGATCGTGCCGCGCTCGGCCTGCCGCTCAGTGGAAACCCGCGCGTAGAGGGCGACTTTCACCGCTGACCCCCCACCGTGGCGGGCCGGCACTGCAGCGTAGCGGCGGCTTCAAGCAGGAACTGGAAACCAGCGGCCAGTGCGCTGATCCGCTCGTCGGCATGGGGATTCCACGCCGCCCGCGCCGCGCCGAGCAGTTCCCCGGCAAACACCGGCTCGCTGACCGGCCAGGTGATCAGCCCGGCCAGCCCGCAGCGGGCGAACCGTGCTGCGGCCAGGTCATCGGCAGCACGCCGTAGCTGAGCAGGTGCGCACGCAATGTCTCGTAGTCGGCCTGCGCCGCCTCGGCTGGCGGCCAGAACGGCCGGGTGCTCACCGGCCCCGGGCCCGCTCGATGGTCCGCCGGTGCAGCCGCACCCCGAACCGGTCCGCGACCTGATCGGCCAGGATGGACGTGCCTGCCTCGGCGGCGCGGATGAACTCCACGATCTCCGCGCGCAGTTTCACCGGCCCGCGGCGGCCCCGGCGCTCGTCCAGCAGCCCCGTCATGCCCGCCTGCGAGAACGACGCCAGCACCAGGTAGAACGCCGCGCGCGAATAGCCGTGCGCCGTGGCGGCGCCGGTGACCGGCCTGGCTGTTGCACCAGGTGGCTCGCAGCATCTCGTACTTCACCTGGACCTTGTCCGCGGCCAGCAAGAACTCCCCGCCCGCGGTGAACAACGGCGCACTGACCGCCGCGGGATTGGCGTGCAGCAGCCCCGCCTCGGTCAGCCCCCGCAGTCGGCTCGCCTCGCTCACGACGCCCACCTCCTGCCCAGCAGGCTAGAGGCACCTCATCCACACGTCTAGCATTTACCACCGCATGTCGCATCCTGAACTTTACTGACTCCAACATCAGCCCTTGCAGACCGCATGACGCAGGTATCCAGCGGCCACAGTAGCTAGACATGCGGTATTCATTACTAGACATCAAGATGACTCCAGACAGGCGGGCGCCGAAGGCGGCGACGGTGGTCAGGATGGACATACAGCCCGGGAACCGGCTCAGCCGGTGACAGCGTGACGGTCAGCTGCAGCTTTGCGTTCCGTTGGTGGTGAGGACGTCGGCGTGGTGGACGATGCGGTCGATCATCGCGGCGGCGACGACGTGGTCGCCGAAGACTTCTCCCCAGCCGGCGAATGGCAGGTTCGAGGTGAGGATCAGCGAGGCGTGTTCGTAGCGGCTGGAGACGAGCTGGAAGAACAGGTTCGCGGCGTCTTGCTCGAACGGGAGGTAGCCGACTTCGTCCACGGCGATGATCAGCCCGTAGCGGCCGCAGCCGGGCGAGCTCGCGCGGGCAGGCGGCCGTGCCGCGTGGGCGCCGCCGAGGCGGGCGACCCATTCGGCGGCGGTGGCGAACAGGACCCGGTGCCCGGCCTGGCAGGCCCGGATCGCCAGGCCGATCGCCAGGTGGGTTTTGCCGGTGCCCCCCGTTATCCGTGGGTCGGTTTGTCTGGGCGCGCGTTTCCGCTGGTCGTGTCGTTGTTGCTATTGATGCGACGAGGTCATGTTGTTGCAAGATGCGGGGACCATCCTCGCCGGGTGAGCTCGCGTCTGAGCTGGAGGTTCTCGCCGTGGGCTTTCTCGAGGGCTGCCCGCAGTTCCTGGACTTCCTGGCGGTGCCGTTTCTTCATCTGGCTGATCTGACTAGTCAGGGCGAGCAGGAGAGCGTCATCGGGGGCGGGAGTGCTGGCCGCGGCGGGGCGGGGCGGGATTGGGCACGCAGCCGCTCGATGCGGCCGCGCAGCTCAGGGTTGTTGTAGAGGAAGGCGTGGGAGACTCCGGCTTCTCGCTGGACAGCCTGGAAGCTGATCGGCTCGCCGCGTTTGATCAGCACGCGAATGGCCTGGTCGGCGGCTTTGGTCTTGGCCGCCGACTTGGCCCTGGCGGCTGCGGTCAGGACCGCGACGCGGCGATCGCGGATGTCATCCATCCGGGTTTCCCATGTGCCGGGTGAGGTCGAGGTTCAGCGGGACCGGCCCGCTGGGCGCGGCGCCGCATCCGGCGCCCTGCACTGCCCGGCCCGTAGCCGACTTCATGGTCTTGATCAGCCGGGTGAGGGCCTGCTGCTCAGCCTGGCGCTGAGCGATCCAGACGTTGTCGTCGGGCATCGGGCGGCCGTGCCGCTGCTGGAACGCGGCAGTGGTGCGGACGATCAGCTGCGTGGTCTCGGCCAGCTGCCGTTCCAGCGTCTGCTGGTGGGTCTCGTCGGTGACGAAAACCGAGCAGGTCAGGCAGGCGTTTCCCTTGTCGCAGGTCTGCAGCGGCGGCAGCAGGCACCAGCCGTGCGGGAGGAACCGGTCGGCACGGTTGAATAGCTGGAGGACGTCGTGGTCCTCGCGGGAGATCGTGACCCGGGTGCCGTCAGCCCTGAGCTTGGCGGTGGCCAGGAATGCCTGCTCCGCATGTTCCTCGCGCTGGGCGATGTAATGCATCGTCATCGTCGGGCTGGCGTGCCCGGCGTATCGCTGCAGGACGTGGACTGGCAGGCCGAGCTCGGCCAGCCGGGTCAGGCGGCTGTGCCGGAACCGGTGGGTGTGGCTGAGCCGGACTGGCGCGCCCTTGCCGTCGGTGATCGCGGCGACGTCGCTGAATTCCCGCAGCATCCAGTTGCAGGTCCCGGATGTGTAGGGCTTGCCGCCGCGGTTGTTCCCGGTGCGCCGCAGGAACAGGTATCGCGGCGTGATGCCCGGCAGCCGTGCACGCACCCATTCCTGCTGCTCGGTGATGACGGCGATAACGTCGCGGTCGACCAGGATGCTGTCGGGGGCGACGTCGATCTTGCTCTGGGCGTAGCTGAACCGGGCTATTTGCTGGCCGTCCGCGGCAGCGGTGCCGGGCACTGCGGACAGGCAGTGAAAGTCACAGGTCCGGATCTCGCTGGCGCGACGGCCGGTCAGGATCTGCAGCAAGATCATCCGCATGGCCTGCGGGTCATCAAGCCCGCAGGCCATGACCTGCGTGCCGTCGCCGCGGGTGATGAGCATCCGCTGGCTGCGAGGCAGGCCGAGCAGTGGCAGCGCCGCGGGAATCTGCGCCAGGGCGTGATCGTCGACGTAGTACCGGTCGGTCAGCGCGGGCCGGTGCGGGATCCTGGTCACCTGCCGGAACCAGCTGTCGGCGTGCGCCTGGGTGAGCTGATCCCACGGCGAGGGCCCGGAAACGGCGCGGGCCTCGGCGGGGTTCGCCGCGATGAACGCGAACAGCTCGGCCACGGCTCGCAGGTCATCGTTGATCAGCCTGGGGGCGACGGTGTCGGCCCGTTGCCGGTTGACGCCGGACCGGCTGGCCGGGTCGGCGTCCCACCGGCGGAACGCTGCTGCCTGCCGGGCCGCTGCCGCCGGGTCACCGATGACGTCACGGGCGTCAGTGAATGCGGCCGTCAGCCAGCGATCAAAGCGCATCAGGCACGGCAGCCGCTCCTGGCTGACGGTTGACCAGCGCAGGGCGCCGGACTCCAGCATCGTGCCAAGGTGCCACTTGACCGCGCCGCGCAGCCATGGCCGGGCGATCTGGCCTGGCGAGCATCCGTAGTGAGCCAGCGGCTCACGCGGGGTGAGCGGGATCCTCGGGTCGCATCGGGGATGCCAGTCATCCAGCGACCACCACGGGCCATCGCAGCAGCGGGCGAGCAGGGCCAGCCGGGCGAACCGGAACACGACCCGCAGCCGGCTGCGGCTGCCGTGAGGGGTCAGCCGGCCCCACCGGGTGGCGTAGAACCAGCCCTGCAGCTCCGCGGCGGCGTCCCAGTCCATGGCGAGCATCGATGACGGAACCGGGTGACCCTCCCGGACCGCCCGGCGCACGATGTTAGCCAGCTGGTTCATCGCCAGGACCGAGCACCGGGTGCCGTCGGCTGCCTGCCAGTGCGCCATCCACGCCAGCTCAGCGGGGAATGGGTCCGGCAGGCCGGTCAGGTCAATCCGCCGGTCCCCGTTCTCGGTGAGGTCTTCCCAGTCCTCGATGCCCGGCCCGATGACCGGGCCGCGCCACTCGGGCGGGAGCTGACGCCACAGCCGCTCGACCGGGTCGGGCTCGCCGGCCGGGCGCAGGAGCCCGCGCTGCTCACCGCTCACCGCTCACCTGCCAGGCGGCGGCGTAAGACCGCCAGTTCGCAGCGGCCCGCAACGCCTCGTCTTCCCGGACCCAGCCGTAAAGGTCCAGCGTGGTCTGGACGTGCGCGTGGCCCAGCCGCCGCGATACCACCCACTCAGGAGTCCCGCCCAGCAGCAGGGCCGTGGCGTGGGAATGCCTGAACCAGTGCGGCGTCCAGCCCGGCGGGCCAGCGCCCGCCCGCCGCAGCGCGGTGACCTTGCCCCGGACGGTCCCTGCGCCCAGCGCCGCCAGCAGCGGAGGGCGCTGCAGGTTGACCAGCAAGGGCCAGTCCGCTGTGATGGCGATGCCCAGCTCTGCAGCCCGGCAGGCCAGGTGGGTCAGGTAATCGGCGAACAACTGCTCCAGGCCAGCGCCGACATAAACGCGGCGCGGGCGCATCATCTTGACCCGCGCCCCGTTAGCGTTGCCTGCCCTGGGCACGATCTCGATATATGCAGTGCCGCCGCGGCCCAGGACGAAGTCACTGATCCGCAGTCCGAGCGCCTCGCCGAGCCTGATCCCTGACTCGGCCAGCACGGAGAACAGCATCCGGTCGCGCAGATTGCCTGCCACTCACCGGCCGGCTGATCGAAGACAGCGCACCCGTCCAGGATCGCCTGGACCTCCGCCGGCAATAGCACCGGAGGCCGGTCACGATGGCCGCGGTGAACCCGCACCAGCGGCGACGGGCCCGGCGCGGACCGCGCATCCAGATGCGCCAGAAGGCCACGCGCTGGCCTGCGCCGCGGCACTCCGCGCATCAGCCGGCCCGCGACCGGGACCGAATACACGGCCTCCTGCCAGCGGTAGAACGAAAGCAGCGCAGCAAGCCGCGCCTCCAGGGTCTCTGCTGACAGCTCCCGGAACGGGCCGGCCAGCGCATACGCAGCGGCGCGCCCGCTCCGAAGCCACGACAAGAAGGCCGTCACCGCCGGGACGCCAGCCTCCTGCCACCTGGCCGCCTCGCCGCGCCGCTCGAGGAACGTCCACCACTGGGCGAGCGAGGTCGCATAGCCGCGGACCGTGTTCGGCGACCACAAGTGCCGGTGCGCCTCGAGCCACTCCTCAACCGGGCTCACTGTCTGATACGACTCGTTGACCACCGTCCAGGTCCGGGCACCCCCGGACACGCTCACCGCTAGGCCATGCGCCACCGTCATCGTTCCTTCTCGTCGCTGAATCCCTTCAGATAACCGGGAAGCAACGATGACGGAACTCGGACACTGCGATCGTTAAAGACATTGATGCGGGCGCGTCAGGTCCCGCGGATAACGGGCGGGCCGAGGAACACCACGTTGTCTTTGGCGGTGACGAAGTCCAGGGTGCCCAGGTGCGCGATGACATCGCGTTTGAGCCCGCGGGCGTGGTCGAAGTCGTACTCTTCCAGCGACTTGCGGGCGGGGAACCGGGCGGCGCGGATGCGGCCCTCGCCGCCGTGGCTCTCGCGGGCCGACACCTCGCGTTGCAGGCAGGCGACGAGGAACTCCTCATGCGTCCAGGACTCTGCCCGGGCCCGCTCGGCGAGCCGGGCCACAGACTCGCGCAGCGTCGGCGCTTTCAGGGCGCGGGTGAGGAACGTGATCTCGCTCGCGGTGTCCCGGGCTGTCCGGGTCGCGGCGCTCACGCGACGGCGCCACGATGAGCGGGGCACCTGGGCCGGCGGGTCACCGTCATGAGACTGCCTTGCCTGGCGTCGCCGCTACCAGGTCCCGGTGGGCTGTACAGATGGCATCGTGCGCCTGGTCACAGAGCCTGGCAACATCGTGACGGGTCAGGTGGCTGGCAGGCATGGGGTGTCCTACGGTGACACGGACCTGGCCGCTGTGGATGGCGCGCCGTCCCGGCTGCCAGATCCGGCGGGTGCCGTGAATGGCAACCGGCAGTACCGGCAGCTGATTGGCGACCGCGATGATGAAGGCACCGTCTTTGAACTCACCGATCGCGCCATCTGGTGAGATCCTGCCCTCCGGATAGACCAGCAGCGAATGTCCCGCCGCCAGCGACCGGGCGGCAGCGGCGTCGATCTGGCCGAAGTCGGGGCAATCCCGGTTCACCTCGATCATCCCTACCGTTCGCATCGCACGGCCCAGCACTGGGATCTGGAACAACTCACGCATGGCCAGAGCTCGCAGCGACAACGGCAGCACCCGCAGGTGCACCAGCGGGTCCAGGCTGGACTGGTGATTGGACACCACGACATAGGTGGCGGCTGGGTCGAGGTGCTCTAGACCACGCACCATCACCCGTGCCCCAGCCGCCCGC
Organism: uncultured Actinomycetes bacterium; assembly: GCA_963837105.1. GTDB lineage: Bacteria > Actinomycetota > Actinomycetes > Streptosporangiales > Streptosporangiaceae > UBA9676. The sequence continues at coordinate 261,070 of CAWIMG010000027.1, read as the reverse complement.
AGCCACACCGACGCCCACCACCGCACCAGACGGTCGGTGACAGCCGAGTCAGCCCTGGCGGGCCCGCGGCACCACACCACCACAGAAGCGGCCACCGTCGCCAGCACACCCGCGACGAACACCGGTACCGTCCGCCAAGCCCACCCATCCACCCACTCGATGACCACCCGGCCCGGACGGCCGCTGCCCGCCCACGCCAAGCGCCGCCATGACACTCTCGCCGGACCGCGCTGCTGCGAGTGAGCCGGGCCGGCTCACTGGCCCGTCCTCATGCTCGGTCAAGCACGTGGCCTGCCATCAGGGCCGATGGTCCCTTCCTCGGTACCTCCGTCAAGCTGGCGCCGGTTTGCCGACGCCGGCCCCCGGCCAGCCCCTCGGGTCGTCGCCTCGGGTGGCGGACGCCGTCTCCACCGGCCAGGCCGCCAGCCCTTCGGGTTCACCCTGGCGCTCCCCGCGGGCCAGGGACCTTCGCCCCTGGCCCCGCCCCCGCGGCGGCCCGATGCTTGGTTCATGACCACAGAAGATCGCATCGCAAAGCTGGAAGCCGAGATCGGCAAGCTCCACGCTCAGCAGGCCGATCTGCGCAAGCAGTTGGCCAAGGCCGAGCTCGACCAGTGGCAGGGGCGCATTGAGGACCTGGAGGTCCAGATGCACCTGGGGGCGATCGAGGCCAGCGACAGAATGACCGCACTGATGGACCGGCTCCGCAGCAAGTGGGCCGACGCCCGGCGGCAACTCGAGGAGAACATCGCGACAGCGTCCAGCGTGAGGGACACCGTGCGCACCGGGCTGGAGACCGCGATCGCAGACCTCCGCAAGGCGCTCCTTGAGTCGAGGAACAAGCTGGCCTGACTCCTTCCCCGCCGCGCCGTGCTGCTGACGCAAGGACTGTTGCGGCAGCCGGTTGACGGGTGTTATCGCCCCAATCAGCCGCTCTGGCTGAGCCGGCAGGCCGACGTCACTAGGAGGGATCTGCGAAACCCCGCTAGCCTGCGGCGAGGTGACTTCCGAAGTGAGGCCATAGCCCAGGTTTCCTTGATCGTTACCCCATGGGCGCGATAGGCTGCGGAATCTACAACCGGGGACGCCTAATGCGATGCTCACCTGCGGAGCTGGCGCGCGTGAAGGCCAGGTTCCCCATGTGGTACATCCAGCGGTCCCTGCCCGGCGCGGCCGTGCCCTGCTATACCGCTGTGGAGGTCGCCACCGGCAGGCAGATCCGCGGCGCCTGCCTGCGGGATCTGGAGTCCCAGATGCTCGCAGAGCCTGGCGGAACGACTGGCTAGATTCGCCAGCCGCGCTAACACGGGGGCGGACCACACCGGTCCGCCGTGCCAATCGCTCCGGTACAAGCAGCAGCACGTCGATCACCTCCTGCTCACCCGCGAAGGTGGAGAACACCTGGCCATCGGCCGCAGAGATCTCGGCCAGCAGCGTTTCCTGGAGGATCAGATCCCGGCCAGCGGTCCAGCCGGTAGATCACCAGTCCCTGTGCCCGGCCTGCGCGGATCTCGGCCACTGCATCGGGCAGCGCCTGCCGCGCGTCGAGGCCGTTGCTGCCGCTGATGCCCTCGTCGGAATGCCAACTGGTGATCCTGTGGCCATTTGACCTAGCCCAGGCCCGGATCGCCTGGCGCTGGACATCGAGCCCGAGCCCGTGCTCGGCCTGGGCATCGGTGGACACCCGCAGGTAGGCGGCTGCCTTCACCGCTCGTCCACACGCCAGGCCAGGGCGTCATGGATGGGCACCAGGACCACCCGGCGGCCGGTGAGCCCGGCCACCCAGGCGGCTGCGGCCTGCACGCCCGCGCGGATGTCTGCTCCGTCGAGGGCAGCTGGGCGGACATCGCTTGGGATGGCGACGGTCGCCAGGATCCACTTCGGGTCGTCCGGGCCGCGGTCGAGTACGAGGATGCGCCACGGGCCGTTGCCGGGCGCAGGGATGATTGGGGACATGGGACTCGGGCCTCCTAGGGACTCGGGTTCCTAGGCCCCGTCCGGTGTGCCATCACCGGGCGGGGCCGCCTTCTCACCTGGTTTCGTGCGCGTTGCAGCCGCCCGCGAGCATCACCTCCACCTCGCTGTTGGACCCGGAGTGCAGACCGATCGAGCGACCCGGCAACTGCCGGAGCCTTCTCCCCCGGGCCGTCACGGGGCCGTCAGAGAACCGGAAATGCTCGGTTACCGTCAGCAATGGTCGGCAAGTGAATCCGCAGGTCAGCCCCGACGTTTCCCGGGGAAGCGCAGGTCAGCGCGGATTCGCCATCAGATTTTCGACATCTAGCCATATGGTGCCGCTGGCCTGCTGAAATGCTCAGCTCTGCACCTGCTGGACCGCGGTCAGGAAGCGGGTGGTGGTGCAGGTACCGGACAGTGCCGGTCAAGCAGGTCACCCTGAGTGCCGTCTGGCAGACTGCGGTCTCGTGGCTGGCCCTTATGAGAACCTCGCCGCCGACTATGACTGGATCTTCGGCGACGACGCGCTTACTCATGGAGCCGCGATCAGGCGTCCCGCGGCGGCACGCCTGTTCGAGCGGATCGGCCGGGCCAGCATGGTGCTGGATGCGGCGTGCGGCACGGGTATCGATGCGGCGGCGCTGGCACGGCGGGGCTTTCGGGTATGGGCGGCTGACGCAAGCGAGGCGATGGCCGGGCGTGCGGCGGCCCGGTTCCGGGCAGAGCGGCTGGCGATCCCGCTGTTGCGGTGCGAGTGGGCGGATCTTCCCGCTGCCACCGGCGAGCGTTTTGACGTTGTGCTGTGCATCGGGAACGCGCTAGTCCATGCCGCTGGCCGGGACGCGATGGTGCAGGCGCTGACCGGGCTACGGCAGATGGCCCATCCCGGCGGGCATGTGGTCGTGGATTCCCGTAACTGGGAGAAGCTCCACGCCGAGCGGCAGATCGTGCAGGTAGCCGAGCGGGCGGTCAGCCGCGGGGGTCAGCGGTGCCTGGTGCTCTACGCCTGGGAAGTGCCGGACCGCCTGGATGAAGAGCACGTCGCCCATCTGGTGTTCATCTTCGACGGCGGCGGCCAGCTTGAGCCACACGAATACCAGCTCACCTTCCATCCCTTCACGATCAGCGAACTGCGCGAACGGCTTGAACTCGCGGGACTGCGGGAAGTTGACACCGACTTCGATGAGTCCGCTGACCGCTACACCGTGGTCACTATGGCGGTGGAATTATCCAGTTCATGACGGATGGTTTCGTGCGGGGCCCGGGAGAGGGCGAGCGGGTCTCACCGGCGATGACGCTCAAGGTGGGCGACGAACACTCGCAGTCCTGGTCGATGTTCGAGGTGGTGGACATCGCGCCTGGCTTCGACGTCGGCGCTCATCTGCACCACAATGCCGAGGAGCTGTTCTATGTGCTGGAGGGCGAACTCGACTTGCTCGCCTTCGAACCGCGGGTTCGGACTCCGGGCAGCTGGCAGATGTGGGAGTCGCACGTCGGGTCCACGGTGACCCGTGGCGGGCCAGGGAGCATGATGTATGTCCCGCGCGGCTGCCCGCACGCATTCGCCAACCCAGGCCCCCGTCCGGCCCGCATGATCTTTCTGGTCTCCCCCTCCGGCCATGAGCACTATCAGAAGGAGCTCGCTGATCTGGTCGCCAGCACGACTGGCCCGCTGGACACGGCGATCGCCGAACTGCGCGCCCGGCATGACATCGAACAGCTCACCCCCCAGGTGATCCCCGGACGCCCGTAAACCGGCCCCGCGTCCACTCTGAATTCGCTGTGACCATGCGCACCTGAACCCGGCCGGCGGCTGGGCAGGACCGGGCGGGGCAGGGCGGGCGCGACCTCAGACCTGCGGCACCGGCCGGCCCTGCGCTACCCGGCCCAGATCCGCCACCGTCGAGCGGGAGGCCAGCCGGACCGCCCGGGCCGCCGGTGAGCGCTGGACCGCATGCCGCGGGAGCCGGACCAGCAAGGCGCCTGGGCGCGCCTCGAAGACCAGTGGCGGGTCCATGACCAGGGCCTCGCCATCCACGCCGACCTCGACCGGGCCGCTGGAGCTGACCTCGAACCGGGCGGCGGACCACTCCAGCCAGCCCGGGAGCCGGCGGGCCTGGCCCGCCAGTTCCAGCGTCACGAACCGCCGGGCGCCGACGGCGTCCTCGATCCGGGCAACCGCGATCCCCAGGCGGCCGGTGTCTATCCGCGCACGGGTGCCCCGGCCACCGGAGTTGATGAGCTGGTAGGGGTTGTTCGAGACCAGGATCATCTGCGCGGTCTGGTAGGAGATCTCGCCGGGCCCAGTAAAGCGCAGGTCCATCGGCACACCCGCCGGGTCGAGCAGGCTGGGGAGCATGTCCAGCGCGGTCTTCAGCTTGGCGTCCCGGTACTCCGGGGACTGCACCACCTTGGCGTAGACGCCGAGTGAGGCGTTGTTGACGAAGGTACGGCCGTTGACGGTGGCCAGGTCGATCCGGTGCTCCACCCCATCGCTGAAGGCGTCCAGGGCGCCCACCACGTCCTCCCGGTCCAGCCCCAGGTCGAGCGCGAAATGATTGCGGGTGCCGGCGGGCACGCAGACATGCGGGATGCCATGCTGGGCCGCGACGGTCGCCACCAGCGCCTGCGACCCGTCCCCGCCCGCCATGCCGATCACGTCCGCGCCGCGCGCGATCGCGTCCTCGGCCAGCTGGAGCAGGTCGTCACCGGGCCGCAAGATAACCGGCTCGATACCGCGTTTGCGGCACTCGTCCGCCAGGTGGTAGCGCTCGGCCTTGCCGCCCCCGGACTTCAGGTTCATGATCAGCACAGGATGCCGGGCTGGGGCGGCAGCCGGCATGCCCGACACGGCCGAGCGCAGCGCCCTGGGGGTACGGCGCAGCGCGTGCCGGCCGGTGCCCACCGCCAGCACCACCACGATGACGATGACCGTCACCCGCCAGATGGCGATGTTCGCCAGGAAAAAGCCGGTCACCACCGCCGCGATCGCCACTACCGCCACCACCGCGGCGGCGGCCCGGATCACCCCCCGCCGCGCCACCACATACCAGCAGGCGGTCACGCAGACCAGCACCCCGGCCAGGGCCATGATCACCGCGCCCAGGTTCACCGCGACACCCACCAGGATCAGCACCGCCGCGGCCAGCAGGCTGATGAGTGAGATGACAGCTGCCAGCCGCTCGCTGGCCGACGGCCGGTCAGCTCGCATTTCCGCCGGGCTCACCTCTTCCTGCCCGCTGGGCGCCGGCTGTCCTGTCACAACTGCGCCCGTACTCGCTGCAGATAGCTGGTGTTAGCCTACGCAGATGGCCACTGCGGACGCCGGAGGACGGCTCGCAGCGCGTGCCGCCGAGACCCGGAGCCGGCTGGAGGCAGCGGCCGGCCCGGCCCGCCAGAGGCTGGCGGCCGGGCTGCATCAGGCCGGCCAGGTTGACCGGGCCGTATATGCGGCGATCGCCTCAGTTGACACGCCCGCACTGGACCTGCCGGTCCGGCGGCTGTCGCGGGCCGCTGACAAGTCCCGGCTCTGGCTCGGGACCGCGGCGGTCCTCGCGGTCGCGGGCGGGCCGGGCGGGCGGCGGGCGGCAGCCCATGGGCTGATGGCCGTCGGGGTCACCTCGGCACTGGTCAATCTGGGCATGAAGTCGGTGTACGCACGGCGGCGGCCGGATCGTGCAGGAGCGGGCGTGCCCGGCCAGCGGCAGGTCGCGATGCCGCTGTCGGCCTCCTTCCCGTCCGGGCACTCGGCGTCCGCCTTCGCCTTCGCGTCCGCGGTCGGCCGCGATCTGCCCTGGCTGGCGCTGGGGCTGCACCTGCTGGCGGGCGGGGTCGCCTACTCGCGGGTCCACACCGGCGTCCACTACCCGGGTGACACCATCATTGGCGCGATCATCGGCGCGAGCACCGCGCATGCCGTGTCCGGCCTGGCCGACCGGTACGTACCCGCGCTGCGGGTCCGGCCCTGACACCAGCCGCCAAGCTTCCGCGATGGGGCCTTCTCCGCACCCGGAGATCATGGGAGGGTTCGTTGTGACGGGGGGTTCTCCAGACGGCGAGGCGGGATGGCCGATGACTGCGTTGCCAGGTGGGGCGGCGGCTGGTGAGGGCACGGCCGGCGACCTGCCGCCGGTCGTGCACGTGCGTGGGCTGGTCAAGAGCTACGGCGGTGTGGCCGCCGTCAATGGCATCGACCTGGACATCCGCCGTGGTGAGATCTTCGCCCTGCTCGGCCCGAACGGGGCAGGGAAGACCACCACGGTCGAGATCCTGGAGGGATACCGCAGCCGCGACAGTGGCGAGGTCACCGTGCTCGGCTGGGACCCGGCCCGGCAGCGGTCCCGGCTGAAAAGCCAGATCGGCATCGTGCTGCAGTCCACCGGGGTGGAGCGGTACCTGACGGTCACCGAGACGGTGCGGATGTACGCCGGGTTCTACCCGCACCCGCGGCCGGTGGACGAGGTCATCGACCTGGTCGGGCTGGAGGCCAAGCGCAATTCGCGGGTGAACAAGCTGTCCGGCGGCCAGCAGCGGCGGCTCGACGTGGCGATCGCGCTCGCCGGGGACCCGGATTTGCTGTTCCTGGATGAGCCCACCACCGGCTTCGACCCGTCCGCCCGGCACGAGTCCTGGGATGTGATCAAGAACCTGGCCACGCTCGGCAAGACGGTCCTGCTCACCACCCACTACATGGATGAAGCCCAGTTCCTGGCCGACCGGGTCGCGGTCATCTCGGCGGGGCAGATCGTGGCCGATGGCGACCCGGCCACACTGGCCAACCGGGAACTGGCCCGGGCCCGGGTCCGGTACCGGCCGCCCGCCGGCGCCACCCCGCCGCCCGGGCTGGCCGGGCCGGCCGGGCCGGATGGTTTTACCGAGTTCGCCCCCGACGATGTCACCCGGGCACTGCACCAGCTCACCGGCTGGGCGCTGGAACAGCAGGTCAGCCTGGACGGGCTGGAGGTGACCAGGCCGTCGCTGGAGGACGTCTACCTGTCGCTCACCAGCGATCCGCCGGGCGGCCAGGCCGGTCAGGTGGAAGGGAGCGGGGCATGAGCGCGGTGACGATGACCGCCACGCAAGTCCGTTATGTCAACAAATCGTTCTGGCGGAACCCGGCGTCGGCGTTCTTCACGTTCGCGTTCCCGCTGATGTTCCTGGTGATCTTCACGTCCCTGCTCGGTCACTACAACATCCAGATCGGCACCCGTTCGGTTAACTCGGCCACCTACTACGTGGCCGCGATGGCCACGTTCGCGGTGATCACCGCCTGCTACAACAACATTGCCATCCAGATCACCTTCCAGCGTGACGCCGGGGTGCTGAAGCGGACCAACGGCACCCCGCTGCCCAGTTCGGCGTTCCTGGGCGCCCGGATCGTGCACGCGCTGCTGATCTCGGTGGTGCTGGTGGCCATCACCGCCGCGTTCGGGAGCGCTCTCTACAGCGCCAGCATCCCGACCGGGCTGACCCTGGTGCGATTCCTGATCATGCTGGTGGTAGGCGCGGCGTCGTTCTGCGCGCTGGGGCTCGCGGTCACCGCGGCGATCCCGAACGCCGAGGCGTCGGCGGCCATCGTCAACGCGACCATCCTGCCGCTGCTGTTCCTGTCCGGGGTCTTCATCCCGTTCGGGAACAACACGCCGTCCTGGATCCTGTGGATCGCCCGGGTGTTCCCGGTCAAGCATTTCTTCGACGGCATGAAGGCGGGATTCCTTGGCACACCCTTCCACTGGAGTGATGTGCTGGTCGTCGCCATCTGGGGACTGGCCGGGCTGCTGCTGGCCATCCGCTTCTTCAGCTGGGAGCCCCGCTCGGGATGACGGCGGCGGCACGCGGGTGCCAGCGGCGGTGCCCGCGCTGGCACCGCGCGGGCAGCAGCACTGCCCGCGCGGTTGCACACTGGCATTGACGGTTGACCCGTTCCCGGGCGGCATGGACGGCGCCCGGCGGCAAGGAGCGCGGATCTCATGATCACCCGAGTCAGGATGAACCTCTCGCACATGTCGCGGTCGGTGGACCCAGGCCCGCCCAAGGAGCCGACGCCACCCACGCCGCCGCCCCCGCCGGCCTGGCGCCGCTGGCTGCTGCCGATCGGCATGCTGATCCTGCTGGCACTGCTGTTCTGGCCGAACCTGCTGCACTCCAGCACCTCGACCCCGCTCAACTTCACCCAGTTCCAGAACCGGGTGACCAGCGGCGAGGTCAAGTCGGTCACCATCAACCAGAACGGCGCGGTCACCGGGGTGCTGACCAGCGGCAAGGACTTCACCAGCCAGCTGCCCACCGCGCTCAACCGGGCACCGATCACCCAGCAGCTGACCGATGCGCACGTGCAGATCACCGCGGTCCAGGCCAGTACCTCCTGGCTGGAGACACTGCTGCCCAGCCTGATCTGGCTGCTCCTGATCGTCGGGCTGTTCGTCTGGACCGGCCGCCAGGCGCAGCGGTCGCTGGCGGGCGGCCTGGGCGGCTTCGGCCGCTCCCGGGCCAAGGTGATCGACGCTGAGCGGCCGACCACCCGGTTCACCGACGTGGCCGGCTACGAGGGGGTCAAGCAGGAGATCAGCGAGGTCGTCGACTTCCTGCGGGATCCGCAGCGGTACACGGCGGCGGGCGCCACCGGCCCGCGTGGGGTGATCATGGTCGGCCCGCCGGGCACGGGCAAGACGCTCATCGCCCGGGCGGTGGCCGGCGAGGCGCAGGTGCCGTTCCTGTCGATGACCGGGTCGGCGTTCGTGGAGATGTTCGTCGGCGTCGGCGCGTCCCGGGTGCGTGACCTGTTCACGGAGGCGCGGCGGCGCGCCCCGTCGATCATCTTCATCGACGAGATCGACGCCATCGGCGGCCGCCGCGGCGGCGCTGTCATCGGCGGCAACGACGAGCGCGAGCAGACGCTGAACCAGTTGCTGTCGGAGATGGACGGCTTCGACCAGACCAGCGGGCTGGTCGTGATCGCCGCGACCAACCGGCCCGAGTCCCTGGACCCGGCGCTGCTGCGGCCGGGCCGGTTCGACCGGCAGGTCATCGTGCCGCTGCCCAACCAGACCGAACGGGCCGCGATCCTGGCCGTGCACGCGGTCGGCAAGAAGCTGGGCCCTGATGTGGACCTGACCATCACCGCCCGGGGCACGCCCGGGTTCTCCGGCGCCGACCTGGCCAACCTGGTCAACGAGGCGGCCATCAACGCGGTCCGGGATGGCCGGACCACGATCACCGCGCTGGATTTCGACACGGCCCGGGACCGGGTGCTGCTCGGCCAGCGGGAATCCTCCAACGTGCTGCTGCCCGAGGAGAAGCAGTCGGTGGCGGTCCACGAGTCCGGCCACGCGCTGGTCGCGGCCCTGTCCGAGAACGCCGACCCGGTCGCGAAGGTGACCATCCTGCCCGCCGGGATGGCCCTCGGCGTTACCCACCAGCTGCCCGAAGCCGAGCGGCACCTGTACAGCGAGGCGTACCTGACCGACCTGCTCGCCGTCCGGCTGGGCGGCCGGGCGGCCGAGCTGGTGGTGTTTGGCCACGGCTCCACTGGCGCGTCGAACGACCTGGCCGAGGCCACCCAGCTGGCGATCCGGATGGTGCGCGAGTTCGGGCTCTCCCCCGCACTGGGCCCGGTCGGCTACAGCACCGACTCTCCCCGCTACCTGGGCGGGCCAATCGAGGACGGGCTGCGGCGGCCGTACTCGGAGGAGACGCAGCGGATCGTGGACGAGGAGGTCGCCCGGCTGCTGCGCGAGGCCGAGCAGCGGGCCGTCGGCCTGCTCCGCGAGCACCGCGAGGCGCTGGACTGGCTGGCGGCCAGGCTCGTCGAGCAGGAGACGGTCGACGGCAAGGTAGTGCTGGAGGTACTGGGCAAGAGCCGCGAGCTGGTGCACAAGACCGGGCCGGCCACCGCCCCCTGACCCGGCTCCGCCAGCCGGCTGAGGTCGCGTAGCGCTGCTCGGCCTCGCGTACCTGCGGCAGGCCGATGAAGTCGGCGAATTCGGCGAATGACGGCAGCCCGGCGAGCGCGGCGGCGGGCGTCCCGGCCCGGGCGATCTCGGCCAGCACCGCCCGCATCGCGGCCGTGGCCGCCAGCAGCGTGCCGATCGGGAAGATGACGATCCGGTAGCCCAGCTCGGTCAGCCGGGCCAGGCTGACCGGCGGGGTCTTGCCACCCTCCGCCCAGTTGAACAGCAGCGGCACGTCCGGGAAGGCGAGCGCGGCCTGTTCCACCTCCGCCTCGCTCACCAGTGCCTCGATGAACAGCACGTCGGCCCCGGTGTCGGCGTACATCCGGGCCCGGGCCAGCGCCCGGTCCAGCCCCTCCACCGCCCGCGCGTCGGTCCGGGCGATGATCACGAACTCCGGCTGGCTGCGCGCCTCCACCGCGGCCTGGACCTTGGCGGCCATCTCCTCCGCCGGGATGACCAGCTTGCCGTCCATGTGGCCGCACTTCTTGGGCGCGACCTGGTCCTCGATGTGGATCCCGGCCACCCCAGCCGCCTCGTAGGCGCCGACGGTGCGGATCACGTTCAGGGCGTTGCCGTAGCCGGTATCGGCGTCGGCGATCACCGGGATGTCCACGCAGTCGGCGATCCGGCCGGCGTTTCCGGCCATCTCGGTCATGGTCAGCAGCCCCACGTCGGGCCGCCCGAGCAGTGCCGCCGACGTGCCGAATCCGGTCATGTAGACGGCCGGGAACCCGGCTTCTTCCACCAGCCGGGCAGCCAGCGGGTTGAACGCGCCCGGCGCCACGATGGTCTGCCCCGACGCCAGCAGGGCGCGCAGCCGGGCCGCCCCACCTGGCCGCCGGGTCAGCCGCCCGGTCACCGGCCGTCCCGCCCGGCCGGGCCGGTTCGGTCGCTGCGCTCGCCGGCCAGGACTGGGTGGCCGGCGGGCGGCCCGATGGTGGCCGCTGCCGGGCCGAACCGGCTGACATAGGCCGGGTGCAGCTGCCGCCACCGCTGCTCCCCCGTCCACGGCGGCGGCGTGCCCGCCAGCGCGTGGCCCAGCATGTCCAGGCATACCTGCCAGCCGGCCCCGGCCCGGGCCGCGGTGCCCAGTTCGCCGAGCGTGCTCACCAGTGTGAGCACGGTGCCGCCATCCGCCTCGGCCAGGTCGAACCGCAGCCGGTCGGTGCCCCAGCGCAGGTCCAGCGTCTGCGGCGGGTCGTACACGTACACTTCGCCGTCGAAGCTGCCGCCCGGTGCGGCGCCGATGAAGCGCAGCCTGGTGCCGGGCCGCCAGGGACCGTCGCTCTCGATCCGCTGCGGGAACCAGGCATCGCGGTGCGCGGGCTCGGTGAGTGCCCGCCACACCTTCTCCCGCGGATGGGCGAGCCTGCGCACGAAACGCAGCTGCCACTCGCCGCCCAGCTGGTCGAGCCAGCCGTCGGCCTGGTCGTTGACGTGAGTGCTCACCTGGCTGTCCTTCCCTGCCCGCGAACGGGCGGCTGGCTTAGCTGTCGTCCGGCATGTCGTCGAGGTGCCGTTCCAGTGCGTCCAGATGGGCCGCCCAGAGCCGCCGGTACGGCCCGAGCCATTCGTCGATGGCCCGCAGCGGCCCCGGCCGCAGCCGGTACAGGCGCCGCTGCGCGTCGGTGCGGACCGTCACCAGCCCGGCTTCCCGCAGCACCCGCAGGTGCTTGGACACGGCGGGCTGGCTGGTCCCGAGCCGGCCGACCAGCTCCCCCACCGAGCATTCGGACTGGCGGAGCAGATCCAGGATCGCCCGCCGCCGCTCCTCCGCCAGCACCTCGAACACCGCCGCCATAGCCAGTTAGTATGCTCCGATGGTTATATGCCTGTCAAGGAATGTAACCGCGTGGCCCGGCCAGCGACGGGCACCGGTGCGGCCCGCCACTGCAGCCCCGGCACCGGGCCTGGGATACTGCCCGGCCGCCGGGTGTGCTCGGATAGCACCATGAGCGTGCCTGACCTTGCCGCGGCCGCGCAGTTCCTGGCCGCGAACGCACGGGTGCTGGAGCGGCGCTGGTTTGAGCGGGCCTTCGGCGACGGCGGGGCGCAGCCGGTCCGGGACGCGGTAGCCGCCTACCGCAACCCCGACGGCGGGCTCGGCCAGGCGCTGGAGCCGGACGGGCGGTGCCCGGCCAGCCAGCCACTGGCCATCGAGTTCGGGCTGCATGTGCTGCACGACGCCGGCGCCTGGGACGATGGGCTGGCCGCCGCCGCCTGCGACTGGCTGGCCGCGCACGCCCCGGCCGGGGGCGGCGCGGTGTTCATCGATCCGGCCATCACCGGCTGGCCGCACGCCCCCTGGTGGGTGCCCGAAGCGGGGGCGCCGGCGTCGCTGATCACTACCGGCCTGATCGCCGGCACCCTGCACGCTCACCGGGTGAGCCACCCGTGGCTGGACCGGGCCACGGACCTGCTCTGGCGGCGGGTGGGCGGCCTGGCCGGCACCGGCCCGTACGACCTGCGGGCCGTGCTGCATTTCCTCGATCACGTGCCCGACCGGGACCGGGCCCGGGCGGCCGTCGCGGCGCTGGCCCCGGTGCTTGCCGGGCCGGGCATGGTGGCGCTGGACCCGGCCGCTGCTGGCGAGGTGCACTCGCCGCTGGACTTCGCCCCGCTGCCCGGCTCGCTGGCCAGGGACCTGTTCGGCGAGGAGGTGATCGGCGCCCACCTGGACCACCTGGCCGCTGCCCAGCGTGACGACGGCGGCTGGATGTTCAACTGGCTGGCCTGGTCCCCGGCCGCGGAACGGGAATGGCGCGGCGCCGTCACGGTGCGGGCGCTGCAACTGCTGCGCGCGAACGGCCGCTGCTGACCCCAGCCCGGCCGGACCGGGCCGCGGCGGCGGATCAGCCGGTGAACGGGTGCGTCGGCGTCGAGCCGTTCGGCAGCAGCAGGTCGAATCCGTCCGGGGTGTGCAGGTGGCCCGGGCCGGTGCCCTTGTGGCCGGTGACACCGTACTGCCAGACCAGCGCCCCGGTGGCCGGGTCGAAGGCCACCATCCGGTCCCGGTAGTCGTCGTTGACCAGGAACACGCCGCTGGGGAGCAATTCCACCAGCGATGGGTGGTCGAGCGCGCCCGGCCCGGCGGCCGGGTGATACCGGTACAGGATCTGCCCCTGCCGGTTGAACTCCACGATCTGGCCGGGTGAGACGTAGTCGGCGATGAGGTAGCGGTTGGGCCCGAGCTGCTGGGGATCCGACGGGTAGCCGATGGGCAGCTGGACCGTCCAGACCAGCTTCCCGGACCGGGTGAACTCGCTCACCCACGACCCGTTGATCTCCGACACCAGCAGGTTGCCATCGGCCAGCGGGGTGTCCCCGTTGGGCGAGCCGATCGAGCCCGGCGGGTTGTGCACGCACACGCCGTCGGTGCCGATCTGATGCGCGACCGTGCCGCCGGGGCTGATCACCAGCACCCGGCAGTTGACGGCGTCGGCCACCGCGATCTGGCCGTTCTTGAGCAGGAACGCGTCGTCGGGCTCGTGCAGGTAGCCCGCCGCGGTGCCCGGCTGCTTGGGGTGCCCGTAGGACCAGGTGATCTTCCCGGACGGGTACGCGATCTTGATGATGGTGTCGTTCTGCTCCTGGTTGGACAAGATGGCGGTGCCATGGTCGACGAAGAACGCGTCATCGGGGAAGTAGAAGTGCAGCGGGTCCCGCGGCGCGGCGGGCGACGGGTACCGCCAGGCCATCTGCATCGTGTCGGTCAGCACCAGCAGCCGGTTGTTGCCGCGGTCGGCGATGAGCAGCTTGGCGCCGAAGTAAGGTGAGCCGGCCCCGGGCACGCCGGCGATGCCGAACGCCCGGTTCGGCCGCAGCATCTGCACCGTCCCGGTCAGCGCGCCATGCGACTCCCCGCCGATGATCCAGGCGGTGCCGCCGGTCACCGTCACCGCGGCATGCGAGACCGGCACCTGCAGCCGCCCGGCCGTCAGCAGCCGCCCGGACGCCGGATCGAACGCCCAGATGGTCGACACGGTCGATGTCCCCGAAGCCGCCCCGGTGCCGCCGGACGCGCTCTGGCCCGGGCCAAGCTGGGTGGTGCCCACGCCTGGCGTGACCGGCTGGGCGACGGTGCTCTCACCGCCGGCCACGAACAGCTCACCGGCCACGGTGACCGCGGCCGCGCCCGCGAGTGGCTCCGGCAGGTGGCCGACGATGGTGGCGCGGTGCCTGGCCGGGTCGATGGCCTGGATGACGTTCACCGGGCGGCCCGCCCCGGCCCCGGTGATGGCCTGCCCGCCGAACACGAAGATCCGGCCCGCCAGCGCCGCCACCGCCGGGTAGCGCACCGGCACCGGCAGCGACGCGACCGCCGTGAAGGTGTGCCCGTCCGTGGTGGCCAGCACCGGGGCGTCCGGCCGGGACCCGGTATATCCGCCGACCACATAGCTGGTGCCGCCGATGGTGACCGCGGCCGCGTCGGACCTGGGCGCGGGCAGGGAGCCGGTGCTGGCCGCCGTCCCGCCACCGGCCAGCGGGAAAGCCTGCACCCCGGCCACCGAGGCGGTTGACCCGCCGCCGAAGACCATCGCCCGCCCGCCGAGCACGGCCACCGCGGCATCGTGCAGCGGGGCGCGCAGCACGCCGATCTGGCGGGCCGCTCCGCTGTGCGTGCCGATGGCATAGATGCCGTTCACCGACACCCCGCCCGTGGTCAGCCCACCCAGCACCACCAGCCGGTTCCCGGGCCCGGTGACCGCCACCTCGCGGCTGATGGGCGCGGCCAGCCGCCACGGCAGCAGCCCGGCCTCGGCCGCGGGCAGGCCACGCGCGGCCTCAGCCGCCCGGGCCGGCCGGGCATCGCGCTGCCGCACGGCCGCTGAACTGCCCGGCCAGACCAGATACAGCCCGGCCGCCAGGCTCAGCCCCAGCACGGCCACCACCAGCAGCGCGGCCCGGCGGCGGGCAGCCGGCCGGTCTGCGCTCCCCCGGCGCCGGGCCGGCTCGCCCCGGCCGTGGGCCTGCTCCCCCCGGGGCGGCCGTGGCGGCACCCAGGCCCCGCCGGGCTCGCCGCCGGCCGTGGCCGGCCGCGGCCGGACCTGCTGCAGCGCGCCGAACTCGATCCGCACGTCCAGCCGGTACCCGGCGGCGTCAGCGTGGGCAGGCAGCGCGAGATCGAGCGAGTGCAGCTCCCGGGGGTGGTCCGGCCAGACCAGATCCAGGCTCGGCCAGTCCAGCCAGGCCGGCTCGGCCCTGGCGTCGAAGACCTCCCCCGGCTGGCCCGCGAGTTCCCGCCCGGACCAGCGCCGCAGCCAGCCGTTGAACTCGCTGAGGTCGAGCACGGGCCGGGGTGGCCCATCGGCCACCGGCACCTGCACGACCCGCCCGGGCCGGGACTGCGGATGGCCGGGATCAGGCCGGTACCGCATCTGCCGCAGCCAGCAGGCGACCCGCGACACGCCATGCAGCAGGAAGGTCCCCCGCTGCCAGTTGCTGCCCGGCTCGCCGGTCGGCGGCACCGCCAGCCGCAGCAGGGCCTGCCGCGACCGCTCGTTGACCTCCAGGCTGACCAGGGTCGCGTCGCTGATCAGCGCATCCAGCCGACGGTAAGGAGAATCCACCATTGTCTCGATGATGTCCGGCCTAAGCGGCCGGTGAGCCGCACACCGGCGCCGCTTTGCCAGTTGATGGTGTGAGATATCCCAAATTCAGCCGTAGAACAAGCGTTCCATCACCGTCCGGGACCGGCGGGCGGCCCGCCGGTAGTCCTGGGTCAGATCCTGGTAGGCGTCCGGCGGGTAGCCGAGCACCGACGCCACCGCGGCCAGTTCCGGCTGCCGGATGGGCAGCAGGTCGGACGGCCGGCCGCGGACCAGCACGGCCGCGTCGCGGATGCGCGCCGCCAGCCGCCAGGCAGTGGCCAGCGCGGCGGAATCCCCCGCGGCGACCAGCCCGGCCGCGGCGGCCGCGGCCAGCCCGGCCATGGTCCGGGTGGTGCGCAGCCCGGCGATCTCGTGCGCATGCCGGAGCTGGAGCAACTGCACCACCCACTCCACATCGGCCAGGCCGCCCGGGCCGAGCTTGAGGTGCAGCGCCGGCTCCACCCCCCGCGGCATGCGCTCGGCCTCCATCCGCGCCTTGATCCGGCGGATTTCCCGAACGGAAGGCTCGGTGATCCCTCCTGCCGGGTACCGGAACCCGTCTGCCAGGCTGGTGAAACGCTCGCCCAGCGCGCGGTCACCGGCGACCGGTTCGGCCCGCAGCAGTGCCTGCGCCTCCCACGGCACCGACCACCGCTGGTAGTAGGCCCGGTAGGAGGCCAGGGTCCGGACCAGTGGGCCCTGCCTGCCCTCGGGCCGCAGCCCGGGGTCGATCAGCAGCGGCGGATCGGGTGCGGGCCGGGCCAGCAGGGCGCGCAGATCCTCGGCGACCGCGTGCGCCGCCCGGCTGGCCTCCTGCTCGTCCGCGCCGGCCACCGGGTCGTGCACGAACATCACGTCCGCGTCGCTGCCGTAGCCGGTCTCATGACCGCCGAACCGGCCCATCGCGACCACGCACAGCCGGGTCGGCAGCGGCCCGTCCGCCTCGGCGGTCCGGATCGCCACCTGGAGTGCCGCGCTGACGGCCGCGCCGGCGACCGCCGTCAGCGCCTCCCCCGTCTGCTCGATCCCGGACAGGCCGAGCAGGTCGGCGGTGGCGGTGCGGAGCAGTTCCCGGCGGCGCAGCCCGCGCACCGCGGCCACCGCGTCCGCCGGGTCCAGGTGCCGCCGCACGGCTGTCATCGCCTCCGCCCGCAGCGCGGCCGCGGGCCGTGGCGCGAGCTGCGCGTCTTCGCCGAATAGTGCGACCATCTCCGGCTGCTGCAGCAGCAGGTCGGTGGCGTACCGGCTGGCGGAGAGCACCCGGGCCATCCGGTGGGCGACGGTGGTGTCGTCCCGGAGCAGGCGCAGGTACCACGGCGAGCTGCCCAGCTCGTCGCTGACCTGGCGAAACGCCAGCAGGCCGGCGTCGGGCTGGGCGGCATCGGCGAACCAGCCGAGCATCACCGGCAGCAGGGTGCGCTGGATCGCGGCTCGCCGTGACACCCCGGCGGTGAGCGCCTCGATATGCCGCAGTGCCCCCGCTGGGTCGGCGTAGCCAAGCGCCTCCAGCCGGGCCCGGGCGGCTTCCGGGGTCAGCCTGGCCACGTCCCCGGGCAGCCGGGCGACCGCGGCCAGCAGCGGCCGGTAGAACAGCTTCTCGTGCAGCCGCCGCACCTTCGCGGAGTGCTGCCGCCAGGCGGCATTCAGCTCGGCGGCGGGATCGGCGCGGGCGGGTGACCTGCCGCCCGGCTGGCGGCTGGCGCCGCCCGGCGGCCCGCCCGCGGCCGGTACCGCCGGTGCCCCCGCCCGCGCCGGTGACGCCTGTGCCCGCAGGGCCCGGCCGAGGCGGCGCAGCACCGCCGGGTCGTCGGGCAGCGTGTGGGTGCGGCGCAGCTGCCAGAGCTGGAGCAGATGTTCCACCGAGCGCAGGAACCGGTAGGCGGCGGCCAGGCTGGCCGCGTCCTCCCGGCCCACGTAGCCGCCGGCGGCCAGCGCCGCCAGCGCGGGCAGCGTGGCCGGGCTGCGGATCGTCTCGTCCGTGCGGCCGTGCACGAGCTGCAGCAACTGCACCGCGAACTCGATGTCGCGCAGCCCGCCGGGCCCGAGCTTAAGCTCCCGGCCCGCTTCCCGCGCGGGCAGGGCGCCGACCACGCGGCGCCGCATCGCCTGCACGTCTTCGACGAAGTTCTCGCGTTGCGCCGCCTGCCAGACCAGCGGGACCAGCGCGGCCAGATAAGCGGCGCCAAGGCCAGGGTCGCCGGCCACCGGCCGGGCCTTCAGCAGCGCCTGGAACTCCCAGGTTTTCGCCCACCGCTGGTAGTAGGCCTGATGGCTGGCCAGGGTGCGGACCAGCGGCCCGTCCCGGCCCTCCGGGCGCAGGTTCGGGTTGACCGGGAACAGCGCCCCCTCGGTGGTGCTCTGTGAGCAGACCCGGATCATGGCGGCCGCCAGCTGGCCGGCCGTACGCAGCGCCGCTGTGGACCGTTCGGCGGCCGGGACGGTCTCGGCGTCACCGCCGGTCTGCCCCGGGCCCGCCGGCGGTTCCGGCCCGGCAGGCTCGGCGACGAAGATCACGTCCACGTCGCTGGCGTAGTTCAGCTCGCGGCCGCCGCACTTGCCCATTGCGATCACGGCCAGCCGGGCGGGCGGGGCATCCGGCGGCAGCTGCGAGCGGGCGATTGCCAGCGCCGCCTCCAGCCCGGCCGCGGCCAGGTCGGCCAGCTCGGCGGCCACCTCATCCAGCGTGCTCTGGCCAGTGAGGTCCCTGGCCGCGAGCTGGAGCAGCCACTGCCGGTACGCCACCCGGAGCGCGGTCACCGGATCCTGGCCGGTTCCGTCCTGGCCGGTCCCACCCTGGCCGGCCCTGCCTGGCCCCGGTTTGCCTGCCACCGGCTCGGCGGCGGCGGGGTCGGCGCCGACCGCGGTGAGCAGCGCGGCCCGCACTTCGGCGGCGGACGGCGGCACCAGCGGCTCGCCGCCGGCCAGCAGCCGCCAGCCGTCCGGGTGCCGGGCCAGGTGGTCGCCGAGGGCGGCGCTGGATCCCAGCACCGCGGTGAGCCGCTGGCACAGCACCGGGTCGGCCCGCAGCGCAGCGGCCAGTCCGGGGTCCCGGGGCAGCCGGTCCAGCGCGGCCAGCGCCTGGTCCGGGTCGGCCGCGGCAGCGACCGCGGCGAGCAGGTCCGCGCCATCCCCGTCGGGGTGCAGGCCCAGGTCCGCGGCCAGCCGTTCTGCCCGGGCCGGGTCGGCGAAGCCCATCCTGGCCAGCTGGGCGGCCACGGTGGTACGGCGCGGCATGCTCACCTGAGCACGGTAACGGGCGGGACTGGTCAGGTGTGGACCAGGATGTCAGCCTGGCGCACGTGGCCGGCCGGGCCGATGACGGCCGCCAGCAGCAGCCGCCCGGTCTCACCATCGAGTTCCACGGTGGTGCTGGTCTCCCCGTTCCCGGCCCGGAACGCCCCCACCCGGCACGGCCCGGCCCAGGCGGCGGCCATCCGGAGCTGGCGCAGCAGCAATCCGGTGACCACCGAGCCGGTCACCGGCAGCGCCGGCGGCCAGTCGCGGGCACCGCCGTTGAGCAGCACGACGAGTGCGGTGAGCACCTGGCCCAGCGGGCTGTCCGGGACGGGCGGCACCGCCAGCGTGAAGGACTGGACCCGGGGCTCGCGCTCGGGGGTGAGCCGGATCTCGGCCTGCACCACCGCCCGCTCCCCCGCCAGCCACCAGCGGCAGTGCGCGGGTGAGTCGAACTCGGCGGGCCGGTCGGTGGCCACCGCCAGCCGGCCTGCCCGATCGCGGAGCAGTTCGATCCGGTGCCGCCGCTCCGGATAGGGCACGTCCTGTGCCACGTTCGGGCTGAACAGCTGGTCCGCCTGCGCGTCGGTCCAGCCGTCGAGCAGCTTGTTCACCGCCTGCTGGGCGGCGAGCGTGGCGGGCCACGGGCCGCCGGGCGCGCCCGCGGCCGCCACCGCCGCCAGCCCGCCGGCCACCGCCGGAGCGGGCGGGTGCTGGCGCAGCACGGCGTCCAGCATCCGGGCGGCCAGCACCGGTGCGGCCGCGTAGGTGCTGTTCGCCAGCACGATCACGCCCAGCCCGGTGGCCGGGTGCCAGCGCATGTTGCTGCCGAAGCCCGGGTAGCCGCCGCTGTGGCCGACCACCTGGCCGCGTGGGTGCCGGTCCACGAACAGGCCGAGGCCGTAACCGAGCAGGCTGCCATCGCCGGGGTCGCCGGGCAGCCTGCTCGCGGCCGGCGGGATCAGCGTCACCTGCGGCAGCTGCATCTCCCGCCGGGTGGCGCGGGCCAGCGGGTGCGGGCCACCGGCCGCCCGCTCGCCGGGCGGGAAGGTGGCGGTGAACCCGCTCACCCACCGGGCCAGGTCCCCGACACAGCTGAACACGCCACCCATCGGGGCGAACGCGCCATTGCGGTCGGGCACGAGTTCTTCCCACCGGTCTGGCCCCCGGCGGTAGCCGCGGGCCAGGTCCATCACGTCGAACTGGCCGGCGTCGAACCCGGTCCGGGTCATGCCCAGCGGGCGGAGCAGCCGCGCGGTGACAAAGGCCGGGTAGCTCATCCCGGCGGCAGCGGTGATCACCCGGCCCAGGATCGCGTAGCCCAGGTTGGAGTACTCGAACCTGGTCCCGGGCACCCAGGCGAAGCTGAGCCCGCCGGCCAGCAGGCCGGCGAAGCTGTCCAGCGGGAGCCCCTGCTGGCGGTCCCCCCACGGGTCGTCGGTCGGGAAGCCGCCGGTCATGGTCAGCAGGTGCCGGATCGAGACCGGCGGCGAGTCGGCCGTGGGCAGCCGCAGGTCACGCAGTTCGGGCAGGTAGGCCGCGACGGGATCGTCCAGCGCCAGCCGGCCGTCGTCGCGCAGCGCCAGCACGGCGGCCGCGGTGAAGCTCTTGGTCATGGAGGCGATCCGGAACACGGTGGTGACGTCGGGGGTGAGGCCGCCCAGCCACCGCTCGCCACAGCCGCCGCCGTGCACCAGCCGGCCGCCGGCCACGATCCCGTAGGCAATGCCTGGCTGGCCACCGCCGCGCTGGAACGCCTCCGCAAGCTCGTCCACGGCCGCGAACTGATCGGGCACGGGTCACCTCCGGTTCGCAGGAGTCAAAGCCGAAGGCTAGCGCCCGGGCACCGCCGCCGCGATCGCACGCGCCACGGCCTGTGCCGCGGCCAACTCCACCGCGTCCGCCAGCGCGTTCACCCCTCGCGGGTCGGCCGCGCCCGCCGTCCCGGCCGACGCCGGCACCGCGCCGGTCGCCAGGCAGAACAAGGTGTCCCCGTCATAGCGGGTGTGCGCCGGGCGCACCGCCCGGGCGATGCCGTCGTGGGCGACCGCGGCCACCCGGTACGCCTGCTCCCTGGTCAGGTCCGCGTCCGTGACCACCACCCCGATGGTGGTGTTCGCGCCCGGCGCTGGCCCAGGTGCCACCGCCCCGGTGGCCACCGGCGCGATCCAGGCGTGCCGGTCGTCATCCCAGATCCCGCCCACACTGTTCGCCACCATGATCGCCGCCACGGTGGCAGCCCCGGCCGGCACACTGGCGATGCCCAGCCCGCCGGGCCGGGGCAGGCCGCCCGCCTTGGCCACGGTCGCCCCGGTGCCGGCGCCAACCGCGCCCATCTGAGGCGTGGCCGTCGCCGCCTGGCAGGCGGCATAGCCCGCGGCCGCATCCGGCCGGGCCCGGGCATCGCCGTTGAGCAGGTCGAAGATGACCGCGCCGGCGACGATCGGCACCCGGACGCCGCCAACGTCCAGGCCGACGCCCAGCCCTTCCAGGTAGCGCATGACCCCGCCGGCCGCGTCCAGGCCGAACGCGCTGCCGCCGGTCAGCAGGACGCCATGCACGCGCCCGGCCAGCGTGCCCGGCCGCAGCCCATCGGTGCCGATGGTGCTGGGCGCGCCGCCGCGCACATCCACGCCGCCGGTCGCGCCGGCCGGGACCAGCACTGCCGTGCAGCCGGTCAGGCCCGCCCGGTCGGTCCAGTGCCCGGCCAGCACCCCGTCCGGCAGCCGCGGGCCCGGGCTGGTCACAGGATCGGCAGGTAGCGGTCGAGCTCGAACGCGGTGACCTGGTGGCGGTACTCACGCCACTCCTCCCGCTTGTTGCGCAGGAAGAAGTCGAAGACGTGCTCGCCGAGAGTCTCGGCCACCAGTTCGCTGCCCCGCATGGTGGTGATCGCCTCATCCAGGCTCTGCGGCAGCGGCTCGATCCCGAGCGCGTGCCGCTCGGCGGGGGTGAGTGCCCACACGTCATCCTCGGCGCCGGGTGGCAGTTCGTACCCGGCCTCGATCCCCTTCATCCCGGCGGCCAGGATGACCGCGAACGCCAGGTAAGGGTTGCAGGCGGAGTCGAGCGACCGGAACTCGATCCGGGTGGCGTTCCCCTTGTGCGGCTTGTACATGGGCACCCGCACCAGCGCCGAGCGGTTGTTGTGCCCCCAGCTGATGTAGGCGGGGGCCTCGCCACCGGCCCCGGCGGTGCGCTCGGCCGCACCCCACAGCCGCTTGTAGGAGTTCACCCACTGGTTGGTGACCGCGGTGATCTCGGCGGCGTGCCGGAGCAGCCCGGCGATGAAGGCCCGGCCGACCTTGGACAGCTGGAACTCCGCGCCCGGCTCGTAGAAGGCGTTCCGGTCGCCCTCGAACAGCGACATGTGGGTGTGCATGCCCGAGCCCGGGTGCTCGGTGAACGGCTTGGGCATGAACGACGCGTACACCCCCTGCTGGAGCGCCACCTCCTTCATCACCAGCCGGAACGACATGATGTTGTCGGCGGTGGTGAGCGCGTCCGCGTACCGCAGGTCGATCTCCTGCTGGCCGGGGGCGCCCTCGTGATGGCTGTATTCCACCGAGATCCCCATCGACTCCAGCATCTGCAGCGAGACGTGCCGGAAGTCGTGCGCGATGCTGTGCGGGGTGTGGTCGAAATACCCGCCGGAGTCGATCGGCTGCGGCTTGCCGCCGGGCTCGGGCTTCTCCCTGAGCAGGAAGAACTCGATCTCGGGGTGGGTGTAGAAGGTGAAGCCCATCTCCGCGGCATGGCTGAGCGCGCGCTTGAGCACATGCCGGGGGTCGGCGTAGGACGGGGAGCCGTCCGGCAGCAGGATGTCGCAGAACATCCGGCCGACGCCGGCCTCGCCCCGCCAGGGCAGCAGCTGGAACGTGGCCGGGTCCGGCCTGGCGATCATGTCGGCCTCGTAGACCCGGGCGAAGCCCTCGACCGCCGAGCCGTCGAAGCCGATGCCCTCCGCGAACGCGCCCTCCAGCTCGGCCGGGGCGACCGCGACCGACTTGAGGAAACCGAGCACGTCCGTGAACCACAATCGGACAAAACGGATGTCCCGCTCCTCCAGGGTCCGGAGCACGAACTCTTCCTGTCTGTCCATGACTGACAGTCTGCCGCTTGCGTGTTTCCGGCGGGTTACAGACCCGCCGGGGCGGCCCCGGTGGCGTGGCCCGCATCGGCGGTGGAGCCCGCATAGGGTAAAGACGTGCCCCGGCTGCGGATAGCTCTGGCCCAGGTCAACGCCACCGTCGGCGACCTGGCCGGGAACGCCGACGCGATCGTGGCCTGGACCCACCGCGCCGCCGGCCGCGGCGCCCAGCTGGTGGTGTTCCCGGAGATGATGCTGACCGGGTACCCGGTCGAGGATCTGGCCCTGCGTGACTCGTACGTGTCGGCGTCCATCGACACCCTGGCCGCCACCGCGGCCCGGCTGGCCGCCGCCGGGCTCGGTGGTGTCGCCGTGGTCACCGGTTACCTGGGCCGGCACAGCGGGCCGGCGGCGCGGCTGGGCCAGCCGGCCAGCGGGGCGCAGAACGCGGCGGCGCTGCTGCACGGCGGCTCGGTACTGGTCACCACCGCCAAGCACCACCTGCCGAACTACGGCGTGTTCGACGAGTACCGGTACTTCGTGCCGGGCGAGGCGCTGCCGGTGTTCCGGTTCCCGTGCGAAGGGCCGTCCGGGGCGGCGGTGGACGTCGCCATCGCCATCTGCGAGGACCTCTGGCAGGACGGTGGCCCGGTGGCGGTCACCCGGCAGGCGGGCGCGGGACTGCTGGTGGTGCCGAACGCCTCGCCCTATGAGCGGGGCAAGGACAGTGCGCGGCTGGATTTGTGCGTGCGCCGGGCCCGGGAGGCAGGCGCCACCCTGGCCTACGTCAACATGATGGGCGGCCAGGACGAGCTGGTCTTCGATGGCGACTCGATCATCGTGGACGCGGCCGGGCGGCTGCTGGCCCGCGGGCCGCAGTTCGCCGAGACACTGATCGTCGCGGACCTGGACCTGCCCGCGGCCCCCGCCGGGCCGCTGCCCGCCGACCAGGCGGCCGATGCGCAGGACGGCACCCAGATGACCATCCACCGGGCCAGCGTCCCGGCCCCGGCCGGTCCGGCAGCCGGCCTGATGGCGGACGGCCCGGCGGCCGGGGAGCCCGGCCAGGTGTGGCCCCGGCTGTCCCCCCTGGCCGAGGTGCATGCGGCCCTGGTCACCGGGGTCCGCGACTACGTGCAGAAGAACCGGTTCTCCTCGGTCATCCTCGGTCTGTCCGGTGGCATCGACTCGGCGCTGACCGCGACCATCGCTGCCGACGCGATCGGCCCGGACCGGGTACACGCGGTCCTGATGCCGAGCCGGTATTCCTCCGCCCACTCGGTCGCCGACGCCGAGGACCTGGTCAAGCGGCAGGGCCTGCACAGCCGCACGGTGCCCATCGCCGAGATGGTGGAGGCCTTCCAGGCCGAGCTGGCGCTGGACGGGCTGGCCGCCGAGAACCTGCAGGCCCGGGTGCGCGGCGTGATCTTGATGTCGCTGTCCAACCAGGCCGGCCACCTGGTGCTCACCACCGGCAACAAGAGCGAGATCGCCACCGGCTACTCCACCCTGTACGGGGATTCGGCCGGTGGCTTCGCCCCCATCAAGGACGTGCCGAAGACGCTGGTCTGGGAACTGGCCCGGTGGCGCAACGCCGAGGCGGCCCGGTCCGGGCAGACACCGCCGATCCCGGAGAACTCGATCAGCAAGCCGCCGAGCGCGGAACTGGCCCCCGGCCAGCTCGACACCGACACCCTGCCGGACTACGCGGTGCTGGACGCGGTTCTTGCCGACTACGTGGTCGAGGACATGGGCGCCGCCGAACTGGTCGCGGCCGGGCACGACCCGGCGCTGGTGGACCGGGTGATCGCGATGGTGGACCGGGCCGAGTACAAGCGCCGCCAGTACCCGCCCGGCCCGAAGATCACCCCGCGCAATTTCGGCCGCGACCGGCGGCTGCCGATCACCAGCCACTGGCGCGAGCCCGGCTCCGGGCTCAGCTGAGCAGGAGCACGGCGTAGCAGGCGAGCCAGTGCTCCACCATGTAGTCATCGCCGACGACGTGCGGGAGCGCGGCGTCGGCATGCGTCCTCGCCGCGCCCAGGGCGGGCGCGATGCGCGGGTCACCAGCTGGCAGGGAATCCGCCAGCCGCCGCCAGCACCAGGCCCGGCTGGCGTTCAGCCCGTGCAGGTGGGCGATCTGCCCGTCGGTGGGGTCGGACACCACCGCCGGGGTGAACAGCGAGGCCGGCTCGCCACCGGCGATCCCCGGCAGGTAGACCGACAGCCAGGCGGCGAACTCATCCTGCGGCAGCAGCTGGGCCATCAGTTCGGCCTCGGTCAGGGCCGGTGACAGGAAGTCGTGCCCGGACGGCTCCCACCCGCCCGGGTACAGGGTGTCGCCGCCGTACCAGTCCAGCGCCTTATCCGTGATCGCGGACAGCAGCAGCGGATCCCCGGCCGCGGCCTGCTGGCGGGCGAACGGCAGCGCCCGGGACATGCCGAACGCGCTGTTGGAGTGGACCCCGTACCGGACCGGGTAGGTCGCCTTGGGCAGCCAGTCCAGGAAGCAGCCGGTGATCGCCTCGGCCAGCGGGGTCATCGCCGCCGCCCACTTCCGGCCGTCCGGGTCGTCCCAGGACTGAGCCTCGTGCACCAGCGCGAGGGCCCAGCCCCAGCCGTACGGGCGCTGGCCCCACCGGCCCGGGCCAGCGATGTAGTCCGCCTCGGCTTCCAGCGCGACCCGGCTGAACTGGCCGCGCAGGGTGCTGCGGATCCGGGTTGCGGGCACCGACTCAGGCACCGCCCGCAACAGCCGCACCAGCAGCCAGTGCATCTCCACACAGGAATGCCAGTCCAGGCTGCCGTAGAAGACCGGGGTACGGGCCCGCGGCCGGAACGGGAAGTCACCGGGACCAGTCATGGTGTGGTGCACGTCGGCCGGGAATTCGCGCTTGATGTTGGCCATGGCCACCTCGGCGTAGCCAGCGGCTTCGGCCCGCAGCAGCTTGCGCCATCTGGCCGCCAGGTCCACAGATCGCCTCCTTGCCGCGGCCGGTGCCGATGGCTACTTCTGTGCCCTCCCATGCTCGCACGAACCCACGGCCGGCGGCCGGGCGGAGTGACGGGGCGGCCGCGGCGGCAGCCGGGCGGAGTGACGGGGCGGCCGCGGCGGCGGCCGGGCGGAGTGACGGGGCGGCCGCGTCGGCAGCCGGGCGGGGGTGACGGGGCGGGCAGCGCCAGCGGCCGGGCACGCGCACGGCCGGGCTGCGAAACTGGGCACATGATGCCCGACGACTACCGGCGGGAGCACGCCGTCTCGTTCGCCCGGGCGGCGCAGGCCTATGAACGCGGGCGCCCGCCCTACCCGGCGGCGGCGATCGGCTGGCTGCTGCCGGACGGTGCCCAGCGGGTGCTCGACCTCGGGGCCGGCACCGGCAAGCTCACCCGGCTGCTGGCCGCCCGCGGCCTGGCGGTGACCGCGGTCGAGCCGCTGGCGGAGATGCGCGACCAGCTGGGCCGGGCCGTGCCGGATGTGCCGGCCCTGGCGGGCACGGCCGAGCAGATCCCGCTGCCGGACGCGAGCGTCGACGCGGTGCTGGTAGCCCAGGCCTGGCACTGGGTGGACGTGCCTGCCGCGGTGCCCGAGGTGGCCCGGGTGCTGACCAGCGGCGGCTGGCTGGGCCTGCTCTGGAACGTCCGCGACGAGCGGGAGGACTGGGTGGCCAAGCTCGGCGAGATCACCCGGCGGCGGGAGGGCCCACATGCCAGCAGCCGGCGGATCAGCCAGAGCCCGGCGGTCGGGCCGCCGTTCGGGCCGGTGGAGCGGTGCGACGTGACCTGGGTGCACCACCTGACCCCGGCCGAGCTGACCGACATGATCGCTTCCCGCAGCTACGTCATCACCCTGCCCACCAGCGAGCGGGCGGAGATGTTCGCCGAGGTGGACAACCTGCTGAGGGCCCATCCGGCGCTGGCGGGCGCAGCCGAGATCGCGCTGCCGTACGTGACCCGCTGCGCGCGGGCCCGGCTCGGGCGGTAACGTTCCCGGAACGGTCCGGGGGTAGCCTCTGCTGGCGTGGGGGGAGCGCGGCAGGTGGGCGGGCAGGCGCGGGTGACGACGGAGGTCACGGTGCGCCACTGGCGGCTGGCCTCCCCGGTGATGGCCGTTGCGCTGGGTGTGCTGATCCTGGTGCTGTTTGCCCTGGGCTTGCTGGCCGGTGCCGCGGCTCATGGCGGGGGTGGTGGCCTTGGACTGGCCGCCCTGCTGATTGGCGTCCTTGGGCTGGTGGTGGCCAGGCGCCAGCCGGCCAATCCCATCGGCTGGCTGCTGCTGGGCTTTGCCGCCACCACCGCCTTCTACGGCGCCGCCTCAAGTTACGCGGTGCTGGACTACCACTTCCACCATGGCAGCCTGCCGCTGGGCCCGGCGGCGGTGCTGGTCGCCTCGGAACTGTGGATCCTGATCTTCCTGTTGCTGCCGCTGGTCGTCCTGCTGTTCCCCGACGGCCGGCTGCCGTCACGCTGGCGGATCGTGCTGTGGGTGTACGTGGCCATCTGCGCGCTGCTGGTCGGTGCCCTGCTGGGCTTTGGGGCGTGGGGCATGGCCGGCACCCGGATCGCGGTGACCGGCAAGGGCCAGCTGGTCAACAACCCCGGCCCGCCCGGGGCCGCGGGCATCGCGTTCGTGATCCTGGTGGCCATCATGCCCGTGTTCTGGGCGTCGTTCGTGGCACGTCAGGTGCTCAGCTGGCGGCGGGCCAGCGGTGAGCGGAGGGCGCAGCTCAAGTGGCTGATGGCCGGCAGCGCTCTCACCGTCGCCGGGCTGGCGGGAGGGTTCGTCTTCGGCACCGCTCCTCACAGCCTGCTGGCGACGGTGCTCAGCAACGTCTGCCTGGTCTTCGGGGTGTTCGCGCTGCCGGTCAGCATTGCCATCGGGATCCTGAAGTACCACCTGTACGACATCGACCGGATCATCTCCCGGACGCTGGCATATGCGATCATCACCGGCCTGCTGGTCGGCCTGTACGCGGGTGTCGTGCTGCTGGCCACCCGGGTGCTCTCGGTGACCTCGCCGGTAGCGGTAGCGGGCGCCACCCTGGCCGCAGCGGCGTTGTTCAGCCCGCTGCGCCGCCGGGTGCAGCAGATGGTGGACCGCCGGTTCAACCGGGCACGGTATGACGCCGACAAGACCGTGGCCGCGTTCGCGGCCCGCCTGACCGGCGCCGTGGACCTGGACTCAGTCCGCGCCGACCTGGCCGGCGTCGTGCAGCGGGCTCTGGAACCCGCCCACCTGTCGGTGTGGATCAGCCGGCGCGACTGATGGCAACAGGCCCGCCAGGCCCGCCCAGGAAGCGGGTCACGTCCGCCGCCTCGGCCGCCAGTGCCGCCTGCTCGGATGGTGTCAGTTCGCCGAGCGGGCCGGTCACCACCTGCCCGCGATTGATGGTCCACAGCCCGCTGCCGCGGCCGTGGCTGAGCACGAAGGGGCGGAACACCCCGTTGCTGGTGACGACCGGCCCGTCCGCGGCCAGGAACAGGTCCCGGGACGCCCAGCCGAGCAGCAGCGGGTCGAAGGCGCCGAGCAGCCGCAGCGGCGGCACCGGTGGCACCGGCGGCGCGGGCTCGCCACCATGCGGCCGGAGGCTGGCCAGCCCGTCCTCACGGTCGGTGAGTTCGGCCGCCAGCGCGGACAGCCCGCGGCGCGCGTCCGTCAGCGGCAGGCCAGCCCATTTGGCCAGATCCCGGTCGGCGGCCGGGCCGTGCCCGGCGAGATAGCGGCGGGCCAGCAAGGTGAGCGCCCGGTCCCGGTCCATCGGTTCCGGCGGTGTCCCCAGCCAGTCGCGGACCAGCACGAACGCCTGCTCCCGGCCTTCCACCGGGCCGCGCACCATGAGGCCGCGGAAGGTGGCGAGGGCGAGGATGTGGACGATCGCCTGCCCCACGGTGCGCACTCCCGCCGTGTCCAGCCGGTCCCGGAGCTGGGGCCTGGTGAGTGGCCCGTCGCTGGCCAGGGACCGCTCGATGACGCGGACGCCTCGTTCGGCATCGTCGGGGGTGACGCCTTCCTGGCCCAGCCGCCGGGTGATGCCGGCCCGCAGCTGGGGGGTGGTCAGCTGGTGCAGCCACCAGTAGTCCTCGGCCAGCACCAGGTGCAGCGTGCCCCGGTTCAGCCAGCTGATGACGGCCGAGCGTTCCGCGGTCAGCGCCCGGTCCACGTCCGCCGCGGCCAGCCCGGAGGTGCGCGCCCGGATGGCCAGCCGCGCCCCGCGTGGATCCTGGGCCTGGATGGCCAGCAGGTGCCTGGTCGCCCCGGTCACCGACCGGGCGGTGGCGCCGGACAGCAGCTGCGCGTGCAGCCGCTCGGCGGCCAGCGGGGAAGGCGCGCCCGTCACCCGGCTCCGGCCCGGCCCGGGCGGGGAGCCAGGCCGCGCAGCAGTTCGTCGACCAGCCGCTCGGCATACCGTGACGGGATGGTGCCCAGCTCGTCCCTGGTGCCCGCGACGATCGCGCCGATCAGCATGAACAGTGCGGCCTCGATGTCGGTATCGGCCCGCAGTTCGCCGGTGGCGACCCCGCGGCGCAGCACCGACCGGAACACCTCCCGGCGCGGCTCGACCACCGTCTCCCGGTAGCGCGCCATCAGCCGTGGGTACTTGGCCCCCTCCCCCAGCAGCAGGGCGAACTCGCGGGCGAGCCGCGGGTCAGTGGCGGAATGGCACATCGACGCCAGCAGGTCCACCAGATCCGCCCGTACCGACACCCCGGCCGGCTCTGGCAGCGGCGCCTTGGCCGCGGCGATCGCGGCCAGCAGCAGATCCTCCTTGCCGGGCCAGCGCCGGTAGATGGTGGCCTTGCCCACCCCGGCCCGGGCCGCGACCCGCTCGATGCACAGGCCGTCCGGCCCGGACTCGGCGAACAGGCTCAGTGCGGCGTCGATGATGGCCTGCTCGGCCCGCTCGCTCCGGGGCCGCCCGGGACGGCGGCTGCCCGCCGCCACGGGCTCCCCGGCGGTCTGGGTCACCTGGGCAGCCACTTCCGCCGCGGCGGCTGCCTGGGTAGTGCTCACCTGCTCAGCCTTCCACCTCGGCCGGGCGGGCGGCCAGCACCCGGGCGGCCCGGTCGCCGGCCCGGCCACGGAGACCGGCTCAGCCACACCGACCGGCTCAGACACGGCGACCCGCTCAGCCACACCGACGGGCTCGGCCACGGCGACGGGCTCGGCCACGGCGACGGGCTCGGCCACGGTGGCCAGCTCCGGGCCGGTGCCTGGCGCGGTGCGGCTGGGCATCCAGATCATCACCACGATCGCCCCGAGCAGGGTGACGGCCGCCGAGGCGATGGTGGTGACATGCATGGCGTGCACGAACGCGGTGTCGGCGAAGCTGGCCAGTTCCCGGCCCGCGGCGCCCAGCCGGGCGGCGATGGCCTGGGTGGCGGTGATCGACCCGGCCGCCGCGCCCCGGGCCGGGGCGGGCAGCACGGTCAGGTGCGAGCCAAGCTGGTTGCGGTAGACCTGGGCCAGGATCGAGCCGAGGACCGCGATCCCCAGCGCGCCAGACACCTGCCGGGCGGTGTTGGTCAGCGCGGAGCCCGCGCCCGCCCGCTCCCGGGGCACCACCGACATCACCGCGTCGGTGGCCGGCGGCATGACCGTGCCCATGCCCGCGCCCTGCACGAAGAACAGCGCGCCGAGCAGCCAGACCGGGGTGCCGACGCCGAGCATCTGGTAACCGACGAGGGCGGCGGTGACCAGCAGCAGCCCGGACGCGATCACCCGCTTGGGGCCAAACCGGCGGACCAGGGAGGCGGTGCGGGGGGCGAGCAGCATCTGGCCCGCAGCGAACGGCAGCGACAGCAGGCCGGCCTTCAGCGGGCTGAACCCGTGCACGCTCTGCAGGTAGAAGCTGAGGAAGAAGAGCGCGCCCATCATGCCGAAGAACACCAGCGCCAGCGCGCCGACGGCAGCCGAGAGCCGGGCGTTGCGGAACAGCCGGACATCCAGCGACGGGTGGCTGAGCCGGCTCTCATACCAGGCGAAGAAGCCGAGTATGGCCAGGCCGGCCACGATGCTGCCGAGCACGTCGACGTGCAGCCAGGAGCCCTTGTCGCCGCCCTGGATGATGCCGTAGACCAGCAGCACCAGGCCCGCGATGGAGGCGAGCACGCCGACATAGTCAATCCGGCCGGGCTCGGGGTTCTTCGACTCGGGCACGATCAGGGCGACCGCGGCCGCGCCGGCGGCGGTGAACGGCACGTTCAGCAGGAAGACCGAGCCCCACCAGAAGTGGGCCAGCAGCAGGCCGCCGACGACCGGGCCGATGGCGACGCCGATGCCGACCGCCGACGCCCAGATGCCGATTGCCCGCGCCCGCTCCCGCGGGTCGAACACGTTGGTGATGATCGACAGGGTCTGCGGCATAACGGCTGCCGCGCCCAGCCCCATCGCCGCGCGCGCCCAGATCAGCTGATCGGGGGTCTTCGCGTAGGCGGTGAGCAGGGAGAACAGGCCGAATGAGAGCAGCCCGATGATGAGCATCCGCTTGCGGCCGATCCGGTCACCGATCACGCCGAACGTGAACAGCAGCCCGGCGAAGACCAGCGTGTAGGAGTTGATTCCCCACTCCAGCTGGCTCTGGCTGGCGCCCAGGCCGGCCCGCGGGTCGGCGATGGTCTTAAGTGCCACGTTCAGCACGGTGTTGTCGAGGACGATGGCCATCAGGCTGGTGACCAGCACGCCGAGGATCAGCCAGCGGCGGCGGTAGACCTCACCGGCCAGCCCGGCGGCGGTCTGGGGGGAAGCGCTTCGCGATTCCATCATGTCCTTCGGAAGTCGTGGGATGCATGACGCCGCGAACGGCGTTATGCCGGTGTATCCCGGGTCCGGTCAGGGCAGCCGCCCCGGGGAAGACATCGATACGGAACAGTTCCGTATCGGAAAGCATTCCCGTCCGCCGCACGAATTTCCGGTACCTGTCCAGACCGGTGACCGCGTGCGATGATCGGACCGTCCGGGGACGCCACCGCGGCGCCACGAGACGTGGAGGTACACCATGACCGATCAGCCCCAGCCCGGGGGAATGGCCGCGACGTCCGCGCGGACCCCAGAACCCCTCTACGGGGGTACCGCCGGCAGGCGGGTCACCATCCGGGACATCGCCGCCGCCAAGGCCCGCGGCGAGCGATGGCCCATGCTCACCGCCTACGACGCGCTCACCGCCCGGGTTTTCGATGAGGCCGGCATTCCGGTGCTGCTGGTGGGCGACTCGGCCGGGAATGTGGTGTTCGGCTACGACACCACGCTGCCGGTGACCGTGGACGACCTGCTGCCGCTGACCGCCGCCGTGGTCCGCGGCACCAAGCGCGCACTGGTCGTCGCCGACCTGCCGTTCGGCTCCTACCAGCTGTCACCGGCCAGCGCACTGGCCGCCGCGACCCGGTTCGTGAAGGAGGCCGGGGCCCATGCGGTCAAGCTGGAGGGCGGCGTGCGCGTCGCCCACCAGGTGGAGGAACTGGTCGGGGCCGGCATCCCGGTGATGGCGCATCTGGGGCTGACCCCGCAGTCGGTCAACGTGTTCGGCGGCTACCGGGTCCAGGGCCGGGGCGAGGCCGGCGACCGGCTGCTGCACGACGCCAAGGCGCTGGAGGCGGCCGGCGCGTTCGCGGTCGTGCTGGAATGCGTGCCCGCCGAACTCGCCAGCCGGATCACGCAGGCGGTTGGCATACCGACCATCGGCATCGGTGCCGGGCCCGGCTGTGACGCGCAGGTCCTGGTCTGGCAGGACATGACCGGCCTGTCGCCACGGACGGCCAGGTTCGTCAGACGTTATGCCGAACTGGCGGAGGTGCTCGGCGACGCGGCCCGCTCCTTCGCCAGCGACGTGGTGGCCGGCAGTTTCCCCGCCGAGGAACACGTCTACCACTGAGGCGTGCCTGGAGACTTCAGGCCGTGCAGGCCGGATTGCCGCCGGCCTGCCAGGCCAGCCGGACGGCGGGAAGCCCCGTCCCTCAGCCGCTGGCCAGGCGGGCCCGGCGGCGCCGCAGGTGACGCGCGGTGAGCGTCACCGCCCCGGCCGCCAGTGCGCCGGTGGCCCACCGCCGGGGGTTGTGACTGCCGGGCCGCCTGGCGAAGGACATCGGCATGACGCCGAGATGCAGCGCCGTCACCTCGCCACCAGGCTCGCGGCTGAACACCACCTTGGTGGTGCCCGAACCGTAACCGGGCAGAGCGGCCCGGAACGCGTAGGGGTCGTCGCCATCGGGATACAGCCGGAGCCCGCGGCGTACCGCCGGGACCGGGACCTGCCCGCGGATGATCAGCTGCCCGTGCCGGACCGCGACCTCGGCGCCGCCGAGCATCCTGGGCTGGGGATCGACCAGCACGCCGGGGCCGAGCGAGTACCAGCCGCACAGCTGGTGCCAGACCCACGGGTGCTCCGGGCTGTCAGTGTGCACCACGTCGGCGGGGAACCCGAGCAGGCCGCGCAGTACCGTGCTGGCGGCGGGGCTGGCCGCGCTCAGCGGGCTGAACGGGCCGGTGTTGGCGAACGCGAGCACACCGACCCCATCGTCGGGGGCAAGCATCATCGATGCGTGGAACCCGGGCCAGACGCCGTCATGGCTGACGATCCGGTGGCCGCCGGCCTCGGCCCGGAAGAAGCCCAGGCCCATCCCGGGAATCCGCGGATCGGGCTGGTAATGGGGCGCGAACATGCCAGCCAGCGTCCCGGGCCTGAGCACCGCGCCGTGGGCGCCCGCGCCGCCGCCCAGCAGGGCGGCGGCGTACCGGGCCATGTCCGCGGTGCTGGCGTAGATCGAGCCGCCGCCGGCCTGCACGATCTCCCGGTCGGTGACCGGCCGGAGCCCGCCCCGGCCGAGTGTGTACCCGGTGGCCAGCCGCGGCTGCACCCGTTCCGACCGGACCAGGTCGGAGCTGTCCATGCCGAGCGGCCCGAAGATGCGCTCGCGCAGGTAGCGGCCGAACGGCAGCCCGCTGACGTCCTCGACGATCTGGCCGAGGGTGGCGTACCCGTTGTTGGAGTAGGCCCAGCGGGTGCCTGGCTCGATGTTGACGTGCAGCCCGCCCCGGTAATACCCGGCCAGCGGCGGCACCGGCCGGCCCGCCGGCACGCCCCAGCCGAGGGCAGGCCGGACCAGGTCGGCGGCGGTGCGGACGGCGCGCACTCCGGCGGTATGGGTCAGCAGGTGCCGCAGGGTCACCGGCCGGAAACTGGCCCGGGCCGGGATCAGCCGGTAACCGCGCAGGTAGACCGACGCGGGCGCGTCCAGGTCTGCCAGCCCCTGCTCGCACAGTTGCATCACCGCGATCGCCGTGAACGTCTTGGTGACCGAGTCGATCCGGAAGACGGTATCTGGGGTGATGGGTGTGCCGGCCGTGATGTCGGCGACGCCATGCCCGGAGAACCAGGCCAGGCCCCCGTCCCGGACCACCGCCACCGCCAGGCCGGCCGCCGGCCACCGGTTCAGGACCGCGCAGACCCGCTCCCGCAGGTCGGGGTCATCGATCTCGGCCATCGCTCCTCCGCGGTCGGAGCTCCTCCGTGTCGTCTGGCCCGCGGCCCCGATCAGTTACCGGGGATCGATAGGCGTGATGATCCCGGTCCGTTCCTCCAGCGCCGCCGCGGCATCCAGGCACACATCCTCGCGGTAACGCGGCCCGATCAGCTGCACCGACTGCGGAAGCCCTGCACCGATGCCGACCGGGAGCGCAACGGCGGGCAGCCCGAGCGCGTTGACGGCGATGACCATGCGCATGCCGCGGATCGTCTCGGCCACCTGGCCGTCGTCCAGATCCGAGCCTGCAGCAAACGGGATACCAGTGAACACAGGGGCGAGGATCAGCGGATGCTCCAACTGGAACTGGCCCCAGGCCCGCAGCAGGGAATGCCGCGTGATGAAACCCTGCATCGCCCTGACCGGATCGGGATCCCCGGCCACCTCATAGAACGCCGCCAGGAACCGCTGCGTGTCGGCTGGCATCATGGCGGCCGTCAGCTGCCACTGGGCCCGGATCTCTGGCGTGTTGAGCATGTCCAGCGCGGTGGCGGCCGCAGCGGCTATCGACGGCGGCTCGGCTTCTTCAAGCAGGTAGCCCGCGTCGGCCAGAGCGGTGGCCGCCTTCCGCACACCTTCCTGGACCTGCGCGGCGGTGCCCAGCCCGGCCGGGTCGGTCACCACGGCCACCCGGACGGGCGACTCCGGTTCCGGCCCGCACAGCGGGGCAGGAACCGTCCACGGATCCTGCCAGTACGGCCCGGCCGTCGCCGTGAACGCGGCCCGCAGGTCAGCCACCCGCCGGGCCAGTGGGCCCTCGACGACTGTCAGCTGAACGCCGATCGGCAGGCCCATCGGCTCTAGGGTGGAACCCTGCGGGATTCGGCCCAAGGTGGGCTTGAGTGTGCTAACCCCGCAGCATTGCGCTGGCCACCGCAGCGAGCCCAGCCCGTCATTCCCCAGCCCCAGCGGGCTCATACCGGTCGCCAGCGCGGCTGCCTCGCCGCCGCTCGACGCGCCGGGCGTCAGTGACCGGTCCCACGGGTTCACCGTGGCGCCCCATAGTTCGCTGACACAGTGCCAGCGGAGCGCGGCGCTGGGGCAGTTCGTGTGCCCGATCGGGATCGCCCCGGCTGTCCGCAGCCGCTCGACCGCAGGCGCATCCCGGGCCGGGTAGGCGGCCGCCAGCGCGCGTAGTCCCTGCGTGGTGGGGGCCCCGGCGAGATCGATGTTCTCCTTGACGGTAAACGGGACACCATGCAGCGGCGGCAGGTCGTCACCGGCGACGACGGCGCGGTCGGCCGACGAGGCAGCCTCCAGCGCCTGCTCAGCCAGGACCGCCGTCACCGCGTTTATCGCAGGGTTCACCGCCTCGATCCGCCGCAGGTGCGCCTCGACCACCTCGCGGCTGGACGCTTCCCCCGTTCTGATGGCCGCGGCCAGGTCGGTGGCGCTCAGCTGGCACAGGTCCGATGTGCCTTTCATACCTGCCCTCCCGTGTGGCGGCACCTTGTAGATCGAGGCTGCCCGCGCGAGCGCAGGAGCCATAGGGGCGATGGGCCCGCCGGACGGGGCCGAGGGTCCCCTGCCCGGGCCCGTGGCCAGCCGACATTCAGATCAGGGAAGTGCCACAGTGTCGGTGGAGCGGCTGACCGCCGAGGACGCGCTGATGCTGTGGCCGGACGAGTTCTGGCCGCAGGACATCGGCGGCCTGGCGGTGCTGGACGGCAGCGGCCTGCTCGACCCGTCCGGCCAGGTGCGGGCCGAGCGGGTGCGCGACATTGTGGCGGCACGGCTGCACCTGGTGCCGCGGTTCCGGCAGCGGCTCTATGTGCCGCCGTGGGGCTCGGGAGGAATTGCGGGCGCTCACCACCGGCGGGGCCAGCGGCCCGCGCCGGGCCCGGCCGTTCCCTGGCGGGGACGGCGGTTACCCGAGCTGCGGGATGACCTCCGCGGCCAGCCGCTCGGCGTGCTCGGCCTGCTCGTACATCGGGGTGAACAGGATCAGTTCCGCACCCGCCTCGGCGACCTTGCGCAGTTCGGCGACGCAGTCGGCAGGTGTGCCTGCCACGGCGGCCGCCGCCACGTCGGGCGACAGCTGCCCGTACAGCCATGCCAGCCGGTCGTTGAGGCGGGCCCGAGCGCGCCCGGCGTCGTCGTCGATGGCAATGTAGACGCGTTTGGCCAGCCCGAAATCGCCGGCTGGCCGGCCCGCCTCCGCGAGCGCCTCCCGCACGATCCGCACCTGGTCGGCGAACTTGGCGGTGGGACTGGAACCGGCCCCGAAGAAACCGTCACCCAGCCGGACCGCCCGCCGCAGTGCCGCTGGCCCGCTGCCGCCGAACCACAGCGGCGGGTACGGCTTCTGGAACGGCTTGGGGTCCATCCCCGCGTCCCGCAACTGCCAGAACTCACCGTCGAAGGTGACCCGCGGCTCGGTCCACAGCGCCTTCATCAGCGCGATGCCCTCGGTGAACCGGGCCACGTACCGGTCCGGATCTACCCCGAACGCGGCGAACTGCCGCCACGGGCCACCGGTGCCCACGCCGATCTCGATCCGCCCCCGGCTGAGCTGGTCCAGCGTGCTCAGGCTCTTGGCCAGATGCGCCGGGCTGTACAGGGTGGACACGAAGACGACGCAGCCCAGCCGCAGCCGCTGCGTGCACGCGGCCGCATAGGTCATCGCCTCGACCGGTCCCAGCTGCGAGGACGGCCCCAGCACGCTTTCCTGCGCCCAGGCGCTGTGGTAGCCGAGTTCCTCCGCCCGGGCAAAGTAGGCGCGGAACGCCCCGGGATCGAACTCGCCATCGGCATAGAACTGAGGGATCGAGATCGCGAACCGCATACGCCGCATCGTATCGGGACGCTGGGCGCCGGCCCGGCTGGGCTACCGGGGCCCGCCCGGCAGCTGGTAGTAGTCCTGGTAGATCTCCTGCGCCCGCGCCCGGGCGGTCTGCCAGTCCCAGCCCCGGGGCAGGAACCGGGCCGGGCTGAGAGACCGCACGTACGGTGACGGGTCTGGCTGGAGGCTGTCCAGCACATGCTCGGCCAGCCCCGCTGACCCGGATACCCCGTGCGCGTTGCAGGCCGCCGCCATGACGAAGCCGGGCAGGCCGGGCACCGGCCCGACGATGAAGGCGCCGTCGGGGGCGAAAGCCGGGAAACCACGGAACACCTCCCGCACCCCGGCCCCGGTGACGGCGGGCGCGAACCGGCCGAAATCCCGTGCGAACCCGGACAGCACCTCCCAGTCCGGCGTCACCACCAGCGGCTGGCCGATGGCCACCTGACGGGGGTCCAGGCTGAGCCCGTCCGCTTCCCAGCCCCCGCAGAGAATCCGCTGCCCTTCCGCCCGGACATAGATGCGCAGGTCGGGGATGCGCAGCACGGGCAGGCCAGCGTGCCAGCCCGGGACCGGCTCGGTGACGAAGTACTCGTGCCGGACCGGCACCACCGGCAGTTCCAGCCCGGCCAGCACGGCCACAGCCGCCGCCCACGGCCCGGCGGCGTTGATGACCATGCCGGTCGCGACCGGCCCGGCCGCGGTCCGCACGCCCCGGACGGCGCCACCGGCGATGTCGATTCCGGTGACCGTGGTGTGGGTGGCGAAGGTCACCCCCAGCTCGCGGGCGGCACCTGCATAGGCCATGACCAGGCTGTTTGGCTGGAGATAACCGTCGGTGGGACACCACAGCGCCGCCGTCGCCTGCCGGGTGTCCAGCATCGGGCACAGTTCCGCCAGCCGTGCGGGCGTGAGGAACTCCACCGTCAGCCCGGCGGACTCGGCCACCCGTGCCATGGCCGCGAACTCGGCCGCCCGCTGCGCGGACATGGCGATCCGGATGCTCCCGGTCGGCCGCCAGTCGGTCGGATACCCGGTGTCCCGCTCGAACCGGGAGTACGCGGCCACCGAGGCCATGGCGAGCCGGCACCGCTGCACGGTCGAGCGGACCTGCCCGACCAGCCCGGCCGCCTGCCCGGACGTGGCGCCGGCCAGTTCACCCTGCTCGACCACCTGGATGTCGCGGTAGCCCGCGCGGGCAAGGGTGTAGGCGACCGCGCAGCCCACGGCCCCGCCGCCGATGATGGTGACCTCCGCGTCCCGGGCACCGGGCACCTGGCACCACCTCCGCTCGTGGCCAGAACGGGTCAGATATCGGTGATGCGCAGGCCCGCGTGTGCCCGGTAGCGCCGGTTGACCGACACCAGGTTCGCGGTGAGCGCCTCGATCTGGTGGCAGTTGCGCAGCCTGCCCGCGTACACGCCACGCACCCCCGGGATCCGGGCGGCCAGCGCCTGCACCCGATCGGTCGCCGCCCGGTCGTCGCCCAGCACCAGCACATCCAGGTCGATCGTGGCCACGTCCGGATCCAGCAGCAGCACCGCTGACACGTGGTGGAACGCCCCCACCACCGGCGATTCCGGCAAGACGGCGGCTGCCTGCTCGGCCGCGCTTCCTTCCGGGACCGGCAGCGGGTAGGCGCCACGGCTGTCGAAGCCGAGCGGGTTGACGCAGTCGATGACGACCTTCCCGGCCAGCGGGCCGGCCAGGGTGGTGAGCAGGTCCCGGTGGCCTTCCCACGGCACGGCCACGATGACCATGTCCGCGGCCCGGGCCGCGTCCTCGTTGGCCATCCCCCGGATGTCCGCGATTCCCGGCTCGGCGGCGATGCCGGCCGCCGCGGCGGCCGCCCGCGCGGCGACCCGGGAGCCGATGATGACCGGGTTGCCGGCGGCGGCGAGCCGCCGGGCCAGCCCCCGTCCCTGGTCTCCGGTGCCGCCCAGGACCCCGACCGTCAGGCTCGCGACATCCACCTCATGCCCGGGCGGTACCTGCTGCTCAGTCATCCCCCGATCCTGCCAGAGCCAGCCGCCCGCGCGGCCGCCCGGCGGTGCTGGCCACCGCCAGGGCCTGGCCCGGCCCGGCGTGGCCACGTTGATACCTTGGCCGCATGCCCTGCCAAGCCGCCAAGGCCGACCAGTTCCGTGCGCTGCACCGGGGCCCCCAGCCGCTGCTGATGCCCAACCCGTGGGACACGGGCTCGGCGAAGCTGCTGGCCTCGCTCGGTTTCGCCGCGCTGGCCACCACCAGCAGCGGGTTCGCCGCCACCCTGGGCCGTCTGGACGGGTCGGTGACCAGGGACGAGGCGCTGGCCCACGCCGCGGCCATGGTGGCCGCCACCGACCTGCCTGTCTCCGCCGACCTGGAAAACGCGTTCGCCGACGACCCGGCCGGGGTGGCCGAGACGGTGCGGCGGGCGATCGGGGCCGGGCTGGCCGGCTGCTCGGTCGAGGATTTCACCGGTGACGACGAGAGCCCGGTCTACGACTGGGCGCTGGCCGTCGACCGGGTCGCCGCCGCCGCCGAGGTGGCCAGGGCCGGCCCGGTGCGACTGGTGCTCACCGCCCGGGCCGAGAACTACCTGCATGGCCGGCCCGACTTGGCGGACACGATCGCCCGGCTGCAGGCCTACCAGGAGGCCGGCGCGGACGTGCTGTATGCGCCGGGGCTGACCGCACTGGCCGACATACGGCAGCTGGTCGCGTCGGTGGACCGGCCGGTCAACGTGCTGGCCCTGCCGGGCGGCCCGTCGGTGGCGAAACTGGCCGCGGCCGGGGTGCGCCGGGTGTCGGTTGGCGGCGCGTTCGCCTACGCAGCCCTCGGCGCCGTCGTCGAGGCCAGCCGCGAACTGCTGGATCACGGCACCTACGGCTACAGCCGCCTGGCTGCCACCGGCCGCACCGCTGTGCAGAAGGCGTTCACCAGCTAATCCCGGCAACCAGGGACATGGGACTCAGGTGTCGAGGCTGAGGACCATGGTCGGGCGCTCGATCACGTGATCCTCCCGCAGCGGGCGGACGGCGGTGCCGATGGCGAAGAACTCGGTGGTGTGCGAGCCCCAGGTGTGGCTGTGCTGGCGCAGTTGGACTCCCACGATGCCCTCCGCGTGCAGCGCCTCCGCCTCGGCCTGCATGCGGCTCATCGCCAGTTCCCTGGCGTCGTAGAGCGCCTGGGTGAACTGCTCGATCTCGACGTTGCGGCCCATGTTGCCGATGACGCTGCCGAGCCGCTGGTGCGCGATGTGATAGACGCACGACCCCATCACCATGCCCAGCGGGGCGTAGCCGGCCCGGATCAGGGTCCAGAAGTCCTGCCCGGTCAGGTCGGAGGTGAAGGGCTGGTTCTTGTTGTTGCGCCAGTTGCTGACCCCGCCGCCGCCCGCGCCCTGCTCGGCCTTGACGGCGGTGCCCACCGCGATGAACTCGGCGATGTCGGCGCCGAACTCCTTCAGCTCCACATCGAGCCGGACCCCGACGATGCCGTCCGCGCCGAGTGCGTCAGCTTCCGCCTCCATCCGGGTCATGGCCAGCTCCCGGGCGTGGTACATGGCCTGGGACAGCACGTCCAGTTCCTGGTTCCTGCTCCACCGGCCGATCTGGAGCCCGACGTGGTAGATGGAGCTGCCGAGCACGAGCCCGAGCGGGCGGAACCCCACCTCGCGCACCAGCAGGAACTCGTTGACCGACAGGTCGGAGGTGAAGATCGAGCCTGGCTTGCCGGGCTGCAGCTCGGCCAGCCGCTCGATGGCGTCGGCGGGGACACCTGCCGCGCCCAGGTCCACGGGCGTCTGCTCGGTCATGATGGTCCTCCAGGAAAGGAGCGGGTGCGGGCGGTCAGGGCTGGCGGCCGATCCGGGTCCGGGCCGCCTGGCGGCGCTGCGGGTCGAGGGAGAGGATGGCGAGGCTGGTGGGTGGGCGGGGCGCCCGTGCCGAGCTGAACGGCACGATGGCGGTCCCGATCGTGGTGGCTTCGGCGATGTGGTCCCGCCGCCCGTCCTGGGCCGGGCATTCGCGCTCATGGACCCGCAGCTGGTTGACCGAGACGACCACTCCGGTGGCGCCGAGCCGGGCCACGTCGGCGTCCAGTTGCAGCCGGGCGTCATGCCGGGTCGCATTCACCAGTTCGGTGTAGCCGATCACCTCGGCGTTGCCCGCCCCCCAGTAGGTCTGGCTGCGGACACTCCAGTCATCGTGCCGGGCGCCGATGGACAGGCCGATCGCCAGCCCGGCGGGCATCCAGCCGGCCAGGACCAGCTTGGCGAAGTCCTGGCCGCTCAGATCGGAGCTGAACGGCTGCCGCAGCGGCGGGGCACCGGGAGCGCGGATGGCCGTGCCGATCGCCTTGAACTCCAGCCCGCCGGCCGGGAAGGCGCCGATCGACAGCGACACCGCCACCACGCCGTGCCCGCCGAGGATGGCGCATTCCTCGGCCATCCGGCCGATCGCCGCGCGCCGGGCCGCATAGAGCGCCTGGACCTGCGGCCCGAACGAGGACCAGCCACCGCCCCCGGACGTCTGGGTGGGCGTGTTCCAGCTGCCGCCGGACACGGTGGTGAAGGTCCCGCCGGAGAAGCCGCCGCCCCAGCCGCCCGGGCAGCCGTAACCGCCCCGGTAGCCGAGGTTGTAGACAGCCGCGCCGAGCACCTGGCCAACCGGCTCAAAGCCGGTGCTGCGCACCGCCGCGAACTCGTCGGCGGTCAGCGCCGAGCCCCAGGTGCCGCTGCTGCGGATCTCGGCCAGCCGGCTGCGGGCATGCGGCGGCAGCCCGCCGCCGGTGTCGCTCACCGCACGGCCCGGCCGGCTCGCCGGTCAGTCCTGGGCGTCCCACTCCTCGTTGCGGCGCCGGACGGTTTCCAGGGCCCGCGCCGCCTCCTCGCGAGTGCGGTAGGGCCCGAGCCGGTCCTTGCCAGGGCAGCCGTCATCAGGCTCCACGGTATTGTGCCGCAGGCAGTACCACCAGTGAGGCTCGTCGTTCATGCCACTAGACTCCCAGAACATGGCGACGCTGCTCCAGCCCGGCCGCATCTCCCCTATCCGGCAGGTCCCGCCGGGTATCCCACGGCCCGAGTATGTGGGCAAGAAGCGCCCCTGGACGGGTGAGCCCGACGTCAAGGACGCGGAGACGATCGAGCGGATGCGCGCCGCCGGGCGGCTCGCGGCGCAGGCGCTGGCGGAGGTGGGCAGGCACGTCGCGCCCGGGGTCACCACCGACGAGCTGGACTGGGTCGGGCACGAGTTCCTCATCGCGCACGGCGCGTACCCCAGCACGCTCGGCTACCGGGGCTACCCGAAGTCGCTGTGCACCTCGCTGAACGAGGTGATCTGCCACGGCATCCCGGATGACACGGTGATCGGCGACGGGGACATCGTTAACATCGACATCACGGCGTTCCTCGATGGCGTGCACGGCGACACCAATGCCACCTTCCTGGCCGGTGACGTGGACGAGGAGTCGCGGCTGCTGGTCGAGCGCACCCACGAGGCGATGATGCGCGGGATCCGGGCGGTCGCGCCCGGGCGGCCGCTGAACGCCATCGGCCGGGTGATCGAGTCGTATGCCCGCCGGTTCGGCTATGGCGTGGTCCGCGACTTCACAGGCCACGGCATCGGCACGACGTTCCATTCCGGCCTGATCGTGCCGCATTTCGACGACCCGAGCGTGCACGTGATCATGGAGCCGGGGATGACGTTCACCATCGAGCCGATGCTCACGCTCGGCACGATCGAGTTCGAGATGTGGCCGGACGGCTGGACCGCGGTAACCAAGGACCACAAGCGCACCGCCCAGTTCGAGCACACCCTGGCGGTCACCGCGGACGGCTACGAGATCCTGACCCTCCCAAGCAACCCCCCCGCCTGATCCAGCCGCTGCCCAACCCTCGCGCCCGCTGGACTTGGCCGACTTGGCTGCGATCACCACCCAAATCGACCATGTCTGGGCTCAGCAACGCCCGCCGCGGCGGACTCGGGGATGATGGGCTGCCATGGGAGAGCTGATCCTGATCCGGCACGGGGAAACCG
This sequence comes from uncultured Actinomycetes bacterium, assembly GCA_963837105.1. GTDB lineage: Bacteria > Actinomycetota > Actinomycetes > Streptosporangiales > Streptosporangiaceae > UBA9676. Next base: position 217,931 of record CAWIMG010000027.1, on the reverse strand, counting down.
AGTGGAGCCGGGTCCGCCGGCATACCGGCCGGACCGACGTCCCGCTCACACCGGCCGGTGAGGCGGCCGCCACCGCCCTCGCGCCCGCCCTGACCCGCCGCGACATCGCCGCCGCGTTCACCAGCCCGGCCGGGCGGGCCACCCGGACCGCGAAACTGGCCGGCCTGGCCGCTACCGACGATCCGGATCTGCAGGAGTGGGATTACGGCGGCTACGAGGGACTGACCACGCCGCAGATCAGGCAGGCCCGGCCCGGCTGGCATCTGTGGCGGGACGGGGTGATCCCCGGCGACCGCGATCACCCCGGCGAGACGCTGCCGGAGGTCGGCGACCGCGCCGACGCGGTGCTGGCCCGGGTCACCCCGCGGCTGGCCGGCGGTGATGTGGTGCTCGTCGCGCACGGGCACCTGCTGCGCGTGCTGACCGCCCGTTACCTGCGCCTCGGGCCGGCCGAGGGCCGGCTGTTCTGGCTCGGCACCGGCACCCTGTGCCTGCTCGGCAGCGAGCACGGCGAGCCGGTGGTCATGGCCTGGAACCTGCCGCCGGGTTAGGGGACCCGGGTCTCCTCCGCTATCCAGCTCAGGTAGGAGTCGGAGCCGGCCACGATCGGCGTTGCCACGATCTCCGGCTCGTCGTAGCTGTGCTCCTCCACCAGGAACTCCGCCAGCGCCTGGAACCCGCTGGCGGGCAGCTTGAGCATCAGCAGCCACTCCTCGGCCCGCTCGACGTCATCCCCCCACCAGTAGGTGCTCGCGATCGGCCCGGTGACCTGCGCACACGCCGCCAGTCGCGCCTCAACGGCGGTGCGGGCAAGCTCCATCGCCTCGGCCCGCGAGTCCGTCGTGGTCTGCACCTGGAGGTACTGGGCAAGGGCAGGTGATGCCTCGCTGGCGGCCGTGCCGCCCTGACCTGACATGGCCCGATCGTACGCCTGGCCTGGCGCGACGGCAGGCGGCACGGGATGATCTCCTGAGCAGGCGGGGCCGCTGCCTGGTGCTGCGGAGGCGGCAATGGTCGATGCGTTCTGTCTGGTGGTCAATCCGGCCGCGGCGCGCGGCCGGTGCAAGCGCCAGCTGCCGGGGGTGCTGGGGGTGCTGGCGGCGGCCGGGGCCGCCGTCCGGGTGAGCGAGAGCGCCAGCCTCGGCCACGCGGCAGAACTGGCGGGCGGTGCGGCTGGCCGTGGCGAGACGGTGGTCGCGGTCGGCGGTGATGGCCTGGTCGGCACGCTGTCGGCAGCGGTGTCCGGGGCGGGCGGCCAGCTCGGGATCATCCCGGCGGGCCGCGGTAACGACTTCGCGCACATGCTGGGCATCCCGGCCAGCCCGGTGGACGCGGCGGCGGCTCTGCTCACCGGCCAGCCGCGGGCGGTCGACCTGATCGGGGTACGAGCCGGTGACGGCCCGGAGCAGGTGGTCGCGGGCAGCGTCTACCTGGGGGTGGTGTCGGAGGGCGGCGAGATAGCGAACCGGAGCCGGCTGACGGCTGGCCCGGCTGGCTACCAGCTGGCCGGGGTGCGCGCGCTGCTCGGCTGGCAGCCGGCCACGTTCACGGTGGATCCCGGCCCGGCCGGCGGCCCGCAGGACTGCCCCGGGTTCACGGTGGTGGTCGCCAACTGCGGCTACCTGGCAGCCGGCGTGCGGGCCGCCCCGGCCGCCGACGTGTCGGACGGCAAGCTCGACGTGCTCATCGTCGGTGACGGCCGGAAGTTGTCGTTCCTGCGGGTGATGCGGCGGGCCAGCCACGGCACCCACGTCGAGCTGGCGCAGGTGACGGCGTACCAGGCGGCCGCGGTGACGGTGACCACCGACCGGGCCATGCCCGCCGCCGCCGACGGTGAGACCCTGGCCTGCGCGGCCCCGCTGGGGGCCGGCCAGCCGCTGCGGGTCCGGGCGCTGCCCGGCGCCCTGCGGGTGATCACTCCCGTCGCCGCCGCTGCGGCTGCCCGGAACGGTCAGTCGGTGGATCGGACCTGGGGGCCGCGATGGCCGCCGAGGAAGGACTCCACGAAGTTGGGGCTGGCCGACAGCTCGGCCGGGGTACCCACCATCCGGACCTCGCCGCCGCCGAGCACGTAAGTCCGGTCCGAGATGGCCAGCACCGCCCGGGCCCGCTGCTCCACGATGAGCACCGACGCGCCGCTGGCGGCCAGGCCACGCACGTGCTCCTCCAGCAGCGAGGTGGCGATCGACGGGCGCCAGGTTGGCGGTCGGCTCGTCCAGCAGGAAGACACCCGGGTCGAGCATCAGCACCCGGGCCATGGCCAGCATCTTCCGCTCGCCGCCGCTCAGCTTGCCGGCGCTGCGGCCGAGCATGCCGGACAGCCGGGGAAAGACGGCGAGCACCCGCTCGATATGCCCGGCGATCTCCTTGTGCGGGAGCAGGTAGCCGCCCATCTCCAGGTTCTCCCGGACGGTGAGCGGGGCGAACACGTCGTCCACCTGCGGCACGTAGCCCACCCCGGCCCGGGCGATCTCTTCCGGCGGCAGATTGGTGATCTCCCGGTCGCCCACCCTGACCTGGCCAGCGGAGACCCGCACGACTCCGACCAGGCTCTTCATCAGCGTGCTCTTGCCGGACCCGTTCGGCCCGACCAGGGAGATCACCTCACCCGGGCTGACGCCGACCGTGATGCCGCGGATGACCGGGTCGCCGCCGTACCCGGCGGTGATCCCGTCCGCGCGGAGCGCGACACCGCGCAGGCTGACCTCAGCCGACAAGGTAGGCCTCCACCACCTCGCTGCGGGCGCGCAGCTGGTCCATGGTCCCTTCGGCCAGCACCGAGCCGTCGGCCATCACCACCACCGGGTTCGCAGAACTCGTCCATGATGGCCAGCTCGTGCTCGACCATCAGGATCGTCATCCCGTCCGCGCACAGTTCGGTCAGCTGGCGGCCGATCCGCCGGGCCAGGTCCGGGTGCACGCCCGCCATCGGCTCGTCGAGCAGCAGCATGGATGGCTCGGTCATCAGCGCCCGCATGATCTCGACCAGCCTGCGCTGCCCGCCGGACAGATCACCGGCGTAGTTGTTGGCGAGGTCCGGCCAGCCCGAACCGTTCCAGCAGCCGCTCGGCCTGCTCGATCGCCGCGCTCTCATCCGCACGCCAGTAGCGCCTCCCCAGCATCGCCCCCCGGAGCGAGTCGCCGCGGTTCCGCGGCACCGCGGACAGCAGGTTCTCCATCACCGTCAGCCGCTTGAACTCGCTGGCCAGCTGGAACGTCCGGACCAGCCCCAGCCGTGCCCGCCGGTAACGCCGGCATCGGTGTCACGTCCTGTCCCCGGTAGCTGATGGTCCCCCCGCTGACCGCGAGCGTCCCCGCCAGCATCGCCAGCAACGTCGACTTCCCCGCGCCATTAGGCCCGATCAGCCCCGTCAGCGTCCCCCGCCGCACCCCGAACGACACATCCCGGACCGCATGCACTCCCCCAAACTCCCGGCTGACCCCCACCGCCGCCAGCACCACCTCGCCAACCCCATCCAGGGCTGCTAGCGCGATCGGGACGGGGGCTACTGGCGTGCTCGGGATGAGGCGAGGGGGACCCGTGGCTGTCGGCAGGTGCGGGCGGGCGGGCGGGAGGAGCCGAGGGCGTCGCGTTCCGCGCCGTCACCATCGGATCCAGGTGCCTCGGGCCTAACGATCTGCGCCGTATCCGCCGTCTGCCAGCCCGCGGCTTCCCCGCCCGCCGACGCCGAGACCCAGCCGGCGCGGGTACCTCAGCCGCAGGAACCTTGATCACACGTTTGCGTTCGGGCAGGATGCCCTGCGGCCTAACCCATAGGAAGATCACGATCAGCAGCCCGATCGCCACCCACTCCAGCGACGGGATCAGGTTCGGCGGCAGGCTGTTGGACGTCGGGATGAACCGGGTCACCTCCTCGAACCCGACCGGCACCAGCACGGCCCCGAGCAGCGCCCCCCAGTGGTTCCCGGCCCCGCCGATGATCACTGCCGCGAACAGCACGACGGTCTCGGCGTAGCCCCAGGCAGCGGGAGACCAGATGGTGATGTAGGAGACGAGCACCCCGCCGGACAGCCCGGCGATCGCCCCGCCGGTCACGAGCATCACGGTGCGCATCGACAGCAGGTTCTTGCCGAGCGAGTCTGCCACCTGGTCGTTGTCGCGCATGGCCCGCAGCGAGCGCCCGTAGGGCGACAGCGTGATCCGGCGGACGAACCAGAAGACCGCCGCGCACAGGACGATCGAGAGCGCCGCGAGCCCCCACTGGTACCCCGCCGACTGCACGTTGAACATGCTCTGCAGCGGCTCGGGGATGATCGCCACACCCGCGTCCCCGTTGAGGAACGGCCGGAAGTTAGTCACAACCAGGTTCAGCAGCACCGCCGTGACCAGCAGGCCGATGGCGGCGAAGTCGCCCCGCAGCCGCCTGCCCACCAGGAACGTGAACGGCAGCGCGATCACCCCGCCGACCACCGCCGCGCCGATCCACGGGATCGGGAAGGGCAGGTTCCACCCGCCGATGTAAGTCTGGAAGCCGCCGTTGGCGGTGTCCGGCGGCAGGGCCAGGATCGCGGCGGCGTAGCCCCCGGCCGCCTGGAAGATGATGAACCCGAAGTTGGTGACGCCGGCGACGCCGAACTGCTGGTTCAGGCCCAGGCACGCCATGGCGTCGACCGCGGCGTAGATCAGCAGGTTGATCAGGTAGAACGTGTTCATCCGCGGTCCACTCCGTAGGTCACGTCCGCTCGCCGAGCAGACCGGTCGGGCGCACCCCGAGCATCACGAGCAGCGCCACGAACGCGATCACGTACTTGTAGTCAGCCTGGATGAATACGGCGCTCACCTCGGTGGCCATGCCGATGACCAGCGCGCCGAGCATGGCGCCGTAGGGCTGGCCGGGACCGCCAAGGAACACCGCCGCCAGGATCAGGACCAGGAACAGGTCGGTCGCCGTGGCGTCGAAGCTGCCGGCGTCGATGGCGAAGACCGTGCCCGGCCAGCCCGCACAGCGCGCCGGTGAACGCCCAGGTCAGCGTGATCACCCGGCCGGTCCGGATGCCGCAGTTGCGGGCCAGGTTGCGGTTGGCGGCCGTAGCCCGCATGGCCTTGCCGAGCTTGGTGTAGCGCAGCAGCACGTGCACCCCGAGCATGACCAGCACCGACAGGGCCATGATAACGACCTGGACGAGGGTGAGGGTCAGGCCGCCCGCGCCGAAGGTCGGGCCGTTGCCCATGACGTAGGACACGGAGGTCGCCCCCGGCCAGCGACTGCACGCTGAACTCGATGATGAGCGTCATCCCGAGCGACACGATCACCAGCGTGATCGGAGACGCGCCACGGCGCTGGAACGGCGTGTAGACGATGCTGTTGAGCAGGACCGACACCACCGAGCCCGCGACCATGGCGGCCACCAGGCCGATCCAGACCGAGATGCCGTTCTCGTTCACCAGGTAGGCGACGAAGGCGCTGAAGATCATCACGGCGCCGAAGGCCAGGTTGAGCACGTCGGTCACGGCGAACTGCAGGGTGAAGCCGACGGAGGCGATCGCCAGCACCGACGCGGTCACCAGGCCGAACCCGATCGACGCGAGGAACAGGCTCACCGGGCACCAGCCCCCGCAGGCAGGAGCGCCCCGGCACGCCCGGGCGCGGGAAGAGCCCTGTGCGGCGGGAGTGAGGACCGCTCCGGTCACGGTCAGGCCCTCAAGGTCCGCCGTGATGTTGCCAACCACGTTCACCGTGCCATCGGGGCTGTAGGTGTCGATCTGGAAGATACCGGTCGAGTCGTGGTGGCTGTCGAAGTTGGTCGGCCCGCCAGGACCTTCGTAGCGGATCGACTTGCCGGACTTGAGCAGGCTGGCGCACGCGGTGAACGAGTAGCAGACCGTGGCGCCGGGCACGCCATTGCCGATCTTGACGATGTCGGGCGAGTACACGCTCGGGCTGGTGCTCTTCGACATGATCATTGCCAGCGCGGCCAGGTTGATCCCGTCGTACAGGTGCACACCACCGGGAGCGCTCAGGTAGGTGGTGAAGTTACCGGTGGTGCCGGGGACCTTGCCCTGCTGGGAGAGCAGCGCGCTCTTGAAGGCGTCGTAGGCCGGGCCGCTCGTTTCCACGACCAGGTTGTCGGCGTGGAAGTTGCTGCTGAAGTCCTGCGCGCCCACGGCCGCGGCCGATGACTTGAAGAACGCGGGCGAGATCGCCGCCGAGGTACCGATGATCGGGATCATCTTGCCGCCGTTGAGCTGCTTGATCTCCGAGAACAGGGTCGGGTCGGCGGCGCCGAGAGCCTCGGTCATGATCGCGTCCGGGTGGGACTGGACGATCGCCGCGGCCTCGGTCCGGAAGGTGGTGGCCTTCAGGTCCAGCGTCTGGTTGGTGGTCAGGGTCATGCCCGCCTTCCTGACCGATCCGACAGCGGGCGAGCATGAAGGTCTGTGACCCGATATCGTTGCCGAACGCCAGCGCGATCTTCTTGTAATGCAGCTTCTGGGCGATGACCACCATCGCGTAGGACTCTTCCAGGTCGGGTGGGACCAGGCGGAAGAAGTAGGGCAGTGGGCGCCGGCATCGAACTGCGACTGGCCGGTCATGCAGAACATGGCCATCTTGTGATCGTTGATGATCGGAGCGACCGCGGCTGCCTCGTCCGAGGTGCAGCCGATCACCAGTGCCAGGTTGGGCGTGGACGCGAACATCTGGTTGACCGCCGGGACCGCGTCCGCCGGGTCACCCCTGGTGTCCACGCTCTTGCAGGACAGCTTGTGGCCGAGCACGCCGCCGGCCGCGTTGATGGCGCTGGTCGCGCCATAGCAGGTGGCCAGGTAGGTCGGGCCGAGCGCGGCGTCGGGACCACTGAACGGGGCGACGTCGGCGACAGTCAGGGTGGAACCGGAAGCCGGCGCTGAACTGCCCCCCGAACTGGGGGTGCTACTGCTACTGCTGCTGCACGCGGCGAGCACGAGCCCGAGGGCGGCTACTGCGGCGACCGCCGCCAGCCGCACCGGGCGAACCGTCGTGGACTTCATAAGTCCCTCCGAACTGCGTTGACTGAATGAGTAGGACCTGAGGCGGGAGGTCAGGCTGGCCATCGGGTCAGAACCCCGCGGCCGGCTTATCTGCGGGCTGCCAGCGCCAGTCGGCGGGGGCGCCCTTCTCGGCGACAATGCGATTGCGGATGGTGCCGACCTTCTCGACGGTGACCTCGATGACGTCACCGGGCTCCATCCACACCGGTGGCGTCCGGGCGAAGCCGACGCCGCCCGGGGTGCCGGTGGCGATGACGTCCCCCGGTGCCAGCCGGGTGAAGGAGGAGAAGAACTCAACCGCGGCTGGGACGCTGACCAGCATCTGGGAGGTGCGGGCCGACTGCATCACGGTGCCGTTGAGGGTGGAGCTGATGGCGAGGTCGCTGACGTCCACCTCATCGGTGGTCACCACCTCGGGGCCGATCGGCATGCTGCCGGTGAAGTTCTTGCCGGCTGTCCACTGGCTGGCGGCCCGCTGCCAGTCGCGGCAGGACGCGTCGTTCAGCACCACAAAGCCGGCGATGGCGTCCAGCGCGTCCTCCGCCCGGATGTACCGGCCGCCCGCGCCGATCACGATGCCAAGCTCGGCCTCGTAGTCGAACCGGCTGGTCAGGGTGGGCTTCACCAGGTCGGCGTAGGGCCCGAGGACGCTGTCGGTGCCGCGCACGAACGCGTCCGGCCAGGTCGGCACGGCCCGGCCGCCTTCCAGCGCATGCTCGCTGTAGTTCAGGCCCAGGCACAGGATGCGCGGCGGGGCGGGGACGGCGGGGGCGAAGTCGGCGGGCCCGGCGTCGCGGCCGTCGGCGGACTGCAGGCCGCGGATGGTGTCCATGGCCGGCTCCCCCGCCGACAGCACGTACTGCAGCGCTGACAGCCGGGGATCGCCGGTGGCCTCGGCGATGTCGACGTAACCGGAGCGGCCGCGGACGTGCAGGCGCGGTCCTTGCGGGGTGACGATCGTGGCAAGCCTCACCGGCCGGATCTCCTTTGCGCGGGCCGAGCAGCGACCTCGGTGGGGGTGGTTGACAGGGCCTGCCACGCCCCGGGAGGCCCGGTGCGGTGCAGGCTCGGGCGCCGCGCCTGCCCGCCGCCGCGCGGATCGCGGAACAGGCGGCCAGCGCTGGTCCTGTATTGACTGGCTCGTTCAGATTGGTTGAGCATAGGTCTGTATACAAACCGGGTCAAGAGTGTTAATAGCAAGAAAACGCAGGTAGATGAGTTACAGTATGGTCTCGATTGGTATGATTGGTTGCGCTATAGTGATCAGCCTGGGTCCGGGGGTGGAACAAGATGGCACGTACCGAGGCTCTTCCGGCTGACCGGGTACGCCAGCTGGCTGAGGTCATCCTCGCCGATTCGCGGCGGGCCGGGCTGGGGCCCGGCTCCCGGCTGCCTACCGAGCGGGAACTGGCGGCCAGCCTGGGCGCGCCGCGCACCTCGGTCCGGCGCGCGCTGGCAGTGCTGGAGGCGGAGGGCCGGATCTCGCGTGAGGTGGGGCGTGGCACATTCCTGCGGGATCCGCACTGGGAACGGGCCGGGGCGGGTGACGCCACCATCCCCGGCGACGGCGCGGATCCGGGTGGCGGCCTGGGCTTCGCACCCGCGGACGTGATGGCGATCCGGCGGATGTTCGAGCCGTCCGCGATGCGGCTGGTGGTGGCCTGGGCCACGGCCGCCGACTTCGGTGAGATGGACCGCTGCCTGGCGGGCGGGGAGCACGCGGAAAGCTTCGACCAGTTCGAGTACTGGGACCTGGCGCTGCACCGCTGCATCGCGGCGGCCAGCCACAGCCCCCTGCTCATCCGGCTGTACGCGGTCATCGACGCGGCCCGGCACGGCCGTTACTGGGGCGACCTCAAGCGGCGCAGCACCACCCGCGAGCGGGTGCGGGTCTACCAGGACGACCACCGGGAACTGGTCGCCGCGCTGCGGTCCAGGGACCCCGACCGGGCGGTCGAGGCGATGCGCACCCACCTGGGCCGCGTTGCCAGCCACCTGTTCGACGAGACCGGCTGACCGGCGCGGCGCACCGCGCCAGCGCGCCGGGCCGGTCAGCCGGCGATGCGCTGGCAGAGCCAGGCGAGGGCGAGCGGGTACCGGTAGTCGATGGCCATGTGGGTGGCTTCGAACAGCTCGAAGTGGATCACCTCGTCGGGGACCCCCGCCGCCGCCAGCGCGGCCCGGAATGCCTGCGCACCGAGATCGAGGAAGTATTCGTCCCTGGTGCCGGCGTCGATCCAGATCGCCCGCAGACCCCTTAGCGCGCCGGCATGGCTCGGCACCATCCGCACCGGGTCCCAGTCCAGCCACCGCTGCCATACCTGCGGCCGGAGCACCCCGGTCCGCGGGTCGACCGGCAGCTCGATACTGCCGTCCGGGCCGGCCGAGAAACAGGCCGAGACACCCAGCAGCATCAGCAGCCCCGGGTCCTCCTCCTTGGTGAACGGCGTGCGGGCGGTGAAGTCGGCCCACCACCGCCAGATGTCGCCGTCGTAGTCCCGCAGATGGCGGACGCCGCGGGCGAACCCGGTCAGGTAGCAGTACTCATACAGCGAGTCCCCCGCGTGGGTGGCCAGCGCGCCGAACAGGTCCGGCCGCAGCATGGGCGTGATCATCGCGCCAAACCCGCCGCTGGACTTGCCCATGATGGCCCGGTGCGCGGCATCCGGCAGCGTCCGGTACCGGCTGTCCACCCACGGCACGACCTCGTCGCACAGATAGGAGTGATACCGCCCGGTGCCCGGGGAATCGACGAACTGGCTGCCCCCGTACGCGGTCCACGCGTCCAGGTAGACCACGATGGCCGGCGGCGCCTGGCCGCTGGCGAACACCGCGTCGGCGGTCTCCGGGAACGGCTGCCGGTAGGGCGACCGGTTGCCCCACATGGTCAGGTGGCCGGTGTAGCCCTGGATCACGTACACCACCGGGTAAGCCTGGGACGGCCGCCCGTCGTAGTTCGGTGGCAGGTAGACCCAGATCGGCCGCTGGTGCGGGTCGCCCAGCGGGTTGCCGCGCAGCAACTCGCTGGTGATCTCCTGCTGGTCGAGCCGGCCGGCCCACTGTCCGGACCAGGGCAGCATGGCGCCTCCTCGGGTCGGGGCGCCGGCACGGCGCCTGCCCCGATCCTCCCCCGGCCCGCCACCGGCTCCGCGGGCGGGCCGGCCGCAGCCCGGCCGCCACGGGTCATCGGCTGGTTACGGTCCGGCATCCATGCTGGAGATCCGGATGTGCGGCTTTACCGTAGGTGTCGTGAGTGACCCCGGGGTCAGCCGAGACGTGGCCGAGCAGAACTTCGCCGACTGCGTGCTGAAGCTGCGGGCACCCACCCCGGATGGCACGCTGGCCAGCAACGGGCCCGGCCCGGCCCGGCCCGGCTCCGCGCTCACCGGCCGCCAGTGCCTGGACCTGTTCGACGCCCAGCTGGCCAGCCGCCACCTCGACCTGGCCGCCCGCTGGCTGCGGGAGCAGAACGCGGGCTTCTATACCATCGGCTCGTCCGGGCACGAGGGGAACGCGGCCGTCGCGGCGGCGCTGCGGCCGGACGACCCGGCCCTGCTGCACTACCGGTCCGGGGCTTTCTACCTGGCCAGGGCCGCCGCCGCCCAGCCGCCCAGGGACGGCGCCCGGGACATCATGCTCGGCCTGGTGGCCGCGGCCGCCGAGCCGATCGCCGGTGGCCGGCACAAGGTGATCGGCCACGCCGACCTGCACATCATCCCGCAGACCTCGACCATCGGCTCGCACCTGCCGCGGGCGGTCGGGCTGGCGTTCGCGCTGGGCCGGGCCGCCCGGCTGGGCACCACCGCCCGCTGGCCGGCCGATGCCATCGTGCTGGCCAGCATGGGCGACGCGTCGCTGAACCACTCCACCGTGGCCGGGGCGCTGAACACCGCGGGCTACTGCGCCTACCAGCGGCTGCCGCTGCCACTGCTGATCGTGTGCGAGGACAACGGGCTCGGCATCAGCGTCCGCACCCCGCCCGGCTGGGTGGCCGCGGCCGTGGCCGGCCGCCCGGGCATCACCTACTTCCACGCCGACGGGGCGGATCTCGCCGACGTGTACGACACCACGCTGGCCGCCGCGGCCTGGGCCCGGTACCGGCGGGCCCCTGCGTTCGTGCACGTGACCACCGTCCGGCTGGGAGGGCACGCGGGGTCGGACGCCGAGGCCGGCTACCGCACCGGCGCGGAGATCACCGCCGACCTGGCCCGGGATCCGCTGGTCGGCACCGCCCGGCTGCTGGTCGAGGCCGGCCTGCTCACCCCGGCCGAAGTGCTGGACCGGTATGAGCGCAGCCGGGCCGCGATCCTGGAACTGGCGGCCGAGGTGGCCGGCGCGCCCCGGCTGGGCACCGCCGCCCAGGTGATGGCCCCGCTGGCGCCACGCTGCCCGGACGCGGTGGCGACCGCCGCGGTCACCGCGACCAGCGACGCGCGGCGGCTGCTGGCCTTCGGCGGGCGGCTGCCGGAGTCGGCCGGCCCGCTGACCCTGGCCCAGACGATCAACGCGGCGCTCACCGACATGCTGGCCGCCCGGCCGTCGATGCTGGTGTTCGGCGAGGACGTGGCCCGCAAGGGCGGGGTGTACGGGGTCACCCGCGGGCTGCTGGGCCGGTTCGGGGCCGGCCGGGTGTTCGACACGCTGCTGGACGAGCAGTCGATCCTGGGCCTGGCGCTGGGCGCCGGGCTGGCCGGGCTGCTGCCGGTGCCGGAGATCCAGTACCTGGCGTATGTGCACAACGCCGCCGACCAGATCCGGGGCGAGGCGGCCACGCTGTCGTTCTTCTCCCAGCGGCAGTACCGCAACCCACTGGTGGTGCGCATCGCCGGGTACGCCTACCAGGAGGGCTTCGGCGGCCACTTCCACAACGACAACTCGGTGGCGGCGCTGCGCGACATCCCCGGCCTGATCATCGCCTCGCCGGCCCGGCCCGAAGACGCGGCCGCCATGCTGCGCACTTGCCTGGCCGCCGCGGTCAGCGACGGCAGCGTGTGCGTGTTCCTGGAGCCGATCGCCCTGTACCACACCCGGGACCTGCACGCCCCCGGCGACGGCGGCTGGCGCGCCCCCTACGAGCCGCCGCAGCAGTGGGCGGCCGGGCACGTGCCGGTCGGCCGGGCCCGTGGCCACGGCAGCGGGACCGATCTCACCATCGTGACGTTCGGCAACGGGCTGCGGCTGAGCCTGCGGGCGGCCGCCCGGCTGGCCGCCGAGGGGATCGGCTGCCGGGTGCTGGACCTGCGCTGGCTGGCGCCGCTGCCGGAGGCCGACATCCTGCGCGAGGCCGGCGCCACCGGCCGGGTGCTGATCGCCGACGAGACCCGGCGGACCGGCGGGATCTCCGAGGCGGTGCTCGCGGTCCTGGCCGACGCCGGCTTCCGCGGCCGGGCGGCCCGGGTGACCAGCGAGGACAGCTTGGTCCCGCTGGGGGACGCGGCGGACGCCGTGCTGCTCTCCCAGCGGCAGATCGAGGCGGCCGCCCGCAGACTCCTGCGCTGACCGCGGGCCGGGCCTACCCGGGCCGGGCCTGCTGGGCGAGCTGTGCCTCCAGTTCGCCCAGCACCCGGTAGCAGGGCAGCACACTGGCGACGCTGGCGTTCGGCTCGCGGCCCTGCGCGATCGCGGCGGCGAACTCGCGGTCCTGCAGTTCGATGCCGTTGCTGGAGACATCCACGCCGGATACGTCGATGACCTCCTCGCGGCCGGTGACCAGATCGTCGTACCGGGCGAGATAGGTGCCGTTGTCGCAGATGTACCGGAAGAACGTGCCCAGCGGCCCGTCATTGTTGAAGCTCAGCGACAGCGTGCAGATCCGGCCGCGCGGGGTCGCCAGCTGGATGGACATGTCCATGGCGATGCCCAGCCCGGGATGGAGCGGGCCCTGCACCGCGTGGGCGATCACGACATCCTCGCCGGTCTGGTACTGGAACAGGTCGACGGTGTGGGCCGCGTGGTGCCACAGCAGGTGGTCGGTCCAGCTGCGCGGCTGGCCGAGCGCGTTGGAGTTGGTCCGCCGGAAGAAATACGTCTGCACGTCCAGCTGCTGAATGGACAGCTCCCCGGCGGCGATCCGGCGGTGGATCCACTGGTGCGACGGGTTGAACCGGCGGGTGTGCCCCACCATGCAGACCAGGCCGGTTTCCCGCTGCACCCGGTTGACCTCCTGCGCATCGGCCCAGCTGTCGGCCAGCGGGATCTCGACCTGGACATGCTTGCCGGCCCGCATGGCCGCGATGGCCTGCCCGGCGTGCAGCTGGGTCGGGGTGCACAGGATGACGGCGTCCACGTCGTCGCGGGCCAGCACCGGCGCCAGATCGGTGCCGGCATACCCGGCGCCGTACTTGGCGGCGACCTCCTCCGCCTGCTCCAGCCGGCGGCTGACCACCGCGGTCACGGTGACACCGTCGATGACGGCCAGCGCGTCCAGGTGCCGGATGCCGAAGGCGCCGGCCCCGGCGAGTGCGATCCGCATCGGGCTACCCCTCCCCCGGGCCGGCCAGCCCGGCTGGCCGGAGCACGATGTGCCCGACCGCGGTGTTGGACCCGGGCACGTGGTAGAAGCGGTACAGCTCCTCCGCTGCCGGTCCCATGGCGCCGCGCATGATGAGCTGCATGACCAGCTCGATGCCCTCCGAGCCGGCCTCCCGCACGTAGGTGATGTGCGGCAGCTGGGCAAGCCCCACCGGGTCGGTGACCAGCCGGTCCAGGAAGGCGTTGTCGAACTCGGAGTTGATGAAGCCGGCCCGCGGCCCCTGCAGCTGGTGGCTCATCCCGCCGGTGCCCCAGACGTGCACGGTGAGGTCGGCCGGATAGCTCTCCACCGCGCGCCGGATCGCCTGGCCGAGCATGAAGCAGCGGTGCCCGGTCGGCGGCGGGTACTGCACCACGTTCACGGCGAGCGGGATGACCCGGACCGGCCACTGCCCGGGCTGGCCATAGACCAGGGACAGCGGCACGGTGAGGCCATGGTCGACGTCGAGCTTGTACATCAAGGTGAGGTCGAACTCGTCCAGGATGAGCGACTGTGCCAGGTGAGCGGCCAGGTCGGCGTCGCCCTGGACCACCGGTACCGGCCGGGGCCCATACCCCTCGTCGGCCGGCGGGAACTCCTCGGCGCAGCCGAGCGCGAAGGTGGGCACGATCTCGGGGGTGAACGCGGACGCGTGGTCGTTGTACACCAGGATCACCACGTCCGGCAGGTTCGCGACGGCCCATGTCTTGGTCCACTCGTACCCGGCGAACAGCGGCTGCCAGTAGGGCTCGGCGGTGCGGCCGTGGTCGATCGCGGCGCCGATGGCGGGAATGTGGCTGGTGGTCAGCCCGGCGGTGATCCGGGCCATGTCAGGTCCCGTCCTTCAGCGAGCGCCAGCCTTCTGGGGAGCGCCCGCCGTTCAGCATCATCTGCTGGTAGTCCTCGACCGTCATGCCGGTCATCGTGCTCACCGCCTGCACGTAGCTGAGCCCGTCGGTGGCGAAGATCTTGGCCAGGAAGTAGATGTTGCCGCCCAGTTCCAGCATCGCGTTGTAGTCGCGGTCGAGCACGGCCTGCTTCTGCGCCTCGGTCATCGGCCACTCGTCCAGGTAGGGCCGCTCGCCAGCCTTGAACCTGGCCCGGTTCTCCGCCTTCATCAGGCTCATGCAGAACTGGTTCAGGTGGTAGCCCTGCTTGGCCCGCTGGGCGGTGAATACGCGGGTGCCGGGGATGTCATCGAACTCGGTGGTGTATGCCGTCATCAGGCCTCCCAGTACAGGCGCAGGGGGTTGTCCACCAGCAGCTTGCGCTGCAGGTCCGGGGTCGGGGCGAGGTGCGGGATGACGTTGACCAGGTTGCCGTCATCGGGCATGTGGCTCTTCATGTTCGGGTGCGGCCAGTCGGTGCCCCAGATCACCCGGTCGCTGAACGTCTCGACGATGTGCCGGGCAAAGGGGATCACGTCGGCGTAGTCCGGCGGGCCGGAGATGGACAGCCGCTCCGCGCCGCTGACCTTGCTCCAGGCGTTGCCGCGCTCGCGCAGGAACCGGGTGAACTGGGTGAATTCCGGCCCGTCCAGCGGCTGTGACACGTCGGGCCGGCCCATGTGATCGACGACCAGCGGGGTGGGCAGGCGGCTGAACAGAATCCCAGCGCTCGGCCAGGTCGGGCGCCTCGAAGTAGATGACGATGTGCCAGCCAAGCGGCGCCACCTGGTCGGCGAGGCCGCGGTAGTAACTGTCCGGCTTCACCTCGGCCAGCCGCCGGACGAAGTTGAAGCGGATGCCGCGGACCCCGGCCGCGTGCAGGTCGGCCAGTTCGGCCGGGGATATGCCGGGCCGGATGGTGGCCACGCCGCGGGCCCGGTCCCCGGCGGCCAGCAGCGCGTCCACCAGCGCCCGGTTGTCGGCGCCGTGGCAGGTCGCCTGGACGATCACATTCCTGTCGAAGCCGAGGAAGTCGCGCAGCGCGAACAGCTGGTCCTTGCCGGCGTCCGCGGGGGTGTACTTCCGCTCCGGCGCGTAGGGGAAGACGTCCCCGGGGCCGAACACATGGCAGTGCGCATCCACCGCGCCCGGTGGCGGCCGGAAGCGGGGCCTGCTCGGGCTGGGGTGGAACGCGAGCCAGCCGGGGTCGGGGGTGAAGGCGGCGGTCATTCACCGTCCCTGGGCACGCAGGGCCTGGTCGAGACGCGGGTATACCCGCCTGGCGTTGCCGGAGTACACGGCCGCCGCGGCGGCGCTGTCCAGGCCGGCCTGGTCGACATACCGCTTGGTGTCGTCGAAGTAGTACCCGGTCTGCGGGTCGATGCCGCGGACGGCACCCACCATCTCCGACCCGAACAGGATGCTGCCGCTGTCGATCACTCCGAACAGCAGGTCGATGCCGGGCTGGTGATACACACAGGTGTCGAAGCAGACGTTCCGCATGACATGCTCGGTCAGCGGTGGCTTGCCCAGCATGTCGGCCAGCCCCCGGTAGCGGCCCCAGTGATAGGGCACAGCACCGCCGCCGTGCGGGATGACCAGGTGAAGATCCGGGAAGTCGGCGAACAGGTCGCCCTGGATGAACTGCATGAACGCGGTGGTGTCGGCGTTGAGGTAGTGCGCGCCGGTGGCGTGGAAGACCGGGTTGCTGCTGGCCGAGACGTGCACCATGGCGGGCACGGCCAGCTCGGTCATCTTCTCGTAGATGGGGTACCAGTAGCGGTCGGTCAGCGGTGGGGAGTCCCACCAGCCGCCGCTCGGGTCCGGGTTCAGGTTGCAGCCGACGAAACCAAGCTCGCTGACACAGCGCTCCAGCTCGGCGATGCTGGCCGCCAGCCCGGCACCGGGTGACTGCGGCAGCTGGCAGACGCCGATGAATTCCCCCGGGAACAACGCGACCACCCGGGCGATGAGGTCGTTGCAGGCCCGGGCCCAGGCGATGCTCACCTGCAGGTCGCCCTCATGGTGGGCCATGGCCGAGGCGCGCGGCGAGAAGATCGTCACGTCGGCGCCGCGCTCGCGGAGCAGCCGGAGCTGGTTCTGCTCGATCGACTCCCGGATCTCGTCGTCGGAGATGGCCGGGTAGGCCGGCGCCGGGCTGCCCTCCGCGAAGGCAGCGAGCTGGCGGCGCCGCCAGTCGTTATGCGCCTGCGGGGCGGTGGTGTAGTGACCGTGGCAATCGATGATCACTGGCTGGCTCCCGGATTCCACACCGACGACGGAACCATGACCTCACCGCGCATGAGCAGCCGGGCGGTGCGCAGCAGCGCGGACCGGGTCACGCTGAACTTGCTGCCGGAGCCGGCCACCTCGATGGTGACGGTGAAGAACCCGGTGGGGTGCTCGACCTCGACCTCGGTGGCGCCGCCACCGTGGCCGGCGACGACCGCGATGCCATCCGCCACCGACCAGGGCAGCACGCAGGCGGTGGCCACTGACACCGCGCCGAGCACCCCGATCGCCTCGTGCACGCGGTGCGGGATGAACGTCCGGGTGGAGATGGCGCCGCCGTGGGCCGGCGGGGACAGCAGGCTCATCTTCGGCACGGTCGCGCTGGTAACGTCGCCCAGGTTCATCATCGGCCCGGCCAGCAGCCGCATCCGCTCCACCCGCCTGGTCAGCACGGCGTTGCCCTCCAGTTCGGCTGGTGACTCCTGGCCGGTCAGGCCGAGGTCGGCGGCGGCCAGGCAGACCACCGGCATCCCGTTGTCGATACAGGTCACCGATATGCCGTCGATCATGTCGGTGACGTTGCCGGTGGGCAGCAGCGCGCCGCAGGAGGAGCCGGCCACGTCGGCGAACTCGATCGGGATGGGCGCGTGGGTGCCGGGCACGCCGTCGATGCGGGCCGGCCCGTCATACCGGACCTGCCCATCCGGGGTCTGCACGGCGGCGGTGGCCAGCGTCTGGGTGTTGCGCATCCAGATCCGGACCGGCGTCACCGGTCCGGCCACGGGCACCAGCCCCTGCTCGATCGCGAACGGCCCGACGGCGGCCAGCATGTTGCCGCAGTTCTGGTTGTCGGAAACCTCCGCCCGGTCCGGCCAGACCTGGAGGAACAGGTACTCCACGTCCGCGTCGGCGCGGGTGGACGCGCTCACCACGGCCACCTTCGAGGTGAGCGGGTGGGCGCCGCCCATGCCGTCGATCTGCCGCTCGTCCGGGGAGCCCATGGCGGCCAGCAGCACGGCGTCCCGGGTCGCGGTGTCGGCGGGCAGGTCGCCGGCCAGGAACATCAGCCCCTTGGATGTGCCGCCCCGCATGGCCGCGCAGCGGATGGCGGTCTGGGTCACCATGGATCCTGGTAGTCCACGTAGGCCAGTCCTTGCTCGGCCAGCCGGGCGCGCATGCCGTACAGGTCGAGGCCGAGTTCGCCGGCTGCCAGCTGGGCGCGCCGGGCGGTCTCGCTGGCCTCCCGTTTCCGCGCCGCTTCGAGCACCGCCCCGGCCTGCTCGCGCGGCACCGCCACCACCCCGTCGTCGTCCGCGACGATCACGTCACCCGGCCGGATCCAGACCCCCGCGCAGACGATCGGGGTCTGCACGTTGCCGGGCGTCTGCTTGACCGTGCCCCGGGCGGAGACCGCCCGCGACCAGACCGGGAAGGCCATCCGGGTCAGCACGGCCACGTCCCGGACGCCGGTGTCGAGCACCGCTCCCCGCACGCCGTGCGCGCGCAGGCTCTCGGCCAGCAGCTCACCCAGGTAGCCGTCGTCGCACGGGCTGGTGGGGGTGACCACCAGGATGTCGCCGGGCTGTGCCTGCTCCACCGCGACGTGGATGGACCAGTTGTCGCCGGGGGCGACCTCGCAGGTCAGCGCGTTGCCGCCGATCTGGGCCGGGCGGAAGACCGGGCGGATGTCGGACCGCAGCAGCCCGGTACGGCCCTGCGCCTCGTGCACGGTCGCCACACCGGCCTGGGCCAGGCCGTCGGCGATGGCAAGGTCGGTCCGGGGCGTATTCCGAACGACTAGCGCCACCTGACTGCTCCTTTCCGGCCCGCGCACGCAGGCGTCGGTGACCAGCCTTGCGGTTCACCCGGCAGCATCGGCGCTCCCTCCCGGACCCGGGGCCGCCGCGTGCAGGGCACGCAGCGCGGCCAGTTCGGCCGGGGCCGGGACGGGCAGGACCGCCGGGCTGGCGGCGACGGCCAGCTCCCAGCCGGTCTGTGCCCGCACCTGGCCGATGGACACCCCGGGGTAGAGCCCGGTCAGGGTCAGCTCGCAGGTGACCGGGTCGGGCTCGAGCACCCCGAGGTCGGTGATGACCCGGCGGGGGCCAGCGCCGGTGAGCCCGAGCCGCTCCCGGTCCCCCGGGCCGGCCCGTAGCCGACCGAGGTGACGAAGTCGACCCGGTTGACGAACGAGCGCGGCGTCTGGCGGGCGACCACGATCACCTCCCGGCAGCAGGCGGCGATCTCAGAGGCGCCACCAGCCCCCGGCAGCCGGACCTTCGGATCCTCATACTGGGCGCCGATGACGGTGGTGTTGATGTTGGCGAACCGGTCGATCTGCCCGGCACCGAGGAAGCCCGCGTCGATCCGGCCCGGCTGGAGCCAGTAGTTGAAGATCTCCGGCACGCTGACCACGGTGTCGGCGGTCTCCGCCAGCACGCCATCGCCGATGGACAGCGGCAGCCAGCCGGGCTTGGCACCGATCGTGCCGGACTCGTAGATGAGCACCAGCCCGGGTGCGTGCGTCGCCCTGGCCAGGTTCGCCGCCACACTGGGCAGCCCGATCCCGACGAAGCAGGTCATGCCGTCACGCAGGGCCCGTGCCGCACAGGTGGTCATCATCTCGTCCAGGGTGTAGCCGGGCGTGTTCATGCCGCCAGCACCTCGGTGGCCAGCCAGTGCTGGAAGCGTTCCCGGTCCCGGCTGATCGCGGTCCAGGCCAGGTAATAGTCGTTGTCCCGGCTGGAGTAGCCGAGCGCGTAAGAGGGATGAGCGCCGCCCGGCACCGGCGCCACATAACCGACCGTCCAGCTGGGCAGCACGATCGCGCCCGGCTGCGGGGCCAGTTCGGCCACGATCTCCTCCACCGTGACGATGGACCGCCGGGCGGCCAGCACGGCCTCCTTCTGCACCCCGGTGATTCCCCAGAGCTGGACGTTGCCCGCCCGGTCGGCGCGCTGTGCGTGGATCACGGCCACATCCGGCCGCAGCGCGGCCACCGCGGCCAGCGACTCCCCGGTGAAGGGGCAGGTGACCCACCGGACCGCGGGCTGGCCGTCCAGCCCTTCCCGTTCTGCCAGGCCGGTGCCCGCGTAGCCGCGCAGGACGGCGAACGGGATGCCGGAGGCGCCGGCCACGTACCGGTTCACCATGCCCGCGTGGCTGTGCTCCTCGACCGCCAGCGGGCCGGGCCAGCCGTTCTCGATGGCGTCCCGGAACCGGTGCAGCGAGCCCGCCCCGGGGTTGCCGCCCCAGGAGAAGACCAGCCTGCTGGCGCAGCCAGCCCCGATCAGCTGGTCGTAGATCACGTCCGGGGTCATCCGGATCAGGGTCAGATCGCGGCGGCCCTGCCGGATCACTTCGTGGCCGGCCTCGAACGGGATGAGATGCGTGAAGCCTTCCATTGCCACCGCGTCACCGTCGTGGATGGCCGCGGCCACGGCGTCGGCCAGTGACACGATCTCCGCCATTCCCTCCTGCCCTCTCCGCTGCCCCATGAGGATCATGACCGTGCTGTTTTGCTCGCAATCAGCACAGACGTGCGAGATACGGACACTCTAGCGGGACATGGCCGGCTGGTGACAGCGGCCCAGCGGCTCAGCCCTGCCGGGCCGGGAGACGCCGTCCGATCTTCGCACGGACGGCCCCGGCCCGGCCTCATGGGGCGGGGAAGGGCACCGGCTCGGCGGCCAGCGCGCGGGTGCAGGCGTGCCGGGCGGCGGGGCGGGCGGGCTGGCCGGCCTGGCGGAACGCGGTGGCGGCGGCGGGCAGGCAGCCCGGGTGCGGATTCCAGCCAAGCGTCCAGTGGCCGACGCTGAGCCAGGCCGGCGGCCCGGCAGGGGCCCCTCTCCACGGATCGCCGGTGGTGGCCTATCGTCGGCGGTATGACCACGTTCTCAGCACCGCAGGGCGGTCCCGGACTGCCCCAGCAGCGTCGCCTGGTGACCGAGATCCCAGGCCCCGCCTCCCGCCAGTTGCTGGCCCGGCGGGAAAACGCCGTCGCCCGCGGCGTCAGCAACATGCTTCCGGTCTTCATTACCGCGGCCGGTGGCGGGGTACTCGTCGATGCCGACGGCAACTCGCTCATCGACTTCGGCTCCGGCATCGCGGTGACCTCGGTCGGCAACGCCGCGCCGCGGGTGGCCGAGCGGGTGCAGGCGCAGGCCGCCCAGTTCACCCACACCTGCTTCATGGTCACCCCGTACGAGGGCTACGTGCAGGTGTGCGAAGCGCTGGCCCAGCACACGCCTGGGGAGCACGACAAGCGTTCGGCGCTGTTCAACTCCGGCGCCGAGGCGGTCGAGAACGCGGTGAAGATCGCCCGGCATGGCACCGGACGGCAGGCCATCGTGGCCTTCGATCACGCCTACCACGGCCGGACCAACCTGACCATGGCGCTGACCGCCAAGAACATGCCGTACAAGGACAAGTTCGGGCCGTTCGCGAGCGAGATCTACCGGATGCCGATGGCCTATCCGCTGCGCTGGCCCGGCGGGCCGGACCGGTGCGCCGCCGAGGCGCTGGACGTCGTCACCAGCCTGATCCACACCCAGGTCGGTGAGGACAACGTGGCCGCGGTGATCATCGAGCCGATCCAGGGTGAGGGCGGTTTCGTGGTCCCGCCGGACGGTTTCCTGCCGGGCCTGGCGCAGTTCTGCCAGCAGCACGGCATCCTGTTCATCGCGGACGAGATCCAGACCGGGTTCTGCCGGACCGGCGACTGGTTCGCCTGTGATCACGAGGGGATCGTGCCGGATCTGATCACCACGGCCAAGGGGATCGCGGGCGGGATGCCTCTGGCCGCGGTCACCGGCCGGGCCGAGGTGATGGACTCGGTGCACGCGGGCGGGCTGGGCGGGACCTATGGCGGGAACCCGGTCGCCTGCGCCGGCGCGCTCGGCGCCATGGAGACCATGGCGGCCGAGGATCTGGCCGGTGCGGCCCGCCGGATCGGCGACCTCATGCTGCCCCGGCTGCGCAAGCTGGCCGAGGCGCACCCGGTGATCGCGGACGTGCGCGGCCGCGGTGCGATGACCGCCATCGAACTGGCCGAGCCGGGCAGCCTGGCGCCGGACGCGGGCGCCACCGGTAAGGTCGCCAAGGCCTGCCACGCGGCCGGGCTGCTGGTGCTCACCTGCGGCACGTTCGGCAACGTGCTGCGGTTCCTGCCGCCGCTGGTGATCGGGGAAGACCTGCTGGAGGAGGGCCTGTCGATCCTGGAGGACGCGTTCGCCGCGCTGTGACGCCCGTCACTACATACCCCCAATAGCGGCTGGCGGCGAGGCACCCGGGACCGGCTGGCGGGCTGACATCGCGGGCCGGGCGATGTTCGGGCTGCTGCCAGCGGGCAGATACTGGCCATGCCCGTCTTCGTGGGAACCTCTGGCTGGCAGTACCGCGACTGGCGCGGCCTGCTCTACCCGCCGGAGCTGCCCGAGCATGCCTGGCTGGAGCATTACGCCAGCCAGTACGCCACGGTGGAGAACAACAGCACCTTCTACCGGCTGCCCGCCCGGGACGTGTTCGCCGGCTGGCAGGCACGCACCCCGGGCGATTTCGTGATGTCGGTCAAGGCGAGCCGGTACCTGACCCACGTCAAGCGGCTGCGGGACCCGGCCGAAGCGGTGCGGCGGCTGATGACGGCGGCCTCCGGCCTCGGCCAGCGGCTGGGGCCGGTGCTGCTGCAGCTGCCGCCGGACCTGCGCGCCGACCCCGGCCGGCTGGCCAGCTGCCTGGCCGCCTTCAGCGGGCCGGCCTGCCCGGGCGGGCGCAGCCGCCCCGGCCGGGTGCGGGTGGCAGTCGAGCCGCGCCACCCTTCCTGGTGGAACGACGAGGTGCGGCAGGTGCTCGCCGAGCATGGCGCCGCGCTGTGCTGGGCCGACCAGGGAGGCCGCCCGGTGACACCGCTGTGGCGGACCGCCGACTGGGGTTACCTGCGCTTCCACCAGGGCGCGGCCCAGCCGTGGCCGCGCTACGGTGCCCGCGCCCTGCGCTCCTGGCTGGAGCGGGTGCGGGCGGCGTGGCCGGCCGAGGCGGCCGTGTACGCCTACTTCAACAACGACCCCGGCGGGGCGGCCGTCGCCGACTCCGCGGCGTTCGCGGCCGCCTGCCGCCGGGCCGGACTGGCCGTCAGCCGGACGCCCCCCGTTACCTATTGACCGGGAAGCCCAGGTTCACCCCGCCGTGGCTGGGGTCGAGCCAGCGCGAGGTGACCGCCTTGCCCCGGGTGTAGAAGTGGACGCCCTCGGTGCCGTAGACGTGCGAGTCGCCGAACAGCGACGACTTCCAGCCGCCGAACGAGTAGTAGGCCATCGGCACCGGGATGGGCACGTTCACCCCGACCATGCCGACCTCGACCTCGGCCACGAACCGGCGGGCCGCGCCGCCGTCGTTGGTGAA
Source organism: uncultured Actinomycetes bacterium (assembly GCA_963837105.1). Taxonomy (GTDB): domain Bacteria; phylum Actinomycetota; class Actinomycetes; order Streptosporangiales; family Streptosporangiaceae; genus UBA9676. The sequence continues at coordinate 194,911 of CAWIMG010000027.1, read as the reverse complement.
GATGGCCACCCCGTTGCCGTACGGGTTCTCGCTGACCATCCGCAGCGCGTCGTCGTAACCCGCCGCCCGCACCACCGACAGCACCGGGCCGAAGATCTCGTCCCGGTAGCAGCTCATGGCCGGGGTGACGTGGTCGAGCACGCTCGGCCCCAGCCAGAACCCGTCGCCGCCACCGCCGATGACCGGGTGGCGGCGGCCGTCCACCGCCAGCACCGCCCCCTCGGCCACCCCGCTGTCCAGGTAGGTGGCGACCCGGTCACGGTGCGCCCTGGTCACCAGCGGGCCCATCTCCGACCGCTCGTCGTTACCCGGGCCGACCTGCAGTCTGGCTACCCGCTCGCCGATCTTGGCGACCAGCTCATCGCCCACCGGCCCAACCGCGACCAGCACCGACACCGCCATGCAGCGCTCGCCCGCGGAGCCGAACCCGGCCGAGACCGCGGCGTCCGCGGCCAGGTCCAGGTCGGCGTCGGGCAGCACCACCATGTGGTTCTTCGCCCCGCCCAGCGCCTGGATCCGCTTCCCGGCCGCGGTCCCGGTCTGGTAGACGTACCGGGCGATCGGGGTCGACCCGACGAAGCTGGCCGCGTGCACGTCGGGGTGGGTCAGCAGCGCGTCCACCGCTTCCTTGTCGCCCTGCACCACGTTGAAGACCCCGTCCGGCAGGCCGGCGTCGGCCAGCAGCCGGGCCACCAGCACCGAGGCGGACGGGTCCTTCTCCGACGGCTTGAGCACGAACGTGTTGCCGCAGGCGATGGCGATCGGGAACATCCACATCGGAACCATGGCCGGGAAGTTGAACGGGGTGATGCCCACCACCACGCCCAGCGGCTGCCGGATGGAGTACGCGTCCACCCCGGTGGACACGTTCTCCGAGTAGGCACCCTTGAGCAGGTGGCCCAGCCCGCAGGCGAACTCGACCACCTCCAGCCCGCGGGCCACCTCGCCGGCCGCGTCCGACGCGACCTTGCCGTGCTCGGAGCTGACCAGCTCAGCCAGCTCACGCTGGTGCCGCCCGAGCAGCTCGCGGAACGCGAACATGACCGAGGTCCGCCGGGCCAGCGAGGTCCCCCGCCAGCCGGGCAGGGCCTTGGCCGCGGCGGCGACCGCGTCGCCGGCGACCGCGCGGGAGGCGAAATCGACGGTGCCGGTCACCGCGCCAGTGGCCGGGTCGTAGAATCTCACCGTGCCGATCGGCGGCACCGGTCCACGGCTTGCCGCCGATCCAGTGGGTACAGTGCTTCATCGCTCGCTTCTCCGCTCCTTCGGCGCGTCGCTCGTGTGCCTGGTCATCGCGCCGCCTCCGCGTCCACCGCCCGCAGCGCGTCGATCAGGATGCCCAGGCCCTCCTTGGCGTCGGCCTCGGTCAGGTTCATCGGCGGCGCTATCCGCAGCGCGTGCCCGTACAGGCCGCCCTTGCCGATCAGCAGCCCGCGCTCCCTGGCCTCCTCCAGCACCCGGGTGGCCAGCGCCGGGCTCGGCTCGCCGGTCCGCGGGTCGACCAGGTCGACGGCGAACATCAGGCCCTTGCCGCGTACCTCGCCGACGGCTGCCAGCGGGGCGGTGGCCTCGGCCAGCCCGGCGATGATCATCGACCCGAGGCTGGCCGCGTTCCGCTGCAGGTCGTGGCTGAGCAGGTAGTCCAGCGCGGCGCCGGCCGCGGTCGTGGACAGCGGGTTGCCGCCGAAGGTGGAGATGCCGCTGCCGGGCAGGCCGTCCATCAGGTCGCCGCGGGCGATCACCCCGCCGATGGCGAAGCCGTTGCCGAGTCCCTTGGCGAACGTGATCATGTCGGGCCGGACTCCGTGCGCCTGGTAGCCCCAGAAGTGCTCACCGGTCCGGCCCCACCCGGTCTGCACCTCGTCCGAGATGTACAGGATGCCGTGCTCGGCGAGCACCCGCTGGTAGGCGCCGAGCAGGCCGTCCGGCGGCATGGTGAACCCGCCGACGCCCTGCACCGGTTCCGCGATCAGGCAGGCCACCTCGCGGGCGGCGCCGGCGGTCAGCAGATGCCGCAGGTCGGCGGTGCAGGCGTCGGTGTACTCGGCGTCGCTCAGCTTCGCGAAGGCGGGCAGCTGCCGGTCCGTGCCATGCAGGTAGTGCACGCTGAACGGCGCCAGCGGGGAACTCCTCCAGGCCAGGTTGCCGGTGATGGCCACCGCACCGAACGAGCGGCCGTGGTAGCTGTTGCGCATGGCGAGCACCTGGTTGGAGCGCCGGGCCGCGGTGGCCAGCATCAGCGCGGTCTCGTTCGCCTCGGTGCCGGAGTTGGTGAAGAACACCTTGGCCTGCTCGATGCCGGACAGCCTGGCCAGCTTCTCGGCCAGTTCCACCTGGTTGCGGATCAGGTAGAGGGTCGAGGTGTGCACGATGCCGGTAGCCAGCTGGCGTTCGACGGCCGCCCGGACCTCGGGCAGGTCGTAGCCGAGCATGTTGGTCAGGATGCCGCAGAAGAAGTCCAGGTAGGTCCGGCCGTCGGAGTCGGTGACCCGGCTGCCGCTGCCGCGGACCAGTTCCAGCGGCTCGGCGTAGTACAGGCCCATCCAGTCGGGGAGTACGGCGTGATGCCGGTCGAGAAGTGACATAACCCAAGTGTGCCCCCGGCAGCCTGGTCCCGGGCCGCCGGATCCCGGCTTGCGGTACCGGGATGCCCGGATCGCCATTTGCGGTTCGGTGCGGGATTGCCGGGAAGCGGGGGTAATTGACACCCCGCACTATTACGAGAGTCCTGGTGAGGTCATGCAACAGCGGGCTGGATGGTTACCTGGTAGCCGAGCGCTTCGAGCTGGCGGATCGCCTTGTGCTTGGCGCGGATGGGGTCGCGCCGGGTGTAGTAGTCTCCGCCGAGGTCGGTGTATGCCGCGTGGTCAGTGAGCATGTTCCAGACCGCGGTGAGGATGGTTCGCTCGATGGCGACGACAGCGCGAACAGGCCCCCGCCGGGCGGCGATACGCCGGTACCGGGCCGCCAGGTAGGTGTTCTTCGTCCTGGACGCGGACATCGCTGCGACACCGAGCGCGGCTTTGAGGTGGGCGTTGCCGTGGCGGGTGTGAGCGCTCTTGACCCTGCCGGCGGACTCGTTCAGCCCCGGGCATACCCCGGCCCAGGAGGCCAGGTGCGCCGCCGTGGGGAAGACCGTCATGTCAGCGCCGGTCTCGGCAATGATCACGTCCGCGACGGTCTGCGAGATCCCCGGAATGGTCACCAGCGCCTGCCGGGCCGCGGCGAAAGGGGCGATCACGGTTTCGATGCGGGCGGTGAGGGCGTTGATCGTGGCCTGCTGAGTGCCGGGCTGGGCCAGGTACTGGGACACCATGAACGCGTGGTGCTCGGTGAACCGGCCCTCCAGCGCCCCGATCAACGCGGGAATCTTGCGGCGCAGGGTGCGCCTGGCCAGATCGGCGAGCACCTCCGGGTCACGTTCCCCGGTGACCAGTGCCTCAAGCATGGCTCGCGCTGATACTCCGGTCAGGTCGCTGGCCACCGCCGACAGCTTGATCCCCGACGATTCGAGGAACTTCTCCAGCCGCTGCACGATGCGGCCCTTATCCCTGGCGGCCACCGGCCTGGCCCGGGTCAGATCACGCAGGTGCCGCACCGGCTCGGGCGGGATGAACGATGCACGCAGCAGCCCATGCGCACCGAGCTGAGCGAGCCAGGCCGCATCCGACACGTCAGTCTTGCGGCCAGGGATGTTCCGCGCGTGCCTGGCGTTGACCAGCATCACCGGAAGCACGTCTTCCATCACGTAGTAGAACGGCTTCCAGTAATCGCTGGTCGCCTCCATCACCACCGTCGTCACCTGCTGGCCGAGCAGGTAATCAACCAGCGCAAGCACCTGCGCCGCGGTCGCCCCGAAGGTCTTCACCGTGGTCGCATACGACCCCGGGCGCTTGCCGGGAACCCTGACCGCCACCTTCGCATCACGCTTGGAGATGCCGGTACCCGCGGCACGCTCGTGAACGACATCCATCACCCTGCTCCTTCCCGCACACGTATCCGGCCTATGGCACCGGCCGCGGGAAGGACAGCAGAATCTGAATCTAATACTCGTGCTCGAAGCAACAATCCACGGTTCCCGTGGCGTCCTCCGCGTCAAGCTAATTTACGGGCTCGCCCGCACCATAGTGCGCCGACGTCAACCGCGACCGGCCCAGCCAGCATCGCCCCACACCAGCCACAGCCACAAGGGCCAGCCCAGGCGAACTCTCGACCATCACGGCGTGGGCGCTGCCCCGCCCAACAGCTAATGTGAAGAGGACCCGGGAATAGACCGGCCGGCCCGGCCACCGGCACCAGGCCCGGGCCGTTCGGATGCAGGACACGAAGGGGCTGCTGCGTGACAGGCGGGCCGCGGGTCATCGTGGGCGTGACCGGCACGGTCGGCAACCTGCAGGCGCTGCGCCGTGGGATGGCGGAAGCGCGGCTGCGGGGCACCGGCCTGCTGGCCGTGCACGCCTGGCTCCCACCCGGTGGCGAGATGGCCGAGCGCCGGTTCTCGGTGCCCGAACTGCGCCAGGTCTGGCATGACGCAGCGTGGCGGCGGGTCTGGGATGCCTTTGACGCCGCGTTCGGCGGGCTGCCGCCCGAGATGCAGGTGGAGGTGGCGGTGACCCGCGGCGAGCCAGGGCGGGTGCTGGTCAGTGCCGCCAGCCAGGATGATGACCTGCTGGTCATCGGGGCCGGCCGGGGCGGGGCGCTGCGGCGGCTGCTGCCCCGCCGCGTGTGCCGGTACTGCCTCAGCCATGCAGGGTGTCCCGTCCTGGTCGTCCCGCCCAGCGCGCTCGCCCGGGAGATGGAGCACCGCTGGCACGCCTGGCTGGTCCGGCGGTGGGCGCTGCTCCCGGGCCGGCATGAGCTGACCGGCCACCCCAGCTGACCGCGCGGGGCCACCCGCCGGCGGGCAGCCGGCTGGCCACCGGGACACGGCTGTCTGACACGACCGCCGCAGCCGGACCGGCAAATTGCAATTGATTCCGTAGCAGATAACATCAGTTACAACGAAATTAGTTGACACGCGCCGGAAGCATGACACGATTGCATCCGAAGGAGGCAAGCGCATGGCTCACCCGCCTGGGACGGTTGCCGTCCCTGACGGCGACAGCCCCGGCGCGGGCCGGCGGACCCGGGCGGTCCGCACCCGGGGCAATGGCAGCATGCGCCCCATCCTGGACACCACCTCCAAGCGGATCGTCGAGCAACTCCAGCAGGACGGCCGGCGCTCGTACGCGGCCATCGGCAAGGCGGTCGGGCTGTCCGAGGCGGCCGTCCGGCAGCGGGTGCAGCGGCTGCTGGACAGCGGCGTCATGCAGATTGTGGCCGTCACCGACCCGATGACGCTCGGCTTCCACCGCCAGACCATGATCGGTATCAAGTGCGAAGGGGATCTGGAGCGGGTCGCCGACCACCTGGCGAGCATGGAGGAGATCGACTACGTAGTGATCACCTCGGGCTCGTTCGACCTGCTGGTGGAGGTGGTCTGTGAGGACGATGACCACCTGCTGGAGATCCTCAGCCGGGTGCGGATGGCGCCCACCGTGACCAGCACCGAAACCTTCGTCTACCTGAAACTCCGCAAGCAGACCTATAGCTGGGGGACCAGATGAGCACTTCGCAACCGGCCGGCGGCCTGTCCGGGCAGGCACTGCAGGCGGCGGCCCGCCGTCACCTGTGGCTGCACTTCACCCGCATGTCGTCCTATGCCGAGGGCGAGATGCCGGTGATCGTCCGCGGCTCGGGCCAGTACGTCTACGACAACCACGGCAAGCGGTACCTGGACGGGCTGTCCGGGCTCTTCGTCAGCCAGATCGGGCACGGCCGGGCCGAGGTGGCCGAGGCCGGCGCGCGGCAGGCCACGGAACTCGCCTACTTCCCGCTCTGGTCGTACGCCCACCCGCGGGCGGTTGAACTGGCCGAGCGGCTGGCGGCGCTGGCCCCCGGCGACCTGAACCGCGTCTTCTTCACCACCAGCGGCTCGGAGGCGGTCGAATCGGCGTGGAAGCTGGCCAAGCAGTACTTCCGGACGATCGGCCAGCCCAGCCGGTACAAGGTGCTCAGCCGGGACATCGCCTACCACGGCACCTCAATGGGGGCGCTGGCGATCACGGGCCTGCCCGGCATCAAGGAGCCGTTCGAGCCGATGGCGCCCGGCGGGGTGCGGGTGCCGAACACGAACTTCTACCGGGCGCCTGACTTCGTCGCCAACGACCTGGCCGCGTTCGGCCGGTGGGCGGCCGACGAGATCGAGCGGGCGATCCTGCGGGAGGGCCCGGAGTCGGTCGCCGCCCTGTTCCTGGAGCCGGTGCAGAACTCCGGCGGCTGCTTCCCGCCGCCGCCTGGCTACTTCCAGCGGGTGCGGGAGATCTGCGACCAGTACGGCGTGCTGCTGGTCTCCGACGAGGTCATCTGCGCGTTCGGCCGGCTCGGCCACTACTTCGGCTGTGAGCGCTACGGCTACCAGCCGGACATCATCACCTTCGCCAAGGGGGCGACCTCCGGGTACGCGGCGCTCGGCGGGATGCTGGTGCGGGATGCCCTGATGGCACCGTTCGGCGCGGGCGAGCACGACAGCCACGGCTATCAGTCCCCGCGGCACGCCGGGCACCTGGAGGGGCCGTTCCACGGCGACGCCACGTTCCTGCACGGCATCACCTTCGCCGGGCACCCGGTGTCGGCCGCCGTCGCCCTGGCCAACCTGGACGTATTCGAGAAGGAGGACCTGCTCGGCAACGTCCGCGCGAACGAGGCCGGGTTCCGCGCCACCCTGGAGAAGCTGAATGACCTGCCGATCGTCGGCGACATCCGCGGTGACGGCTACTTCTACGGGATCGAACTGGTCAAGGACAAGGCGACCAGGCAGACGTTCGACGACGACGAGTCGGAGCGGCTGCTGCGCGGGTTCCTGTCCGGTGCCCTGTTCGACGCGGGTCTGATCTGCCGGGCGGACGACCGGGGCGACCCGGTGATCCAGCTCGCTCCCCCGCTGACCTGCACGCAGGAGCACTTCGACGAGATGGAGCAGATCCTGCGCACGGTGCTGGCCGAGGCCTGGACCCGGCTGTAGCGGCTGGCCCGGCCGCCGCTAGCGGCGCAGCGCGAATCGCCGCTGGCTGACACCGGTCAGGGTGATCGCCAGCCCGAGCACGCCCACGTCCCGCATGGTGAGATCGGACAGCCCGCCGGTGATGGTGAGCGAGATGACGATCTCGGCCAGCAGGACCGCGGCCAGCAGCGCGGCCAGCCGGGTAGCGATACCGGCCGCCAGCGCCACCGCGAGCACCAGCAGCAGCCAGCCGTGGATCAGCACCGCCACGGTGGCCAGCGAGGAGCCCGGGGACAGCACCGGCACATAGCCGGTCCACAGGCCCGGCCGGACCAGTTCGTGGTACCCGAACCAGGCGAGCACCAGTGCCAGCAGGATCCGCCCCACGACCGGTGCCCAGTCGGTGGCCAGCGCCGATGCGCGCGTCCAGGCGTCGGTCCCGCTGGTGGCGGGGCTGGCGGGCGGCCGGCCACCGGTGGCCGGCGGCACACGACGGCTGGACTGGCTCATGGCAGTATCCGCTGCTGGGAGTCGGTGACCACCAGGCCGTCATCGCCCAGGTTGTAGTCGGCGTTGCCGGAATCGTCGCCGAGCGATGCCTCCACCACGTACACGCGGGCCCCGCCGGGGTACAGGTGCGGCGGCGAGGCCGGCTGGCCGATCACGCCGGCGGTGACCAGCAGCCCGTTGCCCTGCTTCCGCACCGTGATCTTCAGCCCGGTCATGGCCTGGCGGGCCGCGGTGCTGAGCGTGCCCGGCCACACCTGGAAGGAGAAACCCGCGTACGGCTCCGAACTCAGCTTCGGGCCCGGCCTGGCCGCGCCCGCCGATGCCGCCGGGCTGGCGGTCGCCGGGCCAGTGGCCGCCGGCCGGCGGTGGCCGGGGCCGACCGGGCCGCGGCCGGGCTGGCCGGGGAACTGGCGGGAGACGCCGGCGCGGTGGCGGTGGCGCCAGCCAGTGACGGGGCGGCGGCCGTCCGGGTGGTCCAGCCATGCCAGCCGAGCAGCAGCCCGGCCACGCCCGTCACCGCCAGCAGCGCGATCCCCCACCGGCCGACCGGCTCCCCGCCCAGCCGCATGTCAGCTCACCGGGCACGGGTCGGGGCAGGGCATGACGGCATGGTAGCCGAGATCACCGCCCGCACTGGCCGGGCCGGCCCGTGCGGGCCGGCGGGGCCGGGCTGGCCGTAACCGGCCAGGGCCAGCAGCCTGAGCTGGCGGCAGTCCAACCCGCCCCCGGGCAGGCGTTCGCCCGGTGGCCGGCCAGCGGCCACCGGGCGAACGAGAGGTGGTTGGTTAGAACCCAGTCAGGCTGGTGCACCCCGTGCCGATTTCCGGGTTGGCCATCACCGAGCTGGCGAGAGTGCCGCCATAGCGGGCGATATCGGGCGTGCCGTACTGCTTGTCCTTCCCAAAACTGTTCGTGGTGACGTTGGCAATGGTGTTGCCGAAGTTCCATACGCAGTTCCCCGCGCTGGTCAGGCCGGAGATGCCCTGCTTGTTGGTCATCGACCAGAACGGGTAGAACTTGGCGCTGATCGGCGGGGCGGTGCAGCCTGTGCCGGTGCTGGTGTTGCACAGGTTCTGCGAGCCGCCCGAGTCCGTCTCGAACTGGACCTGCGGGTAGGTGCTCGCAGTGCTGCCCGTGAACGGCCCGATATATCGGATCGAGGTCGGGAAGTTGCTGCTGCCGTTCGGCCAGTCCGCCCGGTAGCTCAGCCCATCGAAGTCGAGATCACCGTTCTGGAAATAGTTCTGGTAGCAGATGGCCACCGGTGAACTCTCCGTCGCGGAGCCCAACGAGCCGAACGTGACCGTGCGGCTGCCCTTGGGGATGCAGATGGCATCGGCGAACTCACACAGCGCGCCGCTGCCCGGGTTATTGGTCGAGCAGGCTTTCGGCCCGGTCGAGCCCTGGGTGGTGGCGTGCGAGCAGAGACCGGTGGTGAGGCTGCACGGACCTTCACCCTTCGACGTGCTGCTGCCGCCCTCGAGGACACCGTTGCAGGTCTGGTAGGTATTCGGGTCCGAGAACGTGCCGTCCGAGTAGGCGAAGGAGACGCCGAGCTTGTTGCTGACCGACGAGCACGACTCACCGTGCCCGATCTCCTGCTCCATCAGCACGCCACCCTCGAGCGCGGCCCACGGCACCTGGTTCTGCTTGAGCGCGCTGTTGTACTCGGCGTGGAAGCTGAACGGGGTGCCGGTGCAGTCCGCAATGTTGGTGTTCTGGAACCCGTTCGCCGCGCTCGCCACCACGTACCCGGTCTTGCCGGTGGTGACGTCCGTGACCGAGGCTTTCAGCCCGCCGATGTCGGGCGACCCCGAATCAGCCACGTTGCTGATGGACACCTTGAGCACATCCCCGGGGTTCATCATCAGCGTGCTGGGAGTTGGGCAGGAAGGTCGCGTTGTCGGTGTTCTGCGGCGCCGGCGGCCCGGTTGGCACGCCGTTGGTCTGTCAGGTAGGAGAAGTTGACCGGCTCGATGCAGTTGTTGTTGCAGCTGGCGAACTGGTACGTGCACTCCAGGCTGTCGATGGTGAGCGCCGCGCACCACTTGGTGGAATTGCAGCTGGCGGAGTCGGCGAACGGGGGGAACCCGGGCGGGTAGAACTGCACTTCCAGGAACGCCGAACCCGCCGCGTTCGGGTCGCTGAGCGAACCGGAGTTGCTGTCGCTGAGGTTGGTGCACCCGTTCTGCGGATAGGACTTGCGGGTCGCAGATGGGCAGGCCGAACCACGGCGCCAAGCTCAGCTCGCCGTACTTGGTCACGCTGCCGCTGGCGGTCGGCGTCGTGGTCGGGTCCCGGACAGCTGCATGCCGTACTTCATCCGGTAGGCAGAGCCCGCGACGCTGCGAGATGAACTTGACGCTCGGCTCGTCATGGCCGACGTAGGCGCCGCTGATGGGATCGCGGAACCGTGACGTCTTGCCGTTGTAGAACCCGTGCGGGTCCGTGCACAGGCCCTTCATCAACGTGACGTTGCAGTCCAGCAGGTTGTGGACGCTGGCGGTCGGGTGCGTCGCCGACGCGACCGTCCGCGCCGATGCCGTGCCCGCGAAGGCAAGCTGGCCAGCGGCCGCGAGGCACGCTACCGGGATGGCCACCTTCCAGGCCCACCCTCTGGCCCCTACCAAGCGAAATCGCACACGCAGCTCCTCTCGGTATGACCGGCCCCGCCCCCGACCGGCAAAAAAATTGCCCTGCTTATGGCAGGTGAGCACCCCAATAGCTGAGATGGCCGCTGCGGAATCTAGCAATCCTTACATGCAGGGGTCAAGACCTCGCCAAACGTGTCGGTCCCGCGATCGGCGGCCCCAGGCACAGCCGGCCGCGCCAGCCCCCGCCAGGCCCCGAACCGGGTGAGATGCGGGGAAGGGCGATTGGCGGGCGGGCCGCCAGCAACGCTGTGACCAGCCCGTTATATGCGGCAAGTGACACGATATCACTGGTGAGGTGACATTGATCGAGCCATCCGGGCCCGGCCCGGCCCACCCTGACCAGGCACGTACTACTGTCTCCCGGCGGCGTGGGCAGCTAGCCGGCCGGGCTCCAGCGGAAATAGCAAGGTACACTCAGCCGGTTTGTTATTTGTCATTTCCCGCGCTGACAATGCTGATTTCCCGGCCATGAATCAACAATGGCCGCACCGCCGGGATCAATGGCTGCCAGTGGGCGCCTGCGCGGCCGGCTGGCCGTTCGCCAGCTGGCCTGACCAGCGGGGACAGCCGGGCGGCCGCCCCGGCCTTTGGCTGGCCGCCCGGCTATCGTGGTGGCCCATGATCGACCGCACCAGGCTGGCCAGCCTCACCCGCCGGGAACTCGACCGGTTCGCCACCGACCATCCCCGCTCCCGGGAACTGTCCCAGCAGGCACAGCGATCACTGATCGGCGGCGTGCCAATGCCATGGATGATGCTGTGGGCGGGTGGGTTCCCGCCGTTCGCGGCCCACGCCGAGGGTGCGCGGATCACCGACGTGGACGGCTGCGAGTACGTCGACCTGTGCCTGGGCGATACCGGCGCGATGACCGGCCACAGCCCGCCCGCGGTGCTGGCGGCCGTGCGCGAGCAGGCCGGGCGCGGGCTGACCACCATGCTCCCGACGCAGGACGCCGCGGTGGTGGCCGATGATCTGAGCCGGCGGTTCGGGATGGCCCGGTGGCTGTTCACACTCAGCGCGACGGACGCGAACCGGGCCGCGCTCCGGGTCGCCCGGCAGATCACCGGCCGCCCCAAGGTCGCGGTGTTCAGCTACTGCTATCACGGCTCGGTGGACGAGACGTTCGCGGTCCGCCAGCCCGACGGCAGCACCCGTTCCCGGGCGGGCAATGTCGGGCCGCCGGTGGACCCGGCGCGGACCACCGTGGCGGTGGAGTTCAACGACACCGATGGGCTGGCGGCGGCGCTGGCCGGCGGCTCGGTCGCGTGTGTGCTGGCCGAGCCGGCCATGACCAACATGGGGATCATCCTGCCCGAGCCGGGCTACCACCGGGCGCTCCGCGAGCTCACCCGGGACAGCGGGACGCTGCTGATCATCGACGAGACGCACACCCTGTCGGCCGGCCCTGGGTGGCTGCACGCTCGCCTGGGACCTTGCCCCGGACATGGTCACGGCCGGGAAAGCGATCGGCAGCGGCATCGCCTGCGGGGCGCTGGGCATGTCCGCCGGGGTTGCCACGCAGATGCTGGCCGACATCGAGGCCGACTATGCCGACACCGGCGGCATCGGCGGCACGCTGGCCGGCAACGCCCTGTCGCTGGCGGCGATGCGGGCCACGCTGGGGCGGGTGCTGACCGCCGAGGCCTACCAGTGGACGATCCCGCTGGCCGGCCGGTTCGCGGACGGGGTGCGGGAGGTGATCGCCCGGGCCGGCCTCGGCTGGCAGGTGACCCAGCTTGGCTGCCGGGCCGAGTACGCCTTCCTGCCGGACCCGCCGCGGAACGGGACGCAGGCGCACGCGGCCGCCGACCCGGACCTGGAGCGCTACTTCCACCTGCACGCGATGAACCGGGGCGTGCTCATCACGCCCTTCCACAACATGGCGCTGATGTCGCCGGCGACCCAGCAGGCCGACGTGGACCGGCACACCGAGGTGTTCGCGGAGGCAGTCGCCGATCTGCTCGGGTGAGGCGGCCCGGCGGGTCAGCCGCCGTCAGCGGCCGCCGGCGCGCCGTCGGCGCGCACCGGTTCAGCCAGCACGGCCGGCCGGGCCGGGACCGGGGCCGCCGCGGCGCCAGCGGCAGGCGGGTCAGGACCGGCCATCGCGGGCGCGGCCAGGCGCACTATCCCCCACACCGCCACCGCACCGGCGGCCAGTTCCAGCAGGATCTGGCCGGGCCCGTCGCTGAGCCGCTCGTGATAGATGAGCAGCCCCAGCAGTGACCCGGTGACCGGCTCGAACACCGCGAAGGCAGGCAGGAACGCAGCCAGGGCCGCGGCGCGATAGCCGTTTTGCTGAATCGTGAATGCCAGCAGGCCCATCCCGATCAGCAGGTACAGCGGTACGTCGGCGAAGACCCCCAGCAGGTGCCCCGCGGCCAGCACCGTCACCGTCTTGATGACCGCGTCGGTGGTGCCCGCGGCCACCCCGCCGGCCACCCCGAACAGCAGCGCCCGGCGGTGGCCGCCGAACCGGCCGGCCAGGATCATGCTCAGCCCGATCAGTGCCGCCGTCGCGGCCGTGGCCAGCCCGAGCAGCGCCGCGTGCGCGGTGCGCTGGCCACCCGAGGGCTGGCCGACCGCGAGGAACAGGGCCAGCCCGCCCACCACCGCCAGGGTGGCCGCCCATTCCGCCGGCCGCAGCGGACGCCGCTCCCGGCGGGCGGCCAGCGCCAGGGCGAACAGCAGGCCGGTGGCCAGCACCGGCTCGATCACCACCAGCCTGCCCAGGCCGAGCGCCACGGCTTGCAGCGCGAAGCCCGTGATCACCGCGGCCATGCCCGCCAGCCAGACCGGGCGGCGGGCCAGCCGGACGAGCACCGCCAGGTCGAACGCGCGCTCCGACGGCAGGTGCCGGGCGACCCCATGCTGGGTCACCGCGGCGACCGCGTAGCAGCCGCTGCCGGCCAGCGCCAGCGCGGCAGCCAGCAACTGCGTCTCACCGGTCACGGCGCACCATGCCTGACACCAGCCTCACCAGCAGCCCTATGCAGGCATCGTCTCCCGGGGATGCGGCCAGGACAAGGTTCCCCGCCACGCGGCCGCGCCGCTAGCCCGCGAGCGCAGCCAGCACTTCGGCGGCTGCCCGCTGCCCGGACTGGACCGCGCCGTCCATGTACCCGCTCCAGCCGGTGGCGGTCTCCGTGCCCGCCCAGTGCAGCACGCCCACCGGCCGCCGCAGCGCGGGCCCGAACTGGGTCCAGGTCCCGGGCGGGAAATGGGCGCCGTAGCAGCCCCGGGTCCACTGGTCGGCGGTCCAGTCGTGCTCGATGTACTCAGCTGGCCTGCCCGCGGCGGGACCGAAGTAGCGGCGGAACGAGGCGAGCACGTCCGCGCGGCGTTGTGCGGGATCGGCCCGGGCGAGCCGGCGGGCTTCAGACCCGGTGACGAAGCCGAGCAGGATGCCGGGCCGGCCCGCCGGCGGCCCGGTGTCGAAGGTGACCCGCGCGCCCGGGCCGTCCGAGGTGGCCTGGCCGTTGTATCCGGCGGCACGCCAGAACGGCTCGTCATAGACCGCCAGGCACTTGATCACCGAGCCCATCGGCGCGGCCTGGGTGAGCTGGTCGCGATCGGCTGGCAGCGGCGGGTCATAGCCGATCCGCCCGGCCAGTGCGGGCGGGATGGCGACCACGGCGCGGCGGCCGGTCGCGGCCAGCCCGCCCGCGTGCACGGTGACCCGCGACGGCCCGTGCTCGATCCGGCCGGCCGGGGCGCCGAGCCGCAGGCTGCCAGGGCCGAGTTGCTCGGCCATCCGGATCGCGATCAGCTGCGATCCACCGGCGAACCGGTCCTGCTGTGCCGCTCCCGTGGTCTCCGCGAGCTGCCGGAACCCGCCCGCCGACCGCAGGTAGAACAGCGCATGCAGGAGCGAGACCTCGCCCGGTTCACAGGCCAGCACGCCCTGGCTGAACGCGCCGATCGCGAACCGCCCGAGCCGGGTGCCGGCGTTGCGCCGGGCCCAGTCGGCCAGGGTCCGGGCATCGGCGGCGGCGGCGCCGGCCGCCCGCCAGGGCGCTTCCGGCGGGATCCGCCGGGCCATCCGGTCCAGGGCGAAGACCGCCCGGCCCGCGCCGGCCAGTTGCAGCGGGCTCAGCCCCGGTACGGCCCGGTAGCGGTAGCGGCGGCCGCCGATCTCCAGCACCGTCCGGCCCCGGGTGAAGATCGGCTGCGTGGCCAGCCCGAGGTCGGCGGCCAGCGCGAGAATGTGCCGCTGGGTGGGCCCGACGAACTGGCCGCCCAGATCGGCGACGTGGCCGCCGGCCAGGCGGTGGTTCAGCACCCGCCCGCCGACCCGGTCCCGGGCCTCGATGACCAGCACGCTGTACCCGGCCAGCCGCACCTGCCTGGCCGCCGTCAGCCCGGCCAGGCCAGCGCCCACCACGATGACATCGGCGTCCTCCCGGCTGGCCATGGCGGGCCGCTACACGCCGGTCTGGGCGGTGAGCCTGCCCGCCCGCACGGCCGCGGCGAAGGCCTGGTAGTCCCGTTCGTTCTGATCGGCGTAGGCGCGGGAGAAATCGGCGATCGCCCGGTCGAAGACATCCCCCTTGCCCAGGTAGGAGGCGATCGCGATGCGGTCGCCCCAGCGGGCGTGGGCGCGGGCCAGGGTGGCCCCGCACAGCCGCGCATAGAGGCTGGCACTGGGCACGAGCAGGTTCTCCACCTCAGCACCGCCCTTCCAGTCATGGAACTGCCGGACGTAATAGTCGCGGGTGATCCCGTCCAGCCCCCTGATCCGCTGCCAGCCCAGGAAGATGTCGGTCGCGGCCTGCATCAGCCGCTGGCCCATGACCACCCGCTGGCCGTGGTACGGGTAGCTGCTGTGGCCAGCGAACCGCTCCAGCACCGACTCCTGTGCCTCTTTCACCTGCAGGAACAGGGGATCGTTCTGGTCGCGGCCGGTTAGCAGCAGGATGTAGCAGCGGGTGCCGACACTGCCCACACCGACCACCTTGCGGGCCGCGTGGACGTAGCGGAACTCCTCCAGTGGGTGGTGCTCACGGCCGAGCGTACGGCGGTAGGAGCTGAGCAGCTTCTTGATCAGCACGTCGGTGTGCTCCCACTCCGACCCGGGGACGACGAGGTCCTCGATCGGCACGATCAGCGGCGGGTCGGCGACGATCCGCAGCTCACCCTCCACCTCGGTGGCCCGCCTGGCGAGCACCCGGGTGCTGTCCCGGGCATACGCCTGCTCCACCCGGCGCTCCGCCGTCCTGGCGTCCTCCCTGCTCACCCGTCTGACCCGCACCTCCTGGCGGACCAGGTTGAGCAGCATCCCGGCGTCGAGCTGGTCGTACCACGCCCCGAGGGTGGGCATCCCGGCAGCCTGGCGCATCCGGTCGCGGTACTCGGCGACCCCGGCCATCACTACCGCACGCCGGCCGGCCTGGCTGAAGCCGCGGTCCCGGCCCAGGATCTCGAAGCTGGCCGCCATCCGCTTGACGTCCCATTCCCACGGGCCGGGCAGGGTCTCGTCGAAGTCGTTGATGTCGAAGATCATCTGCCGCTCGGGGGTGCCGAACAGGCCGAAGTTCGACAGGTGGGCATCCCCGCACAGCTGGACGGTGATCCCGGACGCCGGGCTGGCGGCCAGGTCGGCGCCCATGATCAGGGCGGCGCCGCGGTAGAAGGTGAACGGCGAGACCAGCATCCGCCCGTGCCTGACCGGCACCAGGTCGGCCACCCGGCTGGCGGCCTGCTCTTCCAGCAGGGCGATCGGGTCCGGGCGGCCGGGGGCTGGCTGCCACTGCCCGTGAGCCGCCCGCGGAGTCTCCGCCCGCGCGGCCTTGCCCCTGGCCATGCGCTCGTCCACGGTCAGATGCGCCCGCCGCCAGGCGGACGCGAACGGCCGGACCCGCGGCCCGGCTGGACCGGGCCCGGGGTGGTCGATGCTGGCAGCCATGCTCGCCTCCGTTGTCGGGGCTGCTCCTGGACGGCGCCCTGGTTGTGGGCACCAGGCCACATGATCGCGGCAGCGCTCACCCGGGGCAACCCCGGCCCGGGGCGATAGGCTCACGGCCGGTGATCACAATGCAGAACGGCCTCACCGCCCGGGGCACGGGCGAGATCCCGGCCCCGGCTGGGCCAGGTGCACGGTGACCGGGCAGGCCGATGCCCGCCCGGGCGTGACCGTGATCGGCGAGGCCCTGATCGACCTGGTGCCCGGGGCGCAGGCGCAGACGTTCGTGGCCGCCCCCGGCGGCAGTCCCTACAACGTGGCAATCGGCCTGGCCCGGCTGGGCCTGGCGACCAGCCTGATGGCGCGCCTGGCCGACAACGCCTTCGGCCGCATCTTGCGCGAGCGCGCGGCGGCGGAGGGGGTGAACCTGGAGTACGCCCCGCTGGCGAGTGAGCCGACCACGCTGGCCGTGGTCTCGCTCGACGTGCAGGCGCGAGCGAGCTACGACTTCTATCTGGAAGGCACCGCCGACTGGCAGTGGACGGCGGAGGAGACCGGCCGGGTGCCGGCCAATGCGGCCATCCTGCACTTCGGATCGATCGCCTCCTGGACCTCGCCAGGGGACCTGCACATCCTCGACCTGGCCAACCGGATGCGGGGCCGGGGGGATGTGCTGGTGAGCTACGACCCCAACGTGCGGCCCCGGCTGCTGTCCGACCCGGACTCCGGCCGGGCGGCGGTGGAGCGGGGTGTCCGCCTCGCCCACATCGCCAAGGCCAGCGAGGAGGACGTCGCCTGGCTCTACCCGGACCGCACCGTTCCCGAGGTCGCCCGGCTCTGGCTGCGGCTCGGCACCACCGTCGTCATCGTCACCGACGGGGCGAACGGCGCCGACGTGTTCCTGGCCCAGGACCCGGCGCTGCACCGGCCCGCGCCGGCTGTCACTGTGGCCGACACGGTCGGCGCCGGTGACGCCTTTACCGCCGGGCTGCTCGCCTCGCTCAGCTGGCACGGCCTGCAGTCCCCCGCCCTGCTCGGCCGGTGCCATCCGGGCGAACTCGCCGGCATCGTGGACGACGCGATCGCGGTGGCGGCCCTGGCCTGCGAGCGGCCAGGAGCCGACCCGCCGACCCTGGCCGAGTTCACCAGCCGACGCGCTACCGCGCAGTAGCGGTCACTTGGTTGACCAGCCCGGACGAGCGCACGAACACGCGCTGCCCGACCGGCTGCTCACTGCCGAGCAGCGCCAGCATGTCCTCATCGCCGTCCCGGGCGCGGGCGGCGAACCTGCCGCCACCGGCGTCGAGCCGGCCGACCACGAAGCCGGCGCGGGCGCCGTCCCGGGCGTGGACCACGGTGTAACTCTCGACGGTCGCCCAGCCGTCCGCGTGCGGGGACTGCGGCGCCACCGGCCCGGCGTCCAGCCTGGCCTGCAGCGCGGCGCTGTGGCCGGGCCGCCACGGCACGGGGATGGTGGAGTAGACCCCGGCCGAGTACTTGCTGAGCACGCCGCCGTTGGCGCCCACGAAGCCATAACTGCCCGGGCTCGCGCGAGCGCGCTGGCACGATCTCCGATGCATGCATGGCGTAGTGCGCGGTCGGCCGCCGAAGAACGGCAGGTCGCAGGCTGACGGTCAGGCCGCGGGGATCGCCGGGCGCCAGGCCGAGGCCGTCGGCAACGACCGAGACCGCGATGGGGAAGCAGGAGTACAGGTCGAACGTGGCCACCTCGCCCGGCCCGGTCAGCGGCGGCGAGAGCAGGCCGGCCAGGCCGTAACCGCGGTCCTCCAGGTCACCCCCGGATGCTCGGACCAGTCGGGGCGGTCGCTGGCCTTCGCCAGCGCACTGGCGGTGGAGATCGCCTCCGCCCCGCCCCCAGGGCCACCCCGGTCCCGCCCGCCGCGATCGCCGCCGCCAGTTCGGTCACCAGGTGCTGGGGGCGACTGCCCGCCCGCGACCTCCAGGATGGCCCGCCTCGGCGCAGCGCCTACCCGCCCGGTGACCGAGCGCGGGAAGTCATCCGAGCGGCCGAGCGGGGCACGCGCGCCCGGCCACGAGTTCTCGAACTGCCGGATGGCGGCCACCGTGTCGACCGCGGCCGTCACCGCGGCCGGGTCCGCGCCAGTATCGGCGCGAGCGCCGCCCGGGCCGCGTCTGGCCGCCGGAGTAGTTTCCGGCCGGATGGTGACCACGATGCCCGCGACACACAGGGCACCGCCGCACGTCGGCCATTCGGCTGCTGCCGGCGCTCCCCCGTGGCGCGCCGGTAGCTGACGGCCTGCCGGGCCACGAAGCACACCCACAGTGCCACGATCACGAGCAGGGCAAACCCGGTGACACGAGCGGCGTGGGCAAGAAAACCAGCCGGATCCGGGTTGTTCACCGGCGAACCAGTCACGTCCACCCGCAGGTGGCGCACGGTGAAGACGGTGGACTGACCGATGAACTCGTTGGCCATGAACATCGCGCTGGCGGCCAGGTAGGCCCACAGCGCCCAGCGCCAGCGCCGGGAGGGAAGCCGGCCGTCGGGGAAAAGCAGGATCGCCAGCCCGCACAGCACCGCGTCAGGAAGGAGCCCGCCTCGGCGAACACGGCCACCCGGCCGGCCGGCAGCGCGCCGGGATGGGTCCGGTAGGCCAGCACCGCGTACAGTTCAGCCGCCGAGAACAGCAGCGACAGCAGGCCGCTGGCAACCAGCAGCCACCCGATCGCGTTGCGCGGCTGGCGGCGGGCGATGACCAGGCCCAGTGCCGCGAACAGCAGTGCGCCCACCGGCAGGACCCCGCTGAAGCTGGCGGCGAGGTCCCGGGTCAGGGCGGTGAGCAGCACGCACACGCCGAACAGCAGCAGCACCAGC
Organism: uncultured Actinomycetes bacterium; assembly: GCA_963837105.1. Taxonomy (GTDB): domain Bacteria; phylum Actinomycetota; class Actinomycetes; order Streptosporangiales; family Streptosporangiaceae; genus UBA9676. The sequence goes on along the minus strand of CAWIMG010000027.1, from coordinate 175,949 downwards.
CCGGCCGACAGCACCGCGCACACGCTGGCCGCGGCTCCCGGCGATGCCTGGCTGCCGCGGCCGGCTGCGGCAGCCAGCGCGGGCTGCCCGGCTGTGCCTGTCTCCTGCACAACAGGGACGCTACCGGCCAACCGTTCCGGCAATGTTACCGCCCTGACCGGGACTTCCGCTCCGGCGGCCACGGCGGGCCGGCCAGGCGGGGCCGGGGGATGGTGAAATGGGCGGCATGGGTGCGCGGCCGGCTGCCTGGCGCAACCCGGTCCGGAGGGCCTGCGCCGTGGCCGGGGTGGTGCTCGCTGGGCTGCTCGCCGCCGGGTGCGCCCACGAGCCGGCCAGCCAGCGGCGGGCCGACGCAGCCTGCACCAGATTCGCCATCAGCGCCATCGAGCATCACCTCACCATCAGGTCACTGCCGGCCGCCTGCCACGGCCTGACCAGGGCGGAGGTGAACGCGGCCGCCGACACCGCACTGGCGGACACGGCGGGCAAAGTGCGCAAGGTGAAACGCGACCGTATCGAGGAGACGCGTCCGCTGCTGGGTTACCCGCTGGCCAGCTTCGCAGCTCAGCCGAACCCGCCTCCGGTGACCACGGTGGCATCCCCGCCGGCCGGCGGCCCGCCGCTGGCGCTGGTGGCCCTGGTCACCTGGCTGATCACGGTTGGCTTCGGCGGCCTGATGATGGCCAGGTGGGTCGCCCGGGGCGGACTCCGCCGCGGCGGCCCGCGCCGGTCCCTGCCCGCCCTGAACGTGACCCACTTCGGGCTGGCCCTGGCCGGCCTGGCGGCGTGGATCGGCTACCTGCTGACCGGCCTGATCGCCGTGGCCTGGACCGCATGTGCGCTGCTGCTGCCGGTAGCCGGTTTTGGCATGGTGCTGGTGAGCCGGTGGTTCCCGGAGCGCTCCGCCGTGGAGGCGGTGGTCCCGATGGTCCCGGTCCCGTCCGCTCCCGCTGCCGCAGGCCCCCCACCCACCTGGCACCCGCCTGCGCTCATCGTGGTGACCCATGTCGCTCTCGCCACCGCGACCATCCTGTTCGCGGTGCTGGCCACCATCGCCGCCAGGTGAGCGCCGCGCGGCCAGCCGGATGCACCGAAGCTGCACCCGGGAACAGCCAGGACCGGTCAGGCCGGCTCCACCGTCATCACGGTGTGCCCGATCTTGATCTTGTCGCCCTTCTTCACCCACTGGGCCGTCATGATGCGGCGGCCGTTCAGGTAGGTGCCGTTGGTCGAGCCCAGATCTTCGATATACCACCGGCCGTGGGAGACCTGGAAGCGCGCGTGGAAGCTGGAGGCGAAGTCGTCGTCGATGGCCAGGTTGCCTTCGCGGCCCACCGTGAAATTGGCATCGAAGGTACGGCTCCGGTCCCCGGTCCGGACCACCAGGGGCGGGTTGCGCACCGCCTCGATGCGGGTCCCCTTCTGCCGGCTGCCGATGGCTGACGCGGCGGCCCCCCAGGCTGCCTGTTCCTGGTCACTGAGCGTGTCCCAGGGTGGCAAGGGCATGGGATGGGCGGCACGGTACGCCTCATAGGCGCTTCGTGCGAGATCGCCGGGATCGGCGCTGGCCACGCATCGATGATGCCAGGAAGCGGAGTTGGCGGGAAGAACCGCGCGCGGCTAAGCCCGCGGTCAGGCCACTATGGCCGTCGCGCCGCCGCGGCTATCATCGGGCTGTGCGCGCGATCGAGACCGACTACCTGGTCGTGGGGGCAGGCGCGGCTGGCATGGCATTCGCCGACGCGCTGATCGCTGCCTGCGACGCCGACGTGGTGATGGTGGACCGGCGGCACGGCCCGGGTGGCCACTGGCACGACGCTTATCCGTTCGTGCGCCTGCACGGCCCGTCGGCACTGTACGGCGTCAACTCCCGGCCGCTGGGCAGCGATGTGATCGAGCAGGATGGGCCGAACGCCGGCTACTACCCGCGTGCCACCGCGGCCGAGATCTGCGCTTACTACCAGCAGGTACTCGATGAGGTGCTGCTCGCCTCCGGCCGGGTCCGCTTCTTCGGCATGTCCGACTGCACCAGCGTGGCCGCGAACGGCCACCAGTTCACGTCCCGGCTGACCGGGGAGACAACGACGGTCCGGGTCCGCAAGCGGGTGGTGGACGCACGCTATCTCGAGCCGTCGATCCCGGCGACGCAGGCACCGCCGTTTGGAATCGAAACGGGTGCGCGGGTGATCCCGGTCAACGATCTGGTCGGGCTTGCGAGCGCGCCCAGCGGGTTCACGATCGTCGGCGCCGGCAAGACGGCGATCGACGCGTGCCTGTGGCTGCTGGAAACCGGCGTGCCAGCGGGGGCGATCCGCTGGATCCGGCCCCGGGATGCCTGGCTGCTGGACCGGGCATTCCAGCAGCCGCTCGGACTTCTGCCCAAGCTGATGGACGGGGTGGCGCTGTACCTGGAGGCGGCGGCGGGGGCCGCGGACATCAGCGACTTGTTCCGGCGGCTGGAGTCCTGCGGCCAGCTCATCCGCCTCGATCCCGGGGTCCAGCCGACGATGTTCCGGTGCGCGACGGTGAGCCAGGACGAACTGGTGCGCCTGCGCAGCATCGAGAACGTGATCCGGCTCGGGCGGGTCACCCGGATCGGCCCGGACCACATCGAACTGGCGGGTGGCTCGGTATCAGCGGACCCCGGGCAGGTTCACGTGGACTGCTCGGCGGCCGGCCTTCGCACCAGACCCGCCCGCCCGGTGTTCGCCGACGACCTGATTACGCTCCAGCAGCTCCGGGCCTGCCAGCCGGTCTTCAGCGCCGCACTGGCCGGGTACGTCGAGGCGACACAGGACGGCGACGCGCGGAAGAACCAGATCTGCCCGGCCAACCGGTACCCGGAGGCGGCGGTGGACTGGATCGGTGTCACCTGCACCGCTCAGCGCGCCGAGCTGATCTGGGCCACCGACCCGGGCGTGGCACTCTGGATGCAGCAGGCCCGGCTCAACGCCACCTGCGGCATCGGTGACCACGCGGATGACCCGCGGATGCAGTCAGCGCTCACCCGCGTCTTCACCAATATCGAGCCGGCGATCAGCAACCTGGCATCGCTGTCCGCGCAGATCCCGGCAGGCGTGGGCTAGCCGTCGGCCACCCGCGCGGGCCGCACCGGCCGGCTGTGCGGCTCCGGTCATCGGGCTCCGGCTGCCTTACGTGTGGTAGCTGCGAGCTTGCTGGAGTTCGGACTCGGTGAGATCGGCGCTGTTCACGTTCGACGCCATGCGCCACTTACCGTCCACAGGGCCACCGTCCCGGGCGCGCGCACTGGCGATCATTCGGTGCGATCATGGGCCGGTGACGACCTGGCAGGATGTCGAGCGGGCGGAGCCCCAGTTCGCGCAGCGGGTGCGGGCGCTGTTCGACGCGCACAGACACAAGACGATCGCCACCGTGCGTGCCGACGGCGCGCCGCGGATCTCCGGGATCGAGGCAGCCTTCGAGGACGGCGAACTGGTGTTTGGCTCGATGCCGAACGCGCGCAAAGGCGCGGATCTTCGCCGCGATCCACGGTTCGCCCTGCACAGCGCCACGGTCGATCCGGTCGAGGGCGCCGAGGCGCAGTGGCCGGGCGAGGCGAAGATCTCCGGCCGGGCGATCGCGGCCGGGCCGGTCAGCGACGAAGCCCACGGCGACCGCTTCCGCGCCGACATCGCCGAGGTCGTGCACACCCACCTCAACGAGCAGGCCACGATGCTCGTCGTCGAGTGGTGGACGCCGGCCCGTGGGCTGCGCAGGGTCGAGCGCGAGTGACCCGCCAGCACCATGCCAGCATGGGGCCTGACGGCACCGGTCAGCTGGGCCGCGAAGCCGGCGATGGGCTGGCCGGCGTCAGCGGCTGGTGAGAATGACCAGTCGCTGGGTCGCCCGGGTCATCGCGACATAACGGTCGACCGCACCTTCGATGCCCCCGCCGAACGTCTCCGGATCGACGAGGACGACCAGGTCGAACTCCAGTCCCTTCGCCAGTTCCGGGGTCAGCGACCGGACGCGGGACCTGGCCCGGAAGGTGGGATCGCCAATCACGCAGGCGATCCCCTCGGTGTGTTCGGCCAGCCAGGTGCCGAGGATCGGGTCCAGCTCAGCAGCAGAATCCGTGGGCGACGGGGACGCCGGTGGCGCGGATGGAGGTCGGCACGTTGGCGTCCGGGAGCGCGGCCCGGATGACCGGCTCGGCTTCCGCCATCACCTCTTCCGGCGTCCGGTAGTTGATGCTCAGGGAAGCCAGGCTGATCTGGCCGAACCTGATCCGCTCCAGCCGTTCCCGCCACGACTCCGTGAACCCGTGCCTGGCCTGGGTACGGTCCCCGGCGATGGTGAAGCTCCGGGACGGGCAGCGGAGCAGCAGCATCTGCCATTCCGCATCGGTCAGTTCCTGCGCCTCGTCCACGACAACGTGCGCGAACGGGCCCGCCAGCAGGTCCGGGTCGGTGCTGGGCAGCGCGGCCTCGTCGACCAGCGCGTCATGGAAGTCCTCGCCACGCAGCATCGTCACCAGGCCCACCCCGTACTCGTCATCGGCCACCTCGATGAGGTCATCCACGACCCTGGCCATGCGCTCACGTTCGGCGGCGACGGCGGTATCGCGCCGGCTCTTGCGCCGGGACGCCTCCGGGTCACCGAGCAGCTGCCGTGCCGCGTCCAGCAGCGGCAGGTCGGACACCGTCCAGGCCTGGGCGTCCGCGCGCTGCAACTTCTGGACGTCATCGGGGCTGAGCCAGGGTGCGCACATGCGCAGGTAGGCCGGGACCGACCAGAGGTCTCCGACGAGGTCGGCCGGATCGATCAGCGGCCAGGCGCGGTTGAGTGCCATGCGCAGATCCGAGTTCCGCAGCAGCGACTTCCGGAGCAGGTCCGCCGGGACGTCGCCGTCGTGCTTGTCGATCAGGATCGCGAGCAATTGCTCCAGGATCTGGACGCGTGCCTCGTTGTGCGGAGAACCGGGTTCTGCCGCTTCGAACGCCTCGGCCCAGTCGCCGGCGTCGAGCCAGATGTCGGACCAGGGGGTCTCCACCGTCATCGGCTGGGACGGCCGCTGCTCGTAAAACCGGACGGCTGGCTCGATTGCCTTCACCAGGTCCGCGGACGACTTCAGGCGGGCCACATCCGGGTCGGCCTCAGCCGCTGCCGTGGCTCCCTCGGGGATCAGGTCCCGCAGGGTGCAGGTCTGCACGCCCTCCTCGCCGAGGCTGGGGAGAACGTCGGCGACGTAGGACAGGTAAGGCTGGTGCGGGCCGATGAACAGCACGCCGCCCCGGTGGTGACCGATGCGCGGGTCCGAGTAGAGCAGGTAGGCCGCGCGGTGCAGCGCGACGACGGTCTTCCCCGTCCCCGGACCGCCGTCCACGACCAGGGCGCCACGGGAACCGGCCCGGATGATGGCGTCCTGATCGGCCTGGATGGTGCCGAGCACCTCCCGCATCCGGGATGACCGGATGCCGCCCAGGCTGGCGATGAAGGCGGACTGGTCGTCGAGCGCGGCATGTCCCTCCAGGCCATCCGGGGTGAACACCTCGTCCCAGTAGTCGCTGACCCGGCCGCGGGTCCAGCGGTACCTGCGGCGGCTGGCCAGGCCCATCGGGTTGGCGTGGGTCGCTCCGAAGAACGGCTCGGCCACGGGGGAACGCCAGTCGACCAGCAGCCGGCGGCCCGCGCTGTCGGTAAGGCCCAGCCGCCCGACGTAGGTGGGCTCGGCACTGTCCGCGCCGACCATGCGGCCAAGGCACAGGTCCAGACCGAAGCGGCGCAAGACGCGCAGGCGGGCAGCCAGCCGGTGGATCTCCAGGTCGCGCTCCAGCGCCTGCTGGCCGATGCCGCCAGGCGCCGTGCGGTTGGCATCGAGACGGCCGGACAGCTCGGCAATCGACTGCTCCAGGCTCGCCCCGATGGCGGCGAAATGCCGCTCGTCGCCAGCGATCAGTTTCGGGTGGGCCTTGGCGGCCAGGCGGGCGGGAAGGTCAAACGCACTGGTCGTCGGCGAATTCATAGGCATCAGCTCCGATCCGTGCCAGCCACTCGCGACCGGCACCGGCACAGGCCGGCCGCGATCCCCATTTCCGGGCGGTGGCCCCGGTTTCCGTGGGTGGTGATGGTGCGCAAGTGGTGACGCTGGCTTCCGCAGGTGGCAGTCCCGGGTTCCGCGGTTGCGGTTCCGTCCCCGCGGTTGCGGTCCTGGTTTCCGCAGGTGGTGGCCCCAGCTCAGCGATTATGGAGCACGACCCCGGTCTTGCCGCAAGCCCCCCGGTGCGCTATATATTGAAAATGGAAGGGAGATGCGTTTTTCCTTTCCATTTTTCGTCGACGGCGGTTAGCGCCCGCGGCGTTCTCGTCCGGCGGTTAGCGCCCGCAGCGTTCTCGTCCGGCGGTTGGTGCCCGCAGCGGTTCGTCCCCGAGATAGCCGGCCAGGCCGCTCGTGGTATCCGAATCCGGGTGCCCCACGCGGCCTGGGTCAGCAGCACGGTTCGTCGTAGCAGCGGCGGCGCCGACGACAGCCCGCAGGTCATCCCACGACACCTCGTTCGCGGGAACGATGCGGAGCGAGGCGCTCCGGCCGGACCAGGCGGCTGTGACCTCAGGGCGTCGATCCGGCCGGCCACTGGCCGACGGAGAAGATCGGATGCCAGAAGCTCAGCGGCCAGAGAAGGATCGAGATGAAGTACTGAGCCCAGCTGTGCAGCGCGGGCAGTGAGAATGCCACCGTTGGCAGATGCGGCGGTGCGGTGTTGTAGAAGACACCCACCAGGATGTAACCCGCGACGACAAGGCCCTTCACACTGAAGATGGTCTTTATATAGTCCACTTCGGCTCACCTCCTTCGAGGCGGACGCCGGGCCAGCTGCGTGACGCAGCCGCCGGCGCAGCCAAGGTGCCTGACGGCGCTACGGCACCCCTCCTCTCAACCAAGCTCTCATATGGCACCTCAGCAGGATAGGTTCCACGCATCTATCCGGCACGGTGACACACCGGGCGAGTGGTCATCCGCGCCAGGTTCGTGACCAGCCCAAGCCGGGCTGGCGACTGGGGCCAGGCCGGATTGGCGACCGGGGCCGGACAGCGATCACCGCGGGCCTCAGGGCGACGATCCGGCCCGCCACCGCCCGACGGAGAAGGTCGGATGCCAGAAGCTCAGCGGCCAGAGGATAACCGAGATGAAGTACTGAACCCAGCTGTGCAGCGCGGCCAGTGAGAATGCCACCGTCGGCAAATGCGGAAGCGCTGTGTTGTGGAAGACGCCGATCAGAATATAAATCGCGATGAAAAACCCGGCTCCAGTGAAGATGCTCCGTATATAAGCGGCGAAGCCCTCGTACGTGCGGCCGCCGGCGGTGATGACCTTGAACGGCACCCCAGCTCACCTCCCCCTCCGAGCGGAGGCTGGAATCGCTGCGTGGTCTAGCCGTCGGTAAGAACCTGGCCGCCGGGGCGGCCATTCGGGTCCCAGGCCTGCTCAACCAGACCTCACAGGCAACTTTCAGCAGGATAGTGGGCGGTTTGCGATTTCCAGCGACGACATGCCGCGCGGTTTGTCGCCAAACGCCGCATTACCGCTCACGAACTGAGCTGCTATCAGCCGCGCCAGCCGGTCTGGGCGCTTTCTCTGTCCCATGCCATTGGCGGCAGGCCATTTTCACGCCCACTCGCAGTCAGGCCAGCATCATGCGATTTCCGGACCGCCGGCCCGCGGCATCCGGCCGCACCTGTACCCGGCCATGTAGACCTGCCTGCGGGGCCGGTCAGGTGGTGCTGCGTGACTGGAACGCTCGCATCGTGAACTCCCCGGTGCGGCAGGCAGTTTTAGATAAGGCACGGGCTGGGGATGATTCTGATCCAGCCGGGGCTAAAGAAACCGCTGGGAGGGCTGGTTATGATGGTGCGCCGTTGCGGGAAGCGCCTGACCTGGGCCGTCACGGCACTGGGGGGCTGCCTGGTCCTCGCGCTCCCGGCAGTCCTGACCGCCACCGCGTCGCCCTCCCTCGGGGCCGTTGCCGCCCGGGGCGGCACGACGGAACGGTCAGGCCAGCCAGGCGGCGGGGTGCGTCCTGGCACCGAATTCACAGCGCTCACCGCAGCCACCCTGACCGTGCCAGCACCGGTCAGGGGCAGCGATGGGCGGATACACCTGGCCTATGAGCTGCTGCTGACCAACGTGACCCCCCTGCCAGTGCGGCTCAGACGGGTCCAGGTCCTGCGGGCCTCGACGGGGCAAGCTCTGCTCACTCTCGCGGGCAGGTCCCTTCGCACGGAGCTGACCCCGGTGGGTGCCCCGAGCGGGGATGAGAGCACCGACGACCCGGCCAGCAATTCGTCCACGACGATGCCCTCGTCTGCGACCTGGGTGGTCTGGCTGGATGTGTCCCTTCCCGGTCAAAGTGCGATTCCCCGCCGCCTCGAACACCGGGTAACCGGCGAGATCATCCGCCCGAAGGGGGCCCCGCCGGTCCGCTTCAGCGACGTCATCGAGCCCGTGCACACCAGCCGGTCCCCGGCGACGGTGCTCAGCCCGCCGGTGAAGGGCGGCATCTGGTACATGAGCGAGGGCTGCTGCACTGACAACACCCACCACCGGCGCGGGCTGGCGCCAATCAACGGCCAGCTGTCGGTGCCGCAGCGGTTCGCCATCGACTTCTTCATGCTGAACAGCCGGATGCAGGCATGGTCCGGCGACCCATCCAAGATCACCAGCTACTTCTCATACCGCCAGCCGGTCATCGCGGCGGCACCAGGGCTTGTCGTCGACAGCGAGGACGGGCTGCCGAACAACCCGGTCCTGCCGAACCCGCCGCCGATACCGCCAATCGAGCAGACCGTCGGCAACCATGTCACCATTCAGATCGGTCCCGGCCTGTACGTGCTGTACGCCCACCTGGACCCCAACTCGGTCAAGGTCCACATCGGCGAGTGGGTGACCAGGGGCCAGTTGCTCGGGCTGATCGGCACCAGCGGCAACTCGACCACACCGCATCTGCACTTCCAGATCATGACAACGCCGGAATTCTTCCCCACCGACAGCGTGCCGTATGTCTTTGACCGGTTCCGGCTGCTCGGCCGGGTACCCGTGCGGATCTGGGACGACAACCTGGGACTGCAGCCCACCGGCACACTCCCGTTCGTCCCGGCCAAGCCGGCCGGTGTCCACCGGGACGAACTGCCGCTCGACCGCGCCGTCGTTCGCTTCCGGTAGTTACCCCGTGCCGTCCTGCCGCCACTCCCCTAGCCCCGGGAGCAAGGCGCGGGGCTCGCCCGGCTCAGAGGCCGGCCGAGCCGTCGATGGCCTCGCGGATCAGGTCGGCGTGCCCGTTGTGCCGGGCGTACTCCTCCACCAGGTGCTGCCACATCCAGCGCACCGAGATGGTCTTCTCGCCGAGAGTGAAGGTCTCGTCCAGCCCCGCGCCCTCCAGCGCGGCATCGACCGCCCGGCACTCGGCCCCGAAGCGCGCAAAGTCCTCCTCGGCACCGACTGGGCCAGCCTCTTCGAAGTCCGCGTCCGGGGCATCGGATCGGTAGTACAAGTCGGGCACCTGCTCACCCCGGTAGGTCTGCCTGACCCAGCCGCGCTCGACATCGCTCATGTGCCGGACCAGCCCGAGCAGCGAGAGGTTCGACGGTGGCACGGCCCGCGCGGCGAGCTGGGCGGCGTCCAGGCCCGCGCATTTGCGCAGCAGGGTGGCCCGGTGCCAGTCGAGCCAGTCGCGGAGCATCTCCGGTTCGGGTTCGTTGCGGTGCTCCGGATAGTGCTCCGAGCGCTCGGCGTCAGGTGCGGTCCAGGTCACTGCGGCAGCCTATGCCCGGGTTTGGCCTGGCCGCCACCAGCGCCGCCTGGGCAGGCCGCTGCTCTCCGGCTCGCCTACCCGGTCCACTCCTCCACAACGGCCAGATCGGTGAACTCCGGCGGGCTCGCTAGTTTGTCGGCCAGCAGCGCCCGAAGGGCCTGCAGCCCCTCCTCGCGGCGCGGGTCGCGCTCGCGCGCACGCGCCTTCTCCTCGTTCTCGAACACAACCAGGGTCCAGAACTGATCAGGGTTCTTCTGGTCCTGCATGATCATCGTCCGCAGCAGGCCCGAACCGGGCTGCTCGAGCGCCTGCAGCTGCTCGCGCAGTCCGGCCGTGTTCTTGCCCGGCTTCAACTGCCATCTCATGAGCTGTGCCCACATATCCGATCCCCCCCTTTTTAACCATCCTGGCCGTCGCCAGGCCAGGGCCACGGCGAGTACCGCGGGGCGATCCTTCCACAGGCGTGCCGCCGTGGCCAGCGGTGCGAGCCTGACGCGCCACTGTGCGAACCGCGATCTTGTCGTCGAAGGTGATGGGCGAGCCGGTGACGACATATGCCGATATGGGAATAGGATGTCTGCATGGCCCGCTCTTCCACGACGTCGGATGTCTTCAACGCCATCGCCGAGGCGCACCGCCGCAGAGTCCTGGACGCGCTGATCGAGGGTGAGAAGGCGGTCGGGGAGATCGTGGACGGCCTCTCGATGTCCCAGCCCCAGGTTTCGAAGCACCTGCGGGTGCTCAGTGAGGTGGGACTCGTCAGGTGCCGGGCGGAGGGGCGTCGTCGGCTGTATCGCCTGGAACCCGGGCAGCTCCGGCCGTTGCACCAGTGGCTGGCCAAGTACGAGCAGTCGTGGAACGCCCGAATGGACCGGGTGGATGACTACCTCAGAGATCTGCAACAACAAGGAGAGCGGCAGTGACACCTCATCGGCATGGGTCGGCGCACATCGAATACCCGAACGATCTCGAGATTGTCCTCACCCGGGAGTTCGACGCTCCGATCCAGCTTGTCTTCGATGTCATGACGAAGCCGGAGCACATGCGCAGGTGGTTCGCTCCCTATGGGGAGGAGATGACGGTCTGCTCGATCGACCTGCGCGTGGGAGGGAGCTACCACATCGTCTTCGTGACCAGCGACGGAATCGAGTGCTCGTTCCGTGGGACCTACCTGGAGGTCGAGCCACCGACCCGGACTGCCCAGACGTGGCTGTTCGAGGGATGGCCGGATGCGGAGGCCGTCGAGACGATGGACCTGCATGAGATGCACGGCGTGACGAAGCTGACACATAGGCTGGCGTTCCGCGACAAGGCTGGCCGTGACCACATGACCAAGACCGACGGCCTCGAGACGAGCTTCGACCACGTGGAAGACCTCCTGAGGTCACTGCTCGAGCCAAACGGAACACCGTGATCGTCGCGAGCGGGGCTTAGCCGACTCCCACATCAGGCAGCGGTGCTTTCGCGCTCCAGACGCTCGGCGATCCAAACCAGTCAGACTTGGTGGTCAGGCCGCCGAATCAGCCCGGCTTTGCCGGGTACAGGAGGGCGTCGCATGACCGCGATCTACGAGGACGCTCCAGACTTGGGCACTGCGGTGGAGGTCACGATCAAGGCCGCGCCAGACGGGGCGGCGGCACTTATCGCACGCAACGGGCGGAAGGAGAGCACTCATGGAGCGGCACGACATCGAGGCCGAGCTGTTGATGACCGGCGCCCAGGAGCTGCTAGCGTCCACCTCGGCCGTCCATCTCGCTTACACCGCCAAGGACGGGACACCGCGGGTGATCCCAGTCGGGTTCTTCTGGACCGGCGCCCAGTTCGTGATCTCCACAGCCACGACCTCACCGAAGGTCGCGGCGCTGTCCGCGCACCCGGACATCGCCCTAGCCATCGACGCAGGCAACGCGCCCGGCCAGGCGCGAACCTTGTCGATACGCGGGCGGGCGAGCATCGAGATCATCGACGGCGTCGTCCCGGAATACCTCGCCGCCGCCAGGAAGACCATGGACGCCGAAGCGGCAGCCGAGTTCGAGCAGAACGTCCGCACGATGTATGACCAGATGGCGCGGATCGCGATCACGCCACACTGGGTGCGCTACTACGACTTCGGCACCGGCCGGATGCCGCATTTCCTGCAGGAACTGGCCGAGCGGAACCGAACCTGACGCCTGGCCGCAGACGCGGGGTTATGTGTCCCACAACTCCCGCATGAACCGGGAATGTCACCCATCAGGCGAAGTAATACAGGAAGGCAGTCGGGGCGGCTGGGACTCGAACCCAGGACCGGCGGATTATGAGTCCAGACGGCCAGCAACCCTGGTTAGGGTGGCTGACCTGGGCAGACACGGATCGCCGCGATCATGGTTGCCCCGATTTAGGCACGTATTGGGCATGATCAAGCTCCATGCAAACACCTCGGCTATGGTCGTGTCGTGCCGAGGATCAGCGCCTTCTACGGTGTGGTGATCTACATGTACTGGAACGAGCGGGATCACCCCGTAGCACACTTCCATGCCTACCATGCAGGCCGCCGCGCCTCCGTGTCGGTGGACGGAGTCGTGCTCGCAGGCAGCCTGGAACCGCGCGCGCTCGGATTCGTACAGGAATGGGCCCGCCTCCGCCGCGATGAGATCGTGGCTGACTGGGAACGCGCCAGGAGGAACGAGCCACTGCTCGCCATCCCGCCGCTGCCCTAAACTTCGGAACATGGAAGAGAACTACCTGCCGGTCGTAGTAGGCGCCGCGGTGGTCGGGGACCAGGTGCTGCGGCTGCTTTTCAGCGACGGCACGACCGGGGATGTGGACTTCTCGTCCGAGCGTTGGACTGGGGTGCTCGAGCCGCTGAACGACCCGGCGTACTTCGCCCAGGTTGGGGTGGATCCGGAGGCGGGAACCGTAGTATGGCCCGGCGGCGTTGACCTAGCGCCTGAGCCGCTCTACGACCAGGCCAAAGCTCATCCGCTCGCGGCGGCCTGACGTTCTCGCCGACCGTGCCTAACGGCCGTATCACACCGGCCATGGCGGCGGCTTCGGGGAGCAGCCGGGCGATCGCTCGCCACACTGCAGGCGGCAAACCGATCTGCTCCCGCTGTCCGGTTTCGGTCGTCACGCGTCCGTGTCGCGGCGCCGGACCAAGTCGTTGCGAACGGCGGCCAGGTCGGCGCCAGGCTCACCGCGCTTCAGGGCGGCCATGCTTTCCGAGATGCGCGCACCGGCCTCGCTGTCACTGAGAATTTCCAACGTCGCCTCCAGGCCCTCAAGGTCATCGACCGAGAGCAGGACAGCCTCGGGCTCACCGTTGCGGGTCAGAGTAATCCGTTCATGCTGCTGGCGGACACGCCTCGCTAGCTCAGACAAGCGTGCCTTGGCCTCGGACAGCGGCACTGGCGTTGCGGCCACAGACATGGCTGCAAATATAGGCCGCAACTGGTCTCGTTTCGACCAGACACCTTGGCAGGGGCGGCAGCACGGCATCCCGGCGACGGCCACTCAGGTGAGGCTCTAGCGTGGTCAGGTGCCCTCACCGCCGGAGACTGACGTTGCCAAGATCCGCAAGTACTGCCGAGGCCGGGTCCCAGCCCGCCTTCGCCAGCAGGTTCGCGTTGAAGCCAACGTCCGCGGCAATTCGGTTACCATCTTCGACTGCCGCCCGCCGTGGCACCCGGACCTGACCGAGGCCTGTCGTCGCTGGGTTATGAGCAGTGCGACGCACGTCTCTGCCGTCGCGCACCGTCCCATCCGACCGTGCCGACCTCGGCATACGTCAACTGCTCGTCTCTCCAGGGCTGCTGCGTCTCCCCCGACTCGCCCAGTTCCGCGACGTCGCGTTTACAAATCCGTTTACGCGCGGGAGCGCTGGCCTGCGACTACTGAACCTCTCCCGTCCTCCTCGTAGCTGCCGCCCCCTTGGCCGGAGATGCCGTGTCAAGGCTCGCGAAGCGACCGCGCAGCGGCTTGGCCTTGACGCGGTGGCTCTGGTCAAGATCATGGGAAGCGAGCAGGACGCACCACCAGCTTGGATGGCTGCGACGACGCCCCGCCAGAGCAGGTCATCGTTTGTGTGTGGGCCTCGTGAGCAGCCTCAGTGTCCGTGTCTGACCCCTCGATCGGGCACGTAGCGGGCACACGCGCCGCGCTGATTGGTCCCGAGCCACGCTCTGTGTCGGGCCTGCCACCCCGGCGCATGGCCGCTCAGCATCATCGGGGCTAGGCTCGTCATTGAGGCCGAAGCACCGGGAATTGAGGCGCGATGACACCGTACCCAGCCCAGGACGCGGAGGCGATCAGGCGCGGCTACGAGCGGAACGCTCCGCCTCCAGTCCCCCCGGGGATGTACTTCGATCACCAGTCCGGGCTGGTCTTGCCGCAGGGTGTGCAGCCCCGCAGCGTCGGGCGGGTGGTCGCTGTCTATGCCCTGGCGGTCTTGCTCTTTATCGTCACCCTCGGGATTGGCTACATCATCTGGAGCTTGGTGGCCTGGGGTCATGGCCAGACGCCAGCGCAGCGGCTGTTCGGCCTGCGTTGCTGGCGGCCGGGAACGGGCCGCCCGGCGAGCCGGGGCCAGATGGCGCTGCGCCAGGCCAGCGGCCTGCTCCTCAATGGTGAGCTGCTGGTGGGCGTTTTCATCTTGCTGATCGATCCGGCCCGGACGTCGGTAGGCGACTACCTTGTCGGCACGGTGGTCCTGCATGACCCGCACGATGCTCTGCGGACGCAGGCTCCGGTCCACGACGAGCGCGACGGCTACCCCGAGCCTGGCAAGCTGGCGGGCTCCGCTGAATAACAGCCAAAACCGCCGACCCGTTCTTCGCCTTCCTCGCAGGTGCCAGGTTCCGAGTGAGTGGGCGCCGGGTCATGGGTCGGCGCAGCCGATTGCATCAGCAACGCCGTAGACGCCCTTGACGCGGTGGCTGCGAACTGGACCTTCGAGAGCGGGAAGACGGTCGCCCTGCTACACCGAACCGCCGTCGAATGAGCCAGCCAGGTCAATGGCATCGCTCGGCTGGGACGGCGCGGGCGCGCCGGGCGGGGCCCCAAGGCCAGAGCCCGGCGCGGGGAGCGCCGGACGCGGGCCGCGCAGCGGCCCGCCTTGAATACGTAGAGGAAGTTCTCACCACTTCGGACAACATCCGGCATCGGACAACATCCGGACAACATCCGTTGTCAACGCCGTGATCACGGCCGTTTCCGCTGGTCAGGTGACGAATCGGGCAGCGTTGCTGGCCTGTAGCAGCCCGGCAACCGATGTTGTCAGCGCCACCTGATCCTTGACACAGGCCGCTCTTGCCGCTGGTCAGCTATGTCGATCCTGAGCCGTCTCGCTGCCACGATGGCGGCGCTGGTACTGCTGCCGGGCCGCCTGCCTGGTCACATCCAGCCGGGCGGCGATCTCTGGCCACCCGACCCCCAGGCAGACGGCCTGGTTGACCAGCTTCGCGAGTGCCGCTTCTGCCCTGCGCTGTGCCACCCGGGTGCGCTCAATCTGTTCCAGCACCTGGGCGGCAGGTGTCCGGGAAGCCATCTGAGCGCGGCGTGGCGACTGCGCTGGCGTCTCTTGCTGCCGTATTGGCTGTGCCTGCTTGGCTCGCGGGCTCGATCGGCGCTTCGCTCTTCCCACACGATCCAGAATGCGAGCGAGGTATGACAATCCGAGTTGCCGGCCGCCCACTCCCCCGGCCGACTGGCGGTGGGCACCGTGGGTGAGCTTGCGAAGGCCCCGGTGGCGGAGCTTGCGGTGTGGATCAGCCGTGCTGGCTGATCCACACCGATACGCAGGCGGGCTCCAGGGCCTGGTGGACGGCGATGACCAGGTCGTCCTGGACTGAGTCCAGGACGGTCGCGTCCTGGAGCCGGGCCGCAAACGCAGCCACGGTCTTGTCTGCGTCATAGCGGGCCCGGTTGAACCGCCGGTCCACCATGTGCTGCACCCGCCTGCGCAGCGGGTTGAACAGCGCCACCGCTACCAGCGTGGAGGCCGCCACCGCCACCGGAGTCTTGAACGGGAGCACCTCGGTGGCCAGGACCACCACCCCGGCGAACACCCCGGCTAGCAGCGCCGTGACCAGTGTGTAGGTGATCACCCGGCTGATGATGCGGTCGATCTCATACAGCCGGTACTTCAGGACGGCCACGCCGATACACACGACCATGAGCGCCGATGCAACTTTGACGAGGTCGTTGACTACCGGCCCGTCAGACCCGACGGCTTCGCCCAAGAGGGGCGGGACAACGAACCCGGCAACGATCACCAGAACGAAGACGGTGGCGCCACTGTAGAGCCACTTGAGCTGCTGACGGCGCTCATCACCGGAGCGCCGGTAGCTGGGCACCTGAAGGACCAGCCAGGCAAGCAAGCTCGCGACCGCCGCGAAGTTCGTCACGTTCGCGATGATCGCCCACGCGCCCGTCGGCGGGTCAAGGTTGCCGCTGGCCAGGCCCCGGATGTGGTGGCTGGCGACGGCCGCGATCCCGGGAACCAGGCCCGCCGCCAGCCCGAGTACCAACCCAGCGACGGCAAGCCCCGTGAACACAGGCCGCCAGCGGCCCGGCGGCAGCTGCCCATCGGGGAACGTCCACAGCAGGATCGCGATGAGGACCCCGATCGGCAGGGCACCGCCCAGTACCACCGCCACCCCACCCAGCGGCAGCGTCCCGTGATGCATCCGGTAGTCGAGGAAGACATACAGATCCGCCGGATTGGCAGCGGACAAAAGGAGCGCCAGCAGCATCCATCCGATCGGATTGCGTGGCCGACGGGCAGCCAGCAGGGTGCCCACCGCTACCCCCAGCACGGCAACCCCCGCGGTGGTCAGCCAATCGGCCACCGGGCCGCCCGGTCCCGTCTGGTGCGTGAGGACCTCGAGCGGCACATTGGCCAGGCTGGCACCGAGCGTGAGCACGCCGAGCGCGACCGCCGCAACCGGCGCCACCCGCCCAGATCTCAAGATCGTGCTCACCATGCTGCTCCCAGCCCTGGGACCGGAACAAGCCAACCCTACGTGCGGATCGTTCCGGGAACGTTACCGCTCAGCACCGAACACTCCGCGGACGCGATCGGCCGGTGTTTGCATCTGGCGGGCCTCGGCTGCACAGTAGATACCGGAGCCAGGAGAGGGCCGCCTAAGGTGCCGGGCTGAACGCCCAAGAGCACCGGCAAGTTCAAGATCGCCGTCCGAGTATGGGACGTGCTACTCGCGGGGTTTCGTCCCCGCTCACTCCCCATCGCCTGAAGCAAGCGCCAGACATCTGCTTCCTGGGGTGACCAGGGCAAGCAGGGGCCGGTTGTTGCGGAACGCGTCAGCGGGGCCAGCACCCCGCCGCCAGCGATGACGCGTCCCGGCGAGGAACCCCTTGCTGCCCCCCCCACGGAAGGAGAGTCACGATGGACAAGCGGCTGTGCCGGTCGGTTCAGCAGTCCGCGCCGGATGACTGGCGCGGCGTTGCGACTGCGAGGCGTCGCCATGGCTAGCGCGGACCAAGCCCGCGGCTCCCGGGAGCGGGACAAGCTCACCATCGCGGAGGTGTGCGCCGACCTCGGGATCAGCCGCCGGACGTTCTACGAATGGCGGGCAAAGGGCCGGGCGCCCAGGTGCATCACGCTGCCGAACGGCAGCCTGCGCATCCGGCGGTCGGAGTACCAGCGCTGGCTGGCCTCGCGTGAGGAAGCCGCCTGATGAGCGACGGCGACGCCACGTTCGACGTGCGGGTCTACCGGACCGAGGTCTACAAGGGCAGCGAGGTAACCACCTACAAGGTCCGCTGGAAGGTCGGCGGCAGGCTGTGGAAGGAAGGGTTCCGCAACGCCGCGCAGGCCGACAGTTTCCGTAGCGCTCTGATGACCGCTACCCGCAAAGGCGAGGCGTTCAGCCTGGCGACCGGCAGGCCGACGGCCTGGGAGCGGGCCAAGACCGGCACCAGCTGGTATGAGTTCGCCTGCGCTTACGTGGACGTGAAGTGGAAGCAGGCTTCGGCCAAGTACCGCAAGGACATTGCCCGGGCGCTCACCGCCGCGACTCCCGCGATGCTGGCCGAAACCCGTGGACGGCCGGATGATGCGAGCATCCGGCGGGCGCTCATCCGGTGGGGCTTCAACACCAAGCAGCGCTCCGACCCGCCCACCGACGTGGCCGAGGTTCTCACCTGGGTCGCCCGCAATAGCGCCCCGGTGTCGGCACTGGCCGAGCCCGCGACGGCCCGCAGGATGCTCGACCATGCCACCGGCACGGTGGATGGCAGGATCGCGGCTGCGAGTACCGGTCGCCGCCACCGCACGATCCTGGCCAACGCCATGGACTACGCGATCGAGCGGGGCCTCCTCGATGCGAACCCGGTGCGGACGCTCAAGTGGACAGCGCCCAAGGTGTCAGTCCAGGTGGACCGGCGATCCGTGGTCAATCCCCGCCAGGCGCGAGCGCTGCTCGATGCGGTGCGGGCCCAGCTGCCCAGCGGGCCACGGCTGGTCGCCTTCTTCGCGGTGATGTACTACGCGGGGCTCCGCCCCGAGGAAGCCATCAACCTCAGCGCCGACAACGTGATCCTCCCGCCCCGCATATGGGACGGCGAACGCCAGCAGTGGCAGGACCCGACCGAGGACCAGGACTGGGGCGAACTGCACCTCCGCACCGCCACCCCCGATGCGGGCAGCGAATGGACCGACGACGGCAGCGCCCGGGAGCGCAGGCAACTCAAGCACCGGGCCGAAGGTGACATCCGGATCGTGCCGACCCACCCCGAACTGACCAAACTCCTGCGCGACCACCTGGCTAACTTCGGCCAGGAAGGCGACGGGCGCCTCTTCGCCGGTGTCCGGGGCGGTGACCTGCCCACCATCACCTACCGCCGCGCCTGGGCCAAAGCCCGCCACAACGCCCTCACCCCAGCCGAGCAAGCCTCTCCCCTCGCCCGCCGTCCCTACGACCTGCGGCACGCCTGCCTGTCCACCTGGCTGAATGGCGGCGTCTACCCCACCCAGGTAGCCGAGTGGGCCGGGCACAGCGTGGACGTCCTGCTGCGCATCTACGCCAAGTGCATCACGGGCCAGGACGAACTCGCCAAGCGCCGCATCAGCGAAGCACTACGCCAGGACTGATATGACCACGCTAGCCGATCCCGGCGCGTTGGCGCTGCAGCAGCCGGTGGTATCAGGCCGCGACCGTTACGGCCAGCAGTTGGGGCGCCCCAACTTCGTCGGGAACCGGCTCACCATCGGCCTGCAAGCCTGCGATGTGGACCTCGATGGCCTCGACTGCCCGCTCCCGGCATTCGTCGATCGTGCTGCCACGGGTGAAGCATCCAGGCAGGGCCGGGACAGTCACGAAGTAGCCGCCGCCGTCCTCGGGCTCCACCACGATTGTGTACGTGCGCATCGGATTCATCCTGTCACAACACCGCCCGTAGTTCCTCTACGGTGACGCCCGCCTGGCTCAAGATCGAGCGGAGCAGGCCAGGCCCGATTGTCTCCCCGCGTGCAACGGCACAGTCACCCGGCCGCCGCGGCTGGGGTGCTTAAGCTGCGCGTGCGACCCCTTCTGGACCACGACCACCCAGCCTTGCTTGCCGAGCGCTCGCACCAATTCCCGGCCGGTGATCCGAGGCAGTGGCGGCATGGAGCCAACCGTAGGCGGACCTTGTGACAGCCAGCCGGAGGCCGCACTGGTCACAGCGATGATCTTGGACTTGGGCACGTATTGGGCACAGCGAGCCGCATTTTCCGGCCTCCAGCCGCACACAGTTGCACTCCGCTGCGCTCCGTAACCACGCCAAGATCGCAAAAGTAAGGCGTTTCCGCAGGTCACAGTTCCCGTACTGGCACTGGAAGAGAGTGGGGCGGCTGGGACTCGAACCCAGGACCGGCGGATTATGAGTCCGCTGCTCTAACCGGCTGAGCTACCGCCCCGCGCAGGCACGCGCGTCACCCGCGCAGGCACATTACCGCAGCGGGGATCGCGCGGCCCTTGGCCTCACCGCTGACCTCACCAGCCAGGACACGGCGTTGGGCCTTAGTGCACACTCATCTGCATGGTCATGGCATGCTCGACCAGCGCGATCAGGGTCGCCTTGGTGGAGGCCCGGCCGCGGGCGTCGCACTCGACTATCGGCACGTTCGGGCTGACCGACAGCGCCTCTTGCACGTCCTGCATGCCGTGCGGGAACTCGCCGTGGAAGCCGTTGATGGCCACGATGAACGGCAGGCCAGCCGTCTCGAAGTAGTCGACGGCGGGAAAGGAATCGGCCAGCCGCCGGGTGTCGACCAGCACCACTGCCCCGATCGCGCCCTGGATCAGGTCGTCCCACATAAACCAGAAACGGTGCTGGCCGGGGGTGCCAAACAGGTAAAGGATCAGTCCCGCGTCCAGGGTCACCCGGCCGAAGTCCATGGCGACCGTGGTGGTCGTCTTGTCAGGTACGTGCGACAGGTCATCCACGCCGGCACTGGCGGAGGTCATGACCGCCTCCGTCGTCAGCGGCGTGATCTCCGAAACCGACCCGACGAAAGTGGTCTTGCCCACGCCGAATCCGCCCGCGACCACGATCTTGACCGAAGTCATCGCGGTCTCACCCGGGTTACTCCGGGCCGGCCTAGAGCTTGCGTAGTCCACTGAGCACCCTTTCGAGCAGGTTGAGGTCCGGACGTCCCTGAGCGTGATCAAGCTGGTGAACCCTGACCAGTCCCTCGACCGCCATGTCGGCGATCAAGACCCTGGCCACACCCAAGGGCATCCTGAGCACGGCGGATATCTCCGCCACCGAGCGCCAGTCCCGGCAGAAACCGAGGATCGCCTGGCACTCGGGACTGAGGACGGACAGATCGCGCGCCTCGTAGTGAGACGCGGCTACCATCGCCTCAATCTGAAGCTGGTACCGGGGCTTGGTGCGCCCGCCGGTAACGGCATAAGGCCGGACCAGGGAACTAGCCGGATTGCCGCCGCTGGGGGGACGCATTCCATTAGGTGAGCCACGCCGTCCGGTCGGGGGCCACTCATCCTGGCCGGAGCCGGCCACAAGTCTCTCCAGTCACTAACTGCCACCCTCCGACCCGAGCATGCCGCGCATGTCTGGGGTGAGCGCCCGGCCCACCCGCTCCACCAGCAGAGCCATCTCGTAGGCCACCAGGCCCATGTCGCAGTCGGCGGCGGCGAGGACCGCCAGGCTGGAGCCGTCGCTGATCGCCATCACGAGCAGCAGGCCGCGCTCCATCTCTACGACCGTCTGGCTGACCGGGCCGCCTTCGAACACCCGGGAGGCGCCCTGAGTGAGGCTGGTCAGTCCGGAGGTCACCGCGGCAAGCTGGTCTACGCGGTCCGCCGGGAAGCCGCTGGAGTACGCCATCGGCAGCCCATCAGCAGAGACGACGATCGCGTGCGCCACCGACGCGACCCGCTCGACGAAGTTCGTGATCAGCCAGTTCAGGTCCTGGACCGGGCGGGCTAGCGAACTCACCTATGCCCCTCTTTCCGTGGCCTCAGCATGACCACCTCCATCACCATGTGAGGACTGCTTCGCCGATTCTTAGCCAGCACTGTCATCCTCACCGTTGCTGGGCAGCTCAGGGTCATTCGCCGCGGCACGGCCTTCCCGCACTCCCCGCTGGAAACTGGCCAGTCGCTCTCGTGCCTGCGCAGCCGACCTGGCGGCCAGAGGTGCGGCCGGCGCCGGGGCGTCCAGGCCCACGGTGCCGGGGACCAGATTGGCCCTGGGCACGCGCTTAGGGAGCCCGGACAGGGTGATGCCACCGGACGTGGGTGAACTGGCCGCCTCCGCTGCCCGCCAGCCTTCGTCCGCCGGCGAACTCCAGCCGCCCGTGCTGACTACCGCGGGGGCAGGCTGGCCAGTACGGGCAGCCCCGTGCCGGCCGCGGCGGAACCAGTCCGACTCCACCGACTCGAAGATGGGCAGCCGGTGCTCCTCGGACGTGCTGACCGCGGGCGGGACGACCACCTCCCGCTTGGCCGCCTGGTGGTTCTGCGGAATGCGGAACGGCAGCTCATTGGTCTTCGGCCGGGCCGCCCCAGACCCGTCGTCGCTGGTCCCGTCTGACCCGGACAGCGCGGCGGCCGCCGCCAGCGAAGCGCCAGCCAGCGCCGACGCCGAGCCCAGGTCGGGGGCCGGGCTGCTGTCCGCGGGCTGGAGATCGGCGGCGGGCGGCGACGTCGGCCCGGACAGCGTCTCGAACGGCGCGGAGGTGGTGTCGAACGGGGCGGGGGCAGTCTCGAACGGGGCCGAGGCAGTCTCGAATGGCGCGGAGGTGGTGTCGAATGGCGCGGGGGCAGTCTCGAACGGCGCGGAGGTGGTGTCGAATGGCGCGGGGGCAGTCTCGAACGGCGCGGCCGTGTCGCGGCCGAGCCCGGGCGCCAGGTCGAAATCTCCTCCGCTGGCGGCGTCGAAGCTGGATGGGGCCGCCGCGGCCGGTGAGTCCGGTTCCACGCCGAGTGCGGTGAAGGCCGCGGTGTCCCCCAGTTCAGGGCGCAGCGGCGCGAACCGCGGGGTCCGGGCGGCGCTGACCGCCTGGGCGGCTGTGGCACGGCCGTCGCCGGCCGGCTCCACCGGCCAGTCGGGGGTGCTGAACGCAGCCAGGTCGCTGCCGCCGTCCGCGGCCGCGCGCTGGCCCGGGGTGTCGAACCGGCGGGCGCCGGTGCCGGTGCCCGCGCCGGCTCCGGCCGCGTCATGCGAGATCGCCTCGTCGGGCAGCCAGACCAGAGCGGTCAGCCCGCCAGCCGAGGCGGGCCGCAGCCGCACCCGGATGCCGTGCCGGGCCGCCAGCCGGGCCACCACGAACAGGCCCATGCGCCGGGACACGGCGACATCCACCACTGGCGGGTTGTCCAGCCGCCAGTTGGCGTGGGCCATTTCCTCTGCTCCCATGCCCACGCCCTGGTCGGTGATGTCGAGCAGCACACCGCCGCTGTTGAGCAGGTGGCCGGAAACCTTCACCGGGGTGTCGGCGGCGGAGAAGGAGGAGGCGTTCTCCGCCAGCTCGGCGATCAGGTGGACAACGTCGTTGACCGCCTGCCCGCGGACCGAGATGCCGGGCTGGACGTTCAGCGTCACCCGCTCGTACTGCTCGATCTCGGACACCGCCGCGCGCAGGACGTCCACCAGCGGGACCGACTGCGTCCACCGCCGGGAGACCTCATGGCCCGCGAGCACCAGCAGGTTCTCCGAGTTGCGGCGCATCCGGGTGGCCAGGTGGTCCATCTGGAACAGGTTGGACAGCCGCTCGGGGTCCTGCTCGCCCTGCTCCAGGTCGTCGATCAGCCGGATCTGGCGTTCCACCAGCGACTGGCTGCGGCGGGACAGGTTGACGAACATGGCGTTGACGTTCCCGCGCAGTGCCGCCTCGTTGGACGCCAGCCGCAGCGCCTCCCGGTGGACCTGGTCGAACGCCCGCGCGACCTCACCGATCTCGTCGGTGGAGTCCACGTCAATGGGCTCGATATCCAGCGGGGCGCCCCCACCCTCGGCCTCGCTCATCCGGCGGACCGTTTCCGGCAGCCGCACGCCGGCCACTTCCAGCGCTCCGGCCCGCAGCCGCCGCAGCGGCCGGACCATCGACCGGGCCACCACCACGGTGGCCAGCAGCGCCAGGCCGAGCACGATGAGCACGATCAGCGCGACGATCAGGGCATAGGCGATGGCCTGGTTCCGCAGGGCAACGGTGCGGGCGATGATGGCGCCGGTCAGGCCCCGCTCGACCGACCCCAGCTGGGAGTCGATCTCGTTGCTCATGGCGCCATACCAGTCGTCGGCCGTCGTCGGGTCGTTCTTCAGCGAGGTGCCCAGCGAGAGCGCCTGGGCCTCTTCCGAGCTGGCCAGCGGGTCGAGTGAACCGGAGACGCTGTTCTGGAACTGGGTCCGCTGGGCGTTGGTGGCCGACAGTTCGAACGAGGAGAGGTTGGCCGCCTGGTCGGACTGCGCGGCCACCAGCGCCGCCTGGCTGGCGGGCTCGAGCGCGCCCTGGATCAGCGCCGCGGCCAGGATCGCCCGCTGCTGGGAGGCGTCCTCTTTCATACGCGAAACGAAGCCGAGGACACGGACCGACTGCGACAGCGACTCGTCGCTGGAGCCCTGGGCGGTGGCATCCTCAAGCACCAGCAGGTCGCTGATCACGTCGTTGTACTTCTGCACGACCACCAGCGCGGGCAGCTTGCTGCGGGTCGCGGCCTCCCGAAGGTTGGGCAGGTTGGCCAGGTCGGCCAGGGCGGCGGCGGCCTCCTGCTTGGTCAGCGTCGAGAACGAGCCGGTGACCACCTTGTTCAGGTCGGCCTTGACCAGGACCGCTGATTGATTGGCGTCACTGATCTGCTGCTGCACGACACCCAGGCCCTGCTTGCCCGGGACCGTGGCCACGGCGGCCCGGCCGCCGTTGGGGCCCTCGGCAATGTAGTAGACCGTCTGGTCACGTTCGTTCTGCAGCCGCTGGACCAGGGTGGTGATGTCGGAGGTGGTGTTGGCCAGTTGCAGCACCCGCTGATAGCCGAGCGCGCTCTGGACCGACGAGTTGATCCGGATGCCGCCGAGGATCACGGCGGTGATCGTCGGGATGGCGATCAGCAGCAGCAGCCGGGAGCGGACGCGCCAGTTCTTGAGCCCGTGTGACCGCCCGGGGTGGACCGCCGCCTGATGCTGGGGCCCGGCCGCCAGTGCCGGTTCGGGGGCCCGGCCGTTGCCTGCTGCGGCCGATGGTGCTGGCTCGGGCTGGCCGGCGCCGGCGGCCGTACGGTCGCCATTGGCCGCGTGGTCGCCCGTCGTGGTCTTCTTGTCTCGGGAGCGCACTGCCTGTGGACCTCTCACCTGGGCGCCGTGGCGAACCCGCAGGCCAGCGGGTGTTGCGGCGGAACCGACATGACGCACCCCTTCCCCGGGTAACGATTGTCCGAGCCGTGCGCACAGCGCGACTAGGGGCTAACCCTAACCGCAAACGCGCCAACGGACAGCAATTCCCACATGACCGAAAAGCTGATGTATCGGACGTTGCCGTACGTCCGCCGCTTGTAGGGTACTCTCTGGCGCCAGGGCATGTTCCGAACTGTCCGTAACCGTTCCGTTCCGGCGCCAAGGAGAGTTATGAGGCTCGTCCCGGTCAGTCCGCGGGCCCTGGGAGACCGCCGGGCCGCCCGCCGAATGCGGGCCTTCGCGGGCATGACCGCCACCGTCGCGGTGCTGATGGTACTGGCGGGATGCCGGGTGCCGGGGATGTCCGGCGGGACCGGTTCCCCGCAGGTGTCCGGGACCATCAATGTGGGAGCCATCTCTGGCGTCGGCGACGTCCCGCTCTACCTGGCCAGCCAGTCCGGGGCCTTCCACCGGGCCGGGCTCACGGTCCACGTCATCAACTACACCTCCGTCTCGAGCGAGCTGAAGGACCTGCAGGCGGGCAAGATCCAGGTCGCGTACGGCGACTACGCGAATATGTTCTACGCCCAGGCGCAGTCGGCGGGTGGCAAGAAGGCCCTGGACATGGTGATCGTGGCGGATGGCTATGACGCCGCGCCGAACACCATGGAAGTGCTGACCCTGCCCAACTCGAACATCGTCAACCCGAAGAACCTGCAGGGCAAGACGATCGGCACCACCGAGCCCCAGCTGATGTCGATGGCCACCGCTGGCCAGCCCTACAGCCTGGAAACGGTGGCTACCCAGTCGGTGCTGTATAACGACAACGTCACCCTCGCCAGAGTTCACTGGCAGCCAGAGGCCTCCGGCTCGGCCCTGCTCGGCGCGCTGGCGGCCCACCAGGTCAGCGCGATCCTGGCCACCGAGCCCACCATCTTCCAGGCCGAGTCACAGCTCGGCGCGGTCCCGGTGCTGGACTCGGCCACCGGCAACACCGCCAACCTGCCGCTCGACGGCTACTTCGCGCTCCGGTCCTACGCCAAGACCAACTCCGCCCAGCTGCTCGCGTTCAAGTCCGCGCTGGAATCCGGCCAGGCAGCCGCGAGCGAGCAGGCGCCGGTCCGGGCCGCTCTGGTGCACGTGGAGGGCATGAGCACGGCCAACGCCGCGCTGGTAACCCTGGGCACCTACCCGACCTCGATGAATGCGAGCAACCTGCAGCGCGTGGTCAGCCTGATGTTCTTCTTCAACGCCATCACCAGCATCAGCGGCAATCAGCTCTCCGTGCAGAGCATGATCTTCCACTGAGCGTCAGCCGACCGCGGGCAGCCCCAGTTCCCTGGCGATGATCATCCGCTGGACCTCGGACGTGCCCTCCCCGATCTCCAGTACCTTCGCGTCCCGGTAGAAACGGGCCACCGGGTACTCATTCATATAGCCGTAGCCGCCGAAGATCTGGGTGGCGTCGCGCGCGTTCGCCATCGCGGCGTTGGACGCGGTCAGCTTGGCGATGGCCGCCTGCTTCTTGGCCCGCTCGCCAGCAGCCAGCCGGGCGGCGGCGTCATACCAGGCCAGCCTGGCAGCATGCACCCTGGCCTCCATGTCCGCCAGCGTGAACTGGATCGACTGATAGTGGCCGAGCCGGTGACCGAACGCCTCCCGGACGGCCACCTGCTGCAGGCATTCCGTCACGCAGCCGGCGGCCAGGCCGGTAGCCAGGGCAGCGATCGCCACCCGCCCCTCGTCCAGGATCGACAGGAACTGCGCATATCCCCGGCCGCGCTGGCCGAGCAGGTTCCCGGCGGGCACCCGGCAGTCCGCGAACGCCAGTTCCCTGGTGTCGGAGGCGCACCAGCCCACCTTGGAATACTCACGGCCGACGGTGAAGCCGGGGGTACCGGCCGGGACGATGATGGCGGATATCTCGGCCCGGCCCCGGTCACCGGCATCGGCCCGGTCACCGGCGCCGGGTGGCGGGCCGGTGAGGGCGAGCACGGTGACCAGCGAGGTGATGGCGGTGCCGGCGTTGGTGATGAACGACTTCGAGCCGTCGATCACCCACGCATCGCCGTCAAGCCGGGCGGTGGTGCGCATGCCACCCGGGATATCCGACCCGCCGCCTGCCTCGGTCAGCCCGAACGCCGCCAGCCGTTCCCCCGAGCACAGTTCGGGCAGCCACCGGCGCCGCTGCTCTTCGCTGCCGAACCGGTAGATCGGCATGGCCCCCAGCGCGACCGCGGCCTCCAGCGTGATCGCCACCGAGGAATCCACCCGGGCGAGTTCCTCCAGTGCCAGGCCGAGCGTGAAAAGGTCGCCGCCCATGCCACCATATTCGGCCGGGAACGGCAGGCCGAACAGCCCGAGTTTGGCCATTCGCGCCACGATGTCGTAGGGGAACTCGCCCCGCTCGTAGTAGCCGGCGATAACCGGCGCGATCACTTCCCGGGCGAATTCAGCGACCGTCGCCCGCAGTTCCTCGTGCTCATCCGCCAGCTGATAACTGATCATGGCTGCCCCTTCGCAGGATCGCTGCTCCGGACGTTTCCAGGGTTCGGTGCCCCGCCTCCAGCATGCCCTAGTCTCTACTCAGATACCGCCCACCGATCCGCTGCCGCCCGGAGGCCGTCATGGCGACCCTCACCTGCCCGGTCTGCGCCGCCACCGTCCAGCAGGATGACCTCATCTGCTTCACCTGCGGGGCGAACCTGCCGCGGCCAGGCCAGCCGGAGGAACCCGCCAGCCCGCCCACGGTGATGCAGGAGAACCTGCGCCGCGAGGCCGCCCCGGCCATGTCGCTGGCGCCCGCCACCTGCCCCCGCTGCGGTGCCGCCATCCCGGACCGGTCCACCATGGCCTGCCCGTCCTGCAGTCGGCCGCTGCCCCGGGTCTCCGGGCCGATCTCCCCGGTCGTGCTGCGGCTGGCCTTCGCCGCCGGGAACGTGGACGTACCCGCCGGCACGTCGCTGGTACTTGGCCGGGACCCGGGGGAATCGCTGGTCGCGGCGGCATTCCTGGATCACGACAACGTGTCACGGCGGCACGCCACGGTCACCGTCACCGACGGCGGGGAGGCGACGATCCGGGATGAGGAATCCACCAACGGCACGTTCATCAACGGCGACCGGGCGCTGCCCGGCACCGAGGTGCGGCTGCGTGATGGTGACCAGATCCGGCTCGGGGCCGACGTCACGGCCAAGGTCTCACTCCCCCGCCAGCAGGCCGGCCAGCCCCCGTTCAGTACGAACGGCCAGCGGGATCATCGCTGAACCACGGCTGGGGCGGCTCGCCGGTGAACCACGGCCGGTACGGTCCGTCACCGCGAACAGCCGGCAGGTACCCAACGGCGGTGCCACCCGCCCGGCCATCCCGGCCTGGGCGCTGAGTGGCTGTCCCGCGGCCCGCCTCTGGGCCGCCCGGGTCCGGCCCGTCCTCGTCGCTGTCCTCGCCGGTCCCATCCGGCCTGCCAGCATCATCTGCCCCCGCCGCAGGATCGGCGCCCGCGCGGGTACCGGGTTCGGTGAGTTCGCCTGGCGGGTCACCGCCCGCACGGGCCTCGGGTTCGGTGAGTTCGCCTGGCGGGTCACCGCCCGCACGGGCCTCGGGTTCGGTGTGATGCGGCCAGTCCCGGTAACCGGGCGCCGAGGGATGGCTGGCCGGTAACCGGGCCAGCCGTTCCCGCAGGTCATCGAATGGGCTCCGGCCGGGCCGTTCGCCGGGCGCGGGCAGATCCGGCTGCATGAGCCGATTCTGCCGCTGAAGACGGCATTCTGGCGGCCGTTTCGTTCAGGCTTGGGCCTGGTCGGGCCTGGGTGACCGTGAGACCATCCGGGCAGCAGTCCTCTGCGGCCCGGGAGGCGTCACATGGCGACCGAAGCAGCTGCCGGAACTACCACCACTGGATTGCGCCGGAACGCGATCGGCCTGCGCGAGGCCTTGTTCCAGAGCATCACCGACATGGCCCCGGGAGCCGCGATCGCGGCCTCGATCCCGGCCGGTGTCGCCTTCGCCGGTGGCTCGCTGCCGCTGGCGGTCGTATTCGCCCTGATCGCCTGCCTGCTGTGCGCGTCCAGCATCGGCCTGCTGGCCCGCGAGATGCCGGCCGCCGGCTCGCTGGCCACCTACGCGGCGCGGGGCCTGCACCCCTCGATCGGCTTCCTGGTGGCCTGGGGCTACGTGCTGGTCGGCTTCCTGATCCCGCCGCTGGTCCTGCTTCAGCTGGGGTTCACCACCGCGGCCACCCTCAACTCCGAGTTCAGCGGCTACCCGGCGAGCCTGTGGTGGCCGTGGGCGCTGGCCGGGGCGGTCATCGTGCTCGCCGCCGGCTACTACGGCATCCGCACCTCGGCCCGGCTGGGCACCGTCCTCGGCGTGTTCGAGATCGGCGTCTTCCTGGTGCTGGCCGTCTTCCTGGTCATCCACGCCGGCAGCCAGAACACCGCCAGCGTGTTCACCACCAAGTACACGCCGCCTCCCTTCCACGGGATAGCCGGGGTGATCGGCGGCTCGGTCTACACGATCCTGGCGTTCGGCGGGTTCGAGGGGGCCGCCCCGCTGGGTGAGGAGACGAGGAACCCGCGGAAGAACATCCCACGGGCGATCATGCTCGCCACCCTGCTCATCGGCCTGCTGTATGTCTTCACCACCTATGCCGCGGACGTGGCGTTCGGGCCGTCCCAGTTCGTGCACTTCACGACCGGCTCCGGCGCCGGGGCCGCCTCCTGGGTAGGGATCGCCCGCGCGTTCTACGGCGCGTTCTGGTTCTTCGTGTTCCTGGCCATCGTCAACTCGACCATCGCGAACGCCAACGCGGGCGTGAACGTGTCCACCCGGACCGCCTACGCGATGGGCCGAATCCACGCCTTCCCCCATTTCCTCGCGCGGGTGCATCACAAGCACCGGTCCCCCTACCTGGCCATCTGGACCGCATTCGTGATCACCGTGGCGGTCACCCTCGGCCTCGGCCTGGGCTACGACCCGGTCACCGCGTTCGTCATGGTCGGCACCGCGCTGGTGATCGTGCTGGTCGCGATCTACATCCTGATGAACGCCGCCTGCATCGGCTTTTTCGCCCGCGGTGACCACAAGTTCAACCCGTTCCTGCACCTGGTCATCCCGCTGCTCGGGATCGCCGCGTTCGTCCCCGCCTGGCTGACCGCGGTCGGCCTGAAGGTGTTCCCGTTCGTGGCCCCGCTGGCCCCGCCCTACTCCTACATGGGTCCGGGCGTGGCCGGGTTCATGGTCATCGGCGTCATCTACCTGATCTACCTGTACCGGCGGGACCCGCAGCGGGTGGTCAACGTCGGGCTGGTGCACACCGACCCGCTGGAGGAATACCCGGATGAGTGACCCGCGGGTGGTGGAGTTCCGGCCCGAGCCGGGCCAGTACGCCTGGACGTTCGGCGGGGCGGCGCCGGTGGCCCGGGTGACCCCGCCCACCGTGCTGGAACTGTTCACCGAGGACTGCTTCGCTGGCCGGGTGCGCGGCGAGCAGGACCTGGTGTCGCAGGTCTGCGAGTTCCCCTACCTGAACCCGCAGACCGGCCCGTTCTACATCGAGGGCGCCGAACCCGGCGACACCCTAGCCGTCCACTTCATCTCCATCGAGCCGGCCAGGGACTGGGGCGCGTCCACCACCGTGCCACTGTTCGGCGCGCTGTCGGCCACGCACGCCACCGCGCTGCTGCACGACCCGCTGCCCGAGGTCATCTGGATGTACCAGTTCGACCGGGACAAGGGCACCTGCCGGTTCACCGCCCGGCACGGGGACTTCAGCGTGGACCTGCCGATGAACCCGATGCACGGCACGGTCGGGGTGGCGCCCGCCAACCTGGAGGTACGCAGCGCGCTGGTGCCCGACGCCTTCGGCGGGAACATGGACACCCCGGAGATGCGCGCCGGGGTCACCTGCTACCTGGGGGTCAACGTCGAGGGCGCGCTGTTCTCGCTCGGCGACGGCCACGCCCGCCAGGGCGAGGGCGAGACCTGCGGGGTGGCCGTGGAGTGCGCGATGAACACCGTGCTCGCGGTGGACCTGATCAAGGGCACGCCCTGCCCGTGGCCGCGGCTGGAATCCGACACCCACATCATGACGGCCGGATCGGCCCGGCCGCTGGAGGATGCGTTCCGGATCGCCCAGCTCGACCTGGTCCAGTGGCTGGCCGCCGACTACCGGCTCGACCAGCTTGACGCCTACCAGCTCATCACCCAGCTGGTCGAATCCCCGCTGGCCAACGTGTGCGACCCCAACTACACCAGCGTCGCCAAGCTGGCCAAGCAGTACCTGCCCGCCGCCGACGCCATGGGTGCCGCCCACGCCCGGCTGGCGGAACTGGCCGCCGCGTACCGCGGCGGCCGCTGAGCGGCTCAGCCCGGCCGGCCCACCGGGCCGGCCGGGTGCTCGCTGTCCAGGGTGGCCATGCCGCGCTGGTCGTAGCGGTCGCCCGCGACCGCGCCCCGCGGCACCGCAGCCTCGATCGCGGCCAGGTCATCAGCGGTCAGCGTGAGATCGAGCGCCGCGAGTGCCTCGGCCAGGCGCACCCGCCGTTTGGTACCTATCAGGGGGACGATGTCGGCGCCGCGGGCGAGCACCCAGGCGATGGCCAGCTGCGCGGCGGTGACGCCCCGCGCGGCCGCCAGCCGCTCCAGCCCGGCGACCAGATCCAGGTTGCTGGCCAGGTTCTGGGGCTGGAAGCGCGGGAACCGGCCGCGCGGGTCGGCGGGCCCGTCCGGCCGGGCTGTCGCCGGGCTGAGCAGGCCGCGGGACAGCACGCCATAGGCGGTGACCCCGATCCCGTGCCCGCGCACGAACGGCAGCAGGCTGTCCTCGATACCCCGGCTCACCAGTGAGTACTCGATCTGCAGCGCGGTGACCGGGTGGGCCGTGAGCGCCCGCCCGATGGTCCCCGCCCCCATCTCCGACAGCCCGGCATACCGGACGTATCCCGCCGTGATCATCTCCCCGATCGCGCCGACGGTGTCCTCGATCGGCACCCGCGGATCGAGCCGGGCAGGCTGGTACAGGTCCACGTAGTCGGTGCCGAGCCGGCGCAGCGTGTAGGCCAGCGACGTCTTCACCGCTGCCGGGCTGGCGTCATAACCCAGCCACCCGCCCCCCGGATCCCGCCAGGCACCGAACTTGACCTGGATGAACACACTCTCCCTGGGCACGCCGTGCAGCGCGCGGTGCAGCAGCAGCTCGTTGTGTCCCATGCCGTAGAAGTCGCCGGTGTCCAGCAAGGTGATCCCGGCGTCGAGAGCGGCGTGGATAGTGGCCACACTCTCGGTTTCGTCCGCGGGCCCGTAGGTGCCGGACATGCCCATCAGGCCAAGGCCGACCCGGGAAACCAGCGGGCCGCCGTGGCCGAGCGACGTCGCTTCCATCCCACCCAATCTGGCTAACGGCCCGGTCCGTGCCACATTCCGGTGACCGCGTGCGCGGGTGGCCGCATGCTCCGCTAACTGGGGTGCGTCAGCGCGGGAGCAGCGGTCAGGCCGCACACTCGCGGCATATCGGCTGGCCGTTCCGGTCCTCGGCGAGCTGGCTGCGGTGATGTACCAGGAAACAGCGTGAGCAGGTGAACTCGTCGGCCTGCCGGGGGATCACCCGGAACGAGAGTTCCTCGTTGGACAGGTCGGCGCCGGGCAGTTCCAGCGACTCCGCCACGTCGTCAGGGTCGATATCAATGGTGCTGGAGGACTTGTCCATCCGGCGGGCCTGCAGTTCCTGCAGGCTGTCCTCGGTCAGTTCCTCATCTGTCTTGCGTGGGCTGTCGTAATCAGTTGCCATCTCGCTCCTGCACCCCCTCCATCTACATGCGCCTCCCTGTAACGCTCGGAGCGCCGCAGTTGTGCCCGGATCCGGCGGGGAATTCTGCCACGTCCAGTCGCCGGGCACACGTAAGCGTGACGCCGCCGTGTCGCGCCTGGCCTGCCCGGCCCGACCATGCAGTGTCACCGATGACTCCCCCTGCCGCAACTTCCCAGGACCGCCGGGGTTTAACCGGCCAGACGTGCGCATCGCATGGAGCACATACCCCGCTGCCGCAGGTCCGCATCATGACCGGGCGGCGCGGGTCAGCTAGCTGGGGGCTGGCCGGTGTCCTGGCGCGGCGCCGGGCCGTCCCGTTCCGGGTCCAGGGCCAGCAGCGCGTCATGCAGCTGGGCGAACAGGCCCGGCCCGGCGGCCACGGCCATCCGCGGCCCGGCCGGGCGGCCTGCCAGCCCGGCCAGCAGCGCGCCCGCCTCCCGGGCGATCAGCCCGCCCGCGGCATAGTCCCAGTAGTTCACGCCCCGCTCGTAGTAGGCGTCCACCCGCCCGGCCGCTACCGAGCACAGATCCACCGCACAGGAGCCGCCCCGCCGGATGTCACGGACCTGGGGCAGCAGCGCGGCCACCACCTCGCCCTGGACCACCCGCCGCTCTGCTGCGTAGCCGAACCCGGTCGCTACCAGTGCTTCCGCCAGCGCGACCCCGGTGTTGCAGCGCAGCGCCAGCGGTGCCGCACGGCCCGCCCGCAGCCAGGCACCCCCGGCCGTGACCGCCGTGAAAACCTCGTCCCTGGCCGGCACGGCCACCACCCCGGCGACCACCGTCCCGGCCACCTCGGCGGCGATGCTGACCGCCCAGTCCGCCAGCCCGTACAGGTAGTTGACCGTCCCATCGAGCGGGTCGATGATCCACCGGACCCGGCCATGCCCGGACTCCCCGCCTTCCTCGCCGAGGAAGGCGTCACCCGGCCGCTGTGCCCGCAGCCGGCTCGTGATCAGGGCTTCGGCGGCCCGGTCCATCTCGGTCACTACGTCGGTCGGGCTGGTCTTGGTGCCCGCGACCCGCGGGCGGCCAGCCGCACCCGGCGGCCGGCGGCCGGCCAGCATCTCCCCCGCTTCCGCGGCCACCTCACCGGCCAGGCTGAGCAGCGCCGCCGGGTCGGGATCGGTCATGCACCGGCTCCGGGACGCGCCGGGCGGGCGGGCGCGCAGCATCCGGGCGGGCAG
The DNA here is from genome assembly GCA_963837105.1 of uncultured Actinomycetes bacterium. Taxonomy (GTDB): domain Bacteria; phylum Actinomycetota; class Actinomycetes; order Streptosporangiales; family Streptosporangiaceae; genus UBA9676. The sequence continues at coordinate 142,350 of CAWIMG010000027.1, read as the reverse complement.
GTGTCGGGGGCGGTCCCGAGGCAGCCCAGCGCGCGGCGTGGCACCGGCTGGCCGGTGTCCCCGCCCGCCAGCCGCCCGGCCCGCTCCTGGACCAGCTCGGTGATCATGGACACGAACCGCGGGTGCGTGCCCGGGGTCGCCGCCCTGGCCACCGGCAGGCCCAGCTGTTCCGCGGCCGCGGCCGCCTCCACGTCGAGGTCGTAGACGACCTCAAGATGGTCGGAGATGAAGCCAACCGGCACCAGCACCGCGCCGGGCACACCGGCCGCGGCCAGCTCGGCCAGCTGGTCACCGACGTCCGGGCCCAGCCACGGCACCGACGGCGGCCCGCTCCGGCTCTGGTACACCAGCCGCCAGGGCCGGTCGCCGCCGCCCGCCCCGGCGACCGCCGCCGCCACCAGCCGGGCCGCCTCGGCCAGCTGGGCCGGGTACAGGCCGCCATCGGGGCCGCTCGCGGCGGCCATCGCGGCCGGCACGCTGTGCGCGGTGAACACCAGGTGGGCACCGGCCCGCGCGGCCGGTGGCAGCGACCCGAGCGCGGCCAGGGTCGCCTCGGCGAACGGCTCGATGAAGCCCGGGTGGTTGAAGAAGTGGCGGATCTTGTCGATTCCCGGCGCGCCCGGCCCGGCCTGGGCCCGGGCCGTCTCGATGTCGTCGAGGTACTGGCGGCAGCTCGAGTACGAGCCGTAGCCGGAGGTCACCAGCGCCAGGGCGTGCCGCACCCCGTCCGCGGCCATGGCTGCCACCGTGTCCGCCAGGTACGGATGCCAGTTCCGGTTGCCCCAGTACACGGGCAGATCCAGGCCATGGGCGGCGAAGTCCTTCCCGATCGCCACCAGCAGATCCCGGCACTGCTGGTTCAGCGGGCTGACCCCGCCGAACCGGTCGTAGTGGCGCGCCACCTCGGCCAGCCGCCCGGGCGGTACCCCGCGGCCCCGGGTCACGTTCTCCAGGAACGGCAGCACGTCCGCCGGGCCTTCCGGCCCGCCGAACGAAACCAGCACGAAAGCGTCGTAGCCCGCCATGGCTCCATCCAACCAGCCCGCCCGGCCGGTCAGCCGTACTGCTGGGCGTACTCGCTGGCCAGCGCCAGCACTTGGGACACGTACCAGGCCGCGTGGTTGTAGGCGAAGATCGCCTGAGCCAGGCCCGCCGGCGTGCCGGCCCCGGCCGCGCACAGATACCGCGCCGCCGATGGCACCGCGTCGTAAGGATTCAGCACGTTGGGCGGGCCGGTCTGGCCGAACGCGGTGATGCCCCAGGTCTGCCAGGTCGAGGGCAGGAACTGCATCGGGCCGAGCGCACCCGCCCGGGACGGGCCGTTATTGGTGCCGTCGCCGCTCTCGATCTGGCCGATCGCGGCCAGCACCGTCCACGACAGGCCGGGGCAGTACCTCGCCGCCGAGGCGCGGAACAGCTCCAGGTACGTGCCCGGCCGCCCGGCGGGGGCGCTGTCCACCGGGAGCTGCGGCGCCCGCAGCCGGACCAGCCGGCCGCCGCCCAGCACCGCGCGGACCCTGCTGTCCAGCGGGCCCATGGCCACCCCGGGGGCGCTGAGGAGGGCGACCACGCGGCGGTTGAGCCCGAGCCGGGCGGTCACCGCGTCGCTGACCACCAGCTCGGCACCGCCCACACCGAAGCTGGCCGGGCCGCGGTAGGTCAGGGTCACCCGGGAGGCGGCCGGCAGCCGGTAGCTGGCCCCGGCCCGCAGCCCCAGCAGCTGCTGGGCGGCCGGGGAGGCGACGAAGCCACCCGCCGCCAGCCCTGCCCACAGCCGCTGGTCGGAGGCGGTGGCCAGCGGCGTCCAGGACCGGAACCGCCGGACATCGACACCAAGCACGTTGACCCGATGGCCGCGGAAGGCGAGCGCGGCGCCATCCATGGCCAGCACCTCCCGCACCCCGGTCAGCCGGGCCAGCGCGGCCAGCTTCGCGTCGGTGATGCCCCGCGGCCGGACCACCGCCAGATCGGGCAGGACGATCCCGGTAAAGCCGGCGCTGGCCGGGCCGCCGGTGCTGGCGCGGCCGCCGGTGCCGGCGGCCGGGGACGGGCCCGGCTCCGCCGGGCGGGTCATGGCCGGGCTGAGCGGGAGGAACTGGCCCGCCAGCGGGACGCCGGCGAGCATCGCGGCCATTGCCCCTGAGGCCGCAGCGCCCCGCCATGCGCGGAACCTGACGGCGGCCGGTCGCGGCGCCCTGCGCCGCGGGAGGCACCTCATCGCGGTCAACCCTAACCGGCACGCGGCCGGGGCAGAACACGCGATCTGGGTGAGATCCGGGTGACCGGCGGGCCAGCCTGAACATGCCGGCGGCCATAAAGCGGGCGGTCCCGGCCCCGGGCGGGCTAGTCTCCGAGCATGAGTCGGGAAGCAGGCCCCGGCACAGCATCCGGGGAGGCGGGCGATCAGCCCGCCGTGAAGAAGTCGTCACCCGCAGGCCGGGCCCGGGGCGAAGGGGCAAGAGGCAAGCGGCCATCGCTGGGCGGCGGCCGCCCGGCGCAGGACCGGGAACTGCGAGCGCAGGGCCGCCAGACGGTACGCAGGCTGCTTGAGGCGGGCCTGGCCGAGTTCGATGAGCGCGGCTACCAGACGGTCCGGGTGGACGACATCGTGCGCCGCGCGCGGACCTCGCACGGCACCTTCTACCTGTACTTCGCCAACAAGGATGACCTGTTCAAGGCGCTGCTGCGGGACGCGCTGCACGACATGGGCGTGCTCACCGACGCCTTCCCGGTGGTCACCCGCAACGAGGACGGCCGGGTGGCGCTGCGGGAGTGGGTGGACCGGTTCTGCCAGACCTACTCCGCCCACGCCGCGGTGATCCGCATCCTCAGCCAGGCCGACATCGTCGGCGAGGAGGTCTGGGGGGACGGGCTCCAGTTGCTGTTCCGGCTGGCCGAGGCGATGACCCAGGGCATGACCGCGGCCCCGGCGGCCGGGGATACCAGCGGCGGCTGGGCGACCGCGCCGGCCGGGCGGGCGGAACTGACCGCCGTGGCCTGCCTGATGATGCTGGAGCGGGTGAACTACCTGCTCAGCGTGGAAGTTCGGCTGCCCAGGGACGAGATGGTGGACCGGATCACGGCCATCATGTTCGCCGCCTTCAGCTCCCCCTGACCCGGCCAGCCGGTTTCCCGCCCGCCGGTTTCCCGCCAGCCAGGGCGTCCCGCAGCGCTGCGACCGTGGCCAGGGCGTCCCGGGCGGCGGGCACGTCGTGCACCCGGAAAAGCCGGGCGCCTTCCCAGGCGCAGACCGCCAGCGCGGCGGTGGTTCCCTCCCCCCGCTCGGCCAGCGGCAGGCCAATGCTCTCCCCGATGAAATCCTTGTTCGAGACCGCTACCAGTACCGGCCAGCCGGTGGCCACCAGAATCCGCGGTATGCCGGGTCAGCGCCAGCGAGTGCCAGGTGTTCTTGCCGAAGTCGTGGGCGGGGTCGATCACGATCCCGTCCGGGCGCACGCCGGCCGCGACCGCCCGTTCCGCCGCCGCCGTGACGTAGCCGCGCACCTCCGCCACCACATCGGCGTAGGCGGGCCGGTGCGGCCGGGTCCGCGGGGCCAGCCCGCCCGCGTGTGAGCAGACCAGCCCCAGTCCGTGTGCCGCCGCCACCCGGGCCAGGTCCGGGTCAGCGCCACCCCAGGCGTCGTTGAGCAGGTCCGCGCCGGCCCGGGCAACCGCCTCGCCCACCTCCGCGCGCCAGGTGTCCACGCTGATCACCACCGACGGGTGCTGGGCCCGGATGGCCGCCACCAGCCCGGCCACCCGCCGGATCTCCTCGGCCGTGGTCACATCCTCGCCCGGGCCCGCCTTCACCCCGCCGATGTCCACGATCCCGGCGCCATCGGCGACCGCCCGGTCCGCGGCCGCCATCGCGGCCCCGAACTCGTAGGTGGAGCCGTGGTCGAAGAACGAGTCCGGCGTCCGGTTGATCACCGCCATGATGCCGAACGAGCCGGGCGGCCACTCCCGGCCGCGCAGGCGCAGCGTCCTGCCAGGTTCGGGGCTGCCGGTGGTCACCGACAGCAGGATAGGGGCCACGGGTGCGGCAGAATCGGACAGGTGCGGTTCCTCTCCAGTCAGGCCGTGCCGCACGACCTGACCTACAGTGACGTTTTCCTCGTCCCGGGCCGGTCGGCGGTGGGCTCCCGGCTCGATGTTGACCTGCGCACCGGCGACGGCAGCGGGACCACCATCCCGGTGGTGGTGGCCAACATGACGGCCGTCTCCGGCCGCCGGATGGCCGAGACCATCGCCCGCCGGGGCGGGATCGCGATCCTGCCCCAGGACATCCCGATCGACGTGGTGGCCGACGTGGTCACCTGGGTGAAGGACCGGGACCTGGTCCACGACACCCCGATCACGCTGGGCCCAGGCGACACCACCGGGCAGGCGCTCAGCCTGCTGCCCAAGCGGGCACACGGGGCCGTGGTCGTGGTCGAGGGCGGCCGGCCGGCCGGGGTGGTGACCGAGGCGGACTGCCAGGGCGTGGACCGCTTCACCCAGCTCCGCCAGGTGATGTCCACCGACCTGCTCACCCTGGCTGCCGGGACCGACCCCCAGCAGGCGTTTGGCATGCTGCAGGGTGGGCGGCACCGGCTGGCGCCGGTGGTTGACGCCGGCGGGGCGCTGGTCGGCATCCTGACCCGGACCGGTGCCCTGCGGGCGACGCTCTACAAGCCGGCGACCGATTCGGCCGGGCGGCTGCGGATCGGCGCCGCGGTCGGCATCAACGGGGATGTCGCGCTGAAGGCCAAGCAGCTGATCGCGGCCGGGATCGACCTGCTGGTGGTGGACACCGCGCACGGCCATCAGGACAAGATGATCAGCGCGCTGCGCGCGGTCCGCGACACCGCCCCGCCGGTGCCGGTGGCCGCCGGCAACGTGGTCACCGCTGAAGGTGTGCGTGACCTGGTGGCAGCCGGCGCCAACATCGTCAAGGTGGGGGTCGGCCCGGGCGCCATGTGCACCACCCGGATGATGACCGGCGTCGGACGGCCGCAGTTCAGCGCGGTGCTGGAGTGCGCGGCGGAGGCACGCCGGCTGGGCGCGCACGTCTGGGCGGACGGCGGCGTCCGGCACCCGCGGGATGTCGCGCTGGCCCTGGCCGCCGGGGCCGCCAACGTCATGATCGGGTCCTGGTTCGCGGGCACCTATGAGTCGCCCGGCGACACGTTCCGCGACGCCGACGGGCGGCTGTACAAGGAGAGTTTCGGGATGGCCTCGGCCAGAGCGGTACGGCTGCGCTCGGTGGCCGACTCGCCGTTCGAGCGGGCCCGCAAGGAACTGTTCGAGGAGGGCATCTCCACCGCCCGGATGTATCTCGACCCGCAGCGGCCGGGGGTGGAGGACCTGATTGACCAGATCACCGCCGGGCTTCGCAGCGCCTGCACCTACGCCGGCGCGAGCACGCTCGGCGAACTGCACGAACGGGCCACGGTCGGGATCCAGAGCGCGGCCGGCTACAGCGAAGGCAAGCCGCTGCCGGCCAGCTGGTGAGGCGTCGCGGCCGCTCAGAGGCCGGGGTCGCTCAGTCCGCGGCTAGCCCCAGATCGGCGTAGGCGTGACCGCCCAGGATGGTGGAGACCCGGTCGGCGGCCCGGCGGACGATACCGCCTAGCTCGCCGATCCGGGGAGCTGGCAGCTCGTCCTTGACCCCGGTGACGCTCAGCGCGCCCGCGCAGGTGTCGCCACGGCCGAAGAAGGCCGCGCCGACGCAGACCACCCCGTCCGCGTCTTCCTCGTCGTCCACGGCGAACCCGGACCTGCGCGCGGTGGCCAGGTTGGTCAGCAATGTGTCCACGTCGGTGATGGTGCGGCTGGTCCGGGCGGGAATCCCATGCTCGGGCCAGAGCTGCCGGACGTTGGCCACGCCCATCGTCGAGAGCATCGCCTTGCCCGCGGCCGACTGAAACGGCAGCTCGCGCTCGCCCAGCTGGGTGTAGTAGCGCACCTGGCCAGGGCTGTGCACCCGGTCGACGAACACCAGGTAGCCGTGATCGCTCACCGCGACCTGCGAGGTCAGCTGGGTGGCCTGCAGCAGGTCCTCGATGGCCGGGCGGGCCAGCTCGCACAGCGGGAGCTGCCGGAATACGGCGTCGCCCAGCCGGCCCAGCGCCGGGCCGAGCGTGTAGCCAGGCCTGGCATCGATCAGGTACCCGAAGCCCACCAGGGTCCGGGCCAGAGACAGCGTGCTGCTCTTGGAGATGCCCAGTCCCCGGGCCAGTTCGCTGAGCGTGACCCCGGCCACCGGGCCGTCCGCCACCATCTCGACCATCCGCAGGGCCCGCGCCACGCTCTGCACGGTGTACCGGCCCGCGATCTGCCGATCTGCCTCCGTCACGGCCCTTACCTCTTCCGCTGATTGTCGGTCAATGCCGAACGGCGGTGCAGGCCCCACCGTGGCGCATTTACCTATGCATACCGGCCCTGACCTGGCCGAACAAGGGGGTATCAGGTGTCAGCCGATTATATATCACGAAATATTGCTGGTTAGTGCCAACAATTGCGGCGGAGAGCCTGGTATTGCCGCCCGCCCAACGGGTTTGCCTTGGTTGCCAGGCTTACCCGGTTTACCCCGCTTTCTGGCCTGCTCCCTGCTGGCCTGCCCGGCCGTTGCTCCCGGGCAGTGCCGCCTGCCGTACCCAGCCCCCGATCCGGTTGACCAGGCTGTTGCTGGCGCTGGACTCAGCGTGGCCGAAGCCGGGCACCACCCACAGTTCCTTGGGCTCGTGGGCAGCATCGTAGAGCTGGTAGGCGTGCTCGACCGGGAAATACTCATCCTGGTCGCCGTGCACCACCAGGAACGGGATCGGGGCCACCTGGGCGGCCGCCTCAGCAGGCGGGACCGGCACCGGATTCCAGGGCACCGGGCTCACCCTGGTCTTCAGCCAGGTCCGGGTTACCAGCCGGCCAGCCCGCCGCTCCACCGCCCAGTGCACCCGGCGCATCGGCGCGGTGCCGCGGTAGTACCAGCGCCCGGGGCCACTCACCGAGACCGCGGCATCCACGCCGCCGATCAGGCCCGCGTAGCGGACCACGATCGAGGCACCCATCGAGAAGCCGACCACGGCGATGCGCTGGTAGCCCAGCTCCTGCGCGTAGGCCACGGCCACATCGAGGTCCCGGATCTCCCGGTCGCCCATCGTGGACAGGCCACCGGACCGGCCGTGCCCGCGAAAGTCGAAGGTCACCACCCCGCCGATCCGGTTGAGGCGGTTGGCCACCCGCCACACATGGCCGTGCTGCCAGGACAGGGTGAACCCGTGCGCCAGCACGATCGCCAGCTCGCTGTCGCGCGGCAGGTGCACGGCATCGATCGGCACCCCGTCACTGGTGACGATCGTGCTCGCCTTCGGCACCGGCGGCTGGCTCATCATCCCATTGTGCGGGGAACCCGGCGGTGCCCCGGCCAGCGCGCCGGCCGGCCGGTATGAAAGCCTCCTGCCGGAGGTGGTGGCATGCAGATCGGTCTGCAGATCCCTGATTTCACCAGCCCGGGCGGCCCGGCCCGGCTCGGTGCGGACCTGGCCAGGGTCGCCCGCACCGCGGATGAGGCGGGCTTTTCGTTCGTCTCCGTGATGGACCACTTTTTCCAGATCGGCGCGATCGGCCCAGCCGACCAGGAAATGCTGGAGGCCTACACGACGCTGGGCTACCTGGCCGGACTCACCTCGCGGGTCAAGCTGATGACCCTGGTGACCGGCGCCGTGTACCGGCACCCGGGCATCCTCGCCAAGATCGTGACCACGCTCGACGTGCTGTCCGGCGGGCGGGCCTGGCTGGGTATCGGCGCGGCCTGGAACGAGGAGGAATCCCGCGGCCTGGGCATTCCGTTCCCGCCGGTGGCGGAACGCTTCGAGCGGCTGGAGGAGACGCTCCAGATCTGCCTGCAGATGTGGCGCGGCGACCAGAGCCCCTACCAGGGCCGGCACTACCAGCTGGCGCGGCCGCTGAACTCACCGCAGGCGCTGTCCGCACCCCATCCACCAGTCATGATCGGCGGGGGCGGCGAGCGCAAGACACTGCGGCTGGTGGCCCGCTACGCCCAGGCGTGCAACCTGTTCCCCACCGCGGACCTGGCCCGCAAGCTGGACGTGCTGCGCGGCCACTGCGAGGCGGAGGGCCGGGACTACGACGAGATCACCAAGACCTGCTATTTCATCTTCGATCCCGGCGCCAAGGGCGAGCACACCGGCGAGATGATCGACCGGCTTGGCCAGCTGGCCCAGATGGGATTTCAGGCCGCGATCGGGGGGGTCGCCGATGTGTGGGAGGTAACCCCGCTGGAGATCATCGGCAGCGAGGTCATCCCGGCCGTCGCCAATCTCTGACCAGGCCGCGCGCAGGCGGGTGACCCCGCGGACAGGGCCACCCGCCGTCCCGCTCAGCCGTCGCGGTGCGCTGCCGGTTCCGCTGGCTTCCCCGCCCCGGCCGCCGTGCCGCTGAGCGCCGGCACCGCCCCGACCCGGGTGAGTTCCTCGGACGGGTAGGCCTCCTCGCCGTGCACCATCGCGTCGCCCACCTCCAGTTCCTCGTCGGGTATCCGCAGCTTCATGAACAGCCCGATGCCCCGGAGGATGAGGAAGGTGACCAGGCCGTCCCAGACGATCACGGTCAGCGCGGCACCGGCCTGGATGAGCAGCTGCTTCGGGTTCCCGTAGAACAGGCCCGCGGTGGAGACGCTAGGGCTCTTGCCGACGCCGAGGTAGACGATCATCTTCGGGTCGGCCAGCAGGCCCACCAGCAGGCCACCGAGCAGGCCGGCGATGCCGTGGGTGTACACCACCCCGAGCGCGTCGTCGACCTTGCTGAACGGGCGGACCTTGCTCAGGTAGTTCCAGGCGAACCAGACGATGGTCGAGGCCACGAGGCCGATGATGATGGCGCCGACACCGTTCACGTAGCCGGCCGCCGGGGTGATGGCGACCAGGCCGCAGATCATGCCGTTGATCCCGCCCAGGAAGGTCGCCTTGCGCCCCGGGCCGCCGATCATGTCCATGACGATCCAGGTCATCATGGCCACGGCCGTGGCCAGGTTGGTGTTGATCACGGCCGCGGTCGCGTCCGCGCCCGCGAAGTACGGGTCACCGCCGTTGAACCCGTTCCAGCCGAGCCACAAGATGCCCGCACCGACCGAGACAAAGATCAGGTTGTTGGGCACGCCGTGCTCGCGGTCGCGCTTGAGCCGCGGCCCGACCACCGCCGCCGCCACGAAACCGGAGACGCCGGCCGCCAGATGGATCACGTAACCGCCGCTGAAGTCCAGCGCACCCTTGCCCGCCCAGAAGCCGCCACCCCACAGCAGGAAGGCGTTGACCGCGTAGGCGAAGGTGATCCACAGCGGCACGAAGATCAGCCAGACCTTGAAGCTGATCCGGCCAATCACGCTGCCGATGAACAGGATCGGGGTGATCGCGGCGAACACGAACTGGAAGTAGACCAGCGACCCTTCCGGGAACCGGAATTTCGGCATCAGGCCGGTCAGCAGCGGGATGCTGGCCTGGGCCTGCTCGCCGGAGGCGCCGACCACTGGCTGGGGCCTGCCCAGCAGGTGCAGGCTGCCGCCGATCCAGGGCTCACCGAAGCCCATCTTGAAGGCCCACAGGACCCAGACGACCAGGGTGAGACAGAACGTGCAGAACACCATCAGCATGGTGTTGACGGCCCACTTCTTCTGGACCAGCCCGCCGTACATCACGGCGAGGGCCGGGATGCTCATGAGGCCGACGAGGGTCGCGGCAGTCATCTGCCACGCGTTGTCTCCCGAGCTCAGCCAGCTTGCATAAGGATTCACCGATCTCCTGCCTCCATGGGCTCACCCCGAGGGCGCGGCGGCCGGGATTCCCCGGCCTGCCACTCGGCGTCCAGCACGAACGCTTCATGTTTCCCATGGGCGGGTTTCGGACAGATTTCCCGGCTGTTACACCCCCGGCAACGGGTCCAGGGCGTGCAGTTCCCGCATTACGCCCGTGTTTCGGTCAGCCCGGAATCAGGCGGGTGTCCTTCGCGGGGTTGTCTTTATTTGCCACGCGGACCGGCGCTGCTGCCTGCTGATCGGTGCTGCCCGGTCAGCCGGCCTCGGCCGCGGGGGCGACCAGTTCCACCTCGTAACCGTCACGGTTCTCCAGGTAGGCGGCGTAGTGGTCGTCGCCGCCCGCGAACGGGTGACGGTCGGGGTAGAGCAGCCGCCACCCGTGATCGGGCGCGTGCAGCACGACCTCGTCCAGCTCTTCCCGGGACGCCATGTGAAAGGCGAGGTGGTTCATGCCAGGACGGCACCGGTCGTGCCGCCCGGCCACCCGGTCGGGTGACTGCTCGATGACGATGTAGGTGAGGCCCGACCGCCAGCTCTTGCCCTCAGGCCACTCCTGGTAGACCAGATAGCCAATCTGCCCGAGCAGCCACCCCCAGCTGACTTCGGCCCGGGTCAGATCGGGTACCCACAGCTCGATGTGATGGAGCATCCCCGTGCTCGCCATCCCCGTTCCCGCCGAATCCATACCCGACAGCATGCCAGCTAGCTCACGCCGGTGCTGACACCTCTGACCAGGAAAGTCCCGGGAATGGGGCCGCTCATTGCGCTGCCTCGACCTTGCGCTGAAGCTTGTTCATGCCACCCAGCCACCGGTCGGGGTCGGCGGCCCGGCCCGCGTACATCCGCGCCACCTCCGGGTGCGGCAGGATCAGGAACCGCCCGTCGGCCAGCCCCGCGAGCACCGCGTCCGCCACCACGTCCGGCGTGATCGCGGAATCGCCCAGGATTAGCTCCGCCACCGGCGAGATTCCGGTCATCATCGGGGTCCGCACCCCCTGCGGGCAGATCGCCTGCACGGTGATGCCCCGGTGCCGGTAGGTCGCGGACAGCCACTCGGCGAAGGCCAGCGCCGCGTGCTTGGTGACCGAGTACGGCGCCGAGCCGAGCATGGTGAGCAGCCCGGCCGCGGAGACAGTGCAGATCAGGTGGCCACTGCCGCGTTCCAGCCAGGCCGGCAGCAGCAGCCGTGCGGCCCGGACGTGCGCCATCACGTTGACCTGCCAGGAGGCGTCCCAGTCGGGCTCGGCGGCCTCCTCCCCGCCGGGCCGGGCCACACCCGCGTTGGCGCAGAAAAGGTCGATCTCACCGAGCGCCGCGGTGGCCGCGCTGACCAGCGCGGCCACCCCCTGTTCGGTGGCCGCGTCGCCGGGCGCCGCCACCGCCCCGCAGGCGGCGGCCACCGCCGCCGCTGCCGCTGGGTCGATGTCGTTGACCACCACCCGGGCGCCTTCGGCCGCGAACCGGCGCGCCAGCGCCGCCCCGATCCCGCTGCCCGCCCCGGTGACGACCACGCCCGCCCCGGCCACTGTTTCCATGGGTCCCTCCTTCATGATCCTGAAGACTCTTACGCGCATACAGCGGAAAAATCTTCAGGATCATGAACCACCGGGGGGTGCAGGCGGCAGGTTGACCAGCTCAGCCAGCCGGGCCCGGTGACGGTCGGGAGTGCCCAGCGCCAGTGACCCGCTCTTGGCCCGCTTCAGCAGCAGGTGGGCCGGGTGCTCCCAGGTGAAGCCAATCCCGCCGTGCATCTGCACGCACTCCTGCGCCGCGTGCACGGCCACGTCCCCGCAGGCCGCCTTGGCCAGCGCGATCGCGACCGGCGCATCCGGGTCGCCATCGGCCAGGCAGGCGGCCGCGTACCGGGCCGCGGCCCGGGCCTGGGTCACCGCCACCCACAGGTCGGCCAGCCGGTGCTTGAGCGCCTGGAACGAGCCGACCACCCGGCCGAACTGCCGCCGCTCCTTCAGGTAGGCGACGGTCATCTCCAGGCAGCGCTCGGCCACCCCGAGCTGCTCAGACGCGAGCATGCCCGCACCGGCCGCCAGCGCCGACGCGACCGCCCCGGCCGCCGCCGGCCCGCTCGCCACCAGCCGCCCGGGTGCGTCGTCGAAGGCCAGGTCGCACAGCGGCCGGGTGGCGTCCAGCGACACCACCGCCGCCCGGCTCACCCCGGGGTCACCGGCGTCTACCGCATACAGGCCGAACGGCACCCCGTCGCCGGGCACCAGCAGCACGCCGGCGAGGAGCGCGTCGGCCACCCCGGCCACCGCGCCGGTCAGCCGCACCTGCCCGGCCGGGTCGCCGGGCCGGGCGGCGCCTACCCGCACCCCGCTGGCGACCGCCGCGCCCGGCCCGGCCGGCGGCATCCGGGCGAACTCCACTGCCAGCGCCGCGGTCACCTCCCCCGCGGCCAGCGGGCTGAGCAGCTCATCGTCGCTGGCCAGCAGCGCCGCCGTGGCCACCACGGCCGAGCCAAGATACGGAACGGCTGCCACCGCCCGGCCGGTTTCCTCGGCGACCACCGCCGCCTCCCGGTAGCTGGCGCCCGCCCCGCCCCGCTCCTCGCCGATGAGCAGCCCGGCCGTGCCCAGGTCGGCGGCGAGCGAGTGCCACAGGGCACCGTCGTTAGGCATCTCGGTTTCGGTCCTGGCTAGCACTGACGGCCAGGGGCTGCGATCGGCCAGCAGGTCGCGGACCGCGGACCGCAGCTCATCCTCGGTGCTGGAGTAGCGCAGGTCGGGCAGCCGGGTGGCGCGGCCGGCCGGCGCGGCTGGGGCCTGGGTCATCGGGGCAGGTCCTTCCAGGGAACGCTGGTGTCCGTCCGCGGTTCGGCGGGCAGGCCGAGCACCCGCTCGGCGATGATGTTGCGCAGGATCTCGGAGGTGCCGCCCTCGATCGAGTTCCCGCGTGCGCGCAGGTAGCGGTAGCCGGGGCCGCGGGTGAGGAAGCTCACGGTCTCCGGGCGGCGCAGCGTCCAGTCGTCGTAGCGCAGGCCGTCCGCGCCGGACAGCTCCAGCTCGAGCGCGGCCAGTTCCTGGTTGAGCCGGGCGAACACGATCTTGGCTGCCGAGCCTTCCGGGCCGGGCTGGCCGGCCGCCAGCTGCTGGCGCAGCCGCTCGGAGGACAGCCGGGCGACCTCGCTGTCGGCCCACAGCCGGACGAGCCGGTCGTGCAGGCCCGGGGTGCGCAGCTCCGGGTGCTCCCGCCAGCTGGCCGCGACCATGCCCACCATGCCGCCCTCGCGCGGCAGGGCGGTGCCGCCGATGGCGATCCGCTCGTTCATCAGCGTGCCGGTGGCGACCCGCCAGCCTTCCCCGACCGCCCCGATCCGGTCACTGTCGCGGACGGTCACGTCGGTCAGGAAGACCTCGTTGAACTCGGCCTCGCCGGTGAGCTGGCGCAGTGGCCGGACCTCCACCCCGGGATCGGTCATGTCGCAGGCGAAATAGGTGAGCCCGGCATGCTTGGGCACGTCCGGGTCGGTGCGGGCAACCAGCAGGCCCCAGCGGGCGCGGTGGGCCAGCGATGTCCACACCTTCTGCCCGTTCACCCGCCAGCTCTGGCCACCCTCGTCCGGTACCGCCCGGGTGGCCAGCCCGGCCAGGTCGGACCCGGCGCCGGGCTCGCTGAACAGCTGGCACCAGACTTCCTCACCGGTCCACAGCGGCCGCAGCCAGCGGGCCTTCTGCTCGTCGGTGCCGAAGCCGAGGATCGTCGGGGCCGCCATGCCCAGGCCGATCAGGATCCGGGCCGGGTCGTTGTCCGGGGCACCGGCCGCGGCGAACTCCGCCTCCACCACCGACTGCAGGGAGCGGGGCAGGCCCTGGCCGCCCAGGCCGGCCGGGTAGTGCACCCAGGCCAGCCCGGCGTCGAACCGGGCCCGCAGGAAATCCAGCCGGTCCATCCTGGCCGGGTCATGCCCGGCCAGGAAATCGCGGACCTGCCCGCGCAGCGCGTCCGCGCCCGCGGTCTGGCCGGTGCCGGTCAGCACAGCGGGCCGCCCGCCACGTAGATCACCTGGCCGGACACGAACCCGGCGCCCTCGCTGCACAGGAACGAGATGACGTGCGCGACGTCCTCGACCTGGCCGATCCGGCGGACCGGGACCTGGCTGGCGGCCATCTGCTGGAAGTCATCGAACGACATGCCGATCCGGGCCGCGGTGGCGGCGGTCATGTCGGTGACGATGAAGCCGGGCGCGACCGCGTTCGCGGTGATCCCGAACGGGCCAAGCTCGATCGCCAGGGTCTTGGTGAAGCCCTGCATGCCCGCCTTGGCCGCGGAGTAGTTGACCTGGCCCCGGTTGCCCAGTGCGGAGCTTGAGGACAGATTGACGATGCGGCCAAACCGCTGGTCGACCATGTGCTTCTGGGCCGCCCGGCTCATCAGGAACGCACCGCGCAGGTGGACGCCCAGCACCGTGTCCCAGTCGTCCTCGGTCATCTTGAACAGCAGGTTGTCGCGGATCACCCCGGCGTTGTTGACCAGGATCGCGGGCGGGCCGAGTTCGGCGACCACCTTGCCGACCGCGGCTTCCACCTGGTCGGCCTGGCTGACGTCGGCGCCGACGGCCATGGCCCGGCCGCCGTCGCCGGTGATCGCATCCACGGTGCCGGCACAGGTGCTGGCGTCCAGGTCGAGCACGGCGACCGCCATCCCATCTGCGGCGAGCCTGCGTGCGGTGGCCGCCCCGATCCCGCGGGCGGCCCCGGTCACGATGGCCACCCGTTGCGTGTCCTGTGGCATGGTGTCCCTTCCTGTTTCTCTATCTGTCTGCCGGTGGGGCCGCGGTGGCTGTCAGCCGGTGTACGCGCGGAGTTCCCGCCGGGCCAGGGAGCGTTTATGCACCTCGTCCGGGCCGTCGGCGAACCGGAGCGTGCGGGCGCCGGCCCACAGGTGGGCCAGCGGCAGATCCTGGCTGACCCCGGCGGCGCCGTGCGCCTGGATGGCCTTGTCGATGACCCACTCCGCCATCGCCGGGGTGGCTACCTTGATCGCCTGGATCTCGGTGTGCGCGCCCTTGTTGCCGACGGTGTCCATCAGCCAGGCAGTCTTCAGCACCAGCAGCCGGGCCTGCTCGATCCGGACCCGGGACTCGGCGATCCAGTCCTGGATGACGCCCTGCTCGGCGAGCGGGCGGCCGAACGCGGTGCGTTCCATCACCCGCCGGCACATCAGTTCCAGCGCGCGCTCGGCGGCACCGATCAGCCGCATGCAGTGGTGGATGCGGCCCGGGCCGAGCCGGGCCTGCGCGATCGCGAACCCGTCGCCCTCGCCGCCGATGAGGTTGGCGGCCGGGACGGTGACGTCGGTGAACTCCACCTCGGCATGACCGCCGTGGCTGGCGTCGTCGAACCCGAACACGCTGATGCCCCGGACGACCTTCACCCCGGGGGTGTCCCTGGGCACCAGGATCATCGACTGCTGCCGGTGCCGCTCCGCGCCCGGGTCGGTCTTGCCCATCACGATGAGGATCGCGCAGGCCGGGTCCATCGCACCGGACGACCACCACTTGCGGCCGTTGATCACGTAGCTGTCACCGGTGCGCTCGATCCGGGTGGCGATGTTGGTGGCGTCGGAGGAGGCGACCGCCGGTTCGGTCATGCAGAACGCCGAGCGGATCTCCCCGGCCAGCAGCGGGACGAGCCACTGCTCACGCTGCTGCTCGCTGCCGAGACTCGGCCAGCAGTTCCATGTTGCCGGTGTCGGGGGCGGCACAGTTGAGCGCCTCCGGGGCGAGCCTGGGGCTGCGCCCGGTGATTTCCGCCAGCGGCGCGTACTGCAGGTTGGTCAGCCCGGCGCCGCCAGGCCCGGTCAGGAACAGGTTCCACAGTCCCTGCCGGCGCGCCTCGGCCTTGAGCGTCTCCACCACCGGCGGCCGCCGCCACGGGTCCCCGGCCGCGGCTGCCGCGGCGATCTGCCCGGCGAGGACCGGCTCCGCCGGGTACACGTGCTCGGCCATGAAGGCAAGGAGCCGGTCCCGCAGTTCCTGCGTCCGCTCGTCGTACGCGAAGTCCATGGCGCCTCCCGCCGGGTCCGGTCAGCACTTTACCTACCGGTAGCTTGCCGGACGCCGGCCGGGCGGGCTATCGGGCGCCGCCCTGGGCGGTCTGGCTCACGAGGCGGAACACGTAGACGTCGTCGGCCCGGAAGATGGCCCGGAAGCGTGCCTGCGGATAGATGCGGGTGATGAAGGCCGGGACGTTGCGCGGCGTCGGCGAGTAGCCGCTGTCCAGTCCGTCGAACACCAGGTAGGGCGGGATCAGGCGGCCGGAGGTGCCGATCCAGTAGGTGGTGTCCCGGGTGGCGAGTGGCGCCAGCAGGCTCAGTGTGGCCACCACCGTCGTGCCGGGCGGGATCGCGGCCACCGCCGCCCGGTCGGCCCGGGCATGCGCGGTGATGTCATAGGTCTGCGGCTTCCAGACGTCCGACAGCGGGAAGCGGAACGCCAGCACCACCGCGATCGCCGCCATCACCGCGGCGGCGTAGCGGCCGGCCCTTCTGGCCAGCGGGAAGCCGGCCCGTTGCCCGGCCCGTTCTGCGGCCCGGCGGGCGGCATGCGCCTGGATGCGGGCCAGGCCGTCGATCGCGGCCAGGAAGACGATGGGCATCAGGGTCGCGTTGTAGTGCCAGTTCGTCCCCCAGTAGCTGCTGTTGGTGGCCAGAAACCGCAGCACCAGGGTCGGCAGCGTGATGAGCGCGAGCGGCGAGCGCAGGGCCAGGAACGCCACCGGCAGCAGCACCATCAGGGTGGTCCGCAGCTTCTCCGGGCCGGACTTGCTGAGCTGGGCCAGCAGGCCGCTGGCCGAGAAGTGGTGGCCGCCCGGGGCCAGCACACCACCGTCGAACCAGTAAGGGTAGTGATGGGCCGGGTTGAAGTGCGGGATGATCACCTCGATCGCCAGCGCCGACCAGCCCAGACCCCAGATGACCAGCAGCCCGCCTGCGATGGCCCAGGCGCTGGCCGCCTGGCTGGCTGCCTGGCCGGCCCACGGCCGCCCGGTGAGCGTGGGCCCGGCGGGTCCGGTGCGGGCGTGACCGGCAGGTCCGGGGTGGCGCCCCGCCGTGACCGCCATGCCCAGCATGACCAGGCCGATCACGGCCACCGTGAAGCCCTGGTCCTCTTTGGCGAAGACCAGCGGCAGTGCCCACGCGGCGGCGGCCCACGGGCGGCGGCGCACCAGCGCCGACAGCGAGAACGCGATCAGCGGGACGGCGAACGCGATCTCGTGGAAGTCGAAGATGATCATCTGCTGGAGGCCCCACGAGAACCCGTAGGCAGCGCCGATCACCCGGCTCACGCCGGTGCCGAGCAGTTCCCTGGCCGCCCGGCAGACCGGGAAGACCGAGATCGCGGTCAGCAGCGCCTGCGCGACCAGCAGGGTCACCGGGGTCGGGAAGATACGGTAGAACGGCGCGATCAGCGCCACGATCGGCTGGAAATGGTCGCCCAGCAGGTTGAAGCCCGCGCCCTTGATGGTGACCACCGGGGCATGCAGGCCAGCAAGCTGGCGCACGTACTCGGTGTAGATGCCCAGATCCCAGGAACCCGGATCCATCCGCAGGTAGCGGAAGACCGAGATGGTCGTGTAGACGGCGAAGGTGATGGCGGCGAGCAGCCAGGTGACCCGGTCCGGCCCGGCTTTGGCCAACTGTCCGCCCGCGCTGGCGGCCGTCACCGGCAGCGGGCTGCCAGCGCCAGTCACCGGCTCGTGGCTGCTCGCGGTGGTCACCGGCTGCTGGCTGCCACCGGCTGCGGCCGGCGGCAGGTCCTGATCCTGCGCCACTGGGTCTACCTGGGCGAGCGCGGGCCGCGGCTGGTCGCCATGGGCGCTCCCTCCCGGGGCTCACCGGCCGCCATCGGGCCTGCCTGGCACCTGCCCCATCCTGCCCGTCAGCCTAGCCAGCCGGGGCCAGGTTGGTGCGCCAGTGAACCGGATGGTCAGGTCAGCAGCAAGCTGCCCACCCGGCGGCCGGCGATCACCAGCCCGGTCACGGCCATGACCGACAGGTAGCCGACCGGCACCAGCAGGGCCGGCCCCACGCCGCCGAGGGTGAGCCCGCGCAGCAGGGTGACCGCCTGGTAGAGCGGGGTGCACTCGACCACGATCTGCAGGCCGCGCGGGTAGACGCTGAGCGGGTAGAAGGTGGTGGAGAACAGGAACATCGGCAGGCTCACCAGGGTCACATACTCGAAGTCCTGCCAGCTGCGCATGAAGGTGCTTGCGGCCATGCCGGCCGCGGCGAAAGCGAACCCGGTCAGGATGGCGGCGGGCAGCGCCAGCACCGCCCACGGGGACTGCACCAGGCCCATGACCAGCATGACCGTGATGAAGGCCGCCGAGTACAGGGTGCTCCGGATCAGTGCCCAGCCGATCTGGCCGAGCGCGACGTCGGTGGCCCGCACCGGGGTGGCCAGCACCGAGTCGTACAGTTTCGCGTACTTGAGCAGGAAGTAGACGTTGAAGGTGGAGTCGTAGATGGCGCCGTTCATGGCCGAGGTGGCCAGCAGGGCGGGTGCGACGAAGGCGGCGAAGCTGACCTGCTGCCCGCCTGGCCCGGTCAGCGGGGGAACCAGCTTGCCCAGGCCGACCCCGAGCGACAGCAGGTAGAACAGCGGCTCGCCGAAACCGGACAGGAGCACCAGCCAGGCATGCTTGTAGGCGC
Source organism: uncultured Actinomycetes bacterium (assembly GCA_963837105.1). Classification (GTDB taxonomy): domain Bacteria; phylum Actinomycetota; class Actinomycetes; order Streptosporangiales; family Streptosporangiaceae; genus UBA9676. The sequence goes on along the minus strand of CAWIMG010000027.1, from coordinate 123,869 downwards.
GGGCATGCCGCTCGATCAGGTGCAGGCTGGCCCGGCCGCCGAACAGATGGCGCAGCCGGGTAAGGGCCGGCCACGGCAGTATCCGCAGCGGGAGGTCCTGGACGCCGGTACCAGTGCGGTCAGACATAGAGCCGCCGCCGGTAGGCGCGGTTCCCGGCCACGATCCCGGCGACGGCCAGCGCGGCCAGGTAGCCGATGTGCCCGAGCGCAGCGCCGGGGGTGGCCAGGCCCAGGCTGAGCGCCCGGCACAGGGCGACCCCGTGCCAGAGCGGGGTCAGGTAGGCGACCGGCTGGAGCCACCTGGGCAGCTGGCTGACCGGGAAGAAGGTGCCGGAGAACAGGAACAGCGGGATCATGCCGAACCGGTAGATCATCGCGAACGAGCTGTCCCTGGTGCGGGTCACCGCCCACGCCTCGATCGGGGTGGCGAAGGCCAGCCCGGTCAGCACCGCGACCGGCAGCGTCAGCAGGGTCTCCGGCGAGTGGACCGCACCGAACGCCGCCGCGACCGCCAGGAAGATAGCGCAGTTCATGGTCAGCCGCAGGGTGCAGAACAGGATGTGCCCGTGGAAGATGTCCGCCGGGCGCAGTGGCGAGGCGGCCGCGGCCTGATAGGTCCGGTTCCATTTGACCGACCCGAAGACCGGGTAGGTGCACTCCCCCACCGCGGTCTGCATGGCGGCGGCCGCCAGCAGCCCGGGGGCCAGGAAGTCCAGGTAGCTGACCCCGCCCAGCAGGGCTGTGCTGTGCTCGTTGATCAGCGTGCCCAGGCCCAGGCCCATGGCGCCGAGGAAGAGCACCGGGCTCAGCGCGCTGCTGTAGATCGACCCGCGCCAGGTCCGGCGGTAGTCGGTCAGCCAGAACCGCAGCTGCCGGACGGCCAGCGAGCCGGTCACCGCGGCCATCACTCTCCCAGCTGGCGGCCGGTCAGCCGCAGGAAGACATCCTCCAGCGTGCTGCGCCGGACCAGTGAGGTGAGCGGTTCCAGGCCCAGCCCATGCACCGCGGCCAGGGCCGCCTCGCCGTCGGTGACGTACAGCAGGATCCGGTCGGCGAGCACCTCCAGCCGCTCGGCGGGCACGGCGGCCACCTTCTCGGCAGCCTGCTGGTGATCGGCCGGGTCGAACCGCAGTTCCAGCACTTCGGGGGTGGAGTACTGCCCGATCAGCGCCCGGGGTGAGCCGCTGGCCGCGATCTTGCCGCCATCCATCACCACCAGCCGGTCGCAGAGCTGCTCGGCCTCGTCCATGTAGTGGGTGGTCAGCACCAGGGTGACGCCCCGCTGCTTGAGCCGGAACAGCCGGTCCCAGACCACATGCCTGGCCTGCGGGTCGAGCCCGGTCGTCGGCTCGTCCAGCAGCAGGATGTCCGGCTCGTTGATGAGCGACCTGGCGATCGTGAGCCGCCGTTTCATGCCCCCCGACAGCGGCTCGACCTGATCCTCGGCCCGGTCGCTGAGCTGAACGAACGCCAGCAGCTCGGCGGTCCGCTCACGGATGACCTCGCGCGGCAGGCCGAAGTACCGCCCGTAGACGAGCAGGTTCTCGCGGACGGTCAGTTCCACGTCCAGCGTGTCTTCCTGCGGCACCACGCCCAGCCGGGCACGGATCTCCCGGCCCTGGGTCACCGGGTCCATGCCCAGGATGGACAGCTCACCCGCGGTCGGCGGGGAGACGCAGCCGATCATCCGCATGGTGGACGATTTCCCCGCACCGTTCGGCCCCAGGAACCCGAACGCCTCCCCGCGCGTTAGATCGAAGTCGATCCCGTCCACGGCCGTGAAGCTGCCGAACCGCTTGACCAGGCCACGGGCATAGATCAGCGGCTGGAGGGCAGGCACCCCCGTGAGGCTACCCGGCGGGTCAGACATTCACCCAGCGGATTTCGCCGGTGCGGCCGGCATCCCGGCAGCCAGATGCGCCCTGTTGGCCCGGTCGTGTCCCGGGAGGGGGTACTGTCTCAAGGGTCACTTTGACGGCTCTGGTACTGGACAGGAGAGGACGGGCGGCTGGTGACTCTGGTCCGACGGCTGTACCTGCGCTTCCGGCAGCTGATCCACGAGGCCGCCAAGTTCGGCGTGGTCGGTACCATCGGCTTCATAGTGACCGATGCCGGCGCTAACCTGCTCCACTTCTCGGTTGGGCTCGGCCCGCTGACTGCGATCGTGGTTTCCACCATTGTGGCCACCTGCCTGACCTATGCCGGCAACCGGTACTGGACCTTCCGTCACCGCGAAGGCAGCACGATACCCCGCGAGTTCATCTTGTTCGTTGTGCTGAACGGCATTGGGCTGGCCATTCAGCTGACGTTCAACGCATTCACGTACTACGTGCTCGGCCTGGACGGCAAACTGGCCTACAACGTCGCCCTGATCCTGGGGATCGGGACCGCCACCCTGTTCCGGTTCTGGTCCTACCGCAAGTTTGTCTGGGCCGCGCCGGCCGCCCCGGGCGCGGGTCCGGCGGAGAGCCTGCCACTGCCCGATGGCCCCACCATCGCTCCCCAGCCGACCCCCCAGCCGGTGCCGGACCGCGGCCGGGACGAGGACATCTACTAGCGCTGACTCTCAGCGCGCGGCACCGCACGCCCCGGGTGGCCTGCCCGCCAGCCCGAGCGACTGGCGGAACGCCTGGTCCGCCTGTACCTGAGTGAGTACCCCGGTGGCCACCAGCCGCTGCAGCACGTGGGCCTGGCGCGCCCGCCCCAGCGCTGGGTGAACGATCGGGTCGTCCGCCGACGGCGCCTGCATCAGCCCGGCCAGCATCGCCGCCTGCGGCCAGCTGAGCCGGGCCGGGGTGACGCCGAAGTAGCCGCAGCTAGCCGTGGCCAGGCCGTAGTAGTGGTGCCCGAAATAGGCGACGTCCGCGTACATCTGGAGGATCTGCGCCTTGGGGTAGGTCAGGTCGAGTTTGATGCCCAGCCCCACCTCCTCTGCCTGGACCAGGAGCCCAGACTGGCCCGGGGTGTAGAGCATCTTGGCCAGTTGCTGGTACAAGGTGGCGCCACCCTGGTCGGGACGGCCGGTCAGGCGCCCCTCGATCAGCCGCGCGATGGCGAACGGGTCGATGCCCGGCTCGGAGTAGAACCGGTGATCCTCGGTGGACACCAGCGCCGCCGCGAACCGGTATGGCACCGGCGGCCCGGGATAGACGACATGGTGCTGCCGGTCGATGGCCTGGGCTCGGGCCGGCGCGTCGCTCACCGATGGGGTGAACAACAGCAGCGCGCCGAGCCCGAGCAGCGCGAGCAGGATCAGCACCAGCACAGTCGCGGTCAGGCGGAAAAGCCAGGGGTGCCGGCGCCGGCGCCGTGGCAGCGGGCCGAAGACCTCACCGTTGCCTGGCTGCCCGCCCGGCCAGCCAGCCGGGTCCAGCCCGGTGTCGCCGGGGTAGGTCCCTGGCAACGGCGACGTCGGTGCACTCTCCCACGGCGATCCTTGCGTTGTCATTCCCGTCCTGCTGTCGGGTCGCAGATGGCGGACGCAAGCAGGTCATACCCGCTCACCCGATGATCCAACGATCAGGACCTGGCCAGGGGTGCCCATTCCGGGGGGCCGCCCCCCCGCCCGGGCGCACGCACCGGCTGCACACGCCGGCGCCACGTTGCGCTATCGTCATAGCGTCCGTCACGGACGGACGGGACGTAGCGCAGTTTGGCAGCGCACTTGACTGGGGGTCAAGGGGTCGCCGGTTCAAATCCGGCCGTCCCGACGCAGGTCAGAAGGCTGATTCGAATATTAGGATTGGCCTCTGTCTCATTTGGGACCAAGATCGGACACACCGGGGGCGTGCTGGCGCTTCTTGACCGCCGGTCAAGTGCAGTGGACGCTTGTGCCGCGCGGCCGGGGCCCGTGGGCATGTCGTGCTGGCTCTTTGCGGTGCTGCTGTCCCGTGCCAGGTGATCCGAGGCGCTGCCTGCCGTGTGGCCTGCTGTGCCTCGAGTCAAGTGGCAGGGCGGCCAGCTTGACCTGCCACCTGATCTGGGCAACCTCTCCGCACCCGGGGCGGTGGTGACCCCTGGCTGGACGGTCCGGTGCGTTACGGTGCGGGCGGGAATGCCGGGTATTCGTGGCCAAGGGTGCGGGTGCAGGCGGCCCAGGCGGCCCGGTTGGCGGGCTTGCCTGCCAGGATGAACGTGGTGGACTGGGCGGGGATGCAGCCGGTGGGAGCGACATCATGCGACCCGCCGGGGACCGTGACCAGCAGGGCGTTGGGCATGGTGCGCGGCGCGGCCGCGACGTTGGCGGGCGGGTCGGCTGGGTCGGCGGTGCCGTTGACGAACACGACCGGGACGTTGCTGCGCACCACTCCCGATACTCCCGGGTCGTGCGGCCAGATCGCGCATAGTTGTTGCTGCCAGGCCGCTGTGGCGGCCAGCGCCGGGGTGAACAGGGACACCCGGGCCTGCCGGGCGATCTGGGCGGGGTTCATCGCGGCCCAGGCGTCGCCGCAGCGGATGGTGATCTCCTGCAACTGGGTGGGGGCTTCTGCGGCCGCGATCGCGGAGGCGAACCCACGCTCGGCGATGGCCTTGGCCCACTGGCCGCGGGCGAAGGCGTGCAGGTCCTCGGGCAGCAGCACCGTTGTGTCCGGCGAGGAGAGGTAGTCGTCGATGAGGGCGTTGAGGAAGGTGGTGAGGGTGATGGTGATAGTCTGCGGCCGCCCGCCGGGGCCGGTGATGGTGACCCGCGCCGGGTGGGCACGCAGGCGGCTGGTGACGGTGGCCAGGTCGGCGGCCGGGTGGTAGGCCCGGGCGCAGGCCGGGGTGGCCGCGCAGCGGCGGGCCAGCTGGTCGAAGGCCTGCCGGGCGTGGAGGGGGGTGAGCTGCCAGAGCGGGACGTCCAGCAGCGAGCCGCTGTAGAACACCGCGGTGCGCACATGCGTGCCATAACGCTGCAGGTAGGCCAGGCCCATGGACACGCCGTAGGAGCCCCCGTAGATGTTGATCTTGTTGTAGCCCAACGCCTTCCTGACCTGGTCCAGGTCCCTGGCTGCGGCAGCGGTGGTGTCGTGGCGGGGATCGCGGTTAACCGAGGCGAGGCAGCGGTTGACCGCCGCGCGTAGCCCCGGCCCGGTGGCCGTCAGCCCGGGGCAGGTCTGCGGCCAGGAGAAATGGGTGCCGCGCTGGACGGCGAACACCAGGTCCATGTGCTGGTTCAGCCGCCCGAACGCCTGCACCGCCCAGTCAACGTCATCGATGGCGGAACCGCCCCACCCGGCCAGGATGAACAGCGGGGCCGCGGGGTGGGTGGTTGCCGTGGCGGGCAGGACAGCGACCAGCAGCGGTATCTTCGGGCCGTGCGGGTGTGCCCAGTCCTGGGGCACCCACACCGTGCGGCATTTCCCCGCGTGCCCGTTGGGGCCGCAAGCCGAGAACCACTGCGGGAAGAGCGCCTGGGGCACGGGCGGCCTGCGCGGAACTGAGGATCCGCCCCCACAGCCGGCTGCCGCCAGCACCGCCACGGCCGCCAGCGCGGCCCACCACCGCGGCCAGCGCCGTGAGGTTCGCAGCCCGGATACCGGGGCTGACCGCATGCCCGCCATGGTGACCGCCTCCTGCCGCACACGGGCGGTACGCTGCCGGGCGCCCAGGCCAGACCCCGCCCGGTCACAGGCGCCTGTCAACTACTGTTCTGCGGCCGGGCAGCCGGGCACGAGGGCCGAACGTCCTCTTGCTGGTCCTGCGGCTACCAGCCGGGCCTTACGGTCGGCCAGCTTGGGACCACTTTGGGACCACACGTTGTGCACCTGGCCGGACAACCCGCACGTCACGGCACTCAGCGCAAGGCCCATGGACTATCGCTGAGCAGGCAAAATGCCCTAGACCCGCTTCCTGGGGGTCAAGGGGTCGCGGGTTCAAATCCCGCCGTCCCGACTGGTCAGAGGCCAGTTGTGAACAGCAAGGCGCCTCGGCAAGAGCCAAACCAAGAGCCATTCTGTTATCATCCGGCCATGGCAACCACGGCCCGCCGCCGCGGTTACGGCGAAGACTCGATCTACTTCGACGCGGCCAACAACCGCTGGACAGGCGCGGTCTCCTTAGGCTTCGGCCCAGACGGCAAACGCCGCATCCGGCGCAAGGTGACCGGCCGGACCAGAACTGAGGTCAAAGGCAAGCTCAAAGACCTCCGTCGCGAACTGGACTCCGGGATCCGCTCATCACCGTCCTACACGATGGCTCTTTGCATCGAGGATTGGCTCTCCCAAGGACTCACCAACAAGAGCCCCAGCACGGCCGCCAACTACCGGCACCTTGCCGATCATGCCGTCTCGAAGCTCGGAGCTATCAAGCTCCGGGAGCTGGCCGCCAAGGACGTCCAGATGGCCCTAGCGGACCTGTCCGGGTCACTGTTGACGCGATCGCTGCGACTGGTCCATCAGATCCTCGCGCGAGCCATCCGGCATGCACAGGCAGCGGATCTCGTCAGCCGTAATGTCGCGTCGCTCGTGGCCGCGCCCGTAGGGAAACGCGGACGGCCCTCGCGGTCTCTGACGCTCGACCAGACCGCAGCAGTCCTGGCGGCGGCAGAGGGTTCCTCACTTCATGCGTACGTGGTGCTCTCGCTCCTCGCCGGTCTTCGCACCGAGGAACTCAGGTCGCTCCTTTGGACGGACGTGGACCTGGACGCAGGGACGGTGGCGGTCTATCGCAGCGTCCGCGCTTCCGGGGACACCAAGACACCCAAGAGCAGGCGCGTCCTGAAGCTGCCCGTCAAAGCCGCGGACGCACTGAGGGACCAACGCATCCAGCAGGCAGCCGCCCGGCTCAAAGCCGGACTGCTGTGGCAGGATCATGGCCTGGTCTTCGCATCGGCCGTCGGCACTGCGCTGGACGCTGCTGCCCGTCGTCATCGGGTATGTGATCGCGATCCTCATCGGGCTCGCCGTGCCGGTAGCAGCGGTGGCGCTGTACTTCGGCATCGCGGTATACGCGATCGTGCCGTTCCGGGAGGTTGCACGGCTGGTGTTCCGGCGTCCATGAGCCCGGCCAGGAACGCGCTCTCACATCCGGCTGGGCCCGTGGTGATCATGGCGGAGGCGATGGGTGGTGCTTCGATCACTGCATGGCCGGTGAGCTACTGAGGGCGCTGGGGATGAACATGGCCGGTGATCCCTGCCAGGAACTGCCGCGGGCCAAGCGAAGGCGCCCGGTTTTCTGCGCGGTCTCCTGACCACAACAGCGCTGATAGTTCTGTACCACCTGCTTCCGCAGGACCAGCCGTGGGGTACCGGCACAGCGGTGCGCCTGCTGGTGGGCCTGCTGGTCTTCGCGGGCGTCACGGTGTGGCAGGTCAGAAAATCATTCACTCGCGCTACCCGGCGCTGCAAGCGGCCGAGGCGCTGGGTTTGATCGTTCCCCGCTACCTGCTGCTGTTCGCCACGACGTACTTCGTGATGCAACGGGCCTCCGCGGCGAACTTCACCCAGCCGCTGACCCGCACCGACGCCTTGTACTTCACGGTGACCGTCTTCTCAACGGTCAGTTCCGGGACATCACCCCCAAATCCGAGGCAGCCCGCATAGTCCTCATCGTCCAGATGCTCGCCGACCTCGCAGTCCTGGGCGCTGGCATACGAATACTCCTAGGCGCCGTTTCATCACGAAGGCACCGCCCGTCCGATAGGCATCTGCCGCATGATGCAGCGCGGGCCGCCAGCCTGCCAGCTGACCGGCCGTGCTTGGCTCCGGCCATGCACGCGCAGCGCCAGCCCGACAGCCTCGATGCGATCGGCGGGCGGTCATGTCGCCGCTGGCGTTCCCCATGGGCCGACGCGGCGTGGCGAGCAGAACGGCGGGCCAGCCTGCCCGGCAGAGAGACGGTCTTCACGCGCCCGCGTCACTGCCGGCGCCCGGCCGCTGGCCCAGCCATTCCACATAGGACCTGGATTCATCCGGGCCGGGTTCCACACCACCGGGCAGGGGATGAGCGAACACCAGCGCGGCGGTGGCCTCAAGTGCGCTGCGGAGCAGATGCGCTGGCCCGGTCGCCTCGAACCCCAGCATCCACCAGTCCTGGCCCCCCGTGTGGACCTCGGTGAGTTCCACCTCACACCCCGGCTGGGGGCCCAGCCCCCCGGCCGCGCCACGACCGGCTCCCGCTGGCCAGCGGGAGCCGGCGAGGCGCCGCCTCTTGCACACCGGCCACCAGCCGGGCGGGTCGCCCCTGTCTGGGCTGAGCGGGCTAAAGGGAAAGGCCACTCGTGCCAGACCTCCTGGCGCCCGCGGGCGCCACCGGCACCTGGAGGATTCCCGGGCTCCCGGGTAGTCGCCCGTCACCGGCTCGCCGCTGTCGCGGCCGACGCACAGGCCCTCGCCAGCGATCGAGAACGTCCCCGGCTGGATTCGATCCGGCCCTCGCCGACTTTGTTGTCGCCGTGGTAGAGGGACAGGGGTGCCGGCGGCGGCGCCAGGCGGGTCCTCGCCGTTTTTTGTCGAAGGAGGCGGACAGGATCAGGAATATCCACCGGTGCGCCAACCGTCTCGGAGCGGTTGCGGACGTTCACCGCCTGCGCCTTAGTGGTCTCGCCCGTAAGTTCGTCGGGTGTCAAGTCCAAGCGGTGGGGTCGTTGAGGTAGAGGCCGCAGGCGGTGTCGAGGGCGTCTTGGCAGGTGCCGACGGGGAGACCGGTGGGGAAGATCGATTCGTCGTAGTCGTCGTGGCTGGCGCGGTAGATCGCGAACTGCCATTGATGGGCGGAGCCGACATAACGCAGCCGGCATAGTTTGAGTGCGGTGGTGTCGGTCAGGGTTGCCTCGATGTAGCTGAAGGCCCCGCGGTGGCGTATCTGCAGGCTGGCGATCTGGGGCCAGCGTTCGCGGGCCCTGGCGCGCAGGCGCTGTTCCAGGGACGCCTTCGTGGAGTCCGGGTAGTTGGCCACGGCAGTCATCTTGCCCGATGGCCTTCGCGGTCACGGCGTGTCTTGCCGCGGTCCGGGGCGCGGATGCGGCACAAAGATCAGATGCCTGTGCCGAGCCCGTACCTGATTGTCCTGTCCGACGAGGAAGAGGCCGTGGTAGCTGCTCGTGCCCGGTCGGTGCGCAGCGGGTACCGCGATCGGCTGCGGGCCCAGATCGTGCTCGCAGCGGCCGCCTGCGAGAACAACACCGCGATCGCCCTGGAGGCGGGGGTATGCACGGACACCGTCCGCAAGTGGCGCCGCCGGTTCGCCGGCGGGCGGCTGGCCGCGAAGGACGCTCCGCGAAGTGGGCGCCCGCCGGCGTTCACCGCTGCGGACCGGGCCGAGGCCGTGGCGCTGGCGTGCGCGCTGCCGGTGGAGACCGGGGTGCCGCTGTCGCGGTGGAGCTGCCCGGAACTGGCCCGTGAGCTGGCCGCACGCTGCCAGGTGGCCGCCTCGGCGTCCACGGTGCGCCGGTGGCTGGCCGGCGACGCGCTCAAACCGTGGCAGCACCGCTCGTGGATCTCGGTCCGGGACCCCGGCTTCGCGGTCAAGGCCGCCCGCGTCCTGGACCTGTATGCCGGGATCTGGGACGGTAAGCCCCTGGGCGAGAACGACTTCGTCATCTGCGCAGATGAGAAGACCTCAATCCAGGCCCGCTGCCGCTGCCACCCCACCCTGCCCCCGGGCAAGGCCCGGGCCATGCGGGCCGAACACGACTACAAGCGTGGCGGGGCACTGGCCTACCTGGCCGCCTGGGACGTCCACCGAGGCCAGGTGACCGGACGATGCGAGGCCACCACCGGGATCGCGCCGTTCGCCCGGCTGGTCGCCCAGGTGATGACCGCCGAGCCCTACGCCAGCGCCGGCCGGTGTTCCGGATCGTGGACAACGGCTCCTCCCACCGCGGCGCCGCCTCGATCAAACGGATGGCCAAGGCCTGGCCGAACGCCCACCTGATCCACCTGCCCGTGCATGCCTCCTGGCTGGACCAGGCGGAAATCTACTTCTCCGTCGTCCAGCGCAAAGTCGTCACACCCAATGACTTCACCGACCGGCCAGATCCGCGACCGCCTCGCCGCGTTCGAGATCCGCTACAACGCCGTGGCAAAGCCATTCAACTGGAAGTTCACCCGCACCGACCTCGGCGACCTGCTCGACCGCATCGACGCCCACGAAAAGACCCAGCCCAACGCCCTGGCAGCATGAACCCCACCCCCGACGAACTTACGGGCGCGACCACTTAGTTTCCCGTGTACGTTTTGTTGCTCCCGCGCAATATCGCCCCGCGTCACCCTGGCCGGATACTTGGCCTTCACCCATGGCGGGTGAAGTTGAGGCGCGCCGCGGACACGACAACGGTGGCATGCCCGGCTTGCCGGGGAGGCGGGGCCGCCATTGGGGGTCCATTGTCGCTCCGGGCTGGCGTCTGGCCGTGTGGGGAGGCGGAGGTATGAACTACCCGGCGATTGAAGATCACGGATTGATCGGGGATTTGCAGACGGCGGCGCTGGTGTCCACGGATGGCACGGTTGACTGGATGTGCTTGCCGCGATTCGATTCGCCGAGCGTGTTCGCGTCGCTGCTGGATCAGCGTGGCGGCGGCCGGTTCGCCCTGGCGCCAGCGGGGGGCAAGCACATAGCCAGGCAGATGTACCAGCCCAACACGGCCATCCTGGTGACGAGGTTCTTGTCGGAAGGCGGCGTTGCCGAGGTCGTGGACTTCATGCCGGTCGAGGCTCCCGGCGTGGCCACCGACCGCCACCGGCTGATCCGCATGGTTACCTGCATCCGCGGGTCGATGACGCTCGAGGCCCGGGTGGAGCCGCGGTTCGATTACGGCCGCTCGGCGCACAAGACACACGTCACCGATACCGGTGTGGTGTTCGACGGCTCATCGCCGGTGCTCAGCCTGTCGAGCACCTGGCCGCTCAAGGCCGACGGGAATGACATCAGGGCCCGGTTCACCGTCAGGGCCGGGGAGACCGGGGCGATGATCCTGGAATCCGGTAAATCAGGACGCCCGGTCAAAGTCAGCGAGCGCCAGCTGGCCAGGTGGTACGCCGAGACAACCGAGTTCTGGCGGCGGTGGCTCGCGGGCGGCAGCTACCGGGGCCGGTGGCGCGAGGCGGTGGAGCGGTCGGCCATCACCCTCAAGCTGATGCAATACGCCCCCACCGGAGGTATGGTCGCGGCGCCGACCGCCGGCCTGCCGGAGCAGGTGGGCGGCGAGCGTAACTGGGACTACCGCTATACCTGGATCCGCGACGCTTCCTTCTCGGTGGGCGCGCTGCTGGGCTTGGGCTTTACCGACGAGGCAGCAGGGCTCGGTGCCTGGATCCGGGACCGGCTCGAGGAGCGGGCCGGCGGCAACGGCTCCCCGCTGGCCATCATGTACCGCGTTGACGGCGGCTCCGACCTCGACGAGTTCACCCTGGACCACTTCGAGGGATACAAGGGCTCGAGCCCGGTCCGCATCGGCAACGGCGCCGCGGGCCAGCTGCAGCTGGACATCTACGGCGAGGCCATGGACTCCATCTACAAGTTCGATCACATGACGCCGGTGGTCGCCGACCGCGGCTGGGGAGACATCACGACGATGCTCGACTGGCTCTGTGAGCACTGGGACCAGCCCGACGAGGGCATCTGGGAGACCCGCGGCGGGCGCCGCCCGTTCATGTACGGCCTGGTCATGTCGTGGGTGGCGTTTGACCGGGCCATCCGGATGGCAACCGAACGCGCCCGCCCGGCGGATGTCGCGCGATGGGTCGCGGAGCGGGACCGGTTGTATCACACCGTCATGCAGAAGGGCTGGAATCCCAAGCTGAAGGCGTTCGTCCAGTACGAGGGCAGCGACGTGCTCGACGCGTTGACGCTGCTCATGCCTGCCGTCGGCATGATCGTTCCCACCGACGAGAAGTGGGCATCCACCATGTCGGCGATGGACAAGACGCTGGTGTCGGACAGCCTGGTCTACCGATACGATCCCAAGGCGTCCCCGGACGGCCTGCGCGGATCGGAGGGCACGTTCTCGCTGTGCACAGGCCGGTACGTTCGACGCGCTGACCCGTTGCGGCCGCCTCGACGACGCACGGCTGGTGTTTGAGAAGATGCTCACCTACAGCAACCACCTGGGCCTGTTCTCCGAGGAGATCGGGATCACCGGTGAGCAGCTTGGCAACTTCCCGCAAGCGTTCACGCACCTGTCCCTCATCAACGCCGCGATCAACCTCGATCACCACCTGGACCTGCGGCGGGCCGCCTTCGCTGCCTGAGCGAGGGCAGGTGGTTGACCATCGATCGGCGGGAGAGCCCATGTCTGGCCGGTTTGGGAGTTGTCGGTGACGCCCTCAAGGCGGCTCGCGATGCCGAGCCCCGGAGTCGTGACGTTGGGCGCCGTGGTGCTTGGCAGTGTGGCCTTGTGGTTTCTCGCTCGTCCCAGCGGCCAGCCGACCGGCCGTTACCTGGGCGAGTTCTTCGGTGTCGAGGCGGTGCTGCTGTTCTCGTGCTCGCTGGTGCTGGCTACTTTGCTCCGTGGGATCGAGCGCGCGTTCGGGGGCCTGGACCGGGTGGCCCAGTGGCATCGGCACACGGCTGTGGCCGCGGTCATCCTGATGATTCTCCACCCGCTCTTTGCGGGCTCCACGCCCGTGCCAAACGCTTCCGCAACGGGTCTCCTGCTTGCTGACATCGCCTTGATCGGCTTGCTGGTCCTGGCTGTGTGGGCCCTGGCGCCGAGCCTTCGCGCCGCGAAGTGGTCACGGCTGGTCCGGCACCTGGCCCGGATCAGCCACGAGCGCTGGCTGACCGGGCACCGCTTGACCGGGCTGTTTGTTGCCGCGGCGGTGGTGCACGGCCTGCTCGTCGATCCGGTGCTGAAGGTCTCGGTGCCGCTGAAGGTGGCCTACCTGGTCGTGGGCGGGATCGGCATCGCGGCGTATGTGTACCGCGAGCTGTTCGCACGGTTCGTCGTACCCGTCTACGACTACACGGTAGCGGACGTCCGGCGGCCGAATGAGATGACGGTTGACGTCCTCTTGCAACCAGTGGGCCGGCCATTGAGCTTCGAGGCGGGCCAGTTCATCTTCCTGGCATTCGGTGGCGTTGACGGATGGCAACGCCACCCGTTCTCCGTTGCCAGCGCGCCGGCAGAACCAAGGCTCGAAGTCTCCGTCAGAGCCATCGGCGACTACACCCGCGACCTGCGCGACAAGCTCAAGCCTGGGACACCTGCCAAGGCGGCAGGACCGTTCGGTGGTTTCGACTACCGCGGTGGGGGCCAGCACCAGATTCGGATCGCCGGCGGATAGGCATCACCCCGTTCATGAGCTGGATCCGGGCGCTGGATGAGAGCTTCAACCGCGACGTCGCGTTCTTCTACTCGGTCGCCAGCCAGTCAGACGCCCTGTACCTCGACGAGATCAGCGCCGCCGCAGCGGCCCACCCGACCGTGCACCCCCACGTCGTTACTCAAGCCGCGACGGATACCTCACCGCCGAGCAGGCGGCGAACGGCATGACCAGCGAGGCTGACGTCTCGGTTTACATGTGCGGCCCCCCCGCCATGATGACCGCGCTTTCCAAGGGTTTCCAGCAGCTGGGTATACCGGCCAGCCGGATCCGCTGGGAGCAGTTCAACGTTCGCTGATACCATTCCCGCCGCCGAGATGAGGTAGCCGGTGCCGGCACCCGTCAGGACCGCTGCGAAGAGCTTCCCCCGTTAGGCCCCAGCCCCCGCCGGTATGGGCTTATCTGGCCACTGCTGGGCTATGTCGATGGTGGCATCACCGGGCGCGGCGGGCCCGACATCACGGTGCTGTCGGCGCCGGTTGATCTAGAGATCCGCGACGGTACCGTCGTGGGGCGCTTCAGCGTCGCAGTTGGCGAGCGTGTCGCGTTCGGGTTGCATTATGGCCAGCTTGGCGGGCGGGTACCGCAGGTGTGGCCGCAGGGTGAACTGGCCAAGCGGCTGGAGGACACTCTGGCTGGGTGGCGGTCCTGGTCGGAGATCCACCAGAGGTATGCAGGCCCGTGGCGCGAGCTTGTCCACACCAGCGGCCGGGTCCTGCAGGCCCTGACGTTCTACCCGACGGGCGCGATTGTCGGCGGCACCTACTACCTCGCTCCCGGAAACTCCCGGCGGTGCCCGCAACTGGGACTATCGCTTCTCCTGGGTACGCGACGCCTGTCTGACTATGGACGCGCCGTGGGTGGCGGCCTGCCCGGATGAGGCAGCGAAATTCTTCGCCTTCCTGAGCACGGCGGCGGCCACCTCCCTGCACCGTGGCGCCGACCTGCAGATCATGTTCGGCGTGGGCGGTGAGCGGGACCTGTCCGAGCGGGTGCTTCCCCACCTTTCGGGCTGGCGGGGCAGCGCCCCGGTCCGGGTTGGCAACGGGGCCTGGAACCAGCGTCAGGTCGATGTCTACGGCGAGCTGCTCGCGGCGGTCGGCCGGCTGCGGGACCAGGTCGGCGAGCTCGATCCGGCCACCCGGGCCTTCCTGGTCGCCGTCGCCGATACCGCCGCGCGCCGCTGGACCGGCAAGGACCAGGGGATCCGGGAGATCCGCGGCGCCGAGCAAGATTTCGTGTACTCGAAGGTCATGTGCTGGGTGGCGCTGGACCGCGCCATCGCGCTGGCCGGCAAGCTCGGCGCCGCGGACCGGCTGGAGGGCTGGCAGCGGACCAGGGACGACATCCACGCCGCGGTGCTCCGGCACGGCTGGAGCGAGAGGGCTGGCGCTTTCACGCAGTACTTCGGCTCCGACGACCTCGACGCCTCCAACCTCATGATGCCGATCGTCGGGTTTCTGCCCGCCGCCGACCCCCGCGTGCTGGCCACCATCGACGCCATCGCCGAGCGCCTCACCGACGAACGCGGCCTGGTCTACCGCTACGACACCCGCGGCGGAGCCGACGGCCTGGAAGGCCGGGAGGGCACCTTCGTGCTGTGCACCTTCTGGCTGGCCCAGGCCCTGGCCCTGGCCGGCCAGCCCGCGCGGGCACGGCACGTCTTCGAGCGTGCCATCACCTACCTCAACGACGTTGACCTGCTCGCCGAGGAAGTCGACCCGGCCACCGGTGAACTGCTCGGCAACTTCCCCCAGGCCTTCAGCCACATCGGGCTCATCAACGCCGCCTGGGCCATCTCCGAAGCCGAGCGTCGGCACGCGGCCAGCCTTGGCGGCTTACCTGCCCAGCTCCGGCTTTCCGCCGGCGCGGTGGGGTTCCGGGCACGACCCTGCTGCCCCTCCAGCCTGGCCTGCCAGGGGTCATGCGTTGTTACGTGGTACCGGTTCGCCGCCACCCTTGGCCCAGGTTGGGGGGGACCTCACACTCGTGCTGCTGATCGGATTGATCGGCGGCATTGCCGTGGGTTCGATGGCCGCGGCCAGCGGCCTCCTTGTCGTGACGACATAGCCGACTGCGGTGAGGCCGGTGACGATCCCAAGGGCGCTGCGCTCGGTGATGCCCAGCGTCGTGGCGATGTCACGCAGGCGCACCCCAGGGTCGCGGGCGATGCAGACGAGGGCCCGGGCACGGGGTGGCAGTCCCACTCCGGCACGAAATAAGTGTAGATCTATTTCCAGAAATCTATTACTAGTTTTCTGGAACTAGCGTAGCGTCGGTGACAGACGTCGAGGCCCGGTTGTCGCCGACCGCCAGGGTTGCTCGGGGTCAGCGAGAGGACCCGGTCATGGGCGAGGATCAACTGCACGTCGTGTTCGGGACCGGCCAGGTCGGCAGTGCCCTCGCCGCGCACCTGGCTGGGCTGGGTCTTGCGGTCCGGGCGGTGTCCAGGAACCGGCCCGCTACGCTGGCCGGCGGCGTCGACTGGCGGGTCGCGGATGTCAGTGACCCCGAAGCCGCCGCCGACGCGGCCAAGGGCGCCTCGGTCGTCTACCAGTGCGTCAACGCCCCTTACACGCAGTGGCCGGAGCTCTTCCCGCCGTTGCAGCGGGGCGTGCTGGCCGCTGCCGAACGCACCGGCGCGCTGCTGGTGGCCCTGGAGAACCTCTACGGCTACGGCCCGACCGGGGGCAGGCCGATGACCGAGGATCTCCCGCTGGCCGCCACGACCGTCAAGGGCCGGACCCGGGCGGCCATGACCGCCGAGTTGCTGGCCGCCGCCGAGGCCGGCCGGGTCCGCTTCGCCATCGGGCGGGCCTCGGACTTCTTCGGTCCGGGCGTCACTCAGGGGTCCACGCTGGGTGAGCGGGTCTTCGGCAACGCCCTGGCCGGGCGGCGCGCCGACTTCATCGGCCACCCTGACCTGCCGCACACCTACAGCTACGTTCCCGACATCGCCGCCGGCCTGGCCACCCTGGGCACCGACGCCCGCGCGGCCGGCCAGGTGTGGCACCTGCCCGGCCCGCAGACCGTCACCACCCGGGCGCTGCTGGATCTGGTGGCCGGCGAGGTCGGCCACCCTGTCGGCGTCCGGTCGGTGCCCAAGCTGGCCGTGCGCGCCCTGGGACTGGTCAACCCGATGATGCGGGAGCTGGCCGAGATGGCCTACGAGTTCGACCAGCCCTTCGTCCTGGACACCAGCAAATACGAGTCCGCGTTCGGAGCGGCTGGCACCCCGCTGGCCGACGCCATCGCCGCGACCGTCGCCTGGTACCGGACCCGGCTCAGCACGTCCTGACAACCGAATCGAGGCGGCAAACGCCATGACAACTCCATTGATCACCGTGACAGCCGAACCGGCGGCGATAAACGGCACCGGCCCGACCGCGGCGTGGTCGAGGCGGGTGCGGCGTATCGGCGGGTTCATCCAGGCCGCGTTCGCCGCCTTCTGGCTGGCGCGGGCGAGCCTGGCGATCGGCGGGGTCACAGGAGCTGCGCTGATCGCGGTGTCCGGCGCCGCGGTGATCGGCGTGTTCATCTACGCGATCAGGGTCACGGCCGGCACCGCCCCCGCCCGGCCGGCCCGCAGGCCAGGCGGATCGAGCGGTCGGTGACTCTCGCCACGATCATCGAGCTGATTGCCGCCTTCGTGCTGCCCGTGATCGTCATCTCTCTTGGCCACTCCGACTGGGTGCTGCCGTCCATCGTGATCACGATCGGGCCGCTGCTGCTGTATCTCGACCACCTGGTCCATATCCCCCGCTACCGCGTCGTTCGGCTGGGCGCTGACCGCCGGGCCGGTCATTCTCGTCGCCACGATGTCGGGCTCCGCGCTCGCCATCACCACCGGCATCGCCGCCGGCGATCCTCCTGCTGGGCACCGCCGCCGCCGGGTTCCACGACCTGGCGGGCCTCCGGCCTGCCCGCCCGCCTCGCCCGGCCCGGCTCAGCGCGAAGGCCGGATGATCATGCATCAGGCAGGCAGTCACACGACCGGCTTCCGGCCCTTCTTCAACCCCGCCACCGGCGAGTGGATCACCTACACCGCCATCGCCGAGGACAACCATGGGCAGTTGGTCCGCTTCAGCTGGCGCAGTGTGCCCGGCGGCGTGATCACCGAGCACATCCACCCTCGTCAGGAGGAGCGGTTCACCATCTTGGCGGGCGAAGCCCACTTCACCCTCAACGGCGAGCGACGCGTCGCCGGAGCGGGCGAGACGATCGTCGTTCCCGCAGGTGTCCCGCACTCCGAGGGAAACCCCGGACCGGGCGAGATCGACGGCGTCGTCGAGCTCCGCCCGGCACTGGACACCAAGAAGTGGCACGAGGCCCTCGCCGGCCTGGTGGCCGACGGCAAGACCACACCGCGGGGCGCGCCGAAGAACCCGCTCCAGCTCGGCGCCACCTTCTGGCACTTCCGCCACGAAAGCCGGGTCACCTCACCACCCATCTGGGTGCAGAACCTGATGCTCCCACCGCTGTGGGCGCTGGCGAAGGTCTTCGGCATCCGCCCCTACTACGACCACTGGGACAGCCGGAGCTGAGGGCTGGCCTGCACACGGAGGAGCACCGAGATGAACGTGACCGACCCGATCCGCCGGGTGGCGGTGGTGAGCACCGGTCAGGTGCAGATCCACCCCGACCATGAGGCGTCGAGCTGGCGGCCGACCTTCTGGTGGCTGCTCGCCTCCCGGCGCTGGACCGGGCCCCGGCCCATCAACGCCTATGTGATCGAGCACCGCGACGGGCTGGTGCTGTTCGACACCGGGCAGGACCGGGCCTCAGTCACCGATCCCGGCTATTTCCCCGGCGGAATGACCGGATTCCTGTACGGCCGGCTGGCCCGGTTCGAGATCAGCCCGCAGGAGACCCTGAGCGCCGGGCTGGACCGGCTCGGCTACGCCGCCGGCGATGTGAAGACTGCGGTCATTTCTCACCTCCACCAGGACCACATCGGCGGCCTCGCCGAGCTGAGCCAGGCCGACATCATCGTCAGCCAGGCCGAGTGGGACACGCTGTCAAGCCCGCTGCCGGAGATGCGTGGTCTGATGAGCCGCCACATTGACCTGCCCGGCCTGCGCTGGCGCCGGATCGAGACTGAGCCTACTGGGACCCCGACTTTGATCCCTTCCGGTCGTGTCACGACCTGTTCGGGGACGGCAGCCTCGTCCTGCTGCCCACGCCCGGGCATACGCCAGGCTCGATGTCGCTGCTGGTACGCCGGCCGGGCCTGCCGCCGCTGATGATGGTCGGCGACGTGACCTACGACGCGCACCTGCTCGAGGCTGGCCACGTGCCCGGGGTCGGCAGTCGGCGTCACCTGCGAGAAGCCACCGCCATGGTCAACACGATGCGCCAGCAGCATCCGGGCCTGGTGATCCTGCCCGCTCATGATCCGGGAGCGGCTAACCGCCTGGCACAGGCCAGCGGCCAGGCCCCGGCGCTGGCGATCGCGTAGCTGACCTCACCGGCACGAACATCCACCCAGCACACGACAGTCACGTTGAGAGAAAAGATGGCGATCGATTCGCTCGAGGCGATCCAGGCCGGTGACACCACCCAGTCGATCCGGGTTCGCGGGGCGGATGCTTCCAACCCGGTGCTCCTGCTGATCCAGCAAGGCCCCGGCCTGCCGATGATCAACGAAGCGCGCCGCTTCGGGCACCTCCTCAGGCTGGAACAGGCCTACACAGTCATCTACTGGGACCAGCGCGGCTGCGGTCGCTCGCTGCGGAGACCGAAGCACCGACGGCATCAGCCTGGAGCGGATGACAGGCGACACCGTGTTCTCCTGGATTTGCTCCGGGACCGATTCGGTGGAAAGACATACGTCGCCGGGTTCTCTTTCGGAGCAACGCTCGGAGCCTACGCCGCCGCGCAGCGCCCGGACCTTGTCGCGACGCTGGTGGCTGTGGGAATGGACATCGACGGCGCCGCCGCCGGCAACCTTGACGTGTCTACCACGTCTTGCCCACTGGGGGGCTCAGGGAGTATTGCCGACGGCAGCACCGGACCGGGTGCTGGCCAGAGCCCGGATGCGCCGGTGCTGCCGACCATCTCCCGACTGCAGCAGGTCCCCGGCATCTCCCGGCATGCCGCCCAGGTGATCATCGCCGAGGCCGGCCTGAACATGACCCGTTTCCCCACGGCCGGGCACCTGGTGTCCTGGGCCAGGTTGTGCCCGCCGACCTGCAGTCCGGTGCCCGCGAGCGGCCCGGCCGGACGGCCAAGGGCAAGCGTACGGGTTGGCCTCAGGAGTCCGGTTTCGGCCCGGCCTCAGAAGCCGGACCGGCTTTGGCAGGCACGGCCTCGGGAGCGGGTCCGCCCCTGGGGGCAGGCCCGGCTTTGCGGGCCGGTTCAGCCCCGGGAGCGGGTTCAGCCTCGGGAGCAGGCCCGGCCTGGGTCCCGGCGTCGGAATCCGAGGCCGATGGCGTTGGACAGGGTCGGCGCCCGCCGGGGCGCGCCCAGGGACGGGACCGCACCCGGCAGCAGCAGTGCCGGGTTGGGGCCGCGCACGAGGCGGCCAAGCGCGCCGGGGTCCTCTGCGAGCACCGGCGCCGCGCATGCGCATGCCACGACGATGAACGCCGCGCCTGACAGCCAGGTGACCATCGCGAGCGCGATGCCGAAGAAGCCGAACTGGTGCTGGTTCTGGCTCACCGAGCTGGGCATCCACAGGGGCGAGGTCGCAGAGTACACCGTCAGGCTGATCCCGGTGAGCACGCCGGTGGGGAGCAGGACACGCAGGCGGACCTGGCGGCCGAGCATCACCCACGGCGTGACCCACCACAACCCGATCGACGCCGCCAGCGCCAGGATCGCGAATGCCACCAGCCCGGGGCCCCCGCCGAGCGCGGCCCGCAGGCCCCCGATCAGCGAGAAATAGACCAGGATGCCAACTAGCCAGGCCGCGCCGAGGGCGTACCCATAGACCAGGTTCGACGGTGGCCGGCGCCATGCCCTGATGTAGGCGCGCCGGAGCGCCGAGGTGAACGAGTTGACGTAGTAGAACATGAATACCAGGCCGAGCACACCGGTCGCGCGCCGCACGCTGGAAGACGTCGCGAACGCGCTGCGGAAGGTCGCCAGGCCCGGGCCTGACAAGCCAGAGCGCCGGACGAGTGTCCCGGCGATCGCGGCCCGGACTGCGGGCGGCGCGAACGCGGCCACCACGATCACCGCCGGGAACAACGACACGAACGCCTTCGCCGCCAGCGCCACGCCCCGGTCGATGAACTCGTTCTCGAGCATGCGTTCCCAGACGCGCCAGAAGATCGTGCGTTCAGCCCGGCCGCGGACCTCACCGGCCAGCTTCACCACCTGGCCGACCCGATCGCGCGTGCTCTTCACCCACTGAGGCGAGTTCATCCGGCTAGGACCTCGGATGCCGCCTTGTCCGCAGCTGTGACCGGCATGGGATCAGGGTTTCACAAACCGGACGCTACGTTGCCACCAGCCGCGTCCTGGCCCTACCAGTCCGACCGCAGCCAGGAGGAATCCTCGCCGAACGCCAGCGGCGATGCGCACGCTTGCCAGTGGCGGGCGTGGCTGCGGGAAGCGGCAGGCAAAACAACGAGAAACCCGCGGTAAGACGACCACGGCAGTCATGCTTGGTCACCGCCGGCCATCGCGCAACCACATCGACCAATCCGGCAGCGAGGCGAACCGCTGCGGCGACAACCAAATCCCGGGCCGGAGCTGGCTCGCCTAGATGACCTATGCGAAGGGTTCAGTGGTCATACGCCACGAGTGAGCGCTTCACGGGCTGGCCGGCCCGGTCGTTGTGCCAGATCGCGGCGGTCAGGGCGAGAATGCGCTGCAGGACTGTGACCGTGACGCCCGCTGGGGTGTGGCCGCCGTGGTGCTCGAGGCCGGGCTGGCCTTTGAACGTGTCGTTGACCGATTCGATGACCTGGCGCAGCGGTTTGAAGAACCGGGTGCCGGGCCGTTCCGGCTCGCCCTTGCGGGCCGGGCGGAGCAGGCAGATGCGCCCATCGGCCAGGACAGCTTCGAAGTCATGCCCGTAGTAGTTCTTGCCCGCGATGATGATCTGACGGTCCCGGCCGGCGGTCAGGGCCGGGCCGGCCAGGATGTCCAGCAGAACCTGGCGCTCGCCGGCTTTGGCGCCGGTGAGCGCGAAGCCCACGGGCAGCCCCTGCAGGGTGCACAGCAGATGCAGGCGCAGTCCCAGAAGTAGCGCGAATGGCTGGCGCAGTACCCGTATTCAGCCCATCCAGCCAAGTCAGAGCGCCTGGCCGTCTCACGGGACCGGCCGCATTCCACCGGGGTGGAACCGGCGACCCAGACGTCATCGGCCACAGGCTGGTATCGGCCGCGAGCATCTGGGTCAAGGTGGTGATCAGCCCGGCGGCGGCGCGCAGGCGCCGGTTATAGCCGGGCTGGCCCGGCAGATAGCGGAACAGATGTCCCAGGTGAGCATGGGCGTGGCGAATCCACCGCGCCTCGGAGGAAAATCCCAGCAGGGCCTGCATGACCGCCAGGGTGACCAGCTCAGCATCGGGCAGCCGGGGGCTGCAGGCCGGTCTGCGGCCGCCAGGGCGCCAGGTCCGGGTACTGCTTCAGCAGGTCATCGGTTTTCACGTAGAGTGCGGTCGCGAGGGTGTCCACGTCATTCGTCACACAACGATCATGGACGCCCTCGTTTCATATCCGCAGCTCATCCCTTCGCATAGGTCATCTAGTAGGCGAGCCTCCGCGAAGGCATCAGCGCGCCGATGAGCCAGAAGAATGGCAAGAAGAACCCGATGATAAACATCACCCAATGGCCCTTCCTAATTGACATAACGCCAAGAGTGACCACGAGTATCAGGTAGATGATACCGCCGGTGATGATCCACACCATTTCGATCCTCCTTGCAGAACGTTCTCGGCCTGCCAGGGTGACGGTGAACACTTTCTCTACAGCTTCGAGCCCTCCTTGGGCTCGCACCCGAACCGATGGTTCCGCGGCCGCAGGTGACCTGTCATCACCTGCCAGTCTGTTTCACCTAGGTGGAACGACCCGGCAGAGCCGGTAGGGGAGGCCGAGCCCAAAGGCTCGTCCGAGCAGGTCCTGATCAGCCCCGCGCTCCGCAGATGTGTCTGCGGCATAGTGCATGAATCTGTCGTTTGGCGTGCGGGAATGCGTCTGGCGCCGGTGGCGTGGCATGCCACTAGTGTCGCGTGAATGATGTTCTTTGACCGCCTGTTGCCTTGGGAATGATCTCGTCGGCGGTCTTGGTCCAGGTGAACGGCTGGCAGCGTTCGTTCCAGCCGTCGATGTAGGTCTCGATCGCGGCGATGAGGTCCTTGACCGAGGTGAAGGTGCCGCGGCGGATGGCCTGGCGGGTGATGATGCCGAAGAAGATCTCGACCATGTTCAGCCAGGACCCCGAGGTCGGGGTGAAGTGCATGGTGATCCGCGGGTTCTTCGCCAGCCATGCCTGCGACGGCTGGGTGCTTGTGGGTGGCGTAGTTGTCGGCCACGATGTGCAGCTTCACCCGGGGGTAGGCCTTGGCGACCTGCTTGAGGAAGCGCAGGAACTCCTCGTGAACGGTGCCGGGGGTAGCAGGCGTCGGTGACCTTGCCGGTGGCGACCTCGAGCGCGGCGAACAGCGTGGTGGTGCCGTGGCGGACGTAGTCGTGGGTGGCTTTCTCCGGCAGGCCGGGCCGCATCGGCAGGATCGGCGCGGTCCGGTCCAGGGCCTGGATCTGCGATTTCTCGTCGACCGAGAGCACGACCGCTTTCTCCGGCGGGTTCATGTACAAGCCCGACGACGTCACGGATCTTCGCCTCCAGCTCCGGGTCGGTGGAGAACTTGAAGGTCTCCCGCCGCCACGGCTGCAGGCCCCACTTGCGCCAGATCCGGGCGACCGAGACGTTGGAGATGCCCAGCTGGTCGGCCAGCAGCCGGCTCGACCAGTGCGTCACTCCCAGCTGCTCCGGCGGCGGCTCCAGCGTCGCCAGCACCACCGCGACCTCGTCGATCTGCGCCGGGCGGCCCGGCTTCGGCCGGTCCCCCAGGCCGGCGATCCCCTCGGCCGCATACCGTTTCTTCCACGCGATCACCGTCGGCTTCGACACCCCGGTCCTGTGTCACGATCTCGTTCGTCCCCGCGCCGCCGGCAGCCAGCAGCACGATCCGGGCCCGCTGCGCCAGGCCCGCCGGCATCGACGGCGCCCGCAGCCACCGCGCCAGCTCCGCGCGATCCGATTCCGGCAGCTCCACGTCCACAGTCAACGGCATACTCGAGTCTACCGTGAAGTAAAGCTATTTCATTCACGCGACACTAGGGTGGTGGCCCTGGTCAAAGGGCCGCGGTGGGAGTGGCTCGATGATCTTCTTTGGGCAGGGGCTGGCGAGCTTGGCAGGATGTCGCGCTGGGTTTTCGTGAGTTCGGCGCTGACCGCTGGCACCTATGACACAACCTCGGCGACGCCGGCGACGCCGGTGGTGGTGGTGGTGGTGGTGCACCAGGTGTTCTCCGGTGTTCCGCTGGACTGGCGTTCACGTACCTCTCGCCGCCGTCCCGGGGGCGCTCGTGGCCGCGCCGTTCTCGATGGTGCTGCTCGCCGCCCGGATTGACCGCCTGACCGGCGAGGTCACAATGAGATATGGCATCAGGCGGGGAGCCAGCCGATCCGTCCCCGGTGACGCCGCTGCGGGCCGCTGAACGTGGTGAGCACTGGTGGCCGGTGGCGCTGGCGATCATCGTCGTCGTTGGCCTGCATGTGGCGCTGCCCGCCAAGTACCGGGTGAACCCCCCGTGGGTGCTCCCCGTCGTCCTGCTCGGGTTGCTGGCCGCCCTGATCATCGGGGACCCGGGCCGTATCGACCGCCAGAAGACCTGGCTGCGTGTCACCACCGGCATCGTCATCGCCCTGCTGACACTGGCGAACCTGTTCGCCGCCGCCCGCCTCGTCGGCGACATCATCACCAGCAACCAGCTGTTCGCCAGCAACGCGACCGGGCTGCTGGCCACCGGCGGGGTGATCTGGGCCACCAACGTGATCGCGTTCGGGCTGTGGTACTGGGATCTGGATCGCGGTGGCGCCGCCGCCAGGGCGCACCATCCGTTTGCGAACCCGGCGTTCGTGTTCCCGGAGATGCTGCATACCGAGTACACGCCAGCCTGGGTGCCGGAGTTCGCCGACTACCTGTCGCTGGCCTTTTGGACCGCCACCGCGTTCAGCCCGACCGACATCTCCGCGATCAAGCGGTGGGCCAAACTGCTGATGATGATGGAAGCGGTGGTGTCCCTCAGCATTGGCGTGCTCGTGGTCGCTCGCGCGGTCAACATCTTGAAGTAGTAGGAGCCGAGAACCCTACCGCCAGCCCAGCAGGTGTGCGTGATGCCGGCCGCTACACTCGCAGAGCCGGATGAATCGCCGCAAGGCCCCGCGAGGGGGCAGGGGCGTGGCCTGGAGTAGCCCGCCGGCTCGGGGGTGGCGATGGCAGGGACGCCAGTCCGCGCAACGCCGACGCGTGGCGGGCAAGCGCGGACGTCGCTGGCACGGTTCACGGAGCGCGAGCGCGGCCGGGGCGCGATCATGCCTGGCACCTTCCGGGCCGCAGTCGCCGCCGAGATGGGACAGGCGTTCAGCCCGCCCTACCAGGTGCCCATCGTGGTCGTGGTCAACGGGCTGCTCATGGCCGGCGCGTGGTTCCTGCTGCCGCGCGGCTGGCTGTTCACGCTGCAGAGTCCGCTCGCCTTTCCCGTCGTCCTGTCCAGCTGGATGTACGCCGACGTCCCGGCGACGAACGTGCTCGCCCCGGACCGGATCCGCGTCCTGGCGGCGCTGGGCGACCGCACCATGATCAGGCGGCTGCTGCTGGCCAAGACCGCGGTGCTGTGGGTCTTCGTGGCCCCGCTGTGTGCAATGCTGGCCCTCGTTGTCGGGGTGGAGCACCACGACGCGCTGCTCATCGGCACCGAGATCATCGCGATCTGCGTCATCCCCGTCGCGTGCCTGCCAGTCGCGGCGCTGGTCGGCATCCGCTGGCCCTACCACCCGCTGCAGCTGCATTACCGCTGGGACCACCACGTCCCGCTGCGCCGGCTGGTCGTCCGCTGGCTGATCCTCGCGGTCGTCCCCTACGTCCTTGTGCCCGCCCTGTGCTTGCTGATGACCCTCCCAGCCGTCATCTTGCTCGTGCTCACCCACAGCGCCAACAACCACGTGATCAGCTTCATCGATGCCGAGGGCAAGCGGTTCGGCCTGGTACTGTCCGGCCGCAGCCACCCGCTATCGGGCGGCATGTTTGCCGCGTGTGTCGCGCTGACCTGCGGGGTCGCGGTCGTGGTCTGGGTGCTCGGACGCCGCGCCGACATGCGGCTGATCCGGCGCCGGCAGCCGGCGATCGCCGCATACCTGGCGGACCCGACACGGGGCTGATCGCGGGACCGGCGGCCGCACCCCGGTCCGCCGTGGGCCGCTGGGCGGGGTGAGCACTGGGGCGGGTCGCGCTGGCGATCGTGGTCGCTGCGGTTCTCCGCGTGACGCTGCCCGCGAAGTACCGGGCGCCATCCGAACCATCTCGCCATGCCGCCGTGCCACGGCCCGGGCAGCGGTCAGCTAGCCGGACGTTCGGTCTCATCTGACCCCTCGCCCGCCGGTTCGATGGAGATGAGCTCAAGGCCCAGCTCCTGGGTCCGCTGGATGAGCCCGTGCAGATGCGCCTGGTCAATCACGCTGCCGGTCAGCACCGTCGTACCCGCGACCCGGTCCATCTGCATCCCTTCGAACAGGAAACCGAACGGTTCGCCCAGCTCGCCGCCAAGAACCAGCCGGTATCGTCTGCCTCGCGCCCGATCGCTATTCATCACGCGCACGCTCACACTCAGGCAGGTGACCTGTCACCACCTGCCGGCCGTTTCCACCTAGGTGAAGCGCGCAGGAGATCCCGGGTTCGGGCACCTCGCCGCACCAGCAGCAGCCCCACTTCTGCCGTGTCACCGCCCGTGGGAGCACCCCACGGGCACGTATGGCGGGGTAGTGACGGGTATGGCTAGAGGAGTCTGAGCTCGCGGCCACGTTTGAGGGCGTCGGCCCGCGAGGAGACGCCAAGCTTGCGGTAGATCGACCTGACGTGGCTATGGACTGTGTTGTGGGCCACATACAGCTCACGGCCGATAGCGCGCTCAGACAGATTGCCGTGCAACAGACTGAGCACCCGGAGCTCCCGCTGTGTCAGCTCCTGATCCCCGGATCGGACGCGGCGGATCTGCGGTGGGCGGTCGAGAGCAGCCAGCCTCGCAGCCAGGATCCCCGGATCAGGGCAGGATTTGAGGACGGATTCTCGCCTCGGCCATCGCATCCGCGGCACGCTTGTGCTCGCCTAGGGCCCGAAGCACCGGCGCCTGGCTGAGCAGCGCATTCGCCAGTTGGATGGGCTGGCCAAAGGTCCGCGAGAGGGCGACGCCGCGTTCGATCAGCGGCAGTGCCTCCCCGGGCCTGCCGCGTGCCGCGAGCGATACTCCCAGCGCCAGCGGAGCTACGCCGATGACCTTGCCGGTGCTGTGCTCCGGCACGAATTTGGCTGCCGTATCGGCCAGTGCCCGCTGTTCTTCAAGACGCCCCCGCTCGCCGGCGATCCACGATCGGTAGGCGAGCGACGCCTCGCCAGCCAGCCATTGCGCGCTCGCGGACGCCAGTGCCGCCGATTCCGCGAGCCACCGGTCGGCCTCGCCGAATTCACCGTGGAAGTACAGGCCCATGCCGACCGCCCAGCAAGCCAGTGGCCGCCAAGGCGACCCGGGGCCCTCAAGCTCGGCCGCCCGGCGGCCATTTTCCAGCTGGTCGGCGATATCTCCCCACGGAAAGCAGGCCCGCAGCATCGTCAGGCTCGCCTCGACCGAGCTGAAACCGTCCGGCAGCGGCCCCGCACCCAGATCGCCCAGCCGTTCGGCCGCCGCGATAACCCGCGCCGCCTCCTCCCGCCTGGTCGACAGCGACAGCACCCACGCCTGAACCAGGAGCAGCTGCACGTCGCCGCCCAGTACCTCGTCCGGGAATCGCCGCAGCCAGGCCAGAACGGTGTCGTACCTGCACAAGTTGGTGTAGCTGATCCAGGAGCCCTCGATCAGCTCGCCGGCCTCGGCGTACGCCCCGGCTTCGATCGCGTGGCGAATCGCCTCCTCAGCCGTCCCGTGATCACGGTGCCAGGCGTACGCGCGGCGGTGCAGCGCCGGGGCCAGGCCAGGCTCACGCCGCTCGAGCTCCACCCGCAGCAGCTGGGCGAACAGGTGGTGAAAGCGATACCACCCGCCCTCGTCGTCGAGCGGGACCAGGAACAGGTTGGTCCGCGACAGCGCGTCGAGCATCGCGGCCGAGTCCTGCTGCTCCAGCACGGCATCGCAGAGGGGACCGGACAGCCGTTCAAGAACCGAAGCGCGGAGCATCAGCGCCTGCACCGGCGGATCATGCGCCTCCAGCACCTCCGTGCCCAGAAAATCGACCACGTGGCGGTTCGAGCCGCCAAATCTGCGCACGAAGCCATGGCGGTCGGCAGCGTGCCCCAGCGACAGCGCCGCCAGATAGAGCCCGGCCGGCCATCCCTCCGTCTTCCCCACCAGGCCTTCGACATCTTCGGGCGTGAGGCCGAGCCCGAGGCGGCCGTTCAGGAATGCGTCCGCCTCCCCGGAGGTGAACCGCAGATCGCCGACGCGCAACTCGAGCAGTTCACCATGGGCGCGCAGCGCAGCCAGCGGAAGGTCCGGCTCAGTCCTTGTGGAGAGTACGAGCTGGAAGGTGGGCGGCGCATGATCGACGAACCAGGCGATGCTCTGACGGGCCACGCCGTCCGACAGCCGG
Source organism: uncultured Actinomycetes bacterium (assembly GCA_963837105.1). Lineage (GTDB taxonomy): Bacteria > Actinomycetota > Actinomycetes > Streptosporangiales > Streptosporangiaceae > UBA9676. The sequence continues at coordinate 95,809 of CAWIMG010000027.1, read as the reverse complement.
TGGAAGTCGTCCAGGATCAAGGCGACCTCACCCAGCTCGTCCAGCTCGTTGACCAGGCGCGGCAGCACCATGTCAACGATAGAAGCCGCCCCGACCATCTGCGGCGACGTCGGCAGGCTGACCGCCGGGCAGGCCCTGCGAAGCGCCTCGATCACATAGAACCAGAGCACCACAGGGTCGTTGTCGCCCTCGTCCAGTGTCAGCCACGCGACAGGCTTCCGCGCCGCCTCAGCCTCCTGCCACTCCGCCAGCAGGGTGGTCTTCCCGTAACCCGCCGGACATGCCACCAGGCTGAGCCGCAAACCCGATCCGGCCCGAAGCGGCTCCAGAAGCCGCTCGCGCGCAACGACCTGATCGCGCACCGTCGGCGGGCGCAGCTTCGTCGCGATCAGGACCGGCCCCGAGCCGTCAGCCATACCGTCCCCCTTCGCGCCCCCTCGGCCAAGAACTCCTGCTGCCAGGGTCTGGGACGGCGTCACCTATACCTCATTGTCACATTGCAATTTTGCTGGCCGCGAAGCATGTGCTCAACAGGCCAAAGGTCCTTTGACTGGGTGCCTGCTGTCCGTGATGTCCGCAGATGCCCGGGAGGCCTTCCCCTTCCTGCCGGCTTTCGTACCGAAGGCCCGCTCGCGAGCGGCCGTGACCCGGGCAGCGGACACCCGTCGTGCCTGCTGGTCTATCATGCCAAAGCTCTCGCCGGCCCCTGCTCAGTGGCACGGCAGCGTGTCCCCACTTCTTGCAGACCCCTCCCCCTTGGCGACGGCCTTCTTTCCGCATTTCCAGGGCGGGCCTTGGGTGTTCCAGGAGCTGCCGGCCCCACCGGTCGCCGACCTGGCAGTCCAGCAGCCCGCCGACGTGGTTGCCGATGGCCGCCACGATGAGCACGGCCGCGATGCTCAGCTGGCCCCCGGCTGGTGAGGACGACGGCAGCGCCGATCGCAGCCGTCCCGGTGAATGGAATGCCCATGTACCCGGCCGCGCGTCACCCAGACGGGGCGATCCACTGCAGGGCATAGCCGGCCTTCGTCGCCGGCGACCTGCCGCTATTGCTGGCCGCGGTGCACCCGGTCCCAGGCCGGTCCGGTTTCCACCTAGGTGAAACCGGCCCACAGGTGATGCCGGGTCGCCTGCCTGAGTCTTAGCGTGCGCGGTGATGGATAACAGGTGATGGACAGCGACAGGGCGCAAGGCGCCAGCTGTACCGGGTTGGCGAGCAAGGAGAGGGAGAGGACAATGGCGAAGCCCGACGCGGTATTCGTCTACATCGGCACCTATCCGAGTGAGGTAGCGGCGCGAGCGGACTACGACGTCGTCAAGGACCTGCATGCGGCCGGTGCGGTCGGCACCTACGACGCGTCGGTGGTCACCAAGGACGACGCGGGCAAGGTGCACGTGAACAAGGATGAGATGGCCACCCGGCACGGGGCGTGGGGCGGCGCTGCCGTCGGTGCCGTCGTCGGCATCTTGTTCCCGCCCTCGATCATCGTCGGCGCCGCGGTCGGTGCGGCGGTGGGCGGGGTCGGCGGCCATTTGTGGCGTGGCATGTCCCGCGCCGATGTCAAGGAGTTCGGGGAGATCATCGATGCCGGGCAGGCCGCCTTGGTCATCGTCGGCGAGAGCAAGCTGCAGCAGGCCGTGGACAAGGCCGGGCTGAAGGCCGAGAAGCACGTTGCCAAGGAGCTGGACGTGAGCGCGAAGGACGTTGACAAGGCCGTCCAGGAAGCCGCCACCGAAGTCAGCTGATCTGGGGTTCCCCGGCCAGGGCATGGCCATCTCGCCCTGCCCTGGCCGGGACTGCGAGCGCTCTGGAGGACGCATGAGAACCACCTATCGGCCAGGCACGCGCAGATGGCTGCTGCTTCCGGCCGCCGTCCTGGTCCTGTCCGGGCTGGCCGCCGGATGTAGTAGTAGTAGTAGTAGCAGTAGCAGCAGCAGCAAGCCGGCCTACTGCACCGCCGCCAGCCAGCTCAAGACCTCGGTCCACAACCTCGGCAATGTCCACGTCGCCCAAAACGGCCTCAGCTCCCTGCAGTCCGCACTGGGCAAAGTCCAGACCAGCGCCAAAACATTCGCTGCCGATGCGAAGTCCGCGTACTCGTCGCAGACCACGGCACTGGAAAACTCGCTGTCCAGCCTGGAGACCGCGATCAAGTCCGCGAAGGGCCAGCCTTCGCTGACCGCGGCCGCGGCGGTCGTGCCAGCGGTCACCCAGGTGAAGACCTCGGCAAGTGCGCTGGAAAGCGCCGTATCAGGCAAATGCTCGTAAAGGGTTCCCGGCCGGATAACCCGGAGATCGCCGCCATGGCCGCGACTGCGCCGTGCCGGGCATCAGGCCAGCCCTGGCCGACGTCATGCCGCACGCCGCAGTTCCGTGATCAGGAGAGATCAGGAAGGAGCGCCTCAGATGGCGAAATGGAACTTTGTGGCGATGGGGCAGGCGGGTCTCACCGGCTGGACCAGGACCGCTGCTCAGCCGGTCGCCCGTTCGATCGCCCGCAGGACCGGACGGCCGGAGGCGCAAATCCTGTCGCTGATCGGCGGGGTGTTCCTCGCGATCGCACTGATCGACTTCCTCCGCGAGGTCGATGCCGTGATCGCAGCGGGCCGAACCGGCCGCCAGACCCGGGCCTGAACACCCGTCCGGGGCTCATCTGCCGACGCGGACGCATGGCATAACTGCTGCCGGTCGGGCAGGCTGGGTGCGTGCTGCCCGGCCGCCGAATTGGAGGGCCGGTCTCCATAGGGGGCTGCCACCGCCTGCCAAACGACGCGAAGGAGATCGTGCCGTGCCAGATGACGCGGACCGGCCGCGCGGGCGCCGGTTCCTGGGTACCGACCGGCTGGCGGCCTTCAGCGACGGCGTGTTCTCCATCGCCGCCACGCTGCTCGTCCTGGACATCGCGGTTCATCCACCGGGCACACCGCTGCAGCAGGTGCTTCAGGCCTGGCCTGCCTACCTGGCGTACGCCGTCAGTTTCCTGACGATCGGCGCTGCGTGGCTGGTCCACACCACCTTGACCGACCGGCTCGCCCGGTCAGATCCGATCTTCCTGCAGATCAACCTGCTCGTCCTGCTCGTGGTGGCATTCCTGCCGTTCCCAACCCGGCTCGTCGCCAACGGCCTGCATGACACAGGCGCCGAACGTGTCGCGGTCACGGTCTACGGGCTGACCCTGCTGGCCATCCGCCTCCTGGGGTCCGCGCTGGATGCCTATGCCCGGCGCGAGCACCTCTACTCACCGCAAGGGGACGGCGATGAGGTCCAGGGCCCGCGGCGGAAACTTCTGCCCGTGGTGATCGTGTATGTGATCGCGATCCTCATCGGGCTCGTCTTGCCGGAAGTGGCGGTGGTGTTGTACTTCGGCATCGCGGTGTACCTGATTGTGCCGTTCCGGCAGGTCACACGGCTGCTGTTCCGGCGTTGACGCACATACTCGGCCGCCAGGGGGATGAAACATGGCAGGTGATTCCTACCAGGAACTGCCGCGGGCAAAGCGACGGCGCCTCATTGTCCGGGCGGTGCTGCGCAGTCTGCTGTTCGCGACGGTGCTGGTGGTTCTGTACTACCTGCTTCCGCTGGACCGGCCGTTGAGTGCCGACACAGCGGTGCGCCTGCTGATCGGCCTGCTGGTCTTCGCGGGCGTCATGGTGTGGCAGGTCAGAAAAATCACCCGCTCGCGCTACCCGGGCGCGCAGGCAGCCGAGGCGCTGGGTTTGATCGTTCCCCTCTTCCTGCTGCTGTTCGCCTCGACGTACTTCCTGATGGAACGAGCCTCCGCGGCGGCCTTCACCCAGCCGCTGACCCGCACCGACGCCTTGTACTTCACGGTGACCGTCTTCTCAACGGTGGGTTTCGGGGACATCGCCCCCAAATCCGAGGCAGCCCGGGTCGTGCTCATCGTCCAGATGATCGGCGACCTCGCAGTCCTGGGTGCGGGCATACGAGTGCTCCTGGGGGCCGTGCAGCGCGGCCGCCAGCAAAGACCGGACACAGGAGGCGGCGCTGGCCAGGCCGCTACCTGACGGCCGCCCAGCAACCTCAAGGACCGCGACCCCATGCGCAGCAGACACCGGATCGTCGCCTGACTGAGAAAGCGGAATCGGCTTGCTGGGTCGCGTCACCCAGACGGGGCGATCCACTGCAGGTCAGAGCCGGCCTTCGTCGCCAGCGGCCTGCCGTTATTGCTGGCCGCGGTGCACCCGGGCCCAGGGCCGGGCCGGTTTCCACCTAGCGATCCTTGGTCGCTAGTGCGGTGACCACGAACGTTCACCGGGTCAGGCGGCTTTGATCTTGGGGTGTCCCCAGCGTTGCTGGCGCTGGCTGCGGATGCGGGCGCGTTCGCGGCGCTGGGCGGCCAGGATGTCGGGGTGGCGGGCGTTGGCGTTGCGCCAGCGCAGGTAGTCCTGGAGCTTGCGGGCCAGGACGGCATGGCTGGGGTGGTCTGAGCCGCCCATGACGAAGGTGCGCAGGGGCCCGAACTGGGCCTCGATCGGGTTGGCCCAGGATGCGCTGACCGGGGTGAAGCAGAGCTCGACGTTGGCGCGGGCCGCCCAGGCCCGGATGGCGGGTGTTTTGTTCGCGGACAGGTTGTCCAAGATGACGAACAGGCGGTAGCCGCCGGGGCGGGCCGCCCGGATCGACTTGAGCGCGGCCAGGGTGTGGCCGCCGCCTTTGCGTTCACGGGTGACACCCCGCAGCTGGTCATCGGCGAGGGAGTAACAGCCGTGGAAGTAGCGGATGCCCTGGGTGCGGTGGTAGGTGGCGGGCAGCCGGGCGGGCTTATTCCGCGGCGCCCAGGAGCTGCCATGCTCCGGGCGGATCGACAGCGGCCCGAACTGGTCAAACGCGAAACACCGGTCAGGGAAACAGGTGGTCACATGCTCGATCCTGTCCAGCTTGGAGTCCCGGTCCGGGTCGGTGGACTCCTTCCAGGTCCGGGTGCGCTGGAAGGAGATGCCGCTTTCGTGCAGGATCTGGCGCAGCCGCTCCCGGCCGATCCGCACCGGCTGCGGGGCACCGGCTAAGTAGGCGGCCAGCTTGCGCAAGCTCCAGTGCGTGAACGGCAGGCCCAGCTTCTCCGGCCGGGTGGTGGCCGCCTCAACGATGAGCCGGATGTCATCGTCACTGATCAGGCGGGGACGGCCTCCCGCCCACTGAGGGTCCAGCGCGGCCAGCCCCTTCTGGTTGAACAAATGCACCACATCGCGGACCGTGTCCTCATCGGCGGCGACCAGCCGGGCAATCGCGCTCACCGGCGTCCCTGAGGCCGACGCCATGATGATCATCGCCCGGCGCACCCGGACCGACCCGTGCTTGCCCCGCCGCACGATCTGCTGAAGCCGGCGGCCCTCCTCATCAGAAAGCCGCCGCGCCCGCACCGGCTCAGCCATCCCGCCTCCCAGAACCCGATCCCGTCATCACAAGATCGAGTCTGGAAGCTGGCACCGCGGCGTGTCAGCCAACCCGGTGAAGGTTCATGGACAGCGCACTAGCTGCCTACACCACGGTCGCGGTGCTAACCCTGCCACGGAACTGAGCCGCCCTGCCTACCCGAGTTGCTCAGAGAACATTGCCAAAGGCAGCGAGAACGTTCTGCAAGGAGAACCGAAATGGTGTAGATCGTCACCAACGCCTGTCGGCCTTGTCCCGCGAGCGCTCGGTAGGTTGCCGCGTCCTCCGCCAGCGTGGTTGTCAAACCCACTGGCAAGGACCTGAACCGGCACGCAGATCAGCGAGGATGGGTCCGCACCCGGGTCAGTATGTCTTGGATTATTGCTCGCTCTAACATAAGAACCAAAAAACTTGAGCAATAACCGGATGGACTGAAGAGGCGGGTGACGATCATGGTGGCCGACCCGGATGTCTCGGCGGCAGCGTGCGGGAGCGCGGCTCGTGGTCGTCGGCCATCCCGTGGTCGCCTGCCTGATCACATGGCGGCCCTTCTGGACCGCGAGCTCTGCCCGTCATGTGCGCGGCTGCGGGCTGATCGTCCCGCAGTAAGCGCTGCCGGGCGAGCGGCAGCGCCGGCTCTCACACGAGCGACAGATCAACTCCCAGTGATTCCGGCGATCGCGCCTCCGGGCCAACGAAAAAGGCAATTTGGGGAGCAGTCATGAAGGCCGTCACTGTGCAGCCGGGGGTTGGGGGGTCGGTTCGCTTCGAGGAGGTCCCCGAACCGGACCAGAGCACCGGCTCGATCCTGGTCGAGGCGGTGGCCGTCGGCATCTGCGGAACCGACGTCGAGATCGCGTCGGGCGCCTACGGCTGGGCGCCCCCCGGCCGGGACCGGCTCATCCTCGGCCACGAGTCACTCGGCCGGGTCGTGGATCCCGGGCCGCGCAGCGGCCTGCAGGCCGGCGACCTCATCGCCGGGATCGTCCGGCGCCCCGACCCGGTGCCCTGCCCCAACTGTGCCGTCGGTGAGTGGGACATGTGCCGCAACGGGCAGTACACGGAGCGGGGCATCAAGCAGATCGACGGGTTCATGTCCGAACGCTGGCGGATCGAACCCGGGTACTTCACCAAGCTCGACTCCTCCCTCGGCGTCCTCGGAGTGCTGCTCGAGCCGACCACCGTGGTGGCCAAGGCCTGGGAACTGGTCGCGGCCATGCGAGCGCGGGCCTTCTGGGAACCGCGGCACGCGCTGGTCACCGGTGCCGGCCCGATCGGCATGCTCGCCGCCCTGATCGGCGTCCAGCACGGGCTCGACATCCACGTCCTCGACCAGGTTACCCAGGGTGCCAAGCCTCAGCTCGTCTCCGACCTCGGCGCCACCTACCACACCGGGGCCATTGACGCCCTGGGCCTCGAACCCGATGTCGTGATCGAGTGCACCGGGGTCGGCTCGGTGATCATCGACTCGATCCGCCACGTCGCCGCCGGCGGGGTGGTCTGCCTCACCGGAGTGGGCAGCGGAGGGGCGCCGAGCGGGCTATCAACGGCCGACGTGGCCAAACAGGTGGTCCTGCAGAACAACGTGGTACTCGGCTCAGTCAACGCCAACCGGCGACACTTCTACCGGGCCGCCGAGGAGCTGGCCCGGGCCGACCGGGCCTGGCTGGCCCGGCTGATCTCTCGCCGGGTCCCGCCCCAGAACATCGCCGACGCCCTCCAGCGCGGTCCAGACGACATCAAGGTCGTCGTCGACTTCGGAGGCTGACATGGCAAAGGTGCCCGAGCGAGACGGCCAGGCAGTCGCCTGCAATACCGAGCAGACCCAACTCGGTGAGGGCATTCGGTGGGATGCCCGCCGCGGCGAGTTGCTGGCAGTTGACATTCTGGCCGGACGGGTCGCCCGAGGCCTGCTCCGCAAGGACGGCCTGATCGAGCGCGTCGGGGTTTACCAGCTGCCAGAAACGGTCGGGATGATCGCTCCCATCCAGGGAGACGACGGCTGGATACTCGGGGCCGGGCGTGGCTTCGTCCACCTCGCGCTCGACGGCACCCAGCGCACCATCGCCCAGGTGGCACCGGCCGGGACCCGCATGAACGACGGCGCCTGCGATCCCCAAGGCAGGTTCTGGGGCGGGACCCTGGCCGACGACCACCACACCGGCGGTGGCGCGCTCTACCGGTTGGACCGGACAGGGCGGACCGAGATGGTGCTCGAGGGCCTGACGATCTCCAACGGAATTGGCTGGAGTCCCGACGGCCGGACAATGTACCTAGTAGACAGCGGCCCACGGGTGGTCCACACGTTCACGTTCGACGGTGATCGCGGCACTATCTCCGCTGGGCGGGTCCTGGTCACCGTGCCCGAAGACATCGGAGCACCAGACGGGATGACGGTGGACGCTGCGGGTGACCTCTGGGTGGCGATCTACGGCGGCGGGCGGGTCAACCACTACGCACCCGACGGCTCATTGCGCGACGTGTACCCCATCCCGGCCCGCGAGTGCACGTGCTGTGCCTTCGGCGGCCCCGGCCTGCACCGGCTCTTCGTCACGACAGCGACAGAGGGCTGGACCGACGAGCAGCGCCGCTCCGATCTGGCCGCCGGCCTGGTCTACCGGGTGGACACAGACGCCACCGGCCAGCCAGCAGCGCCGTTCCGTCCGGATCCGTCGTGGTGGGAAGGCTTCACCCGGTGAAGGAGAACCACCAACTTCGAGACCAACAGGCGTAAACGGAACGTCACCCATGACGGCGGCCTGCGGCCCCTTGTTGCTCGTCAGACATGTTCGAGCGCGCCGGGACGCTGGGCCAGCTCGTCCTCGGCGTGGGCCACCATCGGCATGCCGCCCTTGCCGACCGTCAGCGGCGTCCGGTGGTAGCCGTGGTAGGTCATCATCCCGCCGGCCAGGAACGCCACCTGGTCCCACCCGTTCTGCTTCAGCACGCAGTAGGCGATGTAGCTGCGGAAACCCGACCGGCAGTAGGTGTACACGGGCCTGTCCCGCGGCACCTCAGCCAGCCGTTGCCGCAGCTCGGTGTACGGGAGAGGACCGCGCCGGGGATGTGCCACGCGCCGTATTCGGCTGGTGTACGCACATCGAGGATCGTCACCTTGGCGGCGCAGTCCGGGTAATCCTCGGGGTACCACAGGGTGATGTCGCCGCGCAGCAGGTTCGCGCCCAGGAAACCGGCCATGTTGACCGGGTCCTTCGCCGCCCCATACGGCGGGGCGTAGGCCAGCTCCAGGTGCTCCAGGTCGAACACCGTCATCCCCGCGCGCACGGCGACCGCCAGGACATCGATGCGCTTGTCGACGCCATCCCAGCCGAGCACCTGCGCGCCCAGCAGCTTGCCTCCGGCCGGGTCGAACAGCACCTTCAGGAACAGCGGCGCGGTGCCCGGGTAGTAGGCCGCATGGCCGTTCTGGTGGGTGTAGACCTTGCGGTAGTCCATGCCGGCCGCGCGCAGCTCGGTCTCGGTCAGGCCGGTGCCGCCGGCGGTCATGTCGAACACCTTGACCACCGCGGTGCCCTGGGTACCCCGGTAGCCGCCGACATCCTCGCGGCCAGCGATCGTGTCGGCGGCGATCCGGCCTTCCCGGTTCGCCGGCCCGGCCAGCATCGACAGCACGGGCTCACCGGTCAGCAGGTGAGCGGTCTCCACCGCGTCCCCGGCCGCCAGGACGTCGGGTGCCGAGGTGCGCATCTGCGGGTCCACCACGATGCCCCCGCGCGGCCCGATCTCGATACCGGCGTCACGGGCAAGGCCGACGTTGGGACGCGCCCCGGCTGCCATCACGACAACGTCAGCTTCGGCTGATGTGCCGTCGGACAGATCGACCACCAGCCTGTCGTCCTGCCCGTGACGGACTGCGGTGGCGGACGTGTCGAGCCGCAGGTCCACCTGGTGGGTGGTGACGTGGTAGTCCAGGATCCGGGTCATCTCCGGATCCAGCCACGGCATCAGCCGCCCGGTCCGCTCCACCACGGTGGTCGCCAGCCCGCGGGCCCGGAACGCCTCGGCGAGCTCCAGCCCGATGTAGCTGCCGCCGACGATGACCGCGCTGGTGGCGCCCTTGTCCAGCTGGGCGATGATCCGGTCCATGTCGGGAATGTTGCGCAGCACATCCACCCGCGGGTCATCGCCGCCGGGGATCGGCGGCCGGACCGGTTCGGCCCCCAGGCACAGCACCAGCTTGTCGTAGGACTCCCGGTACGTCCGCCCCTGCGCGAGGTCACGCACCTCCACTTCCTTGGCGCCGCGGTCAATACGCACCACGTCCTGACCGGTCCGCACATCCAGCGCCAGGGCCCTGGCCAGGCTCTCGGGCGTCTGCAGCAGCAGGCTGTCCCGGTCCGGGATCACCCCGCCGATGTGATACGGCAAGCCGCAGTTCGCGAACGAGACGTAGTGGTCCCGCTCGAGCACGACGATCTCGGCTGACTCATCCAGCCGCCGCAGCCGCGCACCCGTCGAGGCACCGCCCGCAACTCCCCCCACAATCACCGTCTTCATCGCACCACCTCTATCTGCCAGGCCGCGGCCCGGCAGCTCGTTGATAATTCGTGTGCCCTGCGCCGGCCCCTGACCCGCCGGAGATGAGACCGCCCCAGCCCACGTCTGGGTCACGGCCGCAAGCAGCAGCCATGTGCGCGGCGAGTCTCACGGGTCTACCAGGGTGTCCCGGTGTTTCGGCCTGCGGTCCGAAGCCATCCGCCGACCGGGGACCGGCGAGTCAGCTGACTTCCGTGGCAGCTGCGGTGCCCGGCCCCGGCTAGGACAGGCGGCTGGGGGTTACATCTCCTTGACCGCTTCCTGCAGAGCCTTGTCGATGTCCTTGGGGTCCACGTCGAGCTCCTGGGCTGTCTGCTTCTCCGCCCTGGTCACCGCGTTCTTGATCGCGTCCTCGACCTTGCTCTCGCCGACAACAACAAGCCCGGCCTGGCCCGGGTCGATGAAATCCCCCAGCTGCTTGGCATCCGCGCGCGACATCCCCTTGGACAGGTGCCCGGTGACCCCGCCGACCACGCCACCGACCGCGGCCGCGCCCAGCACCGCCGGCGGGAAGATGACCCCGATTGCCGCCCCGGCGGCAACGCCCCACCAGGCACCATGGCGGGTGGCCGTCTCGTCCTTATTCTCATGGACCTTGCCGCTTGCGTCCTTGGTGACCACCGCCGCATCGTAGGAACCCACCAGGCCCGCTGCGTGAGCGTCCTTGACGACCTGGTAGTCATCGCGTGCTGCTGCTTCATCCGGATATGTCGCCACCAGGATGAACGTGCTACCGGACCCGGACATGCCGACCTCCTCCAGTTCGCTGGCATCCTTTGCCAGCCAGTTCAGCGAATCCGCCTCAGCCGTTACCCGGCCGCTGCGTCACGGTTTCAGGCTCACCCCCAGGCAGGTGACCCGTCATCACCTACCACCCGAATTCACCTAGGGGGAAGCCGCGGCGGCCAGAACAGGCCCGGGCCTGAACACCCGTCCAGGGGGCCCACTCGCCGCCGCGGATGCGTGGCACAACTACTGCCGGTCGGGCAGGCTAGGCGCGTGCAGGCCCAGGAACCACGTAGCGATCCTGGGCATCTGACGGGCGGTGATATGGACCTAGTGCCGATCACCAGGCGTGAGCTGGCAGGACTGGCGGCAGCTAGCTCACAGCCGCAGCCCTGGGAGGGACGTGGGTGCGGTCGTGGACGAGGTAAGCGACGATGAGCGCGGCCGGGAAGAAGAACAAGCTGAAGATGAAGAACCCGATGAAGCTGTGGCCCTTCCGGCCAGCGACACGGGCGGGCCAGAACGCGATCGCGATCCAAATGACAGCACACAAAATCCACAAGATCAACATGACGTGTCCTCCCCGCGTTCGTACCGAACTCTCATATTTGCTGCCCAGCAGCAGCGACGGCACCGGAAGCCACTTGAGGAGCAACCACCGATCCACTACCACCCTGCTCAGACAAAGGTGTGAGGCTGTAGGGACAAAAGGCACCGGTATGCAGGCCGAAGGACCAGATAACGAAGGCCAGCGGCGGCGGTCAAGTCCTTGCCCTGCCGGGTGCGAGCGCCCGGCCGCCTTCGGGTCATCGCGGCGCACTGCGTCCGGCCGCCCGGGCAGGCGTCCGGCTCAGGAGTGGAGACCGGCATGGCGAAGACGCCCCAGAGCGGCTCCTCGATGTCGGTGGCCTATTTCGGATAATGGCCGAGGATAAGTGCGGCTACTGAGGTATTGGCGCTGTCGTCGGGACGGTAATTACGGAAAGGCCGGGCGGGCCTAATGGTCTGTGAGGACGCTTGTTTTAGTCTTCGCGCGGTTGATGCTGGCGAGGATCTCGTCGGCGTCCTTGGTCCAGGCGAACGGGTGCGGGTGGGCGTTCCATGAGTCGATGAACGCGCCGATGGCGCCGGTGAGCTGGCGGACTGAGGTGAATGAGCCGCGGCGGATGGCCTGGCGGGTGATGACGGAGAAGAAGCACCCGACCAGGTTCAGCCAGGAGCAGCCGGTCGGGGTGAAGTGCAGGGTGACCCGAGGGTTCTTCGCCAGCCAGGTTCTGACGTCGCTGTGCTTGTGGGTGGCGTAGTTATCGCAGACGACGTGCAGGTCCACCGCCGGGTAGGCGGCGGCGACTTTCTTGAGGAACTTGCCGAACTCCTGGTGCCGGTGGCGGGGGTAGCAGGCGTCGGTGACCTGGCCGGTGGCGGTGTTGAGGGCGGCGAACAGGCAGGTGACGCCGTGGCGGGCGTAGTCGTGGGTCTGCCGCTCGGGGATGCCCGGGCGCATCGGCAGGATCGGCTGGCTGCGTTCCAGGGCCTGGCACTGCGACTTCTCATCCACGCAGACCACCACCGCGTTCTCGGGGGGATGCAGGTACAGGCCGACGACGTCAGTGATCTTCGCTTCCAGCTGCGGGCCGGTGGAGAACTTGAACCCCTCGGTCCGGTGCGGCTGCAGGCAGAACCGCCGCCAGAGCCTGGTGATGGAGTCATGGCTGACGGTGATCTTCCTGGCCCGGCGCAGCCAGTCCGCCAGCCGCCGCGACGACCAGTGCGTCACGCCCATGGCCTGCAGCGAGTCCGGCGGCGGCGTCACCGTCGCCGACAGGATCTCCGCTATCGCCGCATCGGTCAGCACGGTCTTCGGGCCGCCCGGCCGCGGCGCGTCCGCCAGCCCGGCCAGGCCGTCCTCGGCATACTGGCGCCGCCACTTGATCACCGTCGGCTCGGTGCACCCGGCCCGCTCCGCGATCTGCGGCCCGGTCAGCCCGTCAGCCGCCAGCAGCACGATCCGGGCCCGCTCCGCCACCCGCGCCGGCGCTCCCCGGTCCCGCAGCCGCCGTTCCAGCTTCACCCTGTCAGCGTCAGGGACCGTCAGAATGCGCACCCGATTCGGCATATGCCATTGTCCCGCACCCTGAACCAAAACTAAAGAGAGACACGCGTCATAACACTAGGTTGGTCGCGTCCGACGGTGCCGTCTTCACACACCACACCGCCGGAACCCGCCCTCAGCAGCACCGCGGATGAACAGTGACGGCGCGTTTCCCGACGCGAAGCCGCGCCGCGTCCACGAGCCGCAGCCCGGCCGCTTAACGGGCTGGTTGAGGCTGGTGGTGGACACCGACGAGGCTATCCAGGAGATGCTCTTGTCGGACTGATGGGGCTCACGGGACTCCACCATCTCCCGGGTGCAATACTTACTGGCGTTCCAGCAGGGAATCCGGTTGGGACGGCGAGAAGCCGCCCGGGACGTGCCGAAGGGGCAGGACCACCGGGGCTTCGGACACGACCCGTTCCGGGCAAGACCGCGCAGCACCGAGGGGGAACGTGGACACCGCCACGGCGAACAAGGGCTGGCTGGCACTGGTCGCCTTGGCCACGGCGCAGTTCCTCATGGTGCTGGACCAGTCCGTGATGAATGTCTCGATCGGCGCGCTGGTCCACGACTTCCACACCACGGTCACCACGATCCAGGCGGTCATCACTCTCTACTGCCTGGTCATGGCCATGCTCATCCTCACCGGGGCCAAGATCGGCGACATGATCGGCCGCCGTCGGGCGTTCGTCATCGGGCTGATCATCTACGCCTGCGGCTCGGCGCTGACCGCGCTGTCCCAGTCGGTGGCTGTGCTCGCCCTTGGGTGGTCGGTGCTCGAGGGCATCGGCGCGTCGCTGGTCTTTCCTGCGCTCGCGGCGTTGATTGCCGGCAACTTCGCGGGGGCCCGGCGCAAGGCCGCTTACGCGGTCATCGGTGGGGTCGCTGGTGCGGGGATCGCGGTCGGCCCCATCGTGGGCGGGTGGGCGACGACCGTACTGACGTGGCGGGTCGTGTTCGTCGGCGAGGTCCTCATTGCCGCATTTATCCTGATCATGATGCGGAAGGTGGCAGACGCCCCTCGCCCGGATCCTGCTCCCAAGCTCGACATCGTCGGCTCGGTGCTGTCGGCCGCTGGTCTTGGGGTCTTCGTCTTCGGAGTTCTCCAGTCGAGTACCTGGGGGTGGGTCAAGCCGAAGAACTCCCCGATCACCATCTTCGGCTTCTCGCTCACCCTGTTCGTCCTGGCCGCTGGTGGCATCCTGCTCTGGGGATTCGTGACCTGGCAGCGCCATCGCGAAGCCACGGACCGGGACCCACTGGTCCATCTCTCACTCGCCCGGATCCCGCCGGTGCGGTCGGGGCTGATCGGGATGTTCAGCCAGAACCTCGTCCTCATGGGGATCTTCTTCGTCGTTCCGCTCTATCTCCAGCTGGTCCTTGGGCTAAGCGCCCTCCAGACCGGGATCAAGATGCTGCCCATCTCGATCACCATGTTCGCGACCTCGGCGATCGGCTCACGACTGTCGAACCGCTTTCCGGTGCGGGCGATCGTGCAGAGCGGCCTGATCGTGACCCTCGCCGGTGCCCTCGTCCTGCTCGCGACGATCAAGCCCACTCTCTCCAACGCTGGATTCGCCACCGGAATGGCCGTGCTCGGTGTCGGGATGGGCTTGATGATCTCCCAGCTGGGCAACGTGGTTCAGTCCTCGGTCGAGGAGTCGGGCCGGAGCGAGGCCGGAGGGCTCCAGTACACCGGACAACAGCTCGGCTCGTCGCTCGGGGTGGCGCTCATCGGGGCCATCGTGCTGATCGGCCTGACTAACACCTTCATCTCAAACGTCGAGCACGACCCCCGGATCAGCGCAGAGGTGTCGGCCCAGGTGGGGGTGGCGGCGGGCTCCAACACCAACTTCGTCTCCTCCACACAGATCGACGCCGCAGCGAAAAAGGCTGGTCTCGACGCCACGACTACAGCAGCACTCGTCGATGACTACGAGTCGGCACAGCTCCGATCGCTCAAGGCTGGGCTCCTGACCGCTGCCCTCCTCGCCCTCATCTCGCTCGGGTTCACCAGAGAGCTGCCGCACGAGCGACCGATTCCCCGGACCAATCGTGATCCGGCAGCGGTGCCGACCTGAGCCCGAGGTGATCGCCGAGTCGCAGGGAAGCCGCCAACCGCGTCCTGCCCGGCTCCGCGGCCCCGGCGAGCGCGCCAACGCTCAGCTCAAGACCTGGCACACCCTGCGCAAACTCCGCTTGGGAGAGGGCTCTGCGCCGCAGGCCGCCGTGCCCAGCGGCCAGCGTCAGCGGTGGCGGCGGTCCAAAGGCACCGGCGCTAACGCCTGCCATTCTTGCCCAGCGCCTGGGATTCGGTCCGCCGGCGTGGTCACCGGTGAGCCTGGTTGCTGCTACTGCCCGGCATCGCCGTCGTCGGCCATCTCGGCGTCGGCCACCTCAATCGCCAAGCCCAGCGCCCGGAGGATCTTCCCGCCTGCCGAGACCACCCGGGCCGTACCCACCACCGGGGCAACCGCGATCATGACTCCCTGGAAATCGTCGGCGGTGACCCCGCTGTCCGCAGCGGCCCCGGCGTTGGCGAGGTAGGAGGCAGGCGCACGCGGTCGCCGTGTGGTCCACTCCGCGCGACCCGGCTACCCTTGGTAAGCGGATACGCGAGCAGGTCAGCAAGTGCCAGCACCGGCCTGATGGGAAGGAGACGCCGTGATTCACTCGTTCGCCGTGGTGATCAACGGCGTGGACCTTACCAGCCGGGGCAGCCCTGACGCCGACGCCCTCTATGAGGCCGGCTGCGACGATGCGCTGCTGACCAGTTCCTCCGGTGTGCAGCGGGCCATCTTCGACCGCGAGGCCCCCAGCTTCGCCGCCGCCGTCGCCAGTGCAATTGCCGCGATCGAGACCAGCATCGCAGGCGCCCGGGTGGCAGCCGTAGAACGGCTCGAGCTTGCCGACGCGGCCCCTCTCCCGCATTCCGCCTGATCAACCGGCCGGATGCCCGAGGCACGCGCCCGCCCATTTGGCCACGAGTGGCAGCTTCGGCCGGTTCATCAACGCAACTCGTACCGTCCAGCCCGCCGACGCCTCAGATTGTTGCTCCCCCTCTCAGCGGGCGGACGCTGGGCTCCAAATCCCGGGCGGGCGGAAGGATCGCCAAGAGCCATTCCAAGAGCCAACGAAGCCAGACTTCAGCCGGTGACCACCGTTGTTGAGCGACTGTTTGGGCTGTTCAGAGCCCACCGAGCCTTCCTGACGGACACCCAGCGATGCCCGGAATGTGACTGGGGGTCAAGGGGTCGCCGGTTAAATCCGGCCGTCCCAACGCAGGTCAGAAGGCTGATTCGAAATCCAGAGTTAGCCTTCTGGCGCACTGGGGACCAAGATCGCAGCCGCAGGCCGACTCTGGCGCTTATTGACCGCCGGTCATGTTTGTCACCATGCCCCAGAGGCCGGGCCTAGCGCCATCACTGACCGAGCTTGAACTCGGTCTGCACGGGCGTCCAGGGCCGTTGATGTCGCTAAGCACAAGAGGCCCGTGCGGCCGGCGATTGGTGCTAGCTCGTCTTGGGTGCGGTTCCCGGGCAGTGTCGGTCGCAGGCGATACCTTTGGTGCCATGACCGCTCACCCGGCCGAGCCCGTTCCCGACACTGACCCGGACGAGGCCGCTGTGGCTGCGGCCGCCCTCCGGGAATACCGGGAGTGGGTCGCCAAGGGCCGCCCAGGGGCGGTTTCCCATGAGGAGGCGATGGCCGAACTGCTCGGCGACGCCCAGTGAGGGTCGAGTGGCCGCCGACCGCACGAGCGTCGGCACGCCGCTTCATGACAGATCAAGCTGGGATGCGCTATTGGAACTGCAGTCGCTCGGCTGTCCGCAAACCCGTACCCGCCGGAGGCGTTCCGGTGGGGCGAGGTACTGCGGCTGCGCGTCGGGCAGTACCGGATTATGTACACAGTCGAGGGCGATCTGATAACCATCCTGCGCGTCGACCGCCGCGCGGGCTAGTCTCCCCGCGGCGCCGCTGATTGGCTCCAGCACCAGCGGCCGGCCTGGGGACCAGATGGGGACCACGCATCCCTCGGGATACCTAACGCCGGCCGCGTTCCTGCGCTTTCAGCATGGTGCATATCGTGCTTGACGTGCATGAACGGGTAACCCACCGTCCTGGGGGTCAAGGGGTCGCCGGTTCATGTCGTCCTGACTGGTAGATGGTCGGCTGAGGTCAGGGGTGGGCTGACAAGCGGCGGCCCGCGCGCCGCGCCCCATTCTGGGCGTCTGATTCAGCGCTTGCAGCCTGTCGAGCACCGTCATTCGTCGGCGGAGTCCGTGCCCTGTCCTTCCCTTGCCTGGCCCGGCCGCCAGGCACTGACGACCTTGGCCACCGCCGTGACCAGGAACAGCTGGCCGATCAGCATCTCAAGCACGGCGAAAGTCTGGCCCGGGTTCCCAGCGGGGACGAGGTTGCCGTACCCGGTCGTGGTGAGCGTGGTGAAGGAGAAGAACAGGTCCTGCGAGAACGTGCCGGCGCCCTGGGAGCCGAAGAACGGCGGCTGGGTTTGACTGAGCCCCAGCGCGTGGTAAAGGAAGGCGAAGAACATCCCGACCATCAGGTATGCGGCGATCGTCCCCAGGAGCGTCTGGACGTCCACGACTCGCCTGAGCACAAGGCGGCGGACAATCGACACCGGCGCAATCAGGTACAGCAAGCCGCTGACCCAGGCGGCTACCGTGCCGCCATGCATCTGATCATGGAAGAAGAGGTTCGCGACCGCTGCCAGCGCCGCGGCAGCCAGGGCGACGTTAGCCGCTGTCCGGACCGACCGGCGCGCCTGGGACGCCCGCAGCGTCACCCACACCGTGGCGATCTGCACGGCCAGCACCAAAGAGGTCGCCCATGACGCCGTCAGTGCCGCCGACAAGGCATAGGTGATGAGAATGAGAATGAGAACCAGGCCGTAGCTGTCCGGCGAGGAGAATGCCTCCAGGAGCCGGTGGCGGCGTCCTCGCCCCGGCTCCTGTAGCTGTTCGCCCGGGATGCCCGGCATCAGAAGCACCCCAGCGCAGCCAGCCGCCCGCAAAATCCCCGCGGATCCGCGCCACCGGCCTCGTCACCCGGACACCAGACGGTTCAGCCATAGCTACCTGTCACTCTCTTGGACCACGACCCATACCATCGGCTCGGTGCGGCGGAGGCGCTGCGCCCGGGTGAGGTCCGGGCTGCTAGATGGGCGCCGGCGCCCGGAGAGCGGCCGGAGCAGTCAGTCACGACGCCGACGACATTGGCCTAGCCTAGCGAGACCCATCATGCAGCCGAGAACGGCTGATGCCTGTTCCCGGTGTGCCGTTCACGTGGGACCGGGCCGTCGGACTTGCCGTCGGAGGGCTTCTGGCAGAAGGACACCTCCCACTTCCCGACGCCGCGTACCCCGTTCGGAGCGTCGGTGCTGATGCCCGGCTCTCTCGGAGGTTATGCAACCCCTGCCTGAGGAGTTCGGCCTGCTGGTCAACCGCGTCGAACAGCGTTCCCTGGGCGGCGATGTATACATGCGCACCGTCCCCCTTCGGCGGCAAGGACCGTCCCGCTCCGCCGCCGTGGGCCATCTGGCTGGCGGCGCGGCTCGCCCCCCCCCGCTGCGCCGCCAGGCCCATGTGGCACAGGCGGCTATCGCCTCACGCTTGCCCGAGCGGATCCTTGACAGCTGGGAAAGCGAATGGCGGGCAGCCTTCGCCAGCGAGTTCCGCAAGCTCAGGAACGTCGATCTGACGGCCCTCGGTGACGACGCCCTCCTCGGGCACCTGGACCGCACCAAGGACATGCTTTGCCGCGGCATGGACCTGCACATCCGGCTGGCCGTACCCTATTACCTCGCTCTCTACGAGCTCGGTGCGGTCTGCCGGGATCTCCTCGGCTGGGACGTCGCGCACGCCCTGTCCCTGGTCACTGGCGCTGCCCAGGCGTCCTCGGAACCGGGCCGGGAGCTGGCCGCTCTCGCCCAGCGCCTGGCCGCCGACCCGTCGGCTCTGCAGGCCATCACCGGGCCAGGCGGAGACCGACGGGCGCGTCTGCGCAAGTCCGCGCCCTGGGCTGCGGAGGCGCTGGACGAGTACCTCGAGCGCTATGGCCACCGGACGGTCAACCTCGACCCCGGCGAGCCCACCTGGTTCGAACGGCCGGAGATGGTGGCCGGGCTCCTGGAACGGCAGGTGCGCTAGGCCGGCGCAGATTCGGGTGAGGCACGCGTGCGGGCAGATGCACTGGCGCATGCCCAGGCCGAACTGGCCGGGCGCAGCGAGGAGGACCAGGCCCGCTTAGAACGCGCCCTGGCGCATGCCCGGCGCGCCTACGGGGTGCGAGAGGACAACATCGTCTGGCTCGACAACCAGCCCAGTGCTCTCCTCCGTTACTGCGCCGTCGAGATCGGACGGCGCCTGGCCGATCGGGGTGTTCTTGCTCACGCCACCGACGCCGTCTTCCTCGAAGAGCCCGGGCTGCGTGCCGCGCTGTCCAGCGCGGACAGAGAGGATCTGCGCGGCCTCGTCGTCCGCCGGAAGGCAGAAAGGGCATGGGTGACCGCCCATCCCGGTCCGCCGTCCTACGGAAAGGACCCTGGTCCACCCCCGGACCTGTCGGCACTGCCACCCGCCCTGCGTCTGGTCAATGCCGCCGTGATCCAGACGGTGCAGCTCATGCTGGGCCCGAGCACGCCACCGGACGCGTCGAAGGAGCTGCGTGGCGTTCCCGGCTCCCCGGGGGCGTTACTCGGGAACCGTCCGCGTCGTTCGCGACGAGACCGAGTTCGCCAAACTGGGCCCCGGCGACGTGCTCGTCGCACCCGTGACGTCCCAGCCCTGGTCGGTACTCTTCCTCCAGGCGGGTGCGGTGGTCACCGACGGCGGGGGGTGCTCTCCCACACCGCGGTGATCGCACGTGAGTACGGCATCCCGGCGGTGCTCGCCACCGGCGAGGCGACCCGCCGTCTGCGCGACGGGGACCTGGTGAGCGTCGCTGGCACCACCGGGGTCGTGTCAACCGCTGCGCGTGC
The DNA here is from genome assembly GCA_963837105.1 of uncultured Actinomycetes bacterium. Classification (GTDB taxonomy): domain Bacteria; phylum Actinomycetota; class Actinomycetes; order Streptosporangiales; family Streptosporangiaceae; genus UBA9676. The sequence continues at coordinate 76,036 of CAWIMG010000027.1, read as the reverse complement.
GTCCAGATCCGTGGAGCCAGGTTCGACCACGCCCCAATAAGCCCGTGTACTGGCCAGGTGCCCTGGGTCTTGAGGGCTGGCTAACCGGTGGCGGAATCATGGATGGCCTCAGCGCCCCATCTGGGTAGAGTTGGGCGGTGCCCGAGCTGGAGCAGCTGCATGCTGGCCATGCCCCGGCGGTCTTGGCCTTCGAGCTGGTAAACCGCGCCTACTTCGCTGCTTCGGTGTCCGACCGCGGCGACGAGTTCTTCGACCAGTTCCCCGGACGGCACAGCGCCTTGCTGGCTGAGCAAGAGGCCGGCATCTGTGCCTTCTACGTGCTCGTCGCTGATGACGGCTCGGTTCTGGGCCGGTTCAACCTGTACGCCATCGAGGACGGCACTGCCAGACTCGGCTACCGGGTCGCGCAACAGGTCGCCGGCCGTGGCGTGGCGACCAGGTCTGTCCGGGAGCTGTGCCGGGTTGCGGCGGCGCGGCACGGGCTGCGCACGCTGCGGGCGGCCACCTCCCACGACAACGCCGCGTCCCAGAAGGTGCTAGCCAAGGCCGGGTTCGTCCCAGTTGGCCCGGCCACCCCGGCCGATCTCGGCGGTAAGTCAGGCACCTGGTACCAGCGCGACCTCCAGCCATAGACCTTGATCTTGCTGGCGGACCGCTGCAGGAAGGCTGCGGCGATTGGCGACGCCAACCAGGCTTCTTAGCGACTCGCGCTAGGCCGTAACGATCTCGGAACGCGGCGCACATGCGGTTGGCTCATCACAAGACCGATCCAGGGGTGGGCATCCCGGTGAGCACGATCGCGCGGGCGCCGCGGGCGTCACTCGCGGCCGTCGCGCTCGGCGCACTCGCCCTCGGGCTGGGCCTGGCCAGCGTGCTGCTGGGCCTGCTGGCCGGTCAGCCGGTGGACCGGGTGGTCGTTGAGGCTGTCGGTGTCGTGCCGGCCGCCGTGGTCGCCACGGTGCTGGCGGCGCGGCGGCCACGTAATCCCATCGGCTGGATCCTGCTCGGTCTTTCCCTCGCCTATGCCGCGTCCCGCCCGCGCCAGCAAATCGTGGAGACTGTCGCCGGGCCGGCCGACGAGCACATTCAGGTGCGGGCGGGCGGCGGTGATCGCCTGCGCCGCTTCCCGCGCCCGGTGAGCCGCTTCGCTCCTGGCAGATGACAGCACAACCAGGCCAGCGCCGGCCTGGTCGGCGAGCTGGATGACCTCATCGACTGGCAGGTCGCTGGCTAGGTGGTGCACGAGCCAGCGGTCCTCGCGCAGGCACGCCGCAGCCATCAGCGAGGGCAGGCCGTGCCGTTCCCCCGGCGGGGTGGCCACGACCGCCATGCCCCGGGGCCGCCCGGCGGGCTGGCGGAAATGGGACGCGATCAGCCGCTCACAGATCGCGCTGGCGCGGTGCTCCTGGGCAATGGAAACCCTGCCGGAGGCCCACTCGTCGCCGAGCTGGCGCAGCATGGGTGCGATGACGTGCTCGCACAGGTCGATCAGCCTCACGCCGGCCGCCAGCCGCTCGACGCGGTGGCGCGCCTGCGTCTCCTCGCCCGCAGTGATCACCGAGTACAGGCCCCGTGCCTGGGCCGGCCAGTCGCGGACATGGATTGGCCGGGCGGGTTTGCGGCCGAGGCGGCGGCGTGCGGCGAGCGTCTCGACGTCGGTGTCGTCGAGCTCATAGCCCCGCCCCACCTTGCGGGCCGGCAGCGTGCCCTCGCGCACCCAGGCATAGGCGGTCTGGTAGTGCACGCCAAGAGTTCCGGCGGCCTCACGCAGGTCCATCCGTCCTCCAGGTGCCGGCGGGTCCGAGTGTTAGGTTAATTTAGTATTGTTTATACACGAGCGCCGGGCGTTGCGGTCATTACACCGCCGGATGCCGTAGGAGCAAGAGCCCGGCACCGGCGCGCGTGGCCAGGCATACAGAAACGGGGGTGACACCAGCGATGACCATCCATCGCCAGCCCGGCCGGCCCCGGCTGCGGCCAGGCTGGCCGCAGGTCGCCACGACGCACATTTTCCGCGCTGTCGTGGACGCTCCGCTGGAGGAGGTATTCGCATGGCATGCCCGGCCGGGCGCGTTCGCCAGGCTGTCCCCGCCCTGGGTTCCGGTACGGGTGATGGCGGAGGCTGCATCGCTGAGCGACGGGCGGGCGGTGCTGGTGCTGCCGGGCGGGATCCGCTGGGTTGCCAGGCACGATCCCGCAGCCTATGACCCACCGTGGCGGTTCGCCGATGAGCTGGCCTCGCTGCCGCTGTCCGCTTTCCTGCGCTGGCGGCACGTGCACGAGTTCACTGAGGCTGGCCCGGCCTCAGCCCGGGTGACTGACCGGGTCCTCACCCCAGTTCCGGCCGCGTTGCTGCGGCCGATGTTCGGCTACCGGCACCGGCAGCTAGCCGGTGACCTGGCTGCACACCGATGGGCTCGCGAACTGCATGGCGAGCCGCTGACGGTGGCCATGACCGGCAGTTCCGGCCTGATCGGCTCAGCTCTCGCCGCATTTCTGACCAGTGGCGGGCACACCGTGGTCCGGCTGGTCCGCCGGGCACCCAGGTCCGCCAGCGAGCGGCGCTGGAACCCCGAGGACCCCAACCCCGCCCTGCTGCACGGGGTGGACGCGGTGGTGCACCTGGCCGGTGCACCAATCGCCGGGCGGTTCACGCCTGAGCACAAGCACGCGATCGCAGCCAGCCGGATCACCCCGACCCGCAAGCTCGCCGAGCTGGCCGCCGACACCCCCGGCGGCCCATCAGTCCTGGTCACCGCCTCCGCGATCGGCTACTACGGCGCTGGCCGCGGGGATGAGCTGCTGACCGAGGACAGCCCGCCAGGCGCAGGCTTCCTGGCTGACGTCGTCAACGACTGGGAAGCAGCCACCGGCCCGGCCCGCGACGCAGGGATCCGCGTGGCGCAGATCCGCACCGGCATCGTGCAGAGCCCACGCGGTGGCACCTTGCGACTGCTGTGGCCGCTGGCCGAGGTGGGCGCGGCCGGGCGGCTCGGCTCCGGACAGCAGTGGCTGTCCTGGATCGGCATCGACGACCTCACCGACATCTACTACCGGGCCCTCGTCAACAGCCGCCTGGCCGGGCCGGTCAACGCCACCGCGCCCCATCCTGTCCGCAACGCGGCCTACGCCCATGTCCTGGGCCAGGTGCTGCACCGCCCGGTTCAGCTGCCGGTGCCAGCCATCGGCCCACAACTGCTGCTCGGCGGAGAGGGCGCCAGGGAACTCGCCGAGGCCAGCCAGCGGGTCATTCCGCAACGGCTGCTGGCAGCGGGCCACCCGTTCCGCCATGCGCTACTGGAACCTGCCCTGCGTCATCTCCTTGGGCGCGGCCGCGGCCGCCGGCACGACTGGCTAAACAGCGAGATCCCGCTCTTTGGCCCACCAGGATCTACTGTGAGTGTGTGTACCAGTGGTTTACCACCGCACGTGACCGCATCGTCTATGTCCCCGAACTGCCCTCTGGCGTGGTCGAGGAGTACCTGATGCCGACTGAGCGCGTGGTCACTGCCGTCCGGATGCATCTTGTGTCCATTACCGACTCGGTGCTCATCATCCTCGGCGGCGCGATCGTGGCGGGCATCCTGACTGAGGCCGCCCACAGCAAAAGTGGCGCTGTCATTATCTGGCTGGTGTGGGTCGGGCTGGCCGTATGGCGGGGCTGGAAGATCGCGACCTGGTGGCGGACGTACTTCGCCGTCACCGAGAACCGGCTCATGCTGGTCACCAGCCTGGTTTACACAGATGTCGGGATGATGCCGCTGGCGAAGGTGACCGACATGAGGCTGCGCCGGACAACCCTCGGCCGGCTGCTGGGATACGGCGAGTTCATTGTCGAGTCCGCCGGGCAGGAACAGGCGCTCAGCCATGTCAGGTATGTGCCTTACCCCTCGCAGATGTACCAGGACATTCTTTCCCTGATCTTTCCGCGTAAGAGCGGGCCGCCACCAGGACCGCCTGGCCCGCCAGGACCCCCAGGACCGCAGGGGCCACCCGGGCCAGGAGGGCCACCCGGGCCAGATGGGCCTCCGGAGGGGTCTGCTCCCTCATCGCGGCGCAGCTGGCCCTGGGCGGGGCCTGAGCAGATTCCGTCCGACCGCCCGGGGGACGATCCGGGCTTCTAGCCCTGCCCTGCCGGTACCCGCAGGCCAGGCGGGCGGGATGCCGGCCCGGTGAGCCCGCGCGGTAACTGCGCAACGGTTTCACCCGCTGGCGGCCGCACGGACAGCCAGGGTCATGTGAGGCTAGGACCATGACAGAAGGCGCGGGCAGGAAACTGGTGCTGCTGCGGCATGCCAAGTCGGCCTGGCCTGATGTGCCGGACCACGAGCGGCCCCTCGCGGGCCGCGGCCGGCGTGATGCGCCCACTATGGGGCGCTGGCTTCGCGCCGCGGGCCACGTGCCCGATCATGTCCTCTGCTCGACCGCGCGCCGGGCCCGTGAGACATGGCTTCTCGTCCAGCCTGAACTGCTGGCCGAGCCGCCGGTCAGCTTCGAAGACCGGGTGTACGAGGCCTCAGCGGCGTCGCTGCTGGAGGTGGCCCAGCAGGTACCGCCGGCAGTGAAGACGCTCCTGATCGTCGGCCACGCTCCCGGCGTCCCGGGACTGGCGCTCACCCTGGCTGGAAGTGCCGTGCCCGCGGCCGGTGGCGCCGGGGACGGCACCGTGCCGCCAGCGGCCATCGGCCGCATGCGGTTCAAATTCCCCACCGCCGCGATCGCAGTCCTGGAACTCACCGGGCCCTGGGCGCACCTGGGTCCCGGGGCGGCGTGGCTGGCTGACTTCGTGACCCCCATTGATGTGGGTTCGTCAGCGGGCTAACGCCCAGGCGGGCCCGGGTCCGCCGGCGGCTGGATGGTCCCGGCGCCATGGCATACCTCCTGGTTCGCGGCCATCCCCGACTTTCACGGCTTTGGGTCATTTCGCGTCCGTTTTGTGGCGCTATGCGAACCGAAACCAATGAAAAGGCGCGTGGGGACCGGGGAACCAGGCTCGCCGCCGAGCCCGGACAACTCCCCAGACGGGTGACCACCTGGGCTGTGACATGTGGGTTTGACGGGCCACCCGGCCAGGCGGGATACTAGGTCGCGAACGGTGCTTACGACGCAGGCACACCCTCACGCCGTCCTGGCGTGACATGGGGGTGTGCCTTTTTCCTGGTTCACCGCAAGGCCCCCTCTCGCCGGGGCTGCGGCGCACCCCAGGAGGCATCGTGATGAGGATCGCCCTCGTCGCCCAGCATGGCAGCCCACTCACCCAGGCCACAGGCCAGCAACCAGTTCCCCAGCCAGCCGGCATCGCCGCACATGCGCGGGCCCTGGCCAGGCTCGGGCACCGGGTCACCGTCTACGCCCGCAGAGACTCGCGCGGGCTTCCCGGCAGCGCCATCCTCGCGCCACGGGTGACTGTCGAGCATGTGGCCGCTGGCCCGCCGGCTCCGCTGGCCGGCGACGAACTGGCAGCCCATGTCGCCGCGTTCAGTGACTACCTGGCGCAGCGCTGGCACCGGAACCCGCCCGACCTGGCCCACGCGTACTTCTGGACGAGCGGGCTGGCCGCCCTCGCAGCCGTCCGTGGCCTCGGGATTCCGCTGGTGCAGACGTTCGGCACCCTCGGCGTCACGGAACGGCGGCATGGCCGGTCCGGCGGCGCTCAGGACGGGCGCATCCGGCTGGAAGCCGGCATCGGGCGCAGCGCCAGCGCTGTCCTGGCTGCGACCGGTGCGGAAGCATCCGATCTGGTGACGCTGGGCGTGCCCCGGGCAGCGGTCACCGTCGTGCCGTACGGGGTCGACACCGACGAGTTCACCCCCGAGGGCCCGGCGGCCAAACGAAACGCGCGGCCGCGCCTGCTCGCCGTGGCACCATTGGATGAGCGTCACGGTCTGGACGTCCTGGTGCATGCGCTGGCCAGGATCCCCGGCGCGGAACTGGTCATCGCCGGCGGTCCCGTGCGGTCCAAGCTGAGTAAGGACCGGGCTTACACGGATCTCACCCGCCTGGCCCGCCGCCTGGCGGTGGCCGACCGGCTGGCCTTTACCGGCAGGATCACGGCGCGCAGCCTGCCCGCCCTGTTCCGCTCAGCGGACCTGCTGGTGAGCGCCGCGCCGTACGATCCCATGGGCGCGATCGCCATCGCCGCGATGTCTTGCGGCACTCCGGTCGCGGCATGCGCATCCGGTGGCGTCAGCGATGCCGTGCTGGACGGCACCACCGGGGTGCTGGTGCCGCCGGGCCGGCCCGACCTGCTGGCCAGGCGGGTGCGGCTGCTGCTGGCCAGCCCGCTGCGGCTGGAGGCGTTCGGGATCGCCGCGGCTGACCGGGCCAGGGCCCGGTATTCGTGGGACCGGGTCAGCAGGGAAACCCTGGCCGCGTACGAGCGGTGCCTGCGGCCCACGGCGGCAGGCCTCGCGCGGGCTACGTCCTGACGTCGGCGACTTCAGGCCTGGCCGGGCAGCCGGGTAGGCTGATGGCGACCTCCACGGCCCTCACCGCGGCATGCGGGCAGCACGCTGGCCGCAGCATGCAGGCACCACGAAGGTGGCCATGCCCCGTTCGGACCTTGCGCAGGAGACCGCTGACCTGCTGAGCGCAGCGGGCACCTCCGAGGCCCGTGCACTGGATCAGCTGGTGGGGCTGGCCACCCGCCAGGTGACCGGGTGCCTGGGTGCCACGGCCGGCCTCTGGCGCGGGGGTGAACCCATCGTGCGGGCCGCCAGCCATCCCGACCTGCCCGAGCTGATCAGTGTCCAGCTGGCCAGCGGGCGCGGCCCGGTCCTTGACGCGCTCGCCGGCCAGGGCCCGGTGAACTGCCCCGATGTGCTGGCGGAGGCGCGATGGCCGGAATACGCCGAAGCCGGCCTGCGCCGGGGCATGCGCTGCTCGGTCACGCTCGCCTACGTGTCGGAGGCGGGTGCCGTCACGCTGTCGCTCTTCGGGGCGCGGCCGCATTCGCTGGACTCCGGGCAGGTGGCACTGGCCGAACTGCTCACCGCCGTCGGCGGCGCGCTGATGGGTAACGCCGCTGACTATAGCGATGCCAGGCGTACCGCGCTTCAGCTGACTGCCGCCGCCGAGTCCCGTGCTCTGGTCAACCAGGCGAAGGGAATGCTGATGCAGACCCTCGGCTGCACAGCGGAGGATGCGCTGGGCAAGATGCGGCAGCTATCGCAAGAGCAGAACCTGCGGGTCACCGACATCGCCCAGCGCATCATCGATTCCCGGGCTACGGCGTGACGCCCAAGCCAGCCGGCCGCAACGGCCCTGTCAGCGATGCCGCCGCGCTGAAGGCACGGATCGGCGACCTCCGGCAGGCTGCCGCACTGCCCGGGGCCGACCTTGAGGCGCTGCTGGAAGCGGCGCTGGCGGAGCTGGACACGGCGGCTGACACGCTCACGGCACAGGACGGTCCCAGCGCCCGGGCCGGCGGCGGTTCCCCGGCTGCCACCCAGGCCGAGCGGCGGCTGCTGCGCACGGTGTTCCAGCAGGCACCGGTGCCGTTGTTGCTGCTCGGCACGGACGGCACCATCCGCCGGGTGAATGCGGCGGCGGGCGGGCTGCTCGGCGTCGGCCCCGGCTACTCAACCGGCAAGCTGTTCGCTGCCTTCGTGGATCCGTCATCCCGGGCCGCGCTGACGACGATGCTCGCCACCGCGGCGCGCACCGGTGAACTACGCCGGCTGCGCTGCCGGGTGCTCACCGGCGAGGGCGCAGCCGATCACATGCTCGCGGTCCAGCGGGTCACCGTGCGGGGGGATCTCGATCAGCTCGTGCTGGCGGTGGGTGCTGGCCCGCCCGCCACCACCGGGGCGGCCCCGAACAAGCGCAAGAAGGAGCCGGCCGAGCCAGCACCCGGCATGGTGGCGGCCATGACCCGGCGCCAGGACCTGCTGACCGCTGCCACCCGGATATTGCTGGAGAACGTCACCTACAGCGAGCCGGTGGCGGTGCAGCAGTGCGCGCGGCTGCTGGCCCAGGAACTGGGCTCCTGGGTCATCGTTGACGTGGAGCATCAGGGGAAGCTCCGGCGGCAGGTGGTGGCCGGGCCGGACGACCAGCAGTCGCAGGAGCTTGCCCGGGCGGCAGCTGGCCTGGATCCGGCACCGGATTCAGCGCCCGGCATGGTTCACGAGTCGGGCAGCTCCCTGCTCATCGCACACGCCGAGGACCTGTCCGTGCTCGGTGATGGCCCGGGCGGGATCCCGCTGCTGATGGCCTTCGGGGCGAGTTCCCTGCTCTGCGTCCCGCTGTCCGACGGCGAGCGCAGCTATGGCGTGCTGACCCTGGCTGGCCAGGCCCGCCAGGAGCGCTTCGGTATGGCCGACGCGGGCCTGGTGGAGGAACTTGGCGAGCAGCTCGCGCTCGCCATCAGGGCCGACCGGCTGTTCCGGCGGCGCAGCGAGGTTGCCGATGCACTGCAGGCGAGCCTGCTCCCGCGTCAGCTACGGCAGATCCCGGGCGCCGAGGTTGCCGCGGCACATGTGCCCGCGAGCAACGAGCAGGAGGTCGGCGGCGACTTCTATGACATCTACCCGGCGCGCGGGGGCTGGGGAATCGCGATCGGCGACGTCTGCGGCAAGGGCGAAGACGCGGCGGCGGTCACCGCTGCCGCGCGGCATGCGATCCGGGCGTTCGCGCACGGGAACCCCGACCCGGCGGCCGTTCTGCGCAGCGCCAACGAAGTCATGCTGGCGGAGGAATTCGGCGGCCGGTTCGTGACCGCCGCTGTCGGTCACGCCCAGTGGCAGCGCCGCCGCCTGCGGGTGGTGCTCGCCAGCGCCGGCCATCCCGGCCCGGTGCTGATCAGGCCCGACGGCCGGACCCAGCAACTGCGCGGCGGCGGTGTCCCGCTCGGAATCTTCCCCGATGCGGTGCCGGCCACCCAGACGATCGAGCTGGACCCCGGCGATGTGCTGTTCCTCTACACCGACGGCCTGACCGACGCGTGTGGCCCGGATATGGCCTACTTCCAGGACCGTCTCACCGATGAGCTGGCGGTCCTGGCCGGGAAGCCGGTCAGCGAACTGATCCCCCGGGTGCGGCATCTGGCACTGGAGTTCTGCCGCGGCCAGACGCGGGACGACATGACCATGGTGGCCGTGCGGGCCGACGGGCCGCCCGCGGCGTAACGGCGGCCCTACTCTTCGACGTACTCCTCCACCACTTCCTCGGCCGGGCGGGGCTCACCGGGCGCGGCGGCTCGGTCAGCGGCTTCCCAGTCGGCCACCGCGCGCTCGCCGGCCGCAATGGTCCCCGGGTTGAGCACCACATACGGGGGAAACCGCTGCCCCTCGGCACGCTCGACAACCGGACGACCACCGGGCCCGCGGCGCAGCACCAGCCGCCTCCGCAGCCATGCGTACCCGCGCCGCGGGATCGCCATGCCGGCCACTCCGGTCAGCATGATCACCCAGCCAGCGACCTGGATGTTCAGGAACGAGGGGTGGCCGCTGACGGCGAAGGCGAGGATCGCGCCGAGCGCCACCAGCGTCAGTCCGCTCGCGGGCTTCATGGCCTGTCCTTTCCTCTGGCCGGCCAGGCGCGGCCGGCGGACACGGCGAGCCGGGAGCGGCTGGTCAGCCCGCCGGCTCGCCCGGCTCTGCCAGCACGCACCCGCGCAGGTAGCCGAGTGCGCTGGCAAGCAGGCGGGAGACGTGCATCTGGGAGATGCCCAGCCGTTTCCCGATCTCGGCCTGGGTCATGTTGCCGTAGAAGCGCATCATGAGCAGGCGCTGCTCGCGTTCGGGCAGCTCACCCCAGTGGGCCCAGACGGATTCCATATCCAGGGTGTGCTCGAGCTGGGGGTCGTCCTCGCCGAGCAGGTCGGCCAGGCTCCCCTCGGCCTCGGCCGATCGGGGGCCATCCAGGGAAGACGCGTGGAAGGCCAGCTCAGCACGCTGGGCGTCGCGCAGATCGTCGTCGCTGACGCCCAGCAGCTGGGCCAGTTCGGCGTCTTTCGGTGCCCGGGACAGCTGCTGGGTCAGCTCGGTCCGGGCCCGGCGCAGCTCGAGCCGCAGTTCCTGGGTTGAGCGCTTGACGTGCACATGCCAGCGCTTGTCGCGGAAGTGCCGCTTGATCTCGCCGGTGATGCACGGCTGGGCGTAGGACGCCAGGCTGCTGCCCAGGTCCGGGTCGAAGTTGTTGATGGCCTTGAGCAGGCCGACGTACCCGACCTGCATGAGTTCTTCCGGCGACTCCGGGGTGTACCGGTAGCGCTGAGCGCAGGACCGGACCAGTGACTCGTAGCGGTTGACCAGCGTCTCGCACACGACATTCCGCTCGTCGCTGCCGCGCGGCAACGACTGCACCAGCTTCACCAGTTCGGGGTCGCTCATCCGGGCCGTGTCCTGAGCCGATGTGACGGCTGTGGTCATGGGGGGATCACCCGCTGAAGTGTGTTGTGTCAGCACGTTCCGATCGTGCCCGCAGGGCAGCGGCTAAACATGCGCGTCCCGCGGCAAGCGGCGCCAGCCCGCGGTTAACGGCGCTGAGCAGCCATTTTGCGCCACTGGGAAGCCGCCAGGTTTTTCTGGCTGGAGTGCGCCTGTTTGGACGGCGCCGCGCGGGTAGCTCAGACCCGGCCAGGCCCCCGCCTGGTTCTCCTGACCGGAGGCAGCAATGCGTATCGGAGTGATTGTCCTTCTGGTATGGCTGGTCATCGGTGGCATTGCCGCTGGCCAGCGCGGTTACTACAGCAGCTCACAGGAGGGCTGCGCACATGGCGGGACCATCGCCGTCACCGTCATGGCCGGCCCGCTGAACTATGTCGGGGTCAACCCCAAGGTCCAGTGCACCCTGCCGCAGCCGAGCAGGTAGCCGGAGTGCTGGGGCCGGGTCAGGACCGGTACCCAGTCCGGCGGGCCAGCGGCAGCCCGAACCAGAGCCCAGCGAACAGGCAGACGACCAGCACGGTGATGACCACGGCTGCCGGACCGCTGACCACATAGCTGACCACGAGCAGCACCGAGGCCGAAACGGCCAGGCCCACCGAGGCCAGGCCGAGGATCGCCATGACATTGGCGTCCTTGACCAGTTGCTCCTTGAGATGCTGGCGGAACACCAGTCGGTGGTAAGCGACCGGCCCGAGCAGCAGCGCGGTGGACATGGCGGCCAGCAGTACGCCGACCACGTACAGCCCGCGCTGCGGGTGGTTCAGCTGGGCAAACCGGTTGGTGAACGGCAGTGAGAGCAGGAAGCCGAAGAGGACCTGGACGCCAAGGCCAGCCACCCGGAGTTCCTGGAGGAGTTCGATCAGGTTCCGGTCATCCCGCTCGGCCTCGGTCTCACCAGGCCGGTTATCGAGCGCAGCCATGATGACCTCGCATTCGTCATGCCCCGGCCGGCCTCGGCCCGCTGCCGATGAGTGAGCCAGCCAGCAGGCATGTCGGCTGCCCGCAGCACGGCGGGTTAATCCTGCCGCCGGAACATTTCCTGGTGCCGCCAGCGGCGTTTGCTCCGCCGTGAGTGGCAGATACCAGCGCCAGCGGGCAGCCGGGGCAGGCAGCCGAGGAGGGAGCGCGGTCATGGCGGGCCACTCGTCTACCCGCCGGACCGTGCTGATCGCCGGGGCGGCGAACCTCTTCGTCGGGGTCATCAAGCTCGTTGCCGGGATCCTGGTGGGCTCAAGTGGCATGCTCGCCGAAGCCGCCCACTCGGCCGCCGACACGCTGGACCAGGCGTTCCTGCTGACGTCGCTGCTGGCCGCGGCCGACCCGGTTGCGCGTAACGCGGCATTGACCGATGCGCTGGCCGAGGCGGCCTTCGCCGCGGCCGGGTGGTCGGCTGCCGGGGTGGTCAGCTTCGGTCCAGGCGCCGGAAGGTGACCTCCTGCATCAGCAGCCGTAGCGCCGCGGCCACCGGGATCGCCACCAGCGCGCCGACGATGCCGAGCAGCGCCCCGCCTATGAGGACCGCGATGACCGACAGGACCGCGGGCACCTTGACGGTGCTGCCCATGATTCTTGGCACCAGCAGGTAGTCCTCGGCCAGCCGGTAGGCGATGTAGAACGCCAGCGTCGCAATTGCCACCGGCAGCGAGACCGTCAGCGCGACGAGGGAGACAACCGCCCCGCCGATCGTGGACCCGATGACCGGGATCAGATCCAGGATGGCCACGAACAGTCCCAGCAGGATCGGGTAAGGGATGCCGAATGCCAGCATCCACACATACGTGCCGAGCCCGGCGATCACCGAGGTGACCACGTTGCCGAGCACGTACCCGCCCACCTTGGTGAAAATCTCGTCACCCAGCAAGATCACCCTGGCGCGCCGGGAGTGCGGCGCCAGTCGGTAGACGAACAGCTTGATCCTGGGCATGCCGGCCAGGAAATAGATGACCAGCACGAGCACTGCCAGCGCCGAGGCGAGCGCGCCAAGCACCAGTGCACCCGCCCCCAGCACGCCGCCGACCAGGGTGCTGCCCCGGGTGGCGAGCAACTGGGACAGCCGCTGCTCGATGTGGTACCTCACGTTGAGCCGACCCAGTTGCGAGTTGTGATTCTGCAGCGTGTGCGCGTAGTGCGGCAGTTCGGCGATCAGCTTGCTGGTCTGCGCAGCGAGCGGCGGGATCGCCGCCGCCAGGAAACCAGCGAGCACCCCCACCATGCCGAGCAGGACGATGACCACAGCCGCCCACCTAGGCACCCGCCGCCTGGCCAGCCATCCGACCACGGGGTCCAGGCCGGCCGCGATGAACAGCGCCAGGCCGATGAGCACCAGCACCGAGCGGGCCCGGATCGCCAGTTCCGCCAGCCCCACGGTGACCGCAACCCCCGCCGCGCCCGCCATGCCGATGAAGAAGGGCGAGCGGCGGTCCATCGGCCGGCCAAGGCGCCCCAGCCCGCCGCTCTCCTCGGCCTGTATTTCAGCCGCCCTGGCCGCTTCCCGCAGTGGATGCGTCTCGGGATCGACTGTTTCGGGGATCCGCTGACTGCTCACCAGGGCATCGCTCTCCCCGGAACGGGCAGCCAAACATGACCCGGGTGTCGCAGCCAGTCATGACCGGGTGGCGCCGGCCGACCGCGTTTGATTTCCGCCACGGGGGCAGGAAGGAATGCGCACAAGCGCGAAAGACATCCCAGGAGCTTAAATGTCAAGCTGCAGCCTTCTCGGGGCTCTCGGCGCGATGCGGCCAGGCGGTCGCTTCGTCGTAGAGGGTGCCGGTTTTGAGGCAGCCGTGCAGGATGCCGACCAGGCGGTTGGCGAGCTGCCGGAGGGCGGCGTTGTAGTTGGAGCCGCGGGCTCGCTGCTTGTCGTAGTAGGCGCGGGCGCCGGGGGATGCCTGGAGCGAGGCGAAGGCCTGGGCGATGAGAGTGTCGATCAGCCGGTCGTTGTGCACGTACCGGGCCAGGGCGACCTTCCTCTTGCCCGAGGCACGGGTGATAGGACTGGTCGCGGCGTAGTTCTTCCTGGCCTTGGCGGAGATGTAGCGGTCAGGGTCGTCACCGAACTCTGCGAGCACCCGGGCGCCGAGGATCGGCCCCAAGCCGGGCTGGCTGAGGATGATCTCAGCGGCCGGGTGCGCCCCAAAATAGGCCTCGACCTGCCCCTCAAGGGCTTTCACCTGCTCGTTCAGTGTGTCCAGCACAGCGGCCAGGGCACGGACCGAGGCCGCGTAGGCGGCGGTGATCACGGCGGGCTGCCCCAGATGCTCAGTCCGCAGCGCCGCCTGGATCGCCGCGGCCTTCTCACCGATCTTGCGGCGGCGGGCACGCTTGAGAGCAGCGCTGATCTGGGCGACAGTCAGCCTGGCCGCCTCGTCCGGGGCCGGGGCCCTGGCCAGCAGCTCCAGGGTGTCATGGGCGTCCAGGTCTTCGAAGGCCTCCAGCGCTGCCGGGAAGTACTCACGCAGTGCGTGCCGCAGCCGCTGGACGTGCCGGGTGCGCTCCCAGATCAGCGTCTTGTGCATCCGGGTCACCACCTTGACCGCTGCGGCCTGCTCGCTGTCTCCGGCCACCGGCCGCAGCTGGTGGAAGTCAGTACGGACCATGTCGGCCAGCGCATGCGCATCACCAGCGTCGCTCTTGGCACCCGACACCCCGTGCCGTTCCCGGTACCGGGCCGCCTGCAGCGGATTCACCCCGAACACCAGGTAGCCGGCCGCCGACAGTGCCTGAACCCACGGACCCCGGTCGGTCTCTATCCCGACCAGGACCTGCACGTCCTCCTCGCCGGCGCTGTCACCGACCTCGCCGGCGATCATCGCGTGCAGCCGGGTCATCCCGGCCACGCCCTCGGGCAGCCTCGCCCTGGCCAGCGTCTTACCCGAACTGTCCATCACCTCGACATCGTGATGGTCCGAAGCCCAGTCATCGCCCACAAACAGCCGCAACCCAACTCCCGTCATCGATGCCGTTCACCGGCGGCGGCCAGCGGGAGAACTATCAGCGACCTAATCAAGCAGTGCTCACATCATCACGACAGGCACGGCATCCCAGAAGCGATCAACTCTCCCGGCCCGCCGGCAGGGGCGCGATCTTTCGCCAGGGCTCACAGCCCAGGAACCACAGAGCGCTCACCTGCCGGTGGCCACCACCACCGAGTCTGCCGGATGGCGACTCGCTAACTCTGATTAGGAGCGTGCAGTGTTCGTCATCCTTGCGGTCTTGCTGATCGCGCTCATCCTCGGCGGGCTCGGGTTCGCCGCGCATGTTCTGTGGTGGATCGCACTCATCGTGCTAGCCATCTGGCTGCTCGGTTTCCTGTTCCGCGCCGTCGAGACCGGCGGGGGCCGCCGCCGCCGCTGGTATCGGTGGTAGCCGCAGCCGCGACGCGGAAGTGAGCTGGGCTGTCCCGTGCGTATCGCGCAGGGGGCAGCCCAGCTGCATGTGCTTGCCGTGCCCGTCCCTGTACCCATCCCGGAGCCGGTAATTCAGCTCGTGCTGCCCGGGCAATGCGCGCCGACGTCCAGGTATGTGTCGAGGCCGGTCAGCCGCAGCAGCCGGTTAACGATCGGCTGGCCCGGCGTGACGATGAGCTGGTGCCCGTGCTCGGCCAGCTGCTGGTGCGCCCGCACCAGGACCGACAGGCCGCTGCAGTCCGCGAAGGCAAGCGCGGAAAGCTCAAGCACCAGCGTCTGCGGGCGCGGCCCTAGCAGGCCGCGGATAACCCGCCACAGCGACTCACGGTTGCCCACGTCGAGTTCACCGTGCAGGCGCAGCACGGTCCGGTCGCCATGGTGCTCGATAGTGATGGCCAGGCCGGGACCGCCGGCGCCCTGGCCGCCGGGACCAGCCGGACCCGCCGCCAGGGCTGGGGTCTGCCAGCCGTAGAAGTCACATGCCACAGATCGTCACCTCGCAGGGTGCGATCCGCGGACACACGGCGGATACCGATCCAGGAAATGTACTTTCCCCGGCACGTCCTGGCAACAGCCTTCGCTAGATCAGCCCCCGGCCCAGACGGCCTCAGAGCCTGGGCGAAGTGATCCGGCGCTCGTCCGGGTCATGGTGGGCTTCGATGAGATCGTCACTGGGACCGGTGGTCCCGCCGAGTATGCCGGAGGCCACGTCGGCGACCCGCCGGCGCGAGTCGCGCGCCTGCTTGCGCAGGGCATTGAAGGCGGTGATCGCGTCCAGGCGGTGGGCACCCATCAGGTAACCCACCGCACGCTCGATGACCACCCGGTAGTCCAGGGCATATTGCAGCTGGCCGGCGAGTGTGCTGTGCTCGTGCGCCGAGAGGGCGGCAGCCAGGACTTCGGCGACGAGGCCGCCGTAGCCGCGCAAAGCGGCGATATCGGAACTGTCCCACGCCGCCGGCTGGTCACGGTAGACGTTCAAAGTGCCGACCGGGCTGCCGCTGAGCAGGACCGGAATCCCGGCCACCGCCCGCACCTGCGCCGACAGCCGGGCGGGCAGATCCGGCCAGCGACTATCGGCGTGGACGTCGCTGCTGATGATTTCCTTCGCGTACACGTAGGAGTCATAACAAGGTCCCTGCCCGGCATCGGCCTGCGCCTGCTCAAGCTGGCGGCCGGCCTCGTCCGAGGCGGCCACATAGGACAGGTAGCCGGATTCGGTGATGAACATGATGCCGGCGCCGCTGTAGCCGAACACGCCATGGACGGCGCTGACGGTGCGGCTCATGACGGCGGCCATGTCCGCGTTGACCGCGGCCTGGCGCAAGCGCTGCAGGCTGGATCGCAGCGCCTGCTCATCGATGTGCGCCACCATCAGTGCCCTCCGTCCAGTCGCATGTGCAGGCGGATCGTGGTGCCGCCGGGCCCGGTGCGCGTCTCTACCTGGTCACAGACCTGATGAACCACCCACAGCCCGCGGCCCCGGCTGGGATCGGTGGCCTCCGGCCGGTGCGTGCCCGCCAGCGGATCGGTGATCTGCCCACCGTCCTGGATCTGGCAGATCAGCTCGCCGTCCGCCACCCACACGGTCAGTGTTCCCGGCCCGCCAGTGTGGACCAGCGTGTTCGCGGCCAGTTCCGCCACCGCTATCACCAAATCGGTGGTGCGATCCGCGGAGAGCCCGGCCAGCCGGGCGCGGCTGGCCGCGAACCGCCGCACGGCACGCTGGTCCTGCCGGTAGGTGAACGTCGCAGCCCCCGGAGGAGGTCTGCTCAGCTGTCCATGCATGCCGCAATGGTGAGCTCGGCCTGGGCGCGGTGCCAGCACGCGGGGTGCCGTACTCGCGCCGCACCAGCGCTTCCCGTGTCTCCCATCTGTTAGCTCCCTGATCAGACAGCTTGGCTTAGCCTCATCCCATTCCCCGCACCAGGCACATGATGCAGCGCCACGATCCTTTATCGGCTATCTGCACCCCAGCGGCCCGGCCGGAGGCCTTCCGCGGGCGCGTTAGGAGCGGATCGGGACGGGTAGCGGCAGCGGATGGAAACGACCGCCGCCCCTAGGGGTGCTACGCAGATGACCAAGCTGGTGTACCGGCTCCTCAGCCTCTCCGCCGCCGTCGTGGCCAGCCAGGCGGCAAAGACGCTCTTCACGAAGACCTGGCAGCTGGCCGGCAACGGAGATGAGGCGCCGAAGCCCACCGATGCCCGCCGTGGCTGGCGGGAGGTCCTGCTGGCGGCTGTGCTGCAGGGGGCGCTGCTGGCGCTCGTCCAGGCCGTGCTCGACCGCGCGGCTGCGGCGGGCACGCACAAGCTGACCGGCACATGGCCGGGCGAGGGCGCACCGGAGCCCCGGTGAGCACCGGCCAGCGGGAAGCCGGCGCACAGGCCCCAGCCGCGAGTGCCGTTTCCTGCACCGCCTGGCGGGCCGCCGGCCGCCAGGCGATGCAGGAGTTCAGGAAGAACATCCTGCCGGACCGGGCAGCAGCACTCACCTACTACGGCATTCAGGCGCTTTTCCCCGGGCTCCTCGTCCTGGTGTCGCTGCTGGGCCTGCTCGGCAAGAGGGCGACTCAGCCGCTGATCAGCAATCTTGCCGGGGCGGCGCCCAGCGACGTCCGGCGCATCCTGCTCACCGCGGTGACCCGCTTGCAGCACAGTCATGGGGCCGCTGGCGCCCTCGCGATCGTGGGAATCCTCATCGGATTGTGGTCGGCGTCCAGCTATGTGGCCGCCTTTATGCGAGCCGCCAATGCCATCTACGGCGTCCCGGAAAGCCGGCCGGTGTGGAAGACCATGCCGATCCGGCTTGGCCTGACCCTCGTGCTTGTCGTGCTGCTGGCCGCGTCCGCCCTCATCGTGGTGGTCACCGGTGGTATCGCCGGTCATGTCGGCCAGGTGATCGGCGCCAGTTCGGCGGCCGTGCTTACGTGGGACATCGCCAAGTGGCCCGTACTGCTGATCATCTTCAGCTTCCTGCTCACAGTGCTGTACCAGGCGAGCCCGAACACTAGACGCCGGTTCCGCTGGGTCAGCCCCGGTGCCCTGGTGGCGATCGTGATCTGGCTGGCCGCCTCCGGGCTCTTCGCCCTCTATGTCGCCAGCTTCGGGCACTACAACAAGGTCTACGGGAGCATCGCCGGCGTGATCATCTTCCTGATCTGGATGTGGCTCTCCAATGTCGCCATCCTGCTCGGGGCGGAGTTCAACGCCGTGCTCGAACGCGGGCAGGCCGCGGCTGTGGGCAGACCGCCTGAGGCACGCCCAGACCCTGGGGTCACCCCGTAAGTACTCCGGCAGCAGTGTGCCGTGGTCAGCCCGACCCGACGCCTTCCGGCGCGGTGGTATCGGGCTCCACGCTGCCGGTCCCGGCCAGGCCTGCCGCGAGTGCGTCCTCGACACTCTCGTAGAGCGGCAGCCGGTCGGCCAGCCCGGTGATCCACAGGGTCTTGGTGTAGCGGTACCGCGCGCCCGCCAGCGTCAGCGTCCCGCCGGCCGCGGTGAGCCGCTTCCAGTAACCGACGATCACCGCCAGCGACCCGGTATCCATGAACTCGACGGCGCTGAGGTCGAGGATCACCTGCGTGTGCTCGCTGCACACGTCCGCCAGGTAGGCATCGAACTGGCGGCTCGTCACCACATCCAGTTCTCCGCCCACCGCGACGATCACGGCGTCACCCTGGCTCGTCGACGAGAGCCGGAGATCGTCCACCTGCACTCCCGGGTTATCGGCGGCATCAGCGATGATCTGGCCTCATCGTATGCTGATCCACAGCGATCAGGCACGATGAGCCGCATGGCTGGGCCAGCCCCGGGAAGGGGCAAGGGGATGACAAGCGGGCAGACCGCGGGCATGCGGGATACTTCTGCTGCCGATGGCCTCAGCCACCAGGCCTTCTTCTACTGGGGCCAGCGTGACTACCTGGCCCAGATCCTGGCCTTCGCCGACGCGGGCCAGGCCAGCGGCGAGCCGGTATTCATCGCGGTACCCGGCCACAACGGCAGCGTGCTCCGGGATCAGCTGGGCGGCCAGGTCCGCTACGCGGACATGGCCCAGCTCGGCCGCAACCCGGCCCGGATCATCCCGGAACTGCGGGAAATCATCGACGCCCATCCGGGGCGGCGGGTGCGATACGTTGGCGAGCCGGTCTGGCCCGGGCGTTCGGACGCCGAGATGTGCGAGGCGGCCAGGCACGAGGCACTGGTCAATCTGGCGTTCGCCGGGATGGCAGTAACGATCTTGTGCCCGTACGACGCTGCCGGGCTGCCCGCACCGGTCCTCAGCGACGCCGAGCTGACCCACCCGGTCATCGTTGCCAACGGCCGGGAAATGCCGGCCGCTCACTACGCCGGGCCGGGACGCATCCCGCCGCAGTGCGACCGCGCGCTGCCGGCCCCGCCGACCACCGCCGAGACCCTCAGCTACCAGGCCGATCTGCGGCTGGTGCGCCGCCTGGTGGCCAGCTACGCCGACCGGGCCGGCCTGCCCGCCGGGCGCACGTCCGACCTTGTGCTCGCCGCCAGCGAGATCGCCGCGAATACGTTCCGGCACACCAGCGCTGGCGGCACCGTGCACATCTGGCGCAGCGGCGACGACGAGATCCTCTGCCAGATCCAGGACCAGGGCTGGATCACCGACCCGCTGGCCGGGCGTATCCGCCGACCGCCGGACGCGCGGGGACACGGTCTATGGGCAGTCAACCAGCTCTGCGACCTGGTTGAGCTGCGGACCGGCCCGGCGGGCACCACCATCCGCCTGCACATGGGCATTCACCAGCCCTAGAGCGGACGAGCGCCCGGGCGGCGGTGGTGCTGCCGTCCCGGGCGCGCGTCTGGGACCTTGCGGGTCAGGATGCTTGCGCCGGTCCCGCCAAGCTGTTCCAGAATTCCCGGTACCCGCGGAAGGCCGCCCGGAGCTGCTCGGTATCGCTGTCCTGGGCTTGCCACGATGACGCCAGCGACGCCTGCCGCTGGTGCAAGCTCACGACAAGGGCCTCGATCGCCTCGTCCACCAGGCTCGCGGCCCGGGCGATCGAGCCACGAGGGTCATCTACGAACATGGCCTGGGCCATGCTCCAGCTGTCGCCAGCCATGTCGCCGGCCACAACAGTGTCACCGGCCCGGGTTGCCGGGGGCGGGGAATCCACCGGGGGCGGCGAATCCACCGCTGGCAGGTCCGCTGCCCCGGCCAGTCCTGCCCCCCGGTCCTCGGGTGCCAGCTCTGCGTCAGCCATCTCGGCCTGGCGGGCCATGTCCTGCTCGGACGGGTATGTCATGGCTCTTACCTCTCTGCCCACGGGCCGGTGTCATTGCCGAGTTCGTCCGCGGGGACGCGGGCGGATGACGGGATGTCCGTAGCCGCTGCGGCCTCCGCCTGTTCCGGCTGGCCGAGCAGATCGCTGAACAGCGCCCGGTAGTGCACCATGGCCCGGCGCAGGTCCTCGGTCGAGGCAGCTGCCGCGTTCTGGCTGATCTCCTCGGCCATGCGGTAGTTGTCCAGCGTGTTCGCATGCTCCACCGACAGGTCGGCCAGGACCTGGCGGTCGTCTTCGACCGGGTAACCCCGCTCGGTCATGACCGAGACCACCAGGCGCTGCGCCGCCACGACGGCCTGCTGCGGCTCGTCGACGAACCGCTCCTGAATGGCCGACCACCCGGCGGCGTACCTGGCCCGGGAGTCGGCGGTCAGCGGCCGGATCTCCAGTTGCTGAATGCGGCGCTCGCGGCCGGCCAGCTCGTTCTCGGCCCGGAACTGGCTCTGCTTTTCGGCCACGACCCGGTCGTATTCGGGGCCGAAGCGCTGCTGAAGCCGACGGCGCCGGGCCACCGCCATGGCGGCGATCACCAGCACCACGACAGCGGCAACCACGATGATGACGGCGATAGCTGCGGCTGACATGAAAACCTCCTGAGTGTCGCGTACCGGCTCCGGCTGCCCGCGGATGCCGGTCTCAAACCCAGGCACCCATCCGGACCGCGATCCGGCCGCCCGGCGCTCAGGGGGGCAGTTTCACGACCGTGATGAAGAAGTTGTCAATCTGGCGGATCACTTCTATGAAGCGCTCGAAGTCGACCGGCTTGCTGATGTAGGCGTTGGCGTGCAGGGAATAGCTGCGCAGGATGTCCTCTTCCGCCTGCGAGGTGGTCAGGATCACCACCGGGATGACGCGGAGCACGGGATCTTCCTTCAGCTCGGCGAGCACCTCCAGGCCGTCCCGCCGGGGCAGGTTCAGGTCCAGCAGGATCAGGCCGGGCCGCGCTGCGCCCGCGAACTCGCCCGTCTGGTGCAGGTAGTCCAGCGCCTGCTCGCCATCGGTGACCACGTTCAGCTGGTTGCGGATCTTGTAGTGCTGGAAGGCCTCCCTGGTCATCAGGATGTCACCCGGATCATCCTCGACCAGCAGCACGTCAACCATGCCGCACCCACTCGGTTCGGTCATCAGCACCTCACTCCCCCGGCTGCACGGGCAGGGTAAAGCAGAACCGGGCGCCCGGGGAGGCGGTTTCGTCCAGCCAGATCCGGCCGCCGTGATACTCGATGATCTTCCTGACGATGGCGAGACCGATCCCGGTACCCGGGTAGGCGGCCCGGTCATGCAGGCGCTGGAAGATCACAAAGATCCGGTCGGCGTACGCGGGGGGGATCCCGATGCCGTTGTCGCGGAACGAGAACAGCCAGTAGTCGCCGTCCCGGTGGGCTGACACCGAGATCCGCGGCGGCTGATCGCCGTGGAACTTCAGCGCGTTGCTGATCAGGTTCTGGAACACCGCGGTGAGCAGCGAGGCCTCACCCAGCACCACCGGCAGCTCACCCTGCTCGATGGTCGCGTGGGTCCGCCGGACCTCGTCGGCCAGGTTCGCCCAGGCCTGGGCGAGCAGCAGGCCGCAGCTGACCGGCTCGCGCTGCTGCGCGGTCCGCCCGACGCGGCTGAACGCGAGCAGGTCGTTGATCAGGGCCTGCATCCGCTTGGCCCCGTCCACGGCGTGCTCGATGTACTCGTCGGCCTTCGCGTCCAGGCGCCCCGCGTAGCGGCGCTGCAGCAACTGGCAGAAGCTCGCCACCTTCCGCAGCGGCTCCTGCAGGTCGTGCGAGGCCACGTAGGCGAACTGCTCCAGCTCGGAGTTCGAGCGCTGCAGGTCCGCGGTCCGGGCTTCCAGGCTGCTGTTCGCGGCCCGCACCGCGGACAGCTCCGCCAGGATGCGCTGCCGCATCAGGTCAACGTCCCGGCCGACGGCGCGGACCTCCACCGGGCCGCCCGGGGAGTCGACCCGGTGCCCGAAGTCCCCGCCGGCCACCTGCCGGGCGTCCGCGGCAAGCCGGGACAGCGGCAGGATCGCCGACCGCCACAGGCCGAGCGCGAATACGATCACCACCACCAGCAGCATGACCGCGGCCCCGATGAGCGTCGCGTCCAGGACCGCGGCCGAGTGGTCGAGCGAGCCGACGGCCTGGGCCCGCTCCGTGGCCAGGTTGCCCTGCAGGGCGCTCAGGGTGATCCGCAGCTGGTCGAAATCGGCCTTGCCCTGATAGACCGTGGAACCGAGGACCGGCTTGCCGCTGATGCTCACCTGCCGGATGGTCGGCTCGGCATAGGTGATCCGCCACGAGCCGATGCGCTGGATCACCTGGCTGAGGTCAGCGGGGCCGCCCGGCACGGTGACCAGCAGCGGGCGCAGCGCGCTGATCTGCCCGCGCTGCTGGGCCAGGCCGACGTAGTACGGCTGCAGGAAGGCCCGCTGCCCGGTGAGGGCATAGCCGCGCACCCCGGTTTCCTGGTTGAGCAGCGCGGCTTCCAGCTGTGCGGCGTGGTACGCGGCGGGGTCGAGGGTTTCCACCACCCGGCTGCGGTCGCTGGCCAGGCTGGCGAGGGCCGCGCCGCCGACGACGATCGCGAGCAGGCACAGCAGCGCCGCGACCAGGACGCCCGCCCCGATGATCCGGGCCAGCGGCCAGCCGCCGGAGAACCTGGCTATGACGGCATTCATGCGCTCCGCGGCAGTGCCAGCGGGCGCACGCAGGCTGCCAGCGCCCGTCACCCCGGCGTTGGCACCGGGCCGGGCCGCCGGCTCATCCGGGTGGCTCCCGGCGGCGTCCACGGCCATCCCGGCGGGGCCGTCCGCGGTGGCCTGCGGCGCCTCCGGCAACTCGGTCATCGGTCGGCCAGGTCAGGGAACCCGAGGGCGAGTATCGCCATGTCGTCGTCCAGATCCCCCCCGTTGAGCTCACGCACCTGGCCAACCAGCTGATCGAGCAGGCGCTGGTCACGTGACCTGCGCACCCACTTCCCCTCCGGACGCGTGGCATGCAGGTATTTCTCCACTATCTCGGTCAGCCCGTCGCTGCCCAGGCGCTCCGGGCCGGCGCCGACCCGCCCCTCGATCAGCCCGTCGGTGTAGATGAGCAGAGTCCAGCTATCGCCGAGGATGACCTCGGTGGACGGCCACTCCAGCGCGTGGGCGATGCCAGGCGGCGGGCAGACAGGTGCCCGCAGTTCCCTGACACCGTCGCGGGCCAGCAGCAGTGGCGGCGGGTGCCCGGCCAGATGCAGCTGGGCGCGGGAGCGGTCCGGCGCGATCGAGACCATGCACAGCGTTGCGAACAGCCGGTCCTGCGGGCGCTCGTGCTCGAGCACTTGCTGGACCGCGGACAGGACCTCGGGCATGGGCCTGCCTGCCAGGACCATCGTCCGCCAGGCCACCCGCAGGCAGACGCCGAGGGCGGCCTCTTCCGGCCCGTGCCCGCACACGTCCCCGACCACGGCGTGCACCCAGCCGCCGGGCGCCTCCACCAGGTCGAAGAAGTCCCCGCCGAGCAGGGTCTGGCCGCCACCGGCCTGGTACCTGGTGGCCACGGTCAGCCGCGGGTCCGCCAGCAGCGGCGAGGGCAGCAGCCCGCGTTCCAGCCGGGCGTTCTCCCGGGCGACGATCTGGGCCTCACGGAGCTGGCGCTGCACATCCTCGGCGCGCCGGCGCTCGACCGCATACCTGATGACCCGGTTCAGCAGCGCCCCGTCCACCTGGCCTTTGACCAGATAGTCCTGCGCTCCGGCTCGGACCGCTTCCTCCCCCAGGTGCTCATCGGCCCGCCCGGTCAGCACGACCACGGCCACCTGCGGCAGATGCGCCTGCAGCCAGTGCATCCCCTGCAGCTCACGGGTATCCGGCAGGCCGAGATCGAGCAGCACGCAAGCCGCCTTGGCCAGCAGCGGTCTCGCCTCGGCCATCGACCGCGCCCGGTGCAAGGTGACCGGTGCCGCGGCTTCCAGCAGCAGCTCCTGGACCAGGAAGGCGTCGCCGTCGTCATCCTCGATCAGCAGCACCTGCATGGGGCTGGGCGCTGCTACCGGGACCACCTCGGCTTGCGTGACATTCTCACTCACCATCCGACCCATCTCGTGATTCGCTTGGGCACCGCCAAACCTCGGCGGACAGGGAGAGCACGCCGCCTCGTGGAGGACAGACATCTGCCGCGCAGTTTAGCTGCCAGCTTGAGGGTAGTGAGCGGTGTACCAGGTCCGCCCGGAGTATCGCCGGACCTCGACTGTCTCGCGGCCGGCTTCGCGGTTGCGGCTGCTGTGGCACCGGCCGTGGCGTGGCGGTTCCGGCATGAGGTGTGCCCATGGGGAATGGAGGCCATTCGGTGCCGAGGGTGGCTGTTGTGGCACACAGTGGCAAGAGCTTCGGCGGCGGTCTGGCCAAGCTCCGGGAGATGCTGGCGCAGCAGGGAGCTGCCGATCCGATCTGGTTCGAGGTGGCCAAGAGCCGCAAGGCGCCGAGATGCGCTCGCCGGGCGCTATCGCATGGCGCTGAGGTCATCTTCGTCTGGGGTGGCGACGGGACGGTCCAGCGCTGCATCGACGCAATGGCCGGGACAGAGGCTGTGATCGCGATCCTCCCGGCCGGCACAGCGAATCTGCTGGCGGCGAACCTGCATGTCCCGGCCGACCTGGCCGGAGCCGTCCGGGTCGGGCTGCACGGGGATCGGCGCCGGCTGGACACCGGCTCGGTGAATGGCGAGCATTTTGCGGTCATGGCAGGCGCCGGATTCGATGCCCGCATGATCAGGCAGGCTGACCGGGGCATGAAGGACCGGTTTGGCCAGGCGGCCTACCTTTACACCGGTGCCAGGAATCTCGGCGTGGACCCGGTGAAGGCGGTCATCGAGGTCGACGGAAAACGCTTCTTCAAGGGCCTGGTCTCATGTGTCCTGACGGCGAACGTGGGCAAGGTCCTCGGCGGAGTCGAGGCGTTCCATGGGGCCAGGCCAGACGACGGGTTGCTCGAACTCGGTGTGGTCACCGCCGGGAACGTGGTTCAGTGGGCCCGGACGCTGGGACGAGTCATGCTGAGCCAGGCCGAGAGGTCGCCGTTCGTCTATGTCACGCGCGGCAGGCAGTTCCGGATCAGGTTCGACCGGCACCTTCCCTACCAGCTTGATGGCGGTGCCCGCCCGGCATCCCGGAAGCTGCGGATCAAGGCCCATTCCTCCTCGATCAGGATCTGCGTGCCGGCCGGGACCCTCCCGCGAGGTCCAGCGCAGAGGTGAGGGTCTAGCCGCTACCGGCCCGGGTTGACGTCCCGCTCCGCCCTCGGGCAAGAGCGGGACGTTCGCCTCTGGAGGCATCTCACCCACCGCCGTAGGACGGAAAGAGAGGCGGTGACCGCGGGCAGCGGGGACCAGCCGGACGGCCCGCCGCCTGGTGCGGAGGGAGGAGCGTCATGGCGGATACGCGATCGGTACAAGTGCAGGCCGAAACGCAGGGAGCCGTGCCGGAGGGAGCAGTCAGCTATGCCGTCGACCAGGTCAGCGTGCTGCTGCGGAAGGCACCCGAGCCGGTGCTCTTCGCCCGGGTCAGCCTGATCATGGCCGCCGACCCGGCCGTGGAGCACCCGGCGCTTGCCCTGCTCAACATCGACCTGAACGGGCGGCTGATCCGCGCCCAGGCCGCCGGTGAGAACATGCGCGAGGCGACCCACCATGCCTGCGACCGGCTGCGGATCCGGATCCAGCGGGCGGCCAGGAACTGGGCCGCTGTCCGTGGCAGCCAGCCGGAGCCCGGGCCGGGTGAGTGGCGGCACCAGAGCCACCCGGCCGCACAGCCGCCCTATTTCCCGCGGCCACCGGAAGAGCGGGCCGTGGTGCGGCACACCTCATACGCATCGGCGCACCAGACCCCCGATGAGGCAGTCGCCGACGCCGAACTGCTGGATTACGACTTCCACCTGTTCACCGAGAAGTCAACCGGCGAGGACAGCGTGATCTACCGTTCCGGCGGCGGATTCCGGCTGGCCCTGGCCCACCCGCGGGCCCGCCGGCTGGGCCCGGCCAGTCCCGCCATCAGCGTCAGCAGCATCCCGGTGCCGCGGCTGTCCGAGGCGGAGGCGATCACCCGGCTCGACGCCACCGGGCAGGCCTTCGTGTTCTTCGTCAACGCCGGGACCGGCCGCGGCAATCTCATCTACCACCGGTACGACGGCCACTACGGCCTGATCAGCCCCGCCGCGTGACCGGCTCCGCCGTAGCCGGGCTGAGCGTGGCACGACCGGGACGGCCGGAGACCACACAGCGACCGTTGGCAGGTCGACGGGGACGTTCGGCCCTGCCCGGCCCCGGGTGCGCGGCCTATATATGAGCCAGGGGACTCCCCAAAGGCGCGGAGGTGGGTCATGGCATGGCAGCCGATCCGCAAGGGGCCACCGGCCGGTAGCTGCAACCTCACCGACTACGACACCGCGGTGCGGGGATTCTCCTGGGACCGCGCCCGGGCCGAACTCGATGGCCTGCCCGGGGGGCGGGGGCTCAACATCGCCCATGAGGCGGTGGACCGCCATGCGGCCGGCCCGCGGGCCGGCACGGTGGCCCTGCGCTGCGTGGCGAAGGATGGCAGTGTCAGCCAGTTCAGCTACGCCGACCTTGCCCGCCAGACCAGCCGGTTCGCCAACCTGCTGCGCACGCTGGGGGTAGGCCGAGGTGACCGGGTCTTCACACTGCTCGGGCGGGTGCCCGAACTGTACGTGGCGGTGCTGGGCACGCTGAAGAATATCAGCGTCGCCTCGCCGCTGTTCTCGGCCTTCGGCCCCGAGCCGATCCGGGAGCGGCTCCGGCTGGGCGACGCCAAGGTCCTGGTCACCAGCCCCGATCTGTACCTGCGCAAGATCGCGCCGATCCGTGACTCGCTGCCCGGGCTCGCGCACGTGCTCGTCACCGGCGAGGCGCCGGATCCGGCCACCACCGAGCTGGCGAGCGCGCTCGCCAGCTGCGGTGACGAGTTCGTCATCCCGCCCACCGACCCCGAGGATATGGCGCTGCTGCATTTCACCAGCGGCACCACCGGCAAGCCCAAGGGGGCGGTGCACGTCCACGCGGCGGTGGTGGCCCACCATGCCACCTCGTCGTTCGCACTGGACCTGCATCCCGACGACGTGTTCTGGTGCACGGCCGACCCGGGCTGGGTGACCGGCACCTCGTACGGGATCATCGCGCCGCTCACGCATGGGCTGACGATGCTGACCGACGCCGCGGACTTCGACGCGCACCGCTGGTACCGGCTGCTCGCCGAGCACAAGGTGACCGTCTGGTATACCGCGCCGACGGCGCTGCGGATGCTGATGCGGTACGGACCCGAGCTGCCCGCCGGCCACGACCTGTCCGCGCTGCGGTTCATCGCCAGCGTCGGCGAACCGCTCAACCCCGAAGCGGTCGTGTGGGGCCAGGACACACTCGGCCTGCCAATCCACGACAACTGGTGGCAGACCGAGACCGGCGCGATCATGATCAGCAACTTCGCGGCGATGGACATCCGGCCCGGGTCGATGGGCCGCCCGCTGCCTGGCGTGACCACCGCCGTGCTGCGGCGCGGCCGGGACGGGCGGGCACAGCTGACGGACGGGCAGGTGTCGGTCATCACCGAGCCGGGCGCCGAAGGCGAACTGGCCCTGCGGCCCGGCTGGCCGTCCATGTTCCGCGGCTACCTGCACGAGCCGGAGCGATATGCCCGGGCCTTCGCCGGCGGCTGGTACCTGACCGGGGATGTCGTCCGCCGGGACGCCGACGGGTACTACTGGTTCGTCGCCCGGGCCGACGACGTGATCAAGTCGGCCGGGCACCTCATCGGGCCGTTCGAGGTGGAGAGCGTGCTGATGGAGCACCCGGCGGTGGCCGAGGCGGGCGTGATCGGCAAGCCAGACCCGGTGGCCGGGGAGATAGTCAAGGCCTTCGTGGCGCTCAAGCCCGGCCAGCAGCCAAGCGATGGCCTGCGCCGCGAACTGGTCGCCTACGGCCGCCGCCGGCTGGGCGCGGTGGCGCCGAAGGAAATCGAATTCGACCAGAACCTGCCGCTCACCCGCAGCGGGAAAGTGATGCGCCGGCTGCTCAAGGCGCGGGAACTGGGCCTGGAGACAGGTGACGTGTTGACCCTGGAGAGTGCCCGATGAGCCCGCGCCAGCGCCCGGCCGCGGCTGCCGTCCGCCGGCGGCCCAGCGGCGCCCACCAGCCGGATATGCGCAACGAACCTGACGGGCCAGCCGCTCACCACACCGAACTGCTGCGCCAGATGCTGCTCATCCGCCGGTTCGAGGAGCGGTGCGTCGAGTTGTACAGCGCGGGCGAGATCCACGGCTTCGTGCACCTGTACATCGGCGAGGAAGCGGTCGCGGCCGGGGTCAACCAGGCACTCGGCCCGGATGACGCGATCGTGTCCACCTACCGTGAGCACGGCCATGCGCTGGTGCGCGGGATACCGCTGACGGCGGTGATGGCCGAGATGTACGGCAAGAGCACCGGCTGCAGCGGCGGCCGCGGCGGGTCGATGCACCTGTTCGACGCGAAGTCCCGTTTCTACGGCGGGAACGCGATCGTGGGCGGCGGCCTGCCACTCGCGGTCGGCATCGCGCTCGCCGACCGGATGCGCGGCCAATCCCGGGTCACCGCCTGCTTCTTCGGTGACGGCGCGGTGGCCGAAGGCGAGTTCCACGAATGCCTCAACCTGGCCAGCCTGTGGCAGCTGCCGGTGCTGTTCTGCTGCGAGAACAACCAGTACGCCATGGGCACAGCGCTGGCCCGGGCACAGGCCCAGACCGATCTGGCGGTCCGGGCAGCCAGCTACGGCATGCCGGCCTGGGCGGTCAACGGGATGGACGTGCTCGCGGTCGAGCAGGCCGCCCGGCACGCCGCAGAGGCGGTCCGCGGCGGAGGTGGCCCGCACTTCCTCGAGTTGCGCACCTACCGGTTCCGCGCCCACTCGATGTACGACCCGGACCGGTACCGGGACAAGGCCGAGGTGGAGGAGTGGAAGCG
This sequence comes from uncultured Actinomycetes bacterium, assembly GCA_963837105.1. Taxonomy (GTDB): domain Bacteria; phylum Actinomycetota; class Actinomycetes; order Streptosporangiales; family Streptosporangiaceae; genus UBA9676. The sequence goes on along the minus strand of CAWIMG010000027.1, from coordinate 46,944 downwards.
GCGCGACCCGATCGATGCGCTGGCGGCCCGGATGCGGGCGGCAGGTGAACTGACCGACGACGCCCTGGCCGCCATCGACGCCAGCCTGGCCGGGGAGCTTGACGCGGCGATCGGCCAGGCCCGCAGCGACCCACTGGAGCCGGTAGCGGGACTGACCCGCTTCGTGTACAGCCCGAGGCAGCCATGACCAGTAACGAGCCCGCCAAGATCACCTACCGCGAGGCCATGCGGGCCGCGATCCGGGAGGCGCTGCTGGCCGATGACCGGGTCTTCCTCATGGGCGAGGACGTCGGCCGGTACGGCGGCTGCTTCGCGGTCAGCCTTGGGCTGCTGGAAGAGTTCGGCCCCGAGCGGATCCGGGACACCCCGCTGTCGGAATCGGCGTTCGTCGGCGCCGGCATCGGCGCCGCGATGGCCGGGATGCGGCCGATCGTGGAGATCATGACGGTCAACTTCAGCCTGCTCGCCCTGGACCAGATCATGAACAACGCGGCCACCCTGCTGCACATGTCTGGTGGCCAGTTCAGCGTGCCACTGGTGATCAGGATGACGACCGGGGCGGGCCGCCAGGTCGCGGCGCAGCATTCGCACAGCCTGGAGGGCTGGTACGCGCACATTCCCGGGCTCCGGATCGTCGCCCCGGCCACGCTGGCGGACGCTCGCGGCATGCTGGCGAGCGCACTCGCCGACCCGGATCCGGTACTGATCTTCGAGCACGGCTCGCTGTACAACTCCAGCGGCGTGCTCGCTCCTGATGCGGGCGCCGTGGACATCGATCACGCCGCCATCCGGCGGCCTGGCACCGATGTCACGCTCATCAGCTACGGCGGCACGCTGGGCACGACGCTGGACGCGGCGGCGGAACTGGCGGACGAGCGGATCGCGGCGGAAGTCATCGACCTGCGCACGCTGCGGCCCCTGGACGACGAGACGATCATGGCCTCGGTGCGGCGGACCCACCGGGCGGTGATCGTGGATGAGGGATGGCGGTCGGGCAGCCTGGCGGCCGAGGTGAGCGCCCGGATCATGGAGCAGGCGTTCTATGACCTCGACGCGCCGGTGGGGCGGGTATGCAGTGCCGAGGTGCCGATACCCTACCCGCGGCACCTGGAGGAGGCCGCGCTGCCGCAGGTGCCGGCGATCGTGGCAGCGGCACACCAGGCGGTGGGCTGAGGTGGCCGAATTCACGATGCCGACGCTCGGCGCCGACATGGACGAGGGGACACTGGTCGAGTGGCTGGTCAAGCCCGGGGACCAGGTCCATAAGGGCGACATCATCGCGGTGGTGGACACCGCCAAGTCGGCCATCGAGGTCGAGTCGTTCCACACCGGGATCATCGAGTCGCTGGTTGTCCCGGCCGGCCAGACCGTGCCGGTGGGCACGGTCCTGGCCACGATCAGCGAGGCGGGAGCGGTGGCCGGGAAACCGGAACGGTCGGCGCCGCAGCCGCCGGTGCACAGCACCCCCCTGGTCCGGCACGAGGCCGGCCAGACCCCCCTGGTCCGGCACGAGGCCGGCCAGCTTGGCGTGGATCTCGCCACCGTGCCCGGCACCGGCCCGGGCGGGGTGATCACCAGGGCAGACGTCGAGCACGCGGCCACCAGCCGACGGCCCCGGGTCACGCCGCTGGCCCGGCGGCTCGCCGCCGAACTGGGCGTGGACCTTGGCACCGTCCGCGGCACCGGCCCGGGCGGGGCGGTGCGGGAGACCGACGTGCGCCGGGCGGCCGGGCAGGCGGCCCCCGCCGGGCAGGCGGCCCCGCCCGCGCAGCCCAGCCGGGCCGAGCGGGCCGACTCCATGCGGCAGGCGATCGCCCGGCTGATGGCCCGGTCCAAGCGCGAGATTCCGCATTACTACGTGAGCAACACCGTCGACATGGGCACGGCCCTGGACTGGCTGCACGAACGCAACCGCAGCCTGGAGATGTCGGAGCGGCTGGTGCCGGCCGCGCTGCTGCTGCGCGCCACCGCGCTCGCCGCCCGCCAGGTGCCCGAACTCAACGGCTACTGGACGGACGACTACTTCGTGCCGGGCCCGGCCGTTCACCTCGGAGTGGCGATCTCGCTGCGCGGCGGCGGGCTGATCACCCCGGCCATCCACGACGCCGCTGGCCTGGCACCCGGCGAGCTGATGGCCAGGCTGCGGGATCTGGTCAACCGGGCCCGGGCCGGGCGACTGCGCGCCTCGGAACTGACCGACGCCACCATCACCGTGACCAATCTCGGCGACCAGGGGGTGGAATCGGTGACCGGGGTGATCTATCCACCGCAGGTGGCGCTGGTCGGCTTCGGCAAGATCGTCGAGCGCCCCTGGGCGGTGGGCGGCCTGCTCGGCGTCCGGCCGCTGGTCGTCACCACGCTCGCCGCCGACCATCGCGCCACCGACGGCTACACCGGCGGGCGGTTTCTGACCATGATCGCGGAACTGCTGCAACGACCGGAGGAGCTGTGACACCCGAGCAGGCACGTCAGACCATCAAGGACATACTGCGGGAGATCGCGCCGGACGGTGACCCCGATACGCTGACAGACGATGCCGATCTCCGCGATTCACTCGAACTGGACTCGCTGGACTTCCTCAATTTCGTCGAGGAACTCGCGCAGCGGTCGGGACGGCGCATCGATGAGGACGACTACCCCAAGCTCGCCACACTGGCGAGCGGAGCCGCGTTCCTGGCCGGACCGTGAGCCAGGCACGTGACTTCCTTGACCGCTTCCGGCCGGCGGGTGCGCCCGGCCCGGCCCGCGCAGGCGTACCCGCTGACCGGGCCGCCGAACTGGCCGCCGAGGTGGAGCCGGTGCTGGCGCTGCTGGACGGCACCAATGCCGAGTGCCAGCAGATCATCGCGGCGGCCCAGCAGGAGGCGGACCGTATCACCGCCCGGGCGCAGGCCGAGGTAGCCGCGATCGGGCAGGAGGCCGGCCGGCAGGCTCGCGCCGCCCAGGACGAGGCCGCCGCGCAGGTGCTGGCGCAGGCCAGGGAGCAGGCCCAGGCGGCCACGGCGGACGCCGGCCTGCAGGCGCGCCGGATCCGGCGGCTGGCCGAGCGCCGCCTGCCAGTGCTGGTGGCCGCGGCTGCCGGGCTGGTGCGGGCCGGGCTCACCGGTGCTGCGGGCGTGACCGGCGGGCCGCCATCATGAGTGCCGCCTGGGTAGCCGGAGGGGTACGGGCGCGGGCGCTCGCCCGCCGCCGGATCGGCCCGGTGGCGGCCCGGCAGGTGGCGGCGGCCGGCTCGCTGGCCGATGCGCTGCGGCTGCTGGCGGTCACGCCCTATGGGCGTGAGGTGCATCCGGGGCAGACGCTGGCCCAGGCGCAGCACGCCACCGCCGCCGCGGTCCTGTGGGATCTGCGCGTGCTCGCGGGCTGGCTGCCGCAGGGCGGCGCTCACTTGCTGCGGACCCTGGCCGCCTGGTTCGAGATCGCGAACGTGGACGAATTGCTGCACAGCATCCAGGCCGGCCAGCCGGGCAGCCTGTTCACGCCCGGCTCACTGGCGACCGCCTGGCCGCGGCTGCGGGAGGCCGCCAGCGTGACCGAACTGCGCACCGCCCTGGCCGCATCGGCGTGGGGTGACATGGGTGCCGACAGCGCGGCCGCGATCCGGTTCGGCATGCGGGCCCGCTGGGGGCAATGGGCGGCCAGCCTCAGCGACCCGGTGCGGACCTGGGCCATCGCGGCCACCGTGCTGCTGGTGGCGGGACAGCGGTTCGCGGCGGGCCAGCCCATCCCGGCGGTGATGTGGCCGTCGCTGCGGGCGGTGACCGGAGCCGCCGCTGAGGCGGACACGCTGACGGCGATGGCCGCTAGCACCCCGGCCAGGGCACGGTGGGCGCTGGCCGGGGCGACCACGGCCGATGGCCTGTGGCGGGCGGAAGCGGCCTGGTGGGCACGGGTCGAGCGGGACGCCATGTCGCTGCTGCGCACCTCGGCCAGCGACAGCAGCCCGGTCATCGGCGCCGCGGCGGTGCTGGCAGCCGACGCCTGGCGGGTCAGGGCCGCGCTGGCGGCCGCGGCCGGCGGCGGGCAACTGGAGGACTACGATGCCGTGGCTTGAGGCGGCCGCACCGGTGCGGATGGGACGTGTCGCGCTGGTGGCGCCCGCCGCTTCGCTCCGCGACGTCCTGGTCGAGGTCGCGGACGCGGGGGTGATGGAGATCGACCAGGCCGCCCCGGACACCGGCCTGGCCGGCCCGTCCGCGCGCCTGCTCCGGGCGGCGGGCCGGGAACATCAGCCCCCGGCGCTGTCAGCCGCCCTGCCGGACCCCGGCGAGCTGGACCGGGCCGGGCGGTATGACCTGCTGGCCGGGGAAGCCGAGCTGGAAGCGCACGCGGCCGGGGCGATCCGGCGGTCCGGGGCCGTGGCGCTGGCGGGCTGGCTGCCCGCCCATCAGCTGCCCGAGGTGGCTGGCCGGATCGCGGCGCTGGGCGGTGCGCTGGTACCGCTGGCCTACCCCCGGGGTGTCCAGGCGCCCACCTTGATCGGCGGCCCGCCGCTGCGGCGGGCGCTGATGCCGCTGGTGCGGACATACGGCACGGTCCCGTACGCGGACATCGACCCGAGCTGGCTGGCCTGGTTCAGCTATGTGCTCATGTTCGGCATGATGTTCGGTGACGCCGGCCAGGGCCTCCTGCTCTTCGGCGCGGCGGTGGCGCTGTGGGCCGGCTGGCCCGGCTGGGCCCGCCGCTACCGCCCCGCCTGGCCGTTCGTAGCCGGGGCTGGCGTGGCCGCGACCGTGTTCGGCCTGCTGTACGGGGAGTTTTTCGGCCCGACCGGCGTGGTGCCCACGCTCTGGCTGAACCCGCTCGACGAGCCGATCCCGCTGCTGCTCGCGGCGCTGGCGGTCGGAGCGGTGCTGCTGGCCGGGGCCTATGCCCTGGGCGCGGTCAACCGGTGGCGGGAAGGCGGCTGGCCGGCCGCCCTGTACGCGCCATCGGGCATCGCGGGAAGTTCGCTGTTCGCTGGCATCGGTGCCGCCGCCGCCGGCTGGTACTTCCACCAGGACGCACTGCTGTGGGCGGGCGCGGCCATCGCCGTGGTGGGCCTGGTACTGGCGTTCACCGGCTTCTTCGCCGAGGCCGGGGGCAAGGGCACCGGTGTGGTCCAGGCATCGGTGGAGCTGTTCGATCTGGTGATCCGGCTGGGCTCGAACGTGGTCTCATTCGCACGGCTGGCCGCGTTCGGGCTGACCCACGCCGCACTCGGGCTGCTGGTCTGGGAAGGCACCCTGGCTCTGTGGCACCACGGCGGGGCGATGGTGGTAGCGGCGTGCGCCGTGTTCGTCATCGGCAACGCGGTCACGTTCGCGCTGGAAGCGCTGGTCGCCGCCATCCAGGCGCTGCGGCTGGAGTACTACGAGCTGTTCTCCCGGGTGTTCCAGCTGCAGGGCCGGGAATTCCGGCCGTGGCATGTGCCGGTCTGCGGCACGCCGGCGCGGCGGGACCCAGGGCAGGACCAGGGCAGGGAGGTGGAGATGTCATGTTCACCTGGCTGATCGGGCTGCCAGTGATCGCGGTCGCTGTGATGACCGCGCGGCTGGCCGCACGGCGGGGCCGGCGGGCGGGCTATGCCTTCGCCGCGGTCGGCCTGCTGCTCGCCATCGGCGCGGTGGTGCTGCTGGTCGCGGCCGCCGGGCCGGCCGGAGCCGCCAGCGGGGCGGCAGCGGCCAAGACGGCCGCCAGCACGAGCGGCAATACCGCCGCGCTGCTGGGGGCGGCGATCGCAGTGGCCGGTTCCACCATCGGGGCGGGGGTTGCCGTCGCCTATACCGGGGCGGCCGCCCTGGCCGCGATGAGCGAGCGGCCGGAGCTCTTCGGCCGGGCCATGGTCATCGTCGGGCTGGCGGAGGGGATCGCGATCTATGGCCTGATCATCGGGATCATCCTCATCGGCAGGGCATGAGCCAGTGTCCCGCCGATCTCCTGCCTGCGGTGCTGGCACCGTTCCACCGGACAGGGCCTAAGCCATGTCCCGGGTGGCCGTGATCGGCGAAGAGGCACAGGTCCGGGGCTACCAGCTGGCCGGGGCGCTGGTGTTCCCGGCCGAGGACGCCGCTGGCGCCCGGGCCGCGTGGCGCTCGCTGCCTGCCGATGTCGCGGTCACCGTGCTCACCAGAGCGGCCGCCGGCTGGCTGCGGGATGTCACCGGCGACGGGGCGGCCCACCCGCCGGACCGGCTGCCAGGCGGGCCCGGCATGCTGCTGGTGGTGATGCCGTGACCAGCACCGTGGCCCCTGGCCAGGAGAGCGCCGCCCAGGCCGCGCTGGCACCAGTCCGGGCCGAACTGGTGCACCGGGCCCGCGAGCAGGCCGCCGCGATAACCGCCGGGGCGCGGCGGCAGGCGGCGGAGGCCCTGGACCAGGCGCACCGCGACGCGGCCCGCCAGCTGACCCAGGCCACGGCCGCGGGGCATGCGCAGGCCGCCCAGCTGGCGGCGGCGGTGCGCACGCAAGGCCGCCGGGAGGCGCGGGCGATCCTGCTGGCGGCGCAGCGAGCCGCGTACGAGGAACTGCGCGCCCGGGTAGCTGCCGAGGTCGCCTCGCTCCGCGATGGGCCAGGTTATGCCGCGCTGCTGGCCCGGCTCCGGCTGGACGCCAGACAGGCCGCCGGGCCGGGCGCGGTGCTCACCGAGGCACCCGGGGGCGGCATCATCGCCCGCGGCCCGGGCATCGTCGTGGACTGCTCACTGCCCCGGCTGGCCGAGGCCGCGGTGGCGGCACTCGGCGACCAGGTGGCGTGGCTGTGGACGCCAGGCAGGCGCGGGCAGCGGCCATGACCGGCGGCGAGGTGGTCCGGGTGAACGGCCCGCTGGTGGAGGTGACCGGGCTGGCGGGGGTCGCGATGCAAGAGATCGTCGAGGTAGGCGGCAGCCGGCTGCCCGGCGAGGCGGTCGCGATCCGCGCCGATCTGGTGACCGTGCAGGCTTACGAGTACACCGGCGGCCTCGCCCCCGGCGATCCTGCCTATGCCCGCGGCGAGCCACTGTCCGGGAGGTTCGGGCCGCACCTGCTGGGCGGGATCTTCGACGGACTGCTGCGCCCCCTGTCCGGCGCCCCCACCTGGCTCCAGCCGGGCCAGGCCATCTCCGGCGAGGCGGCCAGGTACCGCTTCACGCCGGAGGTCAGCGAGGGGGCAGCCGTCCGTGCGGGGGACCGGCTGGGCTCGCTGGCCCTGCCCGGCGACGTGCCCTACCGGGTGCTGGTCCCGCCGGGTGCCGGCGGCACCGTGTCCGGAGTCCGCCCGGCCGGGCTGGCCGGCGGCCAGGATGTGATCTCGACGGTCGGGGGCACCGCCGTTCGGCTGGTGACTTCCTGGCCGGTCCGCCAGCCGCGGCCGATCCGCGCCCGGATAGAGAGCGACGTGCCGCTGGTCACCGGGCAGCGGGCGGTCAACCTGCTGTTCCCGGTCACCCGGGGCGGGACGGCGGCGGTGCCCGGCGGGTTCGGCACCGGCAAGACCGTGCTGCTCCAGCAGATCGCCAAGTGGTGCGCCGCGGATGTGATCGTCTACGTCGGCTGTGGTGAGCGGGGCAATGAGCTCGCCGAGATGCTGACCGAGCTGGCCGGCATCACCGACCCACGTTCTGGCGGGCGGCTCGCCGACCGGACCGTGGTGATCGCCAACACCTCCAACATGCCGATGATGGCCCGCGAGGCCAGCATCTACAGTGCCGCCGCGGTCGCCGAGCATTTCCGCGACATGGGCCTGGACACCGTGATCATCGCGGATTCCACCTCCCGCTGGGCGGAGGCGCTGCGGGAGTTCGCCTCCCGCGCCGGGGAGCTGCCGGCCGAGGAAGGCTACCCGGCCGGCCTGTCATCCGCGCTGGCCGCCTTCTACGAGCGGGCCGGCCAGGTGGTCACCACCGGCGGGGAGCAGGGCTCGGTGACGATCATCGGGGCGGTCTCCCCCGCGGGTGGTGACATGACCGAGCCGGTGACCGCCCAGACGCAGCGCTATGTGCGCTGCCTATGGTCGCTGGACCGGGAACTCGCCTACGCCCGGCACTACCCGGCGCTGTCCTGGGCGGGGTCGTTCTCCCGCGACGCCGCGGCGGTCGGTGCCTGGTATGCGCGCGGGCCGGACCCGCTGTGGGCGGGGCGGCGCGCCCGGCTGGCCACCACGCTCGCGGAGGCGGACCGGCTCGGGGCCCTCGCCGAGCTGATGGGCCCCGGCGCGCTGCCGCCAGGGGAACGGGTCACCCTGCTGGCCGGCCGGCTGATCAGGGAGGGCGTGCTGCAGCAGAGTTCGCTCAGCCAGGTGGACAGCTATTGCGATGCCAGCCGGGCCGCCGCCCTGGCCGACGCGGTGCTGGCGGTGGCCAGCGCGGGCCACGAACTGGCCGCCTCCGGAGTGGCCCCGGCCGCCATCGAGGAGGCGGACTTCTCGCCAGTGCTGCGCGCCCGGGAAGAAGCCGCCACCCCGGCGGAAGTGGACCGGTGCCGGGACGCCATGCTGGCGCGGCTGGCCGCCCTCGGCGGCGGGCACCAGTCCCCCGGCCCGGCGCCCCCGGCTCCGGCTCCGCCCTCCGCACCGGAGGCACCAGCATGACGGACTGGGCCCGGCCGGAATACACCAGCGTGGCGGAACTGCGTGGCCCGCTGCTCGTCATGCGCGGCGTGACCGGGGTGGGCTGGGACGAGTTCGCCACTATCCGGCTGCCCGGCGGCCCGCCCAGGCACGGGCTGGTACTGGAAGCCGACCGCGACTTGGTCGTGGTGCAGGTGCTGGAAGGCACCACCGGGATGGAGCCGTCCGGGATCCGCGCCTCGTTCACCGGCAGCCCGCTGCGGATCCCGGTGGGCGAGGGCTGGCTCGGCCGGATCTGCAACGGTCGCGGCGAGCCCGCCGACGGCGGCCCGCCGGTCACCGCGCAGGCGAGCGCACCCGTGGCCGGCTTCCCGCTGAATCCGCTGTACCGCGACCCCCCGGCCGAGGCCGTGCTGACCGGAATCTCCGTGATCGACGCGCTGACCACGCTGGCTCGCGGCCAGAAGCTGCCCGTCTTCTCCGTGGCCGGGCTGCCGCACCTGGAACTGGCCGCACAGATCGCCGCGCAGGCATCGGCGGGCGACGAGCCGTTCAGCGTGGTGTTCGCCGCGATGGGCCTGACCCATGCCGACGCGGCAGCAGTGCGGTCGGTGCTGGAGGAGCGCAGCGCCGGAGGTGACCTGGTCTTCCTGCTCAACCTGGCCGACGAGCCGGTGATCGAGCGGCTGCTGACCCCCCGCCTGGCGCTGACCATCGCCGAGCACCTGGCCTTTGAGCTGGGGCGCCATGTGCTGGTGGTGATGGCGGACATGACCAGCTATTGCGAGGCGCTGCGGGAAGTGTCGGCCGCCCGGGGTGAGATCCCGGCCCGGCGCGCCTACCCCGGGTACCTCTACAGCGACCTCGCATCGCTGTATGAGCGGTGCGGGCGGATCAAGGGAAAACCAGGCTCGGTGACTCTGCTGCCGGTGCTCACCATGCCCGCCGGCGATATCACCCACCCGGTCCCGGACCTGACCGGGTACATCACCGAGGGGCAGATCGTGCTGGACGCCGGCCTGCATGCCCGTGGTGTCTACCCACCGGTTGACTCGCTCGCCTCGCTGTCCCGGCTGATGCGCCGGGCCGCGGGCGGGGGCCGCACCCGGGAGGATCACCTGGACGTGGCGGCACAGATGCTGGCTGCCCTGGCGGCCGCCCGCCGGGCTCGTGAACTGGCCGAGCTGATCGGCGCCGCCGCGCTGTCTGACATCGACCGGAGCTACCAGGCGCTGGAACTGGCCTATGAGTCCGTGCTGGTCGACCAGGGCCGCAGCGAGGACCGTGGCCTTGCTGACACCCTGGACCGGGCCTGGCGGGTGCTCGCCACGCTGCCGCGCCAGCAGCTGACCATGCTGCCCACCCGCATGCTCGACGCCCGGTACCCGGCCGGGACGGCACAGCCATGAGCCCCATCCGGCTGGCGGTGCCGCCGGGCCGGGCTGGCCGGCTCTGGCTGGTGCAGCGGCTCGCGCTCGCCCAGCGGGCTGCGGGGCTGCTGGACCGCAAGCTCCAGGTGCTGGCCGCGGAACTGGCCCGGGCCCGGGCGGCGGCGGAGCGGACCGGGCAGGACTGGGAAGCCGCCTGCCGGACGGCCCAGCGCGAGCAGTTCCGGGCGGTCCTGCTCGGCGGCGAGCGCGCGATCCGGCTGGCCGCCCACGGGCCGGACGCACAGGTGACGATCTCCTTCACGGTGACGATGGGAGCGCGGCACCCGGCGGCCGCGCAGTACTCGGCCGGCCAGCCGGAAGGCTGGGATGGCGCCGCAGTCGCCGCGGCCAGGCAGGCCCACCGCGCGGCACTGACGGCGGCAGTCCGGCACGCGGCCGCCGCCGCCGCGCTGGCGGTGATCGAGAAGGAGACGCTGACCACGCAGTACCGGCTGCGCGCGGTACGGGATCGCTGGATTCCGGGCCTATCCCAGGCGCTGCGGCAGGTGGAGTCCGCGCTAGAGGAACTGGAGCGGGATGAGGCGGCCAGGCTGCGGATCGTCCGGCGGGAGCCAGCCGCAGCCGTTCGTCATGCCGGGCGGGCCAAGCCGTCCGGGTGAGCGCATTCGCTCCCGGTACGGAGGCTGACGACCTCCATGCCCAGGTCGAAGATCCAGTTCAGCAGGCTCCGGAGCTGGCACTGGTCAGCGAGCGTCCCGGTCAGCTCTGTGTACCCGGCCTGGCGACGGAAGGTGAGCCCGCTGAATGCCGGCTCCAGGCGGTCGCTCACATCGCCCTTGAGAACGATCCGGCACGGTACCCCAGCCATACCGGGATGGTCCCGGCCAGACCCCGGCCGCGCATCCCCTCCCGGCATGTTCATCCGGGTGAGCGGGGCGGGCGGGCGGCGCCGGCCTGGGAGGACCCGGCGGTCCTCGCGCCGGCCCGCTAGATGATCCCCCGCTCTTTCGCGGTGCGCACGGCCTCCGCCCGGGTGCCTGCGCCGAGCTTCCGGTAGGCCGTCCGCACCTGCGTCTTGACCGTGTTCTGGGAGACATACAGCTGGCCGGCGATCTCACGCTGGGACAGCCCGGCTGCCAGCAGCCTCAGCACGACCAGTTCGCGTTCGGACAGTTCCTGCCCGAACGCGGCGGGCCGCCGGGTCGGTGCCAGCAGCCGGCCCCGCACCGACACCGCCAGTTCTGGCACGATCCCCGTGTCGGGGATCCGGGCCAGGGCCGCGGCCGCGGCATCCAGTGCCTGCTGGGCCCGGATGCTGTCGCCGGCGGCACGGCGGCAATCAGCCAGCAGCACCAGCGCGTGCGCGAGCCATACGCTGGGGCTGCCGGTGCTGTGCACGTTCACCGCGAGATTGAGCCGGTCCTCGGCCTCGGCCAGCAGCCCCCGGGCCGTCAGCGCCGCGCCCAGGCCGGTGTGGCACATCGCGGTCGTACCCGAGAGCGCGAAGTCCCTGGATTCCACCAGGTCGGTGATGCGCCGGGCGACCTGCTCGGCGTGCCGCGGGTTGCCCTGGCCGCACTCGGCGAGCGCCAGGTAACCGGACGCGAGCGAGAGCATGTTGAGGTCGTCCGGCAGCAGGGTCAGCGCCTCGCGCAGGGCTTCGGCCGCCCCACTGGTGTCGCCCAGCAGGTACCGGCACTGTCCCAGCCCGGCCAGCGCGGCGCCCCGCCACATGGGGGCGGGCGCTTCGGTCACCGCCCGTTGCGCTGCCTCATGCGCGGATCCGACCCCTCCCGTCAGGAAGAACGACCGGAGGAGATCGGTCCCGTAACCAAGCGGCACGCCAGCCGCCGTCATCGCGTCCCGGGGGCCGGAAGCGGCCACCTCGAGCCACCGGCCTGCCTCGTCCGGCCGGCTTCTCTCCCCCGCCACGACCGCCCGGCCGACTGCCAGCTCGGTGTTCTGGAGCGAGTCAGGCCAGGACAGCTCCGCGAGCCAGCGCTCGACGGTGGCCAGGAAGCCGCCGCCGACCAGCGGCTGCAGCTGCCGCATGACCAGGCTCGCGGCACGGCCGGTGTCCCGGGCCGCGATGGCATGCTCGGTGGCCGGCTCCAGCTCGCCTTCGGTCTCGAACCAGGCCGAAGCCCGCGCATGCAGTTCCGGGATGAGCTGCGGCTCGGTCACCTCCAGCTCGAGCCGGAGCGCTTCGGAGAACAGCTGGTGGTACCGGTACCAGCGACCGTCGGCACCCACCGGGCTGATGAACAGGTTGGCACGGCCCAGATCCCGCAGGATCGCCCCGGACTGCCCGGTCCCGGCCACCGCATCGCACAGCGGGGCGCAGAGCCGCCGCAGGACCGACGTGCGCAGCAGAAAGGCCCGCGTCGCTGGGCTGACGGTCTGCAGGACATCTGCCGAGAGGTAGTCGGCGACCTGGCGGGTGCTGCCTGTGAAGGCCGCGACGAACTCGCTCCGGTCATGCTGGGACCGGATCAGGATCGCCGCCAGCCGGAGCACCGCGGGCCAGCCTTCGGTCCGCGCCGTCAGCTGGCTCAGCTCGGCGCCGGAGAGGCCGCTGATGTCGGCGCGGTCGAAGAAGTCGGCCACTTCCCCGGCGCCGAACCCCAGCGCGCCCGCGCGGATCTCGGCGAGCTGGCCGTTCGCCCGCCAGCGGCCGAGGGGCAGCCGCGGGTCCGCCCGGGCGGAGATCACCAGCTGCAGCCGGGCCGGGCCCCGTTCGGCCAGGAAGGCCACCGAATCGGTGATCGCCGGGCACTCCGCGAGATGGTAGTCCTCCAGCACCAGCACCAGGTTCCGGTCGCCCTCCGCCAGTTCGTCCAGCAGCAGCGGGAGCACATCGGCGAGCAGCCGCCCCGGCTGCCTGCTCAGCTCCCGCAGCGAGCGGCGGCCGGTGCCCGGGTCGGCTGTGGACATCGCTGCTATCACATAGGTCCAGAACCGCGCCGGGTCGCAATCCTCCCGGTCGAGCGTGACCCAGGCGAAATCGGCCGCACCAGCATCGGCATCGGCCCACTGCGACAGCAAGGTGGTCTTCCCATAACCGACCGGGGCGCAGACCAGGGTGAGCGTCCGGGCCTGCCCTGATCTCAGCTCGCCGAGCAGGCGCGGGCGGGGCACCAGGTCCGGCGGCAGAGCGGGCGGGGCGAGCTTGGACCGGACCAGCGGAGCACGGCCGCGGCCAGTACGGGAGCGTAGGGTGACGGCATGCCCGGCCTGCACACTGACCACGTCTTGCCCCCCCGGGCCGTTGCTCCGCTGCCGGAATCATACCTGCCAGGCACTTTCCGCAGCCTGCCGGGGACATGAGCGCAGCCAGCCAGGCCGGCCAGGGGGCGGGAGCGGCGGATGTTCGCCCATCAGATCACTGACGTCACCGGTCCCGATGGCCTGCGGTGGACGGAGCTGCCAGAGCCGGCCACGGACGGCGGCGTGATGATCGATGTTGCCGCCGCCGGGGTGTCGTTCGCCGACCTGCTGCAGACCAGGGGCGAATACCAGCTGAAGATGCCGCTGCCCTACACGCCGGGCATGGATGCCGCCGGGGTGATCCGCTCGGCCCCGCCCGGGACGGGCCTGGCGGCCGGCCAGCGGGTGGCGGTCCTGCTGCCCTACGGCTGCTGGCAGGAGGTCATCAGCGTCCCCGCTGCCCGGGTGCTGCCGCTGCCGGATGACATGAGCCTGGAGGCGGGTGCGGCCACTCCCCTCAATTACCTGACCGGCCTGTTCGCGCTGGCCCGGCGGGCCCGGGCGCGGGCGGGGGAAACCCTGCTGGTGCACGGCGCGGCCGGCGGTCTCGGCACCGCCGCGGTCCAGCTCGGGCGGGCGCTGGGGCTGCGCACGATCGCGGTCGTCAGCGACGAGGCGAAGCAGGAGTTCGTGCTGCGGTGCGGGGCGCACCACGCCGTGCCGGCCGACGGCTGGCTCGCCGCGGTGCGCGGCCTGGCCGGCGACCGGGCGGTCGACATCGTGCTCGACCCGGTCGGGGCGGACCGGATGACCGACAGCCTGCGGTCACTGGCGCCGGAGGGCCGGCTGGTGGTGCTGGGGTTCGCGGGCGGCGAGATCCCCACCGTCAGGGTCAACCGGCTGCTGCTCGGCAACACCGGCGTGCTGGGTGCCGCTTCCCGGGAGTTCTTCGAGCAGCAGCCGGCAGCGGCGGCTGAGCTGTGGGATAGGCTGCTCAGGCTGCGGCGGGCGCAGGTGCTGCCCGACCCTCCCGTCCAGCGCTTCCCGTTCCACGATGCCCGCACCGCCCTGCACGCCATCGCCCTCCGCCGGGCGACCGGCAAGGTCGTGCTGAGCAGATAGCGGCCGGGCCCGCCCGCAGGCGGCCACCAGCGGAAAGAGCGCGGATGGACGAGGCATCAATCACCACCGCCGGCGCGGTAGACACCTTCCTCGTGCTGCTGATCGGGATCGGGCCCAAACTCGCCCTCGTCCCGTTCCTGGAGATCACCGCCTCCCTCGACGAGGCCACCAAACGGCGGGTGCGCCGCAAGATGCTGATCACGGCCGCGACGGTGGCCGTGGCCCTGATCGTGCTGGGCGAACTGCTGCGGAGCCTGCTGCACTTCTCAGTGGCGTCGCTGTCGATCGCCGGCGGCATCATCCTGCTCGTGCTGGCGGTGTGGATGGTGCTGGGCCAGGGCAGCGGCGGCCACGGCACCAACGGCAAGGACCCGCTCCAGCTCGCCCAGTTCCCGCTGGCCGTGCCCTACCTGCTCAACCCGGTTGGCATCGTCGGGCTGGTGACCATCTCGGCCGAGGCGACGTCGCTCAGCGTGCTGGGCATGGCGGTCGGCCTCCTCGCCATCGTGCTGGTGATCGATGTCCTGGTGTTCCGCTGGGCCAACCAGGTCAGTTCCCGGCTGGACGAGAACCGGATGCTGGTCACCGAGAAGGTGTTCGGCTTCCTCATCGCTGCCATCGCCGTGCAGCTGATGCTGGATGGCCTGGCCACGGCCGGTATCATCGCGCCGGTCCACTGAACTCCAGGACCGTCTTGATGTCGCCGGGGTCGCGGGTGTAGGCATCGGCCCACTGGCCCAGCGGCACCCGCCGGGTGATGAGCCCGGCCAGCCAGTCTGGATCGGCCATGGCCAGCGCGCTGGCGGCCAGCTGGTAGTGCTGGCGGTTGGCGTTGACCGAGCCGAACAGCACCGAGTTCTGCAGCACCATGTTGCGGTTGAGCAGCCCCGGGTCCACGGTGAACTCCGCGCCGGCGGCGGAGACCCCGGTCAGGCAGATGATCCGGTGCCGGACCCGCTGCGGGCCCACTTCCAGCAGCATCTGGACATGCCCGGTGCATTCGATGACGATGTCCACCTCGGCGGCCGCGTCGGCCAGTTCCCCGGGATGGACATAGCTGGCCCCGAGCCGGCGCACCATGTCCGGCTTGCGGCCCTCGGTGGCCAGGTCGAGCACATAGGTGCGGTAGCCGCGCTGGACGGACAGCAGGGCGGCCAGCAGGCCGATCGGCCCGGCACCGGTGATCAGCGCCGCCTCCGGCGCCCAGGTGGACCGCCGCCCGATCTTCTCGATGTGATCCCAGGCCTTGGCGACTACCGTGGCCGGCTCGAGCAGCACCCCGCGGATGCCCAGGGCGGGGTCCACCGCCACCAGGTACTCCGGGGCGACGCGGTACCGCTCGCTGGCGAAACCGTGGCGGGCCTTGATTCCCCGCTCGGTGTACTGGCCGTTGGTGCACATGTCCCAGTCGCCGGCCGCGCACGCCGGGCAGGGGACCTGATCGGGCCGGCGCACGATGCCGACGACGAGATCCCCGGCCGCGAACCCGGTCCCGGGTGGGGCCTCGCGCCACCCGGCCCAGCGACTCATGCCCGAGGATGAGGTACTCCTGCCCGGGCGGTGCCCAGCCATAGTCGCCCTCGATGATCTCCACATCGGTGCCGCAGATGCCGATCGCCTGGGTCTCAACGAGAACCTGCCCGTCGCTGGCCGGTGGCTCGGGCACGTCCGCCAGCCTGACCGAGCCGGGCTGGCCCGGGATCACCCTTATCGCACGCATGGCCCCAAGGTAGCGGCACGCCTCCCGGCCGGGACCGCTACTTCGGCCCGTGACCGGCCGGCGGCGGAGCCACCTGGGTGCCGGCCTGGCCGGTGACAATGCGGGCGATGTCATCGAGCGAGCCGATAGCCGCCCGCCGGCCGGTCCTGGTCACGAACCGCACCGCGGCCGTGACCTTGGGGCCCATCGACCCGGCGGCGAACTGCTGCCCGGCCAGCTCCGCCGGGGTCACCCGGCCGAGCTGGCGCTGCTCTGGCGTGCCCCAGCCCAGGTAGACGCCGTCCACGTCGGTCACCATGACGAACAGGTCCGCCCCGATATCCCCGGCGAGCAGTTCGCTGGCCAGGTCCTTGTCGATGACCGCCTCGACCCCGGCCAGCTCGCCCACATCCCCGGCCGGGTGCATGGTGGGGATTCCCCCACCGCCGGCGCAGATGACGATGGCTCCCCGCTCCAGCAGCCAGCTGATGGGCTGGATCTCCAGAATCTGCTGCGGCTCGGGCGAGGGCACCACCCGGCGCCATGCGCTGCCGTCCGGCCGGAACACCCAGCCCTTGTCGGCCGCCAGCTTGCCGGCGGCCTCCTTGGGGTACACCGGGCCGACGAACTTGGTGGGGTTCGCGAACGCCGGGTCCGCCGGATCCACAGTGATCATGGTGAGCAGGGTGGCTACCTGGCTGCCCGGTGGCAGCACACTGCGCAGTTCCTGCTGGATCAGGTAGCCGATCATGCCCTGGGTGCCGGCATCCAGCACGTCCAGCGGGTACGGCTCAGCCCCGTGGTACGACTCGGCCTGCAGTGACAGCAGCCCCACCTGTGGCCCGTTGCCATGAACCACGACGACGTCATGCTCGGCGGCCAGCGGGGCGATCGCCCGCGCCGCCACTCTGACGTTGCGGCGCTGCACCTCGGTCGTCATCGGGTCGGTGCGGCGCAGCAGCGCGTTGCCGCCCAGCGCGATCACCATCCGCATGGCCGGCCTGCCTCCCCGCCTGGTACTGGCAAGTTCAAGATCACCGCAGGGCAGGCGGGTGGCGCCTCCCCCGGCGCGGGTGATGCAGGCGGTCGCGCTCCGGCGAAATTCTTCAGGTAGGCCCTTTGCCTTCCGCGCGGCTCGCTTTCCGCGCGGCCAGCGGTCCGCCGGCATCGAGAGGTGATCACCATGCCGTTCGGGGTGCATTCCGAGGTAGGCAGGCTGCGCCAGGTGATGGTGCACCGACCGGGTCTGGAGCACACCCGGCTGACCCCGTCGAACGCCGAGGAACTGCTGTTCGACGATGTGCTGTGGGTGACCAGGGCCAAGCAGGAGCACGACGCGTTCTGTGAGGTGATGCGCGAGCGCGGCGTCGAGGTGTTCGAGGCCGAGCAGCTGCTGGCCGACGCGCTTGGTCAGCCGGGCGCCAGGGACTGGGTGGCCGGCCACATCCTCAACGAGCGCCAGGTTGGCATCACCGCGGCTCACCGGGCGCGCGAGTGGGCCACCACGGCGGGTGCGGCGCAGGTGGCGGAGTTCCTGATCGGCGGGATCACCAAGAGTGATGTCGCCCAGGACGTGGGCCTGATCTGGGAGTCGGCGGACCCGGCGTCCATGCTGCTGCCGCCGCTGCCGAACCTGCTGTTCCAGCGGGATCCGTCGTGCTGGATCGTCGACCGGGGTCACGCTGAACCCGATGACCAAGCCGGCCCGCAAGCCGGAGACCATGATCATGGAGGCGATCTACCGGTTCCACCCGATGTTCGCGGCGGAAGAGTTTCCTATCTGGCTGGGCGGGGCGGACCAGGACTGGGGGAACTGCCACGTTGAGGGCGGTGACGTGGAGCCGATCGGCAACGGCACCGTGATGATCGGGATGGGCGAGCGGACCACCCCGCAGGCGGTGCTGTGGATCGCCCGGTAGCTGTTCCGCGCCGGATCGGCTACCCAGGTGCTGGCGGTCCACCTGCCCAAGTCACGCTCCTACATGCACCTGGACACGGTGATCACCATGTGCGACCGGGACCTGGTCACCTTGTTCCCGCAGGTGGTCAACCGTGCCCGCACCTGGTCGATCCGGCCGGGCGAGTCGGCCGAGGATCTCGTCGTGGCGGAACAGAGCGGCCCGCTGCCCGAGCTGATGGCCGCCGCGCTGGGCGTAGGCACCATGCGCGTGGTGGAAACCGGCGGCGACTCGTTCGAGGCCGAGCGGGAGCAGTGGGACGACGGCAACAATGTGGTGGCGCTGGAGCCCGGGGTGGTGATCGGCTATGAGCGCAACACCGGCACCAACACCGCACTGCGCAAGGCCGGCATCGAAGTGATCACCATCGAGGGGTTCGAGCTTGGCCGCGGCCGGGGCGGCTCGCATTGCATGACCTGCCCGCTGCAGCGCGACCCCGCGTTCTGAGGAGGAGAGCCAGCCGATGGCGTACAACCTGCGTAACCGCAGCTTCCTCAAGGAGATCGACTTCACCCCGGCTGAGCTGCGCTACCTGCTGCGGTTGTCCGGGGCGCTCAAGCTGGCCAAAGACGCCGGCATCGAGGTCCCGCGGCTGGCGGGCAAGGAGATCGCGCTGATCTTCGCCAAAACCTCCACCCGCACCCGGTCGGCGTTCGAGGTCGCCGCCTACGACCAGGGCGCGCACGTGACCTACCTGGATCCGTCCGGCTCCCAGCTGGGGCACAAGGAATCGATCGCCGACACTGCCGCCGTGCTGGGCCGGATGTATGACGCGATCGAGTTCCGCGGCAGCCACCAGGACGACATCGAGGAACTCGCCGCCCACGCTGGTGTGCCGGTCTACAACGGGCTCACCGACGAGTGGCACCCGACCCAGATGCTGGCCGACTTCCTGACCATGGGTGAGGCCTCCGGCAAGCCGTGCGACCGCATTGCTTATGCCTTTGTCGGCGACTGCCGGTTCAACATGGGCCGGTCGCTGCTTGTGATGGGCGCGCTGATGGGCAGCGACGTCCGGCTGGCTGGCCCGGCCGAACTGCATCCGCCCGCAGATGTCGTCAAGCTCGCGCATGACATCGCCGCCCGGACCGGCGCCCGGATCACCATCACCGACGATCCCGCCGAGGCCGTAGCCGGGGTGGACTTCATCCACACTGACGTGTGGGTGTCGATGGGCGAAGCCAAGGACGTCTGGGCGGGCCGGGTGCGCCTGCTCACCCCCTACCAGGTCAACAGCGCCCTGCTGGACGCGGCCGGCAACCCCCAGGTCAAGTTCATGCACTGCCTGCCGGCCTTCCACGACACCAACACCGTGGTCGGTCGGGAGATCATGGAGCACACCGGGATGACCTCCGGCCTGGAAGTCACCGGCGAGGTCTTCGCATCACCGGCCAGCATCGTGTTTGACCAGGCCGAGAACCGCTTGCACACCATCAAGGCCATCCTGGTCGCCACCCTCGGTTAGCGCCGCGCCTGCGGCGGACTACCATCACCGACGAGAGAAAGGACATTCATCATGGCTGACCTGATTGCCATCGGGTACCCCGATGAGGCCACCGCGACCGCTGCCGCCGACGAGGCGCGGCGGCTGGCCAAGGATCTGATCATCCAGCCGGACGCCATCGCGGTGATCTCCCGCGACAAGGACGGCGAGTATCACGTCACGACCAACCATCACATGGTCGGCGCCGGCGCGACCTGGGGCATGTTCTGGGGTTTCCTGTTCGGGCTGCTGTTCTTCATCCCGGTCCTCGGCCTGGCCATCGGCGCCGGGATGGGGGCGCTGATGGGCAAGATGACCAAGACCAGCATCGACAAGCAGTTCCAGGACCAGGTCCGCGACATGGTCAAGCCGGGTACCTCGTGCCTGTTCCTGATGCTGGAGAAGGTGACCCCGGACAAGGCGGTGGAGGCGATGAGCAAGTACGGCGGCACCGTGCTGAAGACCTCCCTGTCCAAGCAAGACGAGCAGGAACTCCAGGACGCCCTGCACGGGGCCAGCGCAGAAGCTGGCAGCTAGCAGCCTGTTCCGCCTGGGACCGCCGGTCCCAGGCGGAACGGCCGCGACGCGCATATGCACGCCCTGGCGGCCGCCAGCCCGGCGAGTACCGGCGGCCTGTGGCCCTACCTCGCCATTTTTGTGCTGGTCGCGATCGGCTGGGCGGGCGTGCCTGCCATTGGCGGCACGGTCGTCGCCGGTGCCGCCGTGCTCGCCAGCCAGGGCCAGCTGGCCATCGGTGCCGTGCTCGTCGTCTCGGTGCTGGGCACCGAGGCCGGCGGCCTGGCCGGCTACGCCATCGGCCGCCGTTGGGGCAGCGCGATCATGGACCGGCCCGGCCGTACGCTGGCCCGGCGGCAGCGGGCGGTCGCCACCGGTGAGGCAATCTATGCCAGGTGGGGCCGGCTGGCCGTCTTCTTCACCCCCTGCATGCTCTCCGGTATCGCCAAAATGAAGTACTCACAGTTCGTGGTCTGGAACCTGGCCGCGGGTGCTGTCTATGTGCTGTCAGTGGGGCCAGCGGCCTATGGTGTCGGCAAGGTCGCCACCGGCGACCGCTCGCTGGACACCCTGGGTGCGGTCATTGCCGGGGTCGCCGTCGGGGCGGTCGCGGTGATAATCGTCGGGCGCTACTACCGGCGGGTCAGGCGAGCACACTCCCTGGGCGGCCAGCCCGCCACGGACCAACCGCCATCCACATTCACCTGAAGATGCCAGTTCGTGGTCTATTATACGAACATGAATTCGATGATGCTCCGCCGACGCGCCGGGCTGATGGCCGTGGCCATCAGTCTTACCTGGCTAGCGGGCGGGTGCGGGGGCAGCCCCGCACCACAGGCCAGCGGCGCCGACGCCCCGCCCGCCACCGGCCTGCTCAGCACCGGGCCGACGCCCGCCACCTCGCCCGCGGCCGCACCGAGCCAGGCGGCTGCGCTGGCGGGCGTGACGGTCGGCATCGACCCTGGTCACAATGGGCTCAACGGCACCGACCCGGCGTACATCAACCACCTCGTCTGGAATGGCCGCGCCTGGGAGACGTGCGACACCACCGGTACCGAAACCGACGCCGGGTACACCGAGGCGCTGTTCAACTTCCGGGTCGCCACGTTCCTGCGCGCGGATCTGCTGCGCGACGGCGCGCACGTGGTGATGACCCGGACGACCAACCAGGGCGTGGGCCCGTGCGTGAACCGGCGGGCACAGATCCTCAACCACAGCCACGCAAACGTCGCCATCGACATCCACGCCGACGGCGGGCCCGCGGCGGGGCGCGGATTCGCCGTCCTTGAGCCGGTCGCCGACGGGCCTAACAACAAGGTGATCGCCGCCTCGGTGCGGTTCGGGCGCGACGTCCGGGCGGCACTGCTGGCCCACACGGCGATGCCGGTCAGCACCTATGACGGGGTGAATGGCGTGGTCTTCCGCAACGACCTGGCAGGCCTGAACCTGACCCGCGTGCCCAAGATCCTCATCGAGTGCGGCAACATGCGCAACGCCACCGACGCCGCCATGCTGACGTCCACGCTCTTCCAGCAGCAGCTCGCACGGGCGTTCGAAGCGGCCATCATCCGCTTCCTGCACCGGAACTAGCTGGAGCCGCTGGCGGCCGGGCCAGCTAGATGCTGCCCACCGAGACCGGCGCGAGGCCGTACTGGGCCGCGAGCACGTTCCACATCTGGGCGAACTTCGTCTTGTCCCGCACCGCTTGCTGATCAGCGGCCAGCGCCGCGCTGGACTGGCTCCCGGGCTGGCAGCTGGCCGCCTGCTGCTGTGCCCAGGACAGATAGTCGTTGTCGGCGGTCAGCGAGTCCAGCAGCGACTGGACCAGGCGGGCCTTGAGCTGGCTGCCGTTGGCCAGCGCGCCGGTGGACAGCTTCTGCGCCTGCTGATATTCGGTCTGCCGCTGGTCCCGGACCTGCTGAATCTGGCCGACACTGCGCGACAGGCTGGTGCACGACTGCACGCTGTCGGCGGCGAAGGTCAGCGTGGTGCTGCTGTTGGCGCCGGTAGCCAGCAGATTGCTGACCGCGACCGCCTCCGCCCTGGCGGACGGCGACGGCGACCGCGAGGGGGTCGGCTGCTGGGTGGTGGGGGTGGGAGTCGGGGAAGGCGGGGGGGACGCGGTGAACCGGCCGTGGTGGGCCACCAGCAGCGCGGCCGCGGCGCCCGCGGCCAGGGCGACGGCAATGGCCAGGGCGATCAGCCCCAGGCGCAGGCCCCGTGACCGCCGCCGGGGCGGCGGCCCGGCAGGCGGGTAACCCCTTTGGGGGTCATACGCCCCGGCCGGCCCAGCGGGCCGGGGCGGCGCCGGGGGCGGCTGCTGAACGGCCACCGTAGCGGGCTCGTGCACGGCTAGCACCGCGGGCCGGTCGTGGCGGGAGGTGGGGCATCATCTGGGAGCTGGGCGCCGGCTGGCGGCTGGGCTTCCCCGGGCAGCAGGCCCAGGGCGCGGCCCAGGTCGGCGGCGAATTGTTCACAGCTGGCGTAGCGCTGGCTGGCCGACTTGGCCATGGCGACCGCCAGGACCCCGTCCACGGCCGCGGGCAGGCCTGCCCGCTGGCCGGTCAACGGGGGTGGCGGCTCCGTCAGATGGGCACTGATCAGGGCAAGCCCACGCCCCCGGCGGAAGGGTGGTTCCCCGCTGAGCAACTCGAAGGCGGCACAGCCCAGTGAGTACTGATCCGCACGGCCGTCCAGGTCCCGCCCCTCGATCTGCTCGGGGGCGATGTAGTCGAGTGTGCCCACGAACTGCCCGCTCGCGGTCAGAGTCCTGGCCGCCAGCGACTGCCTGCTGATGCCGAAGTCGGACAGGTACACATGCTCGCGCCGGGCGGGTGACGGGGGAAGCGCAGCCGGCCGGGCCCCGCCTGTGGGCGCGTCCAGCAGTATGTTGGCGGGCTTGACGTCGCGGTGGATCAGGCCGCGTTTGTGCGCCGCGTCCAGTGCCTCCGCGACCTGGCTGATGATGTCCCACGCCCGCCCGGGAGCCAGCGGGCCCTCCCGCCGCAGCAGCGTGCCCACGTCCCCGCCCGCCACGAACCGCATGGCGATGAACAAGACGCCACCGGCCTCGCCCGCCTCGTAGATCGGGATGATGCTGGCGTGGTTGACCGCCGCGGCGGCGCGGGACTCGCGGATGAACCTGTTCCGGAACTCGGTGTCCGCGGCCAGGCCGGGGGCGAGCAGCTTGAGCGCCACCTGGCGGCCCAGGCGCTCGTCGCTGGCCCGGTAGACGACGGCGATGCCGCCCTCGCCGATCTGCTCCTCGATACGGTAACCAGCGATGTCACCACCTGGGCCGGGCACATTTGCCGGCGGTGCCGCGTCATCGCCCGCCCGGCTGGCCCGGGCCGGTGGGCGGGACGGCTTCGCCGGGTGCCGGGCCTGCCTGGCCGCGGGCCGGGATTCTGGCGGGCTGTCCGTGCCCGCGGACGCCCGGGTGGTACGGGAGCGGGAAGCCCGGGCCGGTTTGGCGGCCGGCGTCGCCTTACCAGCCGGCGTCGCCTTACCAGCCGGCGTCGCCTTACCAGCCGGCGTCGCCTTACCAGCCGGCGTCCCCTCACCACCCGGCGTGGCCCCGCCGGCCGGCCGGGCCGCACCCCCCGCGCTAGCCGCGGTACGCGGCCGCCGCGGCCGGGACTGGGCCGCTGGGGCGGCAGCCGTGTCCGGGGGCTCCCCCGGGCCTGTGGCGTCAGCTTTCGCCCTGGCCGTGCGTGACCGGGCGGCCTTCGGCCGGGTCGGGGCAGGTTTGGCAGCCGGGGCCGCGGCCTCCCCCTCAGCCACCGTGACTCCCCCGTGGCCTGGCACCGGGCGCGGCTGGCCGGGCACAGGCACCAGAGGCTGGCAGGCACCGCATCATCCGCTCCCCCCGGCCCGATTATCACCTCACGTATGCTGACGCGCCAGGCTGGCCCGCGGAGCACACAATCCGCCGCCCAGCCGGACAGCTGTCACCGGCACCGGGGTAGCCCGAATCGTGGGCCGGGATGACGGTTCCCGCGCGGGCACGCGGGCAGTGAATTACTGAGGCCGCCCGTGCCGCTGCCAGGAGTGGCACGCCGGTGCGGCCCAGCACTGGGAGGCACACCGTGCCCATCGGCGAGACCCTCGCGGAAGCGCGCCGCCAGGCTGGTCTCACCGTCGCCCAGGTCAGCCAGCGGACCCGCATCCGGCAGACGATCATCCGGGCCATCGAGGATGACGACTATGCCTCCTGCGGCGGCGACTTCTACGCCCGCGGGCACATCCGCAGCATCGCCAAGGCCGTCGGGGCCGACTCCGAGCCGCTCATCCAGGAGTACGACGAGCACCACCGGGCGAAGAACGCGTATGCCACGGTGAGCCTGGACGAACTGCTGTCGGTATCGGCCGCCGGGTCGCGTGCCCGCGGGCCGGACCTGTCCGCCGTCTGGGGAATGAGCGCCTCGGCCGCTGCCGCCGTCCGGCGCACGGCGGGCAGCCCCGCGCTGCGCCGGACGGCCAGCCAGGCCAGGGAGCGTGCCCGGCGGCCGAACGTGACCGTGCTGCTGGGACTGGCGCTGGCGCTGGTGTTCGGTCTCGGTGTCTACCTGTTCGTCACCCACTCGCAGCCGGTGGCCGGCCAGACCGCGGCCGGCGCACACCGCGCCCGCCAGCCACGCGCCCGTGAGCCACGCGGCAGCCCATCGGCCGCACCGGAGCGGGCCGAGTTCAGCCGCCCGGGCGAGCCAGCGCGCGGCCACCCCCACCCCGGCTCCGGCCGCCGCCAGCCAGCCGCTGATCCCGGTCAGCGCCACCGCGTTCGGCCCCAGCGGCGGCGACAATCCCCAGCTCGCCCGGCTCGTGCTGGGCGGGCACGGCCAGGGCTGGCACAGCGACTGGTACACCAGCCCCAGCTTCGGGAACCTGTACGCCGGAACCGGCCTGCTGCTGGACATGGGCCGCCCGGTCACGATCACCGCGGCCCGGGTTACCCTCGGCCGTGCCGCCGGTGCCACCCTCCAGTTCCGGGTAGGCCCCGCGCCGACGCTGGCGGGCACGCAGACCGTTGCCCGGGTGGCGGGCGCACGCGGCGTGGTCCGGCTGCGGCCGGGCAGCCCGGTGCAGGGCCGTTATGTCATCGTGTGGTTCACCCGGCTGCCGCCCGACCAGTCCGGCACCTTCCAGGCTGCCGTCTACCACATCAGCCTGCAGGGTCACACCTGACGGCGGGCACCCGGCGCCGGCCTCGCTGGCGCACCGCGCCAGCGGTGGTTGCGCGCCGGATCGCCGGGCGGGACGATGATCAGTCCAGCGGCACCAGACAATGGGCCAGGACTGGTCGTGCCTGCGGCGAGGAGGACCCATGGTGATGCCCATGGCCGCCCGCGTGGTGGCCGCCATCGCCGGGGGCCTGCTCGTGCTGACCGCCCTGAGCAGTGTCGTAGGCACGCTGATGGTGCCGCGGCCGGTCGGCAGCTGGCTGACCCGGTGGGTGGACAAGATCGTGAACGGCGGCTTCCGGCTGGCGGCCAACGCTATCCTCGACAAGGGGCGGCGGGACCGGCTGCTGGCGACCCAGGCGCCGGTGATCCTGCTCGGCCAGCTGGCCGCCTGGCTCGGCATTTCCCTGCTCGGCTACGCACTGCTGTTCTGGCCGTTCGCCTCCCCCGGCATCACCGACGCCTTCACCCTGGCTGGCTCGTCGATGTTCACCCTCGGCTTCGCGGCCCCGTCTGGCTCGGTGCCCGCCGCCATCGTGTTCGCCGCCGCGGCGACCGGACTGATCATCGTCACCTTGCAGATCGCCTACCTGCCGACCCTGTACGCGGCGTTCAACCGGCGGGAGACCGAGGTGGCCCTGCTGAACGCGCGGGCCGGGGTGCCGTCCTGGGGGCCGGAACTGCTGGCGCGCACGCACTACGCGCTCGGCTCTGGCGTGTCCTCCATCGACACCCTGCCTGATCTGTATGAACGCTGGGAACGCTGGGCCGCCGATGTGGCCGAGAGCCACACCACCTATCTGCCGCTGGTGCGGTTCCGCTCGCCCCGGCCGCTGTCGTCCTGGGTGACCGCACTGCTGGCGGTGCTGGACTCGGCCGCGCTGATCCTGGCGCTGTCCCCGGAGACCGCGCCGACCGTGCCGGCCCGGCTGTGCCTGCGCTCGGGCTTCCTGTGCCTCAACCAGATCGCCCGGGCGATGGGGTTCGACGTGCCCGACGAGACCGGCCCGGACGCCCGGACCAGCCTGACCTATGCCGACTTCCTGGAGGCGATCGCCCGGATGCGGGAGGTCGATTTCCCGATCGAGCGCGAGCCGGCTGAGGCATGGCCGGACTTCGCCGGCTGGCGGGTCAACTATGAGCGGGCAGCGTTCGCGGTGGCCGCCGCCGTCGATGCCGTGCCCGCGCTGTGGTCCGGCCCCCGCCGGCGGCACAAGGCTCCCATCCCACCCATCCGCCCGCCAGGCGGGCGACCGCCCGCCCAGCCAGCCGGCGCCCAGCCAGCCGGCGCCCAGTCAGCCGGCGCTGGGCCTCAGGCGTCGCCGACGTTGACCAGCAGTTCCCGGCCATCGGGCAAGATGACCCCCAGCGAGTAGACGATGCCCTCGCCGAGGTCAGCCTGGCCGAGCAGTTCGATTCCGACCACCTCGGGATGGGCGATCAGCAGCCGGCACAGCAAGCTGCCCGCATGATCGGCTGAGTCTGCTGGAGGCGCCGGTTTCTCGCTGGCGTCATCCGGAACTGTCATGCGGCCTTCGATCGGACGGGGTCACGGGCAGCGGTCCGCGCCACCGGCACAGCATGATCTCCGGCGGGCGGCAGCCAAACCGCACATCGGCACACAAATCACACGGTAACCCAGCGTTAGCAGCAGAGCCCGGAATGGCGTCGCAAGCACCGGCGTGGCGTGCCCGATATCGTCATTTGAGTCCTATATGTACGGTTTTGCGGCAGTGCTGGCGAACGCACCGGGCCTAGGAAGTGGCGGGCCTGACGGGCCCGTCCCGCCGCTGATGGATGATCGACAGATCCTCCTCCCCCAGCGCCTCCTCCTCCTCGCTGTCCAGCACCGTGGGCCTGAAAAGCTGCTGTGCGATGAGCGTCGGCACGAACGCGGACAGGATGACCACCGTCACCAGCTCGGTGTACTGGGCCCGGTCGATCAGATGGTGGGTGTACCCGTACAGCGCGGCGATGGAGCCGAAGGTGAGCCCGGTCGCCATCAGCAGCGTGGTGTAGATGCGCTCGCGGCGCGGCAGCCGGAACAAGGTGGCGACCGGCCACACGCCGACGCCCTTGGCAGCCAGTTTGACCAGCAGCAGCAGGCCGATCACCCCGGCGCCGGCCAGCAGTGCGTGGGCAGAGATGAGAGTTCCGGCCCGGAGGAAGAAGAACGGTGTGAGCAGGGCGAACGCGATCGACCGCAGCCGGTCCATGAGCACCCGGTCGTGCAGGAACACGCCCGCCACAACCAGCCCGGCGACATAGGCGGGCAGGACCGCCTCACTGCCCGCCGCGGTGGCCAGCCCGCCCAGCCCCAGCAGCACCGCCAGCAGCAGCTTGATCTCCGGCTCGGACACCCGGTGGCCGAACCGGGCGATGGTGAACCGCAGCAACCGTGGCAGCAGGGCCAGCGTGACGGCGCTGACCAGCACGAAGACGAGCAGCAGCCAGCCGTAGCTGGCGAACAGCCCGCCCAGTGCGAGCACCGTGCCCAGGTCGGTGATAAAGCACGCGGCCAGGATGAGCTTGCCCAGGTCATGCCGGTTCAGCCCAGTCTCGACCATGACCGCGTAGACGACCGCGACCGAGGTGGTGCTGAGGGCCACCCCGCCGATCTCGGCCGCGTGCAGCTGCCAGCCGAGCACCAGCAGGCAGAACGCGAACGCGCCTAGGAACGGCAGCAGGAAGGAGGCCACCCCGATGGACACGCTCGCCTTCCAGTGCCCACGCAGCGACACCGGATCGATCTCCGCGCCGGCCAGGAACGTCAGCACCAGCGAGCCCAGGCTGGCCAGGAAGGTGATCAGGGCGGTGGACGTGACGTGCGGGGCGATACCGGGGATATTCCCGGCCAGCGCGCCGACCACGATCTCGACCAGCGCCGCCGGAATCGCGATCTTGATGCTGATCAGCGAGGACAGCAGGGCCATGCCAACCCAGATGGCCATCACGAAATACACGTTCACGAGCTGCTCCTGCCAGGTAACGTCCTGGCAGGCAGCCAGCGATGGCGGCTGCCAGGAGGACTGCTCCCGGTAGAAGCCATCAGCCGTGGCGGCGGTTCGGGCAGGTGCCCGCCGGAGCTTCATCCGGCCACGCCGCATCCTACCGGGGACCGAATACCGGTCATGGCAGCTGGATGACTAGGCCCGCCCACCAGCTGGGCCGGTCAGCTAGACGAGCCGTAAGCGATCGGCACGCTGATGACCTGCCCGGCCAGCCATCCGCGCGCACCCGGCGCCAGCCCCCAGACGATCAGCCTGGCCCCGTGAACCGCGAGCGCATCCCAGCCGCCGGTGGGGCCCGGCGCCAGCACCGCGGTGCCGGGCGGCGGCAGCGGCAGCGGCCGCCAGCCACCGCCTGGGCTCACCGTCTCGGCCCGGCGCGGCGTGAGCAGCACGGCCGTGCCCGCGGGCCCGATCGATGCCGAGGCGGGCGCGGAGCCGTTCAGCGGCAACGGCGGTGACAGCGACCAGTGACCGGTGGCCAGCGTGGCCACGGCCAGCCGGGCCGCCCGCCCGCTGCCGATCGCGAGCAGGGCGACGGTCGCGTGCGCGATGGTGGTGAGCCGGAGCACGGTGACGCGGGCGCCGGTGTCCGCCGCAGGCAGGGCCGGCCCGGCCAGTTGCCACCTCCCGCCCGTCTGCGCGGCGATCCCCACCGTCCCCGGGCGGCCGCAGGTTCCCGCCACGACCGGCACCCCGGAGATACCGAACGAAACCGCGGTCAGCTCCCGCAACCCGCATCGAGCCGTGCCCGCCGCGCCCGCCAGCTGCCCCTGGCCGGCCAGCCTGGCCCAGCCGGTGCCGCCCGGGCCGGACAGCTCGGTCTGGCCGTCGGCCAGCAGCGCCAGCAGGCGGCCGGTGCCCGGCGCCGCGGCCAGCGCGTCGGGCACGTCAGCCAGCGGCGCGTCCAGCAGCGCCGCCGACCAGGCCGTGCCGTTGTCGCGGGTGAAGGCCAGCGGCGAGAAGGCCAGGTTCTGGCTGGGCCGGAACCCGGCCACCACCGGCCCGGTGACCAGGCCGGCCAGCACCAGGCCGCCGTTGCTGGCCACGCCGGGCGGGGTGGCCAGCCGCCAGCTGCCCGATCCGGCCGGACGGACGAACAGCTGCCAAAAGTTGTTGTGTGTGGCGGCGGACCCGCCCATCACCGCGACCGCCCAGGTCCCGGAGCCGGTGGACAGGGAGGTCGCCAGCGACGGCGGCCGGACCGGGCTGGCGGAGCCGCTGCCCGGACCGGCCGCCGAGCCGCAGCCAGCCAGGATGAGAGCGGCCGCCGTCAGAGCGGCCGCCAGCGGCAAACTGGCCGGCCTGATCCGGACGCTCATGTTCACTTCAGTGCCTGCCGGAGACCATCGGCCAGCAGGACCGCGAAGGACGACTTGGTCGCGGCGGTGCCGGGCCCGGCGGCGGCGTTCAGTTCCTCGCGCACATGCCCGTGCTGGTCGATGACGTAGGCGACTTCGGAGTGGCCGATCATAGCGCCGGCGGAGAGGATCTCGGCGGCGATCCCGTAGTCCGCCCACACCTTCTGCAGCTGGGGAACGGTGCCGGTCAGGAACAGCCAGTTCGGCACCCGGCTCAGGCCTTCGTTGCGGTCGAACGCCTGCACGTCGGCGACCTGGTGGTAGACCGGGTTGGCAACGACCGCGACCAGTTCGATCTTCCGGGACTGTGCGCCCATCAGCTGGCCGGCCTGGCGGAATTCCTGCGCGATCAGCGGGCAGTCGGTGGTGCAGACCGGATCCAGGAACGTGAGCAGGACGGCCTTGCCGCGCAGGCTGGCCAGGCTCACCTGCTGGCCCCGCTGGTCGGTCAGCGAGAACGGCTTGGCCGGGAAGTTCAGGCTGGCGGTGGATCCGGCGATGGCCTCGGCCAGGATCGGGTCGGCATTCGGGTTGGCCTGGGCAGCGGCCATCGGGGCCGCGCCCAGGATGATCAGCCCGACCGCGCCCGCCGCGGCGACCGACCGGAAGCTCGCGGTGGCGGCACCGCGGCGCAGCGAGGCCGGCTGGAAGCGTTCCCGCCATCCGGCCGCCGCGGTGCTGGTGGCCGGTTCCGGGGCCGCCGCTGGCGCCGGTGCCAGCGCGAGGTAACCGCCCGTCGCCAGCAGGATGAACGGGAGCATGCTGTTGGGGTCGGTACCCAGCCCGCCCAGGAAGCCCAGGTCCTCGACCAGCACCCAGGCGGCCACACACAGCACGGTGAACGCGATGAGCGCCGGGCGGACCAGCCGTGGCCAGCCGGTCAGGAAGATCCCGCCGATCACCGCCAGCGCGGCCACCACGAACAGGTTCACCGCGAACCCGTGCGCCTCGTCGAAGACGGTGAAGGCGTTGATCCAGGCCGACAGGAAGCCAGGCTGCGAGGTCTGTGCCATCGACGTGGTCATGCCGGCCAGGGTGCCAGGGCTGCCGTGCGAGGTCCCCTGCCAGAAACCCCGGCCCGGCCACGCCTGCAGTACCGCCATTCCCACCAGGAACAGGCCGGTCCCGGCCAGCACCGCCCGCCCGACCAGCGGGCTGTGCCACCGCCGTTCCGGGAGCGCGATCAGGGCGCCCGCCACGCAATAGATGAGAACCGCCCCAGGCGCGCCGAACAGCCAGGTCAGGCCGGGGGCGAAGATGCTGCCGAAGGCCTCGCCGAACACCCAGACCACCAGCCCCCAGCCCACGCTGGCCAGCCCGGCCAGCCGCGACAGCGGGCCGTGGGACGCGGCCAGCAGCCATACCCCGATCCCGATCTGGATCCACACCGCTGACGCCCCGGCCTGCAGCGGATGGTAGGACCAGGTGGTCCCGCCCAGGTTCACCACGTGCTGCACCCACTTCGGTGAGGCCGCCGCGAGCGGCTCGATCACCTGCGACGGGAGGCCGATGGCCATCTTCGGCTGGGCCTGCAGGATGCCGTCGAGAATCCAAAGCGCGCCGAACCCGATCCGCAGCAACTGGCGCCAGGCAGGCTCGGGCAGTGCTGGTGCGGCCGGGGTTAGCTGCCCCGCTGTGGCCGCGGCCGGCAGCCACGCCCGGACAGTAATCCACGCTATCCCCAGCACCGCGAAGATGAGCAGCGCGATGAGGCCCTGGTGCAGCAGCGCGGACATGAACGCCGCGATCACCGTGGGGTCGCTGAGATTGACCCCGGAGTTCATTCCTGACATGCAGCTACCTGCGTTTCGGTGGAGACCGGGACAGCGGCGGTGACGCTGGCGCCGAACCGGCGCAGCCGCACGCTGTTGCCCACGACAAAGGTTGACGACAGGGCCATCGCGGCCCCGGCGATCAGCGGGTTGAGGAACCCGGCGGCGGCCAACGGGATCGCCGCGATGTTATAGCCGAACGCCCAGGTGAGGTTGCCGCGGATAGTGGCAAACGCACCCCGGGCGAGCTGGATCGCGTCCGGCACGGCGCCCAGGTCGTCCCGCAGCAAGATCATGTCAGCGGCGCTGATAGCCACATCGGTGCCGGTCCCGAGGGCCAGGCCAAGGTCGGCCGCGGCCAGCGCGGGCCCGTCGTTCACACCGTCCCCCACCATCGCCACCCGGCGGCCCTGCCCCTGCAGGTTCTTGATGACCGCGACCTTGTCGCCGGGCAGCGCACCGGCGATCACCTCATCGATGCCCGCTTCGGCGGCCACCGATTGGGCGGTGGCCTGGCTGTCACCGGTCAGCAGGACGGTGCGCAAGCCCAGCCGGCGCAGCTCGGCGACCGAGGCCGCGGCCGACGGCTTGACCAGGTCGGCGATCGCGACCGCGCCGCGGGCCCGGCCGTCCCACCCGGCCAGCACCGTGGTGTGGCCCGCCTGCTCCCACTCCCGGCACTGGCTGGCCAGCTCCGGTCGGGACCACCAGTCCCCGCTCACCCAGCAGGCGCTCCCGGCCGATCACCACCTCCTGGCCGGCCACTGTCCCGCATGCGCCCAGCCCTGGCAGCGCAGTGAACCCGGCCGCCTGCGGCAGCGGCCCGGCCTCGGCCGCGGCGATGCCGCTGATCGCGACGGCGACCGGGTGCTCCGATGCCTGCTCCACCGCCCCGATGTAGCTGAGCAGCTCCGCCTGGCCAGTCCCGGCCGCGGGCCGCACCCCGGTCACCGCCATCGTCCCGGTGGTCACCGTGCCGGTCTTGTCCAGCACCACCGTGTCCACCTCCCGGGAGGACTCGAGCGCCTGGTAGCGCTTGATGAAGATGCCCAGCTGGGCGCCCCGCCCGCAGGCCACCATCAGCGCTGCCGGGGTGGCCAGCCCGAGCGCGCAGGGGCAGGCGATGATCAGCACCGCCAGCGCCGCACTGAAAGCCTGCTCCGGCGGGCTGCCCGCCAGCAGCCAGCCGGCCAGCGTCAGGGCGGACGCCACCAGCACCGCGGGCACGAAGATGCCGGAGATCCGGTCGGCCAGCCGCTGGATGCCGGCCTTCTCCGACTGCACCCGCTCCACCAGCGCGATCAGGTGCGCGAGCTGGGTGTCGCTGCCCACCTTCTCCGCCCTGACCACCAGCCGGCCGGTCACTACGACGGTGCCGGCGGTCACCCGGTCGCCCTCGGCGGCGTCGGCGGGCACCGGCTCCCCGGTCATCATGCTGCGGTCCACCGCCGACTGGCCGAACTCCACCTCACCGTCGGCGGCGATCCGCTCCCCCGGCCGCACCACGAACCGCTGGCCCACGGCCAGTTGCCCGACCGGCACCCGGTGCTCGCTCCCGTCGTCCGCGAGCACGCAGGCATCGCTCGCACCCGCGGCGGCCAGTTCGCGCATGGCATCACCGGCGTCCCGCCTCGCCCTGGCCTCGTACAGCCGGCCCGCCAGCAGGAACGTCGTCACCGACGCGGCGACTTCCAGGTAGATGCCGCCCCCGGCGGCGTGCCGCAGCAGGTACCAGGCGCTCGCCTGGGCCTGGCCACGGTCCAGCACGAACATGGCGTACAGCGACCAGCCGCAGGCCGCGGCGATGCCCAGCGACACCAGCGTGTCCATCGACACCGAGCCATGCTTCAGACCGCGGAGCGTGGCCTGGTGAAACGGCCAGGCCGCCCACACCACCACCGGTGCGGCCAGCGCCACCAGGACCCACTGCCAGCCCGGGAAGCGGAAGGACGGGAAGAGTGACAGCAGCACCGACAGATCGGTCAGCGGCACGAAGAACACCAGCGCGACGATGAGTCTTTTCTTCAGGTAGCTGACCCGGCCGGCGTCTGGGCGGCCGGCTTCGGCACCGCTGTCTGGCAGCTCCGCGCCGGGATCAGAGATAACTTCTGCCGCGCCATACCCGGCCTGCTCCACCGCGTCGATGAGGCGCTGGGCAGAAATCGCGGGTGGCACGGTGACCGACGCACGTTCGGTTGCGAGATTTACCACCGCCGTAACGTCGGCTATCGCGTTGAGTTTCTTCTCCACCCGGGCCGCGCAAGCCGCACAGGTCATCCCCTCGATGGCAAGGTCGACAACCCTGGGCGGAGCGGACGCCGCCGCGGGAACCGCCGCTGATGACACCTGTACCCGTCCTCTCGCCGCGCTGGCCAGCACCGGAAATCTAGACCCCAGAATGTGCAATTCGCAACACAAAGGCCGGTCATAACGCCGAACATTCCTGCGCCAATACCCCAGTGGGGTTCGGAGATATACCTCCTGGGGGTTTCGGCCCTACCCTGGTAGGGTTCGGACATATACCTCCGCGGGGTTTCGGCACATACCCGGGTGGGGTTCAGGAAATACCGGGATGGGGTTTACGGCGTTCCTTTTGAACCTTGCGCGGCCACCGGCTGGGTATTAATGTCATGCGCCATACATAGGCTGCGCGATGGGGAAGGGCACTGACATGGCCGGGCCGTCCTGGCTCGCGGGTGTGTTCGCGGCCATCATGATCATGGTGGCCGCATATTCGGCAGGCCGCCTCGCGGTTTCCAGGCTGCGCGGACGGGTAACCGAGTCCGATGCGGACGGGCTGCACGTGGTCATGGGCGTTGCCATGGCCGGGATGCTGGTGCCACGGCTGAACGTGCTGCCGCCCGGCGTATGGACGGCAGTGTTCGCGGCGGCCGCGGCCTGGTTCGGCTGGCGGTCCATCATTCCTCCGCGGCTGCGGGCGGCCGATGGTTCACGCTGCCGATTCCCGGTGCCGCACCTGATCGAATGCGTCGCCATGCTGGTCATGCTGCTGCCCCTGGCGGCCCCCCGGCCCGGCGCCGGGTCCGGCATGGCCATGCCAGGCATGGCGGCACCGGCCGGGCTGGCCGGCCGGCTGCCCGCCATCGCGGTGGTCCTCGCGCTGTTCATGATCGGC
Source organism: uncultured Actinomycetes bacterium (assembly GCA_963837105.1). Lineage (GTDB taxonomy): Bacteria > Actinomycetota > Actinomycetes > Streptosporangiales > Streptosporangiaceae > UBA9676. Next base: position 12,585 of record CAWIMG010000027.1, on the reverse strand, counting down.
TACATCATCTGGACTACCGACCGGCTGGCATCGCTGGTGCGCGCCGGTCACGGCGCGGCCGGGCCTGGCGGGAGCCACGGCCCGCGGCCGCCGCTGGCGCCCGGGCTGGCTGCCTGCGGCAAGATCGCGATGAGCCTCACCATGGGCTACATGCTCCTGCTCATGGTCTGACCGCCAGCTGGGCCTACGGTGCCTCCGCCAGCGCCGCCAGCACCGCGATTGACGTGGATCCGCCGTGCGCGGCAGGCTTGGACCCCCCAGGCAGGCCGCCTGTGAGCAGCACCTGCACGCCACCGACTCAGGTTGGGACGAGAGCATGCCGATCCAGCGCTTCACCCGGCACCTGCCAGCGAGCCCAGGCTCGCCGTCGCCAGCGGGTTCGCTGCCCGTCCCCCCGGCCTGGCCGGACCACCTGCTCCGGTGGGGCCGCAGCTACTGGATCGACATCGCCTGGGTCGGGTTCGTCGGGCTCAACCTGGCCGCGATGCGGCTGCTGCCCGCCTGGCAGACCGTCCCGTTCCTGGCCATCTGGGTGAGCCTGACCGCCATCTACGGGTTCCGGCTGTGGCGGCTGCAGCCGACCATCCTCACCCTGGCGACGGTCACCATCGCCACCGGCGGCATCATCGGCGTGCAGGTGCTGAGGGGCCAGCAGGACGCCGACTACCTGGCGGAGGTCCCGCTGATCGCGCTGATGTTCCTGGTCATGGTCTGGCATGGCCGCCGGCGGCTGGCCGCGACCGAGGAGCGGCTGGCGGCCATGGAAGAGGTGCAGCGGGTCTCGCAGGAAAACCTGCGGCTGCTGCGGGAGCAGCACCAGTTCCTGCAGGATGCCTCGCACGAGCTGGGCACCCCGATCACGGTCGCGCTCGGGCATGCGGAGCTGATCGAGCGGGCGGCTACCAATTCGATCGTCGCCGAGGACGCGCGGGTGGTCACCGATGAGCTGAACCGGCTCCGGCGGCTCTCCACCCGGATGCTGCTGCTGGCCTCGGCCGCCAGCCCGGATTTCCTGCAGCTGTCCCCGGTGGTGATCGAATCGGTGGTCATCGAGGCGTTCGACCGGTGGAGCCACACGCCCCGGCGATGGGGGCTGGACACCGTCGCCACCGCGACCGTGGACGGGGACCGGGACCGGCTGGCGCTGGCCCTGGACGCGCTGCTGGAGAACGCCATCGCGCATACCACCACCGACGACCGGATCGAGGTCAGTACCACGCTGGAGGGCGGCAACGTAGTGCTGGCAGTGACCGACTCCGGGTCGGGCATTCCGGCCGCGGACCTGGACCGGATCTTCGACCGTTTCGCCCGGGCCAGCCCGCGGCTGCGCCGGGAGGCCGGTGGGTTCGGGCTGGGACTGGCGATCGTGCAGGCGATCGTGGAGGCGCATCACGGGTCGGTCCGGGTTCGCAGCAGTCCCGGCCAGGGCTCGACGTTCGAGATGGTCCTGCCTCTTCGCCCGGCCGTGCTGACGGTGGATCAGCCGTCGCCACGCTGGTCCCGTGCGCCGGCGGCTACCTGACCCCGGGTACCGCCGCAGCCGGGGCGTACCTGGCCACCGAAAACGCCAGCAGGAGCGGGACGTCGATGGCGAAGACCGCCAGCATCAGCGTGAGCAGGACCAGCAGCTGGCCCGGGGTGCCGTCGAGCACGAACACGAACGCCAGCATCCCTGCGATCACCAGATAGGCGGCCAGCGTCCAGCCCGCCACCACGAAGAACGTGTGCCAGGCGAAGTCACGGACCCTGGCCAGCAGGGCACCGGCGGTGAGCAGGGCGAGCACCGCCAGGACCAGAGCTGCGGCCGGCGGGCCGAGCGGCGCGGGACGCGGCAGGTGTGCGGCCAGATAGATGCCGCCCGCGATGACCAGGATCAGTGCGGTTACCGCCAGCCCGGTGACCGGTGGCAGCTTGCGCTCGGCGCTGCTCACCATGTCGCGATCCTGGTCATGATCACCAGCGTGGCGACCTGCATGACGCCGGTGATGCCCGCGGTGTAGGCGAACCGCCGCATGAGCTTGCCGATCAGGGCGCCGTCCGGGGCATCCTTGCGCAGCTCGAACAGGACCGCGAGGTTGGCGGGCTCCAGGAAGCCGAGCGCGATCACGGTCATCGCCCCGACCACGATGAAGGAGGCGACCAGCCACCAGCGCTGCGGGTATCCCACCTCCAGCACGCCCAGGTGGCGGGCGAGCTGCCAGCCCGAGGCGAGCGTCATCAGCACCAGCGTCGGCATGATGAGCAGCATCTTGGGCATGAACCGGGCCGCGAACTCCACCCGCGCCGGGATGGACAGCCTGCCCAGGATGGGCCCGATCACCAGCCCGACGAACAGGTCGACGCCGGTCCACAGGCCACCGCCGACGACATGGAAGAAGTCCAGCGCCCATAGCCAGTTCCCGGCGATCGCGGTGACCAGCGCGATCACTATCACGCCGACAACTGGCAGGCCAGCGAGCGGGACGATCGTCCGCGGCGGCCGTGGCCGCGTGCCCGCGCCAGGCGGGCCGGAACTGCCCGCGGCGGGCGGGCCGCCGGCATCGCCCGTACCGGGCCCGGGCTCTGCCCCTGGCCGCTGCTGAGTGATCTCTGCCATGCCGCGCTCCCCCGTCCAGGCAGGTGGCACACCCGTCAGTCACGGTAGCGCGGCACCTGGCTGGCCGGCCATCCCCGGCGTGCCGTTATGGGATGACCAGGATCTTGCCCACCGCGCCCGCCTCGGCCGCCTGCTGGGCCTCGACGATGGCGGACAGCGGATAGCTGTGGGCCGGCAGTTCGGTGAGCGCGCCCTCGGCGAGGGCCGCCGAGACGTCGGCCGCGGCCTCCGCCAGCGTGGCGGCCGGCACCCCGTACAGCAGGACGAAGCGCAGCAGCACGTTGGCGGTCATGCAGGCGCGTACCGGGAGCACCGGATCGCTGGGTTCGGCCGCATAGGTGACGATCACCGTGCCCCGTCCGGCCAGCGCCAGGTCCAGTGTCAGGTTGGCGCCCAGCGCCACCTCGATCACCCGGTCCACCTGGTCGGTCACGGCCCTGATCTGTTCCACCGCATCCGGGTCGCGGTAGCGCACCACATGGTGCGCGCCGGCCTGCCGGGCCAGTTCCGCCTTCTGGTCGGTGCTGACGGTGGCGATCACCCGGGCGCCCGCACGCACCGCCAGCTGGATGGCGAAGTGGCCGACCGCGCCCGCCCCGCCCGCGACCAGCACGGTCTTGCCCGTAACCGGCCCATCGGCGAACAGGCACCAGTGGGCGGTCACGGCCGGCACACCCAGGCTGGCGCCCAGCTCGTCCGATGCCCCGGCTGGCAGCGGGACGGCCTGGCGCTCGGGCACCACCGTCCACTCCGCCGCCGTCCCCCACCGGCGGCCGAAGGCCGCGAGCCACAGCCAGACCCGCTGGCCGATCCGGCCGGGATCCACGCCGTCGCCGACCGCGTCGATGACTCCGGCCCCGTCGTGGTGCGGGATCTGGAAACCGTCGATCGGGCGCGGGGTGGCACCACTGCGGCTCTTGTAGTCGGTGGGGTTGATGCCCGACAGCGCCACCTTCACCCGGACCTCACCGGGACCGGGCTCGGGCCGGTCCAGCTCGGTCACCCGGAGCACCTCGGCGGCCGGTCCATAGCGGTCGTACAGGGCAGCTTTCACCGGCGGCCTCCTTGGTTCGCGGCAGCTAGGCACATCCTGTCACCGCCTGGCCCGGCTGGCTCCGGACATGCCCGCGGCCGGGAGAGACTGGCTCTCCCGGCCGCGCGGGTATCTGCGGGAAGGCTCCGGTCAGGCCTTGAGCACTGCCTCGATCTCCAGCTGAATGGTCACCTTGTCGCTGACCACCACGCCGCCACCCTCGATGGCAGCGTTCCAGCTGATCCCGAAGTCGCCGCGGCTGATCTCGGCGGTGGCCGAGAAGCCGGCCCGGGTGCCGCCGTAGGCGTCCGGCCCGAACCCGTTCAGCTCCAGCGTCAGCGGGACGTCCCTGGTCACGCCCTTGAGCGTCAGCTGGCCGTCCAGGACGTAATCGCTGCCCTGCTGGCGGAGGCCGGTGGACCGGTAGCTCATCACCGGGTACTTCTCGACCTCGAAGAAGTCCGCGGACCGGATGTGCCCGTCACGCTGCTCGTTGCCGGTGGTGATCGAGCTGAGCTCGATGTCGGCCGTCACCGAGGAGTCCTGCGGGTCGGCGCCGGTGACGATCTCGCCGAAGAAGCTGGTGAACTTGCCACGGACTTTGCTCACCATCATGTGCCGGACGGTGAAACCTACCTCGGAGTGCACCGGGTCGATGGTCCAGGTGCCGGCCGTGTAGCCGGGGATGCCGGTCACGGCGTGGGTGCCGGTGGTCACAGGTACTCAGCTCCTTCTGGAATGTTGATTGAATACTCAACGACTATCACTGCCACAAGAACTATGTCAAACGCTCAACTATTCCCCCGCTATACTGAGCAGGTGACTACGACCGGCACCCGCTGGCTGTCGGCCGACGAGCAGGTGGCGTGGCGCGCCTTCGTCGGCGCCTGCCACGCCTTCTTCGCGGCCATCGACGCTGAGCTGCAGCGCGACGCCGGGATGCCGCTTGCCTACTACGAGATCCTGGTTCAGCTGTCCGAGGCCCCGGACCACAGGCTGCGGATGAGCCAGCTGGCCGAGGAAACGGCGGCCAGCAAGAGCCGGATCTCGCACGCGGTCGCCCGGCTGGAAGAGCGGGGCTGGGTCCGCCGCCGCGAGTGCCCGACCGACCGGCGGGGCGCCTTCGCCGAGCTCACCGACGAGGGCTACGCCGCACTGGCAGCCGCCGCGCCCGGCCATGTGGAGCAGGTCCGCCGCACCCTGCTGGATCCGCTCACCGCCGGGCAGGTGGGCCAGTTGCGGGAAATCAGCGAGGCGATCCAGGCCGCGGTGGGCGGCCCCCCGCCTGGAGCCATCACCTGCCCCTGATTTCCGCCCACTCCCCTCCGCCTCACCTCCCCCGAATCCACCTCCCCCGGATCCACCTTCCCCTCCGCCTCACCTACCCCACGAAGACATGGACGCTTTGGGCGGCGGGAACGGCCCCGAATCGTCCACCTCTGCCCGCAGGCAGCCATCACCCAGCCACCCGTTCCGGCTGCGGATTTTTCTTCCCGTCAATCACCGCTTATCGTCAGTAACCGATGAAGAAACCCGGGCGGCGCCGACCGCAGGGCGAGCCGCCAGAACCGCTCACCCGCTACGAGGCGCGCCAGTACGCGGCCTGGTTCCGGGCGCTGTCCGACCCGACCAGGATTCAGGTGGTGTCGGTACTCGCCCGCGCCCGCGGGCCGCTGACCGTCGGCCAGATCGTGGCCGCCACGAACGTCAGCCAGGCCACCGTGTCACAGCACCTCAAGGTGCTCGCGGAGGTCCGGTTCGTGCTCGCCGACCGGCATGGGACCGCGCGTTACTACCGGCTGAACGAAGCCTGCGTTGGCTCCTTCCCCACCGCCACGGACCTGGTGGTGGGACGAGCCGCGCCGATCCCGGCCGGCGCATTCCCGGCCGCGGCCCTCCCGGCCGGACAGCCCGCCGGCCTGCCGGACGGAGCGGCCACCGGCCTGCCCGGCGGCGTGGCCGCCGGCCTGCCGAACGGGGCACGCCCCGGCGAGCCGAACGGGGCGGGTCCGGGCCTGCCGAACGGGGCAGGCACGATCTTGCCGGATGGGGTGACCATCCGGCCGATGATGAACGGCGACGCCACCCAGGTGCTGGCGATCTACCAGGCCGGGCTGGACTCCGGTGAGGCCAGTTTCGAGACCTCGGCCCCGTCCTGGGCGGACTTCGACGCGGCCCAGCTGCCCAGCCACCGGCTGGTCGCTGCCGACTACGCCAGCGGCGAGGTGCTCGGCTGGGCGGCGGTGTCCCCGGTCTCGGACCGGCACGTGTACCAGGGCGTGGTCGAGCACTCCATCTATGTCGCGCCGACCGCCCGTGGCCGCGGGGTCGGCGCCGCGCTGCTCAGGGCGCTCATCAGGTCCACCGCAACGGCCGGCATCTGGACCATCCAGTCCGGCATCTTCCCGGAGAACACCGCCAGCTTGCGCCTGCACGAGAAGGCCGGGTTCCGGGTGGTCGGCACCCGCAAGCGGATCGGCCGCCACTACGGCCGCTGGCGCGACGTGCTGCTGCTGGAACGCCACACCGACCTGCCCGGCACCATCTAGCTCCGGCCGGAAGCCGCCTTACCCGCCTTACCCGCCGCTGCCGTCCATGGCTGCCAGCGCCTGCCCGAAATCCGCCCACAGATCGTCGGGATGCTCCAGCCCGGCGGACACCCGGATGCTGCCCTCGCCGATGCCCGCGGCCCGCAGCCCGGCCGCGTCCAGCTGCCGGTGCGAGGTCGAGGCCGGATGCAGCACCAGCGTCTCCGCGCCGCCCAGCGACGGGGCGACGGCGGCCAGCTTCAGCGCGGACACAAAACGCAGGCCCGCCGCCCGCCCGCCAGCCAGGTCGAAGGCGATCATGCCGCCGTAGCCGGACAGCAGCCTGGATGCCACCTCATGGTCGGGATGGCTGGCCAGGCCGGGCCAGTGCACCGCCGTCACCGCCGGGTGGGCGGCTAGCCGTTCGGCGAGCAGGGCGGCCGTCTGGCAGTGCCGGGCCATCCGCAGCGCCAGCGTCTTCAGGCCGCGCAAAGTGAGCCAGGCAGCGAACGGATCCGCCGCCACCCCCAGGTCCACCGCGGTCTTCCAGAGCCGGCGGTACAGCTGGGCACTGGCCGACACCACCAGCCCCAGGGTGACGTCGTCATGGCCGCCCAGGTACTTGGTCGCAGAATGAATCACGATGTCGGCGCCGTGCCCGATCGGCTGGCACAGCAGGGGAGTAGCGAACGTGTTGTCCACTACGCCGGTCAGCCCGGCGGCCCGGGCCACCGCCAGCAGCGCGGGCTGGTCGCTGACCGCGACCGTGGGGTTGGCGATGGTCTCCAGGAACAGCAGCCGGGAGGCCGGCCGGAGCGCGGCGGTCACTTCCGCCGGGTCCCGGCCGGAGACGTAGCTCACCTCGATGCCGTACCGCCGGGCCAGGTCGGTGAAGACCGAGAAGGTGCCGCCGTACAGGCACTGCTGGGCGATGACGTGGTCGCCGGGCTGGAGCAGGGACAGCAGCACCGCGTTGATGGCACCCATGCCGGAACTGGCCGCGATCGCGGCGGTGCCGCCCTCCAGGTCGGCGACCGCCGCCTCCAGCGCATGCGTGGTCGGGTTCCGGTAGCGGCTGTAGGCGAACCCGGCATCGGGATCGGTCAGCGCCGCCGCACACGCCTCCGGGTCGGTGAAAGCGAAGGTCGAGGTCTGGTAGATGGGCACACTCACCGGGCGGGAGCCGCCTAGCTCGGGTGCGGCAGCGTGGATGGCGCGGGTTTCCGGATGCAGGTTCATGGCGCGGGCGGGCGGCTCAGGGGCCGGCCGGGGGCTCCGGCGGCAGCGACGTGCGCGGGCGGCCACTCGCCCATGAGCCGGCCCGAGGGTTCCGGTGGCCGTTGCCGGCACTGGCCCAGCCGTACCGGGCGCCCGCCGAGCCGCGCCCGAGCATCTTCTCCAGCGCCGCCCCCATGCTGCCGTCCTGGTCGATCATGCGGCGCATCACCACGATCAGTGCGGGAATGGCCCAGAAGTCGCCACACACCCACAAGATCGCGGCGCCGATCTGCTGGTCGGCAAACGGCGCCAGCGTCACCCCCGGCACATGGCTGTAGACGGAGTACCAGGAGACCTGGGTCAGGATGCTCATCGACATCGCCAGTACCCACATCACCACGTTGGTCGCGACCAGCGCCGCGGCTTGAGCGACCGGCGTCATTTGGAGCCGGAACGGCGGCGAGGGGATGAACTGGAGCCAGAACAGCACCCCGGCGAGGAAGAAACTGGCGTGCATCAGCCAGATGTGCACGTACTGGTTGTTCTGGGCCAGGTCGAACAGGACCGGCACGTGCCAGAGCACCATCACCACGCTGAACAGCACCACCGACACCCACGGCCGCAGCAGGAACCCGCCGACCGCCCGCAGCGGCCGGGACCAGCTGCCACGCAGCGTGCCGCGGGTGACCGCCTGGCCGGTCCGCCCGGGCAGCCCGGCCAGCAGCGGCTGCCAGGGCGCGCCGGCCACCACCAGGGTCGGTGCCGCGAACATCAGCAGCATGTGCTGGAACATGTGCACGAAGAAGTAGCCGTCGGACCAGTAGTCCACCGGCGAGACCACGGATAGCAGCAGCACCGCCAGCCCGCCGTAGAACAGCCACGACCGCCGGCGGCGCTGGGCGGTCCGCTCCGGCCGGGACCGCCGGGCCAGCCGGGCCAGCCCGATCTCGTGCCAGATCACCAGCACCGCGACCACGATCAGGAACGGGTCAAACGACCAGTGATCAACCAGGTAGCTCATCGCTCTTCTTTTCGGATACCCAACGAATGACTTCGGGGCCGGCCAACGAGCCGACGCTACTCCCTCGCCGGGGCCGGGCCAACCGGCGGCCCGGCCGGCCGTTCCGCAGCGGCCACTCAGTCTGCTCTTAGCTCCCGGTTTTACTCTCGCGTCGTATCACTTTGACCCGCACAATTGATACAAAACAGATCCTCGCGCGGCAGGCGGTACGGAGGGCGGATGGCGGCTGGCAGGAACAGCCAGGCTCGGCGGGCACTGGCCCGGCCATTCGGCCGGGCCAGCTGGCGGACGGGCCTGGCCGTGGCTACCGCCGGTGTTTTCCTGCTGATGACGCCGAACGCCCCGGCCGCGGTCAGCATGGCCGCCAAGCTGGCCGCTGCCACCACCCTGTCGGCGCATGACCCGGCCGCGGGCATCCTGGCCAGCGCCCGCTCGTTCGCCGGTACCCCGGCCGTCGGCGCGCTCTTCTCTGTTTCCGGCGGCGCGCTCGGCAAGCACTTCTGCACCGCGAGCGTAGTGGACAGCCCGGGCGGGAATCTGGTGATCACCGCTGCGCACTGCGTGACCCACCGGGCAGCGGGCTCGATGGCGTTCGTGCCCGGCTACGCGGGCGGTCACCGGCCGTATGGCGTCTGGCTGGTCAGCCAGGTGATCGCCGACAGTGGCTGGCTGGATTCCGGCAACCCCGATCACGATGTCGCCTTCCTGGTGGTTCACCAGCCGGGGAACAGCCAGCCGATCCAGCATGTCACCGGCGGTGAGCGGCTGGGCATCGGCTGGCAGGCCCAGGCCCGGGTGCGGGTCATCGGCTACCCCGATGCCATCGAGCAGCCAGTCACCTGCACGAATGAGACCAAGCGGTTCCAGGCACACGAGATGGAATTCGACTGCGGTGGTTACACCGACGGCACCAGCGGTGCCCCTTTCCTGGCCCGGCTGGGGCCCGCCGGGACGGGCACGGTGATCGGCGTGATCGGCGGTTACCAGCAGGGCGGGGACCTGCCCGCGATCTCCTACACCATCCGCTTCGGGCAGGATGTGGAAAGCCTGTACCAGACCGCGGTCAGCCTCGCCGCCCGCGCCGGCGGCTGACCGGCTCGCCCAGGCCTGGCTGGCTACCGGGATCCGCCGGGCGGGGGCAGGACCCGGTCCAGGCCGGCCAGATCATCCGCGGTGGGCAGCCAGTCCGACGCGGCGGCGTTCGCCTTCACCTGCTCGGGGGTGGTAGCCCCGGCGATCACCGAAGCGCAGCCGTCCTGGGCAGCCAGCCCGCCGACCGCCACCTCCAGGATCGTCCGGCCACGCTCGGCCGCCCAGGTGGCCAGCGCCTCCACCCGGTCCAGCTTGTCCGCCGTGATGTAGGCCGGGCGGCCGGCCAGCCGGGTACCCACGGCCGGTTCCTGCCCGCGCCGGACCTTGCCGGTCAGCAGCCCGTTGGCCAGTGGGTAGTAGGGCAGCACACCCAGCCCGAACCGGCGGGCGGCAGGCACCACCTCGGCCTCCGCCCCGCGCTCCAGCAGCGACCAGTGGTTCTGCGCGGACACGAACGGCGCGGTCCCGGCCGCCCGGGCCAGGTGCGCGGCGTCGGCGATCTGCCAGCCGGCGAAGTTGGAGTTGCCGAGATAGCGGACCTTGCCCTCGGCGACCAGTTCGGTGAGGGCGGCCAGGGTCTCCGCCACCGGGGTGCGCGGATCGGGCAGATGCAACTGGTACAGGTCGATGTAGTCGGTGCGCAGGCGGCGCAGCGACGCCTGCACCGCGCGCCGGATGTAGGCACGGCCGCCCGGGGCCCCGGCGGCCGGCCCATAGCCCAGGTCGGCCCCGCCACCGAACTTGGTGGCCAGCACCACCTGGTCGCGGCGGCCGGCCAGCACCTCGCCGAGCAGTTCCTCTGACCCGCCGAGGCCGTACACGTCGGCGGTATCGAACAGCGTGACGCCGGCGTCGATGGCGGCGTCCACCACCGCCCGGGTCCCGGCCAGATCCAGCCGCTGCCCGAAGTTGTTACACCCCAGCCCGGTCACCGACACCGTCAGCCCGGATGCGCCCAGTTCCCGGTATCTCATCGGTCCGCCGTCACCTTTCCCAACTCGTGTGTGCTAGCGCCGGCCGCCCGGCCCGGCCGGCCACCACGGCTGGCCGGGCGGCTCTGCGCCTTGGCCCGCAGCCGCATCGACACCTGCACCGGGCTGCCCTCGAATCCGAACTCCTCCCGCAGCCGCCGCTCGATGAACCGCCGGTAGCTGGCCTCCAGGAAACCGGTGGTGAACAGCACGAAATGCGGCGGCCGGATGCCGGCCTGGGTGGCGAACAAGATCTTCGGCTGACGGCCACCCCGGACCGGTGGCGGCGTGGCCGCCACCAGGCCGGTCAGCCAGGAGTTGAGCCTGCCAGTCGGCACCCGGGTCTCCCAGCCCGCCAGCGCGGCCTGCAGCGCGGGCACCAGCCGGTCCAGGTGACGGCCGGTAGCGGCGGAAATGTTGACCCGGGGTGCCCAGCGGGCGGTGTGCAGCTGCCGGTCGATCTCCCTGTCCAGCTGCAGGCGGCGGTCCTCGTCCACCAGGTCCCACTTGTTATAGGCGATGACCAGCGCCCGGCCGGCCTCGATCACCATCGACACGATCCGCAGGTCCTGCTCGGCCAGCGGCTCGCTGGCGTCCACCAGCACCACCGCGACCTCGGCCCGTTCCAGCGCGCCAGACGTCCGCAGGGCGGCATAGAAGTCGGCGCCCTGGGTGTGGCTGACCCGCCGCCGGATGCCGGCCGTGTCCACGAACCGCCAGCTGATGCCGCCCAGCTCGATCAGCTCGTCCACCGGGTCGCGGGTGGTGCCGGCGACCGCGTCCACCAGTACCCGCTCCTGCCCGGCCAGCTTGTTCAGCAGGCTGGACTTGCCCACGTTCGGGCGCCCGATCAGGGCGACCCGGCGCGGGCCGCCGACCTCGGCCAGGTTTTCGGCGGGTGCCTCCGGCAATGCCGCCAGCACCGCGTCGAGCAGGTCGCCGCTGCCGCGCCCGTGCAGCGCGCTGACCGGCCATGGCTCGCCCAGCCCGAGGGCCCACAGCGCCGCCGCGGCCGGCTCGCCCGGTGTGTCATCGACCTTGTTTGCGGCGACAACCACCGGCTTGCCGGACCGGCGCAGCACCGCAGCGACCGCGTCGTCGGAGTCGGTGATGCCGACGGTCACATCCACCACGAACAGGACCGCGTCCGCCGCCGCCACCGCCAGCCGCGCCTGCGCCGTCACCTGCTCGGCCAGCGCACGGCTGGCCTGCCCCGCCTCCGACCCGGGGGAAGGCTCCCAGCCGCCGGTGTCAACCAGGGTGAACGCCCGCCCGCGCCAGGTCGCATCGTAGGCCACCCGGTCCCGGGTGACACCCGGGGTGTCCTGGACCACCGCCTGGCGGCTGCCCAGGATCCGGTTGACGAGCGTGGACTTGCCGACGTTGGGCCGGCCGACCACTGCCACCACCGGGACCAGTGGGGCAGGCTGGTGGCCTTCCTCGTCCCAGCCGCCGTCGGTGTCAGGCATGATCACCGCGCCCGCGCCGGGTCCGGGTGCGTGTCCCCGGTCCGCTGCCCTACCAGGTCGGTGATCCGGCTGATCACCTCGGCCAGGCTCAGGCTGGAGGAGTCGATCTCCACCGCGTCGGCCGCCATGACCGTCTGCGGGGCATCCGCCCGGTCCCGGCGGTGCTGCTCCCGCTGGGTGACCGCCGCGGTCGCGTCCGGGTCGGCGGCCAGGTCGGCGCTGCGGCGGTGGGCGCGCACCTGCGCACTGGCGGTGAGGAACACCTTCACCGGCGCCTCGGGGGCAACCACGGTACCGATGTCGCGGCCCTCGGCGACGATGCCGCCGCCGGGGGCGGCCTGGTGCCGCCGGATGATGTCGCGCTGGCAGGCGATCAGGTGCTCGCGGACCTGTGGCACCGAGGCGACCGCGCTGACGGCGTTGGACACCCGCCGGGTGCGGATCGGGCCGGACACATCCACCCCGTCCACCGTGATCCGCGGCGCGGCCGGGTCCACCCCAACCTCGATGACTGGCTCGGTGGCGTGCCTGGCCACCGTCTCCGGGTCGGCGGTGTCCAGTCCCTGGTTGAGCATCCACCAGGTCAGTGCCCGGTACATCGCGCCGGTGTCCAGGTAGTGCAGCCCCAGTGCGCGGGCCACCCCGCGGGCGGCGCTG